>NZ_VXCP01000002.1 GCF_011355085.1 Pseudomonas akapageensis | reverse complement strand
GCCACTAGACGAAGGGGACACACTACAACATTCACTACTCGCTGCGTTTCGCTGTGTGCTTTACGCTGCAAGTGGCGCGCATTCTATGGATGCTTTGAGAGGTCGTCAACCCCCTGATATAAATTTATTTAAATCAATGACTTCCCTGCCCTTTCAGCCCTCCCGGCATGCCTTTGCACGCGCCGGGGCCTTGACGTTTATTTTCTGGCACCCGAACAAGCGCAAACCCCACTGGCACGGCCGATACAGATCAAATAGCCACTATTGGCCCACGGCGAAGTCATCAAAGGCTCTATCCGGCCAAATGCTAAGCCACTACACTCGAACGAAAATCGTCCAGAAGAGGCTTTAACAGTGACGCCACTCATGATCACTCTCTTCATCGTAGCCGGGATCGCCCTGTTGATCGCCGTCGGCTACATGAACAATGTGGTGGAAAACAACAAACTGGAAAAAGCTCGCCTCAAGATTGACCTGGGAGAGCGCATACGTCGCTGTGGTGAAGTCACCGAGTCCTTTCCCGGCCAATTCATGTCGCCGGCCTTGAAGGTGCTGTTGACGCGCCTGGAGCTGAACCTAAACAAACGCCTGCTGGCCCAGGATAAAAAGAACCCGGTACTGATAACGCGCATCGGTGAACTCGAAGCATTGCTGGCCAAGGGTGAAGCGATGCCGATCAGCAATCGGCCCACCCCGATCCTGACCGAAGCCCGTGCCAAGGATGTACGGCACCTGCTCGAAGCCCTGCATAGCCAGATCGCTCGCGCCGCCCAGGAAGGTTTCCTGCCTGCTTCCGAGGCCAAGCACTGGATCAGGGAAGTCCGTCATATTCTGGTGCAGCTGCATATCGAGTTCTTCAACAACCTGGGGCAGCACGCCTTGCAGCAGAATCAGCCGGGCCAGGCCCGCCTGGCGTTCGAACGTGGCGTGCAGTACCTGCGCAAGCAGCCTGAGCCCCAGGTCTATCAGGAACAGCTCCAGTACCTCGAGAAACTGCTGGCCCGTACCAACGCCATGTTAGTGGCCATTACCGCGCCAGCCGAAGATCAGGTCAATCAGTTGACTGATGGACTCAAGACCGACGAAGAAGAAAACTGGAAGAAAAAAGTCATCTACGACTGAGCAAATACCTGCCCTCGTTCCCACGCTCTGCGTGGGAACGCAGTGAATGACGCTCTGCGTCAAACCGAGGGCGACGCAGAGCGTCTGGGGAAGCATTCCCACGCAGAGCGTGGGAACGAGATGAAACCCTCTTAACAGTCAGTCAAACGCAAGAATATCTCCGCCAAACGCTCCAGCCCGACCTGATCCTGCTCGGTAAACCGCGCCAGTTTCGGGCTGTCCAGATCAAGCACACCGATCAAGCGCCCCTTCTTCACCAAAGGAATCACCACCTCGCTGTTCGAGGCGCTGTCGCAGGCAATGTGCCCCGGGAAGGCGTGCACGTCCTCCACCCGCTGGGTCTGCCGGGTGCTGGCCGCCGTCCCGCAGACACCGCGCCCGAAGGCAATGCGTACGCAAGCGATCTGCCCCTGAAACGGCCCCAGTACCAGCTCTTCATTGCGATTGAGGTAGAAGCCCGCCCAGTTCAGGTCCTCGACCTGGCTGTAGAGGAAGGCGGAAAACTGCGCGGCATTGGCGATGAAGTCGCGTTCATCGGCCAACAAGGACTCCAGCTGCGCCGCCAGCAGCGCGTAGCCGCCAAGACCCGCACCGGCTTTTTGTAGATCGATCATGCCTTTTGCTCCAACAGTTTGAGCCCAACCCAATAACGGGCGAATTGATAGGCGCAGCGGCCATTGCGATTGCCGCGCCCGGTCGCCCAACGGATTGCCAGCTTGTCGAGCTCCTCGCTGCGCTCCCAGACCAGGCCAGCCTTCTGAGCCAGCTCGCCGATCCAGTGTTCGACCACACTGAGAAAGTGGTCCTGGGTAAAGGGATAGAACGAAAGCCACAAGCCAAAACGGTCGGACAAGGCGATCTTGTCTTCCACTGCTTCGTTGGGATGCACTTCACCATCGACCAATTGCCAGTGTTCGTTGTCGCTCTGCTTCTCTGGTACCAGATGGCGGCGGTTGGATGTGGCATACAACAGCACGTTGTCCGGTGCCCGTTCCAACGAACCGTCGAGTACACTCTTGAGCACGCGGTAGTCGCTCTCTCCGGCCTCGAACGAGAGGTCGTCGCAGAACAGTACGAAGCGCTGGGGCAGTTTGTGCAGTTGCTCCACGACCCGCGGCAGATCCGACAGGTGGTCGCGCTCGATTTCGATCAGCCGCAGTCCAGCCTCGGCGTGCTCGGCCAGCAAAGCGCGGATCAGCGAAGACTTGCCGGTACCACGCGACCCCCAGAGCAAGGCATGGTTGGCCGGCATGCCATCGAGGAACTGCCGGGTATTGCGGGCCAGTTGATCACGCTGTTGATCGACGCCGATCAAGTCCGACAGGCGCATGTCCAGGCTGACGTCCAGCGGCAACAGAAAACCGCCGCGGCTGTCGCGGTGCCAACGCGCGGCCAGGCATTTCTCCCAGTCGATGGCCGGGCGAGGTGCCGGCAACAAAGGCTCCAGGCGCGCCAGGACGGCATCGGCACGCTCCAGAAAGGCATTCAAACGAGAGTCCACGACTTCTCCTCAAGACAGATACGGGATCAACGACGCAAAAAAGTGACATGCCGCAGGCTAGACTTCTTCGGCTATGCTTGGGCGCGTTTGAAACGAGAAACCGGCTCATGACCCCATGGATATAAAGTTCACCCAGCGCCTGTCGTTCAAGCAAGCCCGACTGACGGTACTGGTCGGCTTCATTCTTGGAACCTTGCTCAGCCTCATCCAGATCAGCATCGATTATGCCAGCGAAGACGCCTCCATCAACCGCGAGATGTTGTCCCAGATGGAAATCAGTCATAACCCGGCCTCGCGGATCGCCTACAACATCGACCCGGAGCTGGCCAAAGAGCTGACCCTGGGCTTGTTGCGCTCGCCCGCCATCAATGCGGCAAAACTGACCGACAACAACGGCACCGTGCTTGCCAATGTCGAACGGCCGCGCCTGGAAAGTCGCTATCGCCTGCTCAGCGACTTTCTGTTCGGCGAGAGTCGCCAGTTCGAAGACGTCCTGTTTCTCAGCCACCTGCCCGATGAGCCCTTGGGCACCCTGCAACTGAGCGCCGATACCTATGCCTATGGCGAGCGCTTTCTGCGCCGTGCCGAGATCACCCTGCTCAATGGCTGCATCCGCAGCCTGATCCTCACCGGGATCCTGCTCACGCTGTTCTACTTCATGCTGACCAAACCGCTGGTACGGGTCATCGGCGCACTCAGCAAACGCGATCCCGGCAGCGCGAACCAGCACAAGCTGCGTTGCCCGCCCGGTCATGAACGCGATGAAATCGGTGTGCTGGTCAAAGTCGCCAACCAGCAATTCATCAGCATGGCCACCGAGATCCAGCAACGGCGCAACGCCGAAAACCGCCTGACCGATTATCTCAACGAGCTGGAAAACATCGTTTCCGCCCGGACCACTGAACTCAAGGCCAGCAACACCCGCCTGAGCCTGTCCAACGAAGAACTTGAAAAAGCCCGTCGCACTGCCCTGGACATGGCCCATGCGCGCGCGGCATTCCTGGCCAACATGAGCCATGAAATCCGCACCCCGCTGAACGGTTTGCTGGGGATGATCGCCCTGTCGCTGGACAGCCCGCTCTCTGCCGAACAACGCCAGCAACTGTCAATCGCCCATGACTCGGGCAAAGTTCTGGTCGAGCTGCTCAACGACATTCTCGATTTGTCCAAATTCGATGCCGGGCAACTGGAGCTCGAGCGTATCCCCTTCGATCTGGGCGCCCTGGTCGAGGACACTGCCAACCTGCTTTCGCAGAATGCCGCCCCCAACGTCGAACTGACCTGCCTGATCGACCCGCAATTTCCCTCCATGGTGCTCGGCGACCCGACCCGGGTACGCCAGATCGTCAGCAACCTGCTGTCCAACGCGCTCAAATTCACCCGTTTCGGCCGCGTCGATGTACGCCTGAGCAGCTACCCGGGCGGTGTTCGGATCGAGGTCTGCGACACCGGCATCGGCATCCCCCGCGATGCGCAAGTCAAGATCTTCCAGCCATTCACCCAGGCGGGCGCCGGCATCACCCGCCAGTTTGGTGGCACCGGCCTGGGCCTGGCATTGACCAACAACCTGTGCGAAGCCATGCAAGGGCGCCTGAGCATCAGCTCCGAGGCCGGTTTTGGCAGTCAGTTCAGTGCAGTGCTGCCTCTGCTCACCCATACGCCGGCGATCCCACCCGCACCACTCAAAGGTCAGGTCATCTCAATCAGCGCGGCCGGGAGCGGCCTTGCCGAACTTCTCGACAGTTTGCTGCCCGCCATGGGCCTGGACTACCGCCGCTACAGCATCGATGAAAGCCTGGCTGGCTGCAGCCCCGACCTGTTGATCACCGATTGCCCCGAATGCCTGTTTGGCCTGCGCCCGGGCATCACTGCCCCCATTTTGCTGGTGACCGCCTACGGCAACTTCCTGCCCAGCGAGCAGGCAGCGGCCCTGGCCCCCTTGCAACAACAGGCACGGCCATTGGCGCGCAATGCGCTGTATCAGACCTTGCGACGCATCCTGCATACAGCGGACAGCCCGAACCCGGGTGCAAACCCCGGCGAGGCATCTACCGAGCGACGGGCACGCATCCTGTTGGTCGAAGACAACCCGGTCAATCAGTTGGTCGCCAAAGGCATGTTGAGCAAGCTGGGATGTGACGTGGCCGTGGCCGGCCACGGCGGCGAAGCCATGCTGCTACTGGAAGACAACACCTTCGATCTGGTGCTGATGGACTGCAACATGCCCGTGATGGACGGCTACGAAGCCAGTCGACGTATCCGCCAAAGCGGACGCTGGCCGCAGCTGCCAATCGTCGCCCTGACCGCCAACGCCATGCCCGAAGAACGCGAACGCTGTCGTGCGGCCGGCATGAGCGACTATCTGGCCAAGCCGTTTCGCCGGGAAGAATTGATCATGCTGATCGATCACTGGGTGGCGGCGACGCCTGCCCAATGACCGGATGCCCTGGAATCCTGCCCGCTCACTTGAGCAGCGCTTCGATCTCGGCAGTCAAGTCTTCGGGTTTGGTCAGGGGCGCGAAGCGCTTGATGGTCTGGCCGTCACGCCCGATCAGGAACTTGGTGAAGTTCCATTTGATCCGCTCGCTCCCCAGAACGCCTGGCGCACGCTTCTTCAGTTGAACGAACAATGGATGGGCACCACCACCGTTCACCTCGATCTTGCGGAACAACGGAAAACTCACGCCGAAATTCAACTCGCAGAACTGCGAAATGTCACGCTCATCGCCCGGTTCCTGCTTGCCGAACTGGTTGCACGGGAACCCCAACACCACCAGTCCGCGATCCTTGTAGCTCTGCCAGAGCTTCTCCAGGCCCTTGTATTGCGGCGTGAAACCACACTGGCTGGCGGTATTGACCACCAACAGCGCCTTGCCGGCGAAGTCACCCAGGGTTTTCTGCTCACCGGTAATGGTGGTGCAGGGAATGCTCAATAGCTTGTCACTCATGACGCAACCTCCATGAAAGTCAGGACACAGGGGAAAACCTCGGGCAATGGAATGCAATCCCTATCCATTGCCCGAATACCGTGCAATCAGGCGCGCGGCTTGAAGTCCAGGCACACCGAGTTGATGCAGTAGCGCAAGCCGGTCGGTGGCGGACCGTCGGGGAAAACGTGGCCCAGGTGTGCATCACACCTGGCGCAGGTCACTTCCGTGCGGATCATGCCGTGGCTGGTGTCCCTGATTTCGACCATCGCACGCTCGGCGATCGGCTGGTAGAAGCTTGGCCAGCCGCAACCGGAATCGAATTTGGCTTTCGAGTCGAACAGCGCCTCGCCACAACAAATGCAGTGATACACCCCATCATCCGTGTGGCGGTTGTACTTGCCGGTGTGCGGCCGTTCGGTGGCCTTCAGGCGGCAGACGTTGTACTGCTCTGGATCGAGCATTGCTTTCCACTCTTCAAGCGTCTTTTCAAGCTTTTCCATGGGTAGACCTCGGCAACTGAAAAAGCCCGATCTGTATCTTTTCCGCAGATCGAGCGGCACGTATGATTGCGCCTCAACAGACGTCAGTCTGGCACCCGCGTTACACGCTTTACAAACTGATTTTCACAGCGCACAGCGCGGCGATCTTTTCTAATCGGGATCACATCATGCAGTTCAGCAAATCGAACAAGCTCGCCAATGTCTGCTATGACATTCGCGGCCCGGTGCTCAAGCACGCCAAACGCCTGGAAGAGGAAGGCCATCGCATCCTCAAGCTGAACATCGGCAACCCTGCGCCATTTGGTTTCGAAGCGCCGGACGAAATCCTTCAGGACGTGATCCGCAACCTGCCGACCGCACAGGGCTACAGCGACTCCAAAGGCCTGTTCAGCGCTCGCAAGGCGGTCATGCAGTACTACCAGCAGAAGCAGGTCGAAGGTGTCGGCATCGAAGACATCTACCTGGGCAACGGCGTCTCCGAGCTGATCGTGATGTCGATGCAGGCCCTGCTCAACAACGGCGACGAAGTCCTGATCCCGGCGCCCGATTACCCGCTGTGGACCGCCGCCGTCACCCTCGCTGGCGGCAACCCGGTGCACTACCTTTGCGACGAGCAGGCCAACTGGTGGCCGGACCTTGACGACATCAAGTCCAGGATCACCCCGAACACCAAGGCCATGGTCATCATCAACCCGAACAACCCCACGGGTGCGGTGTATTCCAAGGAAGTGTTGCTGGGCATGCTCGAACTGGCCCGCCAGCACAATCTGGTGGTGTTCTCCGATGAGATCTACGACAAGATCCTCTACGACGACGCGGTCCACATCTGCACCGCTTCGCTGGCACCGGACCTGTTGTGCCTGACCTTCAACGGCCTGTCCAAATCCTATCGCGTGGCGGGTTTCCGCTCCGGTTGGGTGGCGATTTCCGGACCCAAGCACAATGCCCAGAGCTATATCGAGGGCATCGACATGCTGGCCAACATGCGCCTGTGCGCCAACGTGCCCAGCCAGCACGCAATCCAGACCGCGCTGGGCGGCTACCAGAGCATCAACGACCTGGTCCTGCCGGCCGGTCGTCTACTCGAGCAACGCAACCGTACCTGGGAACTGCTCAACGACATTCCCGGCGTCAGCTGCGTGAAACCGATGGGTGCGCTCTACGCCTTTCCACGGATCGATCCGAAAATCTGCCCGATCCACAACGACGAGAAATTCGTCCTTGACCTGCTGCTGTCGGAAAAGCTGCTGGTCGTGCAAGGCACCGCGTTCAACTGGCCATGGCCGGATCACTTCCGCGTCGTGACCCTGCCACGGGTAGACGACCTGGATCAGGCCATCGGCCGCATCGGAAATTTCCTCAAGTCGTATCGCCAATAAGCGAAAAACGCGCCCCCCCCTGGGCGTGCCCGTATACGGTGCGCCCAGGCCCGCCCCAGCGACTCCAGCCCGCCAACAGCCTGGCATTTTCATGCATACCGGCGGCCTGACTGCGTCTAGAATCCAAGCAAGGACACAGTTTGAAATAGTCCCCCGGTTGAATCACCGGTGTCCGCACCTTATATACCCGCATACGCTACATATTTATACGTCAGGAGAACGTTACAACCATGATGCGCATCTTGCTGTTTTTGGCCACCAACCTTGCGGTCGTGCTGATTGCCAGCATTACCTTGAGCCTGTTTGGCTTCAATGGGTTCATGGCGGCCAATGGGGTTGATCTCAACCTCAATCAGCTGCTGATCTTCTGTGCGGTATTTGGTTTTGCCGGTTCCCTGTTTTCGCTGTTCATCTCCAAGTGGATGGCGAAGATGAGCACCAGCACCCAGATCATCACGCAGCCGCGCACTCGCCATGAACAATGGCTGCTGCAGACCGTAGAACAACTGTCTCGCGAAGCCGGTATCAAAATGCCTGAAGTGGGGATTTTCCCCGCCTACGAGGCCAACGCCTTCGCCACGGGCTGGAACAAGAACGACGCCCTGGTTGCAGTCAGTCAGGGCTTGCTCGAGCGCTTCTCGCCCGATGAAGTGAAAGCCGTGCTGGCCCACGAGATCGGCCACGTCGCCAACGGCGACATGGTGACCCTGGCACTGGTGCAGGGCGTGGTGAACACCTTCGTGATGTTTTTTGCGCGAATCATCGGCAACTTCGTCGACAAGGTCATCTTCAAGAACGAGGAAGGCCAGGGCATGGCCTACTACATCGCGACCATCTTCGCCGAACTGGTCCTGGGTGTCCTGGCCAGCGTCATCGTGATGTGGTTCTCGCGCAAACGCGAATTCCGCGCAGACGAAGCCGGCGCCCAGCTGGCTGGAACCAACGCCATGATCGGCGCCCTGCAACGCCTGCGTTCCGAACAGGGCGTACCGGTGCACATGCCCGACACACTGACCGCCTTCGGCATCAATGGCGGCCTGAAGCACGGCCTGGCGGGCCTGTTCATGAGTCACCCACCTCTGGAAGACCGGATCGAGGCCCTGCGCCGTCGCGGTTGATCCAGCGAAAAAAAGGGCGACTTCGGTCGCCCTTTTTGTTGCCTTGTCAATCTCGCTGCAGTCGATAGACACGCTCTTGCAAACGACTTACACCGGCCTGCAGGAATTTCGGGCTCTGGGCGAGAACATCCAGTGACTCGAGGGTCTGCAGCTGCCAATGCGCAGCCAGACGAGCCTGCACTTCGTCATCGGTCACCGAGAAAGGCGGCCCGGCCATGGCGGCTTGATCGTATTCCAGGGTAACCAGCAAGCCCCTGCACTCACGCGGCAGGATGCCGTCGAGATGGGCGCAGTAGCGCTCGCGCATTTCCGCTGGCAGGGCAATCAGCGCCGCCCTGTCATACAGGCCGACGCAATCGGCCACATCGGCCGCGCTCAAGGCAAAGATGTCGCCACACCACAGTTCGATTCCGTCGCACTGGTAAACCGTGAAGGCGCCCCGGCGGTTAATTTGCGGCTGCAATTGCTGCTCCCGGCAAAAATCTTCCACGGCCCTGGACGACAACTCGACCCCCAGCACGCGCAAGCCCTGCCCCGCCAGCCACACCATATCCAGGCTCTTGCCGCACAGCGGCACCAGCACTCGCGCCCCGGAAGCAAGCCCCAGGCCTGGCCAGTATCGCTGCAGGCAAGGGTTGACGTCCTCCTGGTGGAAACCGATCTGGTTTTGCTCCCAACGCTTGTGCCAAAACTCCGGTTCCATGATCACCTCAAGAAATTCGATTGAAAGACACTAAAACTTATATTGGAATTAGATCATTGATCTGATTGAAGATGATCACATCTTAACGCTCAGGACCTGTTCCATGCTCCCCAGCCTCTTCATATCACATGGTTCACCCATGCTTGCCCTGCAACCGGGGGCCAGCGGGCCGGCCTTGCTCAAGCTGGCCGCCGAGCTGCCCCGACCCAAAGCGATCGTTATTGTCTCCGCCCACTGGGAAAGCCATGAGCTACTGGTAGCCAGCAGCCCTTCCCCGGAAACCTGGCATGACTTCGGTGGTTTTCCAGCAGAACTGTTCGCGGTGCAATACCCCGCGCCTGGCGAGCCGCAGCTGGCTGCCCAGGTGGCTGGGCTGTTGAACCAGGCCGGACTCCCGGCCCGCCTGGACCCGCAACGTCCGTTCGATCATGGTGTCTGGGTACCGCTATCGCTGATGTATCCGCAGGCAGACATTCCCGTGGTGCAAGTATCCCTGCCCAGCCGCCTGGGCCCCGAACTGCAAAACCAGGTCGGCAAGGCCCTCGCACAACTGCGAGAACAAGGCATCCTGCTGATCGGCTCCGGCAGCATCACCCATAACCTGCGCGAACTGGACTGGCACGCCGGCCCCGAGAGCGTCGAGCCGTGGGCATTGGCATTTCGTGACTGGGTGGTTGAGAAGCTCGCCAGCAACGACGAAGCCGCATTGTTCGATTATCGCCGGCAAGCGCCGTTTGCGGTGCGCAACCATCCCAGCGATGAGCACCTGTTACCGCTGTATTTCGCCAGGGGTGCCGGTGATGAGTTCAGCATCGTCCATCAGGGCTTCACTCTGGGCGCGCTGGGGATGGATATCTACCGGTTTGATTGAGAGCGACTCGGTCGGCGTAGCCGCTGCCGAAGGCTGCGCTCGACCGCAACGCGGGCGCAAGATTTCAAATCGCAAGGAGGTCCTTCGGCCCTCAGCGCAGCCTGCGGCAGCGGCTACAGGGCCCGCGCAAGGCCATCATATTGCCAGACAAAAAAAATCCCCGAACCAGTCGGGGATTTTTTCATTCAGCGCGGATCAATCTTCGCGATAGCGACGCAGCTTCAGCTGCTTGCCAGCGACACGAGTGTCCTTGAGCTTGGTCAGCAGACGCTCGAGGCCATCTTCCGGCAGCTCGACCAGGCTGAAGCTGTCACGCACCTGGATGCGACCGATGGCTTCGCGGGCCAGGCCGCCTTCGTTGAGGATGGCACCCAGCAGGTTCTTCGCGGCGATACCGTCACGAGCACCCAGGGCAGTGCGGCAACGCGCACGACCTTCAGCCAGCGGCATCGGCGCGCGACGCTCGCGGTCGCCACGATCAGGACGGTCACCACTGCGCTCGGTACGCTCACGCGGTGCGCTGGTCGGAACCAGTGGCTGCTCGCGCTCTACGGCTTCCAGGGTCAGGGCCTGGGCGTTGGTGGCCTTGCGCAGCAGGGCTGCGGCCAGGGCACGCGGGCTGCAACCGATGTCGGCGGTCAGGCGATCGAGCAGATCACCGTGGGTCGATTCGGCATCGCCAACCAGCGGCGACAGGCTGTTGGTCAACTTCTTGATGCGCGCATCGAGAACGGCCTGGGCGTTCGGCAGGCGAACTTCGGCAACCTTCTGCCCGGTGACACGCTCGATCACTTGCAGCATGCGGCGCTCACGCGGAGTGACCAGCAGCAGCGCACGACCTTCACGGCCGGCACGGCCGGTACGGCCGATACGGTGAACGTAGGACTCTGGATCGTACGGCATGTCCACGTTGAATACGTGGGTGATACGCGGAACGTCCAGACCACGGGCAGCAACGTCGGTGGCGACGACGATGTCCAGACGGCCATCCTTGAGCGAGTCGATGACGCGCTCACGCTGATTCTGGGCGATGTCGCCGTTCAGGGCGGCAGCCTTGTAGCCTTTGGCTTCCAGGGCGCTTGCCAGGTCAAGGGTCGCTTGCTTGGTACGCACGAAAGCGATCAGGGCGTCGAATTCCTCGACTTCCAGCAGACGCAGGACAGCGGAGGTCTTCTGGTCAGCATGAACCAGCAGGTGAGCCTGCTCGATCGCAGTAACGGTCTGGGTCTTGCTCTGGATCTTGACGTGTTTCGGGTCACGCAGGTGACGCTCGGCGATCGCACGGATCGACTGCGGCAACGTGGCCGAGAACAGCACGGTCTGACGGGTTTCAGGCATGGCCTTGAAGATGACTTCCAGGTCATCCATGAAGCCCAGCTTGAGCATTTCGTCGGCTTCGTCGAGAACCAGGTGGTTCACGGTCGCCAGGACTTTCTCGTCACGACGCAGGTGGTCGCACAGACGGCCCGGGGTAGCGACGACGATCTGAGCGCCGTTACGGATAGCTTTCAGTTGTGGGCCCATCGGGGCACCACCGTATACAGCCACCACGGTTACGCCCGGCATCTGCTTGGCGTAGGTTTCGAAAGCGGTGGCTACTTGCAGCGCCAACTCACGGGTTGGCGCAAGGATCAGGGCTTGCGGCTCGCGTTTGCTCGGGTCGATACGATGCAGGATCGGCAGGGCGAAGGCAGCGGTTTTACCGGTACCGGTCTGCGCCTGACCAATCATGTCGTGACCGGCGAGGATAATCGGGATCGATTGCTGCTGAATGGCCGAAGGCTCTTCGTAGCCTGTAGCTACTACTGCAGCAACAATACTTGGATGAAGTTCGAGAGCGGCGAAGCCGCCGAGTTCCTGGGTCATGGGTCTGCCTCTAAGTGCATCCGCAAAGACCCATGCTCCAAAGCTGCGCATGCCTTGTAAGACTCGAAAGTCACCCTGGCAGCTTTGTCGGCGGGGATTTGCGAAAACGATTGAATGAAAGGAACGTCAAGGAGAGTCCGCAGGGCGAACGCGCAGCCGAAGCTGTCTTCGGGGGATTGCACTACCTAAACGTGGTCTGATCAAAGACCGGCGCGCACTATACCTGAATTCGCTCCCCACGTGAGAGTTTTTTATCAGAAACCTGCAGCCGTACACCTCTGTGTCACAGGCTTTGCGGATAATTGCCGCAGGGACTATTTTGCAAAAGGCCGGCTGTGCTGACTGCGTTGCTAAAACGGTTCATCCTGAACCCTCCTTCCCGCTCGAGGAATTTTCATCATGACCACCCCCTGCCCCGGCCACGTCACGCGTGAACTGCGTGGCCAAGTCATGCTGATCGGACTCGACCGACCGGCCAAGTGCAATGCCTTCGACCTGGACATGCTCAATCAATTGAGCCTGGCCTACGGCGAATTCGAACGCAATCAACAGGCCCGCGTGGCAGTGGTGCATGCCCACGGCGAGCACTTCACCGCCGGGCTCGACCTGGTCAACGTTGCAGCCACACTCAGCAAGGGATGGGAAATACCCCAAGGCGGTTGCGACCCTTGGGGCGTATTCGGCGCAGCACGAGTCAGCAAACCGGTGATAGTGGCCGTCAAGGGCTATTGCCTGACGATCGGCATTGAATTGATGCTGGCTGCCGACATCAACCTGTGCGCGAGCAACACCCGCTTCGCCCAACTGGAAGTGCAGCGCGGCATTTTTCCCTTCGGTGGCGCCACGGTGCGTCTGCAGCAGATCGCGGGCTGGGGCAATGCCATGCGCTGGTTGCTCACCGGGGACGAGTTCGACTCCCATGAAGCGCTGCATCTGGGCCTTGTGCAGGAAGTCATGGCTACCGAAGACCTTATGCCCCGCGCCCTGGAGTTGGCAACACGAATCGCCCGGCAGGCCCCCTTGGGCGTACAAGCCATCCTGGCCTCCGCACGCCAGGCCTTGCTCAAAGGCGAAACCCAGGCGATCAGCGACCTGCAAGCCATGACTACCAAACTGCTCGACAGTGAAGATGCCCGCGAAGGCATGGCGGCCATGCTGGAGCGCCGCCTGGGCGACTTCAAGGGGCAGTGATCAGGTCGCCGGCCGGATCTGTCCGATCAGCGATTGCAAGGAATAGCCCAGGCGCGGTGCCAGGGCTTCGGCCCGTGCAATCAAGGCCGGCATGTCCAGGCCCTGTTCAAGATCGGCGGGCACCATCAGGATGACGTTGCCCTCCTTGACCGGAAGTTCCCAGTAGTGCCGGTGATAAAGGCCACGCAACAGGGCCGCCCCCAACGGCTTGCCATCATCTCCGGCCCACTGGTTGATGATCAGCCAGCCGCCAGGATTCAGGCGCTTCTGGCAATCCTCAAGGAAACGCCAGGCCAGATGTCCGACGCCAGGACCGTGATCGGTATAAAGGTCGACGAAGATCAGGTCGGCAGGCTCGGCAGTGCCAAGCAACTCGATCGCATCGCCAACGCGGATATACAGGCGCGGGTCATCATCCAGGCCCATGTACTCGATTGCCAGGCGTGGCACGTCCGGGCGCAGCTCGATGGCCTCGACATCCTCCAGCGGCAGGAACTTGAGGCACGCCTGGGTCAGGGTTCCCGCACCCAGGCCCAGGAACAATGCGCTTTCCGGCGCCTGATGGCACAACGCACCGATCAGCATGGCGCGGGTGTAGTCGTATTCCAGCCAACTGGGATCGGCGGTGAACACGCAGCTTTGCTCGATGGCATCGCCGAATTCGAGAAAGCGATAGTCCTCGACCTCGAGCACCCGGATCATGCCGTACTGATCGTGGACCTCGGCGAGCAGAACCTCTACGCGCTCTCTCGGGATTTCATCTTCTTGCTTTTCCATCACACCGTTCGTCACTAGGGGGCGTCAAAGGGAGGGGATTGTCGGCGACTGGTCACATCAGGTCACGTTTTATATTGACTGTCAGGGCCTCATCGCTGGCAAGCCAGCTCCCACAGGTACTGTGGAGATCCCTGTGGGAGCGGGCTTGCCCGCGATTACAATCTAAAGGCCACACAAAAACCCGACCTGATAACATGAACCTATCTCCCCCAAGAATACCGAGCCCGTGATGAGCCAACCCTGGAGCCCCGACAGCTGGCGCGCCCTGCCAATCCAGCAGCAACCCGTCTACCCCGATGCCGATCGCCTGCTGCAGGTCGAGCAGAGCCTGGCCAGTTATCCACCGCTGGTGTTCGCCGGTGAAGCACGCGAATTGCGCCGACAGTTTTCCGAAGTGACCCAGGGCCGTGCCTTCCTGTTGCAAGGCGGCGATTGCGCAGAGAGCTTCGCCGAGTTCTCGGCCGCGAAAATTCGCGACACCTTCAAGGTACTGCTGCAAATGGCCATCGTCATGACCTTCGCCGCGGGTTGCCCGGTGGTCAAGGTCGGGCGCATGGCCGGTCAATTCGCCAAGCCGCGTTCGGCCAATGACGAAACCATCGCAGGCGTTACCCTGCCGGCTTACCGTGGCGACATCGTCAACGGCATCGGATTCGATGAAAAGAGCCGCGTGCCGGACCCCGAGCGCCTGCTCCAGGCCTATCACCAGGCGACCGCCACCTTGAACCTGCTGCGCGCCTTTGCCCAGGGTGGTTTCGCCGACCTGCACCAAGTGCACAAATGGAACCTGGACTTCATCGCCAACTCGGCGCTGGCGGAAAAATACAGCCTGTTGGCCGACCGCATCGATGAAACCCTGGCTTTCATGCGGGCCTGCGGCATGGACAGTTCGCCGCAACTGCGCGAAACCAGCTTCTTCACTGCCCACGAAGCGCTGCTGCTCAATTATGAGGAAGCCTTCGTTCGGCGCGACAGCCTGACCAACGATTACTACGACTGCTCGGCGCACATGCTCTGGATCGGCGACCGCACCCGTCAACTCGACGGTGCCCACGTGGAATTCCTGCGCGGGGTCAACAATCCGATCGGGGTCAAGGTCGGACCGAGCATGAACACCGAGGAATTGATCCGCCTGATCGACATCCTCAATCCGGACAACGATCCCGGCCGCCTCAACCTGATCGTGCGCATGGGCGCAGACAAGGTCGGCGACCATCTGCCGGCACTGATTCGCGCCGTGGAAAACGAAGGCCGCAAGGTGCTCTGGAGCTCCGACCCGATGCACGGCAATACCATCAAGGCCAGCAGCGGCTACAAGACTCGCGATTTCGCGCAGATTCTCAGCGAGGTCAAGCAGTTCTTCCAGGTGCACCAGGCCGAAGGCAGTTATGCCGGCGGCATCCACATCGAAATGACCGGGCAAAATGTCACCGAATGCATCGGCGGCGCCCGACCGATCACCGAGGATAGCCTGTCAGACCGTTATCACACCCATTGCGACCCGCGCATGAATGCCGATCAGTCGCTTGAGCTGGCCTTCCTGATTGCCGAAACCCTCAAACAGGTTCGCCGCTGACGCTGGCTGCCAGCGCCGTTCGCAATCGATCGGCGCTGGCCCTTGGACAATTGAGCTGAATTCGCTCCAGCCCCAACCAGTTGGCCAGTTCCTGCAGATTGCCGGCCAGGGCCTTCATCCCCGCCTCATCCAGCCCCGCCACCTCTTCATGTACCGCATGCACTGCCAATCGCCCCTGAGCGCGCTCGGCGCGCAGGTCGACCCGGGCGGCAATCCGTTCGTCATGGAGAAATGGCAACACGTAATACCCGTAAACGCGCTTGTGCGCGGGAGTGTAGATTTCCAGCCGATAGCGGAAGTCAAACAACCGCTCGGTACGGCCGCGCTCCCAGATCAGCGAGTCGAAGGGTGAAAGCAGGGCGCTGGCCGATACCTTGCGAGGCACTCGCGCCTGAGCCAGGCAATACGCTGGCTGGCGCCAGCCTTGCACCTGACAGCTCTGCAATGTCCGGTCCTCCAGCAGTTCACTCAGGCGCGCCTGGCTGTCGGCCGGCGCCAACCGAAAATAGTCGCGCAGGTCTTTTTCTGTCGCCACGCCCAACGCCCCGGCCGCATGCAACAACAGTTGCCGCTGCGCCTGTGCCTGGTCGGGCACTGGCTGAGAGCGGACGTGGGCAGGAATAACCCGCTCAGTCAAATCGTAGAGACGCTCAAACCCCCGGCGCCCGGCCACCGAGACCTGACCGGCTGCGAACAACCATTCCAATGCATGTTTTTCGGCGCTCCAGTCCCACCACTGCCCGGCCGGCTGCTGGCGGGTCGACAGGCTGCCTGCACCCAGGGCGCCTTGTTCGGCAACCGCCGCAAGTACACGGCGGATGGTTGACTGCTGCTCCCGACCGAAACGCGCCAGCTGTTGATAAATGCCCTCCCCTCTTGCCGCCTGCTGCATCCGCCAATTCATCGCCGGATATAACACAAGCGGCAGCAACGAGGCTTCGTGCCCCCAATACTCGAACAACTTGCGCTGTCGCCCGCTGCCCCAGGCGAGTTGATCGAGCAGCGCGTGTGGATAACTTCCCAGACGGGAGAAAAGTGGCAGATAGTGCGACCGCACCAAGGCATTGACCGAATCGATCTGCACCGCACCCAGGCGCTCGATGAGCTGCCCAAGCAGTCGCGCAGTGACTGCAGTTGCACGCTGACGGCCGGCGAAGCCTTGTGCGGCAAGACTCAACCGACGCGCCTGCGCTATAGAGAGAGACAAGGGGCTGGGCATGCACTTCTCCTCAAGGCTTGCGCCTACACTAGACGCGAGCCCACGCCGCCGCTATAGCCTCCTGACTCATTTCTTGATTGGGTCGTCCCAGAATGGCCGGCGGTACTCGCGCAGTACATCGAGACGACTCAGGCCGACGTCCCGCAACTGAGCATCGCTCAAGCGCATCAGTTCGGCACGGTCGCAGTGCAATTGCCGCCAACGCCTGACCTGAGCCAACCCTCTACCCAACAAACCCCGGAAAACCCATGTGGCTGGGGCATGAACCTCAAAGCTTGCATGATCCTTCATGACTTTGTGCTCCTTTGGTGGAGGAAAAAGTCTGGGCCCAGGCACGCGATCGATCCAGCCTGATACCTTGGCTTGATGTTTCACCCGCCGAAGGGCCCCGTGTACTCATCTTTTCAGCGGGTCGTCCCAGAACGGGCGCTCACTTTCCTCGAAAATATCGGCGCGACTAAGACCCATGTCCTTCAGGGCGGCATCGCTGAGCTGCATCAGTTGGGCTCGTTCACGGTGCAGATCATGCCAACGCAAAATTTGTTTCAGGATGGAAGCAAAGGACGCCTTTAGCGAAAAACCATGGGACGGCAGTTTGGCAACCAGCAGAAAACCTTTTTGACCTTTCATCATCTCGCCCTCCAAGTGGGGATGACTGAAGTCTCGCGTAAGCAGTATGATCAATCCAACGAATGTTTCTTATGCTATACATCTTGGAGATTGATGTATGTCCCAGTATCAGAGCATTGACTCCGAAGTGCTGCGCACCTTCGTTGCGATTGCCGATGAAGGTGGCTTCACCCGCGCCGGCGAAATCGTCAACCGCACCCAATCAGCGGTGAGCATGCAGATGAAGCGCCTTGAAGAGGACATTCTGCAACGTCGACTCTTCGAGCGTGATGGTCGCCAGGTCCGGCTGACAGCAGAGGGCCAGGTGTTGCTCGGCTATGCCCGGCGCATCCTCAAGTTGCACAGTGAAGTGTTCAACACCCTGCGCGAGCCGCACATGGTCGGGGTGGTGCGCATCGGTACGCCGGACGATTACGCCATGCGCTTCTTGCCCGGGATTCTTTCGCGCTTCGCCCAGGCTTATCCGCTGGTGCAAGTCGAAGTGCACTGTGAAAGCACGAAACAGCTGCTGCAGCGCAACGATCTGGACCTGACCATCGTCACCCGCGAGCCGGGCAGTGAAATCGGCCAGATGCTGCGCCATGAGCGCTTCGTCTGGGCCCAGGCCGTGGGCCATTGCCCGCACGAGCAAACGCCCATTCCACTGGCGATGTTCAACAGCGATTGTTTCTGTCGGATATGGGCCTGCCACGCCCTCGATGCCGTGCAGAAGGCCTATCGGGTGGCTTACACCAGTCCCAGCCTGGCGGCGATCCTGGCGGTGGTCAGTGCGGGCCTGGCGGTCACTGCGCAATTGCAGAGTCTGATTACCCCGGACATGCGCATTCTCGGTGAAGCCGAGGGTATGCCGCAGCTGCCGATGGCCAGTGTGATGCTGCTGCGCAACAGCAGCACCCAGAATGAAATGACCGAATGCCTGGCCGAACACATCGCAGAAGGCTTCAAACTTTAAAGGCGAGCACTACCGCACAGAGCACCAGATAGCCGCAGAACAGCGAACGCAGGACTTTTTCCGGCGTCGCATGGGCCAGTTTCACGCCCCAACTGATACTCAGCAGCCCTCCGATTGCCAAAGGAATGCCCATGGCCCAATACACATGGTGATGCAGGGCATAGGTCGCCAGGGTCACGGCTGTACTGGGTGCAGCGAGCGCCAATGAGAGCCCTTGGGCGACCACTTGCGTGGTGCCGAACACACTGGTCAGCACCGGCGTCGCGACCACGGCACCACCGACGCCAAACACACCGCCCAGCGCTCCCGAGCCCGCACCCAACACGCCCAGCCAGGGCCACGGCTGACGCAACTCGGTGGAAGGCTCGGCCTTGCGCATGAACATCCGCGCCAGGTTATAGGCCGCCAGCGCGACCAGAAACACGACAAAGCCCAGGCGCATCGCTTGCGCATCCAGGCCCACTGCCCAGAGCGAGCCCCACCAGGCAAAGACGAAACCTGCCAGCGCCAGCGGCACGGCATGACGCATTTCGATGTGGTTGCGTTGGTGGTAGCGCCAGAGGGCCAACAACACGTTGGGCACGACCATGACCAGTGCCGTCCCCTGGGCCAGTTGTTGATCCAGGCCAAACAGGACACCCAGTACCGGGATCGCAATCAAGCCGCCACCGATGCCGAACAGACCACCCACAGTACCGAGCGCGGCCCCCAGGACTACATACATCACCACGTCAATCATTACCGTCCCCTCGAGTGCACTTGTCGCCATGCTAACGACCCGGGACTGGCACGGAAACGCACAGCAACGCACAATGGCTTTGCCGATTACGCATAAGCGAATGAAGAATGAATCCCGACACCCTCACCGAACAACTCGGTCTCTTTCTCGATGTTCTGGAAAGCGGCAGTTTTTCCGCCGCTGCCCGACGCCATCCGCTGACCCCTTCGGCCGTGGCCCGGCGTATCGACAACCTGGAATCCGCCGTGGGCAGCCGCCTGTTCGTGCGCAGTACCCACGCTGTGCGACCGACGCCTGCCGGCATCGCCTTTGCCGAGCGCGCCCGCAGAATAGTCGAGGAATTGCGCCTGGCCCGTGCCGAAGCCGTTTCCCTGAGCAGTGCCCCCGAAGGCTTGATCCGCATTGACGCACCCGCCGCCTTCGGCCGCCGACACCTGGCGCCGGCCATCGCCGACTTCCTGGTCGCCTACCCCGGCCTGGATGTGCAATTGCGTCTGATCGACAGCTTCGTCGATCTTCAGGGTTCGCACCTGGGTGAAGTCGACCTGGTGCTGCGTGCCGGTCCCCTGGCCGATACGCGCCTGGTCGCCACGCCCTTGGCTTACATGGTGCGAATCGCCTGCGCCAGCCCTGACTATCTGAAAAAGCGCGGGATCCCCGCCAACCCAAGCGAACTGGTCGAGCACGACGGCCTGGATTGGGATGGCCTGGCGCCGCCCTTCGCCTGGCGCTTCGAACAAGAGGGCCAGTTGCGCCTACAGCGCCCGAAGCGCATGCGCATGAGCGCCAACAATGCTGAAACATTGCTGTTCGGTGCCCTGGCCGGGCTCGGCATTGCGCACTTGCCGACCTGGTTGATCAGCGAGTACCTGCTGCGGGGTGAGTTGATGCCGCTGTTTTGTGAAAATGGCCTGCCGGCTGCCGAATCCAGTGGCATCTATGCCCTGCGCCTGGAACATGAAACGAGCTCGCGAAGCCGCTTGCTCCTCGAATTTCTCAAGAGCCGCTTCAGCCCTGTCCCGCCTTGGGACCTTGCACTGCGGAGCGACCTGAACTGGCATTCGCTGGCACATTAAAGATCAGAGCGCTAAATTAATGGACGAATTGATTCAAAGGATCTCCCCCATGAACGCCGACCGCGAAACCCCCAGACCAACTTCGGAGCCATGCGACGATCTGCTGCTCGATAGCCAAGTGTGCTTCGCGCTGTACTCCACTTCGCTATTGATGACCAAGGTCTACAAGTCGCTGCTCCAGACCCTGGGGCTGACCTATCCGCAGTATCTGGCCATGATTGTGCTATGGGAACAGGATGGCCTGACCGTGGGCGAAATCAGCACGCGCTTGCTCACCGATCCGGGCTCCCTGACGCCCTTGCTCAAGCGGCTCGAGGCCGAAGGTTTGCTGAGCCGCACCCGCAGCCGCGAGGATGAGCGCGTGGTCATTGTCGAACTGACCGAACAAGGCCGAGCCTTGCGCGAACGCGCCAAGGACATTCCCAGTTGCATTCTCAAAGCCAGCGGCCAATCGCTGGAACGGCTACAGCGCTTGCAAGCCGAGCTCGTGGATTTGCGCAGCAACCTGCAAGAAAACCTCTGATCGACCCGGCTGCGGCACACCTGAGCGCAGCCTTCCCCCCCATGTCCTAGAATGAATTGCCGACCGCTGGTCGCAGGCTTTCAAGTTTCTTAAAAATTGTATTGCGCGCAAATTAAATGCGCGCTACATTTTTCTCGCACTTAGTTAGCGCGCAAACTTCTTGCGCAGCAGATACCACTCGAACCCAGGAGGCTCATCATGGAAACTCTCTACACTGCAACCGTAACCGCCACCGGTGGCCGCGATGGCCGCGCTGTTTCCAGCGACAACATTCTCGATGTGAAACTGGCCACCCCCAAAGAACTCGGCGGCGCCGGCGGGGCAGCCACCAACCCTGAGCAACTGTTCGGCGCCGGCTACTCCGCCTGCTTTATTGGTGCCATGAAATTCGTTGCCGGGCAAAGCAAGCGCCAACTGCCAGCCGACACCAAAGTCACCGCTGAAGTCGGCATCGGCCAGATCCCGGGTGGTTTTGGTCTGGATATCGACTTGCGCATCAACCTGCCCGGCCTGGAACAAGCCGACGCCCAGGCACTGGTCGATGCAGCACACAAGGTCTGCCCTTACTCCAACGCCACCCGTGGCAACGTCGATGTGCGCCTGCATGTCAGCGTCTGACACCTGAGGCGATTGGTATAAATCGCGCCCACAAAAAAACCCGACACACTGGTCGGGTTTTTTTGTACTTCGCGAAACGCCGATATTACTTGGCGCGGCCCTTGTAGGAACCACCTTCGCGGGTATCGATCTCGATCATGTCGCCGATTTCGATGAAGTCGGCAACGCTCAGCTCGGTACCATTTTTCAGCTTGGCAGGTTTCATCACCTTGCCCGAAGTGTCACCGCGAGCGGAACCTTCGGTGTAGTCGACCTGACGCACGATGGTGGTCGGCAGCTCTACGGAAACCAGACGGCCTTCGAAGAATACGGCTTCGCAGACGTCGGTCATGCCTTCTTCAACGAACGGCAGAACGCTTTCGATGTCTTCGGCGTTCAGTTCGTACATGGTGTAGTCGGTGGTGTCCATGAACGTGTAGGTGTCGCCGCTGATGAAGGACAGGGTCGCTTCCTTGCGGTCCAGGATCACGTCGTCCAGCTTGTCGTCTGCACTGTACACGGTTTCAGTCTTGTAACCGGTCAGCAGGTTCTTCAGCTTGGTCTTCATGATCGCGCTGTTACGACCAGACTTGGTGAATTCGGCTTTCTGCACCAACCAAGGATCGTTGTCGATACGGATGACGGTGCCGGGTTTCAGTTCTTTACCAGTTTTCATTACGAATATCCGAATTTGGATGGTGATATACAAAATCTAGGCCGCGTATCATATCCAATTTAGGTAAAACTGTACCAGCGTCGTGGCAAGATCAGGCTGAGCGGCTTGTTGCCGGCACCAGTGCCCGGCATGTTCGGTCAGCTCCTGCTCATGCTGCAGCACCTGCAGCCAGCATTCGCCCATGTCCCGATCCATGTTCCAGGCGCGCCACAAATTGATCAGCGCCAGGCTGGCTGCGACGCTCAATCCCTTGGTATAGAGCGCCAGGAACGCTTCGAGTTTTTCCCAGTGCGCGTATTCTTCCTGTACATAGATATGCCATAGCAACGGTCGACCGGCCCACTGGGCCCGGACGAACGAGTCTTCCCCGCGTACGGCATTGAAATCGCAGCACCAGAGCAGGCGGTCGTATTGATCCTGGCTGACGAATGGCAGCACCTGCACCGTCAAGGCGCCACGGACCTCGATCGCCCCCACGGCCAGTTCACCAACGCCCAGCCATGCCTGCAAATCCCCCAGGATCCGCCCTTCCGGGACCAGCACATGGTTGGGCCGGGAGTCGGTCGCCATGACATCCAGCCATCCAGCCAGGCCGGCATTTTCGTAGGCAAACAATGAAATCAAGCGGGCATTGGCCGCGGGCGCAATACCCATGGCCTGCAAGAATGCTTGCCGTACGGCCGGGTCTTGCTGGAAAGTCTGTCGCGCTGCAAGCAATCCCGCTTCGCGCAGCAGGCCACCGGTTTTGGCCTGGAAGCCGGGAAAGAAGAAAAACTTGCGCAAGCCGTTTGGTTGCGGTGATGGCAAGCCATGGCAGCCCTCTACCCAATCTTCAGCACTGAGGTAGTCCAGGTTCAACCACAGCGGGGCCTTCTCGCGCTCGACCATCGCCGTCACATAGTCCCGAGGCAACTGACAGGCAAAGGCGCCGATCACGACATCCGCCACAGGCGTTGGCTGCCAGTCTGCCGACCATTGGCAGACCCGCACACCCTGGCGCTCCTGCTGTAAAGCCTGGCCATCGGCTTCGGGGCAAAGCCGCACGAACGCGCGCAGGTCATCCACCCACAAACGCACTGCCAGCCCATGTTCGGCGACCAGTTGCCGAGCCAGCCGCCAGGTCACGCCAATATCACCGTAGTTATCGACGACACTGCAGAAAATATCCCAGGAGGCTTTCATATCAGGCACCCCTTGCCTCAGGTTGTGAAAAACCGCCGATTGTCCGCATAAATGATCGCAGACAAAAGGCCTCTCGCCGATTAAAAGCCGGCGGCGACGTGCGACAATCGCCAATATCCCAATCGAGCCAGGAGGCTGCCATGCCCTACCGTCCACGTCGTCGCGAGCTGTCTGTTACCCTCAGCCCGCTGCACCTGACCGGCTGCATTGCCCTGGGCATGTGGCTGGGATTCGTTGCCATCGCGCTGACCTGCTGGTTGGCCTACAAGGTCGTGTTCAATTCCCCGCTGCCTTTGAGCAGCACCGCCGAATCGCCAGAGCCTCCGGCCGTCGCCCAACCGGCGCCGGAAAGCCCGATGTTCGAGCAATACAAAGAGAACCTGTACAAGCAGGAGTTGCAGCAGGCCGAGAATCAGGCGCGCAACAACGAACGCAATCAGTCCAAACCCAAATGCCAATTCTGGCTGCAACAAAACCAGACCGCCCCCAGTGACAAGAGCCGGGCCAATGTCCTCAAGTTCTGCGATTGATATGAATAGACACGTCTTGCTGGGTTTGATCACCGACAAACTGACCGTCGACCTGGACGTCGCACAGCGCGCGGCACAAACCGCCTACGAAACGGCGACCCACGAAGAAAATGTCGCAGAAAACAAGTACGACACCCTGGGTCTGGAAGCTTCCTACCTCGCCACGGGCCAGGCGCGGCGCATGGAGGAAATTCGCCAGGCGCTCGCGCTCTATCGAAACCTGACCCTGCGAACCTACGATGAGCAGTCCGGCATTCAGGTCAGCATGCTGGTCACCCTCGAGGCCGAGAACGGCAGCCAGCAGTACCTGTTCCTGGGGCCGGAAGCGGCAGGTCTGAAAATCGCCTGCCACGGTCGCCAGGTCACCGTCATCACTCCTCGCTCGCCGCTGGGCCAGAGCCTGCTGGGCAAGCACGAGGGAGATGAGGTGCAGATCAAGGTCGACGGCGTCAGTCAGCGCTACGAAGTGCTGGAAGTCCTGTAAATCAAATCGCACTGAAACGCTCGGCCAGCTTCTGCTCGGCAAACTGCTCGATGACAAAATCGATGAAGGCCCTGGTCTTGCCCGGCAGCAGCTTGTGCTCGGCGTAGTACAGCGAGATATTGCCGTCGTCCACATACCAGCCCGGCAAGACCCGATGCAAGGCACCACTGTGCAGGTACGGCACGGCAAACGGCATGCTGACCAGGGCAACGCCCAGGCCCTGCTCGGCCGCTGCGCAGGCCGCTTCCGAATCGCTCATGGTCATGCGCGCTTTCAGGCTCAACGGGCTGTGCTCCTGGGCACGATTGCTCAATGGCCAGGAGCGCACGCGCCCCGTCTGGGGTGAACGGATCAGGATGCCATCGGCCCCAAGCAAGTCTTCGGGATGCCGGATCGGCGCGCACCCACCCAGATAGCCGGCCGAGGCCACCAGGACCCGATGGGCCGGCGCGAGCTTGCGTGCCACCACCCCTTGCGGCAGCTCGAAACCACCACCGATGGCGGCATCGAACCCCTGACCGATCAGGTCGACCTGGCGATTATCGAAATGCCAGTCCGGCGTGATTGCCGGATAGCGTCGCAGGAATTCACCCAGCAACGGCACGACATACAACCTGCCGAAAACGGTCCCCATACTCACCTTCAAGGTCCCGGCGGGCTGTCCTTCGGCGCCGGCGAGATTGGCGACGGCATTCTGGATGATCTGAAAACTGCTGCCGACTTCGTTCAAAAATCGCTGACCGGCTTCTGTCAGCATCAGGCTGCGAGTACTACGCTGAAACAGCCGCACGCCCATCCGCGCCTCGAGTCGGGCGACATTCTTGCCCACCGCGGCCGGGGTCAGGCTCAGACGTCGGGCTGCTTCGGCGAAGCTGCCGGCCTCGGCGCTACGGACAAAACACTCGATGCTGCTGAAACTTTCCACAGGCTCACTCGATACATTTAGTTCACTCTGACTATAGCAATTACCATCTACACAGAGGGTAATCAGCCGTCGATACTCCACCCATCAACAAGGCATACCGCCTTGAATTCCTGGAGCATTACGAAATGTCGACTCAAGCAAACCTCAACGGAAAAGTGGCCCTCGTCCAGGGCGGCTCGCGCGGCATCGGTGCCGCTATCGTCAAACGCCTGGCCGAGCAAGGCGCTGCCGTAGCCTTCACCTATGTCAGCTCGGCGGCCAAGGCCAAGGACCTGCAAGACAGCATCACGGCAGCGGGCGGCAAGGCCCTGGCAATTCTTGCCGACAGCGCCAGCGAGGCCGCCATTCGCGAGGCCGTCGGTGCTACGGTAAAAGCCTTTGGTCGGCTCGATATCCTGGTCAACAACGCCGGTGTCCTGGCGATCGGCCCGCTGGAGAGCTTCAGCCTGGAAGACTTCGACCGCACCCTCAACATCAATATACGCAGTGTATTCATCGCGACCCAGGAAGCCGCGCGGCACATGACCGAGGGTGGCCGGATCATCAACATCGGCAGCACCAATGCCGAGCGCATGCCGTTCGCAGGCGGCGGTCCCTATGCCATGAGCAAGTCGGCACTGGTGGGCCTGACCAAAGGCCTGGCACGTGACCTCGGCCCGCGTGGCATAACCATCAACACCGTTCAACCAGGACCGGTCGACACCGACATGAACCCGGCCGACGGCGAGTTTGCCGAGACACTGATCGGTTTCATGGCGGTCGGTCGTTATGGCAAGGCCAATGAGATCGCCAGCTTTGTCAGCTACCTGGCCGGCCCTGAAGCCGGATACATCACCGGTGCCAGCCTGACCATTGACGGCGGCTTTTCAGCCTGAACCCACGCCAAACCTGCCCTGTACAAAATACAGGGCAATTTTCTCTGCATGATTCTGGCTTCGTCCTACACTGCACTTCGTCGCAAAAACATTGACTCAGCGCCCGCCGAAGGCGCTGAGTAAGTTTTTTATGCTCTTCTTTTAAAAGGGTATTTCCCATGACAAGACTCACCGTTCAAGCGGGCGACTTCTTGCAGGGTGAAGGCGAGTACAGCAATGGATCGCTCACTCTCAAGACGGCCATAAGCCCTTCTCCCGGAGAGAAAATCGCCCTCAGTCGCATCAAGGAAATGTCTGTTGCCAATCAGGAAAGCAGCAAGAGCCTGAGCAGTGCCATCGGCTGGGGCATGGCGGGCGCACTGGTGGCTGGCCCCATCGGACTGATCGCCGGCCTGTGGCTCGGTGGCAAGGAAGAGGAAGTCACCTTCGTGGCCACCTTGAAGGATGGTCGTAAGCTGATGGCGATTACCGACGTCAAGACCTACTCGAAAATGACCAGGACCTGGCACAAACGGACCCCAGAAACACAAAACCCCTGACTTCGCGAGGAAACCAGGGGTCTTGTATGGAATATGGCGGTGAAGAAGGGATTCGAACCCTTGATACAGTTTCCTGTATACACACTTTCCAGGCGTGCTCCTTCAGCCACTCGGACACTTCACCGTTTCTCTTCAAACCTTTCAGTCTGTCGAGGCGCGCTAATGTAGTCGAAAGCTCCGGTGATGGCAAAGGTTTTTTTCAGAATTTTCATGTGCTTAAGCACTTATCCAGAAAAAAGCCCAGCCGCGGCACCCGGCGATGGCAAAGCGGCCAATCTCCGGGGCTGTTTGACACCCTCATTCTGAAGATCTCACTCCTACGCCCGACATTGCGCGGCTATGCGCCAACCGGGCTGACTCACCAGTCAGTCACGGCGCTTTACCTTGGTCCGAGCGCTGGGTAACGTCTTCCCCACTTCTCTACAAGGAACCCTGTCATGAGTGAGCTGATTTCCTACCAACTCGATGACGGCATCGCGACCCTGACGCTGAACAACGGCAAGGTCAACGCCATTTCCCCTGACGTGATTGTCGCCTTCAATGCCGCGCTGGACCAGGCCGAGAAAGATCGCGCCGTGGTGATCATTACCGGTCAGCCGGGAATTCTCTCCGGCGGTTACGACCTCAAGGTGATGACCTCCGGGCCACAGGCCGCCATCAGCCTGGTAGCGGCCGGTTCTACCCTGACCCGTCGCCTGCTCGCGCACCCCTTCCCGATCATCGTCGCCTGCCCTGGCCATGCGGTCGCCAAAGGTGCCTTTATCCTGCTGTCGGTCGACTACCGGATCGGTGTCGAAGGCCCTTTCAGCATTGGTCTTAATGAAGTGCAGATCGGCATGACCATGCACCATGTCGGCATCGAACTTGCGCGTGACCGCCTGCGTCGCTCGGCGTTTCACCGTTCGGTCATCAATGGTGAAATGTTCGACCCGACCAGCGCAGTGGATGCCGGCTTCCTCGACAAGGTGGTCAAGCCCGAAGAGCTGCAGGAAGCGGCCCTCGTCGCTGCCCGGCAATTGAAGAAGATCAATATGACGGCGCACAAAAATACCAAGTTGAAAGTGCGCAAGGCGCTGCTGGAGACTCTGGACGACGCCATCATCCGCGACCAGGAACACCCGATCTGAGCCTCACCGGCTGCTTTGCAACAGGTCCGGCCCCGCGCCGGCCTGTTCAGGGCACGTATTGATTGCGCATTTGCCGAAGGTAGAGCACATCCGTACACTGCGCCGCTTTTGTCCCGATGAGTTGCGCAATGCTTTTCCTTGTCCGCATGTTGTTGTTGAGTCTGCACTTTTTATTGGTCGGCGTTCTGGGTGTGCTGATCGGTCTGTGCCGTCCGTTCAACCCGGACAACAGCCGCCTGTTTGCCCGCCTGTATGGCTGGGCGACTAGATGGATATTGCGCCTGGATATCCAGGCCGAAGTCGGCCCGTTGTTCGATCAACCACCGGGCTGCGTCATCATCGCCAACCATCAATCCAACTTCGACCTGTTCGTGCTCGGCCCAGTGGTGCCGCGGCGCACGGTCTGCATCGGCAAGAAGAGCCTGAAATGGGTGCCTCTGTTCGGCCAACTGTTCTGGCTGGGCGGCAACGTCCTGATCGAGCGCGGCAATGCCTACCAGGCACGCAAGGCCATGCTCACCACAACGCGCACGCTGCAAAAGGAAGACACCTCGATCTGGGTGTTCCCGGAAGGCACGCGCAATGCCGACGCCGCACTCTTGCCGTTCAAGAAGGGCGCCTTCCAGATGGCGATCGAAGCCGGTGTGCCCATCGTTCCGGTCTGCGTCAGTCGTTATGCGAGGCGCATGCGCCTCAACCGCTGGACCAGTGGCCGCATCATCATCCGCTCGCTGGCGCCGATTCCCACGGCCAACCTCGGCCAGCAGGACATGCCCGGCTTGATCGAGCAGTGCCGCGAGCAAATGCAGCTGTGCATCCAGAACATGGAGCGTGAACTGCAACACGCCTGATAATTTGAGTGGGTACTTGCCGACTTTCGACTCACAGACCAAGCTAGGCGGTATGCTGCTTCTCACTGCCATTTGAATTAGAAGCGAACAACCATGGGTCGAGTCGTTGCTGCCGCGGTGTATAGCGCCGGTAAAAGAGTTGCCGATATCAGCCTCGAAGAAGGCAGCCAATGGGCGAGCAAGCCCGGTCATTTTGTCTGGATCGGCCTGGAGCAGCCCAGTGCCGAGCAACTGGCCATCCTGCAACGGCAGTTCAACCTGCATGAACTTGCCATCGAAGACGCCCTGGAGGCACACAGCCGGCCAAAGCTGGAAACCTTCGGCGATGCACTGTTTATCGTGACGTACTCACCGATCCGCCACGAAGGGCAGTTGCAATTCATCGAAACGCATATCTTTGCCGGTACCGGCTACGTCATTACTGCCCGCAATGGCAGTTCGGCATCCTACGGGCTGGTACGCTCACGCTGCGAAGCGCGCCCGCTTCTGCTCGACCATGGCGAAGACTTCGTGCTGTACGCCCTCCTCGACTTCGTTACCGAGAATTACCAGCCGGTCAGCGAAGCGATCCATGACGAGATCGAGGAGCTCGAGCGCAGCGTACTCAGCGGTTCGCTCAGGGAAGAAGATATCCGCCTGCTCCATAGTCTGCGCCGTGACATTCTGCGTCTGCGTCGTTATGTAGCGCCGATGGTCGAGGTCAGCGAAGAATTGCAGCGCCTGGACTTCCCCTTCATCCACAAGAACATGCGCCCGTATTTTCGCGACGTGCAGATCCATGTCACCCGGCAGATGGAAGATCTGATGGGCATCCGCGACATCGCCAGCCAGACGATCGAAATCGGCATGCTGCTGGAGTCGTCGCGACAAAGCATCACCCAACGCAAATTCGCGGCCTGGGCAGCTATCCTGGCCTTTCCGACGGCGATTGCGGGGATTTACGGGATGAATTTCCAGAATATGCCGGAGCTGAGCTGGCAGTACGGATACTTTATCGTGCTTGGGGTGATTTCGTTGGGCTGCACGGCGTTGTATGCGAGCTTCAAGCGGTCGGGGTGGTTGTAGGAGATTTTGTGTTGCCTGGCAGGGCCTCATCGCTGGCAAGCCCGCTCCCACAGGGAATGCAGGGTGCCTAACCCTGTGGGAGCTGGCTTGCCAGCGATGGAAGCGACGCGGTCTACCTGAAATCAGGAAGCCCGATCAGCCTCAGGCTTATGCGCCACAAACCGCATCATCCACTCAGCCACGGTCGCGCCGTGGTGCTCTTCTGCCAGGCTGGCAATACCCGACTGATAAACCTGCTCGCCCAGTCGGTCCTGGCGTGCATCGAGCAGCGCCCGGGAATAGTCGTGAACGAATTCAGGGTGCCCCTGGAAGCACAACACCTGATCATTGATGTGAAAGGCCGCAATCGGGCAGAACTCACTGGAGGCCACCACGGTGGCGTTCTCCGGGAGCCGGGTTACCTGGTCCTGGTGACTGATCAGCAGCGTCAGCTCTTCGACCGCCGGGCACATCCACGGCGCCTGGTGCTCCAGGGTGTAACGATGAGCACCGACGCCCCAGCCCTGGGTCGACCGCTCGCTCTTGCCGCCCAGCAGCAACGCCAGCAACTGATGACCGAAGCACACACCCAACAGCTTGTCGCCACGCTCATAGCGTTGCAGCAGGTAAGTCTTGAGCGTTTCGATCCAGGGATCGGTACCGAATGAATCGGCCTTGCTGCCAGTGACCAGATAAGCGTCGAATTGCATGTCATCGGCCGGGTAGTCACCGTTCATCACGTTGTACACGCTGAACTCGGCGGCGATCGGCTGGCGGGCAAACAGTTGCTCGAACATCTTTCCGTAGCCCTGATACTGGCCGACCAGCTCAGGTCGCAGGACATCGGTTTCGAGGATGCAGATGCGTAACGACATAAGAAGTACCTGACACGACAAGGGCATTAAATAATTGTGTCTAAGCCTGCCTTGAATACTGGCATCAAGGCAAGTCCGCTACATGACTTTGACGAGCTACCCGGCGATGTTTCTACGCTCGGACGAACGGTAGCGCGCTAATGGATTCAGTCGTATGAATACGCAAGTGTCTAGCAAAGGGCATGCCTCAATGATGGCAAAACGATTCATACCCAAAAATACAAATTAAAGCAGGCAACCATACCAAAGCGTTCTAAGCAACAGGTGACGTGGGCCCTAATGTTAGACATGTAACCATTGCGGCCGGGTTTTGCCGGGCATGGATACGATTTCAAATGCTTTACGCCAGGCCAGCTCAAGGCGGCGCTCAGGAATAACAACAAAAAAGGCGGTCAGCCATGTTCAAGCAAACCAAGGTACGTCAGGCCAGTCTCATTGTCTTTGCCACTACACTGCTGCTGATTCTTCCGAACCTGTCCCGTCTGTTCGGGTGAGCGGCACTTTGCCCCATATCCTTGATACGCCAGCCTCGGTAGCTTCCGAGGCCGGCGCAGGTGTGCCAATCTTCCTGCCTGACTGAAGGAGATTGGCCCATGCGCTATTGGATTGCCCTGTTACCCACGCTGCTGAGCGCCCCACTACTCGCGGCACAGCTGACGATTGATCTGGGTTCGACCCACAAGACCTGGCAGACCGAAGCGCTGCTCAAGCATCCCCAGACGCAGACGATCACGATCGAAAGCGATGTTTCCTACAAAAAACTCATGCATTACCGCGCTGTACCTGTCAGCGCGCTGCTTGAGGGCGTGAGTGCGCAGGATCACCTGCAAGCGGTGGCGACCGACGGGTTCGCAGCTGAAATGCCTGCCGCCCCTCTGTTGAGCAACGGCCCGGCCCGTGCCTGGCTGGCGGTCGAAGACCCTGCGCATCCGTGGCCCGCACTGGGCAAAGGCAAAGCCAGTGCCGGCCCCTTCTACCTGGTCTGGACCAACCCGCAGGCCGGGCACATCAGTCCCGAACAATGGCCCTACAATGTCGCCAGCATCCGCCGCCTGGCCCCGGTTGCAGAGCGCTTCCCGGCCATGCGTCCCGACTCGCAACTGGCGGCCGACGATCCGGTGAACCTGGGCTTTGCGCTGTTCCAGAAAAATTGCATGGCGTGCCACCGACTCAATGGTGCCGGTGATGCGCAGATGGGGCCTGACTTGAATATTCCGTACAACCCGACCGAGTACTTCGGCGGGGAGTTTCTGCGGCGTTACATCCGTGATCCGCAGAGCCTGCGGCAATGGCCGCAGGCGAAGATGCCGGGGTTTGATCAGGTTGTGTTGCCAGATGCGGAGTTGGACAAGCTGATAGGTTATCTACAGCACATGGCAGGCAGAAAGCAGTGACCCCATCGCTGGCAAGCCAGCGATGCGGCGCCAGCCGCCACTGCTTTAATTACTGCTGTTGAACCGAAATCGTCGGCGTAACCAACACCTTCGCATGCATCTGCTCGCCCCCGCCACGGCGCATCCCGCGCACCGGACAGGCATCCAGATAATCCAGCCCCACGGCCAGCTTCAGGTGTCGCGCCGCACGGGCCAGCTGGTTGGTGACATCGAAACTGTACCAGGCACCATCGAACCACGCCTCGGCCCAGGCATGGCTGGCCATATGCTCGCTCTCGGCACTGAACAAGTACCCCGACACATAGCGCGCCGGAATCCCCTGACTGCGAGCGCAAGCCAGGAATGCGTGCGTATGGTCCTGACACACGCCGGCACGCGCGGCAAAGGCCTCGGCGGCGCAGGTGTCCACTTCCGTGCTGCCCGGCTTGTAAGCCATGTGCTGGTTGAGTGCCTGCATCAAGTCGATCAGCGCCGTGCGACTCTTGCGCTTGCGGCATTCCCTGGCGGCAAAGCTGCGCAGCGCCTCGTCGGCCTCGGTCAGTCGGGTAAAACGCAGGAACGGCAAGGCCGACTGGCTTTCATGTTCGGCTTCGCGTGTCTCGTCGATATCGACCTGGCCGCGGGCGGCGATGACGATTGCAGCGTGCGGCTCATCCAGCGTCAACACATGCAGGATGTTGCCGAACGGATCCAGCTGGGCCCGCACGGGGCGCGGCAGGTCAAGCTGCCAGCTCAACACTTGCTGACGCTCGCTGTCGTGGGGCGTGAGGCGCAGGTACTGGATGCTCGCGCGTACCTGATCTTCATAGTGGTAGGCAGTTTCGTGGCGAATGGTCAGTCTCATGCTGCCTCCAGGTAAGCGCTGTGAATGGCATTGCCCAGCTGGCGAACCAGCGGGATGTACTCGGTCAGCCAGGCGTGCAAGCCTTCGTCGAGGATTTCATCGATGGCGGTATAACGCAGGCGGGCATCAACCTCTGCCGCCAGGCGCTGCGCCGGACGGCCATTGACACCCGGCAGGCTCGCCAGGATCTGATCGATTTCTTCAGTGCAGGCACGCAGCGAACGTGGCACATCGGCGCGCAACAGCAACAGTTCGGCGACATGCCGTGCCCCGGGCGCGTCCCGGTAGATCTCGGTATAGGCCTCGAACGAGGACAACGCGCGCAACAGTGCACTCCATTGGTAATAACCTCGTGCAGAACTGTCACTGACCGCTTCGGCCTCGTCGCCGAGCATCTCGTAGCGGGCGTCGAGCAGGCGCAGGGTGTTGTCAGCCCGCTCGATGAAAGTCCCCAGGCGAATGAAACGAAAGGCATCGTTACGCATGATGGTGCCGTGGGTGGCTCCACGGAACAGGTGCGAACGCTCCTTGATCCACTCGCAGAAACGGCTCATGCCATAACGGCTCAGCCCCTGTTCGGCTATGCCGTGTATCTCCAGCCAGGTGGCGTTGATGTTTTCCCACATGTCGGCGGTAATTCGCCCACGTACGGCATGGGCACTGGCACGTGCCGAGCCCAGGCAGCTGTAGATACTTGCCGGGTTTTCCCCATCCAGGGCAAAGAAGTGCAGCAGGCGTTCGGCATGCAGTTGACCGTGGCGCTCCAGGTAATCATCCAGGGTGCCGGTGATCAACAGCGGCATGGCCATTTCATCGAGGCCAGCGCCACGACCGTCCTGGGGCATCAAAGACAGCGAATAACTGACGTCGAGCATCCGCGCGAGGTTTTCCGCTCGCTCCAGATAACGCGACATCCAATACAGATCCGAGGCAGTTCTACTTAACATTGGCAGGCTTCCTTAATCCTCGACCACCCAGGTGTCCTTGGTTCCGCCCCCCTGGGAGGAGTTGACCACCAGGGACCCCTCCCGCAGCGCGACGCGGGTCAGGCCGCCGGGCACCACACGGGTTTCGCGACCCGTCAGGACAAAGGGGCGCAGATCGATATGGCGTGGTGCGATACCGTTTTCGACAAAGGTCGGACAGGTCGACAGCGACAGGGTCGGTTGGGCAATGTAGGCGTTGGGCCTGGCCTTGATCCGAGCGGCGAATGCCTCGATCTCGGCGCGAGTGGCAGCCGGCCCGACCAGCATCCCGTAGCCGCCCGACCCCTGGGTTTCCTTGACTACCAGCTCCGGCAGGTTTGCCAGCACATGGGACAGTTCCTCGGGCTTGCGGCATTGCCAGGTCGGCACGTTCTTGAGAATGGGTTCTTCGTCCAGGTAGAAGCGGATCATGTCGGTGACATAGGGATAGACCGACTTGTCATCGGCCACTCCGGTGCCGATGGCGTTGGCCAGCACCACATTGCCGCAGCGATAGGCCGACAGCAGCCCGGGTACGCCGAGCATCGATTGCGGATTGAATGCCAGCGGGTCGAGGAAGGCATCGTCCAGGCGCCGGTAAATCACATCCACCGGCTTGGGCCCGTCCGTGGTGCGCATGAACACGTGATCGTCGCGCACGAACAGGTCGGCGCCTTCCACCAGTTCGACACCCATTTCCCGCGCCAGGAATGCATGTTCGAAAAAAGCACTGTTGAACCGCCCCGGTGTCAGGACGACGACACTGGGGTTATCCAGCGGGCTCGAGCTTTTCAGGGTGTCGAGCAACAGGTTCGGGTAGTGGTCGATCGGCGCGATACGCTGGGCAGCAAACAACTCGGGAAACAGGCGCATCATCATCTTGCGGTCTTCGAGCATGTAGCTGACACCGCTGGGTGTGCGCAAGTTGTCTTCAAGCACGTAATAGGTGCCATCGCCGTCGCGCACCAGATCGACACCGGAGATGTGTGAATAGATGTCGCGATGCAGGTTCAAGCCCTGCATTGCCAACTGGTACTGCTCATTGGCCAGAACCTGCTCGGCCGGGATGATCCCGGCCTTGATGATCCGCTGATCATGGTAAAGATCAGTCAGAAACAGGTTCAAGGCCTTGACCCTCTGGATACACCCGCGCTCGACCACCCGCCATTCACTGGCCGGAATACTGCGTGGAATCGTATCGAAAGGAATCAGCCGTTCAGTGCCCTGCTCGTCACCATAGAGCGTGAAAGTTATCCCGGCGCGATGAAACAACAGGTCGGCCTCACGTCGCCGTTGTGCCAGCAACTCCTCTGGCGTCTCGGCCAACCAACGGGCGAACTCTCGATAATGCGGACGGACCTGGCCGTCTGCAGCGTACATTTCATCAAAAAAGGTGCGGATCATGCCGTACTCCTTGTCACCTGGACATCAAGGCCTTCGCAAGGCCCGTGCCATCGGCATAAACGCTTTAAATTCAATTAGTTGACCGGATATCAAAAAAAACGCCGCACCATTGCTGTGCGGTGATTGAGCCAACTGCCAAGGGCAACGCTCCATTGCGAAGCGTCTGGACACAGGTTCTTGCTATCACCAGCATAGTCAGAGTTGATTTCTCTGCACGTGGGAAATTGCCGATAATTCATGCACGCCAAGGATCAAGCTCCTACGGCAAACACATTCTGCGCTCTTCCCTTTCGGCCACCGCTTCGGTGGCCTTTTTTATGGCCCCAAAACGACATCGGCCGACCCGAGGTCAGCCGATGCAAGCCGGTGAATCTATTCATGTCATGCCAGGGGGCGCCTGACCTCCTGCTTGACACCCCAACCTTCGATCTCCCCGCCAAAGGGAGCAATCTTGGCCTCGAAGTCCTGCTCGAACTCACCAATGCCGCCATAGGTGGCATACATCACCTTGCTGAGCTCAAGATTCCAACCGCCGTCATCCCGTTCACTGACTTGCGCACTCAATGACTCTCCACGGAATTTGCCCGCAGCCCTGCGCGCGCGCTCCTCGTCAGGGAACACGGCATAGAACTCGATAGGGTGAATACGGGCAAAATCGAAACCGCCCTCTTTCATGCGGCGCAGCACACTGCTGCTGATGTCTTCTTGATAGGCTGTGCTCATGAATCGTCCTCCTCAATACCGATGGATAGACTTTCAGTACTTCCAGGGCCCGCCTTGAAGCAAGGCAGGTGGGTTTGAGTGACCTGGAACAAGCATGGAGCTGACAAGACAAGATCGGATCGTAGCGAGTGATTCGCTGATCTCAATTGCAGAGTAGCGCGAAGCTGACGCCGGTGCCAAGGGGCCCGGCACAGACTAAAGTTTCAAGGCACTTCAACGATGGAAAGAATTTTCACTCCACTGTTCTCGTCCAGCCACGTCTCGGTCGGCGCAGCGGTTTTGCCCTGATAGTCATTCAGGTCAACCTCGTCGATGACCGGGAACAGGTGCGAGCGAATCAGGCGGGCAGCCTCTTCGTGGGAAGGCTGTTGATACGCGCTGGTTTGCAGGCTGGCAGGTGCACCGCTTTTATCTGTGTAGGTGATTTCCCATAGTTTCATTGGTATCTCCTCGGCAAAGTGACAAGAAGCGGGCTTACTCCTTCTTGACCCCGCCGACCGGCCGTTCGTTCCCCCCCTGCCGCCCCGCCGGACACAAGGCAAAAAAAAGAGGCCCCTGAGGGGCCTCTTCCTGTTCAACGCACTGCGATCATTCAGGCATGCCGTTGACAACGCCGGCGGTGTTGTCGAGCAGGCTCTTGGTTGCGGTCTGGATGAAGGAATCCAGCTTACGCTTGAGCTCGGCCTCGTCTGGCTGGTCCTGGATCAGCTCGGCTTTAGGGTTTGCACCCAACTCGTAGCGGTAAACCCTTGGCGCCATATCCTTGGGTTCAACATACATCCGATCACCGGTGATCAGTGCAACAGTCTGCTCGGTACCCGATGGTTTGATCATGCCGAAGCCCTTGTCATCTGCAGGCAGGTTCAGCAAGTCACGTCCCCAGCACTGGTGGCGAACTTCACCGCCCAGGCGGCCCATGATGGTCGGCACTACGTCGATCTGGGTACCGACGGTGTGATTGCGTGCACCAAATTTCTCCTGGATGCCAGGACCGATCAGCAGCAACGGCACGTTGAAGCGCCCCAGGTCCATTTCAGTGATCTGCTTGTTGTTGCCGAAACCGTGGTCGCCCAGAACTACGAACAGGGTGTCCTTGAAGTAAGGCTGCTTGCGCGCCTTCTCAAAGAACTGACCCAGGGCCCAGTCCGTGTAACGCATGGCCGTCAGGTGTTCATCAAGGGTACCGTGACCGGTCACGCGCTCCACCGGCAAGTCCTTGGGCAGTGCATACGGCGTGTGGTTGGACAGGGTTTGCAGCAACGCATAGAACGGCTTGTCACCCTGGCGCTTGGCCAGTTCCTCGGCGCCACGGTCGAACATGTCCTGGTCGGAAACGCCCCAGGTCGGATCGGAGAACACCGGGTTGACATAGTCATTGCGACCAATGAAGTTGGTCATACCCTGGTTGCTGAAGAAACCTGACTGGTTGTCCCAGGCAAAATCGCCGTTGTAGACATACACATCATCGTAGCCGCGAGGGCTGAGCAACGCAGGCAGGCCGGACAGCTTGTGGCTGCCTTCCGGCGTCTGCATCAGGTATTCGAAACCTGGCAGGTTGGGGAAGCAGGCCATGGTGGCGAACATGCCCTGGTGGGTATGGGTGCCGTTGGAGAAGAATTTGTCGAACAGCAGACCTTCTTTGGCCAGTTTGTCGAAATAAGGCGTGATGTTCGCATCGCTGCCCAGGGCGCCCACCGAGTGGCCGGCGAAGCTTTCAATCAGGATCACCACCACATTTTTAATCGGCAGGGTGTTCTGGGCCGGTGGCAGGTAGTCACGGCGTATGGCGGCCTCATCGCTGTCGACCAGTTTGTCGTTCGGGGTCAACAACATGTCACGAACCGTCTGCTGCGCTTCAGCTGGCGGCAGTGTGGCCTTCCAGATGTTATCGCGCTGTTCGGACATGCGATTGCGGGCCGCAGTGGCCAGGCTGAGGGTACCGTTGAGGCCCAACTGGTTGGCGAAGTTCGATTCGGTGGTATAGGCATCACCCCAACGCAGCGGCGGGCCCTGACGCAAGGTGCCGCGTGCGGCGACCACGGCAATCAGCAGGCAGACCACAAGTATCACGATGCGGGCATACCAGGGCGCGACAACACGTGAACCGGCAACCGCCGAAGCGTAATTGCCATTAGGTCGGGTCAGGCGGTCGATGCCCTTGAACGCCAGGCTCAACAACCAGGTCCCCACGGCCCATGCCAACAGATAACGCGCGACCGGGAAGCCGTACCAGAGCATGCTCATGACGGTCTTGGGGTCTTCCTTCACATACTGGAAGACCAGGCCGTTGAGGCGCTGGTGGAACTCGCGGTAGAAGTCCATCTCCATGAGCCCGAGGAACAGCGCCAGGCTGGAAGCGATGGTCAGCCAGAAACGGAAAAACCCACGAGCGGCCATGGCCCGGGCACTGAACAGCGCCAGGATCAAAGGAATGATGAAATAGACCACCAGACGCAGGTCGAAACGCAGACCGTTGGTGAAAGCTTCAAAGAAGGTCGAGGCCGGCGTCTGGCCGATCATCTCGCGGTTGTAGACCAGCAGCGCGAGGCGCAGCAGGCTGAGCATCACCATCATGACCAGTGCGCAGAGCAGCGTGTAGGCCAGATGGGATTTTACAGTCGGTTGCAGCAAGCGCGACGAGGCCCGCTGCTGATTCAAGGCGTCCGTGTTAGCCATGGGGATTGAGGATCCATTGGAATCGGGTTGAAGTTCGAATCGACTTTGCGAAGCGGCCAATGTTGCACCATCGCCGTGACGATGCACAGCCATTCATCGAGCAGAAATACGCGCGCGGATTTTCTGCGACGCGTAGTGAAAATTTCGTTTGGAGAATGTTTAGAAACACAAAACAGAGGTTCCAGTGTTGTTTACCCGGGCCCCTTCGCTGGCAAGCCAGCTCCCACAGAGTAAGCAGTGGCTCAATGATCAGCTGTGGGAGCTGGCTTGCCAGCGATGAGGCCCGGACAGGCAACATCCAATTCTCCCACAGACTAACCCTGAACCTATCAGTCGTTGCTGGGCTTGTTCACCGCTTGCAACACATATTGCGGCAAGGCGAACGCACCGATATGGATCTCGGGGTTGTAGTAGCGCGTAACGATTCCGCTGCCGGCAAAGCGCTGGCGCAGGGTTTCCAGCGGCAATTTGCGATAGGCGGTGTTGGTCGCGCCCCAGGCAAAGGTCATGGCGCCGCCGATATAGGTCGGAACCGCCGCCTGGTAGAAGTGCCAGTCCGGGAACAGGCTGCGCATGCGACCCGCGGTGGTTTGCACTTCGCTGAGCTGCATGAACGGGGTGCCGTTCTGGGTCACCAGGATGCCGCCTTCGTTCAGGCAGCGATGGCAGGCCTGGTAGAAGTTTTCGGAAAACAGCACTTCGCCCGGGCCGATCGGGTCGGTGGAGTCGGAAATGATGACGTCGAACTTCTCCTGGGTGGTCGCGACGAAACGCATGCCGTCATCGATCACCAGGTTCAAGCGCGGGTCATCGAAGGCGCCCTTGGAATGGTTGGGCAAATACTCTTTGCACATGTCGACCACAGTGCCGTCGATCTCGACCATGGTGATGTGTTCGATACTGCGGTGCTTGGCCACTTCACGCAGCATACCGCCGTCGCCGCCACCGATGATCAGTACGCGCTTGGCGGTGCCATGGGCCAGGATCGGCACATGGGTGAGCATTTCGTGGTAGATGAATTCGTCGGCTTCGGTGGTCTGGATAACGCCATCGAGGGCCATGACCCGGCCCATGCGCGGGTTTTCGAAGATCACCAGATGCTGGTGCTCGGTGCGCACTTCGTGCAGAAGTTTATCCATGCGAAAGCGCTGGCCGTAGCCTTCGTACAGTGTTTCTTGATAGTCGCTCATGGGCAGGTCCCTGATGAATGCTGGCAACGGACGGTCGCCCGTCCATGAAGAAAGGCGCGCATTTTACGTCGCCAGGCATGACAGGTCGAACACTTGCGCGACGCACAGGTATCTTTATTTATCCACAGAGCGGGTTTTATCCACAGCGCTAGAGCCTGACATCGCCTCGCGGGCCGGCGATTGCCCAGATGATCAGGCCCAGCACTGGCAACAGCAGGATCAGCAGCACCCAGACGATTTTAAGTCCGGTGCTGGCACCGCTTTTCAAGACATTGATGATCGCCCAGATATCCAGTGCCAGGATGATCAGGCCAACCAGGCTATTGAATGTGGAACCCATGTGACGCTCCCTTGTGATGGCATGCAAGACACAGGATAGACCGGCGTGACAAAGGCTCCGTGTTTTTCTGCGGCGACGTCAAACGTGCAGGGCTACTCGCAATGCTTCCAATGCAGGCGCGGCAGCGATGCCCACTTGAGCACAGAGCTCCAGTACCCGCTCCACGTCATTGCCGTAGACCAACACCATTTGCAGCTCATCGTCGAGCAACTGGCTGAAGTTCATCAGCACATAGCCACCCGCTTCCTTGTTCATGCTGCCCATCTGCACCTGGATACGATTGAGTGCCGTCAGGGCTTCGACCTTTGCCAGTTGCTTGGGCTTGATATTGAACGCCACGTCCGGGCCGAACGAGGCAACGATCTGCGCGAACAGGTCCTGATAGCTGTCAGCCTGGAACAGGACGGTGTCCGGCAGGCTGCCGACCACCACCCACTCACCCAGCGGAATCGGGAAGCTATCGTCGTAATTGATGTCCGGATTGGCCACCAGGAAGGCCTGCGGGTCGGCATAGGCCTGGGCGGCTTCGTCGGCAATACGCTCGATTTCAGTTTCCGGCAGGCAACCCGAGCTGATTTTTCCAATGAGTTCGACGAGCTGGTCTTTCATGCGAGTAGCCTGCAACAAAACAAAAAGGGCGCAAAGGATAGCCGCAAAACCGGCATCAGGGTTAGCCGATCAACGCCTGCAATCGAGCTGCGGTCTCTGTCGCGCCCATGGCCTGGGCAGCGCCGAGTGCAGTGATGCCCTTGGCATCCCCACGCTTGGGATCGGCACCTTTGCGTAGCAGGTAATCGACCATCGCCATGCGATTGAACATCGCCGCCATCATCAAGGCGGTGCGCCCATCAGCCCCCGCCCCTTCAATGTCGGCGCCCTGCTCCACCAGCAGTTCGACAACCGGCAAGTCTCCCTTGAAGGCTGCGCCGGCAATAGGGCTTTGCCCGTTGTCATTTCGAATTTCCGGATCGGCGCCGTGTGCAAGGAGCGTGCGTACCGCTTCCAGGTGGCCGTGATAGCTGGCCAACATCAGCAATGTGTCGCCCTTGTGATTGCGCAAGTTTACCGACAGGCCTTTTTCCAACAGACGGCCAAGCATTTCGGCATCGCCCTTTCTCGCGACATCGAAAACCTGTTCGGCAAATTCCGCGGTTTCGTCCTCGGTCATTGGCTGTGGATTGCGCTCATCTGACATAAATACCTCCTGGCTGGCGGAAGCATTCAGTGTCACGAGCACAGGACTTGCGGTCAACAGTGACAGGCTATGGGCAACTGCAAGGGAATTTATTGGAACCACGGGGTCTTACACAGTAAGGGGACCACAAACCGGCAAACGGCGACAGCCTGCATATTGCATTGCAGAACCGAACCGATCATGCAAATTGCACGAGCGCAGATTTCACGTCACTTTTTAAGCTATTGATTTTGAATGAATTTATAAACAACGAATGCTGGCATAATCACTGCACCTATCACTCCAGCTTGCCCACCAGAAGCCAAGGAGTTGATATGGACCTCATCCAGCAAAAATTCGCTTCCGTGTTCTCTGCGTACGAAGTCACCACTCAACCGCGCCCGGATGGGGCCGTATTGCTGACCTTGCGCAGTGCGGACGGTAAAACGATCAAGCGGAATATTTCCTACGCGCAATTACACGCCTCGGAGCAGTTGACCTGGGTGATCAGCGCGATTCGTCGGGACCTGGCGCAAGACGCCAGTGATCTACCGGCCATCTCCCAGTTGCAGAGCCAGCACCGCTTTGCGCTGCCGACTTATCATTCGGCCTAGGGAATTTGCGGCCCCTTCGGGCCCGAGCGCAGCCTGACGGCAGCGGCTACAGGCGATCTCCGTAGCCGCTGCCGCCAGGCTGCGCTCGAGCCCGCAGGGGTCGCAAGAACGTCAGCTCGCCGCCACGTCGATCACCGCGAAACTCGCCACATTCGCATGCCCAGCCAGTTCTCCGCCATTACGCACCAGCCCGCAGGTGGCCATCCCCGCCTGCTGCGCGGCATCCAGCTCTTCGACGATGTCCGACAGGAACAGAATCTCCTCCGCCGGTAAACCGATCGCAGCGGCGATGTTGCGATACGACTGCGCCTCGCGCTTGCCGCCAGACGTGGTATCGAAGTAATCGGTGAACAGTGGTGTCAGGTCGCCCGCTTCCGAGCAGCCGAAAATCAGCTTCTGTGCCTGGATCGACCCCGACGAATACACGTACAACCGATAGCCTTCCGCATGCCAGCGCTTGAGTGCTTCGACGGCATCCGGGTAGACGTGCCCCTTGAGCTGCCCGGCCTGGTAGCCCTGGGCCCAGACCATGCCCTGCAGGGCCTTGAGTGGCGTGGCCTTGCGATCTTCGGCGATCCAGCCAAGCAGAATCTCGATGACCCTTTCCACATCGGCGCCCGACTCGCCACTATCGCGGCGCACGGCATCGAGTTGCCCGGCCACGTCCGCTTCACCGGCGTGTTCCCGAACGAAATCGGGCAAGTGCCTGGCGGCAAAGGGAAACAGCACGTCGAACACGAAGCTCACCGCGCTGGTCGTCCCTTCGATATCGGTGAGGATGGCTTTGATCGTCATGAATGCTCCAGATCAGTCTTCGAGCCGCGGGAAGCGGCTGGCGATGTCTTGGCCGGTGAAGTTGGCAACCCAGCCTTCGGGGTTGTTGAACAGGCGGATGGCCACGAAATGCGGATGCTCGCCCATGTCGAACCAGTGCGGGGTGCCGGCCGGCACCGAGATCAGGTCACCCTTTTCACACAGCACCGCATAGACATAGTCATCAATGTGCAGGGTAAACAGGCCACGCCCAGCGACAAAAAAACGCACTTCGTCTTCGCCATGACGGTGCTCGTCGAGGAATTTTGCCCGCAACTCGGCCTTCTGCGGGTGATCGCTGTTCAGGCTGATCACATCGACGGTGATGTAACCGCACTCGGTCATCAACTTGTCGATCTGGGTCTGGTAGGCCGCGATCACCTGCTCCTGGGTCGCCCCGGGCTGGATCGGTGCGGCAGCTTCCCAACGCTCGAAGCGCACGCCACGCTCGGCCAGGGTCGAAGCAATATCTTCAAGGTGGGTCAGGACCTTGTTCGGGATGTCCGGGGAAGATTCGTGGTAGACGCTCAGGCTGCTCATCAGGCAACTCCTTTTTCTAGCGACCGGTGACCGATCGCACTTTCAATTCACATTCGAACAGGAACTCGAAGGCCTCGACCTGGCGCAGGACATCGCACATGCGTGCCCCCCAGGTGTACAAACCATGGCCACGGATCAGATAGCCGACGCAATCGGGGTGCGCCTCGAGCCACGGCTGGACCTTGCTGGCCAGGCGGGCAATGTCCTGGTCGTTATCGAAGATCGGCACACACACCCGGGATTCATGGGTGGTCACCCCGCTGAACGCCTTCTGCAGTTCGTAATCCTCGAACCACAGATGATCGTCGGCGGTCAGGCGCGAAAGCACCGTGGCATTGACCGAATGGGTATGCAACACAGCACCGATCTGCGGGCTCCAGCGGTACAGCTGAGTATGCAAGAGGGTTTCTGCCGAAGGTTTCTTGCCGGCTTCCAGGCTATTGCCGTCCAGATCGGTGGCCAACACATCATCCAGGCCCAACTGGCCCTTATGTTTACCGGAGACGGTCAACAAGGCTTCGCTGGCCGAGAGGCGGCTCGAATAGTTGCTGCTGGTCGCCGGCGACCAGCCACGACCGTAGAGAAAGCGCCCGGCGTCGATAATTTCCTGGGCCAGTTGTTCACGGGTAAGGCTCATGCCCTGTCCTCTTTCATTCTTGTGGCAATCATAACGGCTGCAGCCAGGGCTGCGACGCTGGCAATACTAAAGGTGGTGGCCGGGCCCAGCAGATTCCAGCTATAGCCGGAATACAAGGCCCCCAGAGCGCCGCCGGTACCGGCCAGCGCTGCGTAGAGCGCCTGGCCCTGGCCCTGCTGGCGAGCGCCGAAACTACGTTGCACGAAATGGATGGCCGCGGCATGAAAGCTGCCGAACGTGGCCGCGTGCAGCACCTGCGCCAGCAACAATACCCACAGGTGTTCGGCCAGTGTACCGAGCAACAACCAGCGCAGCGCTGCCAGCAGGAAACTCGCCAGCAATACCCGACGTACCGAGACCCGCGCCAGGATCCGGCTCATGGCCAGGAACATCAGCACCTCGGCAACCACGCCCAGGGCCCAGAGCATTCCGATCACGCCTCGGCTGTAACCCAGATGCTCCAGGTGCAGGGTCAGAAAGGTGTAATACGGCCCGTGACTCAACTGCATCAGTGCCACGCAGCCGTAGAAGGCCAGCACACCAGGGCCGGCCAGTTGCTTGAGAAAGCCTTCGCCAGCCGCGCGATTGTCCGTGGCCGGTGGCTGGGCATTGGGCACCCACAGGCTGCTGAACACGATACCGCCCATGATGATCACCAGGGCCACCGGATAGATGTCCAGGCTCAACCACTCGAACAGCCGGCCCAGGCCGACCACCGTGAGGATGAAGCCGATCGAGCCCCACAGGCGAATCTGGCTGTAACGTGCGGTTTGCCCCTGCAGATGCGCCAGGGTAATGACCTCGAACTGCGGCAGCACTGCATGCCAGAAGAACGCATGCAGGGCCATGACCATGGCGAGCCAGGCGTAGCTCTTGCTGATGAAGATCAGCGAGAAGGTCAACAGCGTGCAAGCTGCGCCGAAGCGAACGATAGCCAGGCGCCGCCCGGTGTAATCGCCCAGCCAGCCCCACAGGTTCGGCGCCACGCAACGCATCAGCATGGGAATGGCGACCAGTTCGCCGATACGCGCGCTGGAAAAGCCCAGGTGGTCGAAATACAGCGCCAGAAACGGCGCGGTCGAACCGAGCAGGGCAAAATAGAACAAGTAGAAACTGGACAGGCGCCAGTATGGGATCGGCGCCACGGCGGTCATACCGCCGCAGCTGGGTTGCCGCCGTAGCCCATCAAAGTTGACCCAGGACCGGTGTCTTCACGCGTACATCGGCGTTCTGGCCACGGTGACGCAGCAGGTGATCCATCAGCACGATCGCCATCATCGCCTCGGCGATCGGGGTGGCACGGATACCGACGCATGGGTCGTGACGGCCCTTGGTGATGACTTCGACCGGGTTGCCATCCACATCGATCGAGCGCCCGGGGGTGGTGATGCTCGAAGTGGGCTTGAGCGCCAGGTGGGCAACGATCGGCTGGCCGGACGAAATCCCGCCCAGGATGCCGCCGGCGTTGTTGCTGAGGAAACCTTCAGGCGTCATCTCGTCGCGATGTTCGGTGCCACGCTGGGCGACACTGGCGAAGCCGGCGCCGATTTCCACGCCCTTGACCGCGTTGATGCTCATCAATGCATGGGCCAGTTCCGCATCCAGACGGTCGAAGATCGGCTCACCCAGACCCGGCATCACGCCTTCGGCGACCACGGTGATCTTCGCCCCGACCGAATCCTGGTCACGGCGCAGTTGGTCCATGTAGGCCTCCAGCTCCGGGACCTTGTCCGGGTCGGGGCTGAAGAAGGCATTCTGCTCCACCGACTCCCAGGTCTTGAACGGAATCTCGATCGGGCCCAGTTGGCTCATGTAGCCACGGATGCGGATACCCTGGGTGGCCAGGTACTTCTTGGCAATGGCACCGGCAGCCACGCGCATCGCGGTTTCGCGTGCCGAGCTGCGGCCACCGCCACGGTAGTCGCGCTCACCGTATTTGTGGTGGTAGGTGTAGTCGGCGTGGGCCGGGCGAAACAGGTCCTTGATCGCCGAGTAGTCCTTGGACTTCTGGTCGGTGTTGCGGATCAACAGGCCGATGGAGCACCCCGTGGTGCGCCCTTCGAAAACCCCGGAAAGGATTTCCACCTCGTCGGCTTCCTGACGCTGGGTAGTATGGCGACTGGTGCCGGGCTTGCGCCGGTCCAGGTCATGCTGCAAGTCCTGCAGCGACAATTCGAGCCCCGGCGGGCAGCCGTCGACAATGGCGACCAACGCCGGTCCATGGCTTTCGCCAGCGGTGGTGACAGTGAACAGCTTGCCATAGGTATTGCCGGACATGCAGGACGCTCCGCGAAATCAGCCTAATTAAACCAGGGCGCCAGTATACGCAGGCTAACCGGTCAGTTCATCCCTCATGCCTGCGAACCTTCGATCAATTGTCGAGTCCTATGGTCACCCTGAAGATGATGGCTTGATGATGTTGCGGATTTTGATGCTGGCCCTATTGCTGTGCTGCGGCCTGGCCCAGGCAGCCAGCCCTGGCGTATTGCAGCGGCCGATCAGCCTCGACACCGGCAGCGGCATCCTCAAGGGCAGCTTGCTGCTGCCACGCTCGGACGTCCCGGTACCGGTGGTGTTGATCATTGCCGGCTCCGGTCCCACCGACCGCGACGGCAACAACCCCGCCGGTGGGCGTAACGACAGCCTCAAGCGCCTGGCCCTGCTCCTGGCCAAAAATGGCATTGCCAGCGTGCGCTATGACAAGCGCGGGGTGGCCGAGAGTTTTGCCGCCCAGCCCGATGAACGCAAACTCAGCGTGGACGCCTACGTCGCTGATGCCGTGGCCTGGAGCCAGAAGCTCAAGCGCGACCCGCGGCTGGGCCCGCTGATTTTGCTGGGCCACAGTGAAGGCGCGCTGATCGCCAGCCTCGCTGCCGGGCAGGTCGATGCCCAGGCTGTGATTTCTCTGGCCGGCAGTGCGCGCCCCATCGATCAAGTGCTGCGCGAACAATTGCAGGCACGCCTGCCCCGCCCTTTGTTGCCTCGCGCCCTGGAGTTGATCGACCACCTCAAGGCCGGCCAGACCGACGCCAACGTGCCCCCGCAACTGCAGGTGATCTTTCGTCCCAGCGTCCAACCCTACCTGATTTCGTTGTTTCGCCAGGACCCGGCAGCCGCCTTCGCCCAGCTGAAAATGCCGGCCTTGATCGTCCAGGGGCGAAATGACATGCAGGTCGACGTCAAGGACGCCGAGCTGCTCAAGACGGCCAAACCCGATGCCGACCTCGCCCTGATCGATGGCATGAATCATGTGCTGCGCATTGTTCCCCAGGACCTGAAACAGCAACTGGACTCTTACGACGACCCAAGCCTGCCGCTGGCTGCGCAAATGGGTCGTCGAGTCATCGGCTTCATTCAGGCGTTACCGGCAAGTTGAGCGAATTTGCACGCAAGGCACCCTCCAGTCCTGGAGAAATTGGCCGATAAGCCAATGCTGGCAGTCAGTTCGTTGCCGGTTTTGCTGCGCGAAAGAGGATCGCCTTGATGACTGATGCCCAAACCCAGGACTCTCCCGAAGTCGCTGCCGAGCAGCCTGCTGTGGAAGAAGTGGCCAAACCGTGGGCGGACGTTGTGCCCGAGCAGTTCCATATGCTGCGCCTGGCCCCGCTGCCGACCGACCGCAGCACCGGCGGGCGTCCGTTGCGCTTTGTCCAATATGGCCGCGCCGAACGTCACAGCAAGGATCTCAGCCTGCTGCGACTGGCCGTGCAACTACCAGGGCAGCGAGTACGCAAGGAACAGAATCACCTGGACGTCTGGGTCGACCATCAGACGCACCACGTACAGATCGAGCCGACCGGCGGCCTGCAAATGGAGCCGCTCAACCGGGGCCTGGGACGCTTTCTGATCGCCCAAGGCATTCTCTGGGCGCAAAAAAGATGGTCGCACTATCGCGTCGAAGGCATGGCTCTGCCGAGCAAGGATGGCCTGAACGAGGATACCCGCCTGCGCCGCGATCATGTCTTGCGCAGCCATGGCCTGATCGTTGAATACGCGGATGCACAGCACCTGAAGGCGCGCTTCGCGGAGGTTCAGGTGGGTGAACTGACCGGGACCTGGAACAAGGAGAAAGTGCAGGTCGTGGAAATCCTCGACGCCGCGAGCATGCTGCAACAGGCCGAGCAGAACCTGCAGGAGCTGGACGTCAAACTGCGTGAAAAGGAAGAGCGGGTCAGCCAGTACAAGCGCGAAGATATCGGCTTGCGCTTTACCATCACCTGCCTGGTGGCCTTTGCGGTGTTCCAGGCGGGGTTGTTGATCTGGATTGCTACGCATCGTTGAATCGGGTGTGTCCGTGCGGGCCTCATCGCTGGCAAGCCAGCTCCCACAGGGTATGTGTACTGCCGAACCCTGTGGGAGCTGGCTTGCCAGCGATGAGGCCCTCAAGACCAATCAAACTCTGGAAGCAAACAACCCCTGATGCTGCCGGCACTGCTCGGCCGTCAACATGAACACCCCATGCCCACCGCGAGCGAACTCCAGCCAGGCGAAGTCCACTTCCGGGTAAAGATCCTGGACATGCACCTGACTGTTGCCGACCTCCACGATCAGCAAGCCCTTTTCATTGAGATGGTCCGCCGCCTCGGCCAGCATCCGCCGCACCAGGTCCAGGCCGTCGTCGCCGCAGGCCAGCCCCAGCTCCGGCTCGTGGTGATACTCCTCGGGCATGTCGGCGAAGTCTTCGGCATCGACATAGGGCGGGTTGGATACGATCAAGTCGAAACGCTGTCCCGGCAGACCACTGAAGCCATCCCCCTGTACGCCGTAGACCCGCTCCTCCAGACCATGTCGTTCGATGTTCTGGTTGGCCACTTCCAGGGCTTCGAATGACAAGTCGGCCAGCACCACCTCGGCATGGGGAAAAACATCGGCGCAAGCAATGCCGATGCAGCCCGAACCGGTGCACAGGTCGAGAATGCGCGCAGGCTCGGCGTGCAGCCAGGGCTCGAAGCGCTTTTCGATCAGCTCGCCAATCGGTGAGCGCGGAATCAGCACACGCTCATCGACAATGAAGGACATGCCGCAGAACCAGGCCTCGCCCAACAGGTAGGCCGTGGGCACGCGCTCTTCGATACGACGCTTGATCAGTTGCTGCACGTGAACCAGCTCATCGTCTTCCAGGCGGCAGTCCAGATAGCTGTCGGCGATTTCCCATGGCAGATGGACGGCACCCAGCACCAATAGCCGCGCCTCGTCCCAGGCGTTGTCGGTGCCATGACCGAAAAACAGCTCTTCCTGATGGAAACGGCTGACAGCCCAACGGATGTGGTCGCGCAGGGTGCGCAGGCGGGAAGTGATCACGGTAAACTCCTTGAAATACGACCTGCGATTCTAACAGCCAAACGCAGGTTTTGATTCCCTGAAGCGTTGTTTCGGTGTTCTGGCAAGTGGCTACACGCCAGTAACCACGCTGCCTGCAAGCGAAGCGATTCACATAAGTGCTCCAGCAGGGGACAATGTCGCAAAAGCCCTACTCAAAGGAGCCCTCGATGCCCGTTCCAAAGACGATGTTCCAACTCAGTGGCAAAGGCTATCCGCCGGCCACTCTGAAGACCCACCATGCCAGCCTGGTGATTATCGACGCGCAACGGGAATACCTCAGCGGTCCCCTGGCACTGTCGGGCATGGATGAGGCGGTTGCCAACATCGCGCAATTGCTGGCTGCCGCGCGCAAGGCCGGTCGTCCCGTGGTGCACGTTCGCCACCTGGGTACGGTGGGTGGCCTGTTCGACCCACAGGGCGAGCGCGGCGCCTTCATTCCGGAGCTTGCACCCCAGGGCGACGAAGCCATCGTGGAAAAACGCCTGCCCAACGCATTCCACGGCACCAACCTGCAGACCCTGCTGGAAAAACTCGGCCACCTGGACCTGATCGTCTGCGGATTCATGAGCCATTCCAGCGTCAGCACCACCGTACGTGCGGCCAAGGACTATGGTTACCGTTGCACCCTGGCTGAAGATGCCTGCGCCACCCGCGACCTGCCCTTCAAGGACGGCGTGCTCAGCGCTCTGCATGTTCAACAGACCGAAATGGCAATCATGGCGGACAACTTCGCCAGTGTGGCACTGACCAAAGATTTGATTTGATGTGCGCTCCGGAGCGATGGCCCGATGGCCGTCCATCCGATTAGACCCGGCAACTGTGGTAAATGACCAGAACGCCGGAACCACCTTGCACCGTTTCGGTCCAAGGCCCGATATCCATAGAGGAAATCGGAATGAAGTTATCCGATGGTTTCGACGCCCGACGACTGCGCCAACGCGAACCGCGCAATTGGCGCATGCGACTGGGCGCGGCATTTTCCGCATTGCTGGCAACCCTGGGCGTGCTCCTGGCCATGGCCGGTGCCGCCAGCCTGCTTGGGCACCCACCGGCCCTGGGCGAACTCAATGCGAGCCCGCTGGGTGCTGCCCTGGTCATTGCGGCCGGCGTGTTGCTGCTGTATCTCGGCGTCCGCTTGTGGCGCGCCTGCCGGCGCCGCATGCGCCGTGGCCAGGAACTGAACCTGGCACCGCACCTGATGAAAAAACACGACTGAGCAGAACCCTCTGCAGGGCGAGTCGCGTAAACTGGACCTCCTAGCGGAGGCTTACATGCAAGACGACGATTTTTCCCTGTTCAAAAGCCAGATGCACGGCGTCAAGCCGATCAAGCATGATCGGGCCGACACTGGCAAACCCAAGGCTGATCGCAAACATCTGGACACCCTGCGCCAGGCAGCAACCATTCGCAGCAACGACACCACGGTTGATGGCTTGTCCGATCAGTTTGTGATCGATGTCGGCCCGGAAGACGAACTGCACTGGTCGCGCGACGGCGTTCAGGAAGGCCAGATGCGCAAGTTGAAGCTCGGCCAGATCGGCTTCGAAGGCAGCCTGGACCTGCACGGCATGAGTGTCGAGAAAGCCCGGGAAACCCTGTGGGCCTTTCTCGCCGAGGCTACCCGTTTCGAGGTCCGCTGCGTACGCGTCACCCATGGCAAGGCCGTGCGTCTGGACGGCAAACGTCCTATGATAAAAAGTCACGTCAACACGTGGCTGCGTCAACACCCTCAGGTGCTGGGCTTCACTTCATGCCAACCCCGTCATGGCGGCGCCGGCGCGGTCTATGTGATGCTCAAGCGAACCATGCTCGAGGGTCGTGACGAATAGCTTGTACTTGCAGCGCCGTCACAGCCGCCGTACCCTTCGCGTTTGCGATAAAAATCCTACAGGTAGGACCATGTCCCTGGAACAGAACTACACCGCGATTCTCGGCCAGATCGGCGAGGATCCATTCCGTGAAGGCCTGCGCGACACGCCAAAGCGTGCTGCCAAAGCCATGCAGTACCTTTGCCGCGGTTATGAACAAACCCTGGAAGAAGTCACCAATGGTGCCTTGTTCAGCTCCGATAACAGCGAAATGGTCCTGGTCAGGGACATCGAGTTGTACTCGCTGTGCGAACACCATCTGCTGCCTTTCATCGGCAAGGCGCATGTCGCCTATATCCCCAATGGCAAAGTGCTGGGCCTGTCGAAAGTCGCGCGGATTGTGGATATGTATGCCCGCCGCCTGCAAATCCAGGAAAACCTCAGCCGCCAGATCGCCGAGGCGGTCCAGCAAGTGACCGGTGCCCTGGGTGTCGCGGTAGTGATCGAAGCCAAGCACATGTGCATGATGATGCGCGGTGTGGAAAAACAGAACTCGGAGATGATTACTTCGGTAATGCTCGGTGATTTCCGCGAAAACGCGGCGACTCGCAGCGAGTTTCTTAGCCTGATCAAGTAATCGGCTACTCAAAAAACCGGCCTGTTCAGGTCGGTTTTTTTTATTGTTCGGAGCGTTCAATCCATGATTGTCAAAGCACTGCGGGTTGGCCTGGGCCAGCTTATCGTTTTCCTCGACTTCATTACTCGCCCACGCAAGCAGAAACGCAGCGCTGCGGCCCAGAAACAGGTCGAACAGGCCGCCAAGGGGCTGACCCTGTATCAATTCCACGCCTGCCCATTCTGCGTGAAGACGCGCCGTACCCTGCACCGCCTGAATGTGCCGGTTGCCCTGCGTGACGCCAGGAAAAACGAGCAGGATCGCCAGACACTGCTCAACGAAGGCGGCAAGATCAAGGTGCCGTGCCTGCGCATCGAAGAGAACGGCAAGACCACCTGGATGTATGAATCCAAGGTGATCATCGATTACCTGAACAAGCGCTTCGCCGCCGCATAACCTGTAGCCGCTGCCGCCAGGCTGCGCTGAGGTCCGACAGGACCTCCAATGCGGTCTTGAAATCTTACGCCCGCTATCGCGCGCGAGCGCAGCCTGCGGCAGCGGCTACAACGCGGCAACCGCGTCGTCAGCGAGGGCAATCCTCGCTGCGGCACTGTGTAAATGCCTTCAACTGCTGCGCCCGCAGCCGCGTATGCTCGGCCAGGCATTTGGCCTGAAGCAGCGGCCAGATCGAACCCGAGTCCTCGGCCTTCCCCACCTGATACAGGCAATCGGCATCGCGAAAGGCGATCCATTTGCGCTGGGCGTCCTTGAATGCCTGCTGCTGTTTCGCATTCTGCAAGTACGCCAGCTGCTCCTTGTAATAGCGATTGAGGTCGGCATCGGCCTTGGCGAGTTCGCTATTGGCGCATTGGTTCATGGCCTGCTGATTGGCGTCGCAATCTTCTGCGGCGTGGGCAGTGAAAGGAAGTATTGCTGCCACCAGCACAAGGCTCGAGAAGAGGTATCGCATAGGCACTCCATTGATTGTCATCCAGAGTCTAATGGATGCAGGCCTACCAATGCGCCCATGACTGTATGGCTAATTGCGACTCTCGCTGTATCGCAACACTCCCCGGGCTGCGCGGTAGTCTGAAAAAACTGCCTACACCTGCTAAAGGATTGCTCCCATGTCCGACGCCACGCCTGCACAATTGCGCCCGCTGGCCGACTCATCCCCGTCTGCCGTCGTCGCCGGTTTCATTGCAATGATGACCGGCTACACCAGTTCGCTGGTGCTGATGTTCCAGGCCGGCCAGGCCGCCGGGCTGAGCAGCGGGCAGATATCCTCGTGGATCTGGGCCCTGTCGATCGGCATGGCGGCATGCAGCATTGGCCTGTCATTGCGTTATCGCACGCCGATCACCGTGGCCTGGTCGACACCGGGCGCGGCCCTGTTGATTACCAGTCTGTCGGGGGTGAGTTACGGTGAGGCCATCGGTGCATACATCACCTGCGCCGTGCTGGTCCTGATCTGCGGCCTGACCGGCAGCTTCGAACGCCTGGTCAAGCGCCTGCCCTCCTCCCTGGCGGCGGCACTGCTGGCCGGCATTCTGTTCAAGATCGGCAGTGAGATTTTCGTCGCCGCGCAACACCGCACCGGTCTGGTGCTGGGCATGTTCTTCACCTACCTGCTGATGAAACGGTTGTCACCGCGCTACGCGGTACTCGCGGCCCTGCTGATCGGCACGGCCCTGTCCGGCTTCATGGGGCTACTGGATTTCAGCGGTTTCAGCCTGGAGGTGGCGACCCCAGTGTGGACCACACCGTCGTTCTCACTCGCCGCCACCATCAGCATCGGCATCCCGTTGTTCGTGGTCGCCATGACGTCGCAGAACATGCCCGGCATCGCGGTCCTGCGCGCCGATGGCTACAACGTCCCGGCTTCACCGCTGATCTCGGTGACTGGTTTCGCCTCTTTGCTGCTGGCCCCCTTTGGCTCCCACGGCATCAACCTGGCAGCCATCAGTGCGGCGATCTGCACGGGTCCGCATGCCCATGAAGACCGTAACAAGCGCTATACGGCGGCGGTCTGGTGCGGGATTTTCTACGGCATCGCCGGGACCTTCGGCGCAACCCTCGCGGCGCTGTTCGCCGCCCTACCCAAGGAACTGGTGCTGTCGATAGCCGCCTTGGCCTTGTTCGGCTCGATCATCAACGGCCTGACCATTGCCATGAACGAAGCCAGGGAGCGCGAGGCGGCGCTGATTACCTTTATGGTCACCGCCTCGGGGTTGACGTTGTTTTCGATCGGTTCGGCGTTCTGGGGGATTGTGGCGGGGGTGGTGACGTTGCTGATTTTGAATTGGCGTAATGACTGAGGCCTTCATCGCTGGCAAGCCAGCTCCCACAGAGGACTTAGGATGCCTGTCTCTGTGGGAGCTGGCTTGCCAGCGATGGGGCCCTGACAGGCAACAAAGTATGTGACAGCCTAAAGCCGGAAATGCCCCACCATCCCCTTCAACTCACGCCCCAACTGCGCCAGCTCGATACTGGACGCCGCATTGCCCTGCATCGCCAGCGCCGACTGATCGGCGCTGCTGCGGATACTGGTAACGCTGCGGTTGATCTCTTCAGCCACCGAACTTTGCTCCTCGGCAGCCGCGGCTATTTGCTGGTTCATCTGCTGAATCAATGACACCGCCGCCGCAATGCTGCCCAGTGCACTTTCAGTCTGCAGCGCGTCGCTCACCGCCAGTTTCACCAGCTCGCCGCTGCTCTGGATCTGCGCGACAGACGATTGCGCCCCGCTGCGCAAGGCACTGACCAGCCGCTCGATTTCCTCGGTGGACTGTTGCGTGCGCCGGGCAAGCGCCCGCACCTCATCGGCCACCACGGCAAAACCGCGCCCCTGCTCACCGGCCCTGGCCGCCTCGATCGCCGCGTTGAGCGCCAGCAGGTTGGTCTGTTCGGCGACACTCTTGATGACTTCGAGCACCGTGCCGATGTTCTGAATTTCGGCACTCAGGCTCTCGATGCTCTGGCTGGCGGATGTCGCGGAGCTGGCCAATTGTTCGATCCGCTGCAAGCTCTGACGCACCACTTGCTGGCCGCTATCCACCTTGTCATCGGCCGTCTGGGCTGCCTGGGCCGCCTCTTCGGCATTGCGCGCCACATCGTGCACCGTGGCCGTCATCTGGTTCATGGCAGTGGCGACCTGCTCTGTTTCCTCCTTCTGGCTGCTGACTTCCAGATTGGTCTGCTCGGTCACGGCCGACAGCGATTGGGCGGAACTGGCCAACTGCTCGATCCCGGCCTGCAAGCCGCTGACGATGCCGCTCAAGCCAGTGCCCATCTGCTGCATGGCCTGCATCAACTGGCCGATTTCATCGCGTCGGTTGACTTCGATCGTACCGCTCAAATCACCTGCGGCAATCTGCTGGGCGCGGCCAATGACACTGCGCAAGGGACCGACGATCAGACGCGTGATGATCCAGGCCGCCAGCACCCCGACCAGCAGGGCAAGCACCGATGAGGCAATAATCAGCATCGCATTGTTCTTCAACTCCACCTGCATCGCGTCGTCCTGGGCGACATAGGCCTGGTCGACCAGCGTCACCACCTGGTCGGCGCGCTCATGCAGATGCAGGTTGACCTGCTTTTCCTTTGCCAGCAGATCGGTGTATTCGGACAGTTTCTCGCTGAAGCTGGTGATATGGGTGATGACTTCACCCAGCACTGTCTGATAGCCGGCGTCCTGCACTTTGTTCTTGAGTTCACCCGCCAGCGCCAAGGCCTGGTCGGCCTGTGCGATCTTGCCTTGGGTTGCGCTGTCGTCGGTGCCCTTGCGGCTTTGATCCAGGCGTACACGCGCCTCATCCATCGCCTGCAGCATCAGGCGGGCAACCTGACTGACCTGATTGGCCTGCTCGATGAATTCAGCCCCTTTCTGCCCCTGGGAATCCTTCAGGGTATAGCTGCCATCGTCGGCAAGACCGGCCTGGAGTACATCGAGGTTATTGGCAACGCTCGACACCGACCAACTGGCCATGTCCAGCGCCAGATCCTTCGACTGGGTCAACTCCACGAACTGATCGAAGGCCTGGCGATAGTCCACGAGCGCCTGCTCGACCCCATTCATCACCGGCACATTGGCCGCTGCCAAGGTCTTGAGCTGCGCCGCTTGCGCCTGCAAACCCTCGACCCCTTCATGCAAGGCATCGACTGCCTTGACGTCCGAATGCAAGGCGAACTCCTGCTCCAGCAGGCGCACCTTGAGCAAGCCGCGATTGAGCGCCGACATCTGTTTGAGACCATCGAAACGCTGGCTGATGGTCTGCAGCGAGATAATGCCGATCGCTGCGACCAGTGCAGTCAGCAGCAACACCAGGGCAAAGCCCACCCCCATTTTCTTTGCCATGCCCAGGTTGGCAAAGCGTCCACTCACGGCCCCATTCATTGCACGCACTCCCCCATCCGATGCTCAATGGCGACAAGCCCACCGATGATCGGCGCAGAGTGGCAATGGCGCCGGTCACTGCACAAGCCTGTGGCGCCGGATTAATGGCAAAAAGCTACGTCGGCGTCGCATTCAGGACGGTCGAGGTCGGCCTGACGATCAAATAGCCGTCGCGCCCCCGTCCACGGCCAGGGCATGACCCGTAGTGAATGCCGCCCCGTCACAGCACAGGTAAAGCACGGCACTGGCGATCTCTTCGACCTTGCCGATACGCCCGACCGGGTGCATGGTCGCGACGAAATCGGCCTTGCGCGGGTCTGCTTCATGAGCACGGCGGAACATGTCGGTGTCGATCACTGCCGGACAGACTGCATTGACACGGATTTTTTTCTTCGCGTATTCGACAGCCGCCGATTTGGTCAAACCGATCACAGCATGCTTCGAAGCGCTGTAGATGCTCATCTTCGGCGCAGCGCCCAGGCCGGCCACCGAAGCCGTATTGACGATGGCGCCGCCGCCCTGGGCCAACATCAACGGCAACTGGTGTTTCATGCACAACCAGACACCCTTGACGTTAACGCCCATGATTGCATCGAACTCGGCCTCGCTGCCTTCGGCCAGCTTGCCCTTTTCGATCTCGATACCAGCATTGTTGAACGCATAGTCCAGGCGCCCGTAGGTGCTGATGGTCTGCTCCATCAACTGCTGAACATCGGCTTCTCGGGTAACGTTGCACGGCACAAAAACGGCATCGCCACCTGCCGCACGAATCAGCTCGACCGTGCCCTCACCGCCAGCTGTATCCAGATCCGCCACTACAACCTTCAAACCCTCGGCTGCAAATGCCAGCGCTGTTGCGCGGCCGATGCCTGCGGCCGCGCCGGTTACCATTGCCACTTGCCCGGAAAAAGTCATGCTCATAGATCGGTCCTCTGCTGTGTGGGTAATCGATTCGCAGTCTAGTGAGCCGGTGAGCGGGCCTGGCAGCACTATTACAGGGCCGGTTGGCGGTTTATGAGTTGCAGTGATAACAGCCAAATAGTGCATCATCAGGATCGATCAAGACCTATTCGCAACATCTGAATACCTTGCTCCCGAAGCCTCGACGGTCTATCAACACAGCTTGATTCCTCCCTTGAGAGCCTGAGATGACTGCCCAAACCAACCGTCAATTTCTCCTCGCCCAGCGCCCGGTCGGAGCCGTAACCCGAGACAACTTCACCTTCCGCGACGAGCCTGTGGGTACGCCTGCCGATGGCCAGATTCTGGTGAAGGTTGAATACCTGTCACTGGACCCGGCCATGCGCGGCTGGATGAACGAAGGCAAATCCTATATTCCGCCGGTCGCCATCGGACAGGTCATGCGGGCACTGGGTGTGGGTAAGGTGGTTGCATCGCAGCACCCGAACTTTGCCGTCGGCGATTACGTCAACGGCGCCCTCGGCGTGCAGGATTATTTCCTCGGCGAGCCTACCGGTTTCTACAAGGTCGACCCGAAACTGGCCCCTCTGCCACGTTACCTGTCGGCGCTGGGCATGACCGGCATGACCGCCTACTTCGCCCTGCTTGACGTTGGCGCTCCCAAGGCCGGTGAAACCGTGGTGATCTCGGGCGCCGCCGGCGCGGTCGGCAGCATTGCCGGGCAGATTGCCAGGCTCAAGGGCTGCCGAGTCGTTGGCATCGCCGGCGGCAAGGACAAATGCCAGTTCCTGATCGATGAACTGGGCTTCGATGGCGCTATCGACTACAAGAACGAAGACGTCATCACCGGGCTCAAACGCGAATGCCCGAAAGGCGTGGACGTGTATTTCGACAACGTCGGCGGCGACATCCTCGACGCGGTGCTCAGCCGCCTGGCTTTCAAGGCCCGCGTGGTGATCTGCGGTGCCATCAGCCAGTACAACAACAAGGAAGCGGTCAAGGGCCCGGCCAACTATCTGGCGCTGCTGGTCAACCGTGCACGCATGGAAGGTTTCGTGGTGATGGACTATGCCGCGCAATTCGCTGCCGCCGGGCAGGAAATGGCCGGATGGCTGGCCGAGGGGCAATTGAAGAGCAAGGAAGATATCGTCGAAGGTCTGGAAACGTTTCCCGAGACCTTGTTGAAATTGTTCAGCGGGGAGAATTTTGGGAAGTTGGTGCTAAAAGTTTAATTTTTTACGAGTGCTCCGCACTCGATCGCGGGCAAGCCCGCTCCCACAGGGTTCGGCAGTGTACATACCCTGTGGGAGCTGCGGTGCGACGATTCGACTTGCCAGCGATCGGCCGCAACGCGGCCGCAAAAAATGACTATGCGAGCTCAGCCACCACCGCCGCCAACGCCTTCGCCGGATCCGCCGCCTGGCTGATCGGACGCCCGATCACCAGATAATCCGAACCCGCATCCAGCGCCTGGCGCGGCGTCAGAATTCGCCGCTGATCATCCTGGGCACTGCCCGCCGGACGAATCCCCGGCGTCACCAACTGCAGCGACGGATGCGCCGCCTTCAGCGCCTGGGCTTCCAGCGCCGAGCACACCAGACCGTCCATGCCAGCTTTTTCCGCCAACGCGGCCAGGCGCAGCACCTGCTCCTGCGGCTCGATATCCAGGCCAATGCCCGCCAGGTCCTCACGCTCCATACTGGTCAGCACGGTCACGCCGATCAGCAACGGCTTGGGACCGCTGCGCTGATCGAGCACGTCACGGCAGGCCGCCATCATGCGCAGGCCACCGGAGCAATGCACGTTGACCATCCACACGCCCATTTCCGCCGCCGCCTTGACCGCCATGGCCGTGGTGTTGGGAATGTCGTGGAACTTGAGGTCCAGGAACACTTCGAAACCCTTGGCGTTCAGCGTCTCGACGATATCCGAGGCACAGCTGGTGAAGAGTTCCTTGCCGACCTTGACGCGGCACAGCTTGGGATCCAGCTGATCGGCCAGCTTCAATGCGGCGTCACGGGTCGGGAAATCCAGGGCGACGATGATAGGAGTCTGGCAGACGGACATGGATGGGCTCTCTGGGCAAGGTCGAAATCGGCGCGCATTGTAGCGGATGCAGCGGCTGTCCGGGACCCGGTAATCGGCAAAAACTACACCACGCCCGCAATAATTGAACCACTATCCTCAATAATCGCTCAAAATGATATGAGTGCAGATTCGCACGGGAACCCCCTCGTCGCGGTCCTGCCTTCAAGGAGGGTCAACATGCCCTGGTATGGCTGGTTAATTCTAGTGATTGCAATCGGCTCGATCGTTGGCGGCCTGATGCTGTTGCGCGACACTGCCAAAGAGCTGCCCTTGACCGAAGAACAGCTCAAACGCATCCATGAACGCAATGCCGAAATGGATGCCAAGGACGCGCAAGACCGCTGACTGCTGGTCGCTCCCGTGCCCCGCGGGAGCGATCCCTTTACTCTGCACAAGGCCTGCACGCATTACTGCGGCAAAAAAACCGCACTCGTGTAAAATTATAATCAACATCCAATCTGTAACGACATGGAGGCCCTGCCATGCGCTATTCGCAAGATCACAAAGCCCAGACCTACCAGCGTATCGTCAAGGAAGCATCCGCCCGCTTCCGCCGCGACGGCATCGGTGCCACCGGCCTGCAACCCCTGATGAAAGCGCTGGGGCTGACCCATGGCGGCTTTTATGCCCACTTCAAGTCCAAGGACGATCTGGTCGAAACCGCACTGCGCGACGCTTCGGATGAACTGAATGAATTCTGTGAAAAAATCTTTGCCAAGGAAGATCCGCTGCCCGCTTTTATAGACAGCTACCTGAGCAAAAATCACCGGCAAACGCCGGAACATGGCTGCCCGCTACCCACCATGGCAGCCGAAATGGGTCAACGCGGCGAAGCCAGCCCGATTGCAGACGAAACCGTCAGGCTGCGCCTGGCCATGCTCGGCAATGCCATGGGTGAAACAGAGGGTGATGAACAAAGTATCGTCATGCTGTCGACACTTGTCGGTGCACTGCTGTTGTCACGCAGTGTCCAGGACAGTGACTTTTCCGATCACATCCTGGACACCGTACGCGAGCACCTGAAACAACAGACGGTCAAGCCTGCCAGCGCTTGAACAACACGCTGGCATTGACCCCACCAAAGCCGAAACCATTGCTCAAGGCATACTCGATGGCCATGGGCCGGGCCTTGCCGCTGACGATATCCACGCCCGCGGCATCCTCATCGGGCACTTCAAGATTGAGCGTTGCCGGCGCAATCTGATCGCGAATCGCCAGAATCGTGAAAATCGCCTCCAGACCACCCGCCGCACCGAGCAGATGCCCCGTGGCGGACTTGGTCGAGGTAACCGCAACAGAATTATTGACCCCGAACACCGCCTTGATCGCCGCCAACTCGCCCTTGTCACCCACTGGCGTCGAGGTGGCATGGGCATTGAGGTGCTGGATCTGCCCGGCTGAAATACCCGCCTGGGCGATGGCCAACTCCATCGAACGCCGGGCGCCACTGCCATCTTCCGGCCCGGCAGTCAGATGATAGGCATCGGCCGTGGTGCCATAGCCGACCAACTCGACAATCGGCGTGGCGCCACGAGCAAGCGCATGCTCGAGCGATTCGATCACCAACAGACCGGCGCCCTCCCCCATGACAAAGCCATCACGGCTGCTGTCAAAGGGTCGGGAGGCGCGTGACGGCGTCTCATTGAAGCCACTGGACAACGCCCGTGCTGCGGCAAAACCGGCCAGACTGACCCGGTCGATGCACGCCTCGGCGCCACCGCAGAGCGCAATATCGGCCTCGCCGCTGCGAATCAGCCGCGCCGCATCGCCAATCGCCTGCACACCCGCCGCGCACGCCGTCACCGGCGCACCCAGCGGGCCCTTGAAGCCGTACTGGATGGACACATGCCCGGCGGCCAGGTTGACCAGGAAGGATGGGATGGTGAACGGCGACAGACGCCGCGGTCCGCGGGTATCGGTGATTCTGACCGCCTCGGCGATCGCGCCGAAACCACCGACGCCGGAGCCAATTATGGTTGCGGTGCGGAGCTGGCCTTGCTCATCCTCGGGTGCCCATTTCGCCTGAGCCAGTGCCTCTTTGGCAGCTGCCAGGGCGAACTGGATGAAGCGGTCCATTTTCTTTTGTTCTTTGGGGGGGATGGCTGCGTCGGGGTCGAAGCCGGCCACTGGGTCGTCCGCGATTGACGGCACGGGGCCGCCGACCTTTGCCGGCAGATCATCGACGACCTCGTCAGGTAGCCGCTTGAGGCCGGATTGGCCGCTCAGGAGTCGTTCCCAGGCGTTCTCTGAGCCACATCCCAGTGGCGAGACCAGACCCATGCCAGTTACTACGACTCTATGTCCACTCATGCAGTGCGTACCTCGATCATGGGTTTAGCGGCAATCGGTAGCGAGTGACTGCCGCATTTGAAATGACTGGTCGACGTGAAGCATGGCAAGACGCTCAGTGTAGTCTGCGCATCTGCCGGATGACACGCCGGCCACTGCAATGGTCGTTGCAGATATGACTACTCCTCCAACGGAAATTGCGAAAGGGTTATCGGAGGTCGCCAATATTATAACTATAATTTTATCCGTCAAGTGCAGGTGCAGAAAAGCAAAAGGCCGATCAATGATCGGCCTTTTGCTTGGCTGAAACCGGGTTAATTGATCTTGATCAGATCCCGATTCTTGTCGAGCAGCGTCTTGCCAATGCCTTTGACCTCAAGCAACTCGTCGACTGACGTAAACGCGCCGTTGGCCTCACGATAGGCGACGATGGCTTCCGCTTTGGCTCGACCGATGCCAGTAAGCTCCGTCTGTAGCGTATGGGCATCCGCTGTATTGAGGTTGAGCTTTGCGCTGTTTGCCACTTGCGCGGCGATCGGCTTGTCGACTGATGTAGCTGGAGGAGGCGCGGCATGGACGGATAGTGACAGGCTGGTTATCAATGCAAACAGGAGGGAGGAAAAATAAGCTTTATTCATAGGGAGAACTCCATTGCAATAAAATTCAAGGGCAGCATTTCCTTGGCTGCCATTGAACTTTAGTAACTCCAGGCTCGCTGTCAAACATCAACCACCAGATTCATGGCATAAACATGAAAAAGGATATTTCAGATCAGCAAGCATTAGATCTGCTTGCGCGCTTCGATACAGCTTTTGTTGGAAGTAGTTGCGTCCCTGACTGGCTTGAACAATTTTTGTCTTCGGAGTTCGGTGTATCCGCCTGCTCCAGATGCGGTACTCCAGGAACCTACCTCTTGGTAATGCTCGCCCAGGTTGGCGCCAAAGGTAGAAAGCAGCGAATCGGAAATGCTTCGGGGGCCTGTTGGTTCGAGTAAAAGCCAAGCAATGGCCATTTGACTGCAAGAAACTTTTTGCAATGCTTCACTGGCCAGCTTGAAGCTGCCCGGATAGCCGCCAATAGTCCATGCTTGCCCAATGTTGGTAGCACCTATCGCATAAAGAATGCCGGGAGACTGTCCGCTCAGATCGATAACCGGAGTACCAGGTGCAAACCCTGCCTGTTCTGCTGCCGTCATGGCCGCGGTTAGGTAATTGCTGTACTCCGCAGATAACACAAGATTCGCCTTACTCGGCCCTATCTGTACAACGGTAGAGTTCAACCTCAAAGGCTGCATCTGCCTGTACGGGGACTCCATTCCTGCCTGCACCAATACCGCGACAATCAATTGAATCGTCAACACAAACGGAGTGAGCGTTGCAAAACCTCTAGAGTCACGCATCATTGGAGCGACGAGCACCAGCCCTGCAAGGAACCAGAAAAAACCCGCTGAGCTACCAGCCTGCCAATAATTGTTGTTGGTACCGAAAGCATACACATGTGGAAACAACACCAGCACAAATGCAACCAAACAACGAGAGATCGGCAAATTCGAAAAAAATGCCTGCCTATAAACGCACCCTCCCAAAAGCACCATTGAGGCCGGCACCGCAAACACCAAGAGACCATGGTAATTACTATAATTGAGACCAACAAACAAATTTTCCGACACCAACATAAAAATCAAAAACGAAATCAGGCACGAACAAAGACACCCCACCAAATTAAAATATCTGTTCCCCAAACACAAAGAAAAAGCAGAAAAAAAAGAAACCGCCAACAAAACCCTAAAAAATAAAACGTCTTGCGGAGTCAGCACAAAGTCGTCGAAGCGTATTGAATTGCCAATGACACTGCTACCCGCCAAATACTCACCAAATGCCACCGCAATCTTAATCCGCTCTACAAACCCAGCGACTGAGCCATCAATAGCTAATGCACTGACCAGCAACAGACTTAACAATAATGCAAAGGTGAACACCATAAATCGAATATTGGTCTTCCCTGCAAGTAGCAGATAGAAAAAAACGCAGCATCCAAGCGCGGCAGCTGTGCTAGGTTTGGCCATAAACGCCAGCCACCCTCCAACCCCTATAAGCAACCAGCCAACCAGGCTATTTCGATTGAGTTCTGACCGCGCAGAAAACATTCCAATCGCTACAATTAAAAGTGCTTGCAGATTCAAACTGTTATAGCTCGGCGAAAGCAGCCAGGTGCTAAAAAAAATCAAACTACCGCTGGCAAAGCCGAAAGAGATCGCAAGCCGCTTGACTCTATCATCCGTCTTTACAGACAAAGACTGTTTAATAACTACATCAACCAACGCCCAAGACAAGCCAAAAGTCACCAGTATATTCGCCTGCCTTAGATGCGCAATATCCCCCCCCAAGAGCAAATAAAGCGGATGATAGACAAACCCGAACTGCGTAAGCGACCAACTATATAGCCCTGGATTTAACAGCGAGACCAGATGAAAACTTTCATCTGTAAAATCAAAGCCATAACCACTATAAGCCATCAACCAAACGAGAATGGCAAGACCAGAAACAACAGGCAGCGCGATTAAAAAAGACTCAATATAACTTGATGACCTCGTCAAATTGGACGAAACAGTTACCGCTTCAAAATCACCGCCCTGATTGCTCACTTTTAACCTTCAGCCTTTCATAAATACAAAAAAACAAAAGCGCCCACTACCAGCAAGCGCTTTTTGCTTCCCTCAGAGCTTAGCTTGAATATTCAAGGCTCAAGCCTTCGCTGCTGATATATCCAATCCACTATATCGCCATCAGGCGCGTAGCCGCTGACGGTTTCGCGCAACAGTTGCCGTACCTTCGAGTAATCGTCTTGGCCAACTGCCGCCAGCAACTCGGTGAGCTTGACCTTCAATACATCCCAGGACAAATAGTCTTCGTTCGCACTCATGATCATTGGATGCTGGGTTGCCTCGACGTTATCGCCAATCAACAACTCTTCGTAAAGCTTTTCACCCGGCCGCAGGCCGCTGAATTCTATGGCGATGTCACCATGAGGGTTCTTGTCCGAGCGTATGCTCAAGCCTGAGAGATGTATCATCTTCTCGGCCAGTTCAACAATTTTTACGGGCTCACCCATGTCCAGCACGAACACGTCACCACCTTGTCCCATCGACCCTGCTTGAATCACAAGTTGAGCAGCTTCCGGGATAGTCATGAAGTATCGGGTGATTTTCGGGTGAGTAACTGTCAGTGGACCGCCCGATTTGATCTGTTTGTGGAATAGCGGTATCACCGACCCCGAGGAACCAAGCACATTGCCAAAACGGACCATGGTGAATCGAGTCTTGTTGACGCGGGAAATGTTGCTCGAGTCTCCGAACAATACCGGCGCCAGTTCGCGACTCAGGGCCTGCAAGGTCATTTCGGCAAGACGTTTGGTACTTCCCATGACGTTGGTCGGGCGAACAGCCTTGTCGGTCGAAATCAGTACGAAATTGGAAACACCTGCCTGCAGAGCAGCTTGGGCAGTATTGAGTGTGCCAATGACGTTGTTAAGTACACCTTCGGCAATGTTATGCTCGACCATCGGTACGTGTTTGTAGGCAGCAGCATGGTAGACAGTATCGACTCGCCACGTTTTCATCACGTCGAGCAATTGATGCTGATTACGCACGGAACCCAGGATCGGCAACACCTTGACTGAAAGGGATTCCCGAGTGACTCGCTGCTCCAGTTCCGAAACGATGCTGTAGAGGTTGTACTCGCTATGCTCCAACAACAGCAGCGTTTTCGGCCCGGCCTGAATTATCTGTCGGCACAACTCCGAGCCAATGGAACCGCCCGCGCCTGTTACCAAAACCGATTGCCCTGCAATACAGCGTTCAAACAGGTCCTCTTGTGCAGGCACAGCATCACGCCCAAGAAGATCTGCAATATCCACTTCCTGGATATCATCGACCTTGACCCGACCGCTGGCCAGGTCCATAAAGCCCGGTATGCTTCGCACATGCAACGGAAAGGCTTCGAGAAATCCTAGAATTTCTCGCCGTCGCCCGCGGCTCGCTGAAGGCACTGCCAGAAGGATTTCCTCGGCGCCGGTATCATTGATCATTCGTTGAATTTGTTCAGGCTTATAGACCTGTAACCCGGATATCACACGATCAGCAATACTGTTGTCATCATCGATGAACGCTACCGGGCGCATCAACCGCCCCATCCGTAGGGCGACCAGCAACTGGTTACCTGCAGACCCCGCACCATAAATGGCAACCTTGGGCAGTCCATCTTCCCTGCTTGCGAAAGGCACATGTTGTGCAGCGCTAAACCAGTCACCTAGAAAATACTGACGCATTGCCAACCGCAACCCACCCAGCATTATCAAACTCAACCACCAATAGTTGAAGATGATGGAACGGGGCACTGTACGTGAAGGATTGGTATTCCAGTAAACCACCAATGCCAGCAACAATGCAGCCAGACTGACTGCTTTGATGATTGCTATCAGCGCATCATTGCCGAAATAACGCATTACCGCCCGGTACATGCCAAAACGAATGAACAGCGGAATAGCGATCACAGGGGCACTGATGAACAGCCAACGATATCCCTCTAGAGGGTTGATCAGGTCATCGACACCAAGACGCACAACAAATGACATCCAAAGAGCGAACCAAACCAACGCAACGTCAGCAGCGACCTGAACCAATCGCTTGTTTCGTCGTGGTAGTCCAAGCAAAAATCTACGTAACTTATCCATTACCCCTTCGAACACCGTCAACCGCTCCTATCGTGAATCTGCATTTTCTTCAAGGCAATTAGCTGAACCTACAAACACTGTACAAAACAGTCAGGATAACCGACCCGGCTCGGCTTTCTCGAGTTCTCCAGCGTGAAATTTCACTGCCAGCATCACCAAAGGCACGTACGCAATCACCAGCCCCAATGCACCGTCCAGATCGAATAACGTCACGCAGAGTGCAATCGGCAGTAACCAAAACAGATTGAGCGCCCCTACCGCAAGCGTTACAGGTAGGTGCTTGCCAAATTGTCGTGAAGCAAACTGGTACGCATGGCTGCGATGCGCTTCATAGACTTTGTCACCGCGTGACAACCGGCGCATTAATGTGAATGTTGCATCAACAATGAAAACTCCCAGCAGGATCAACCAGGCCCAGAACAACGGGGCGGACGCCCATGCAGCCTGGATGGACATGACACCAAGTGCAATTCCCAAGAACCCACTCCCGGCATCCCCCATGAATATACGCGCAGGAGGAAAGTTCCAAAACAGGAAGCCGGCAACAGCCATAGCCAAAATCAAAGGCATCAATATCATGTCCTCGAAGCCACTCAACCAGTAGAGCAAGCATGCTCCAAGGCAGGTGCACATCGCCTCGACACTGGCAATCCCATCAATGCCGTCCATGAAGTTGTACAAATTGAGCATCCAGACGAGATAGACAGCCGCAAGTATCTGGCCATACCAGATCAAGTCGATGTCCATACCAAAGACTCTGACAACAGGAAGGCCACCCAACCAGCACAACGCCCAGATGGCTGCAGCAAAATGACCCAGCAGTCGCCAGCGAGCAGCGATATGACCGTGGTCATCCATGAAACCTATGAGCGCTACCAGAGCAGCCGCACCACCGAGCGCAATCAATCCTGAAGTTGCAGCCAGCCCCTCCCATGCCACCAATGGAAGGCTAAACAGAAAAGTCACGACGATTGCAACACCTCCGCCTCGCGGCGTTGGTACTGAATGTGAACTGCGGGCGTTTGGAATATCGATAATGCTGCGTGCCAATGCATAGCGCCGCAAAATGGCCGTCAATAGTAACGACACAGCAGCAACAACCGGAATTATCCACCAGTAGGTCATTTTTTTGAACTTTCCTGAAAATGCCGCGCAGTAATTTTTAGAGCTTCATCGACACTGATGGGGGGTACCCAACCAAGTAGAGATCGCGTCTTGCTGATATCCACTTGGAGCGATCCACAAAGACGCTGTGAAAGTGCTCGTTTTCCCAGCAATCGGGCACCAGACTCCAAAACCCAACTAGGAATTGGTAACAGACGAGCAGGCTTATCCAGCGCCTTCGCCATCTTGCGCAACAATCCAGTGGTTGACAGATCCTCACCATCGCTGACCAAGAATGTCTGACCTGCTGCAGCGGAATGAGCTATACATGTCACTACGAGATCCACCAGGTTATCCCGAGCAACAAGGCTCCGCCTGTTGTCAATCGCACCAAAGGGTAAAGGAATACCTTTATCTAGCCAACGCATCATACTAAGGAAATTGGCTTTCACCCCTGGCCCATATACCAGTACTGGCCGAATGACGACGACTTCCATGCCAGTTGCCCGGGCAATCTCCCACAACCCCTGCTCAGCTTCCATCTTGGATATGCCGTAAGGATCAGCCGGTGCTGGAGTATCATCTGCCGTATATGCCGTACCTGGCGTCGTGCCCTCACCGTTGACTTTGATTGAGCTGATGAAAATGAAACGTTTCACTCCTGCACTGGCAGCCTGCCGGGCAAGGTTAAGAGTTCCTTGCACATTCACCTTGCGAAAAGCGGCCAATGGATCAACTTCGGTATCGTTCATTACATGCACACGAGCCGCGGAGTGAATCACCACATCACATTGTGCAAGAGAACTCCCCCAGTCGTTATCACCGTCGAAGGCCTCAAAGCGAACACTAGGCACTGAAACGCCGAGCAGCTTGGAACTATGACGCAATGCCACAACGACCGAGACATCGTCAGCTTGCAGTCTATCCAGTATCGCCCTGCCGACAAAGCCGCTGGCGCCGGTCAAAAAAACGGAATGCGGCATCATTAACCTGCCTTGCGTAAGGTAGCTTCGCGGAAAAGATTCTCCAGTCGTGCCAGGAGAACGGGCTTAGAATATTGCTGATGGTAGTACTGACGTCCCGCCTCTCCCATCTGCTGACGTTGGTCCGCAGATGTCATAGCCAGCTTCAGCGTGATATGCGCCAATCCCTGCGCATCCCCGGAATCACAAGCAAAACCCGCCTTGGACTCCTGGATGACGCGCGCGGCCTCACCATTTATCATAGCCAGAATAGGGCGACCAGAAGCCAGATAAGCCTGCACTTTGCCTGGAATAGTCTTTTCAAAGACCTCATTGGTGCGCAATGAAACCAACAGGGCATCCGCTTGAGCAAAAAGCCCGGGCATGGATTCCAGAGGATGACGCCCCAACAAATACACGTTATCCAATCCGCGGCTTCTGACTTGTTCCTCGAGCCATTCACTCATACGACCATCACCGACGATGACCCATCGCACTGCCACTTGCCCCTGTAAGGCCTGCGCCGCATCGAGAACCGCTGGAAAGTCCTGAGCTTCACCGAGATTACCGGCAAACACAACGGTGAACACCGAGGGATCATGCTCGATCAAGGCAGCACCTAGTGAAGCAGGCGCTGAAAAATCATCTTCAGCCCAACTTGGAAAGTACACCAGTCGTTCAGCCGCGATTTCTTTTGTGCAGTACTTTCGGACATTCTCGAAGAAACCGTGAGACTGCAGTAACAGATAGTCAGTACGGTTGTAGATCCATGACACCAGATTACCAACCAGACCTAGTAATTTGGGCGCATGAATGACATTGACCGCCTTCAGCGTTTCCGGCCAGAGGTCCAGTACCCAGACGAATACTGGCGCACGCTTCAGCCGACCAATCACTACTGCAGGAATAGCGGCCATGATAGGTGACACAGCATAAACGAATATGGCGTCAAACTTTTTACCGCGCAGTTTGAAGACTCCCAAAGTGGAAGCCATCAAAAAAAATGAAAGATAGTTGAGTACCAAACGGATAGCGCGCTTACCACGCGGTATCAAAGGCACACGAATCACCTTTGCACCCGCATAAGACTGAAATTCTCCAGGGTTGCTTCGATAGGCTTCGAATACCTCGCCCTCGGGGTAGTTGGGCAATCCGGTGAGTACCGTAACGTCGTGGCCTTTAGCCGAAAAATCGCGGACAAGATCATTGATCCGCATGTTTTCCGGCCAAAAGTACTGAGTAACTACCAAAACTCGTAGCTTTTCGTCAGACATTAGTGCCTCAGGTCAGTAACGTTTCCAGACAACACGATTCACATAGTCGGTATAACTATGCAGGATTCGCACAACCTTATCCGAAACGTTGGGCATGCCGTAGTCAGACACAAGACGCAAACTCCGTTTGTCTCCCCGATCCTGACTTTCCAGAATGCTCAGGGCCTGCATTACCCGCTCGACCTCCAGGCCTACCATCATCGCTGCCGCTTCTTCCATGCCTTCCGGACGCTCATGTGCTTCGCGGATGTTCAAAGCAGGGAAGTTCAAAATTGAAGACTCTTCGTTGATAGTCCCGCTGTCAGACAATACGGCCTTGGCCTCGAACTGCAGCTTGTTGTAGTCCTTGAAACCTAATGGCTTCAATAGCCGCACGTTCGCATGGAATATGACGCCCATGGCATCTACCCGCTTTTGAGTTCGCGGGTGAGTCGACACGATAACGGGTAAACCGAAATGCTCGGCTACGTTGTTGAGCACGTCGACCAGTTTCAAAAAGTTCTTATCCGAATCGATGTTTTCTTCCCGGTGGGCACTGACCACAAAGAACTTTCCAGGCTCCAGGCCTAGTCGAGCCAGCACGTCGGACGCATCAATACCTTCGCGGTAATGATTCAGCACTTCAAACATCGGGCTGCCGGTCTTGATGACACGATCCGGTGGCAAGCCTTCGCGCAGCAGATAGTCGCGAGCAATGGTGCTATACGTCAGGTTGATATCAGCCGTATGGTCGACGATACGTCGGTTGATCTCCTCTGGTACGCGCATATCGAAGCAACGGTTTCCTGCTTCCATGTGGAATGTCGGAATCTTGCGTCGTTTGGCAGGAAGCACTGCCATACAACTATTGGTATCGCCCAGTACCAGCAGCGCTTCAGGTTGCACCTCAGCCAGGACTCGGTCTACCGAAATGATCACATTACCAATGGTCTCAGCACCGCTTGCACCAGCGGAATTCAGGAAGTGATCCGGTTTGCGGATACCCAGGTCCTGAAAAAAGATCTCGTTGAGTTCGTAATCGTAATTCTGGCCAGTATGTACCAGGATATGCTCGCAGTGCTCATCCATCTTGGCCATCACTCGTGATAGGCGAATGATTTCCGGGCGAGTCCCCACTACAGTCACAACTTTCAGCTTTTTCATTGCAGTTTCCTGTTAACAGCGGCTCAAGCTTCGGTGCCCACCGGCCGAGCGTAGGTATCCGGGTGTTCGCGGTCGAAAATCTCATTGGCCCAAAGCATCACCACCATTTCGTCTTCGCCGACGTTCGTGATGTCATGCGTCCAGCCGGGTACGGTTTCCACGATTTCAGGGTGCTCGCCAGTCGTGAACAGTTCGTAGAACTCACCGGAAACAATGTGCCGGAAGCGGAAGCAGGCCCTACCCTTGATGACTAGAAACTTTTCCGTTTTGGAATGGTGGTAATGCCCACCGCGCGTAATACCTGGATGGGCCGTGAAGTAGGAAAACTGACCTGCATCCGGAGTTTTAAGCATTTCCACGAACACACCACGCGAGTCGCCGTATTTGGGGACCTCGTAAGTGAAATGCTCAGGCGGCAGATAGCTTAGATATGTGGAATACAACGCACGGACCAATCCGGTACCCACAGGTTCGGTAATCATGGTCGTACGGCTATCACGGAAGGCATGCAACTGTTCAGCAAGCTCGCCTACTGTGATGCTGTACTGCGGCACTACACTGACAAACGGCTGCCCCGCCAACGTGCCATCCAAAACGGCGATGAAATGAGCGATCACATCGTCGATATAGACAAGGTTGATGCGTGCTTGCGGATCGTTGATCTGGATCGGCAGATCACGGGCAATATTATTGCAAAAAGTCGCCACAGCCGAGTTGTAGTTGGGACGTGCCCACTTCCCGAAAACATTGGGTAAGCGGAACAGGTGTACAACAGAACCATGAGCGGATTCTAGATCAAGCAATACCTGTTCGGCCCCACGCTTGCTGCTTCCGTAAGGATTGTCCAGCTCCGCTTGACTGGACGACGTGTACAGCACAGGTATTTGCCGGCCACTGGATTTGACCGCGTCGCACAGCGCACGCGTCAGATCAGTGTTGCCTTTCTGGAACTCCTGCGGATCCTGTGGGCGATTGACGCCAGCCAAGTGAAAAATGAAATCCGCTTGAGCAACCAGGCCTGACAAACTTCCCTGCGAATTTTCACGGGTAAAGCGCAGCACTTCGACGTCAGCTCGTTCCCCCAGATGTGCGATCAGATTCTGGCCGACGAAACCATTGGCACCTGTAATCAAAACCTTCATTGCTTACTCCTCGGGCGTTGCGTGCTCGCCACGCTGGATGGCACGCATGAAGTCCAACTTGAGCAGCAACTGCTGCATGCCCTTCACGTCCAAGCGTTCAGTATTGTGCGAGTTGTAATCTTCAGTGCGTGAAATCTTGGTTTCGCCCTGCTCGACAAACTTGGCGTAATTGAGATCACGCAGATCCGGCGGAATGCGGAAGTAGTCACCCATATCTTCAGCGCAGGCCATTTCTTCCCGACTGAGCAGCGCTTCATAGAGCTTTTCGCCATGGCGAGTACCGATCACCTGGATTGGGTGCTCGGGTTTGCCGACCAAATCAGTCAAAGCTCGTGCTAGGACTTCCACCGTCGCAGCGGGCGCTTTCTGTACGAACAAATCACCATTATTGCCGTGCTTGAAGGCATAAAGCACCAGGTCCACCGCATCGGCCAGCGTCATCATGAAACGCGTCATGTTCGGGTCGGTCAGGGTCAACGCTTTGTCGGCGCGAATTTGCTCGATGAACAAAGGAATTACCGAGCCGCGGGAGGCCATGACGTTGCCATAGCGGGTACCGCAGATAACCGTCTTGGTGTCATCCAGGTTGCGGGACTTGGCCACCATGACTTTTTCCATCATTGCCTTGGAAATACCCATGGCATTGATGGGGTAGACTGCTTTGTCGGTACTCAGACAAACGACTCGACGAACCTTGTTCTGTATTGCGGCCTCCAGCAAGTTCTCAGTGCCGATGACGTTAGTCTTGACTGCTTCCATTGGATGGAACTCACAAGACGGAACCTGCTTCAGGGCCGCGGCATGAAAGATGTAATCAACGCCACGCGTGGAGTTCAGGACACTTTGATAATCACGAACGTCGCCAATATAAAATTTCAACTTGCTATTGGCATAACGCTTACGCATGTCATCCTGTTTTTTCTCATCACGGCTGAATATGCGAATTTCTGCAATATCAGTATCGAGAAAACGCTTGAGCACCGCATTGCCAAAGGAACCGGTGCCGCCAGAAATAAGAAGTTTTTTTCCACTGAACATAATAATTCCTGAATTCTATGCAAGCGCCTGTCAGTTTGACTGCAGGGCCGAGAAGATGAGGTCGTCCTTTTGTTGTGCGCTTGGATAGCTGATCAATACAGCACGGTAAGGCCCCTTGAACACAAAGAAACTACCAGCTGAAACTCCCACCACACCACATTCAGCAATGACCTTTTGCATGTCATCAAGCGAACCACCGCCACCGAGGATGGTGATTGGGATCTTGACGGTCTGACGCAATTTCGCAGCCAAGCCGACATCGTACCCTTTCATGCGACCATCGTTATCTATCGAATTGATAACAATTTCACCTGCTCCAAGCTCCGCCATCTCTGCCGCAACATCAAGTACCGGGCGTTTGGTGTTACGAGTTCCGTTGTGGGTCCAGACATCCTGAGTGTTACCCAGCAAACGCCGTTTGTGATCAAGGACCACCACAACACTCTGCCGACCTATTTCCTGAGAGATCCGAGTGATCAGATGCGGGTTCTCCAGCGCTGCGGCACTGATTGCAACCTTCTCTACACCCAAGCTGATGATTTTTCTTGCCTGTTCAGGAGTACGCACACCGCCACCATAACAAAGTGGCATGCGGCATTCTGCGGCCAGATTTGCAATCTGCTTGTAGTTTGGCTCCGCGCCCCTTACCGAGGCATCGATATCCAGTACAACCAGCTCGTCGGCTTCCTTTTCATTGAAAATCTTGACCGCATTGATCGGGTCACCCACATATTTAGGGTCTTTGAAGCGGACGGTCTTGACCAGTCCACCATCCTGAATCAGGAGGCAAGGAATAATTCTGGGCCTGAGCATGTCAAATTTCCGCGAAGTTCTTCAGGAGGTTGGAACCCCAGTGATGGCTTTTTTCCGGGTGGAACTGAACTCCGAAAACGTTGCCTTGTGCGACCGCGCAGACAAAATCCTGGCCATAGGATGCTGATGCCGCTGCCCCCTCGGCACCTTCGCAATCGAAGTAGAACGAGTGCAGGAAGTAGAATCTCGCATCGTTTTCCATACCCTTGAATAGCGCGGAGCCTGTCAGCGGGCGCACATCATTCCAGCCCATGTGTGGCAACGGCAAGTCTTTCAGACCCGGCGCACTGGCGAAGGACTTGACCCGGCCACTCACCCAATCCAGACCGGGCAACGAACCTTCGTCACTCGCGGACGCCAGGATTTGCATCCCAACGCATATACCCAGTACAGGTACTTTGTCCTCGCGAACCATATGCTCCAGGGCGGGACGCATACCGGATGCGTCGAGGCGCTCCATGGCGTGGTCGAAAGCACCGACTCCCGGGAGGATCAGGCGTTGCGCACCAGTGAGGTCATCTGCCTGCCTGGCAACGCTCACGGGAATGTTCAAGCGCTTGTAGACATTGACAAACGCCTGGATGTTACCCAATCCGTAATCGATGATCGTGATCATCTGAACAGCCTTCTTTCCAAGCCCAAAGCGCTCATTACACGCGAACCGACGCCGATAAGGAAGCGCTTGTTGCGGTAATTGCGGTACGTTTTGTTCTCACCGGCGAAAACTTCCTGCAGCTGCTCGACCGTCAGGTCCAGCTTGTTTGCCACATACTCGAACTCACCCTTGAGAAACTGCTCGTCCAATTCGGGTGAGGCGATTCGCTCCAGGGCGGCTTCCCGGGTCATCTGGCCGGTCATGATCAGGCTCGAAAAATGTGCACGACGCTTCTCGTAGCCAAATTTACGCGGCATCCAGTAATCCTCATAGAAGCGCGTAAACCGTGACTCATGGTGTTTATGTTTGAACCGCTTCCAGCCAAAGCGCTGCTCAAGGGTATCCTCAGCATCTTTCTTGATATAGGGTACAAGGTTAAGTGGTTTGACCACTTCCATCCCCAGAACACGCTGATAAAAAACCTTATAAATGAGAATATCGATCAGCGGGAAGCTCTTGAGCTTCCGGGTGCCAAATTTCTTGTGAATATCTTTAAATAAGGTTGTATCGATACCCGGGTACCCACCCCACTCTTCAGGTTCGCGGCAGCACTCTGTGGAGTAGTTTGCCCCTGTCAGTATGTATTTAATCTTATTTTCACGTGCAAATTTATACAGGCCTGAGAAAAACGCAGCATCTTGCGGCAGGTCCTGGTCAGCAATCTGAGAACGTAGGAAGGCTACTTGCAGATCCTTCATTTCCTCCCAGTTGACTACCTCGGTATAGAGGTGAAGACCGAGACCGTCCACCAGCTTTTCAATATTACCCACAGCCTGGTCGGTGTTCCATCCCGCATCGACATGAAACAACAGTGGCCTCAGGCCCATCTTCTCCTTGGCGACATAAGCGGCATACGAGCTATCCAAGCCGCCACTCAAGCCGATGATGCAGTCGAAGTCCTTGCCGCGACCATGAGCCTTGATCTTTTGAGCAAGCGCCATGAGTTCAGCTTCACCACGCTGGTCGGTATGCCAGTTCGGTTTAATCGTGGTGTTGAAATTATTGCAGTAATCACAGACCCCATTGGCATCAAACGTGATACGAGGATCACGCGTATCCATGATGCATTGGGTACAGATCTGGTAGTGGGACATCGTAGATTCCGTGGTTAAACCAAAAGGCGCTTCGCCATACGGCGATAGTCTAAAAGGTCGGACGCGATTTCCAAAGAGCGCTGTGACATTTCCTCCAGCATCGATGGGTCCTTTTCAATGGACGTGAACGCATTCGTCAACTGTTGCTGATTGCTGACCTTCCAGCCATTGCCTTTTACAAATGGCTGATGACTCGGCACATCCGCTATCACTACTGGTCTCCGAGCACAGAGGCTCATCTGCATAGTGGCAGATTGACTACCTGGCTGGACATAGACATCGGCCGCGCACAGCAGACGGTACAGCTCATCGGCAGTCTTCCAACCCAGGTATTGCACTCGAGGGTCCGCCGAGGAGAGCTTACTGACTTGCTGCTCAATCGACTCATGGACACGACCGACGACCAAGAAGCGCATGCTCTGGGACCGGGTCGCCGAAAAGGCGGTCAGGCTTTCGACGAGCTTCTTCTTGCTGTCGAACTTCCCAGACTGCAGAAAAACTGTCTGCCCCTCCTCCAGCTGCAGTTCTCCTCTGGTCTGCGAACGATTCGCTTGGTAGGTTGCGTCATCGGCGATATAGCCGCCCAGCGGAAAGAACTCCATATCTTTCTGGGGGATGCCGTATTGTCGCCTGCAAAAATCAATAGTCTCCAAGGATATACACAGCACTTTATCGATCAAAGGCAATGCACGGCGAATGATCGGGCGGTAGTAGTAGCGGTGCAGGACTTTGGAGAGTTTACCAACCGCACTATTATTGGCATCCTCATGACTATCCACGTACAAGCGCACCCGCGGATTGTCGCGTTTGTACCTGGCAACAGTACGCAGTTCCCAGCCGCACAACCCATGAAACACGATGACATCGGGAGAGAAATGCTGAAGAATCTCAGCGACCCCTGGGTGAACCCTCAGCTTTTTCTTGATGAAAAATGGGAACGGGCCGGCGTAAGGTAACCTGATGACTTTGGCGCCATCGCTTCCCATATATTCACCCGCCGCGACATAACCGAGAGAGAGGTTGTCGACATAAGTTTCTGTCGAGGCCACGACTAGCACGTCATGACCTGCGGAGACATGTTCTCGCACCAGTTCGTTTTCCTGGTAGCGATAATTGTCAATGTAAAAGCAGGACAAACAGAGATGTATTATTTTCATAACAAATTTTGGCTTTTCAAGAAGGCTTCCGGATCATTGAATTGAGCAGCAACGGCCGTCAGCTTCTCGTCAGAGTACTCCCACCATCGACTCTTCAACAACCCAGTAATGATAGCCTCGGAGAAGCGGTAACGAATCAATCGCGCCGGGTTACCCGCATAGATTGCGTACGGTGGGACATCCTTGGTCACGACACTGCCCATGCCGATGACCGAGCCCACACCGATCGTGACTCCGCCCTTCACATAGACCCCCTCGCCAATCCAGACATCGTGCCCGATAACGGTTTTCGGCTCCCAATGGTAGTCATGCCGGGAAAACTTCTTGTTGATGCTTTCTTTGTGCGCGAGAAAGACGGGGCTGGTAGATACATACTCGATAGGATGGCGCGCGCCCCCGACGACAACACGACTTGCAATTGAACAGAAACGCCCAACCGACGTATGAATGAACGAACAATCATAACCACAGAAGGAATGCTCGCCGAATTCGCTGTTGATCACAGTGCAGCCCGATTCGACCTTGGAAGTGGACGGAATCGACGAATGACGAACCGCTTTCCCCCGAAGCTTCTTTAACACCCTAGAATAGAGATATCCGATCATTCATTTCGCCCCCTCGTCAAGCGAATACTATATTTGTCCGCAAAGAAAACCGAAAGCCAGAACACTCCACCAAAAGAGGTCAGCATTGTAAACATCGAACCATTGGTAGACAGGAATGCCAACGGAAAAAGCACCATGATTACAAACATCTTGCTCCAGCCGTTCGCTACCCTATCCAACACTAACAGCCAAATAGAATAGACAAGGAAAATTAAAAAAACGCCTATACTTCCAAGTGCCGCAACACCATCAGTAGCAACAAAACTCGCGTTCGACTGACTCTCGACCCCCATCACCCGCTCGGCAATAATTTTCCCAAGCGCAGGCCACTTCTCATCCCCCACATAAGCCAATGGTGTCTCGACAAGCCCACCAATGAACGTTACATGGGACCAGTACGTATAACCCTCCACTGAAAAAAAATCGTAGTACTGACTCACGAACAACCCAGGAACCGCAATCAGCCGTGTAAAATAATAGAAACCCAGTTGATTAAACACACCGGATATGTCAAACAAAGACGAAACCAAAACCACTCCAAGTGCCCCAACAGCGAATAAGTTGCGGGAATTTTTTGCCCCAAAACCACGCCACTTGAACATCAGGAATATGAAAAAAAGTGCGAACGGCAACAAAAGGACAGTCCTTTCTGCAGTTATCATGTAGACGAACACGAACCCCGCAAGCCCTCCAAGTAAAAGTAGAAAGCGCTTGTATAGTAGACCGATGACAAACAGGCATGGGGAAAAAACGTAGGCCAGATAGACTTGGCAATATCCAACAAACAACGACGTCGCAGCACCGGCCTCCCGCTGCTGATAGACTTGATCCAGTCCAGAAAAGGAAAGAATTGCACCGTACGTAGCATAGAGAATGGCAAAGCAGAGCCCCCCCCCCAGCAAGCTGACATACACCACAAGCTCAGAGGGATGCTTATTCCCCTCTTTAAAAGCTCCGCCACAACGGACGGCGATACAGCAGACCACAAGACCTACTGAAAAATTAAAAAAAAGCCAGAAATATCTATCCAGCGAATCCTCATGACTCAGCATCGCAATCATCAACGACGGAACGTATACAAAGAAGAAAATAGCATAAATAAATAACGATGACGGCCTCTCAAAACTCAGTGGCAGAAAGGCAGCCGAAACCATCAGAAACAAGAATGCCACCAGTAGTGTTACAAGATCATAATAGGGCTGACCATATCCCCAGAACGTCTGCTCAACCGCCAGATACTTTTCATGCCCGAGGACGATAGACCCCCCATAGACAAAAACCCAAAACATTAACAACAGGCGATCTTTGGATACTGACCAAGAACGCTCTTTTTCCGAACAGACCGACTCAATGAAGCTCAATGCGACCTCCTGCACTCTCAACCAACTTCCTTGTTGTCGAACACAATTAATTAAAAACAACAACATCGTAGGCGCTACATCACACCACACGCCCCTTTGGCCTTCCCAAGAAAATAGCGCCCCATCAACAAATCAATCAGGTAAACGACCGACATCTGAATAGTGTGCACGAGCAAAAACCCCATGAAGGTCATGTCAAAATACAACGCCAGACAAAATGTAAGTATCGACAACAGTAGTCGCAACGTATGTAGTGACGGCAGATAGTAAGAGACATTCAGTACGAGGGACACTCTATCCAGCGGAGTACTGATAAAGGCGAAAAATGCGGCAACCGAAAACAACTGTGCGTAGCGCCCCGCATCCTCCCACTGCCCCCCCAAGACTAGAGGATAGATAAAGGTCGATAATAACGACGCAATTAAATAAATCGGAAAGCCGACAAGCGCCAGTCGCTTCAGTGTACTCAACCATAGTCCAAGCACGACACCGGGATCATTCGAACTGGCCGCGGCGCGCTGATAGAAAACCTGTCCGATTGCAAGTCCCAGAAGTCCTGACGGCAAGAATATCGTGGTCATGACCATGGTGAATTGCCCCAGGACCTCTGCGCCATAATGATAGGAAATAAAGAAAATAGGCGCCGCACTACTGACCGTTAACAGAAGGTGCGAGGCCACCATTGCGTTTGCACCTCGCCGATGGACGTTCGAAGGATGCTCGTGAGCAGATCCCTTATCAGCCCTGATCAGCAAAAGATCTTTCGAATACCAAGCAATATAAACAACTTTCGCCACTGCACTGAACAACGTCGTGACAACTAGGCCTGCTCCTCCGATAAGACTCAGCCCGCCCCCGGCTGTTACGTAGGCAAACTTACCGAAGATCTCAGAGACTGCAGAAACTCGAAAATCACCACGCCGCTGCATATTATTTTGAAGTGCTAGTGCCAGCGAAACAAATAGGGCCGTCAGGGGCGCCAGCAGCATATAGGACTGGGAAGCCCTCGACACGAATACCCCGCTCCATGCCTGCAAGGAAACATATAAAATGAAGGTGTACGCAATGCCTGTCAGCACACCAACTTTCATTATGCTTTGCAGCAACAAGCGGGCCTGATCCTGACTCTTGAGCATCTGAAAGAAATACTCATAACGCCAGGTCATGACGCCCGCAAGAAACATAACAAGCTGCAAAAAAATGTTCTGCGTAGCGAAGTCCTCAGGCGTGTAAAGCCTGGACAACAAGGGAATACCGACCACTCCGATTACCTGAGCAATGCTATTCCCTGAGGCCTGAAGCACGATATCTCGCCAATACGACGAGATCGCCAGTTTACGAATCAATTAATCGACTCACGGACCGCAGTCAGCATCGAAACAATTCGTTCGATCTGAGATGATTCCAGATAAGGGTGCATAGGCAGGCTCAGTACTTTTTCTGCTACTTGATCACCTACTGGCAAGTGGGCATCCGCATCCGCGACCGCGATCTGCTTGTTCAAGGGGACAGGATAGTGGACAACAGTCGGAACATCTTGTGCCAACAGGCGTTCCTGAACGATATCACGATCGTCGACACATACGGTGTACTGCGCATAGACACTTGTATTGAAGTCTTCAATAAACGGTACGGCAAAACCCGCTTCAGTCAACAGGCGGTCGTACTCATTCGCAACCCGCTGACGCGACTCGATCTCTTCGGCGAAGATTGCCAGCTTTTCGAGAAGGACAGCTGCCTGCAAGGTATCCAGCCGGCTATTTACCCCGACACGCACATGATGATAGCGACGCTCCTGTCCATGTCGCGCGATTTGCCGAATGACCTTGGCAAGCCCATCATCATTGGTAAAAATCGCACCACCATCGCCGTAGCATCCCAACGGCTTGCTCGGAAAGAAGCTGGTACAGGCAATAGTGCTCAGATTGCATGAGCGCTGCCCTTTATATGTGGCACCAAAGCTTTGAGCGGCATCCTCAATAACCGGTACACCATGACGGCTCGCTATCTCATTGATAGCATCAAAATCCGCACATTGCCCATACAATGAAACCGGAATGATTGCCTTGGTTCGGGGGGTAATCGCACTTTCCAGCAGCGTTGGGTCGAGCGTATATGTGCGAGGATCAACGTCAACATACACAGGCTTGGCGCCTAGCAAGGCTACGGTTTCGGCAGTTGCGATGTAGGTGAAACCGGGCGTGATGACCTCGTCGCCGGCCCCAACCCCGAGTGCCATTAAGGCAATTTGCAAGGCGTCGGTACCATTGGCGCAGGTAATACAATATTTGGCTCCCGTAAAGTCAGCCAGGCGAGTCTCCAGCTCAGCAACTTCCGGGCCAAGAATGTACTGACCATGAGCCAGAACACGTTGGATCGCTTCATCCAGTTGCTTTTTGATACGCAACTGTTGAGATTTTAAATCGATAAATTCAATCATTGCCAACTGCCTCCCTGGTTACCTGTCCTGCCGAAAGGATGTAGCGCTCCTGGGTATGCGGACATACGACAACACCCTCCCCCACCAGTGGCAGGTCGAGCTGTTCACCATACCGACTCATCCAGCCAATTTGACGGGCAGGTACCCCAACCATCAATGCATAAGCTGGAACATTCTTGTTAATGACCGCACCTGCCCCGACAAACGCAAACTCGCCGATTTCCACACCACAGACAATCGTGCAGTTAGCTCCTAGAGTTGCACCCTTCCTCACAATTGTACTGCGATACTCACTTTTTCGCTCAATCAATGACCGAGGATTGTAGACATTGGTAAATACCATACTCGGCCCACAAAAAACGCCATCTTCCAGCACGACATCGTCATAAACCGAAACATTATTCTGTATCTTGCAGTTATCACCGATAACCACTTTGTTTCCTACAAATACATTTTGTCCCAGAGAAACACCTTTCCCGATGCGCGCGCCGGAACATACATGCACGAAGTGCCATATACGCGTCCCCTCACCAATTACGGCTCCAGGGTCGACAATTGCGCTAGAATGCTGAGTATGCAAGGCCTTTCCTCTCTTTCGCCAAGACTTCCACATCAAATCTGAACACGAAATTACGCTCAATAACAGTAATTAGGTCTATACGTTCAAATTTTGATTACCATTGTTTCAACGCAGCTCCTGAACCGGCACGGAGCGTCCCGTGCCTGGCATTCAGTTCAGCCTCAATCTCTACCGCGTCAATCTCGCGTCAGCGAAGCGAGAAAAGGGTGGGCCTCACCCGGAGAAGGCACGGAAGGGACGGATGTACGAATAACCTCTACCGTTTCCACACAATGACGAGCGTCCTCTATTCCATAGCCTCTACCCGCAAGGATTTCCTCGTAGCTGATGGTATGAAGATCGGTAAATCCTTCGGAAAACTCTATCTCATCACCATCAACCGTGATGGAGCGGTAGGTAGGCTTTTTCCCTTTAACGATCTCCGGCAAATCATTGGCATCAATGGACAGAAACCAGCGAACCCGGGCCTTTTCGTACTCGAGATACCCGGCGGCCTTGTAGTTGTCGGCATAATGCACGACATTGCGCTGCAACTTACCGAAGATGAAGTGCAACATATCGTAGAAGTGCACACCGATATTGGTTGCCACGCCGAATGACTTGCGTGGATCGCCTTTCCAGCTCTCCATGTACCAGTTGCCACGCGAAGTAATGTAGGTCAATTCGACCTCATATTTCTGCTCACGCTGCTGCTCGGCAACCTTTGCTTTCAGGTCGAGAATCGCCTGGTGGTGACGAAGTTGGAGTATGTTGTAAACCCGCTTCCCCGTCTCCTTTTCGATGAGTGCCAACTCATCCAGAAGTGCAGAACTTGGAACAAGTGGCTTTTCACAAATAACATCGCACCCCAAACGCAAGCCAGCGGCAATATGGGCGTGGTGCAGATAATTGGGCGAGCAGATGGCGACATAATCCAGGGCCGTCGAGGGATCGCGCTTGATTCGGCAAGCATGCTCCTGGAATCGCTCGAATTCGGTGAAAAATTCGCTGTCAGGCGAAATGCTATCGATGATCCCGACCGAGTCATTGATATCGTAAGCAGATACCAACACATTGCCAGTGTCCTTGATGGCACGCATGTGTCTTGGAGCAATGTAACCGGCAGCGCCGATGAGAGCGAAATTCTTCATTGTGAGAAATATCCTTCTAAGCAGCCCGGAAGCAAACCGCAGCGTCGATCCGGGCCACTTTCATTGAAATCAGGCCTTGATAATGTGTGCCGCGCTGTCGCGGTATTTGCCCCGGCTGTCGATGATCAGGCGCGCCGACGACTTGATCAGATCATAATCGAATTTGTCGTGATCAGTAGCCAACACCACAGCATCGAAGCTGGCAAGATTTTCCGTATTCAGTGGCTCGCTGCTCAGGGCAAAGCTGTGCTCGCGCATGGTCGGGAAAACCGGAACGTGCGGATCGCTGTATGCCACTACACAACCTTTGGCTTCGAGTAACTCCATGATCTCAACAGATGGAGACTCACGCATGTCATCGACATTTTTCTTATAGGCAATACCCAGCACCAGAACCCTGCTGCCTTTCAACGCCTTGCCCTGATCATTCAAACCATCCACCAACTTACCGACCACATACTCGGGCATCGCCTGGTTGACCTCACCCGACAGCTCGATGAAACGTGTATGCAAGCCATACTCACGGGCTTTCCAGGTCAGATAGAAAGGGTCGATGGGAATACAGTGACCACCTAGCCCCGGCCCCGGGTAGTATGCAGTGAAGCCAAACGGCTTAGTCGCTGCGGCATCTACAACCTCAAAAATATCGATACCCATGCGGTCGGCAACGATTTTCATTTCATTGACCAGGCCGATGTTCACAGCGCGATGAATGTTTTCCAGCAATTTGGTCATTTCGGCAGCCTTGGTTGAGCTGACTGTAACGACCTTGTCGATTGCCTGCTCGTACAAGGCGATGCCGACCTCCAGACAGGCGGCAGTGTCACCGCCGATAATCTTCGGAATTGTCCGGGTTTCGAAGTTCGGGTTCCCAGGATCTTCACGCTCTGGCGAGTACACCAGGAAGATGTCTTCACCCACTACCAGACCACCTTCCTGCACGCGCGGAAGAAGCTCTTCCTCGGTGGTACCCGGGTAGGTGGTGCTCTCCAGCGAGACGACCTGGCCTGCTCGCATGTAGGGTTTGAGAGCGTCGGTCGTATTGATCACGAAGCTCATGTCTGGCTCGCGATACTTGTTCAACGGAGTAGGAACACACAGAATCAGAGCATCGCACTCTGCGGCACGGGAAAAATCGGTAGTTGCTTCGAACCCGCTGCTGCGCGCAGCACTAATCTTGGCCGCAGGAATATGCTCAATGTAACTTTCGCCGTTGTTCAGGCGCGCTACCTTACCGCTGTCAATATCGATACCCAGGACATTGAATCCGATAGCGTTATAGCGAAGCATTAGCGGCAAGCCGACATAACCAAGCCCAACAATTCCGATCAGAGCCTTCCTGTTTTTGAACTTCTCTACGCTGGCTTGCTTGTGCAGCGACATCCCCAATACTCCAACTATAAATTTGAAAAAACGGATTGACTTGGCAATTCACCTGCTTGATATGCGCAGACGATAGAGTTCGGCCACACAGCCTCAACCCTATCAGAGCAGCTCGAGCATGCGATAGCAAACCGTCACCTGGATGCGCGTTATCATATCGTCCCTTGCCCCGCGCAGCTACCGACTTTGCCAATCGGCAGGCCCGGCTCCTACCCCAAGGGCGAGCTCAATGCACTCAAGAAATAGCATTATGCCATGCTCAGGGTGGCGCCAGATCACCGGCGTCGGTTTTGACTATCGCTCATTTCAGCAGTTCGGCCTCGGCACAAGAAAATCAACTTGGCGATTATCACCGCCATGACGGATCCACGATACTGACGCGCAACGCGTGCAGCCGTAAAAATGGGGAAGAACGGCATGGAGAGCCGGAAGGGTGAGTAAAATATTCCCCCCCCAAAAAAAAAGCGGTGCTCACGCACCGCCCTTGATGTCAATTCTGCATTACCTGCCCCTCCACTACCACAAAGAGCTACAAGCCTTGAAATGCCTCAAGTCTCGCGTGTAGCAGGTGCGGGACTGGCCAACAGCAGGACCCCGCAAGCGATCAGCAAACCGACAATCAAACCAATCAAAGCCCCACCCAAGACACTAAGGGCGCGCTTAGGCTTGACCGGCGCATCCGACACATCCACCGGACCGTCAAAGCGGAAAACCTTTAGCTTATTGCCATCAATTTCCAGGTTTTTATAGAATGCATAATTAGCCTGAAGCTTTCTGAGGCCGTCGATAAACGGGTCATCCGATTGACGATCCTCCAGATTCTTGAGTTCTGCCTCAAGAGCCTTGGAGCCCCGCATAAAGGTCAAATCCCCCTCCATATCGGACGATACTTCGTTGGATATCTTGTTGGGCACCATCGGGGGCTCCCGCAAGCCGATCGCATTGGCAATACGTAGCGCCTCACGCAGGCGTATGACGGAGTCCTCACGCACCCTGCGACCGGTCTCACGCAATGTATTGATCTGTTGCGCAAGGTTTTTCGCCCGAACCTCCGCTTCACGCATGGCGTTGTCGACCACCTCTTGATGGGCAACAGCACCAGCTTGCTCGATGTAGAGCTGCGCCCATTTTTCGGCAATTACCGGATCAGGATACCGCACAATGACGGAGTAACGATCAGAGACATTTTTGTCGACCAGCGCCACCCCCAGCGCTTTAGAAAAGTCACTGTACAGCAGCCCGACGGACTTTTTCCTCTCTTCAGCACTCAATGACGGCAGGTACTGCTCCTCGAAGAAACGTCGACGCAATATTTCCGAACGCAAGTTTCGGGTGAACACATCGTACACAGCCGTAACCGTGAAAACGGGGAGGCCGGCTTCGCTTCGTCCATTGTTCAACTCAGCGATGCTGTGCTGAGTGGGAGGAATGACAAGTCCTTGCGCCTCGTACACAGGCGTGACAACCAGGATATAAAGCAGCCCAAGTAGCGTACCGACCAGCGTGACACCGGCAATAAGCAGCTTGCGCGCCCATAACCCCCGCATCAACTCAACCAGATCAATTTCACTACCTGTCGGCCCGACACGTAAATTTCCCTGCATTTATCATCAACCCTATCTGGCTGGAGTCGCTCTTATAATTTCGAAAGATGCAAATATCACACACGAGTCGCCACTGGAGACAATGACCTACACCCGCCTGATTTCAGAGGCATATTACAAAAAATTTATTAAACATGTAAGAATTACATAGAATTACGTGAAAACCTTGTAGAAAAACTCCTTCAACGTCGGTTTAAACCGGAGAATCGATGTAGGAATACCAACAATGGCCCTACGGCCATCCCCACTACTAACGCCACCAGCACAAATACCGATAACGGCAACACAGGTAACGCAAATCCAAAAAAAACCAGGGATGCAGGCTGCTGATTTTCCAGCACAAAAATCGATACTGCAGCCACAAGCAACAAGAAAAACATGACCACAATCGACCGCTTGAGGTTGCGCACAAAAAAGCTCCCTTTATCCGAATTAAAGTTCGTGCTCCTCATCCTCATTCACCCGATCCCGCAGCTCCTTCCCCGGCTTGAAGTGCGGCACAAATTTCCCATCCAGGCTAACCGACTGCCCGGTCTTGGGGTTGCGCCCCACCCGCGGAGCCCGGTAATGCAGCGAAAAACTGCCAAACCCACGAATTTCGATGCGATCGCCAGTGGCCAGGCACTGGGACATTTGTTCAAGCATGGTCTTGATGGCCAGCTCGACATCCTTGGATGAGAGCAGCCCTTGATGGGTAACAATACGTTCGATCAGTTCCGACTTCGTCATATTTTTCCCTTCTTTATCAAGCAGCTAGATCAGTGCTACCTAGGTTTTAGCATGACCGGAGGGATTTGAACAGTACGGATTTTGGCGAGGTTGTAAATTCGGGAGGGCGAGGTGATTGGGGGCGCTTTGCGCCCAGCGCAGTCTGGCGGCAGCGGCTACGGGTGTCAATGCCAGCAAAGGAGAGGAATTTCAGGTACAAAAAAGGGCGACCGAAGTCGCCCTTTTTCATGATCAAGCAGAACTTAGTTCTGTTTGGCCATTGCTTCGCGCAGCAGTGCAGCCATGGTGGTATCGGCAGCAGCAGCTTCCGGAGCCGATTTCAGGCTCTGGATAGCTTCTTTCTCTTCAGCATCGTCTTTCGACTTGATGGAGAGGCTGATAACGCGGGATTTGCGGTCAACACTGATGATCTTGGCTTCAACTTCTTCGCCAACTTTCAGGACGTTACGCGCGTCTTCAACGCGGTCACGGCTGATTTCGGAGGCTTTCAGAGTAGCTTCGATGTCATCAGCCAGGGTGATGACAGCGCCCTTGGCGTCAACTTCTTTAACGGTACCTTTGACGATAGCGCCTTTGTCGTTGACAGCAACGTAGTTGGAGAACGGATCGTCTTCCAGTTGCTTGATGCCCAGGGAGATGCGCTCACGCTCTGGATCTACGGACAGGATGACGGTGTCCAGCTCGTCGCCCTTCTTGAAGCGACGTACGGCTTCTTCGCCCACTTCGTTCCAGGAGATGTCGGACAGGTGAACCAGACCGTCGATGCCGCCGTCCAGACCAATGAAGATACCGAAATCGGTGATCGACTTGATGGTGCCGGAGATTTTATCGCCCTTGTTGAACTGGCCAGAGAAGTCTTCCCATGGGTTGGACTTGCACTGCTTGATGCCGAGGGAGATACGACGACGCTCTTCGTCGATGTCCAGAACCATGACTTCCACTTCGTCGCCGACTTGTACGACTTTCGAAGGGTGGATGTTCTTGTTGGTCCAGTCCATTTCGGAAACGTGTACCAGGCCTTCCACGCCTTCTTCCAGCTCTGCGAAGCAGCCGTAGTCGGTCAGGTTGGTTACACGCGCCATTACGCGAGTGCTTTCTGGGTAACGTGCCTTGATAGCAACCCATGGGTCTTCACCCAGTTGCTTCAGGCCCAGGGATACACGGTTACGCTCGCGATCGTACTTCAGAACCTTGACATCGATCTCGTCGCCAACATTGACGATTTCCGATGGGTGCTTGATACGCTTCCAGGCCATGTCGGTGATGTGCAGCAGGCCATCGACGCCACCCAGATCGACGAATGCGCCGTAATCGGTGAGGTTCTTGACGATACCTTTGACTTGCTGACCTTCCTGCAGGGATTCCAGCAGAGCTTCGCGCTCGGCGGAGTTCTCGGCTTCCAGGACACTGCGACGGGAAACGACAACGTTGTTGCGCTTCTGGTCCAGCTTGATGACCTTGAACTCGAGCTCTTTACCTTCCAGGTGGGTGGTGTCGCGCACTGGGCGGACATCAACCAGGGAACCAGGCAGGAACGCACGGATGCCGTTAACGTCGACAGTGAAGCCGCCTTTAACCTTACCGTTGATAACGCCCTTGACCACTTCTTCGGCGGCGAAAGCTGCTTCCAGAACAATCCAGCACTCAGCGCGCTTGGCTTTTTCACGGGACAGTTTGGTTTCGCCAAAGCCGTCTTCGACCGCGTCCAGCGCAACGTGAACTTCGTCACCGACCTTGATGGTCAGCTCGCCAGCTTCGTTGTAGAACTGCTCGAGCGGGATGACGCCCTCGGATTTCAGACCGGCGTGTACAGTAACCCAGTCACCGTCGATATCGACAACGATACCGGTGATGATCGCACCCGGCTGAAGGTTGAGGGTTTTCAGGCTTTCTTCAAAGAGTTCTGCAAAGCTTTCGCTCATTTTAATTCCTGTAAATAAGGGCGGAGAAAACGCCCATCAGCCGCATCCCAGACAATGCGGGTTTCGTTCAAGTAAAAGAATGCCTGCAGGACTATGACTGGTCTCCCGCACGCTTTCTTGGTCACCCGGCGATATCGCGGAGTGCGATTTCGCTCGTGATGCGTTCAAGCACCTGCTCGATGGACAATTCCGTGGAATCCAGCTGTATGGCGTCAGCCGCCGGTTTGAGCGGGGCCACCGCTCGCTGGGTGTCGCGCTCATCACGCGCACGTATCTCATCTAGCAGACTCGACAGACTAACATCATTGCCTGCAGCCTTCAACTGCAAGTAACGGCGTCGAGCCCGTTCCTCGGCACTGGCCGTCAGGAAGATTTTCAACGGTGCATCGGGGAAGACCACCGTGCCCATGTCACGCCCATCGGCGACCAGCCCAGGCGCCTCCTGGAAGGCTCGCTGGCGTTGCAGCAGCGCTTCACGGACCGCCGGCAGTGCCGCAACCTGCGAAGCGCCGGCGCCGACGGTTTCGGTGCGGATGAAGTTGCTGACTTCGTCACCTTCCAGAATGATGCGCTGCAACTGACCCTCGGTCGCCGCGATGAATTGCACATCCAGATGAGCGGCCAGCACCTTGAGCTGCTCTTCGTTGGTCAGGTCGATACCGTGGTTGCCGGCAGCAAAGGCCAGCAAGCGATACAACGCGCCCGAATCCAGAAGATTCCACCCCAGACGCTTGGCCAGGATGCCGGCAACGGTGCCTTTCCCCGAACCGCTTGGACCATCAATGGTAATAACCGGAGCCACAATCACGACCTACCCTCTTTTGCTACACGGACCCCGACCTGAGCGCACAGCGCCAGGAAATTGGGAAAAGACGTCGCGACATTGGCGCAGTCATGGATACGAATCGGCGCACTGGCGCGCAACGAGGCGATACTGAAAGCCATGGCAATCCGGTGGTCACCGCGGCCATGGACTTCACCGCCGCCAATCTGGCCTCCCTCGATGATAATCCCATCGGGGGTCGGCTCACACTTCACACCCAGGGCCAGCAAACCATCGGCCATGACCTGGATACGGTCGGACTCCTTGACCCGCAGTTCTTCAGCGCCGCGCAATACCGTACGGCCCTCGGCACAAGCCGCCGCCACGAACAACACCGGGAACTCGTCGATCGCCAACGGCACCAGCGCCGATGGAATTTCAATTCCCCTGAGCCTGGCCGCACGCACGCGCAGGTCAGCCACCGGCTCGCCGCCGACTTCTCGCGGGTTCTCCAGGGAGATATCGGCCCCCATCAGGCGCAGGATATCGATCACACCGGTGCGGGTGGGGTTGATGCCGACGTGCTCGAGCAGCAGCTCGGAACCCTCGGCAATCGACGCCGCCACCAGGAAAAACGCGGCCGAAGAGATATCGCCAGGCACTTCGATGCGGCCCGCGGCCAGCCTGTGCCCGGACTCGACCGAAACAGTCGCCCCCTCGACACCGACCGGATAGCCGAAACCGCGCAGCATGCGTTCGGTATGGTCACGCGTGGGCGCAGGCTCGGTGATACTGGTCCGGCCTTCGGCATAAATCCCGGCCAGCAACAGGCAGGACTTGACCTGGGCACTGGCCATTGGCAGTGCGTATTTCACGCCCTTGAGTGTTTGCCCGCCGCGAATGGTCATCGGTGGACGCCCAAGCTCGGCGGTTTCGATCTGCGCCCCCATCTGCCGCAAGGGATCGGCAACCCGATTCATCGGCCGTTTGGACAAGGACGGATCACCTGTCAAAACCGAATCGAAGCTTTGTGCCGCCAACAATCCTGCGAGCAACCGCATGGAAGTACCTGAGTTACCCAGGTAGATCGGGCCAGGCGGCGCCTTGAGGCCGTTCAGACCGACACCGTGAATGGTCACCCGACCATGGTGCGGACCTTCGATGACCACGCCCATGTCACGGAATGCCTGCAAGGTTGCCAGCGCATCCTCACCTTCGAGAAACCCCTCAACTTCGGTCACGCCATCGGCGAGTGAGCCGAGCATGATCGAACGATGGGAAATCGATTTGTCGCCCGGTACGCGAACGCGCCCGGACAGGCGCCCACCCGGGCTCGCCAGGAAGACCTGGTCGCCGCCGCTCTTGGCATCCACATAGGCCCGACGGGCCAGGATCTTGCCGAAATGCTCGCGAGCCACCCGGGCGCGCGTGAAAACGCCCAGTAATTGATGCCCGTCGCCGGCATCGACCGCATCGCGCAAGGCATCGAGGTCACTGCGAAAGGTATCGAGCGTACGCAGGACGGCTTCGCGGTTGGCCAGGAAGATGTCATGCCACATCACCGGATCACTGCCGGCGATGCGTGTGAAATCACGGAAACCACCCGCCGCGTAGCGGAAAATTTCCAGGTTCTCGTTGCGCTTGGCCAACGAATCGACCAGGCCGAAAGCCAGCAAATGCGGCAGGTGGCTGGTCGCCGCCAGCACTTCATCATGGCGCTCGACCTGCATGTGCTCGACATCCGCACCCAGCGCACGCCAGAGCCGGTCGACCAGCGCCAGCGCAGCAGGATCGGTATCTGCCAGCGGGGTCAGAATGACCTTGTGGCGACGGAACAGTTTGGCATTGGAGGCCTCTACCCCGCTCTGCTCGGAGCCGGCAATCGGATGCCCGGGGACGAAGCGCGCCAGCTTGCCGCCGAACGCTTCGTTTGCCGCCCGCACCACATTGCCCTTGGCACTGCCCACATCGGTCAATACCGCCCCACCCAGGTTCAACTGCGCCAGTTTGGCGAGCAGCTTCTCCATGGCCAGGATCGGCACGGCCAGCTGAATGACATCAGCCCCTTCGCAGGCCCGCGCCAGGTCATCGTCACAGCGATCGACCACGCCCAGCTCGACGGCCAGCTTGCGCGATTTCGGGTCCAGATCGACGCCGACGACTTCGCGGCACAGCCCGCTTTCACGCAAACCCTTGGCAAAAGAGCCGCCGATCAGGCCGAGGCCGACCACGACCAGGCGGCCAACGATGGGCTGTTGAACCGGCAAGGCATCAACCACGAGCCAGAACCTTGCTCAGCGCTTCGAGGAAACGCGCATTCTCGGCCGGCAGGCCAATGGTCACCCGCAGGTGGTTTGGCATACCGTAGTTGGCCACCGGGCGAACGATCACGCCTTCGCGCAACAAGCCCTGGAACACCGGCGCAGCTTCACGCGCGAGGTCCACGGCAAGGAAGTTGCCCTTCGATTCGATCCAGCCAAGCCCCAGCTCACGCAGGCCAGCCTGCAGCTGTTGCATGCCCGCTTCGTTCAAGCGACGGCTCTCGGCCAGGTACTCGGCGTCATCCAGCGCAGCACAGGCAGCGGCAAGGGCCAGGCTGTTGACGTTGAACGGCTGACGCACGCGATTGAGCACGTCGGCAATGACCGGCGAGGACAAGCCATAACCGACCCGCAGCGCCGCCAGGCCGTAGGCCTTGGAGAAGGTGCGCGAAACCAGCAGGTTCGGGTAGGCCGCCAGGTAATCCAGGCCGTCTGGCAGGTCGCCGCCTTCGGCGTACTCGATGTAAGCCTCGTCCAGCACCACCAGCACATGGCCCGGCACGTCCTGGAGGAATTCGTCCAGGGCCTCGGCACTGAACCAGGTCCCGGTCGGGTTGTTCGGGTTGGCGATGAACACCACACGGGTGTCGGCATCGATGGCCGCCAGCATCGCCGACAGGTCATGCCCCCAATCCTTGGCCGGAGTGACCTTGGCCCGGGCACCTACGGCCTGAGTGACGATCGGATAGACCGCAAACGCGTGCTCACTGAACACCGCGTTCAAACCCGGCGCCAGGTAAGCGCGCGCCACCAGCTCGAGAATGTCGTTGGAACCGTTGCCCAGGGTGACCTGGTTCGGCTGCACGCCGCAACACTCGGCCAGTCGTTGCTTGAGGGCGAAACCGTTGCCATCGGGGTAACGGGTCAGCTCGGCCAGGGCTTCACGAATCGCCGCCAGCGCCTTGGGGCTGGCCCCCAGCGGGTTCTCGTTACTCGCCAGTTTGACGATGGTGGCCGGATCGATGTCCAGCTCACGGGCCAGCTCGTCCACCGGTTTGCCCGGAACATAAGGCGACAGCTGTTGTACGCCCGCCTGCGCAAGGGCGAGGAAATCACTCATGGGTATTACCTCAGAGAACCGCTTTCGGGTAGGAACCCAGCACTTTGAGTGCTACGGCTTCCTGACTGATTTTCTCAAGCACTGCCTTGATCAACGGATCGCGGTGATGACCGACGAAATCGATGAAGAATACGTACGTCCATTTACCACTGCGTGAAGGACGCGTTTCGATACGCGTCAGGTCGATACCGTTCTCATGGAACGGCACCAGCAATTCATGCAGCGCACCGGGCTTGTTGCTCATCGAGACAATGATCGAGGTCTTGTCGTCGCCGGTCGGCGGCACTTCCTGGTTGCCGATCATCAAGAAACGCGTGGAGTTGTCCGGGCGGTCCTCGATCTTTTCGGCCAGATGGGTCAAACCATACAGGCTCGCCGCCATATCGCCGGCGATCGCCGCCGAATTCCACTCACCCTTGACCCGCTTGGCCGCCTCGGCGTTGCTGGAAACCGCCACGCGCTCGACATTCGGGTAATGGGCATCCAGCCACTTGCGGCACTGGGCCAGGGACTGGGCATGGGAATAGATACGACTGATGCTGTCGGTCTTGGTGTTTTCACCGATCAACAGGTGATGGTGAATGCGCAGCTCGACTTCGCCACAGATCACCATGTCGTGCTCGAGGAAGCTGTCGAGGGTGTGGTTGACTGCGCCTTCAGTGGAGTTTTCCACAGGCACGACACCAAAGTTCACCGCCCCGGCAGCGACTTCACGGAACACTTCATCGATGGCCGCCATCGGCTTGCTGATCACCGCGTGACCGAAGTGTTTCAAGGCGGCAGCCTGGGTGAAGGTACCCTCCGGCCCCAGATAGGCGACTTTCAGTGGCTGTTCCAGCGCCAGGCACGAGGACATGATTTCACGGAACAACCGCGCCATCTCTTCGTTGCCCAACGGGCCCTGGTTGCGCTGCATGACGCGCTTGAGCACCTGGGCTTCGCGTTCCGGACGATAGAACACCGGCGCCTCGCCTTCGGCCAGGGTAGCCATTTTCACCCGGGCGACTTCCTGGGCGCAGCGGGCCCGATCACTGATCAGCTCGAGGATTTTTTCATCCAGGCTGTCAATGCGTACCCGCAGCGCTTTGAGCTCTTGCTCGGACATCAGGCATTTTCCTTCTCGAACTCGGTCATGTAGGCCACCAGAGCCTCGACCGCATCCAGACCCAGGGCGTTGTAGATGGAAGCGCGCATGCCGCCCACCGAACGATGCCCTTTGAGGTTGAGCAGACCACGCGCATCGGCACCGGCCAGGAAGGCCTTGTCCAGGCGCTCGTCCGCCAGGCGGAACGGAACGTTCATCCAGGAACGGGCGTTGTGCGCGATCGGGTTGGTATAGAAGTCGCTGCTGTCGATGAAGCCGTACAGGCGGTCTTTCTTGGCGCGGTTGCGCGCTTCCATGGCCTCGACGCCACCCTGCTCTTTCAGCCACTCGAAAACCAGGCCCGAGAGGTACCAGGAATAAGTGGCCGGGGTGTTGTACATCGAGCCGTTGTCGGCGGCGACCTTGTAATCGAGCATGGTCGGGCAAGTGCTGCGGGCACGGCCGATCAGGTCTTCGCGAACAATGACGACAACCAGGCCGCTCGGGCCGATGTTCTTTTGCGCGCCGGCGTAGATCAGGCCGAACTGCGAAACATCGATAGGACGCGACAGGATGTCCGAAGACATGTCCACCACCAGCGGAACATCACCGGTTTGCGGAACCCAGTCGAATTCCAGGCCACCGATGGTTTCGTTGGAGGCGTAGTGAACGTAAGCGGCACCCTTGGTCAGGTTCCACTCGTTCTGACCAGGAATGGCCAGGTAATCGTAAGGCTTGGCGCTGGCTGCAACGTTGACGTTGCCGAAGCGACGCGCTTCTTCGATGGCTTTTTTCGACCAGATGCCGGTTTCGATGTAGTCGGCAGTGCCTTCTTCAGGCAGCAGGTTCAACGGGATTTCCGCGAACTGCTGGCTCGCGCCACCCTGCAGGAACAGCACTTTGTAGTTGGACGGGATCGACAGCAGATCGCGCAGATCCTGCTCGGCCTTTTCGGCGATGGCCACGTATTCGTCGCTGCGGTGGCTCATCTCCATGACGGAGAGGCCCTTGCCACGCCAGTTCAGCATCTCGGACTGGGCGCGCTGCAGGACAGCTTCAGGGAGCGCAGCAGGACCTGCGCAGAAGTTAAAGGCTCGGTTGCTCACATCCACTCTCGCTCTGATCTTGATGTCTGTGGGAGCAGCGGTGCGACGATTCGACTTGCCTGCGATCTGCCTGCAAGGCCGTCAAGGCGGGCAAGTCGAGTCGTCGCACCGCCGCTCCCACAAGGATTGCGCTTCTACATTTAGTCCTGCGGTGTTTCTTCGTCGGCGGCTGCGTCCAGTTGTGGCTCTTCAGCTACAGCAACATCGGCGTCTTCGAAGCCTTCTTCGCCTTCAGCCTCTTCACCTTCGACTTCAGACGGCTCCTGCACCCGCTCCAGACCGACCAGCGTTTCATCGCTGGCCAGCTTGATCAGGGTCACGCCCTGGGTGTTACGACCCAGGCTGGAAACCTCGTCGACACGGGTACGCACCAGGGTACCCTGGTCGGAAATCAGCATGATTTCCTCACCGTCGAGCACCTGTACAGCCCCCACCAGACGACCATTTCGCTCGTTGCTGACCATGGCGATCACGCCCTGGCCGCCACGCTTGTACTCGGGGAACTCGCCGATTGCCGTGCGCTTGCCGTAACCACGCTCGGAAGCGGTAAGGATCTGGCTGCCTTCTTCCGGGATAATCATCGAAATCAGCTTCTGACCTTCAGCCAGTCGCATGCCGCGCACACCGCGGGCCGTACGGCCCATGGCACGCACGTCGGATTCCTTGAAGCGGGTGACCTTGCCGGCATCGGAGAACAGCATGACTTCGCGCTCGCCATCGGTGATGGCCGCGGAAATCAGTACGTCGCCCTCGTCCAGCTCCAGCGCGATCAGACCGACGCTGCGCTGACGGCTGAACTGCTCCAGCGGGGTCTTCTTCACGGTACCGCCGGCGGTGGCCATGAAAATGTAGTGCCCTTCGGTGTATTCCTCGACCGGCAGCATGGTGGTGATGTACTCACCGTCATCGAGCGGCAGCAGGTTGACCAGCGGACGACCACGGGCGGCACGGGAGGCTTCCGGAATTTCGTAGGTTTTCAGCCAGTACACCTTGCCCTTGCTGGAGAACAGCAGCAGCGTGGTGTGGCTGTTGGCGACCAGCAGGTGGGCTATGTAGTCCTCGTCCTTGACGCCCGTCGCCGACTTGCCTTTACCACCGCGACGCTGGGCCTGGTAGGCCGCCAGCGGCTGGGTCTTGGCATAACCGCCGTGGGAAATGGTCACCACGCGGTCTTCTTCGGTGATCAGGTCACCCAGGGTCAGGTCCAGACGCGCATCGAGGATTTCGGTGCGGCGCACATCACCGTATTCGGCACGGATCAGCTCGAGTTCTTCGCGGATCACTTCCATCAGGCGCTCGGCGCTGTTGAGGATGCGGATCAGCTCGCCGATCTGATTGAGGATCTCCTGGTATTCGGCCAGCAGCTTCTCGTGCTCCAGGCCGGTCAGGCGGTGCAGACGCAGATCGAGGATCGCCTGAGCCTGCTCTGGCGACAGGAAGTATTTGCCTTCGCGCAGGCCGTATTGCGGATCGAGGTTTTCCGGACGGCAGGAGTCTGCGCCGGCGCGCTCGACCATGGCCACCACAGCGCTCGATTCCCATGGCGTGCTGACCAGTGCTTCCTTGGCCTCGGACGGCGTCGGCGAAGCCTTGATCAGGGCGATGACCGGATCGATGTTCGACAGGGCAACCGCCTGGCCTTCGAGAATGTGCCCGCGCTCACGCGCCTTGCGCAGTTCGAAAACGGTACGACGGGTCACCACTTCACGGCGGTGACGGACGAAGGCTTCGAGCAGGTCCTTGAGGTTGAGGATCCGCGGACGACCATCGATCAAGGCAACAATGTTGATACCGAACACCGCTTGCAGCTGGGTCTGGGCGTAGAGGTTGTTGAGGATCACCTCTGGCACTTCGCCACGGCGCAGCTCGATCACGATGCGCATGCCGTCCTTGTCGGACTCGTCGCGCAGTTCGGTAATGCCTTCGAGTTTCTTCTCCTTGACCAGCTCGGCGATCTTTTCGATCAAACGCGCCTTGTTCAGCTGGTAAGGCAGCTCGGTGATGACGATCTGCTGGCGGCCACCGACCTTGTCGATGTCTTCGACGGTCGAGCGAGCACGCATGTAGATGCGCCCGCGACCGGTGCGATAGGCCTCGATGATGCCGGCACGACCGTTGATGATCGCGGCAGTCGGGAAGTCCGGGCCGGGAATGAACTGCATCAGTTCGTCGATCGACACGTCGGGGTTGTCGATCAGCGCCAGGCAACCGTCGATGACCTCACCGAGGTTGTGCGGCGGAATGTTGGTCGCCATGCCCACGGCGATACCGCTGGAACCGTTGACCAGCAGGTTGGGGATCTTGGTCGGCATGACCGCCGGGATCTGTTCGGTACCGTCGTAGTTCGGTACCCAGTCGACGGTTTCCTTGTGCAGGTCGGCCAGCAGCTCGTGCGCCAGCTTGGTCATGCGCACTTCTGTGTATCGCATGGCCGCGGCGTTGTCGCCGTCGACCGAACCGAAGTTGCCCTGGCCGTCGACCAGCAGGTAACGCAGGGAGAACGGCTGGGCCATACGAACGATGGTGTCGTAGACCGCGGTATCACCGTGCGGGTGGTACTTACCGATCACGTCACCGACCACACGGGCAGATTTCTTGTACGGTTTGTTCCAGTCGTTACCCAGTTCACTCATCGCAAACAGGACGCGGCGATGCACGGGCTTCAAGCCATCACGCGCATCAGGCAGTGCACGCCCGACAATCACGCTCATCGCGTAGTCGAGGTAGGACTGTTTCAGCTCGTCTTCGATATTGACCGGGAGGATTTCTTTGGCCAGTTCGCCCATGAGAAGCCTGATTCCTTTTTTCGGGTGAAACTCCGTCACATCCATATGGGACGAACGAAGCTCGCCGCTGCAGGCCTGTGCCTTGCAACGACTTACGACAAATCAACGAGTTATGCCATGGATTTGCGCAATAAAGACAGCCCAAACGGGCGGTCTTGGAAACCGTCGGATATTACCACAATCGCCTTGTTCTTGGGAGTACAGCGGTCGCTGTGCGACCGATCGCGGGCAAGCCCGCTCCCACAGAGGGGACCAGCACCAACCCCTGTGGGAGCGGGCTTGCCCGCGATGAGGCCCGAAAGAACACCCAACGTCACATCAATGCAACCGCTTGCGACACATCAACTGCGCCATCTTCGCCGCATCCGGCCGCTCAACGATGCCCTTCTCGGTCACGATCGCATCGATAAGATCCGCAGGCGTCACATCGAACACCGGGTTGTAAGCATCGACATTCGCGCCGACCCGTCGCCCGCCAACCTCCAGCAATTCGCTGCCGTCGCGCTCTTCGATAGGGATATCCTCACCACTGGCCAGGCTCATATCGATGGTGGAACTCGGCGCCACCACCATGAACCGCACACCGTGGTGCATGGCTGTCACGGCCAGTTGATAGGTGCCGATCTTGTTCGCCACATCGCCATTGGCCGTGATCCGGTCGGCGCCGACGATGACCCAGGTAATACCCTTGGTCTTCATCAGGTGCGCCGCGGCGGAATCAGCGTTCAACGTGACCGGAATGCCCTCATTGGCCAATTCCCACGCAGTCAAGCGCGACCCCTGCAACCAGGGCCGTGTCTCGTCGGCATAGACGCGCTCGACCATACCCTCCAGCCAGGCCCCGCGAATGACCCCCAAGGCCGTGCCGAAGCCACCGGTGGCCAAGGCGCCAGTATTGCAGTGGGTCAACAGCGCCTGAACATTGCCCTGATGCCTGCGAATCAGGTCCACGCCCAACTGCGCCATGGTCAGGTTGGCTTCACGGTCGCTCTCATGGATCGCCAGCGCTTCAGCCTCCAGACCCGCCAGGGGGTCATCGCTGCGCTTGAGCCGCTCCAGGCGATCGCGCATGCGATTGAGCGCCCAGAACAGATTGACTGCCGTGGGCCGGGAAGCCGCCAGCACCTTGAAGTCTTCTTCCAGCGCAGCGTGCCAGTCACCACCGGCAGCCAGCCGCTTGCGCGCCCCCAGCACGATGCCATAGGCCGCGCTGATACCGATTGCAGGCGCACCACGCACCACCATCGAACGAATCGCCTCGGCGACACCCGCAGCGTCGGTATACGCCAGCCAGGTTTCCTCGAAGGGCAGAATTCGTTGATCGAGCAGGTACAAGGCGTCCTCTCGCCAATCGATGGCCTTAACCTTCTCCGCAGCCAATAGTCGATCGCGCATGCCACACCCCGTACTCGGACATCAAAAGCGGTCGATTATAGCGAGCCCCCGGCCAAGACGCTCGGGTATACTTCGCCATCACCGTTCAAAAGCACTGGAAAGCCGCCATGCCCAACCCTGCAGCCCCGCTCGACCTCCTGCTCCTGCCCACCTGGCTGGTGCCTGTGGAACCGGCCGGCGTGGTCCTGCAAGCCCATGGCGTCGGCGTCCGCGACGGCCGCATTGCCTATATCGGCCCACGCGAAGAGGCGTTGAAGCTCGCCGCCAGCGAGGTCCGCGAACTGCCGGGCTGCCTGCTCAGCCCCGGGCTGATCAATGCCCACGGCCACGCCGCGATGACCCTGTTCCGCGGCCTGGCCGACGATTTGCCCTTGATGACCTGGCTGGAGGAGCACATCTGGCCGGCCGAAGGGCGCTGGGTCGACGAGGCGTTTGTCCGTGACGGCACCGACCTGGCCATCGCCGAGCAGCTCAAAGGCGGCATCACCTGTTTCTCGGACATGTATTTCTTCCCGAAAGTTGCCAGCGAACGTATCCATGAAAGCGGCATTCGCGCCCAGATCGCCATTCCGATCCTGGACTTCCCGATTCCGGGCGCCCGCGACACCGATCACGCCCTGCACCAGGGCGTCGAGCTGTTCAACGATCTCAAGCACCACCCACGCATCACCGTCGCCTTCGGCCCCCACGCGCCCTATACAGTGAGCGACGAAAACCTGGAAAAGATCCGTGTGCTGGCCGAAGAACTCGACGCCGCCATTCACATGCATGTTCAGGAGACCGCCTTCGAGGTGCAACAGTCACTCGAGCAACGTGGCGAGCGCCCGCTGGCTCGCCTGGCGCACCTGGGCCTGCTCGGGCCGCGCATGCAGGCCGTGCACATGACCCAGGTCAGCGACGAAGACCTCACCCTGCTGGTAGAAACCAACACCAGCGTAATTCATTGCCCCGAGTCGAACCTGAAACTGGCCAGCGGCTTCTGTCCGGTCGAACGTCTGTGGCAAGCCGGGGTCAATGTCGCAGTCGGTACCGATGGCGCCGCCAGCAACAACGACCTGGACCTGCTCGGCGAAACCCGTACCGCTGCCCTGTTGGCCAAGGCCGTCGCCGGCTGCGCCACCGCCCTGGATGCCCATCGCGCCCTGCGCATGGCTACCCTCAACGGCGCCAGGGCGCTGGGCCTGGACGCCGCTATCGGCTCACTGGAGCCTGGCAAGGCTGCCGACATGGTCGCTTTCGACCTGTCGGGCCTGGCCCAGCAACCGATCTACGATCCGGTCTCGCAACTGATTTATGCCAGCGGTCGCGATTGCGTGAAACATGTCTGGGTCGCCGGCAAGCAGCTGCTCGACGAGCGCCGCCTGACTCGCCTGGATGAACAACAGCTGCATGCCACGGCCACGGCCTGGGGCAAACGCATCGGCGGCCACACCGAATAACCCACCGGCAGGCGCCTGACCTGCCGGCAAGCACGCAGAATTTTCAAGCTTCAGAGGACAGTCCATGAGCAACGTCGACCACGCTGAAATCGCCAAATTCGAGGCCTTGGCCCACCGCTGGTGGGACCGCGAAAGCGAGTTCAAGCCACTGCACGACATCAACCCCCTGCGGGTCAACTGGATCGATGAGCGGGTCAACCTGGCCGGCAAGAAGGTGCTCGACGTCGGTTGCGGCGGCGGCATTCTCAGCGAAGCCATGGCCCAGCGCGGCGCCACCGTCACCGGTATCGACATGGGCGAGGCGCCCTTGGCCGTGGCCCAGTTGCATCAACTGGAATCGGGCGTGAACGTCGAATACCGGCAAATCACCGCCGAGGCCCTGGCCGAGGAAATGCCCGAGCAGTTCGACGTCGTCACCTGCCTTGAGATGCTCGAGCACGTGCCGGACCCAGCGTCGGTGATCCGCGCCTGTTTCCGCATGGTCAAGCCGGGTGGCCAGGTGTTCTTCTCGACCATCAACCGCAATCCAAAGGCGTATCTGTTCGCCATCGTCGGTGCCGAATACATCATGAAGCTGCTGCCGCGCGGCACCCACGACTTCAAGAAGTTCATCCGCCCTTCCGAACTGGGTGCCTGGAGCCGTGCCGCCGGTCTGACGGTCAAGGACATCATCGGCCTGACCTACAACCCGCTGACCAAGCACTATAAATTGGCTGCCGATGTAGACGTCAATTACATGATCCAGACCCTGCGCGAGGAATGAGCATGCGTTTAAGAGCAGTACTTTTCGACATGGACGGCACCCTGCTCGATACGGCGCCGGATTTCATCGCCATCTGCCAGGGCATGCGCGCCGATCGCGGCTTGCCGGCAATGGACGAACAACTGATTCGTGACGTGATTTCCGGTGGCGCCCGCGCCATGGTCGAAGTGACCTTTGGCCTGTCGCCCGAATCGCCAGAGTTCGAGCCCCTGCGCCTTGAGTTCCTGGAACGCTACCAAAGCAACTGCGCGGTCCACAGCAAACTGTACGACGGCATGGCCGAGCTTCTGGCCGACATCGAAAGCTCCGACCTGGTCTGGGGCGTAGTCACCAACAAGCCGGTGCGCTTCGCCGAGCCGATCATGCAGCAACTGGGCCTGGCCGAACGCTCGGCCCTGCTGATCTGCCCCGACCACGTCAAGAACAGCAAGCCAGACCCGGAGCCGCTGATCCTGGCCTGCAAGATGCTCGACCTGGACCCGGCCAGCGTATTGTTCGTCGGCGATGACCTGCGCGATATCGAGTCCGGGCGCGATGCCGGCACCCGCACCGCCGCCGTGACCTATGGCTATATTCATCCTCAGGACAACCCGAACAACTGGGGGGCGGATGTGGTAGTCGATCATCCGCTGGATTTGCGCAAGGTGCTTGATAGCGCTTTGTGTAGCTGCTGATTTGAAGGTCCTTTGGACCTTATCGCGGGCAAGCCCGCTCCCACAGAGTTCAGGTGTCATTCACAAAATTGTGAATTTACTGGGATCCACTGTGGGAGCTGGCTTGCCAGCGATGAAGTCACCACCTAATTCGAGGTCTACCCATGTTTGACTACTCCGCCCGCCCAGAACTGCTCAAGGACCGGGTAATCCTGGTCACCGGCGCAGGCCGCGGAATCGGCGCTGCCGCCGCCAAGACTTATGCCGCCCACGGCGCCACCGTCCTGCTGCTGGGCAAGACCGAAGCCAACCTGATCGAGGTCTACGACGAAATCGAGGCAGCCGGCCATCCTCAGCCGGCGGTCATCCCGTTCAATCTGGAAACGGCCCTGCCCCACCAGTACGACGAACTGGCGGCCATGATCGAAAACGAGTTCGGTCGCCTGGACGGCCTGCTGCACAATGCCTCGATCATCGGGCCGAGAACGCCGCTGGAACAGCTGTCTGGCGAAAACTTCATGCGCGTCATGCACGTCAACGTCAACGCCATGTTCATGCTGACCAGCACCATGCTGCCGCTGCTCAAGCTGTCCCAGGATGCATCCGTGATCTTCACTTCCAGCAGCGTTGGCCGCAAGGGTCGGGCCTACTGGGGCGCCTATGGCGTTTCCAAGTTTGCCACTGAAGGCCTGATGCAGACCCTGGCGGACGAACTGGATGGTGTGGCGCCGGTCCGCGCCAACAGCGTCAACCCTGGCGCTACGCGCACCAGCATGCGCGCCCAGGCCTACCCGGGCGAGAATCCGGACATCAACCCGTTGCCCGAAGAGATCATGCCGGTCTACCTGTACCTGATGGGCCCTGACAGCGCCGGCATCAATGGCCAGGCGTTCAACGCCCAATAAGCCATAACGAGCACCTCAGTCTTCGAGCAGTGCCATCCGTTCATGCGCGGGTTGGTGCTGCTCGAACTGCATGCAGCGTTCGAGGAACAGGTACATATACTCATAACTCTTGCAGATCGCCCGCCGCAGCTCGTCACGCAGAGCAGTGGACGGATTGTTGCCTGCCAGGGTGCAAATGATTTCAAGTGCCTCCCAGGGATGCGAGTCATCGTACTGGGCATGCATCTTCAGCCACTTCATCGCCCGCTTGCGCCCTTCTTCGGGAAACGCGGCAGCATAGGCGCCAGTGGAACAAACCATCGCCGACCATTCGCCTGTGGCGCCTTCGATGGCGTAGTTGGTTGCGGCAATGGCGATGACCAGAGAGTCGGAAGAACTGGTGTGCCAGCACCAATGGCTCAGTGCCTGAAGCTCCCCAGGCACCTGTTGCGCCTGCAAGTCCTCGAGGCTGACGCCATGGGCCTGGCTCCAATTCACCCAGTAGTCGGCATGGTTCAGCTCGACCCGGATGTTGCGCATCAACCAGCGCCGCGCCATATCTTCGCCAGGATGGCGGGCGAAACGGGTCTTGGTCAGGTTCTGTGCCATGTACAAGGCAAATTGCTCGACCACCGGCCAGCCACCGATCAGGTACTGACGCATGGTCCTGGGGCTCAGCGAAGCGTCACGCATACGCTGGTACAGCTCATGTTCCACGACCCGGCGCTTGCTCTCGCTGCAATCCTGGATCAATTGCCGCGCCCACGCAGGGTAACTACCGACCTCCATCAAGGGACCGGTTCGGTTAAACGCGTCTGTCACTGTCGACTCCTTTTGACTCGGTGGCTGTGCAACCATCAGCGAAACGTGCCGGGCGCCTTGAACAACAAGGGCCTGGAGCGCTGGTGACGGCGTTGCAGGCTGGCGCTGTTGAATACTTGCGGACGTTCTATCAGATAGCCTTGGGCATAGTCGACACCGACCTCCATCAAGGCTTGCTCGATCAACGGCGTTTCCACGAATTCGGCAATGGTTTTCTTGCCCATCACATGGCCGATGTGATTGATGACCTCTACCATGGCCCGGTTGATGGGGTCGTCGAGCATGTCCTTGACGAAGCTACCGTCGATTTTCAGGAAGTCTACAGGCAAATGCTTGAGATAGACGAACGACGACATGCCGGCGCAAAAGTCATCCAGCGAGAAACGGCACCCCAGGCCTTTCAATTCATTGATGAAACGAATGGCGCTGCTCAGATTGGCAATGGCACTGGTCTCGGTAATTTCGAAACAAATCAATTCCGGCGGAATGTCGTGCTCGATGAACTGCTCACGCAAGAACTCCAGGAACTTCTCGTCACCGATACTGCTACCTGACAGATTGATCGCGCACATGGCCAGCGGGCCGTCATGCCCCTCGAACATGCAGTTGCGTATGACCTTGAATACATTCTGTACCACCCAGCTGTCGATCGCCGTCATCAACCCATAGCGCTCGGCCGCAGGAATGAAACTGTCCGGCAGAATGACCCGGCCCGTCTCATCATGCAGGCGCAACAGAATCTCGATATGCCCACCCGGGTTATCCGAAACGCCCAGCGCAGCAATCTCCTGGGCATAGAGGCAGAAGCGATTTTCTTCCAGGGCCATGTGCAGGCGCTGCACCCAGGCCATTTCGCCAAAACGCAGGGACAGTTCCGAGTCGTCGGCGTGGTAGACCTGAACCCGGTTACGGCCTTTCTCCTTGGCCATGTAGCACGCCATGTCCGCCGCCCGCAACGAGGCCTCCAGACTGGTCGGCGCCTGGGCAATGTGCACCACGCCAATGCTCACGGTCGTCACGAATTGCCGTCCCTTCCAGACGAAGTGCAGGTTCTGCACGGTCTGGCGCAAGCCTTCGCCGATCTTTTCCGCCACGTCCGACGGGCAGTTCTCCAGCAGAATGCCGAACTCGTCGCCGCCCAGGCGCGCCAGCGTATCGTCCTCGCGCAGGTTCGATTGCAGCAAGGTGCATATGTGCCGCAGCAATTCGTCGCCGGCCGCATGGCCACAGGTATCGTTGACCAGCTTGAATTGGTCCAGGTCCAGGAACATCAGGGAGTGGTGCGCGGCTTGCCGGCTCAGCCCCGTGAGCGCCAACTCGAGCCGGTGCTCGAATTCCCGTCGGTTGGCCAGCCCGGTCAACGCATCATGGCTGGCCTGCCAGGACAGATCATCGATGTACTGGCGCTCCTGGGTCATATCGTGCAACACCAGCACAGCACCACTGACCTTGCCCTGGGCCCGGATCGGTGCGCCCACCAGCGTCACCGAAACGGTACTGCCATCCAGGCGCTGAATCAGCTTGGCATGCTCGCTGCCACCGCGCAGCTCGCCACTGAGAATGTGGTCGATCAGCGTGAAGCTGTCTTTTTCGGCGTTGTCATCGAGCAGATTGAACAGCGATGCCAGCGGCATTCCATAGGCCTGCTCGGCATTCCACAGGGTCAGTTGCTCGGCTGCCGGGTTCATGTAAGCGATCGAACCGTCGACGCCCGTGGTGATCACACCATCGCCGATGGACTCCAGCGTGACCTGCGCCCGTTCACGCTCCACTTGCAGCGCACTGGCGAACGCATGCCGCTGCGCCAGCAACTTTTGCGATCGCCACAACGCCAGAATGATCAGCACCAGCGCCGTGACCAGGTTGGTCGCCAGCAGCATGCGCAATAGATAACGCGAGCCCTCGCCCAGGGCATTGCTGAATGCCATCGCGGCGGGCGTCACGCCATTGTTGATCGCAGCGATCTGCTCCTTCCAGCGAACGATCTGCGCTTCGCTGGCCAGGCCCCGAGAGATACCTTGATGCATCTGCCGGGCCACCTCATCGAGTTGCTGCAAGAAGCTATCGCCCACCGTCCACAGTTCGATGGCTTTTTCCATGTAGCTGAAATGGCGGAAATTCAAATACAACCAGATAACGCCGCTGACATCGTCCGGGTGGTTGCCCCCTTGCAGAATGCCCTGGCGGGCCGCATCCAGATCAGGCTGCGGGCTGTCCAGGGCAATGCGCAGGTCATGGCTGCCCTGTGGCACGGCAATAGCACGCTGATAATTGCGAAAAATCGATTCATCGCGGCTGTCGGCATACTGGCTCAGGTAATAGATCGCATCCTTTTGCCCCTTGGACCACAAGCTTTCGCCTGCCACATAGCCACGCACCGCCGACAGCGCGTAAAGACTGATACACCCCAACAATGCCTGAAACAGCACGACGGCTATGAATGGCCAGACGATGCCCAACAACCTTGGCGTTTCGAGAGTCCGTTTTTGCTTCATGAGTTCCCTTACATCAGCAGAGCCAGCCACAACCCAACTTACCACCGCTCAGACTAGGACAATTCTCCCCAGCGCAGCGGCTGAAACTGTCATTCATGAAGCCTGTTGTCTATCAGATTTGTTGCAAATGGCCATAGAGTTTGGCGTAAAGGCCACCTTCGGCGATCAATTGCAAGTGATCGCCATCCTCGGCCACATGCCCGCCATCGAACACCAGGACCCTGTCGGCCTGTTTAACGGCCGACAAACGGTGGGCGATGATCAAGGTGGTACGTTCACTCAGGAAGCGCGCGAGCGCCTGGTGCAGATTGTATTCAGTGGCAGCGTCCAGCGCCGAAGTGGCTTCATCGAGAATCACCACCTTGGGGTCGGCCAGGACCATGCGGGCAATCGCCAGGCGTTGGCGCTGGCCTCCGGAAAGACGTACGCCGGAACGCCCGACAACGCTGTCCAGGCCCTTGGGCAACGCCGCGATGGTGCCATCGAGCTGAGCGATTTCCAGTGCGCGCCAACACGCGTCATCCGAGCAGTCGCGGCCCATGGTCAGGTTAGCCCGCACGCTGTCGTTGAACAGCGAAGGATGCTGCAGTACTACGGCAACATTTTCGCGAACGGTTTCCAGGCCGATTTCCTGCAAGGTCGAGCCGCCAAAGCGGACGGTACCGGACTGCGGGGTATAGAGGCCGAGCAACAGCTGCACCAGGGTACTTTTTCCGCCCCCGCTGGCCCCCACCACCGCCACCTTCTCGCCCGGAGCGATGGACAGGTCCAGTTGATCGAGCACCAACTCTTCGCCGTAACCGAAGCTCAGGCCACGGACGTCGATGCCCACGGTGTCACGCCCCTTGAACGGGTCTGCACCGCCGGCATACTGCGGTTCATCGGCGCGCGCCAGCAATTCGTTGATACGGGTCAGCGCGCCACCGGCGGCGTAGTACGCATATTGCAGGTTCAGCAACTGCTCGACCGGGCCGATCATGAACCACAGGTAGCTGAATACCGCGAGCATCTGCCCGATGGAGAGGTCGGAGAACAGCACCGTGAGCATGGCCGCCGCGCGGAAAATATCGATGCCGAACTGGAACAGCAAACCGCTGGCACGGCCCGATGCATCGCTTTTCCACTGGGAAGCCACCGCGTAATCGCGCACTTCCTGGGCGCGCAAGCCAAGCCGACCGAGAAAAAAGCCCTGGCGGTTGCCGGCACGGATTTCCTGGATGGCATCCAGGGTTTCGGTCAAGGCCTGGGTGAAACGCGACGTGCTGTCGTTTTCGAGCTTCTTCAGATGCTTGACCCGCTTGCCCAACTGCACCGTGGCAAAGATCACCAGAGGGTTGAACAGCAGGATCAACAGCGCCAGCTCCCAGTGCATCCACATCAGGATCCCGGCGGTGCCGGTCAGGGTGAGTGCAGCCACCAGAAAGCGGCTGAGGGTCTCGCCGACGAATTTATCCAGGGTATCGAGGTCGGTGACCAGGTGAGTCGTGACCGTGCCGCTGCCCAGGCTTTCGTACTCGCTGAGGGAGATCCGCTTGAGCCGTTCGATCAGGCGAATGCGCAAGCGATAGACCATGTCCTTGGCCAGCCCCGCAAACAATCGCGCCTGAAGCACGTTGAAAACCAGCCCCGCGCCGCGCAGGGTCAAGGTCACCAGCAGCATCAGACCGATATAGCCGGCCGCCACCTGCCAGCTGTCGGGCAACAGCCGGTTCATCCATTTGAGGGCCGCATCGCCATGGCCGAGCAAGACTTCGTCGACCAGCAATGGCAATAGCAAGGGAATCGGAACCGTGCACAGGGTCGCCAGCACCGCCACACCGTTGGCGATCCAAAGGGCTTTTTTATGACGCAGGGCCAACCGCCGAATTTCCGCCCATGTCAAACGATCCGAATGAGTCGGCTCCTTGACGGGTGGAAGGTGCGGTGAGCCCGAGACGTCAAGCATAAGCGGCACGCTCCAGCCAGCGACCGAGCAACGGTGCCAGTTCAGAAAGAGGCTGATAGCCGTTGGTCAGCAGCGCCAGCTGGCCGTTGCGTTCGGCCAGCAGTGTCGGGAAACCGGCGATACCCAGGTCCTGCACCCAGGTGAAATCGGCCGCCGTGGTCATTTGCTGCTCGGCACTGTCGAAGGCCGCGGCGAACTCGTTGCGCGGCAGGCCTGCCGCTTCGGCCAGCTCCACCAGCACCGGCGCGCGGGTGACATCGCGCCCTTGCACATAAAACGCGTGCTGGATGAGCTTGACCAACGGCCAGGCGCAGGAAGGGTCGAGATTGCGCGCCGCCACCACCGCCCGGCAGGCGGGCTCGGTGTCGTAGATGAAACCCTCGGGCAGCGCCCCTTCGAACGCAAAGGCCTGCCCAGTGGCATCGCTCACCGCCTGCCAATGCTCGAGGATATAGCGCCGGGTCGAAGGATCCAGCGCCACGCTGCCGGTGCGCAAACCGCCCATGACCAGGTGCACTTCCACACCCGCCGCATGCGCCTGTTCGATCAGGGCCTCGGCCACTGGCGCAAACCCCCAGCACCAGGAGCACATCGGGTCCATCACGTACAACAGGCGAGCGGACATGGATCAGACCTCCGTGACTTTCCGGTAATTATGGCCGATCGGGTGCGGCAGGTTGCGTGCTTTTGCCAACTCGATCTGCTTTTGCCGGTCGATCGCACTGCGGCGAGTCTTTTCACTCAGGCTGTCCCAGCAATGGGGGCAACTGATGCCGGGTGAATAATGTTCCGACTCGCGGTCCTGCACACTGATCGGCGTGCGGCAGGCATGACATTGATCATAGTCGCCCTCGGTCAGGTCATGACGCACAGTGACCCGGTTATCGAAGACGAAACAGTCACCTTCCCAACGGCTCTCTTCCTGCGGGACCTCTTCGAGGTACTTCAGGATGCCGCCCTTGAGGTGATAAACCTCCTCGTATCCCTCGCCCAGCATGTAGCTCGAAGCCTTCTCACAACGAATGCCGCCGGTACAGAACATCGCGACTTTCTTGTGGCGGGCCGGGTCGAAATTGGCCTTGATGTAGTCCGGGAATTCGCGAAAGCTGGTGGTCTTTGGATCGATGGCGCCCTGGAAAGTGCCAATCGAAACCTCGTAGTCGTTACGGGTATCGATCAACAGGACTTCAGGGTCGCTGATCAACGCGTTCCAGTCCTGCGGTTCGACATAGGTGCCGACCCGGTAGTTGGGGTCCACGCCTTCGACGCCCAGGGTGACGATCTCTTTCTTGAGCTTGACCTTGGTGCGGTAGAACGGTTGTTCGTCGCAGTACGACTCTTTGTGGTCGAGGTCGACCATGCGCTCGTCGCCCTTGAGCCAGGCCAGCAGGCCGTCGATCCCTTCGCGGGTACCGGAAACGGTGCCGTTGATGCCTTCTTCGGCCAGCAGCAGCGTGCCTTTGATGCCATTGTCTTCCATTGCCTTGAGCAGGGGCTCGCGCAATTCGACGTAATTATTGAGGGTGACGAACTTATACAGTGCCGCCACGACAATGCTTTGTGTCATGGGTATTTCTCCTGGTGGTCACCCTCGCAAAGGGCGGACCGGATGCAAAAAAAAACGCGCCGACAGGCGGCGCGTTGCGGATTCTAGCAAAAACTGACGGTCAGTGTTTACTACCGCCGGCACAGGTCGGCGATGCCGGGGCTGCGCCGATCTTTTCCCACTCTTGCGGCGTGTACGTGTGCAGGGCCAGGGCGTGGAATTGCCCCATCAACTCGCCCAGCGTGGCGTACACTTTCTGATGACGCTTGACGCTATTGAGGCCGTCGAACTGCTCGCTGACCAGCACCGCCTTGAAGTGCGTCTCCAGGCCGCGACTGTGCATGTGGCTCTCGTCGAGCACTTGCAGGTGTTCTGGCTTCAGGACGGCCAGCGATTGCTCAATACGTTGCTGCATGGACATGAGCGGCTCCGCTTACGGCTTCTTCGCCGGTGCTGCGGCGGCAGCCTTGGCGGCACCCGCCGGGTCCAGTTCCTTGGTCATGTCGGCCAGCAGCTTGTTGACCACAGGCACGGCGCTTTCCAGTTTCTGCTGGGTCAGCTGTGCGGATTTCTGGGTCACGACCGGCATTTTTTCCAGGACTTTGCGGCCCAGTGGCGATTGATAGAAGGCGACCAGGTCCTTGAGTTCCTGTTCACTGAAGTTGTCGGTGTACAGCTTGATCATGTCAGGCTTGAGCTTGTTCCAGCCGATGGCCTGGTCCAGCGCGGCATTGGCCTTGGCCTGGTAGGTATCGAGCACGGCTTTTTTCGACGCCGGGGCCTTGGTCTGTTCGAAGCGCTGGGCAAACATTTGCTGAACTTGCATGTACACCGGGGTGCCAAGCTTGTCGGCATGCGCCATCTTCAGGAAGGCGTCGGCGCTGGCCTCATGGCTGGGGGTAGCGGCGAAGACCTGGCCGCTGGCGCAGACCAGAGCAACTGCGGTGCAAATGGCACGAAGACGAGTCATCGGGTTTCCTTTAATTGGCAGGCGAGGTTTCACCTCTGAGTTGAACATTCTGCGCCCACGAAGGTGCAGGGCTCAACCCTGGTTACGTTGAGAGGTTACCGTCAGATCATGGATCAATGGAACCGAAGTGTCGAATCAAGACCTAAACTGCGAAATCAGACCACAAAGGAGTGAGAGCAGCATGAGCCGTATCGAAACTGACAGCCTTGGTCAGGTAGAAGTTCCCGATCAAGCCTACTGGGGTGCCCAGACTCAGCGCTCACTGATCAATTTTGCGATCGGCAAGGAACGCATGCCGCTGGATGTCCTGCATGCCCTGGCACTGATAAAAAAAGCCGCCGCACGCGTCAACAACCGCAACGGAGACCTTCCGGCGGACATTGCCCGGTTGATCGAACAGGCCGCCGACGAAGTGCTCGGCGGCCAACACGACGACCAATTCCCGCTCGTCGTCTGGCAGACCGGCAGTGGCACCCAAAGCAACATGAACGTCAACGAAGTGATCGCCGGTCGCGCGAACGAACTGGCGGGCAAAGGCCGCGGTGGCAAAAATCCGGTACACCCGAACGATCACGTCAATCGCTCGCAGAGCTCCAACGATTGCTTCCCCACGGCCATGCACATTGCCACGGTCAAGGCCGTGCAAGAGCATCTGCTGCCGTCCATTGCCGACCTGTCCGACGGGCTGGCCGAGCTTGCGGTGCGCCATCAACACCTGGTCAAGACCGGCCGCACCCACATGATGGACGCGACGCCCATTACCTTCGGTCAGGAAATGTCGGCGTTCGTCGCTCAGCTCGATTACGCCCAGCGCGCCATTCGCGCCGCCCTGCCGGCCGTCTGTGAACTGGCCCAGGGCGGTACCGCCGTAGGCACTGGCCTGAATTCGCCCCATGGATTCGCCGAGGCGATGGCTGCTGAACTGGCCGCACTGTCGGGCCTGCCATTCGTCACCGCACCGAACAAATTTGCCGCATTGGCCGGTCATGAACCTCTGACCACACTGTCCGGGGCCTTGAAAACCCTGGCGGTGACACTGATGAAACTGGCCAACGACCTGCGTCTGCTGGGCTCCGGCCCACGCGCAGGGATCGCCGAAGTGCGCCTGCCGGCCAACGAACCGGGTAGTTCGATCATGCCCGGCAAGGTCAACCCGACCCAATGCGAGGCCCTGTCGATGATCGCCTGCCAGGTAATGGGCAATGACGTTGCGGTGGGCTTTGCCGCCAGCCAGGGCCATCTGCAACTCAACGTCTTCAAGCCGGTGATCATTCATAACCTGCTGCAATCGATCGGCTTGCTTGCCGATGGCTGCAGCAACTTCCAGCAGCATTGCATCGCGGGCCTGGAACCCGACCCAGAGCAAATGGCCAGACACCTGGAGCAGGGCCTGATGCTGGTCACTGCACTGAACCCGCATATCGGCTACGACAAGGCCGCGGAAATCGCCAAGAAAGCCTATGCCGACGGCCGGACGCTGCGCGAAGCGGCGCTGGCGCTGGGTTACCTGACCGATGCCGAATTCGACCTGTGGGTGCGCCCGGAAAGCATGCTCGAGGCCGGCAAGAATGGTTGAGCGTAAAAGCGGCGCCACCGCCCTTGAAGGTGACGGCAAACGCATCCTGATGATTTTCGGCACGCCGAAGACCATCAGCCTTGGTCATGCCCTGGGTGAAGCCTATGCCCAGGGCGCCCGCAGTGGTGGTCATGTGGTACGAGTGATCCGCCTTGGCGAGCTGAAATTCGACCCTGTGCTGCACAGCGGCTACGAACAATCGCAACCGCTGGAGCCGGACCTGCTCGAAGCCCAGCGGCAGATTCACTGGGCCGAACATCTGGTGTTCGTCTATCCCATCTGGTGGGGCGGGCTGCCTGCATTGCTCAAGGGCTTTCTGGACCGGGTCTTGTTGCCCGGTTTCGCCTTCAAGGCCCATGGTCGCGAAGACCAGGCCAACAAGCTGTTGCTGGGCCGCAGCGCCGACCTGCTGGTGACCATGGACACTTCGCCGCACTATTTCCGCTGGAAATATGGGGCCCCGGCGCATAAACAGATGATACGCACCACCCTGGGCTTCTGCGGAGTCAAGACCCTGCACCTGAAGGAATTCGCCCCGGCGCAGTCCTCCACGGAGGAACAGCGCCAGCAATGGCTGCATCAGACCGAAGCCCTGGGACGGCAGATCGGTACCTAATGTTGTCCGGCAATCCTCAGGCGGCGCGCCCGCCAACCTGCCAGAATCGACGGCCCCAGCGCCGTCAATGCCGAGCCCAGGACGACGATCATGGCGCCGGTGTAGCCCAAGCCGTTGATCTCTTCTTTGGGGACATAGTCCGGCCAGATCTGCGCCGCCACGGCCACGGCGCCGAAGGTCACCAGCGGCGTGATAGCCAGTGTCGCGCTGACACGTGAAGCTTCCCAATGGGCCAGGGCTTCGGCGAAGGCCCCGTAGGCCACCAGCGTGTTGAGGCAGCAGGCCAGCAACAACCAGCCTTGCAGCGGGCTCAGTTGCAGCACCTCCAGCGGGTGCGCCCAGGGCGTGAGGACCAGTGCACACAGCAGGTAGATCAGCATCATCACCTGCACCGAGTTCCACACCGTCAGCAGTTGTTTCTGGCCCAGGGCATAAAAGGTCCAGACCGCCGCGGCCAGCAGCGTAATCAATACACCGGCGGTGTATTGGCTCAGCGAAGTCAGCAATTCTTCCAGACGCTGGTTGAAAAACATCCCGAATCCCGCCAGCAAAATGGCCAGGCCAATGCCCTGGGTCAGGGTGAAGCGTTCCTTGAAAATGAACACGCTGCCGAGCAGCAGCAGGATGGGGCCCATCTGGATAACCAGTTGCGCGGTACCCGGGCTGACCAGTTTCAGGCCGAACAAGTAACACACGTAGTTACCCACCAGCCCCGCCACTGCCAACAGCACCAGGCCGATGTTCCTGCGCCCCAGGCCTGTGAAGCTCGGCAGGCGCTTGACGAAAGCCAGGTAGGCAAACAAAACGCCGCCGGAAACCATCAGCCGATACCAGGTGACCGTCACCGGATCCATGGTCTGCAGGACCTGCTTCAACTTGATCGGCAGAATGCCCCACAGGAATGCGGTCAACAATGACAGGAGAAGACCGTAGACCCAACGTCCGGATGAAATGTGCATGACCAGCCTCGAGATCCCTGGGGGGCGGGATAAAGCACGATTCTAAGCGCTGTAAGAATTTTCACACAGGAACAGTTGTGGAGCGGAATGGGCGGTAAGTGTTTAGTTTGCTCTGTGGGAGCTGCGGTGCGACGACTCGACTTGCCTGCGATGCTGGCAACCCGGTTTGTCTGCTTCACCGAATTGATACCATCGCTGGCAAGCCAGCTCCCACAGAGGTCGGCATGGGATTTGTGGAGATCCCCTGTGGGAGCGGCGGTGCGACGATTCGACTTGCCCGCGATGAGGCCCTCACGGGCAACATAAATCTCAGCTAACAGCTTCGAACAGACCGGCCGCCCCCATCCCGCCACCCACACACATCGTCACCACGCCATAGCGCACGTTGCGCCGCGAAAGCTCACGCACCAGATGCCCGACCTGACGCGACCCGGTCATGCCGAACGGATGACCAATGGAAATGGAACCACCGTTCACATTGTATTTCTCGTTGTCGATTTCCAGGCGATCACGGCAATACAGGCACTGCGAGGCGAAGGCTTCATTTAACTCCCACAGGTCGACATCCGCCACGCTCAGGCCATTGGCCTTGAGCAGTTTCGGTACGGCGAACACCGGGCCGATGCCCATTTCGTCGGGTTCGCAACCGGCAACGGTAAAGCCACGGAAAATCGCCCGCGGCGTCAGTCCCAGCGCCTGCGCCCGCTCAAGGCTCATGACCAGCGTCATGGACGCCCCGTCGGACAGTTGCGAAGCATTGCCGGCCGTCACCGAGCCATCTTCAGCGAACGCCGGCTTCAAGCCGGCCAGGCTCTCGAGCGTCGTGTCCGGGCGGTTGCAGTCGTCGTCGAAAACCACACCTTCGCGCCATTCCTGCTGCCCCGTGGCCTTGTCTTCCACCAGGAAACGGGTGGACATCGGCACGATTTCATCCTTGAACAACCCGGCTGCCTGGGCCCTGGCGGTACGCTGCTGGCTTTGCAGGGCGTACTGATCCTGCTCCTGGCGGCTGACGTTGTAGCGCCTGGCTACGATTTCGGCAGTCTGCCCCATAGGCATGTAAATGCCGGGGTTCAGGTCCTTGAGCGCAGGGTTGATCAAATGGTCCTGATTGACGCTCTTGAGGGTCAGGCTGATGGACTCCACACCACCGGCCACGATGATATCGCTGCAGCCCGAAGCGATCTGGTTGGCCGCAATGGCAATGGCCTGCAGGCCCGAGGAGCAGAAGCGATTGAGGGTCATCCCGGCCGTGCCGGTGCCCAGGCGCGAGAGCACGGCGACGTTGCGACCGATATTGAACCCCTGGGCACCCTCGTTGGAACCGGCGCCGACGATGCAGTCTTCGACAGTCGCCGGGTCGATGCCATTGCGCTCGAGCAAGGCGTTGACACAATGGGCCGCCATGTCATCCGGACGGGTCTGGTTGAACTTGCCTCGAAAGGACTTGGCCAGCCCGGTCCGCACGCTATCGACGATCACTACTTCACGCATGGCACTGCCCTCTTGTGGTTATCGGTTAAGTTCTCCGAGCATAAAACTGCATGATCACCTTCTGCGATGATCATTCAGGTTCTGTATGAAAACCCATCCGTCACAGATGAACTATCCGGACTTCTTGTCAGTCTTGAAGGCAGCCTCCAGCGCTTCGTTGATGGTGCGCAGCACCTTGACCCGCGCCCAGCGCTTGTCATTGGCCTCGACCAGGGTCCAGGGCGCGATTTCGGTGCTGGTGCGATCGACCATGTCACCGACGGCAGCGCGGTACAGGTCCCACTTGTCACGATTGCGCCAGTCTTCTTCGGTGATCTTGAAGCGCTTGAAGGGGATCTGCTCGCGCTCCTTGAAGCGTTCGAGTTGGGTTTCCTTGTCGATTGCCAGCCAGAACTTCACCACCACGACGCCGGCATCGCTCAGTTGCTCTTCGAAATCGTTGATTTCGCCATAGGCACGCATCCAGTCGGCCTTGCTGCAGAAGCCTTCGACCCGCTCCACCAGCACCCGGCCATACCAGGAACGATCGAACACGGTGAACTTGCCGCGCGCCGGAATCTGCCGCCAAAAGCGCCACAGATAAGGTTGGGCAATCTCGTCCTGGGTGGGCGCGGCGATGGGCACGATGGCATATTGGCGCGGGTCCAGCGCCGCGGCGACACGGCGGATCGCGCCGCCCTTGCCCGCAGCGTCATTGCCCTCGAACACCGTGATCAGCGCATGCCGGCGCATGCGCTTGTCGCGCAGCAAGCCGGACAGTCGGGCCTGCTCGGCAACCAGCTGCTCTTCATAGTCTTCCTTGGACAGACTCACGCTCAGGTCCAGGCTGTCGAGCAAGCTGCGCTGGTCGATGCTTTCCCCCACCGGCGCGATGCTGGGCTTGTGCGTCTCCTGCGGTGGGGTCTGCAGGGCCGCCTGCATGGCTTCGAGCAGAATCCGGCCGACCGCGAGGCTGCGGTAATTCGGGTCGACGCCCTCGATCACATGCCAGGGCGCATAGTCGCGGCTGGTGCGGCGCAGCACCCGCTCGCCAAAGCGTACGAAGCGGTCATAGGTCTCGGACTGCTGCCAATCCAGCGGGCTGATGCGCCAGCTATGCAGGGGATCATCCTTCAAGGACTTGAGCCGTGCCTTCATCTGCTTCTTGGATAGGTGAAACCAGAACTTGATGATCAAGGCGCCTTCATCGCAGAGCATCTGCTCGAGACGCTCGGCGCCGTTGATGGCCTGATCCAGAACGGCATCCTTGAACTCGCCATGCACCCGCCCCTGCAGCATCTGGCTATACCAGTTGCCGAACAGAATACCCATCCGCCCCTTGGCCGGCAGTTGCCGCCAGTAGCGCCAGGCCGGTGGCCGGGCCAGTTCTTCATCGGTTTGCTGGTCGAAGGTCCGCACCTCGATCAGGCGCGGGTCCATCCACTCGTTGAGCAGTTTGACCGTCTCACCCTTGCCGGCGCCTTCGATGCCATTGATCAGCACGATCACCTGGGAACGCGCCTGGTGCTTGAGCTCTATCTGCGCTTCGAGCAAGGCTTCGCGCAGTGCGGGGACTTCAGCGTCGTAGGTTTCCTTGTCAATCGCGTGGCCGATCTCGGCGGATTCGAACATACCTGTCTCCCTTCATCGAATGTTCAAGATTAGCGGATCATCGACGCCGTCGTTTCGAGAAAATGTATCAACCACCGGCAAGCGCAAACGATCGGCTAGAATGCCTGTCTTGCTGCTGCCGAGCCGAACATGAGCCACCTGCCCTCCTCACACGCCTTCCACGCCCAGATCGATTGGGACGACCAGGGTCGCCCGCGCTCGCGGGTATTCGATGACGTTTATTTCTCCGATGAATCGGCCCTCAACGAGACGCGCCACGTGTTCATCGAGCAGAACCAGCTGCAACGTCGCTTCAGCGAGCTTGGCGCGGATGGGCGCCTGGTGATCGGCGAAACCGGATTCGGCACCGGCCTGAATTTTCTCTGTGCCTGGCAGTTGTTCGCCGCATGCGCGCCGAAGGGCGCCCGGTTGCACTTCGTCAGCGTGGAAAAATTCCCGCTGAGCCCCGCCGACCTGAATCGGGCACTGACACTCTGGCCGCAGCTGGCGCCCTTCGCCGAGCCGCTGCTCAAGCAGTACGTGGCCGTGCATGGTGGCTTCCAGCGCTTTATCTTCGACCAGGGCCGGGTGACCCTGACCCTGCTGGTCGGCGATGCGCTGGAACAACTGCCCCAGCTCGATGGCCAGGTCGATGCCTGGTTCCTCGATGGCTTCGCGCCGTCCAGGAATCCGGAAATGTGGACCCCGGAACTCTTTGCGCAACTGGCACGCCTGTCGGCCCCCGGGGCCACACTGGGTACCTTTACCAGCACCGGCTGGGTACGGCGCGCTCTCAAGGCCGCCGGCTTCACCATGAAACGGGTACCCGGCATCGGCCACAAATGGGAAATCCTGCGCGGCGTCTTCAATACCTGGCCCGATGACATCCCGGCACCTGCCGCACCGGCGCCCTGGTTCGCCCGCCCGCACACCAGGGTTTCGCAACGCCACGCCCTGGTGATCGGTGCCGGCCTTGCCGGCTGCGCCACGGCCCACAGCCTGGCCATGCGCGGCTGGCAAGTGAGCCTGCTGGAGCGCCATGCCCAACCTGCCGCGGAGGCCTCGGGAAATCCCCAGGGTGTGCTTTACCTCAAGCTTTCAGCCCATGGCACGGCGCTTTCGCAGTTGATACTCAGTGGCTTCGGCCATACCCGCCGCCTGCTTGAACAGCTGCAACGCGGCACCGACTGGGACAGCTGCGGCGTGCTGCAACTGGCGTTCGACGACAAGGAAGCCAAACGTCAGGGCCAGCTCGCCCAAGCTTTCTCCCCGGATCTATTACGCGTGCTGGAGCGGGCCGAGGCTCAGGCGGTAGCCGGCATCGGCCTGGACAGTGGCGGGCTGTACTTTCCCGAAGGCGGTTGGGTCCACCCCCCTGCCCTGTGTCACTGGCAGGCCAGGCACCCCAATATCCAGCTGTTGCCCCATCATGCCGTGCTGCAATTGCACAGGGTCGACGGGCAGTGGCAGGCCTGGGACGGTGAACGTCTGCTGGCCAGTGCCCCGGTAGCGATCCTTGCCGGGGCCGCCGACGTACGCCAGTTTGCCGCCACGGCCGATCTACCGCTCAAGCGTATCCGCGGCCAGATCACCCGCCTGGACCAGACCGAGCAAAGCCGGGCCTTGCGCACGGTGGTCTGCGCCGAAGGCTATGTGGCGCCGGCCCGCGAGGGCGAACACACCCTGGGCGCCAGTTTCGATTTCCACAGCGATGACCTGACGCCCACCGCAGCCGAACACGCCGGCAATCTGCAACTGCTCGCGGAGATATCCACAGACCTCGCCAGCCGCTTGCAGGTCGAGCAACTGCCGCCAGAACAGCTCCAGGGGCGCGCCGCCTTCCGCTGCACGAGTCCGGACTACCTGCCCATCGTCGGTCCGGTGGCGGACACTGCGGCATTCAGCGAAATCTACGCGGTACTGGCCAAGGACGCCCGGCAAATCCCCGACCAGCCCTGCCCGTGGCTGGACGGCCTGTACGTCAACAGTGGCCATGGCTCGCGGGGCTTGATTACCGCGCCCTTGTCCGGCGAGCTGATCGCCGCCTGGCTGGACAATGAGCCCCTGCCACTGCCGCGCAGCGTCGCCGAAGCCTGTCATCCCAATCGCTTTGCCCTGCGCAATCTGATACGCGGCAAAGCCAGGCAAGGCTGACAAAAGCGGTCCACAATGGCTTATGGCCCATGGCTCCGGATTTCCCATAATCGAATGCCGCCATAGCCATTCAGGAGCACGGCAATGCTGATTCGGCAACTTATCCACAGCCAGAGCAGCACCTACAGCTATCTGCTGGCAGACCAGGGGGAAGCACTCCTGATCGATCCGGTCAGAGACAAGCTCGAAGACTATCTGCACCTGCTCGATGAACTGGAACTGCGCCTGTCGATGGCCATCGACACCCATACCCATGCTGATCACATCACCGCCCTGGGCCTGTTGCGCGATCGTACCGGTTGCGCCGCCGGGTTTGGCGAGCCGAACCCCGCCAGCTGCGCCAGCTTCTCCTTTCACGATGGCCAGCATCTGGATTTCGGAAAGCGCAGCCTCGTGGCCTGGCACACGCCCGGGCACACCGACGACTCCTATTGCTTCGTGCTCTGGCCCCAGGACCAGGAACCGGCCTGCCTGTTCAGCGGCGACACCCTGCTGATCCGCGGCACCGGTCGCACCGACTTCCAGAACGGCAATGCCCACGACGCGTGGAACAGCCTGCAACGCCTGTTGAGCCTGCCCGACACGACCCTGGTGTACCCGGCCCACGACTACAAGGGCTGGACCTGCTCGACCATCGGCGAAGAGCGCCGCCACAACCCGCGGCTGCAGGTCGCCAATGGGGATGAATACGCGCAGCTGATGGCAAGCCTCAAACTGGCCGAGCCGCAGATGATGGAGATTGCCGTGCCGGCAAATCGTGCGTGTGGCAGGGTTTGATAAATTCGTTGTATTTGATGGCCTCATCGAGGACTTCGTCACCCGTGACGGCACCGACAATGGCGATGAAACGCCCCTGGAAACCCGTGTACAGCGCGTGCGCCATGCATTGAGCAAGGCCCAGGCCTTCATCGTGTTCGACCCGGACAGCCAGCAATGCCAGCTCATGCTCAAACACGATATCCCCAAGGAGCTGTTCGACTGAGCCCAGCCCCTCAGCGACCCCGGGCCTGCGCCTGCTTGATCAGGTATTCGGCAATGCGCCGGTGGATTTCCGCACGGTGCACTTGAATATGGCGAGGGGCCGTGACGCCGAGGCGCACGACATTTTCGTTGACGGCGAGGACCTTCACCGTGACTTCATCATCGATGATGATTGACTCGCCGATTTCCCGGGTTAATACCAACATGGCCTGGATCCTTCAAGAGTGGGGATCCGAGACTGCCCGCGGAATTATCTGTCTTCAATGTCTCTACAGATAATTAGGCGAATCCTACATACATTAGTCATCAGTCCTACAGACACCACCTACAACTGAAACTACCTTCAGGCGTTTTGAAAGCGTGGCCCGAGCAGGATGACAGTGGCACCCAACACGCACAATAACGCCCCCAGCCAGTCCGACCCCAGCGGCCGGGCCCGCTCCACCAGCGCGAGCCAGGCCAGGGAAGTAACGATGTAGATTCCGCCGTAGGCCGCATAAGCGCGTCCGGCATAGGCCGCTTCGACCCGGGTCAGCAAGAGAGCGAAACAGGTCAGGCTGAGCAGCGCAGGAGCCAGCCACCAGGCTGTCTTGCCCAGGCGCAGCCACATGTAGAACGCATAGCAACCGGCGATCTCGAAGATCGCCGCGAGGAAAAACCACAAATAATTGAGCACGCCGGATTCTCGCCAGTATTCAGTTGCGCGGAATGCGCAAGAATACCCGAAACCAGCAGTCAACCCTGCAGTCAACCCTGGCTCTGGCGAGCCTTGGCGCGCATTTTGTCGGCCATGCTGGTCATCTCGTCGTACAGCAACTGCGGGTTCTTCTGCTTCAGTGCCCAGGCCTGGCGTCCCAGTTCATGGGGCAGAATCATGAATTCGCCTTCGGCCACGTGCCGGTAGATGTAATCGGCAATGTCGCTGGCGGTGATGGGCGAGCTTTCCAGCAGCTTGCCGACCTGGGCCTTCATCGCCGGCGTCGGGCCACGGAAGGAGTCCAGCAGGTTGGTCTGGAAGAACGACGGGCACACCACATGCACGCTGACTTCCTGCTGCGCCAATTCAATCAACAGGCTTTCGGACAACGCCACCACACCGGCCTTGGCCACGTTGTAGTTGCTCATTGCCGGGCCCTGCATCAAGGCGGCCATGGAGGCAATGTTGATGATCTTGCCCTTGCTCTTTTCCAGCAGCGGCAGGAAGGCCTTGCAGCCCTTGACCACCCCCATCAGGTTGATCGCGATCTGCCAGTCCCAGTCTTCCAGCGACAGTTCGCTGAAAAAGCCTCCCGAGGCGACCCCGGCGTTATTGACGATGATATCGATACCACCGAACTTTTCTTCGCAGGCCTGGGCAAAGGCCGTCAGCTGGCTGTAGTCGCGTACGTCGCAACGCTGGATAAAGCCGTCGCCGCCGGCTTCGCGCACCAGCGCGAGGGTTTCCTGAAGCCCCGGCTCGCTCACATCGGACAGCGCCAGTTGCCAGCCTTCACGGGCCCAGCGCAGTGCGATTTCACGACCCAGGCCCGATCCTGCACCGGTGATCATCATGCGATTTTGCATAGGAGTTGCCTTGTTGTTCTGGGGAATATGCGAGGCAGTGTAGCGAAGGAAATACTCGCCCCCACGTACCATCAGAACGCTGAATGCCCCGGGCAAACCGGCGCCTCACCTGAATGAATTCACCGATCAACAGTACCCATGGACTTTTTTCGAACGGGTGCAGTCCGAAGTATTAAGCGCTCAGGACTTTCATGCCATTAGCGGATGTCTTGAACGACCAGCTCACTGCAATCAGTCCACTAAGGAAATCGCCATGGGCACCATTTTAATCATCATCCTGATACTGCTCCTGATCGGTGGCTTACCCGTATTCCCGCATTCCAGAAGTTGGGGCTATGGGCCATCAGGGATTATCGGTACCGTCCTGATCATTCTTTTGATTCTGTTGTTGCTCGGCAAGATTTAGAACGGCGTGCATAAAAAAGGCAGCCTCTTGGCTGCCTTTTTTTTATGTTGCCTCAAGTCTTAGTGAGAAACCGCCCCGCTCGCCCCCAATCCAGTCTGCGAACGAACAAACTGCGGGAAGAACAAGGCCCGTTCTTCATCAGCCGCCCTGGACTTGTCGGTGATGGAGAAGAACCAGATACCCACGAAAGCGATCGCCATGGAGAACAGCGCCGGGTATTCGTACGGATAAATGGGTTTCTCGTGACCGAGGATCTGCACCCAGATGGTCGGGCCCAGCACCATCAACGCCACCGCACTGATCAGGCCCATCCAGCCACCGATCATGGCACCGCGGGTAGTCAGCTTTTTCCAGTACATCGAAAGCAGCAACACCGGGAAATTGCAGCTGGCGGCAATGGAGAACGCCAGGCCGACCATGAAGGCGATGTTCTGTTTCTCGAACAGGATGCCCAGGCCGATGGCCAGCACCGCCAGTGCAATGGTGGTGATCTTCGAGACGCGAATCTCATCCTTCTCGTTGGCCTTGCCCTTCTTGATCACGCTGGCGTACAGGTCATGGGACACCGCCGAGGCACCGGCCAGGGTCAGACCGGCTACCACCGCCAGGATGGTGGCAAAGGCCACGGCCGAGATGAAGCCCAGGAAGATGCTGCCACCCACCGCATTGGCCAGGTGGACCGCCGCCATGTTGTTACCGCCCAGCAGTGCGCCCGCGGCGTCCTTGAAGGCCGGGTTGGTGCTGACCAGCAGGATCGCGCCGAAGCCGATGATGAAGGTCAGGATGTAGAAGTAACCGATGAAGCCGGTGGCATACAGCACGCTCTTGCGCGCTTCCTTGGCGTCGCTCACGGTGAAGAAGCGCATCAGGATGTGCGGCAGGCCAGCGGTACCGAACATCAGCGCCAGGCCCAGGGAGAAGGCCGAGATCGGGTCTTTCACCAGACCGCCGGGGCTCATGATCGCTTCACCTTTGGGGTGAACCTTGATCGCTTCGGAGAACAGGGTATTGAAGTCGAAATTGACGTGTTTCATCACCATCAGCGCCATGAAGCTGGCACCCGACAGCAACAACACGGCCTTGATGATCTGTACCCAGGTGGTGGCCAGCATGCCGCCGAACAGCACGTACAGGGCCATCAGGATCCCCACCAGCACTACCGCAACGTGGTAGTCCAGGCCGAACAGCAACTGGATCAGCTTGCCGGCACCGACCATCTGCGCGATCAGATAGAACGCCACCACCACCAGGGAGCCTGAGGCCGACAGGGTGCGGATTTCTTTCTGCTTCAGGCGATAGGACGCGACGTCGGCAAAGGTGTATTTGCCCAGGTTGCGCAAGCGTTCGGCAATCAGGAACAGAATGATCGGCCAGCCCACCAGAAAGCCGATCGAATAGATCAGGCCGTCGTAGCCGGAGGTGAACACCAGAGCGGAAATCCCCAGGAAGGAGGCCGCCGACATGTAGTCACCGGCAATCGCCAGGCCGTTCTGGAAGCCGGTGATGCGGCCGCCTGCGGCGTAGTAATCGGACGCCGACTTGTTGCGCTTGGACGCCCAATAAGTAATGCACAAGGTCAACCCGACAAAGGCGACGAACATCGCGATTGCCGAGACGTTGAGGGGTTGCTTCTCGACCGCGCCGGTCAGGGCATCGGCGGCCCAGAGGGTTGGCGCAAAGGCCATGATGCCAAGGGCAGAAAGTAGACGCCGGATCATTGCTGAGCCTCCTTGAGAATCGCATTGTTCAGGTCATCGAACTCGCCGTTGGCACGACGTACATAGATTGCCGTCAGGATGAAAGCCGAAACGATCAGACCGACGCCTAGCGGAATACCCCAGGTGACGGAGGAGTCCGGGCCGATCTTGGCACCGAGTATGTGAGGACCGTATGCGATCAGGAGAATGAACCCTGAATAAAGCCCAAGCATGATCGCCGAGAGTATCCAGGCGAAGCGTTCCCTTTTTGTTACCAGCTCCTTGAAGCGCGGGCTGTTTTGAATCGAGAGGTAAATGCTGTCGTTCATTGTTTTTGTCCTCGCAGCACAGATTAAGTAGAACGAGGTCCACTTTATGCTGCTCGGTACGGCACTCCAGACGACCTTAGTAGTAGATCGAGGCGCCTGATGAGGACAACTGGCTCAGCCTTGCAATGCCATTGCCCATGGCAAAGTAATCTGCCGAAAACAAAAGAGCCGCCCGGCTGTGCAAGCCGGGCGGCCCTGGAACTGCTGTATTAGAGACCTCAAGCCATCATTTGGCGGTCCATTGCGCGACACGATCAGGGTGCTTGGCAACCCAATCCTTGGCCGCTGCGTCAGGCTTGGCACCGTCCTGGATGGCGAGCATGACTTCGCCGATTTCATCCTTGGACTGCCAGGAGAAATTCTTCAGGAAGGTTGCAACTTCCGGCGCCTTCTTCTCCAGGCCCATGCTACCGATACTGTTGACGGTCTCGGCTGCACCGTAAACGCCTTTTGGATCTTCCAGGAAACGCAGTTTCCACTTGGCGAACATCCAGTGCGGTACCCAACCGGTCACGGCGATCGATTCCTGTTTTGCTTCGGCACGGGTCAATTCGGCAATCATCCCCGCACCGGAGCTGGCTTGCAGCTTGTAGCCGGTCAGGTCGTAGTCCTTGATCGCCTGATCGGTCTTGAGCATCACGCCGGAGCCGGCGTCGATGCCGACGATCTTCTGCTTGAAGCTGTCATCGGTCTTGAGGTCGTCAAGCGATTTGGCCTTGACGTATTCCGGCACGATCAGGCCGATCTTGGCGTCCTTGAAGTTGGGGCCGTAGTCGACAATCTTGTCCTTGTTCTTGGCGTAGTAATCACCATGGGTGACCGGCAGCCAGGCCGAGAGCATGGCGTCGAGCTTACCGGTGGCCACGCCCTGCCACATGATCCCGGTTGCGACCGCTTGCAGCTTCACCGGGTAGCCGAGTTTTTGCTGGATCACTTCGGCGGCCACGTTGCTGGTCGCTACGCTGTCGGACCAACCGTCGACATAGCCAATGCTCAAAGTGGGTTTGGTGTCGGCCTGGGCCAGGGTGGAGCCGATCGCAAGTGCCAGAACTGCACCCGCCCCTAAGAGTCGTCGCATCTTCATCGTTACTTCCCCGAAAGTGCTGCGCCCGACGAATGCCGGGCATCGTCACGTGTTGTTATGGTGCGCGGCGCCTCCATCACGCCGAACTGCCAGGACTGCCCCGATCACCAGCGGAGTACTGATGGTCTGAATCATCAACCTCGGATGCGCTTCATACCACTCTGCCTACGACCTCGAAACATCGAGAAACGACATCACATAGCCAGCAACGTCAATCAGGCGTTGGGCTGCATGAAGGTCAACGTGAACTTTGCATGCCGATGCTCAAGCACCGGGAAATTACGGGTAATATTGCCGGCTTTGTTTCCTCACGGCCTGACCATGTCCTCGAATGCCCGTTTTCCCGTCCTGCCCTATTTGTTTGCCTGCCTGATCGGCCTGCTCGGCCTGGGCGCGCTTTGGTACGGCCTTGGCAAACCGGTGGTGCTGCCGGACGCGGCGAGCGCATCGCACAAGTTGCAATGCGCTTCCTACACCCCGTTCGATAAAGACCAGTCGCCGTACGATCAACCGCTGCAATTGCGCCCCGAGCGCATCGATGCGGACCTGGCCTTGCTGGCTACCCGCTTTGAATGCATCCGCACTTATTCGATGACAGGTCTGGAGAGCATCCCGGCACTGGCGCGCAAACATGGGTTGAAGGTCATGCTCGGGGCCTGGGTCAACAGCAACCCGATCGACACCGCCAAGGAAGTCGATGCCCTGATCGCCTCGGCCAATGCCAACGCCGACGTGGTCAAGGCGGTGATCGTCGGCAACGAAACCCTGCTGCGCAAGGAAATCACCGGCACGCAACTGACCCGGCTGATCGAGCGAGTGAAAAGCCAGGTCAAGCAACCGGTCACCTACGCCGACGTCTGGGAGTTCTGGCTGCAATACCCGGAAGTGGCACCGACGGTGGACTTCCTCACCATTCACTTGCTGCCGTATTGGGAAGATGACCCCAGGGGCATCGAGGATGCCTTGGCCCACGTCGGCGAAATTCGCCAGGTGTTCGGCAATCGCTTTGCGCCCAAGGACATTGTCATCGGTGAAACCGGCTGGCCCAGCGAAGGCCGCCAGCGCGAAACCGCCCTGCCCAGCCCGGTCAATGAAGCGCGGTTCATTCGCGGTTTCGTTGCCATGGCCGAGCAACACGGCTGGCATTACAACCTGATCGAAGCCTTCGACCAGCCCTGGAAGCGCGCCAACGAAGGTGCCGTGGGGGGTTACTGGGGGCTGTTCGATGCTGACCGTCAAGACAAGGGTGTGCTCGAAGGCCCGGTCTCGAACCTGCCCTTATGGCCACAATGGCTGGGCATCAGCGCGCTGCTGATGCTCGCCACACTGGCGTTCGCCGGCCCCGTGCGCGGCACCCGCGCCGCCATGCTCTTGCCGCTGCTGGCCGCCATCGGTGCCGGCAGCATCGGCTTGTGGGGGGAACTGACCCGCATCACCAGTCGCTTTGCCGGTGAATGGCTGTGGGCTGCGTTGCTGGTCGGCCTGAACCTGCTGGTAATGGCCCATGGCGCCCTGGCCCTGAGCACCCGCAACAGCTGGCGGGAACGCACCTTCGCCTGGCTCGAAGCGCGCGCGGGCTGGTGGTTGGCGGCCACCGGTTTCGCCGGGGCGGTGATGATGCTGGCGCTGGTCTTCGACCCTCGCTACCGCAGCTTCCCCTGCGCCGCCCTGCTGCTGCCGGCCCTGGTCTACCTGCTGCGTCCGGTGCGCGCCCCTCGGGCGGAAATCACCTTGCTGACCTTCATCATCGGCTCCGGCATCGCGCCGCAGCTTTACCGTGAAGGGTTGCTCAACCAGCAGGCATGGATCTGGGCAGGGGTCAGCGTGCTGCTGGTGGCGGCGTTGTGGCGGAGTTTGCGGGTGCGGTGAGTGCAGGTCTGGCCTCATCGCGGGCAAGCCAGCGATGAGGCCCGGTCAGGCAACACAAAACCCAGTCAACCCACCCGCTGCACCCGCACCAACCGCAACCCCGCAATCACCACCGCAAACACCGCAAGGCTCGCGCTGTACAGCACCAACGCCGGAATCCCCAACAACACCGCCAGAAACGCCAGACGCCAGCCCTTTGCCCCCGGCCAGAAAAACGCCACCACCGCAGCAATCAATGCCGCCCAGGCAATCAAGCGAAAATGAATCAACAGCCCCAGGCCCGAACGCAATTGGCATTCCCAGCGCATCGCCTCATCGACACAGATCCCCACCCACTGGGCATCCTCCATCAGCGCATACCGCAAGCCATAACTGGCAGCCAGCCAAAGCGGCAAGACAATGAACAACACAAACAACGGCAAGCGGCGTGACATGCAACACTCCAAAAAACAAAAAGCGCCGCCCAGCATAAAGGCCAGGGCCTGCGATGCAAGCCAAAAGCAGCAGACTCGGCTACATTGCAACTGGGGGTATGGTTTTATTGTCGCCGGATACAACATCCGAGCGACCGCATTGTGGATGACAAATGACGAGAAGCCAGGCAACTTGCCAACAGTGCAGTTGTCCTAGCCCGCGTATTATTGACTCAGCATTTTCCTTTTTAAGGACGAAGACATGCTCCGATCGTTGCGCTTCGCTGCCTTGTTAGGTGGCCTGATATTGAGTGCGTCCGGGCAGGCCCGGGACGTCGATGCCGCCACCTACGGCTATCCACTGACCAACCCCTTCGAAGCCACGATCGCCTCGACACCGCCCGACCTTCGCCCCGAACTGCCCACCGACGACGACATCAACCAGTCCGACTACAGCCTCAACCTGCTGCCAAAACGGGAATTCGAACTGCCGGACAACTTCTGGGCAGTGAAAAAATTCCATTACCGCCTGGCCAGGCAGGACCACCCTGCCCCGTTGATCTTCCTGATCGCCGGCACCGGTGCGCCTTACCACAGCAGCATCAACGAGTACCTCAAGAAGCTGTACTACAAGGCCGGCTACCACGTGGTGCAGTTGTCTTCGCCGACCAGCTACGACTTCATGACCTCGGCCTCACGCTTCGCCACTCCCGGGGTGAGCAAGGACGACGCCGAAGACATGTACCGGGTCATGCAGGCCGTGCGCACCCAGCAGTCCGACGTGCCGGTCACCGAGTTCTACCTCACCGGCTACAGCCTCGGTGCACTGGACGCGGCCTTTGTCGCCCACCTGGACGAAACCCGCCACAGCTTCAACTTCAAGCGCGTGCTGCTGCTCAATCCGCCGGTCAACCTGTACACCTCGATACGCAACCTGGACAAGCTGGTGCAGACCCAGGTCAAGGGCATCAACAGCACCACCACCTTCTACGAACTGGTACTGGGCAAGCTCACCCGCTACTTCCAGCAAAAGGGCTACATCGACCTCAACGACGCCCTGGTCTATGACTTCCAGAACTCGAAGCAACACCTGTCCAACGAACAGATGGCCATGCTGATCGGCACGTCCTTCCGCTTCTCGGCGGCGGACATCGCCTTCACCTCCGACCTGATCAACCGTCGCGGCCTGATCACGCCGCCCAAGTACCCGATCAGCGAAGGCACCAGCCTCACGCCATTCTTCAAGCGTGCCCTGCAGTGCGATTTCACTTGCTACCTCACCGAGCAAGTCATCCCCATGTGGCGCGCCCGCACCGACGGCGGCAGCCTGCTGCAACTGATCGACCAGGTCAGCTTGTACGCGCTCAAGGACTATCTGAAGACCAGCACCAAGATTGCCGTGATGCACAACGCCGACGACGTGATCCTGGGCCCGGGTGACCTGGGCTTCCTGCGCAGCACCTTCGGCAATCGCCTGACCGTGTACCCCCACGGTGGCCACTGCGGCAACATCAACTACCGCGTCAACAGCGACGCCATGCTGGAGTTCTTCCGTGGCTAGAAAACTACTCTTCGTTGCAGCGCTGTTGAGCGCGGGAATGGTCCACGCAGAAGACACCACGCCACCAGCTGCCAGCGTCGTCGAACCCGACGGCTTCACCCTGCCGCTCAAGCAACTCACGTTCAACCCCGGGCTGGACCAGCGCGAATTCGAGCGCTCGACGCTCAATGCCCTGAACGTCTACGACCCGCTGGAAAACTGGAATCGCCGGGTCTACCACTTCAACTACCGCTTCGACCAATGGGTATTCCTGCCCGTGGTCAGCGGCTACCGCTACATCACCCCGAGCTTCCTGCGTACCGGGGTGAGCAACTTCTTCAACAACCTGGGCGACATCCCCAACCTGCTCAACAGCCTGTTGCAGCTCAAGGGCCAGCGCTCGATGGAAATCACCGCCCGGCTGTTGCTCAACACCACCGTCGGCATCGCCGGCCTGTGGGACCCCGCCACCAAAATGGGCATCCCCCGCCAAAGCGAAGACTTCGGCCAGACCCTGGGCTTCTACGGCGTACCCAGCGGCCCTTACCTGATGCTCCCGATCCTCGGCCCGTCGAACCTGCGTGACACCGGCGGCCTGGCCTTCGACTGGACCGCCGAATCGCAGATCAACTTCCTCAACGTGTCCGATGTCAGCGAAAACCACCCGGAAATCTACCTGCTGCGGGCTATCGACAAGCGCTACACCACCAACTTCCGCTACGGTGAGATGAACTCTCCGTTTGAATATGTCAAGGTGCGCTACGTGTACACCGAGGCACGCAAGTTGCAGATCGCCGAATAGCATCCGAACAACTTCCCCCGAATCGAGGAGCCCATAGAGGCTCCTTTTTTTTACCCGCGCAGTGCCATTTGTTCTGCGCCAATAACCACACTCACTTGAATGAATCGAAACGCAATTGGACTTAGCACGATTCATTCATACGAGTACTTAAACCTCAGCCATAAAAAGTCATACAGACCATCCACACAAAACTCGGGGGATCACGAATGTGCCCGGCGTGAAAGGGGCCAAGAGGATCAGCGTGTTCGTGCCTTATTCGATCATTCAGCGCGAATGGGGGCCTGTAGCAGGCCAAACTGGAGGATCCCCACGACTCGAAATATGCCGTGAAATAGCGATCGCCCGACATCTGGAGAGCCGCTGCCCACGATCAGGGCAGCGCAATTTTAAAGCTTGGAGACCCCATTCAAGGGCAGGCTGACCTGCTGCTCGCGCTGCAAAAAGTTCAGCAGCACAACCACACGCTCGTCACCGTCCATCCCCAGGTAGATGGCCTGCAGCTCGGCAAATGGCCCATCATTGATCCGCACCGGCTCACCACTGACCAGTTGCGGCTGCACATCGCCCTGGGCTTCATGCAACCTGAGCTCTTCAATCACCCCGTCGCTGATCGCCAGCGGCTGTGCACCGAACGCCACTACCCGCAGGACTCCGCGCGTAGATCGCAACGGCCCCCAGTTATCCTCCAGCGTCAACTGGATAAACATGTACCCAGGAAACAGCGATTCACTGACCACCTGACGGCGGCCCCGGACAATGCGCTCGCAGCCAAATTGCGGCCGATAGCAGGTATAGCCCTGCCGGACCAGGTTCTCTTCTGCCCGCTCGTCCTGCCTGGACTTGCATTGGACCAAATACCAAGCCTTCACTCTAAGCTCCATAACCGACGCGTTTTCAATCCATGGAAATGCGTATGCCGCTAAAATACCAATGCCGAACCGGCAATCATATCAGCAAGATTTTCCTTCATCAATCAAACAAAAGGAGGCTTGTTGGGAAACTACATTATTCAAGCGGATTAATAACCAAGTAGTTCGATATCCAAAACACTCTCGAACAGCACCTGAAATTCGCAGTACGATCGCTCAATACGAAAAAAACCAAACTAAACACAGGCCTTCAAGCGACCTTTCGTCGGCAAACCCATCGCCCCTCCAGCCCCCCCATATCCGGCCTCCACTCCTCATGTTCCTCGTTCCCACGCGGAGCGTGGGAACGAGTAAGTGGGGTTTTGTAGGCATCTTCCTGGTTTGCACAGAGAAATTTCCCAAGCATAATCCGCGCGCGCTATAACCTGTTGCGCCTGCCTGGACGCGTGGCTAGTCTTGCCCGGTCGTTGAAAAATTCAACGATCGGATTTAGCAGTCCGACTGGCATCGCGCAGCAGCGCCCCCGAATCACCGGCTTATCTCGCCCGTGTTTTCGTGTTATGGCGGCTGTGCGTGGGGCACCTTCGGGTGCGCCGGTTTTTCCTATGCCACCGGTCTGCTAACCCGCGTACAGCTGCCACCCTTTCGTTTAGCAGCGAAGGGGGGATAGCTCCACTGGCAAAGGAGTTACACCATGATCAAGATCGTCCCCGATCCACCCATCCCGTCTTCCTCAATCACCAGCACCGCTCAAAAACCCTTTGGCACCCTGGACAGCACTGGCCAGCCGCTCTTCTGCGTGCGTGCAGGCATACCGGCCGACGATGCGCTGATACATGTCGGCATGCTCTTGGGATGTGCCGAAGCGACCGCCTGGGATGTGGTGGAGCATTTGCAGCTCAACGATAAAGGCGTGGTGCTGGGGCTTATCCAGACTATTGAAATGGCGCGAGCGTTGGTGGATGCCCTGGTGGATGGGGCGGCCGGGCCGTAGGTCCTTAGACCGCGTCGCCTGCATCGCTGGCAAGCCAGCTCCCACAAGGTTTGATGTCGTTCACAAAATGGTGATTCAACATAAATCCACTGTGGGAGCTGGCTTGCCAGCGATGGCGCCCTGGCAGGCAAAATCGAATCCGTGCCGCCTCTTCCAAATCAACTTATTCGATAATTTTGACCCAATAAAGTCACTAATAGATCGATTGGATCTGGCATAGCATGATCACATTCCCATCTGATCAGGAGCTCCCCAGATGACCCCACTGCGTAAAGTCCAGAGCATCCACACCGGCCAGCCCGCCTCCGACGGCGCAGGCGTACGCCTGACCCGAGTCATTGGCGGCCCGGGGCTGGAGCGTTTCGACCCCTTTCTGATGCTCGATGAGTTCGGTTCGGACAACCCCGACGACTACATCGCCGGCTTCCCTGCCCACCCCCACCGTGGTTTCGAGACGATTACCTACATGCTCGAAGGGCGCATGCGCCACGAAGATCATTTGGGCAATGTCGGCTTGCTCGAAGGCGGCGGCGTGCAATGGATGACGGCTGCGCGCGGCATCATTCACAGCGAGATGCCGCAACAGGAAGAAGGCGTGATGCGCGGCTTCCAGTTGTGGCTCAACCTGCCGGGCAAGGACAAGTTGGGCAAGGCCGGTTACCGCGACATCCAGCCTGCCGATATCCCCCGCCTGCAGACCGCTGCGGGCGTGGATGTGGTGGTAATCGCCGGTACCTTCGATGACGGGCAAGTGCAACAGGCCGGGGCCGTGCAGCGGCCGCATACCGAGCCGCACCTGTTCGACCTGCGGCTGCCGGCCGGTGCCCGGGTGGTGCCCCGCCTGCCGGAAGGTCATCGGGTGATGCTGTATGTGTACGAGGGCGAAGTGGAACTGGGTGGGCATGCCGAGCCTGTTCGCGCCAGTCGCCTGGTACGTTTGTCCGATCAGGGTGAAGTGCAACTGCACAGCGCCACGGGTGCCCGGGTGCTGCTGATTGCCGGCAAGCCATTGAACGAGCCGATCGTGCAATACGGTCCGTTCGTGATGAACAGCCGTGAAGAGATCGAGCAGGCCTTGCGCGACTTTCGTGATGATCGGCTGACCGCCTGAATCCTGACTCAATGCTCCGGCGGCTGCACTCCGAGAAACCGGCACAGCTCTCCCCGCTTGGCCAACGCATCGCGGCGGCCAAGCTCGATCAGTTCGCTGCAATAGCCCGCTTCGAACAGCAGATAGCTGAGGACCCCGGCGCCACTGGTTTTGGTGGCACCGGGCCCACGCAGAAACACGCGCAATGCCGCGGGCAGTTCGTGCCGGTGGCGCGCGGCGATTTCGTCGATCGGCTGGCTCGGTGCAATGACCAGCACTTCTACCGGCGCCAGGCCCAGGCGTCGCGGTTGCAGGTCCGAGGGCAGCAGGTGGCTGAAGTGGTTGAGCCGCTGCAAAAGCTCGATGTCGTCTTCCAGGTTGTCAATGAAGGTGCTGTTGAGCATGTGCCCGCCGATTTGCGCCAGGCTCGGCTGCTTGCCGCTGAAATGCTGCTGGCGCGGGTCGCTGGCGGTCGGGCCGCGCGGGTTGCCGCTGACCCCGACCACCAGCACGCGGCTGGCACCCAGGTGCAGCGCCGGGCTGATCGGCGCTGACTGGCGCACGGCGCCGTCGCCGAAGTATTGCTGAGCGATCTTGACCGGAGCGAACAGCAAGGGGATCGCCGAACTGGCCAGCAGGTGATCGACGCTGAGCTGCGTTGGCAGGCCAATGCGTCGATGCCGCAACCAGGGGTCGATGGCCCCCCTGCCCTGATAAAACGTCACCGCTTGCCCGGATTCGTAGCCGAAGGCCGTCACCGCCACGGCCCGGAGGTGATGTTGGTTGATGGCTTCGCTGATGCCGTTCAAGTCCAGGTGCGAATTGAGCAGTTTGCGCAGGGGCGAGCTGTCGACCAGCGCCACCGGCACCTGGGAGCCCAGCCCCAGCAGGCTGTGACCGACAAAGCGGCTGGCCTGGCGAATCACCCCTGGCCAGTCACTGCGCAGTACCAGGTGGCTGCGGAAACCCTCCCAGAAATCGGTCAGGCGGCGGATGGTTTCGCTGAAATGGATGGCCCCACTGGCCAGGGTAACGGCATTGATTGCCCCCGCCGAGGTGCCGACGATGACCGGGAAGGGGTTCGAGGCCCCCAGAGGCAACAGATCGGCAATGCCGGCCAGCACGCCCACCTGGTAAGCCGCACGCGCGCCACCGCCGGAGAGGATCAGGCCGGTGACGGGTTCGGGTGCGGGCATTGGGGTTCTCGTTGGGTTTGATGTTGTCTGTGCTGCCGTCATCGCTGGCAAGCCAGCTCCCACAGGATTGGTGCAAGCCTGGAAAACGCTGCAGTACCTGTGGGAGCGGGCTTGCCCGCGATCGGGGACGACGCTATTTCCGCCGCTTCTCGTACAACTTCGGCGCCCCCGGCGGCCGCGACTTGAAGCGCCGATGCGCCCACAGGTACTGCTCCGGACACTCGCTGATCGCCGACTCGACCCACTGGTTGATGCGCAGGCAATCGGCCTCTTCCGTCTCCCCCGGGAAATGCTCCAGGGGCGCATGGATCACCAAACGATAGCCGCTGCCATCGGCCAGCCGCTGTTGGGTAAAGGGAATCACTCGCGCTTTGCCCAGGCGGGCGAATTTGCTGGTGGCGGTCACCGTTGCCGCCTCGATGCCGAATAACGGCACGAACACGCTTTGCTTGGCGCCATAGTCCTGGTCCGGCGCATACCAGATCGCCCGCCCCGCGCGCAGCAGCTTGAGCATGCCGCGCACATCTTCGCGTTCGACCGCCAGGGAGTCGAGGTTGTGCCGCTCGCGGCCCTTGCGCTGGATGTAATCGAACAGCGGGTTCTTGTGCTCGCGGTACATCCCGTCAATGGTGTGGCGCTGGCCGAGCAGGGCCGCGCCGATCTCCAGGGTGGTGAAATGCACCGCCATGAGAATGGCGCCCTGCCCGTCGCGCTGGGCCGCCTGCAGGTGCTCGAGCCCTTCGATGTGGGCCAGCCTGGCCAGGCGTGGCGTTGGCCACCACCAGCTCATGGCCATTTCGAAGAAGGCGATGCCGGTGGAGGCGAAGTTTTCCTTGAGCAGACGCCGCCGCTCGACGGACGGTAGCTGCGGGAAACACAGCTCCAGGTTACGCGCGGCGATGCGCCGCCGCTCGCCGGCCACGCAATACATCAGCGCGCCGAGGGCACGGCCGATGGCGAGCAAAACCCCGTAGGGCAGCTGAACGATCAGCCACAACAGGCCAAGCCCCAACCAGAGAGGCCAAAAACGCGGCTGCAAAAAAGAACGACTAAACTGCGGGCGATCCATTCCAGTTTCCGGACAGACGACATGGCCGCGCATTCTACATTGTTCGAGCGGGTTGCGGCCTGAAGGCGTTCTCGTTATAAGTCACGGCACTTTTTCGTTACAAGCTGCTTTATGCCGACCATGAGCCAAACCGAATTGCTAGACCAAGATCCCGTGTTCCAGCTAAAGGGCAGCATGCTCGCCATTACTGTGCTTGAGCTGGCACGCAACAACCTCGAAGGCCTCGATCGCCAGCTGGCGGCCAAGGTTGCCCAGGCGCCTAATTTTTTCAGCAACACGCCGCTGGTGCTGGCCCTGGACAAGCTCCCGGCCAGTGAAGGCGCCATCGATCTGCCCGGGCTGATGCGCGTTTGCCGCCAGCATGGCCTGCGTACCCTGGCGATTCGTGCCAGCCGGATCGAGGACATCGCCGCCGCCATCGCCATCGACCTGCCCGTGCTGCCGCCATCCGGTGCCCGCGAGCGTCCGCTGGAACCGGCAGAAGCCGAAGTCGTGAAGAAAAAGCCGGAAAAACCGCCGGAGCCGCTGATAAAGCCCACCAAAATCATCACTTCGCCTGTACGCGGCGGCCAGCAGATCTATGCTCAGGGTGGCGATCTGGTGGTGGTGTCGTCGGTCAGCCCCGGTGCGGAACTTCTCGCCGATGGGAATATCCATGTGTATGGCCCCATGCGCGGTCGTGCCCTGGCGGGGATCAAGGGCGACCACAAGGCGCGGATTTTCTGTCAGCAACTTGGCGCCGAATTGCTGTCCATCGCCGGCCAGTACAAGGTTTCCGAAGACCTTCGCCGCGATCCGCTGTGGGGGGCCGGCGTGCAGGTCAGCTTGTCCGGAGATGTGTTGAACATCACCCGTCTTTAACGGATACTGCCGCCATTTTATATGTAACTTACAAACGTGGCGCATTGGGGTCCATGTTGTGGGAAGTTCGCGGCGGGCAGGGTTTACCGGAGGTAAAACCGCTCTGATGCAGGACTTCCAGCAGGCTTCTCCCTCTGTAGTGGTTTTTAAGTTTGTTTTTTTAGGGATTCGCAATCCTTTTTCTCTAGGGGTGATACACCTTGGCCAAGATTCTCGTGGTTACATCCGGCAAGGGTGGTGTGGGTAAGACCACCACCAGCGCCGCTATCGGTACCGGTCTCGCTCTGCGCGGCCACAAGACAGTCATCGTCGACTTCGACGTCGGTTTGCGTAACCTCGACCTGATCATGGGTTGCGAACGCCGCGTGGTGTACGACTTCGTCAACGTCGTCAATGGCGAAGCGACCCTCTCCCAGGCCCTGATCAAAGACAAGCGCCTGGAAAACCTTTACGTCCTGGCCGCCAGCCAGACTCGTGACAAAGACGCGCTGACCCAGGAAGGCGTGGGGAAAGTCCTCAACGAACTGAAAGAAAACTTCGAATACGTTATCTGCGACTCGCCAGCGGGCATCGAGAAAGGCGCGAGCCTGGCCATGTACTTTGCTGACGAAGCCATCGTCGTGACCAACCCGGAAGTTTCCTCGGTACGTGACTCCGATCGCATGCTGGGCCTGCTGGCAAGCAAGTCGCTGCGTTCGGTGAATGGCAGTGACCCGATCAAGGAACACCTGCTGCTGACCCGTTACAACCCCGAGCGCGTCAGCAAAGGCGAAATGCTTGGCGTCGACGATGTCACCGACATCCTGGCCATCAAGCTGCTGGGCGTGATTCCGGAATCCCAGGCCGTGCTCAAGGCATCGAACCAGGGTGTACCTGTAATTCTTGACGACCAGAGCGACGCCGGCCAGGCGTACAGCGATGCCGTTGACCGACTGCTGGGCAAGGAAGTGAGCCATCGCTTCCTAGAGGAAAAAAAGAAAGGATTCTTTGAGCGCCTGTTTGGAGGCAATTGATCAATGAACATTTTTGACTTCTTTCGGGACCGCAAGAAAAGCAACACCGCGTCGGTAGCGAAAGAGCGTCTACAGATCATCGTGGCGCACGAACGCGGCCAACGCAGTACCCCGGACTACCTGCCCGCCTTGCAGAAGGAGTTGGTGGAAGTGATCCGCAAGTACGTCAATATCGGTAACGATGACGTGCAGGTGGCACTGGAAAACCAGGGCAGCTGCTCGATTCTGGAACTCAATATCACCCTGCCCGATCGCTGATCGAACGCAGGCTGCCACGGCGACTCACAGCCCTTTGTAGTATCAAGGGGTTGTGAGTCGCCGTTGGCGTTTCAAGAGAATACTCAATGCCGTTGTCGAACATCCGCATCATTCACCAGGATGCCGCCGTTCTGGTGGTCGATAAGCCAACCCTGCTGCTGTCCGTCCCGGGTCGAGCCGACGACAACAAGGACTGCCTGATCACCCGCCTGCAAGAGAACGGCTACCCCGAGGCGCGGATCGTCCATCGCCTGGACTGGGAAACATCGGGGATCATTCTGCTGGCCCGCGATCCAGACACCCATCGTGAGCTGTCGCGGCAGTTCCATGACCGCGAGACGGAAAAGGCCTACACCGCCCTGTGCTGGGGCCAGCCGGAACTGGACAGCGGCAGCATCGACCTGCCCCTGCGCTACGACCCGCCGACCAAGCCACGGCATGTGGTCGATCACGAGTTCGGCAAGCATGCCCTGACGTTCTGGCGCGTGATCGAGCGTTGCGGCGATTACTGCCGGGTGGAGCTGACGCCGATTACCGGGCGTTCGCACCAGTTGCGCGTGCATATGCTGTCGATCGGGCATCCGTTGCTGGGGGATGGGCTTTATGCGCATCCTGAGGCGTTGGCGGCTTATCCGCGGCTTTGTTTGCATGCGAGCATGCTCAGCTTTACCCATCCGGTGAGCGGTGAGCGTTTGCGGTTTGAGTGCCCGGCGCCGTTCTAACCTGCGTGCGCGGCTCTCCGTAGCCGCTGCCGCAGGCTGCGCCAAGGCCCAAAGGGCCTTCAAAATTCGATGAAATTACGACTGCTTCGCAGCCGAGCGCAGCCATGCGGCAGCGGCTACACACCATTGACCACTGCCAATACGCTAAACTCGCGCCACTGCTGTCTGGAGTTACTTATGCGCGACGCTCTGAACCAAGGCCTGATCGATTTCCTCAAGGCCTCCCCGACCCCATTCCACGCCACCGCAGCCATGGCGCTACGACTCGAGGCCGCTGGTTACCAGCGCCTGGACGAGCGCGACAGCTGGGCTACCGTCGCTGGCGGTCGCTACTACCTCACCCGTAACGATTCGGCGATCATCGCCTTCAAGCTCGGCCGCCATTCGCCGCTGCTCGAGGGTATCCGCATGGTCGGCGCCCATACCGACAGCCCGTGCCTGCGGGTCAAGCCGCAGCCCGAGCTGCAGCGCCAGGGCTTCTGGCAACTGGGCGTGGAAGTGTATGGCGGCGCGCTGCTGGCGCCCTGGTTCGACCGCGACCTGTCACTGGCCGGGCGTGTGACCTTCCGCCGCGACGGCAAGGTCGAAAGCCAGCTGATCGACTTCAAGCTGCCGATTGCCGTGATCCCCAACCTGGCCATCCACCTCAATCGCACCGCCAACGAAGGCTGGGCGATCAACCCGCAAACCGAGCTGCCGCCGATCCTGGCCCAGGTGGCTGGCGACGAACGCGTCGACTTCCGCGCCCTGCTGACCGAGCAACTGGCCCGCGAGCACGACCTCAATGCCGATGTGGTGCTCGACTACGAGCTGAGTTTCTACGATACCCAAAGCGCCGCTCTGGTCGGCCTGCACGGCGATTTCATCGCCGGCGCGCGCCTGGACAACCTGCTGTCCTGCTATGCCGGGCTGCAGGCGCTGCTCAATAGCGACAGCGACGAAACCTGCATGCTGATCGCCAACGACCATGAAGAAGTCGGCTCGTGCTCGGCCTGTGGCGCCGACGGCCCGATGCTCGAACAGACCCTGCGCCGCCTGCTGCCCGACGGCGACGATTTCGTGCGGACCATCCAGCGCTCCTTGCTGGTCTCGGCCGACAATGCCCACGGCGTACACCCCAACTACGCCGACAAGCACGACGCCAACCATGGCCCGAAACTCAACGCCGGCCCGGTGATCAAGGTCAACACCAACCAGCGCTACGCCACCAACAGCGAAACCGCCGGTTTCTTCCGCCATCTGTGCATGGCCGAAGAAGTGCCGGTGCAGAGTTTCGTGGTGCGCAGCGACATGGCCTGCGGCTCGACCATCGGCCCGATCACCGCCAGCCAGCTGGGCGTGCGCACGGTCGATATCGGCTTGCCGACCTTTGCCATGCACTCGATCCGCGAGTTGTGCGGCAGCCATGACCTGGCGCACCTGGTCAAGGTGCTTGGCGCCTTCTACACCAGCCGCGATTTGCCGTAATTCTGTGTTTTGCGATCGCTGCGCGCTCGAGCGCGAAGCGGTCGCAAACGATTCAATTCATCCTATGCTCATGGGCAAACCTGTCGATTAAGGCCCCTCCATGTCTGCACTGGTATCAATGCCCGATTTTCTATCCATGTTCCTCCCGGTCATCGCTGGCCTGATCCTGTTGACCATCGGGTTCACACTGCGTGAACGCAATATCGGGGTTGTGATGATCTGGTTCGGCATGCTTTGCATTCTTGGGATCATGATCTACAAAATCCTGCAGAAACTGACTTGAGGTTGCCTGCCTAGTGCTTTTTTTCACCCGTTTGTTCGCGTTGCCGTCGTTATTGTTGGTCTGTCTGCTGGCGCTGTTGCCCATGGCAGGTTCCCAGGCAGCCGGATTGCCAGGTCTGCTCGGCAACTCCAAGGCCCAGCCGGAAGCCGTCGAACCGCTGAGCCAGTCGCTCGATGAAGTCATCAAGGCCCTGGAAAACGACCAGCAGCGCGGTAAGTTGCTGGCCGATCTGAAGAAGCTGCGCGACAGCGCCAAAAAAGCCCAGCCAGAAGCCGAGCAAGGCGTACTAGGCTTGATCGGCGGTACCCTGAGCCACTTCGAAGAGCAACTGACCGGCGACAACAGCCCGTTCAATCGCTGGACGCAAGAGTTCGAGCTGGCCAAGGGCGAATTCAGTGAGCTGCTTGCCCCTACTGAACACTGGCTGCCGATGGTCTCGGTGTTTGCCTTGATCATCGCGGTCTGGAGCTTGCTGGCGTATGGCCTGAACTGGCTCAGCCAGCGTATGCGGCTGCGCTTTGGTCTCACCGAAGAGCTGCCGCAGCACCCCAGGACCCTCGACCTCATCCGCTTCGCCCTGCGCAAGCTTGGGCCCTGGCTGGTGGCCTTGATCATCACCGGTTACCTGGCGTATGTCCTGCCCTCGTCCCTGGGTAAACTGCTGGCGATGGTGGTGGCCTATGCCCTGGTGGTCGGCACGCTGTTTTCGGCCATTTGCGTCATTGCCTTTTCTCTGCTCGAAGGGCCGCACCGTCGTCACGCCCTGCATATCCTGCGGCACCAGGCCTTTCACCCGCTGTGGCTGATCGGCAGTTTCGCCGCCTTCGGCGAGGCCATGAACGACCCACGCCTGAGTACAGCACTGGGGACGAACCTGGCCCACACCGTGGCAACGGCTGCCAATGTGCTCGCCGCGTTTTCCACGGGCGTGTTCATCCTGCGCTTTCGCCGCCCCATCGCTCATCTGATCCGCAACCAGCCACTGTCCCAGCGCTTGAGCCGACGCGCCCTGCGCGACACCCTGGAGATTCTCGGCACCTTCTGGTACCTGCCGGCGCTGGTCCTGGTGGCGATTTCCCTGGTGGCCACCTTCATCTCCGCCGGCGATACCAGCACGGCGTTGCGCCAGTCACTGGTGTGCACGGTGCTGCTGGTGCTGTGCATGGTCATCAACGGCCTGGTCCGCCGCCACGCCAACAAGCCACACCGGGGGCCACGCCGGCATGCCCTGTATTCCGAGCGCCTGAAAAGTTTCGTCTACACCCTGGTGCACTTGATGGTGTGGCTGGCCTTTATCGAACTGGGTCTGCGCGTCTGGGGGCTGTCGCTGATCGGCTTGACCAACAGCGATGAACATCAGATTGCCGCCAAGTTGTTCGGCCTGGGCGGGACCTTGCTGGCGGCCTGGCTGGTGTGGATTCTCAGCGATGCGGCCCTGCAGCACGCCCTGACCCGCTCGCGCAAGGGCCTGGCCAACGCCCGCGCACAGACTATGATGCCGCTGATCCGCAACATCCTGTTCGTGGCGATTTTCATCATTGCCCTGATCGTTGCCCTGGCCAATATGGGCATGAACGTCACGCCGCTGCTGGCAGGTGCTGGCGTGATCGGTCTGGCCATCGGTTTCGGCGCCCAGTCATTGGTGGCCGACCTGATCACCGGCCTGTTCATCATCATCGAAGACTCGCTGGCCATCGACGACTACGTGGATGTCGGCGGCCATCTGGGGACGGTCGAAGGCCTGACTATCCGTACCGTGCGCCTGCGCGACATCGACGGCATCGTCCACACCATCCCCTTCAGTGAAATCAAGAGCATCAAAAACTACTCGCGGGAGTTCGGCTATGCCATTTTCCGCGTCGCCATCCCCCACACCATGAACATCGACCAGGCCATCAAACTGATGCGTGACGTCGCCCAGAAGTTACGCGCCGACCCGCTGCAACGGCGCCATATCTGGTCGCCGCTGGAGATCCAGGGGGTCGAAAGCTTCGAGTCGGGTTCGGCGATCCTGCGGGCCCGGTTCAAGACCGCCCCGATCCACCAATGGGAAGTCTCACGGGCGTTCAACCTGGCGCTCAAGCGGCAGATGGACGAAGCCGGTCTGGACCTGGCAACCCCGCGCCTGAGCGTGCAGGTGATTACCAGTGGCGGCGGTCCGCAGTTCGATGAGCCCGCCAAGGACTAGCAGACGTCGGCGCTCAGGCGGATGGCGTCATGGCGCCAGTACTCCAGATCGCAATCGATCAGGCGCCCGTGCTGATCATGATTGACCCGGGTGATGCGCAAGCCCGGGCTGCCCACCGAGACTTTCAAGGCCGCAGCGGCTGCCGCGGGCAAGGCCGTGGGCAGCATTTCAAAACGCACCCGGCCGTAATGGATCTGATAATGGCTGGCATAGACCTCGGTCAGGGACTGGCTGAGGTCATGCTGCAGGATCTCGGGAAAATACTGCGGGTTGAGGTAGTGCTCGGCATACAGCACCAGACGCTCATCGATACGCCGCGCCCGGCAGATCTGGATCACGCTGGATAAGGCCGGCAGCTGCAACCACTCACAGATCGCCGCCGACGCCGGTTGCAGGCGCGCCGACAGCAGTTGGGTCGAGGGCTCGCGCCCCTGCTCGCGGACCATGGCGTGAAAATGGCTGCGCTTGATCAGGTCATAGTTCAGGCGCGCCGGCGAAACAAACCAGCCACGCCGTTCCTCGCGATAGATCGAACCCTTGGCTTCCAGCTGCACCAGCGCTTCACGCAAGGTGATGCGCGTGGTGGCGAACACTTCACTGAGTTTGCGCTCGGCCGGCAACTTGCAGCCGGCCGGCAGCAGGCCATGTTCGATCTGTTCATGCAGGGCATTGCAGATCGCCGTTACCGCTCGAGGTGCATTTTCGCGCATCAGCCTTACCTGGTTGGTCTAGTCCAGCTCCATTGGCGTGCACAAGGCACTGCCAACCGGGTTGCCGGAAGTTGTTGCAAGACTAGGCAATACAAATGACGCGCAGATGACAAAACCGCCCAACGGTCCCTTCCAGACGCTCCGGGCTGAGCGTTCAAGCCGTTTCAGATCAATCACTTGAAACTGGTCTACGCTTATCCCTCAGAGTCGACGAAGGGTCTATTGCGGGCCCTGGCGCTTGAAACCGGACATCAAACTGTCATCCAGGCGGCCTACATTGGCTCGGGTATTGCTGACCTAGACCAGATAGAAACCAACACCATAACAATTCCAGTGTTTTGCAAAGCATCCCAAGGAGCTTCGGATGAAACAGCTTTTCCTGGCGTCACTGTTAGGCTCGACCATTGCCCTGTGCACCTCGGCCATGGCCGCCGATGTCGATTTGAAAACCCTCGAGGCCGCGGCCAAGAGCGAAGGCGCCGTCAACAGCGTCGGCATGCCCGATGCCTGGGCCAACTGGAAAGGCACCTGGGAGGATCTTGCGACCAAGTACGGTCTCAAGCACATGGACACCGACATGAGCTCGGCCCAGGAAGTGGCCAAGTTCGCCGCCGAAAAAGACAACGCCAGCGCCGATATCGGTGACGTCGGCGCCGCCTTCGGCCCCATCGCCACCAAGCAGGGCGTGACCCAGCCGTACAAGCCGAGCACCTGGGAACAGATCCCGGCCTGGGCCAAGGACAAGGACGGCCACTGGGCGCTGGCCTATACCGGCTCCATTGCTTTCATCATCAACAAGCAAGTGGTCAAGGATGCAGACGCACCGAAAAGTTGGGCTGATCTTAAAAACGGTAAATACAAGGTCTCCATTGGTGATGTAAGTACCGCGGCTCAAGCAGCCAATGGCGTTTTGGCGGCCGCGATCGCCAACGGTGGCGATGAAAAGAACATTAAGCCGGCACTGGATTTCTTCGCCGAAATCGCCAAGCAAGGACGCCTGTCGATGTCCAACCCGACCGTTCAAACCCTGGAAAAGGGCGAAATCGAAGTCGGCGTGGTCTGGGACTTCAACGGCCTGAGCTACCGCAAGCAGATCGACAAGACACGCTTTGACGTGGTGATCCCATCCGATGGCTCGGTCATCTCCGGCTACACCACCATCATCAACAAATATGCCAAGCACCCCAACGCCGCCAAACTGACCCGCGAGTACATCTTCAGCGATGCCGGCCAGATCAACCTGGCGAAAGGCAATGCCCGGCCGATTCGTGCCGAGCACGTGAAGCTGCCTGCCGATGTCCAGGACGAGCTGCTGCCTAACGAGCAGTACAAGAATGTGAAGCCGATCAAGGATGCCGATGCGTGGGAAAAAACCTCGAAAGCCTTGCCGCAGATGTGGAACGAGGAAGTGATTGTTGAGATGAAGTGAGGTTTGGGTTGGGTCAGTCAGCCTTGTGCTGGCTGATCCGGCCTCTTCGCGGGCAAGCCCGCTCCCACAGAGGTCGACGGTGCTACCACTCTCCTCTGTGGGAGCTGGCTTGCCAGCGATGAGGCCCTCACAGACAACACAAATACCCACCAAGGAACCCACCCACCATGCCCAACAACGTCATCCTGGTCCTGCTCGATGGCCTCAACTACCAGGTGGCGCAGCATGCGATGGGTCACCTGCAAGCCTATGTCGCCGCCGGCCGCGCCGCGCTATATAAGCTCGAATGCGAACTCCCGTCGCTGTCACGACCGCTGTACGAATGCATCCTCACAGGCGTTACGCCCATCGAAAGCGGCATCGTGCATAACCAGGTCTCGCGCCTGTCCAATCAGCGCAGCATCTTCCACTACGCCACCGACGCTGGCCTGTGCACCGCCGCCGCGGCGTACCACTGGGTCAGCGAACTGTACAACCGCTCGCCCTTCATCGCTGCCCGCGACCGCCACACTGACGCCAAAGACCTGCCGATCCAGCACGGCCACTTCTATTACGTCGACCACTACCCCGATTCCCATCTGTTCGTCGACGCCGAAAGCCTGCGCCTGCTGCATGGGCCGAACTTCCTGCTGGTGCACCCCATGAACATCGACGACGCCGGCCACAAGCACGGCCTCGACACCCCGCAATATCGCAACAGTGCCCGCTCGGCCGATGTCATTCTCGCCGACTACCTGCAAACCTGGCTCGACGCCGGTTATCAGGTGCTGGTGACCGCCGACCACGGCATGAACAACGACCGCTCGCACAACGGCGTGCTCCCTGAAGAACGCGAAGTTCCCCTGTTCGTCCTCGGGGATGCCTTCAGTCTCGACAGCAACGCCCGGCCAAAGCAGACGGAACTGTGCGGCACAGTCTGCGAATTGCTCGGCGTGCCTCACGACAAGCCCGTCTGCCGGGAGCTTTTGAAGTGAACTCATTCACCCGTGGCAAATGGCTGGCGCTGCTCTGCCTGCTGCCCTTTGCCGTCTTTTTCATCATCTTTCAGATTGCCCCGCTGGCCTGGGTGATGATCAACAGCGTGCAGTCCGAAAGCGGCTGGGGCCTGGCCAACTTCAGCAAGATCTTCGCCTCGAAGTTCTATCGGCAGGCGATCCAGTTCAGCCTGGAGATCAGCTTCTGGTCGAGCGTGTTCGGCATTCTGATTGCCATCCTTGGCAGTTACTCCCTGCGCAATGTCGATTCGCGGCTGCGCGATTTCGTCAACGCCTTCGCCAACATGACCAGCAACTTCGCCGGAGTGCCCCTGGCCTTCGCCTTCATCATCCTGCTGGGCTTCAACGGTGCGATCACCATGATGCTCAAGCAGTCCGGGCTGATCGAAGACTTCAGCATCTACTCCAAGACTGGCGTGATCATTCTCTACACCTACTTCCAGATTCCCCTCGGCGTGCTGCTGTTGTACCCGGCGTTCGACGCGTTGCGCGAAGACTGGCGCGAATCCAGCGCCCTGCTCGGAGCCAGCAGTTGGCAATACTGGTGGCATATCGGCCTGCCGGTGATGACACCGGCCCTGCTCGGGACTTTCGTGATCCTGCTGGCAAATGCCCTGGGCGCCTATGCCACTGTCTATGCATTGACCACCGGCAACTTCAACGTGATGACGATCCGCATCGCGGGGTTGGTGGCCGGCGATATCAGTCTCGATCCGAACCTGGCCAGCGCCCTGGCAGTGATCCTTGTAGGCCTGATGACGCTGGTGACCGTCGTGCACCAATGGCTTTTGAAGAGGAGCTACCATGTCTCGCGCTGAAACCGGCCCCGGCAGCCTCTACCACCGGCTGACGGTGTATGTGCTGTTTCTCATCCTGTTGCTGCCGCTGGCGGGCACCCTGCTCTACTCGATCGCCACCAGTTGGTCGGCGAGCATCCTGCCCAGCGGCTTGACCTTCAAATGGTATATCGCACTGTGGAGCGACCCGCGCTTTTTGACGGCATTCGGTCAGTCGCTGCTGGTATGCGTCGGTGCCCTGCTGTTGTCGGTGGTGCTGATTCTGCCGCTGCTGTTCGTGGTGCATTACCACTTCCCCAGGCTCGACGCGCTGATGAACATCCTGATCCTGCTGCCCTTCGCCGTGCCGCCGGTGGTGTCCTCGGTGGGGTTGCTGCAGCTCTATGGTTCCGGGCCCATGGCCATGGTCGGCACGCCCTGGATTCTGATCGGTTGCTATTTCACCGTGGCCCTGCCGTTCATGTACCGGGCGATCACCAACAACCTGCAGGCGATCAACCTGCGCGACCTGATGGACGCCGCCCAACTGCTCGGTGCCAATACCTGGCAGGCGGCTTTCCTGGTGGTGCTGCCGAACCTGCGCAAGGGCCTGATGATCGCCCTGCTGCTGTCGTTCTCGTTCCTGTTCGGTGAGTTCGTGTTCGCCAACCTGCTGGTCGGCACTCGTTACGAAACCCTGCAGGTCTACCTGAACAACATGCGCAACAGCAGCGGCCACTTCAACAGCGCCCTGGTGATCTCCTATTTCTTCTTCGTGCTGGTGATGACCTGGGCCGCCAATCGACTGAACAAGGACAAAGCCTGAAATGAGTTTCGTCAGTGTCGAACATCTGCAAAAAAATTACGCCAGCACGCCGGTGTTCAGTGACATCAACTGTCGCATCGAACGGGGCGAGTTCGTCACCCTGCTCGGCCCCTCCGGTTGCGGCAAATCCACCCTGTTGCGCTGCATTGCCGGGCTGACGCCGGTCAACAGCGGCAAGATCCTCCTCGACGGACAAGACCTGGTGCCCTTGAGCCCGCAAAAACGCGGGATCGGCATGGTCTTCCAGAGTTATGCACTGTTCCCCAACATGACCGTGGAGCAGAACATTGCCTTCGGTCTGCGCATGCAAAAGGTCAACGGCGACGACAGCCACAAGCGCACCGCCGAAGTGCTGGCGCTGGTCGAGTTGCAGGAGTTCGCCAAGCGCTACCCGCACCAATTGTCCGGCGGCCAGAGTCAGCGCGTGGCCCTGGCCCGTTCGCTGGTCACCCGGCCGCGCCTGCTGTTGCTCGACGAGCCGCTGTCGGCGCTCGATGCGCGCATCCGCAAGCACCTGCGCGAGCAGATCCGGCAGATCCAGCGCGAGCTGGGCCTGACCACTATTTTCGTGACCCATGATCAGGAAGAAGCCCTGACCATGTCCGATCGGATCTTCCTGATGAACCAGGGCCGGATCGTCCAGAGCGGCGACGCTGAAACCCTCTATACCGCGCCGGTGGATGTGTTCGCCGCCGGCTTCATCGGCAACTACAACCTGCTCGACGCCCAAAGCGCCAGCCGCCTGTTGCAGCGCCCGATCACCTCGCGCCTGGCGATCCGCCCGGAAGCCATCGAACTGGGCCTGAACGGCGAGCTCGACGGCGAAGTGCGCAGCCATACCCTGCTGGGCAATGTGATCCGCTACCGGGTCCAGGCCCGTGGCGTGGAGCTGATCGTCGACGTGCTGAACCGTTCGGCAGCCGACCTGCACCCCAATGGTCAGCGTGTGTCACTTTCCATCGATCCCAGCGCCCTTCGTGAGGTAGCCTGAGGGCTTTCAAGGAGAATTTCTGACATGGCTTTAGCAATTTTCGATTTGGACGAAACCCTGATCCATGGCGACTGTCCGTCGCTCTGGAGCAAACAGATGAACCGTTTGGGCTGGGTCGACAGCGAGTTCCTGAAAAAGGATGCCGAACTGATGGACGCCTACGGCAGGGGCCACCTGAAGATGGAGGACTATATGGCCTTCAGCCTGGAGCCAATTGCCGGGCGCACACCGGAAGAGATCGAGCATCTGGTCGAGCCTTGGGTCGAGGAATTCATCGAGCCGATCATTTTCAGCGATGCTTGCAAGAAAATTGCCGAGCACCGCAAGGCCGGCGACCGCATCCTGATCATCTCGGCGTCCGGTACGCATCTGGTCAAACCCATTGCCGAACGCCTGGGCGTGGATGAAATTCTCGGGATCGATCTGGAGATCCGGAACGGGGTTTATACCGGCAATACCGTCGGCACCCTCACCTATCGCGAAGGCAAGATCACCCGCCTGCTCGAATGGCTGGACCAGGAAGAGGAAAACCTCGAAGGCGCGTATTTCTATTCCGATTCGCGCAATGATTTGCCGTTGTTGAGCAAGGTTGATCATCCCAACGTGGTTAACCCTGACCCGGTGCTGCGTGAACATGCCGAGAAGGCGGAGTGGCCGATACATCAGTGGGCTTGAGACCTAGCGACCGCTTTTGCGGTCGATCGCGGGCAAGCCCGCTCCCACAGAGGATGGTGGTGTTTTCACGATCCTCTGTGGGAGCTGGCTTGCCAGCGATGAGGCCCGAAAGCCCTAAACCAGACTCTCGTCCACCACCAACACCAACTTCCCGGACACCTGATTCCCCGCCAGCTCCGCAAACGCCGCCTCGGCATCCCTCACCGCATAGGTCCTGGCCAGCTGCGGCTTCAACCGCCCTTCGACAAACAGCGGCCACACCTGCTGGCCCAGATCGCTGAGCAGATCGGCCTTGAACTGGTCATCGCGATTACGCAAGGTCGACCCCAGCACCTGTACCCGCTTGGCCAATACCTGGGCCAGGTCCAGCTGCGCTTCGCGCCCGCCCATCAGGCCGATGATCACCCAGCGGCCATCGCGGGCCAGCAGCTTGAGATTGAGTGGCGCATAATTGGCCCCGACCGGGTCGAGAATCACATCGAAGGGAGCAAAATCATTCAGCGCCTCCAGGCCCTCGGTGCGTACCACGCCGCCGACCGCGCCCAGCTCCTGACAATAAGCCAGCCGGTCTGCCGAGCCCACGCTGACCCAGCAGGGGTTACCGAACGCCTTGCACAGCTGGATAGCCGCAGAACCCACGCCGCTGGCGCCAGCATGCAGCAAGACCTTTTCCCCGGGCTTGAGTGCCGCCAGCTGGAACAGGTTCAGCCAGGCCGTGCTGTAGACCTCCGGCAAGGCTGCTGCCTCGACCAGGCTCAAGCCCTCGGGTACCGGCAGGACATGACGCCCGTCGACCACCACTTCCTCGGCCATGCCACCGCCGGCCAGCAGTGCACAAACCCGATCACCCACCTGCCAGGACGAGCCCGGGCCGACTTCGCTGATCACGCCGGCGCATTCGAGCCCGAGAAATTCACTGGCGCCCGGTGGCGGCGGATAAAGACCGGCGCGTTGCAGCAAATCAGCGCGGTTGAGCCCCGCAGCGGCGACCCGAATGCGTACTTGCCCCACGTCACAGGTCGGGCTTGGTGCCTCAACCCACTCCACATGTCCGTCAACGCCTTGCAATGCTTTCACAGTGCCTCCATAGTTGAGTCATGACTGAGCCCGGTGCTGTAGCCCCGGGCTTTTTGCATTATGCGACCGGTTCCCCTGGAACCGGCGAATTCAAAGACGGCCTAATATGCGTGATCAATTGCCCCCACGTCGAATCAGCATGAAGCATTTCTTTCCAAGCACCGCTCTGGCCCTGTTCATTGGCCTGGGCAGCATTCCGCTGTCGGGCAATGTATTCGCCGCCAATAGCTGGGACAAACTCCAGCCGGACCGTGACGAAGTCGTCGCCAGCCTGAACGTGGTCGAGCTGCTCAAGCGCCACCACTACAGCAAGCCGCCGCTCAATGATGCACGCTCGGCGATCATCTACGACAGTTACCTCAAGCTGCTCGACCCCTCGCGCAGCTATTTCATGGCCAGCGACATCGCCGAATTCGACAAGTGGAAGACTCAGTTCGATGACTTCCTCAAGAGCGGCGACCTGGACCCCGGTTTCACCATGTACAAGCGCTATCTGGACCGGGTCAAGGCCCGCCTGGACTTCGCCCTGGCCGAGCTGAACAAGGGCGTCGACAACTTCGACTTCACCGCCAAGGAAACCTTGCTCGTCGAGCGCAAGGACGCCCCTTGGCTGAAAAACCAGGCTGAACTGGACGACCTGTGGCGCAAACGCGTCAAGGATGAGGTCCTGCGCCTGAAAATCGCCGGCAAGGAACCCAAGGCCATCCAGGAACTGTTGACCAAACGCTACAAGAATCAACTGACGCGTCTGGACCAGACCCGCTCAGAAGATATCTTCCAGGCGTACATCAACACCTTCGCCCAGTCCTACGACCCGCACACCAACTACCTGTCGCCTGACAGCGCGGAAAACTTCGATATCAACATGAGCCTGTCGCTCGAAGGTATCGGCGCCGTCCTGCAAAGCGACAACGACCAGGTCAAGATCGTGCGCCTGGTGCCCGCAGGCCCTGCGGCCAAGACCAAGCAGGTGGCACCGGCCGACAAGATCATCGGTGTCGCCCAGGGCGACAAGGAAATGGTCGACGTGATCGGCTGGCGCCTGGACGAGGTGGTCAAGCTGATCCGTGGTCCGAAAGGCTCTGTAGTGCGCCTGGAAGTCATTCCGGCCAGCAATGCGCCGAACGACCAGACCAGCAAGATCGTGCCGATCACCCGCGAAGCGGTGAAGCTCGAAGAACAGGCCGCGAAGAAATCCGTGCTCAAGCTCAAGCAGGATGGCCGCGACTACAAGCTGGGCATCATCGAGATCCCGGCGTTCTACCTGGACTTCAAGGCGTTCCGTGCCGGTGATCCGGAGTACAAGAGCACCACGCGCGACGTGAAGAAACTGCTCACCGAACTGCAGAAAGAGAAAGTCGACGGCGTGGTCATCGACCTGCGCAACAACGGCGGCGGCTCCCTGCAGGAAGCCACCGAGCTGACCAGCCTGTTCATCGACAAGGGCCCGACGGTCCTGGTGCGCAACAGCGATGGCCGGGTCGACGTGCTTGAAGACGAAAACCCCGGCGCCTTCTACAAAGGCCCGATGGCACTGCTGGTCAACCGTCTGTCGGCATCGGCCTCGGAGATCTTCGCCGGCGCCATGCAGGATTACCACCGGGCGCTGATCATCGGTGGCCAGACCTTCGGCAAAGGCACCGTGCAGACCATCCAGCCGCTCAACCACGGCGAACTGAAGCTGACCCTGGCCAAGTTCTACCGGGTTTCCGGGCAGAGCACCCAGCATCAGGGCGTGCTGCCGGATATCGACTACCCGTCGATCATCGACACCAAGGAAATCGGCGAGAGCGCCCTGCCTGAAGCCATGCCATGGGACACCATCCGCCCGGCCATCAAGCCGGCCGTGGACCCGTTCAAGCCGTTCCTGGCACAGCTCAAGGCTCGCCATGACGCACGCTCGGCCAAGGATGCGGAGTTCGTCTATATCCGCGATCGCCTGAAACTCACCGATGAACTGATGAGCGAGAAGACCGTCAGCCTCAACGAAGCCGAACGTCGTGCCCAGCACACCGACATCGAAACCCGGCAACTGGCCCTGGAGAACACCCGCCGCAAGGCCAAGGGCGAAGAGCCGCTCAAGGAACTGAAAAAAGAGGACGAGGACGCGCTGCCCGACGAGCCGGACAACACCAAGCCGGAAGACGATGCCTACCTCAGCGAAACAGGGCGCATTCTGCTCGACTACCTGAGCTTGAATTCGGCGGTGGCGAAACACTGAGCAATGATGGCTGCCATCATGCGGATGTAAAACAAGGGCTGAGCGCCGAAGGTGCTCAGCCCTTTTTCATTACAGCGTTTTTTAACGTCTGCCGTACCTATCAATTCTGCTAGCTGTTCAGTGCTGTGGAGATGAGCAAGGCTGTGCCTACTTATTCACAGGAGCCCAGCATGGATAGCTCATCGCGCACTCTTTTATGTCGCTATGCCTATGACCCACTCGACCGCCTCAGCGGCCGGGAAGTGAATGGCGCAGGGACGAAACGCCAGTTTTATCAAGCAGGCCAACTCATCAGTGAGGTCAGCGCCCAGGAAAGCAGTACCGTCATGCGGGCCGCCCAGCAACTGCTGGCGCTGCAACAACTTCAAGGCAGCGACCGAGAAGTGGAGTTGCCGCAGACGGACCTGCAAGGCTCGGTATTGTCCCTGAACAGCGCTGGCACCCGGCGCTCGTTCCCTTATACACCTTACGGCTTTCTTGCCAATGAGGGACCTTTGTCCTTGTTGGGTTTCAATGGCGAGAAACGAGATCCCGTGCTTGGACATTATTTGCTGGGTAATGGTTATCGGGTTTTTAATACAGTGTTGATGCGCTTCAATAGTCCGGACAGTTGGAGTCCGTTTGGTAAGGGCGGGATTAATTGCTATGGGTATTGCGGGGGAAATCCTGTGGGCAACATGGACCCAACAGGACATTTTTCCTGGTCAAAACCCCTACAAAGTTTATTTAAATCCGGAAAACTTAATAGAGAGAAAATCAAAGCTCGCTTCAATCAAAAAACGCAAGACAATCTATTATTCTGGGACAAAAGCGGAATTGAGCAGGAACCTCCAACGCTCAATCCTCGCGCTGGAGTCAGAGCTACCGAGAATGGTTTCGCGGTATTTCGAAAAGATGACAAACTTTATTCTTCAGATTTTACATTTAATGGCATTAAACTTAACTTCACGAAAATTAGCCCAAACCAAGCGATCAATGATTTGCAGCGAGAAACAATAAATACAAACTTTCGCAACACAAACTACATATTCGATATCACTCCAATTGAAACTGGCTTCGACGTACAAATGCGGTGGATTCCACCTCGCGACACAAGCAAGCCCACGGCTCCCCCACTCCATGAAACAATGACAAACGTGCGTGCCCCCAAGTGACACTAACAAACCGCAGCGTCATCAAACAGTCATCAATCTGTCGTGAAATAGGGGGCTGAGCGCCATGGGTGCTCAGCCCCTTTTTTTCAGGTAGCCCTCGTCATGACCGTCACCGAACAGCTCAGCGCATTGACCGCCATTCTGGCGCAAAGCGGCTTGCACAGCTTGTTCCAACCCATCGTCTGCCTGTCCGAGCGGCGTATCCTCGGCTATGAAGCCTTGAGCCGGGGCCCGTCCAACAGTCCGCTGCACTCGCCCGTCAATCTGTTTACCATTGCCCGCCAGGCCGGCCGTCTGAGCGAGCTGGAGATCGCCTGCCGGGAAAGCGCCTGCCGCCGTTTCAGCGCGCAGAAGCTCGAGGGCAAGCTGTTTCTCAACGTCTCGCCCGAATCCCTGCTCGAGCCCACCCACCAACCGGGGCGCACCCTGCAGTTGCTGCAGCACTACGGTATCGAACCCAGCCAGGTGGTGATCGAGCTGACCGAACAGACGCCGACCGATGACTTCCAGCTGCTCTACAACGCCCTGCACCACTACCGCGCCATGGGCTTTTCCATCGCCCTGGACGATCTCGGCGCCGGCTATTCGAGCCTGCGGCTGTGGTCGGAGCTGCGCCCGGATTATGTGAAGATCGACCGCCACTTCATCGATGGCATCCATCAGGATGCGGTCAAGCGCGAGTTCGTTGGCTCCATCCTGCAGATCGCCAAGGCCTCGCGGGCGCAGGTGATTGCCGAAGGCATCGAGCTGGCCGAAGAGCTCTCGGTGCTCACCGAAATGGGCGTGGACCTGGTCCAGGGCTACCTGCTTTGCCGCCCCCAGGAACAACCGCCGCGCAGCATTGGGGCCCTGCTGCCACGGCACATGGACGCCGGCTTGCCGCCCCTCAATGATGAGGGCAGCGCCCTGGGCTCCCTGCTGATCGCTCAACCGGCGGTGGCCAGCGACACGCCTACGGCTGAGGTACTGGAAGCCTTTCGGCGCCAAGCCAACCTGAACTCGCTGGCGGTGCTCGACGCCCAGGACCACCCTGTCGGCATCGTCCACCGTCATTCGCTCTCTGAAGCGCTGCTCAAGCCCTTTGGCACCGATCTGTTCGCACGCAAGCCGATCAGCCGGCTGATGAGCGAGGATTTTCTCGCCGTCGAGCTCAACCAGTCACTGCAACAGGTCAGCCGATTGCTGACCAGCCGCGCTCGGCAGCGGATCGAAGAAGATTTCATCATCACCGTCAACGGCTGTTACCTGGGCATGGGCCGGGTCATCGACGTGCTCAAGCTGATCACCGAACTGAAGATCCAGCAGGCCCGGCATGCCAACCCCCTGACCCTGCTACCGGGCAACGTGCCGATTCAGCAATGCCTGGCCCGCGTGTTGCAACAAGGTCGCGAGGCGGTGATTTGCTATGTGGATATCGACAGCTTCAAACCCTTCAACGATATCTACGGTTATAGCCGTGGCGACGAGGTGCTGTTGTGCCTGGCCCAGTGCCTGAACGAACGGGTCGACCCCAGCCGCGATTTTGTCGGGCATATTGGCGGGGATGATTTTTTGCTGGTGCTGGGCGTTGAAGACTGGCGCAAGCGCCTGCAACAGCTGCTGGAAGACTTCCAGGGGCAATGCCGGCGCTTCTACCGTGCCGAGCATCTGGATGAAGGTGTTTTCATTTCCTGGAACCGCCAGGGACAGCGCCAGGAATTTCCGCTGCTGTCACTCTCGATCGGTGTCGTGCACTTGCGCGCAGAGGCCTGCGCTCTGCTCGACGCCAGTCAGTTGGCTGAACTTGCCTCCCAGGCCAAGCACCATGCCAAGCACATCCCGGGCTACAGCCTGCACCTGATCGACACTCTCAATGCGGGTTCGCTTGATAGCGTCGCGCCTGTTCAGGGTCCGGGGCCAGGCCCGGACCGCCCTGCTGATACAACTGCGACAACTTGAGCGCGGCCAGCGGATGCCCGGCCTTCAGCGCCAGGGTCCACCACTGCAGCGCCGCCTGGGCATCAGGTGCCACGCTCGGGGTTCCGGCAAGGCTGATCACACCCAATTGATAAGCCGCCTTGCCATCGCCGCCCTGGGCCGCCAGGCGCAGCAGGCGCACCCCCTCTTCCCGCGCCCCCAGGCCCTGGCCACGAAAGGCCAGGATGTGCCCGTAGAAACTCAGGGCGCCGATATCGCCCAGGTTTGCCATGCGCGAAAACTGGCCTTCGAGCCAGCGCCAGGCACGCGGCTGGCGAACGAACCACCGCCAATGAAACAGGCGCCGCGCCAGCCAATAGCTGAAACGGGCACGCATGCGCCACAGCAGTCGTTGCAAGGCTTACGCCTCCTCGGGATAACTGTACTCGAACACCCGAACCACTTCGGAGGCGTGCCAGGACGCCGCGGCGACACCGTCGGAGGGGCCGGAAAAACGTCCCAGGCGCTCGACGCACTCAAAGAAACCGGTTCGCGGCAATCGACTCGCGCCCTGGCTGATCACCAGCGAACTGCGCAAGGGCTGGTCGGCACGGGCATCGAGCACCGCCAGGTACTCCAGCGCGGCCGTGAGTGTCTGCATGGCGGGCGTCGGGAACTGCAAACGTTCGAGCAATGCCCGATACGTTAGCAGGTGACGTTGGCGGCGGGCATGATCAAGCTCCGTCAGCAGCCCTACCCACTGTTGGCGGCTGATACGTACGCTGGTCACGATGCATCCCTCCAGCCAGGAACCCCCAGCTCCCAGGCAAGGCTTCGTCGGATTGCCGCATCCGGTACGCGCTCGCCACTTTCAATCATGGCCAGATAGGAAGGACTGATGCCCACTGTGCGCGCCAGGCTTTCAATTGCCAGGCCCTTGGCCTCGCGCAGCGGCTGCAACGACTCAAGGCCAGGCAGTTCGGTGGCCGCTGGAATCGCTGACGGTGTTGGAGAAGATTCGCTGACACTGTGTTCCGGTTGCCCTGCCGCCCTTAGCAGAGCCTGGTACTGCGCCCATGGGACAACCGCATATTCTGGTTGACCATCACGACTGATGACCTGAATACCCATTACAACCCCCTGTAGGATTACGATATGTAATCGGTCGGCACAATCCTTATGCCAATAATATTAACAGCCGACAAGGACTTCTGCGGGTCTCTGCGGCAAAGCTGTTTAAATGACGTCAATATTTTTATTGTTCAGCCTTTGTGATGTTCCAGTTGCAGGGCCTCGGGGCTATCCGGCAGGCGCTCGACAATGCGCAGTTTTTCCGGCTTCTGGCGAGCCCGCCAGGCACGAAAGGCATCGAGTTCATCGCTGATGGCCTTCATCACCCAGGCCAGTACGGCGATATCATCGAGCATGCCGACGCCCAGCAACCAGTCAGGAATCGCATCCAGCGGACTGACAAAGTACAGCAACCCCGCCACCACTGTCACCACAGCCTTGAGGCTGATGGCACGGTACTCACCGCGCCAGTACGCCAGGCACAACGCCTGCAGCAAGCCGATATCCTCCTTGAGCTTGCCCAGGCGATGTCCCTGGCCGAGCCCCTTGCGCGCCACGGCGAATATCAGCGCCGGCAACCGACCGCGGCTGAGCAGGCGTTCTGCTAGCGGCAGGAACCGGGCGAAATTCCAGGGTGCTTTCATGTGTCCTCCAGCGTCGATACCGAGGAAGGTTATCCACAGTAATTGTGGATAACCTTGTGAACAGAGCCCCTTTTGCTGCAGGAGAGCCCCGTTTTACAAGGGCCAAACTTAAATCGGGCGTTTTTTACACACATGAAAAAACACCGGAAATTCATTGACTTCAATCACCTGGAACGGTTACCGCCCTGGCGCCTGTTGATAAGACTACACCAGGGCACTGGCGTTCGGTTACCGCCTCCTGAAACGACAACGCCCCGTCGAGACGGGGCGCTGGGGTATCAAAGGCTGCCAATTATTTGGCGGCGTTTTGATCCTGATCCTTCGATTGATCCTTGATTGCCAGCAGTTCCAGGTCGAAGACCAGAACCGAGTTGGCAGGGATCGACGGGCTTGGGCTTTGCGCGCCGTAGGCCAGTTCAGCCGGAATGTACAGCTTGTACTTCTCGCCGACGTGCATCAGTTGCAGGCCTTCGACCCAACCCGGGATCACGCCGCTGACCGGCAGATCGATTGGCGAGCCGCGCTCGACGGAGCTGTCGAAGACCTTGCCGTCGATCAACTTGCCTTCGTAGTGAACGGTCACTACGTCAGAGGCTTTTGGCTGAGGGCCATCGGCTTTCTTGACCACTTCGTACTGCAGGCCGGAAGCGGTGGTGACAACACCAGGCTTCTTGCCGTTTTCTTCCAGGAATTTCTTCCCGGCAGCAGAGGCTTCTTCGCTCATCTTGGCCAGGCGCTCTTCAGCACGCTTCTGCAGCGCGGCGAAGGCTTCTACCAGCTCTTCGTCCTTGAGCTTCTGCTCTTTCTTGCCGACAGCATCTTCGATGCCTTGGGCAACAGCCTTGGAGTCCAGATCATCCATGCCTTCCTGCGCCAGGCTCTTGCCCATGTTCAGGCCGATGCCGTAGGAGGCTTTTTGCGCAGGAGTTTTCAATTCGACGGTGCTGTGTTGATCGCAACCCGCCAGAACCAGGCCAACCAGGGCAACTGCCGCCGCCAACCGATGCTGTTTCATGCTATTTCCTTGTTCATCCGCCAAAAGGGCATTCGAGTAAAGCCGCGAGCTTATCAGGCGGCCACGACCAATGGCTACCGGCATGAGAGCGTGAAAATGAAGATAAGTTCAGGTCTGTAAACGCTTTTGCACCCACAAAGGTTTAACGATAGACCAACTTCGGAAAATCAAGGGTAAGAACCTTCGCGATATTGCCCCGCGACTTCGCGCAACACCTCGCACAACCATTGTGCCGGCAACGGCAATGGCAGTGCAGCGTTGCTGCAGATTCCCACCGACCCACCGGGCTCCTGCACGCCCAGATCCAGCTCGCACAACTCACCCCGGCTGATGTCCACAAGCACCGCATCATGGGGGGCGACCCAGACCGCATCGCTGCCAAGCACATAGCGCCGGCTCAGCGCCGGCGACAATGTTTCCAGGCGTTGCGAAGGCGGCTCGATGGCGCACTGCACGAACAGGCTGTCGGCATGCTTGCGGATGGTCGTGCCGGCCAGGGGCAGCACCAGCGGGTAGCGATTGACCTGGTTGCGTTCGGTGGGCTGGTGCGCGAGCAAGGGGTGGCCGGGACGGACTACCAGCGACATTGACTCGCTGTACAGGTGCTCGAACAGCAGGCCCTGGATCTGCGGGCTGTCGGTCATCCTGCCAATCACCAGGTCCAGCTCGCCGACGTGCAATTGCGCCAGCAGGTGCGCACTGGGTCCGGTCACGACACTGACCACCAGGGCGCTGTGGCGCTGGTGCAAGCGGCACAACACCTCGGGCATCAACAGGCTCTCGACGGTAGACAGCACACCGACCTTCACCTGCGGCGGCGCATGCGCTTCACCGCGCAAGGTCGATACGCCGTCGCGCAGGGCCTGCACACAGGGCCCTGCATAGCCCATGAAGCGCACCCCGGCCGGCGTCAGCTCGACACCGTTCTTGTCACGCTCGAACAGCCGCGTCTGCAGCAGGTCTTCGAGCTCCTTGAGGGTCTTGGAGATGGCGGGCTGACTGATCGCAATGGCGTCGGCAGCCTTGGCAAAACTGCCCTGGCGGGCAATTTCGAGAAAGCACAGCAGGTGACGGAATTTGATGCGGGTGTCGAGGTTCATGGGGGCAAGCGTATGCGATGACCCTGGGCAACACAAACCTGCCTGCGATGCATCCTTCCCCCTCGTTCCCACGCTCCGCGTGGGAATGCAGTGCCAGACGCTCCAGCGTCGACCTGCCTGAGCCGACGCAGAGCGTCGCAGGAGGCATTCCCACGCGGAGCGTGGGAACGAGGACTATCAGGCCACCCCGATCTCCACCTCATCCCCATTGAACCGCACCGGCCACACCCGCAACCGCTGCCCTGGATCTTCCATGCAACTGCCATCAACCAGGCTGAAATGCTGCTTGTACAAGGGCGAGGCAATCACCAGCTCACCCTTGAGACTGCCGACCAGCCCCCGCCCGATCACATTGGCCCCCGACTGCGGATCGTGGTTGTCGACCGCGTGCAGGGTTCGCCCCTGCTGCTCGCCCGGCAGGTAGAACAGCGCAACCTGGGCGCCGTCCAGCCAGACCACCACGCCGGAGTCGGCGATCAGGTCCTGGCGTGTGCACACCGACTGCCACAGTTCCGGGTTTTGCACGCGTACGGCGTTGCTCGACGTTGCCATCAGACCACCTCCTCGGTGACAGGGATAAGATTGAGTTCAGCGGCGGCAATGGGCCGGCGCTGGCCGCGCTCCTTGACGAAGTGAATATCCGGGTCGGCGCGCTTGTCGTTGACGAAGGTGCGGAAGCGCTTGAGTTTTTCCGGGTCCTTCAGGGCATTGGCCCATTCGCATTCGTAGCGATCGACCACCAGCTGCATCTGCGCCTCCAGCTCCGCGGCCAGGCCCAGGCTGTCTTCGATGATCACTTGCTTGAGGTAGTCCAGCCCGCCTTCCAGGCTTTCACGCCAGACCGAGGTGCGCTGCAGCTTGTCGGCGGTGCGGATGTAGAACATCAGGAAGCGGTCGATGTAGCGGATCAGGGTTTCGTCATCCAGGTCGGTGGCGAACAGCTCGGCGTGGCGCGGACGCATCCCGCCGTTGCCGCTGATGTAGAGGTTCCAGCCCTTCTCCGTGGCGATCACGCCCACGTCCTTGCTCTGTGCCTCGGCGCATTCGCGGGTGCAGCCCGATACCGCGAACTTGAGCTTGTGCGGCGAGCGCAGGCCTTTGTAGCGGTCTTCGATGGTCAGGGCCATCTGCACGCTGTCCTGTACGCCATAACGGCACCAGGTGCTGCCCACGCAGGACTTCACCGTGCGGGTCGATTTGCCATAGGCATGCCCGGTCTCGAAGCCGGCTTCGATCAGCTCGCTCCAGATGTCCGGCAGCTCATGCAACTGCGCGCCGAACAGGTCGATGCGCTGGCCGCCGGTGATCTTGGTGTAGAGGTCGTATTTCTTGGCGACTGCGCCGATGGCGATCAGCTTGTCCGGGGTGATTTCGCCACCGGGAATCCGCGGCACCACCGAATAGGTGCCGTTCTTCTGCATGTTGGCCATGAAGGTGTCGTTGGTGTCCTGCAGCGGGACCAGCGACGGGTCCATGATCGGCTGGTTCCAGCAGGAAGCGAGGATCGAACCGACCGCAGGCTTGCAGATGTCGCAGCCGACATGGCCACGACCATGCTTGGCAAGCATTTCTTCGAAGGTGATGATTCCTTCCACCCGCACCAGCGCATACAGCTCCTGGCGGGTGTAGGCGAAGTGTTCGCACAGGCTCTTGTCCACGGCGACGCCACGGGCCACCAGTTCATGTTCGAAGACTTGCTTGAGCAAGGCGGCGCAACCACCGCAACCGGTGCAGGCCTTGGTCTGCGACTTGAGCATCGGCAAGTCGCTGCACCCAGCGTCGATGGCCGAGCAGATCGATCCCTTGGTGACGTTGTGGCACGAGCAGATGGTCGCCGTCTCGGGCAACGCATCGGCGCCCAGGCTTGGCGCGCCGTCGGAGACCGGCAGGATCAGTGTCGAGGGGTCGGCCGGCAGGGCAATGCCGTTCTGCACGTACTGCAGCAGGGTGTCGTAGTAGCTGTTGTCGCCCACCAGCACGGCGCCGATGACGCGCTTGCCGCTGGCATCGACCACCAGGCGCCGGTAGCTGGCGTTGGCTTCGTCGATGAAGCGGTAGCTCTTGGCCCCCGGCGTGGCCGCGTGGGCATCGCCGATGGAGCCCACGTCGACACCGAGCAGCTTGAGTTTGGTCGACATGTCGGCGCCGCCGAAGGTGGCTGCAGCCTCCCCGGCCAGGGCGCTGGCGACATTGCGCGCCATGCTGTAGCCCGGTGCGACCAGGCCGAAGATGCTGCCGTTCCACGAGGCGCATTCGCCAATGGCGAAGATGCGCGCATCACTGGTGCGGCAGTGCTCATCGATCACCACGCCACCGCGCGGGGCGATATCCAGGCCGCTGCTGCGACCCAGTGCGTCCTGTGGACGAATGCCGGCGGAGAAGACGATCAGGTCGGCCTCGAGGAACTCGCCGCCGTCGAAATTCATACGGTAGCGGTAATCCTCACCGGCCACGATGGCCTGGGTGGCTCGCGACAGGTGCACGCCCACGCCGAGCGCTTCGATCTGCGCACGCAAGGCAGCGCCACCGTCGGCATCGAGCTGCACCGGCATCAGCCGTGGCGCGAATTCGACCACATGGGCTTCCAGGCCCAGGGACTTAAGCGCGTTGGCCGCTTCCAGGCCGAGCAGGCCACCGCCGACCACCACGCCACGACGTGCGCTAGCTGCGGCGGCGCGAATGGCGTCGAGGTCGTCCAGGGTGCGGTAGACCAACCGGGCTTCGGCTTCGGAACCGGGAATCGGCGGCACGAAGGGATAGGAGCCGGTGGCCAGGATCAACTGGTCATACGGATAACGAGCCAGGGAGGTGACCACTTCACGGTGCTCGCGGTCGATCTCCAGCACCGCCTCGCCCAGGTGCAGGCGCACACCATGCATCCCGTAGAGTTGCGCATCGCCCAGGGCCAGGGTCTCGGCATCGCTGCCGCTGAAGTATTCCGACAGGTGCACGCGGTCATAGGCGCGCTGGCGCTCCTCACCGAATACCTGCACCTCGAAATGCGCCAGCGCGCCGCGCTCGATCAATTGTTCGACACAATGATGGCCGACCATGCCGTTGCCCACGATGACCAGCTTTTGCCGGTGTGCGATCGTCACTATCGAATTCATACAGGTTCCTCACTCAAGGCCATTCACGGTGGCCTGTGCGGCCAGCCCCTGAAAAAAACAAACAAAAAAAGGCGCCTGGAGCCGAAGCTCCAGGCGCCTTTGCCTGGTATTGATCTGTGTAAGGTTGCGCGGGTACGAATGCCCGGCTCACCTGTCCTGTTATGTGATCGACGTTGACCACCGCGGACTGCCTGCCAATGCGTCTTGGCGTGCCTGAATGGAGAAAAGCAGGTTACGTGCCAACTGCTGTAACCCTTGATTTCCGTGCCCTGGCTAAGGTCAGCCAGTACAATATCGATCCCTCTTGGTGCACTTTTGCCGTGCTTTCACACTAATGGGGCGCGGCGCCCTCAATACACGTCGCGCAGATAACGCTTGTCGCGGCTCATACCTGCGACATACGCCTCGGCATCTTCGACGCTCAAGCGGCCATGCTCGCGCACCACCGCCTTGAGCGCGGCATCGACATCCTTGGCCATGCGGCTGGCATCGCCGCAGATATAGAAGTGCCCGCCCTCCTCCAGCCAGCGCCAGAGCTGCGCACCCTGCTCGAGCATGCGTTGCTGGACGTAGATCTTCTGCTCCTGATCACGGGAAAACGCCGTGTCCAGGCGATGCAAATGCCCGTCGCGCTGCCAGGCCAGCAACTCATCGCGATAGTAGAAATCGCTGGCGGCACACTGCTCGCCGAACAGCAGCCAGTTCTTGCCCGTCGCGCCGATGGCCTGACGTTCCTGCAGAAAGGCGCGAAACGGTGCCACACCGGTGCCCGGGCCGACCATGATCATGGGTGCCTGGGAATCCTGCGGCACACGGAAATGCGCAGACTTCTGGGCGAAAATCGGCACCAGCCCATGTTCGGCACGGTCGGCCAGGAAGGCCGAGCAGACGCCACTGCGTGCCCGGTCGTTGTGCCGATAGCGCACGGTGGAAACGGTCAGATGCACCTCTTCCGGGGTGACCTTGGGGCTCGAGCTGATGGAGTACAGCCTCGGTTGCAAGGGCTTGAGCAAGCCCAGCATTTCCTCGACCGCCAGTTCCAGCGGGAACTCATGCAGCAGGTCGATCAACTGCCGGCCCCAGAGCCAATCCTTCAGTTCGGCCTTGCGCTCGGGTGCCAGCAATTCGCGCAGGCGCTGGCTGCCATTGCGCTCGGCGATGAAGCTCAGCCAGTCCGGGGTAATACGGGTGATCTCCAGGTGCTTTTGCAGCGCCACGGCCAGCGGCAACTCGCCTTGATCCTTGATGTGGACATGGGCGCTGCTGTCCAGCCCGAGGGTGCCGAGCAGGTCTTCCACCAGGGTCAGGCAGTTGCTGGGCCAGACGCCCAGGGCATCGCCCGCCTGATACTCGAACCCGGAATCCTTGAGATCGAAAACGATCTGCCGGGTTTCCTTCGCTGCGCCCGGGCTGTTGAGCAGGCGATTGTGCAGCAACCGCGCCTTCCAGGGGCGCTGCCTGCTGTAAAGGTCGCTGCTGCGCTTGTCGGTCTGGACCGGCTTGACGGTGGATTTCAGGGCAGGCGCGCCGACCAGGGCCGAGCTGACCTTGCTCAACCATTGCTCGGCCAGTTCCTGATACTCCGGCTCGCAATCGACCCGTTCGGCCAGGCGCTGCGCCCCCAGTTCGACCAGGCGCTGATCGAGCTTGCGGCCAAAGCCGCAGAACTGATCGTAACTGGAGTCGCCCAGCGCCAGCACGGCAAAACGCAGCCCCGCACAGCGCGACGCCGCTTCACCCTGCAAGGCCTGCCAGAGTGCCGCGCCATTGTCCGGGGCATCGCCATCGCCGAAAGTACTGGCGATCAGCAGGACGCTGGCGGCGCTGTACACCTCATCCAGGGTTACCGCATCCATGCTGCTCAATTGCACGGATTGATCGCCATGACGCAGCTGTTCGGCACACTGCGTAGCCACGGCTTCAGCGTTGCCAGTCTGCGAAGCCCAGAGCACCAGATGTCGTGCCAACGAATCAACGGGCGCCTGTTGCGCAATCGGCTGCAGCGGGATCAGCGCCCCACTGACACGGGTCAGCGCAACCGCACAGAACTTGAACGCCGGTTGCAGCGAGATCGGGTCGACCGCATCGCAGGTCACGGCATTGATGGCCAGGTCTTCGCCGAACACATCGTTCCAGTGAAAGGGCGCGAAGCAGGTGCCGGGCCGTACCCGGTCGCTGATCTGTGCCGGCAACACGGCATGGCCGCGCCGTGAACGTACCTGCACCTGGTCGCGCTCGGCGATGCCCAGGCGCGTGGCATCCTCGGGGTGGATCTCGATGAAGGGCCCGGGATTGAGCTTGTTCAGCGTCGGCACCTTGCCGGTCTTGGTCAGGGTGTGCCACTGGTGCTGCAGGCGGCCGGTATTGAGCACCAGCGGGAAGGCGTCATCGGGCATCTCGGCGGGCGGCAGGTGTGGACGAGCGAAGAAGCGCGCCTTGCCGCTGGCAGTGGCGAAGGCAATCGCCGGGCGCTGGCCGTCGGCGTCGAACCTGAGGGCCTGGCTCACCCCATCGTTGAGGTAGCGGATCGGGTTGCGGTCTTCGCTAGCGCCTGGAGCGCAGGGCCATTGCTGCGGTGCCTGGCGCAGGCGTGAATAGCTGGCGCCACGCATGTCGTAACCGGTGGCCGGGTTCCAGGCGCGCTTGATTTCCTCGAACACTTCCTCGGCGCTGCCGTAGTCGAAGGCATCGGCATAGCCCATTGCGCACGCCACACGGGCAATGATCTGCCAGTCGGGCAAGGTTTCGCCCGGGGCGTCGACGGCCTTGGCCATCAGCGTCAGGTTGCGCTCGGAGTTGATCATCACCCCTTCGGCCTCGGCCCACAGGGCGCCCGGCAAGAGGATGTCGGCATAGCGATTGGTTTCGGTATCGAGGAAGGCGTCCTGGGTGATCACCAGTTCGGCGGCCTGCAATCCTTCGATGACCTGCTGGCGATTGGGCACGCTGGCCACCGGATTGGTGCAGATGATCCAGCAGGCCTTGATGCTGCCGGCGCGCATGGCCTCGAACATGGCCACGGTGCCCTCGCCCGCTTCGGCGCGCAGGCTGCCCAGAGGGATCTGCCAGAGGTTTTCGATAAAGCGCCGATCAGCTTCGACCAGGGCCGAGCGCTGGCCCGGCAGGCCTGGGCCCATGTAGCCCATTTCACGCCCGCCCATGGCGTTGGGTTGGCCGGTCAGCGAGAACGGCCCGCTGCCCGGACGGCAGATCGCCGCCGTGGCCAGGTGCAGGTTGCACAGGGCATTGGTGTTCCAGGTGCCATGGATGCTCTGGTTCAAACCCATGGTCCAGCAACTCATCCACTCCGGCGCCTGACCGATCCAGTCGGCAGCCAAGCGGATATCGCTTTCGGCGAGGCCGGTTATCGTTGCCGCTTTTTCGGGGGTGTAGTCCTCGAGAAAGGCCGGCATTTCGTCCCAGCCTTCGGTGTAGCGGGCAATGAAATCAGCATTGACCCGGCCGCTTTTCAGCAGCAGATGGAGCAGGCCGTTGAGCAGGGCAAGGTCGGTGCCCGGCTTGATCTGCAAGTACAGGTCGGCCTTGTCGGCGGTGGCACTGCGGCGCGGGTCGACCACGATCAGCCGGGCCCCGGCCTTGACCCGGTCCATCATGCGCAGGAACAGAATCGGGTGACAGTCGGCCATGTTCGCGCCGGTGACGAAGAACAGGTCGGTCTTGTCGAAATCCTGATAGCTGCCGGGTGGTCCATCGGCACCCAGGGACAGTTTGTAACCGCTGCCGGCACTGGCCATGCACAGGCGTGAATTGGACTCGATGTGACGGCTGCGAACGAAGCCCTTGGCCAGTTTGTTGGCCAGGTACTGGGCCTCCAGTGACATTTGCCCGGAGACATAGAAGGCCAGGGCGTCGGGACCGTGCTGGTCGAGCAGCGCCCGCAACCTGGACGCTGTTGCGCTGATGGCGGCATCCATGCCGACCCGCACCGGGTCGCGCTGGCGTTCGTGGCGCATGAAAGCGTGCTCCATGCGCCCGGATTCGGCGATGGCCTGGCCGCAGGTCGTACCCTTGGTGCACAGACGGCCAAAATTGGTCGGGTGCTGTTTGTCGCCACTGACCTTGATCACCCGGTTGTCGGCGACATTCATGACGATGCCACAGCCCACACCGCAATAAGGACAGACACTGCGAACCGTTGTGCTGGTCATACGCGTACCCCATGGCCTTTGTGGCCTTGAAACAAAAAGGCGCCCTGTTGCCCTCCGCTCTTCAAGTGAGCGGGGGGCAACACGGCGCCTTTGTCGTGAACAGTGCAGTCTGCGTTGACTGCTGGATACGCGTGTTATTGCAAGGCACGCGCCAAAACCGGCAAATCCTTTGGAAACAAGGGGTACGGCTGTCAGCCGAAGACCGATTGCCACACGGGTGCACCGCCAGGGTGCCGCCGCGCCCCAAACCGAGGCGAAAACATCCCGATACCACCGCATCGGGAAACGATCAGAGAAGATCGGATATAGCCACTTGCCACCTGAGCAAGCCCTGGTGCATAAAACAGCTTCAATTTGACAAGGACGTTAACTTTGCGCCTTTTCCATCGAGTCCTGCTCCTGTTGGCAGCCCTGATCGTGATGGGCATTTGCGTGGCGCTCTACTACGTCGCCCGCCCCAACCTGCCTCGATACAACGCGCCCCAGAGCCTCGAATACCTTGAGCAATGGAGCGAGGCCGACCGGCAGACCTACTACTACACACCCCAGGGCACTCAGGTCAAAGGCCTGCACTACGACTGGTTCACCGCCCTGGAACTGCCCTTCTCCGACGAACGTTTCGCCGCCCCCGAGCATCTGGCCCGCTTCGGTTTTCTGATCGACCCGGCGCAAAAGGCCAGCGCACAGAACCCGGGCAACCTGCCCGTGGGGTTTGCCCGCCACCAGAATGCCGGCGACAGCGCCCAGTACCTGGACATCACCTGCTCGGCCTGCCACACCGGTGAGCTGCGCTACAACAATCATGCCGTACGCATCGACGGCGGCAGCGCCCAGCATGTGCTGCCGGCAAGCGTACCGACCCTGCGCGGCGGCAGCTTCGGGCAGGCGCTGGTCGCGAGCATCGCTGCCACCTATTACCTGCCGTGGAAGTTCGAACGCTTTGCGCGCACGGTGCTGGGTGAGCGCTACGAGCAGGACAAACACGCATTGCGCAGTGCCTTCAAAGCGTCGCTGGACACCTTCGTCAAGGTTGCCTGGAACGATACCCATCGCGGCCTCTACCCGACACTTGAAGGTCCGGGCCGCACCGATGCCTTTGGCCGTATCGCCAATGCCTCCTTCGGTGACGCCATCAGTGCCAATAACTACCGCATCGCCAACGCCCCGGTCGATTACCCGCAGCTTTGGGATATCTGGGCCTTCGACTGGGTCCAGTGGAACGGCTCGGCGCAGCAACCCATGGCGCGCAATATCGGCGAGGCCCTGGGGGTCGGTGCGACGTTGAAGTATTTTGACACCGACGGACACCCGCTGACCGGTGATGCCCGCTACCCATCCAGCGTTCGAGTGCGCGACCTGAACCTGATCGAGGAAACCCTGCAACGGCTCAAGCCGCCCGTCTGGCCCCAGGCCCTTTTTGGCCAGATCGATCCAGTGCGCGCCAGCCAGGGACGAGCCCTGTTCAGGGAAAATTGCGCGGGCTGTCATGTGCCGGAGGTGCAGAGCGGTGGCCCGCGCCCCGTGCAACGGCTGAAGATGTTGCCGGTCGAGGCCATCGGCACCGACCCGACGGCAGCCGACAATATTGCCGACCATCGCTTCGACCTGAGCGAATTGAAATGGGCCCCGGCGGAGCTGGCTAGGCTCGATGTCGAGCTGCATTCGGTCGACGGTGAGCTCGACATGAAGCAATTGTCGGTGGCCCAGGGCCTGGCGTATGTCACGGCCTTCGTCCAGGCCAACGCCTACCGGGAAGCCAATGTGACCCCGGCCGAGCGCCCGCGCCTGGATGGTTACGGCCTGCCCATCGGCGTGCGCGAGTTGCGCGCCTACAAAGCGCGCCCGCTGGCGGGTGTCTGGGCCACTCCGCCGTTCCTGCACAACGGTTCGGTGCCCAGCATTTACCAACTGCTCTCGCCCCAGGACGAACGGTCGACTACGTTTTACAGAGGCACAGTCGAATACGATCCACGCCACCTGGGCTATCGCACCGAAGCCTTCCCCGGCGGTTTTTTGTTCGATACCCGGATCACCGGCAACCACAACGGCGGTCACGAATTCCGCGCCGGGCCGCGCGGCAAGGGCGTGATCGGGCGCTTGCTGGAACCCCGGGAGCGCTGGGCGCTGCTGGAATACCTGAAAGTGCTCGGTAGCCCACTGGAGACGCAATTGCCATGAATGGATCAAGCACTCCCGGATTGTTGGCCCGCCTTTGGCTGGGCCTTGGCAGGCGGCTGATCGAAACGCTGATGTGGTCGATCGCCCTGGGGCTGCTGGGTTGGCTGCTGGCCAGCCTCTGGTACGGCTGGAAAGAAACAGGCCCGGTCTCGGCCAAGGAGCAGATCCCGCCGGACGAGGCGGCCATGACCCAGGACATCATCCAGACCGCCATCCGCATCGTCGACCAGCACCGCGGCGACACCCGCTACCTGCGTGATGCCCACGCCAAGGCCCATGGTTGCGTGAAGGCCGAAGTGACGGTACCCCAGGATCTGCGTGCGGAAATGCGCCAGGGCGTCTTCGCCGAGCCCGGCAAGCAGTGGCAGGCCTGGATGCGCCTGTCCAATGGCAATCCCTACCCGCAGTTCGACAGCATCCGCGACGCCCGTGGCATGGCCATCAAACTGCTGGACGTTACGGGCAAGCCGTTACTGAGCAGCCAGGCGGACCGCAGGGAACAGGACTTTGTCATGTTCAACCACCCGAACTTTTTCGTTCGCGACGTGGCCGAATACCGCCAGAACATCGCCGCCCAGGCAGACGGCAAGAAATTCCTGGCTTTCTTTCCCGGCAAAGACCCGCGCACCTGGGAGATCCGCCACCTGTTCATCGCCCTGGGCACCCTGGCCCCGGCACCGGACAGTCCGCTGCTGACCACTTACCACTCGGTGTCGCCGTACAAGTTCGGCAAGGCCAATGCCAAGTTCCGCGTCATCCCGGACCCGGACAACTGCCCGGCCTACACCCTGCCCGCGCAAAATCGCGACCTGCCCAACTTCCTGCGCAGCGCGCTGTATCAGCAACTGTCCACTGACCGCGTCCCGGCCTGCTTTGCCTTGCAGGTCCAGCGCCAGAACGTCCACCAGTACATGCCCATCGAAGACACCAGCATCAGATGGCGGGAAGACCACTCCCCCTTCGAAACCGTCGCGCACATCCGCGTTCCGCCCCAGGATTTCGACACGCCGGAGCAGAATCTGATGTGCGATAACCTGTCGTTCAACCCATGGCACGGGATCGAGGCGCATCGGCCGATTGGTGGCATCAACCGGTTGCGCAAGGCGGTCTACGAGGCGGTGAGCGAGTATCGGCATGCCCGGAATGGCAATGGCAATGGCAGCCTGTAATCAAATGGACTCGCCCGCGATAGCCTCGGCCGCGGTGCCCCTGACGATCCGCGTCGCCAGGATCGCGGGCAAGCCCGCTCCGACACAAAGCCCGTCATGGGTTAGCGTGGGCTGGGTTGATCCATGACTGCGGCAATCAATGCTTGCGCCGATTCAAGCTGCTGGATCAGGCCAAGCACCAGGGATTTGTCATTAAGGTGCAGGTTGTCGACCACATCCCAGGCGGTAGCTTCGGCGCATTCGATCAGGAGGGTTGCGTGGGCCAGTGCATCATCGGCCGGGATGCCAGCGCGCACGGTGAACATGGGTAGGCCGTTGCTGTCGACGGTGCCGAAGGGTTTTTCGAGGGTGACGGCAAGAGTGGAGGTTGAGGCAGGCGGATCGGGGACGATTTTGATCATGGTGCGTTCCTTTAAGAGTGAAGCCGCACCTATTCGCTGCGAAACAAATAAGGTGGCAGCTGTACGCGGGTTCGCAGACCGAGGAACACACCAATTCGGCGCACCCGAAGGTGCCCCACGCACAGCCGCCATAACGAGAGAGTCAGGCAGGTAAAAACCCCGAAACTCGGAAATGAACGTTGCTTTGGTATGTTCAAGGCTGCGAAACCCGGTCGCCGAATTGGCAGCGACGAGGCAACACTAACCACCCAAAAACATAGAAGCAACAGCGTTCAAAGCGGGCTGATTATGCTTGGGAAACATCGCGCATGAAATAGAGAAAAGCCCTACAACGCAATGATTGTAGAAGTGGGTCTTGCCGGACCGCCGCGATTGCTTCACCGCGGTGTTTCCGTCTCACCGTGGCGCGAGCATCGCGGGCAAGCCCGCTCAAAGACCCGGTGATACACCCAGCAACAATTACTTATAAACATATTGATATGCTGAAGAAGACTTATGTTTTACTTATTTATTGTCGAGTAACTGAATTCGAAAGACCATGAAGCACATGACGAACGCACCTACTGACGTTCAAATCATCAACGGGCCGGATGGCAAGCCGGCATTCGTCGTCATCCCCTACGAGCAATACATTGCCCAGCAGGTCGAAGCCGATCTGATTCCTCATCAGGTGGTCAGCCGCATCGTCGATGGCGCAACGCCCATTCGTGCCTGGCGGGAACACTTGAACCTCACTCAAGATGAAGTGGCCAAGCGGATGGGAATTTCTCAGCCCGCGTTCGCTCAGCAGGAGGCTGTGAACAAGCCGCGCAGGGCTACCCGCGAGAAAATTGCTCGGGCGTTTGGTATCAAGGCGGATCAGCTGGAGTTGTAGCGGGACGCGGAGCGTCCGGGGGATGCATTCCCACGCTGGAGCGTGGGAACGAGGTGCTGCGCGATTGTGTAAACCCCAGACAGCAAAAAGCCCGCACTAGGCGGGCTTTCCGGTGGATCACAAGCGTTCAGTGGTCTTGTGTTCCTAATATGGCGCAGCGGACGGGACTCGAACCCGCGACCCCCGGCGTGACAGGCCGGTATTCTAACCGACTGAACTACCGCTGCGCATAACACTGAGAAGAGATTGGTGGGTGATGACGGGATCGAACCGCCGACCCTCTGCTTGTAAGGCAGATGCTCTCCCGGCTGAGCTAATCACCCTTTCACTCTCGGTGTGGCGCGCATTCTACGGAGCGACCCCACCTCTGGCAAGCACTTTTTTAAATATTTTTTTCAGGCGTTCCAAACACTTAGCGCAGGGTTGGCCTCGGGCACCGGCTCGGAGAATAATGCCTGCCTTATGTGTGTAAGGAGAGCGTCACCCCATGTGGTTCAAAAACCTGCTTGTCTATCGCCTGACCCAAGACATTCCTTTTGACGCCGAGGCACTGGAAACCGCACTGGCCACCAAACCGGCGCGCCCTTGTGCAAGCCAGGAGTTGACCACCTACGGTTTCGTCGCCCCGTTCGGCAAAGGCGAAGACGCACCACTGGTGCATGTCAGCCAGGACTTCCTGCTGATCGCCGCCCGCAAGGAAGAACGCATTCTGCCAGGCAGCGTCGTACGCGATGCGGTCAAGGAGAAGATCGAAGAGATCGAAACCGAACAGATGCGCAAGGTCTACAAGAAGGAGCGCGATCAGATCAAGGATGAAATCATCCAGGCGTTCCTGCCGCGTGCCTTTATCCGTCGCTCGGCCACCTTCGCCGCCATCGCCCCCAAACAAGGCCTGATCCTGGTCAACGCCTCCAGCCCCAAGCGCGCCGAAGACCTGCTCTCGACCTTGCGTGAAGTGATGGGTTCGCTGCCAGTGCGTCCACTGACCGTAAAAATCGCCCCGACCGCGACCATGACCGAATGGGTCAAGACCCAGCAGGCGGCCCCGGATTTCTTCGTGCTCGACGAGTGCGAACTGCGCGATACCCACGAAGACGGCGGCATCGTGCGGTGCAAGCGTCAGGACCTGACCAGCGACGAGATCCAGTTGCACCTGAGCACTGGCAAGCAAGTGACGCAACTGTCGCTGGCATGGCAGGACAAGCTGTCCTTCGTGCTCGACGACAAGATGGTGATCAAGCGCCTGAAGTTCGAGGAGCTGTTGCAGGACCAGGCTGAAGAAGACGGCGGCGATGAAGCGCTGGGGCAGCTCGATGCCAGCTTTACCTTGATGATGCTGACGTTTGGCGAGTTCTTGCCGGTGATGTTTGAAGCGTTGGGTGGTGAAGAGATTCCGCAGGGGATCTGAATCTGTTGAAGGCCCTTCGGGCCTTATCGCTGGCAAGCCAGCTCCCACAGGTTTATTTGTTGTTCACAAAATTGTGAACTACCGGAGATCCTCTGTGGGAGCGGGCTTGCCGGGGCGCCGGACCGCCGCGATCGACCGCGCAAGCGGTCGCCCTCTCTAATAAGGAATACACCATGCGCGCCCTGGCCGCCCTCAGCCGCTTCGTCGGCAACACCTTCGCCTATTGGGTCCTGCTGTTCGCCATCCTGGCCTTCCTTGAACCCCAATGGTTCATCGGCCTGAAACCCGCCATCGTGCCACTGCTGGGCCTGGTGATGTTCGGCATGGGGCTGACCCTGAAACTCGACGACTTCGCCGAAGTGTCGCGCCACCCCTGGCGTGTTGCCCTTGGCGTGGTCGCGCACTTTGTCATCATGCCGGGCGTGGCCTGGCTGCTGTGCCAGGCCTTCCACCTGCCGGCCGAAATCGCCGTCGGCGTGATCCTGGTCGGCTGCTGCCCGAGCGGCACGGCATCCAATGTGATGACCTGGCTGGCCCGTGGCGACCTGGCGTTGTCGGTGGCCATCGCTGCCGTCACCACCCTGCTCGCCCCCTTGCTGACGCCTGCCCTGATCTGGCTGCTGGCCTCGGCCTGGTTGCCGGTGTCTTTCATGGATATGTTCTGGTCGATCCTGCAACTGGTGCTGCTGCCGATCGTGCTGGGCGTTGCCGCCCAACGCTTGCTGGGCGAACGTGTCCGCCTTGCCGTGGATGTCTTGCCGCTGGTTTCGGTCGTCAGCATCGTGATGATCATCACGGCCGTGGTCGCTGCCAGCCAGGCGAAGATCGCCGAATCGGGCCTGTTGATCATGGCGGTGGTTATATTGCACAACGGCTTCGGGTTTGTGCTCGGCTACTTCACCGGCAAGCTGTTCAAGCTGCCCCTGGCCCAGCGCAAATCCCTGGCGCTGGAAGTCGGCATGCAGAATTCCGGGCTGGGCGCCGCCCTGGCCAGCGCCCACTTCTCGCCGCTGGCGGCGGTGCCGAGCGCGCTGTTCAGTGTCTGGCACAATATTTCCGGGGCGGCGCTGTCGACCTGGTTCCGGCGCATGAGCGATGAGCCGCAGGCTGCTGCCCAGGCATCGCCGAGCAGCACGCACTAAAACCGTGCTTGATCCCCGGAATGATTTTGTGCAATATATTGCACATAGTGAGGACGACCTCACGACTCTTCGAGTGACCATTCTGGGGACGACCCCGTCAGTTGATGGAGGTCATCATGTCCTGGATCATCCTGTTTTTTGCAGGCCTGTTTGAAGTCGGTTGGGCCGTAGGCCTCAAATACACCGACGGTTTCAGCCGCCCTGTCCCTACCGCCCTGACCGTAGCCGCCATGCTGGTAAGCCTTGGCTTGCTGGGCCTTGCCATGAAAGAACTGCCGCTGGGGACCGCTTATGCGATCTGGACCGGTGTCGGTGCGGTGGGTACGGTGATTGCCGGGGTCATTCTGTTTGGGGAATCCATGGCGTTGGTGCGGGTGGCCAGTGTTGGGTTGATTGTTGCGGGGTTGGTGGGGCTTAAAGTCAGCGCCGCTTAAGTCCGCGTTATCGTTCATCGCGGGCAAGCCCGCTCCCACAGGGGAATTGCGCTGCCTTTCTCTGTGGGAGCTGCGGTGCGACGACTCGACTTGCCAGCGATGAGGCCCTAAAGGCTGGCACTCACCCGAGAAGCCACCTCCCCCGGCAACCACGGCTGCCAGATCTGCGGCTGCTCACGCAAAAACCGCTCGGCAACCTCACGCGGCGCCAGACGCTTTTCACTCATTTGCCCCAAGGTCTGGTTCAGCAGATCGATCGGCAAATCGACTTTCTCGAAGAACGCGACCAACTCCGGATGTCCCTGCTTGAAGGGTGCCGAAACACCGATCGACAAGCGCGGTTTGATCGACCGGGTACCCCGTGGGTTCGGGTTGCTGGCATCGGCCAGGGTCTTCCAGGCCTCGGCGTCGAACGGCGGCTCTTCGAGCTTCACCAGCTTGTACTTGCCCAGCAGTGGCGTCGGCGACCAGTAATAGAACAGCACCGGTTTACCGCGTCGGATGGAGGAGCTGACCTCCGCGTCCAGCGCCGCACCGGAGCCTGTACGGAAGTTCACGAAGCTGTCGGTCAAGCCATAGGCCTTGAGCTTCTGGCTGTTGACGATTTCCGACGTCCAGCCGGTCGGGCTGTTCAGGAAGCGCCCGCGATTCGGCGCTTCCGGGTCACGGAACACATCCTTGTAGCGCGCCAGGTCCGCAACCGACTTGAGTTCGGGCGCCAGTGGTTCGATGCCGCGCGCAGGGTCGCCCTTGATCACGAACTCCGGCACCCACCAGCCCTCAGTGGCGCCCTTGACGATTTCGCCCAGGCCAAAGACCTTGCCCTCGGCTTCAGCCTTGACCCAGGGCGGACTGCGGCCGGCCCACTCTTCGCCGATCACCTGGATATCATTCTTGGCCAGGGCCGCCTCCAGGCTGACGGTGCTGCCCGGCAAGGTATCGGTCGGGTAGCCATAGCCCTTTTCGACGATCAAGCGAAGGATCTCGGTAATCAGGCTGCCGCTTTCCCAGGTGATGTCGCCGAAGTGGATCGGCGCCTGCGGTTCGCTCGCAGGTGCGGGCTGGGCGAGCAGGCCGAAGGACAACAAGGTGCCGCCCAACAAGTTCTTGAATGATTTCATGGCCATTGTCCCTTTCCTTAAAAGTCATGGGTGAGCTATGTGTATTAGAAGGCGCCATCCGTTGCGGCCGGCGAGAGGTATTCGAATGACTTGGCCATGTAGTCGCAGACCGAGCGTTGGGAAATGCCCAGTTCGGCCGCGATTTGCGGGTAAGTCAGACCATTGACCCGGGACAGCAGAAAGGTCGCCTTGACCTTGGCAGGCAAAGCGTCAAGCAGGTGGTCGACGTGCTGCAAGGCTTCGAGCATCTCGGCCCGGTCTTCAGGTGACGGCGCCTGATGCTGTTCATCCTGCTGCAGCGCACCGAGGTAGGCTCGCTCCAGATCACGCCGCCGCCACCGCTGATACATCGAGCGCTGGGCGATGGTGGTCAACAAGGCCCGTGGTTCGCGAATAGGCGCAGCAGGCGGTGTGCCGAGCAACTGGACGAAGGCGTCGGCAGCGATATCTTCGGCGCTGGCAATGGAATCGAGGTGGCGGTGCAAGCGTGCACACAGCCACCCATAGTGACTGCGAAACAGCCCGCCCACGTAGTCACTGTGGGGAATGTCGGCGCCGGACATAATGGCTCCAAATATCAATAAATTCGGTATATGTCCGGTGGTCCGGTGCCTGCATCCTAGCAAGGCTGTTTATTCATTAATAATATTAAAAATCTATTTTAATATTCATTTTCGATCATTCACTTCAGTTTTCTCAGCGCAAGCTCGGCAGCCCTGCCTCCTGTGCTTGTCGTTGATAATCCAGCACAATCCGATAATTGTCCTCGGTTGCCGGCAACACTTCACGCAGCCCCAGGGTGGCCGCCACGTGCGGCAACGCTTGCAAGGCCAGGTTCATGGCCCGACGGATCGTTTCGGCCTGGCCCGCGTCGAGGCTCGCTGCGCCGATATAAGGCAGGCAGGGGCTCCAGGCACTTCGCGTAACCACGCGCAACCCCGCCACTTCAGCGCTGGCATGACGCGCCAGATAGGCATAGGTGACACTGTCTACCGCGGCCAGGTCCGCCAGACCTTCCCGCAGCCAGCGCAGGCTTTCCCGGTGGCTGCCACTGAGCGACAACGCCGAGAAGAAGCGACCCTGTCGCTGCAAGGGCGCCACTGTATGGCGCAGCAAGTTCATGCCGGTGTTGGAGTCCTCGTTGTTGATGACGCCACGACTGCCATGGAAGTCCGACAGGCCCTGGCGCGGCTGGTCGTTGCGAGCCAACAGGAGGCTGCAATGACTGCCATCGGCGCTATCGGGCAGCGTGTAACAGGGACGCCCGATGACCCGCACGCGGCCGCGCAACGCGGTCATCAACGGATAGCCGCAGGTCTGGGTCAACAGCAACTGTGGCGATAGAAACAGGGGCATCAGCTCCAGGCTCGCGGGCCTGCTCCGGGACACCTGCAACCGCTCGAGAATACCCGCCAGCCAACGCTCATTGGCCTCACTGATTTCTTGTGGGGCGGTGTACATCAATAGCTCCGCGTATCGGCCTGTCATCTGCACTCCGGGTCAACTGAAAGGGTGTTCGGGGCTGTCGATGGCCCTGATGCCATGTCGACGAAACAGCTCACCATAGCCTTGCACGAGAAAGCCGCCACTGCGCGCCAGCCACTGCTCGCGTCGGGCACGATAGACCCGCGGCAGGTAATACCAGGGCACGCTGGGCAAATCATGGTGGACAAGGTGCAGGTTCAGATTGAGGAACAACCAACGCCACGGCCAGGCCGCTTCATTAAGTACCGTACGCTGCTGCGGAAACTCACTTGGACGATGTTCATAGTACGAACGCACCATCGACAGCGACAACGCCGGTACTGTCACCAGCAGCAGGTAGTGCCAGACCCCAAGCGCACTGTAATGGGCGATGAACGCCAGCATCAGCAAGGTCAGCGCGCCATGGGTCAGCCACATCGACCAGGCTTGTCGATCGCCCTTGCGCAAGCGGGCCAGCTCTTCGTGCGCCAGGCTGAACAGGGCCAGCGGCGCACCGAGCAGCAGACGGCCCAGCAGCGTTTTGTTCAGCCAGTGCAGGCGTTGCTCGAACACCGAACTGTCGCGCCACTGCCGCCGACCCAGGTAGCGGCTTTCCGGGTCGCGGCCGGGCAAAGTCAGGTTTTCATCCCGGTGATGCAACAGATGCGAGTCCCGGTACAGCGTATAGGGGTACCAGACTGCAAAGGGTGCATAACCGAGGATCCTGTTCAGCCAAGGCCAGCGCGTCGGGTGACCGTGCAGCAATTCATGTTGCACGGACAACCACAGCACCAGCAGCAGGATCAGCAGCGCAGTACTGGGCCAGACGCCTAATAGGGGGCTGGCCAGCAGCACGCCAAACCAGCCGCAATAGACAACCATCAGCAGCAGCCAGGTCGGCCATTCGCTACGGGCTGTCAGGGTTTGTTGCAGACGTTCGATTTCGTCGCGTTGAGCATTATCAAGGTAGTGGGCCATCGGCTCGACTCGGGCATGGGCCGACCGATAAGGGTCGACTTCATACCCGATGTGCAACGAGGGCGAAAAATCTTGCAGAAGGTTTGGTGATTAACGCGCCATGCCCCGCAACTCGCTGACCCGCTCGCGCAGCACCCCAGGCTCCGCCACTTCCACCGGCACCGCCGGCCCCGCGACGATGGTCACCCTCGACCACAACCGACGAAACAGCCCCTTGCCTGGATCGCGGCTGAAGAAACTCCCCCACAACCCTTGCAACGCCAGTGGAATAACCGGCACCGGGGTCTCTTCGAGGATCCGCGTCACGCCGCCCTTGAACGCGTCGATCTCGCCATCGGTGGTGAGCTTGCCTTCCGGGAAAATGCACACCAGTTCGCCCTGCTTGAGGTACTCGGCAATTTTCTTGAAGGCCTTGTCATAAATGACCGGGTCTTCACTGCGCCCGGCAATCGGAATGGTGCCCGCCGTGCGGAAGATGAAGTTCAGCACCGGCAGCTGGTAGATCTTGTAGTACATCACGAAACGAATCGGCCGACGCACGGCGCCGCCGATCAACAGGGCATCGACGAAGGACACGTGATTGCACACCAGCAACGCCGCGCCTTCATCGGGAATCTGCTCAAGATCGCGGTGCTCGACCCGGTACATGGAATGGCTGAGCAGCCAGATCATGAAACGCATGCTGAACTCGGGAACGATCTTGAAGATGTAGGCGTTGACGCCGATGTTCAGCAGCGACACCACCAGAAACAGCTGCGGAATCGACAGCTTCACCACACTCAACAACACGATGGTGACGATTGCCGAAACCACCATGAACAGCGCGTTGAGAATGTTGTTCGCGGCAATCACCCGGGAACGCTCGTTTTCCGCCGTGCGCGACTGGATCAGCGCATATAGCGGCACGATGTAGAAACCACCGAACACACCCAGGCCAAGAATATCCAGCAACACCCACCAGGCCTGGGCATGTCCCAGCACGGTCAGCCAGTCATTGGCCTGCACGCTCTGGGGAAAGCTGCCGGAGTGCCACCACAACAACAGGCCGAACAGCGTCAGGCCGAACGAACCGAAGGGTACCAGGCCGATCTCGATCTTGCGCCCGGACAAACGCTCGCACAGCATCGAGCCCAGGGCGATACCCACCGAGAACACCGTGAGAATCAAGGTGACGACGGTTTCGTCGCCGTACAGCCAGTCCTTGGCATAGGCCGGAATCTGCGTGAGATAGATCGCCCCGACGAACCAGAACCAGGAATTGCCGACGATCGAGCGCGACACGGCGGGCGTTTGCCCCAGCCCCAGGCGCAGGGTGGCCCAGGTCTGGCTGAAGATGTTCCAGTCGAGCTTCATTTCAGGCGAGGCTGCCGCCGCACGGGGAATGCCCCGGCTGGCCAGGTAACCCAGGGTCGCTACCAGTACGATTGCGGTGGCGACCACCGGTGCATAGTGAGTGGACGACATCATCACCCCAGCGCCGATGGTGCCCAGGAGAATCGCCAGGAAGGTGCCCATTTCCACCAGGCCATTGCCACCCACCAACTCTTCTTCACGCAGGGCCTGGGGCAGGATCGAATACTTCACCGGGCCGAACAATGACGAATGGGTGCCCATGGCGAACAGCGCCAGCAGCATCATCCACAAGTGGTTGAAGAGAAATGCGGCCGCACCGACCAGCATGATCGCGATTTCGCCCAGCTTGATCAGGCGGATCAATGCGTCCTTGGCGTACTTTTCGCCAAACTGCCCGGCCAGCGCCGAGAACAGGAAAAACGGCAGGATGAACAGCAAGGCACACAGATTGACCCAGATCGTCCGGTCGCCATCGATGCTCAGCTTGTAGAGGATGGCGAGGATCAACGACTGCTTGAAAATGTTGTCGTTGAACGCACCCAGCGACTGCGTAATGAAAAACGGCAGAAAACGCCGCTTGCCCAGCAAACCGAATTGCGACTGATGACTCATCGTCCGTGTACCTGCATGGCGCCGAGAACGGCTAAGGCTTTGTCATTGGAATGCCGGTGGCCGGGGAAAAGCCACATCGGGCCTTCAGATTACCTGATCCTTCCAGGTGCATCTGTAGGCCCTTTCGCAGGTGAACGATTAACCACGCAGATGAGCAATACAGGGCGAAACGAACAACTCGCCGCGCCAGGCACCCTTCACCGTCCGGCTCGCAACGATCAGCCACATGGCCGCCAGCGCCGCCACCAGCACCACCCCTGCCCCGTTGAAGAAACCCAGGTGCAAGGTGCTACCCAATTTGAGCGTCGCCAGCGCATAGACGCCCAACGGAAAGGTGAAGCCCCACCAGCCCAGGTTGAACGGAATCCCGCTGCGCAGGTAACGCAAGGTGATCAGCACCGCCATCAGCATCCACCACAACCCGAAGCCCCACAGGGCGATTGCCGCAACAAGGCCAATGCCGCCGGCGATCTCGCCCATGTCCGGCAACCCATTGGCGGCGAATACCGCTGGCGCATCAGCTCCCAGCACGAGCATGCCGAGCGCACCGGTGCCGATCGGGCCCAGGGCCAACCAGCTCGACGCGGCCATGCTGGCGTGTGGCAACTTGTGGAGGGCCATGCGCAGCAACAGGATGGTCAGAATGCTGAATGCCACCGGCACGGAGAACGCCCACAGCACGTAGCTGGTAATCAACACACGAAACTGCTGATGCACATCGACCAGGTGCGGCGCCAGCAAGCCCCCACTGGCCGCAGCCACCTCGGCGGCAACCACCGGCAGCAGCCAGACGGCCGTCATCTGATCGATGCTGTGTTCCTGGCGAGTGAACATCAGAAACGGAATGGCCACGCCACACAGCAGCGCCATGGCCACATCCAGCCACCACAAGACTTCGACGAAAGGCACGATCTGCGCGCCCCAACGGGCAACGCCGAACAAGAGAAAACCATTGATGATCGTGGCCAGGCCCATCGGGATCGTGCCGAAGAACATCGACACCGTCGAATGCCCGAAAATTCGCCGTGCCTCATGGAAGAACATCACCCAGCGAGCGACATAAAGCACGCTGAACAGCATGAACAACGCGATCGTCAGCAGCCACAAGGCTTCGGCCAATGCCGTGAGCATGGGCACTGCCAATTGGGCCAGGGCAAGGGCCAGCACACCGGTGCCCATGGTGGCGGCAAACCAGTTGGGGGTGAACTGACGAATGACTTCGCGGGGGTGTTGCAGATGGCTCAAGGGCCGGAAACGGTGCAGTTGAATCGCGGGCTGCGACATGGTTATCACTCCTGTCCTCTTGTGAGGTCAGGTTATGGTACGGTCGCTGGAAATATCTATAAAATGGGTAATTTCTCTATCTGTTATCTATTTTGCAAATAAACAATGGATTGACGCAGCCGTCACCATTGCCCTTCCAATGATCTCACCGACGTCTTCTCGTTCCCACGCTCCGCGTGGGAACGCAGTGCCAGACGCTCCGCGTCGACCTGGCGGAAGGCAACGCAGAGCGTCGCAGGAGGCATTCCCACGCAGAGCGTGGGAACGAGGTTATGCTCTCGAATTGTTTCAGAGTCCGACTACAAGGAAGTCCGGCATGTTGAAGGCATTCAAAGCCTATTCATCCAGCGTGCGCATGCTGCTCTGGGTCACGTTTATCCTGACCCTGGCGCGGGCAATTACCCTGCCCTATCTGGTCGTGTACCTGGCCGACACCTTTGCGCTGGGCATCAGCGACATCGGCCTGGTCATCGGCAGCGCCTTGTTCGTCGGCTCGCTGCTGAGCCTGTATGGCGGTTACCTGATCGACAAGTTGCGCAGTTACAGCGTGATCATGACTGCGACGCTGATGTTCGCCGCAGCATTCATCGGTGCCATTTCCAGTCGTTCACTGATTCTGTTTTTCCTGTTTCTGGTGCTGATCAACCTGACCCTGGCCGTGGTGGACATCGCCGCCAAGGCGGGCTTCTGCGCGTTGTTGCCGGAAAATGCGCGCAGCGAGGTGTTTTCCATCAAATACACCTTGAGCAACGTGGCCTATGCCGTCGGGCCTTTCATGGGGGCCGGGCTGTTCAAGCTGGATACCCATTGGCCCTTTGTCGTCTCGGCGGGCCTGGGGTTGGTCATGTTTCTGGCCTATCGGCGCTGGGGCGATCGTTCGCCGCAGACGGGCCTGGCCGGCATGCAAAAGCAGGCCTTTGTCGCCGTGGGGCGTCTGTTGCTCAAGGATTACCGGCTGGTGTGCTTCACCCTCGGTGGGGTGCTCAGCGCGGTGGTGTTCGGTCAGTTCACGGCCTTTTTGTCGCAGTATCTTGTGGTGACAACCACGCCTGAACATACCTACCGGGTGATCAGCTATGTGGTGGCGACCAATGCCGTGACCGTGATTGCGTTGCAATACCTGATTGGCCGGCGCATCAGCAGCCGCCGGCTGTTTCCCTGGCTACTGGCCGGCATGGCGATGTTCCTGGTCGGGCTGCTGGGCTTTTCGCTGGCGCAGACGTTGCTGGTCTGGTGCCTGGCGATGCTGGTGTTCACCCTTGGCGAGATCATCGTGATCCCGGCCGAATACATGTTCATCGATACCATCGCGCCTGAGCATTTGCGCGGGATGTATTACGGCGCGCAGAATCTTTCCAACCTGGGTGCGGCGCTGGGGCCGGTGATTTGCGGATTTGCCCTGGCGGCACTGGCGCCGCAGGTGATGTTCTACCTGTTGATAGCCTGCGTTGTCGCCGCCACCCTGTTCTACTACCTGGGTGCCTCGGGGCTGGGGCGCCGGGCCTGAGGGCTGCGACGCTGTGCCACTGCTACCTTGGTCGACGCTGACGGGGGCTGGGCATTCTGCGAGACTGTTTGACCGGAGTTGAGTTTGGTTGCGGCCGCTTTGCGGCCGATCGCTGGCAAGCCAGCTCCCACAGGAGTAAGGCATCTATTCTCTGTGGGAGCGGGCTTGCCCGCGATAAAGTCCGCAGGACTTTCAAATGGCGCCCCGCAGATTTCCAGCATTCGGAGTACGCATGTCGCTGTCCAGTGGGCTGATCGCAGCGGTCGCCCTGGCCTATATGGCCATCATGTTCGCCATCGCCTTCTACGGCGACCGTCGCAGCACGCCCTTGCCGCCGCGTCTGCGTGCGTGGGTGTACAGCCTGTCGCTGGCGGTCTACTGCACCAGCTGGACATTCTTCGGGGCCGTCGGCCAAGCCGCCGAACAACTCTGGGCGTTCCTGCCGATCTACCTGGGCCCGGTGCTGCTGCTGGTCTTCGCACCCTGGGTACTGCAGAAGATGGTGCTGATCAGTAAACAGGAGAACATCACCTCCATCGCCGACTTTATTGCTGCGCGCTACGGCAAGTCGCAGTCGCTGGCCATCGTCATCGCCCTGATCTGCCTGGTCGGTGTGCTGCCCTATATTGCCCTGCAACTCAAGGGCATCGTGCTGGGCGTGAATCTGCTGATCGGCGCCGGTGCCGATGCCACCGGTCCCCGGGTTCAGGACACCGCACTGGTGGTGTCGCTGATTCTCGCGCTGTTCACCATTGTTTTCGGCACCCGCAGCCTGGATGTGACCGAGCACCACCGCGGCATGGTGATGGCAATCGCCTTCGAGGCCCTGGTCAAGCTGTTCGCCTTCCTGGCGGTCGGCGCGTTCGTGACCTTCAACCTTTACGACGGCTTCGACGACCTGCTCAGCCAGGCCCAACTGGCTCCGCGCCTGGAAACCTATTGGCAGGAAACCATCAACTGGCCGTCGATGGTGGTGCAGACTGGCGTGGCCATGATGGCGATCATCTGTCTGCCGCGACAATTTCATGTGACGGTGGTGGAGAACATCGAACCCCAGGACCTGCGCCTGGCCCGCTGGGTGTTCCCCAGCTACCTGGTCCTGGCCGGGCTGTTCGTGGTGCCGATTGCCCTGGCCGGGCAGATGTTGTTGCCCAGTTCGGTGATCCCCGACTCGTTCGTGATCAGCCTGCCGCTTGCCGAGTCACACCCGGCGCTGGCCTTGCTGGCATTCATTGGGGGTGCTTCGGCGGCCACCGGCATGGTGATCGTCGCCAGCGTCGCGCTGTCGACCATGGTCTCCAACGACATGCTCCTGCCCTGGCTGCTGCGCCGCAACAATGCCGAGCGACCCTTCGAACTGTTCCGCCACTGGATGCTGACGGTTCGCCGGGTAAGCATCGTCGCCATCCTGCTACTGGCCTATGTCAGTTACCGGTTGCTGGGCTCCACCGCGAGCCTGGCGACCATCGGCCAGATCGCCTTTGCCGCCATCACCCAACTGGCACCGGCGATGCTCGGTGCGCTGTACTGGAAGCAGGCTAACCGCCGCGGCGTATTCGCGGGCCTGGCGGCCGGGACCTTCCTCTGGTTCTACACCCTGGTACTGCCGCTGATTGCCCGTAGCCTGGGCTTGCCACTGGAGGCGTTCCCGGGGCTGGCCTGGCTGCACAGCAACCCGCTGCACCTGCCGATCACCTCGTTGACCCAAGGTGTGGTGCTGTCGCTGGTGGGCAATTTCACCCTGTTCGTCTGGGTTTCGATTCTTTCCCGCACCCGCGTCTCGGAGCATTGGCAAGCGGGCCGGTTTATCGGCCAGGAAACCAGTGCCCGCTTCAGTTCCCGTTCTCTGCTGGCGGTGCAGATCGAAGACTTGCTGACCCTGGCCTCGCGCTTCGTCGGTGAAGAGCGCGCTCGTCAGAGCTTCATCCGCTTCGCCTACCGCCAGGGCAAGGGCTTCAACCCCAACCAGAACGCCGACGGCGAATGGATCGCCCACACCGAACGCCTTCTCGCCGGCGTACTGGGCAGCTCCTCGACCCGCGCCGTGGTCAAGGCGGCCATCGAGGGCCGTGACATGCAGCTCGAAGACGTGGTGCGCATCGCCGACGAAACCTCCGAGGTACTGCAGTTCAACCGCGCCCTGCTGCAAGGCGCCATCGAAAACATCACCCAGGGCATCAGCGTGGTCGACCAGTCGCTCAAGCTGGTGGCCTGGAACCGCCGCTACCTTGAGCTGTTCAACTACCCCGATGGCCTGATCAGCGTCGGCCGGCCGATCGCCGACATCATCCGCCACAACGCCGAACGCGGCCTCTGCGGCCCCGGCGAGGCCGAAGTGCACGTGGCCCGTCGCCTGCACTGGATGCGCCAGGGGCGCGCGCACACTTCCGAGAGGTTGTTTCCCAATGGCCGCGTGATCGAGCTGATCGGCAACCCCATGCCCGGTGGCGGCTTTGTCATGAGCTTCACCGATATCACCCCGTTCCGCGAAGCCGAACAGGTCCTCAAGGAATCCAACGAAAGCCTTGAACAGCGCGTGGCCGAACGCACCCGTGAGCTCTCGCAACTGAACCAGGCGCTGACCCAGGCCAAAGGCACGGCCGAGGCCGCCAACCAATCCAAGACCCGTTTCCTGGCGGCAGTCAGCCATGACCTGATGCAACCGCTGAACGCGGCGCGGCTGTTTTCCGCAGCCCTCTCCCACCAGGGCGACGGCCTGTCCAGCGATGCTCAGCAACTGGTCCGGCACATGGACAGCTCACTGCGTTCGGCTGAAGAGTTGATCAGTGATCTGCTGGATATCTCGCGCCTGGAGAACGGCAAGATCAACCCCGACATCAAGCCGTTCGCCCTCAGCGAACTGTTTGACACCCTGGGTGCCGAGTTCAAGGCCCTGGCGCAAGAACAGGGCCTGGATTTCCGCTTGCGCGGCAGCCAGCTGCGGGTAAACAGCGATATGAAACTGCTGCGACGGATCCTGCAGAACTTCCTGACCAACGCCTTCCGCTACGGCAAAAGCCCGATCCTGCTGGGCGTACGGCGCAAGCAGGGACATTTGCAGCTGGAAGTCTGGGACCGCGGACCAGGGATTCCGGATGACAAGCTGCAAGTGATCTTCGAGGAATTCAAGCGCCTGGACAGCCACCAGACCCGCGCCGAAAAAGGCCTGGGCCTGGGCCTGGCGATTGCCGACGGTCTGTGTCGTGTGCTCGAGCACCCGTTGAACGTGCGTTCGTGGCCGGGCAAGGGCAGCGTATTCACTGTCACTGTGCCGCTGGTCAGCGCACCGGCCTCGGCACCGCTCAAGGCGGTCGAACAGAACGGCCAGCCGCTGGCCGGCATGCAGGTCCTGTGCGTCGATAACGAAGACAGCATTTTGATCGGCATGAACAGCCTGCTCAGCCGCTGGGGTTGCCAGGTCTGGACCGCGCGCAATCGCCACGAATGCGATGCCTTGCTGCGCGAAGGACTGCGCCCGCACCTGGCGCTGGTGGACTATCACCTCGACGACGGCGAGACCGGCACCGAGTTGATGGCCTGGCTGCGCACGCGCCTGGGCGAACCGGTGCCCGGTGTGGTGATCAGTGCCGACGGGCGTACCGAGATGGTCGCCCAGGTACATGCCGCCGGCCTCGATTACCTGGCCAAACCGGTCAAGCCTGCAGCACTGCGTGCGCTGCTCAACCGGCATTTGAGTCTGGCCAGATAGCGATTACTCGGGCATCTCAGCCAACCCGTCCGCATCGGTCATGGCCCGTTCGAGCAGGTCAGTGGGCAGGCTCTTGCTGGCGCGAGCACCGAGCAACCTGAGTTGCTCGCTGCGGCTGACCAGGTTGCCACGGCCTTCGGTAAGCTTGTTGCGCGCCGCACTGTAGGCCTTGTCCAATTGCTGCAGGCGGCTGCCGACTTCGTCCAGGTCCTGGATGAACAACACGAACTTGTCATACAGCCACCCGGCGCGCTCGGCGATTTCACGGGCGTTCTGGCTTTGGCGTTCCTGCTTCCACAGGCTGTCGATCACGCGCAGGGTGGCCAGCAATGTGGTGGGGCTGACGATCACGATATGGCGGTCCCAGGCTTCCTGAAACAGGTTCGGCTCGGCCTGCAGGGCTGCCGAAAACGCCGCCTCGATGGGCACGAACAACAGCACGAAATCCAGGCTGTGCAAGCCTTCCAGCCGTTTGTAATCCTTGCCCGCCAAGCCTTTGACGTGGTTGCGCAACGAGGTGACGTGCTGCTTGAGCGCCGCCTGGGCAATCACGCTGTCATCGGCGGCGACATACTGCTGATAGGCGGTCAGGCTGACCTTGGAGTCGACCACCACCTGCTTGTCGCCAGGCAGCATGATCAATACGTCCGGCTGGAACCGCTCGCCATCGGGGCCCTTGAGGCTGACCTGGGTCTGGTATTCGCGGCCCTTCTCCAGGCCCGCATGCTCAAGCACCCGCTCCAGGATCAGCTCACCCCAGTTACCCTGGGTCTTCTGCCCTTTCAGGGCCTGGGTCAGGTTGGTGGCCTCATCGCTCAAACGCTGGTTGAGCAACTGCAGGCGCTCCAGTTCCTTGCCCAGGGAGAAACGCTCGCGCGCTTCCTGTTGATAGCTTTCCTCGACGCGCTTCTCGAAGGATTGAATGCGTTCTTTCAGCGGGTCGAGCAATTGCCCCAGACGTTGCTGGCTGGTTTCGGCGAAGCGCTGTTCACGCTCATCGAAGATCTTGCCGGCCAGTTCCGCGAATTGCGCCCGCAGCTCATCGCGCGAGCCCTGCAGATCGGCCAGGCGTTGCTGATGGCTGTCCTGTTGCTCGCGCAGTTCGGCATTCAAACCTGCGCATTGGGCATCCAGGCGCCGCAGCTCGGTCTCTTTGGCCGAACGCTCGAGGTTCCAGGCATGGGCCGCATCACGGGCGTTGTCGCGCTCGATCTGCAGCAGCTCCAGCTCACGGCCCACAGCGGCAAGCTCGGCAAGTTTGGCCGAATTAGCCTGACCGAGGTCGCTGACTTCGTCGCGGCAGGCATCCAGTTGAGCAATCAGGCCTTCCTGGGCCATCTGCGCCGTGGCGAGCCGCTCGTCGAGCAGCGCACGTTCAGCCAGCGCATTCGAAAGGCGCCTTTGCAGCGTCCAGGCCAGTGCCAGACAGGGCACCGCTGCCGCCAACAACCCCAGCAAAACGCTGGTCATGTCCACTACCATTGCCACTCCTTACAAGCCGATGCACGAAGACACCGTCAGGGTATCAGTCGCCGGCCGATCAGCATTATCTATCGTGCTCCACTCGATGGCGCCGCAATTTTTTTGCGTCTGCGAGCACTTTTTCCTTGGCTGAAAAAACGCCAGTTTCCAGACGGAGATTTACCCCAGGCACATCTCTGAGACAGTTGTATGAATCGTGAAAAATGCGTGCACGCCCGTCCTAGAGCAAGCGCTCGGGACAATCCACAGAAGCTGTGGATAACTCAGTGGACAACCCCCCTCAGGACCTCGCAAACCCCCGCAGAATGGGGCCTCCAATCAAACTGTCGATTTTTTCACCAACAAAAAAAAACGTTTTTTTTCATTGACTTAAATTTTTTATGGGGCCAGTGGGGTCTTGTGAGGGTGCCGTTACATGGATGTGACAACTGTTGCCTTCAATGTGCACAACCGCCCTGAATCGAGGCGTCAACGCGCACCATTTTTGCTCCCCGCGTCAAGTACTGATTGATAAAATTGCCCCGCAGGGGGCTTCCCAAGCGAACCAGGACGCGAGACACTGGTCGGCTTCGGAACAGAAAACCCGCCTATCTGCACCTAAACCGTCCATATCGCTGCAAAATCTGAAAAAGCTTGCATTAATACCTGAATATCGATAGTCTCCACAGCGTTAGTACCAAGCTGAAAGTCAATTTTGGCCGAAACAGTCCTCCAGCACGCTTTCTACAGCTCGTAGAACCCCTGCTGAAACAAGGGACCCGGCCTTCTCGATGGTTTCCAGGTAATACCTCCTCTGTCTTTCCAGACCGTTGCCAGGCTCCCTTACTCTGACCGAACCAACCTGCAGATTGATCAGGATCTTCACCCAGTGGCATAGAACCTTTGCCCCGGTGTGCTGCCTGCCCTCCTAAGTACCTACCAGTCAGCCCAGGCGCCACATTGAAAATGCGCTTCAAACTGGCTGCTTTGTTCCAGTCGGGTTCTTCGCCAGGCCAATAGTGGCCGGCTTACTGGAACGTTTTCATTTTGCACAGTTCATATCTGTGTTTATTGCAGGAACACCCACAATGATGTCTCATCAAATTCATACTCAGGATGCCATTCGCGCCCTCACCAATGCCTTCGCCCCCATGAACTGCCTGATCATGGCCGCTCGCAAAGGTTGCTTCAGCTTCACGATCGTCAACGAGCATGGCATTGCCCGCCATACCGAACGCCTGTACCCGGAGCAATATTCAAGCGCCGAACCCTTGCAGGCTGTGATCGATCGCACGCGTCAGGCCCTGACCGCCTAAGGCTTGCAGCAAGCCCGAAAACGCCAGCCCCGCCCATGCAGCGGGGCTTTTTTATGCCTGCAAAACCGTCGCAAACCCGGGATTCTTTAATCACCGGACGATATATGCGTTATAACTCGCGGCTTAAAATATTTTAAAAACAGCCCTTTACGGCACCAATATGACACTACACTTCAACTCAAGCGGTGCGATCCGCTTCCGGCAGGCCTGACCGATTCACCGAGCTGCCAAGCACCAGGGCCTTGCCGGCCATTTACCAGTTCGAGGGTTTTATGGGTATCGCCGCGAGCGAGTTGTGCCAATTTGTGATCCGCCCCACGCTGATCTACCTCGGCCGCCACTGTGACACCGCCGAGGCTCTGCTCCTGGGGATCGCAGCCAGCCAATCGGCCCTGGGCTCGGCGCTCCACGACAGACGCGGACACGGCCTGTATCGAATTGGTGAAATGCGCCACCAGGCGCTTTGGGATCATTACCTCGCACTCGACCCTGAACTCGCCAGCCTGGTGCGCGGCCTGGCCAGCCAACATGCCTTTCTCAGCGGCCCGCACCTGGAACTGACCGTCAATCTTCGCTACGCCACCGCCATCGCCTGGATGCTGGTCGAAGAACAGCAAACCCCCTTGCCTGCTGCCGACGACCTGCTCGGCATGGCCAGAATCTGGCGTCAAACGTTCCAACCCCAGGGTCGCTTGCGCGACTTCACCAGCGCGTGGCGTACCTGGATCGCGCCGCTTGCTCAACATGCCTGCTGACCCTTTACCTGAATCCTCCCATCAGTTCGCCAAAGACTCAAAAATTTGGTCGGATTGTCCTACAAAACCGCTCTATCTTCTGCGATACAGCCTATAGCGCTGCGGGCAAAATGTTGGTAATTTTCGCTCCGGTGATCATCAACGAGTTCTAATAATGAAAAAAGTAATACTCAAAACCACCCTCGGCCTCGCTGTCGCCGTGGCGTCCACTCAACTCTTCGCCAGTGGCTTTGCCCTCAACGAACAAAGCATCAGTGGCATGGGCACCGGTTTTGCTGGTCGTTCTTCGACTGCCGATGATGCCAGCACCGTGTTTGGCAACCCCGCCGGCATGTCGCGCCTCAAGCGCGACGAAGTGACCGTAGGCGCTGCCGCCATCATCGCCAGCTCCGATATCAGCCTGGATGGCCCGAACGTTCCCGGTGGCACCACCAATGGCGATATGGTTCCGTTCGTCGGCGTGCCCATGGGCTACTACGTCAAGCCAATCGACGAGCATTGGGCCTTCGGTATCGGTATCTATGCCCCGTTCGGCCTGATGACCGACTACGAAAACAGCTTTGCCGGTCGCTATTTCGGCAGCAAGAGCACCGTGCAGGTCGTGACCATTCAACCGACCATCAGCTACGCCTTCAACGACAAGGTTTCTGTCGGCTTCGGCCCGACCATCAACCGCATCGATGGCAACCTGCAATCCGCGACCCTGAGCCGCATTACCCCAGGCCGCAACGACGGCAAAGTGAACGTCGAGGGTGACGACACCGCCGTTGGCTACAACATCGGCGTGCTGGTCCAGGCAACCGACAAGACGCGCGTCGGCCTGACCTACCACTCCATGGTCGACTACAAGCTCGAAGGCACCACCAAGATCACCGGTGTCGGCTCCTTCGGTGCGGCAAGCGGTAGCGAGTTCGATGCATCGCTGAAAGTCAAGACACCTGAGTCCGTCGATTTCTCGATCACTCACGAGCTGACCGATGCCTTGACCCTGCACGTGGGCAGCACCTGGACGCGCTGGAGCCGCCTGGAAGACATCACCGTCAATAACGAAGGCGTACCTGCAGCCCTCGGCGGCAGCGCCGGCCCGATCGGCACCATCACCGAAGAGCAGAACTGGCACAACACCTGGGCTCACGCCATCGGTGCAACCTACAAGCTGAACAAGGAATGGGTCCTGCGTACCGGCTTCTCGGTCGATCAGTCGCCGACCAACAACACCAACCGCTCCCCGCGCATCCCGAGCGGCGACCGTACAGTGTTCAGCATCGGTGCTGGCTATAGCCCAACCGACGACTGGACCATCGACCTGGCTGCCAACTACCTGAAGGAACAAGACGTCGAAGTCCACGATGCCAGCCCTTCCAAAGGCGCGTTCAACGCCAAGTATGAAAACAGTGCAATTGGTCTGGGTGCCGGTGTTACCTACCGCTTCTGATTCAGCGCACGCGACATGAAAAAGCCCTGCCAGGAAAGAGGCGGGGCTTTTTTATTCTTCCAGTCACCGCAAAACCATTGTGGGAGCGGGCTTGCCCGCGATGGGCTGCGTAGCGGCCCCCTGCTGCTTCAAGCCATAATCGTAGGGGAAGGCTGCGCCTTCCAATCGCGGGTAAGCCCGCTCCCACAGGGGGAACGAGGGCGTCCCGGCATTGTTCAGGGCTTGGAAGCTATCGCCTTCTCGATCGCCGCAATCAGGTCCGGATCATCCGGCTTGGTCAAACTGGAGAAGTTGGCGATCACCTTGCCCTGGCGATCGACCACATACTTGTAGAAATTCCACTTCGGCGAGCTGCTTTGGGCGGCCAGCACCTTGAACAGATGCGTGGCCTTGTCGCCCCGGACGACCTGCGGCTCAGTCATGGTAAAGGTCACGCCGTAGTTCTTGTAGCAAACCTTGGCGGTCTCGGCGCTGTTGCTGGCCTCTTGCTTGAAGTCATTGGAAGGCACCCCAAGCATCTCCAGGCCCTGCTCCTTGTAGTTCTTGTACAAGGCTTCGAGCCCATCGAACTGTGGTGCAAAACCGCAGTAACTGGCGGTATTGACCACCACCAGCGGCTTACCGGCGAAGCGTTCACACAGGTCAATCTGCGACTTGTCGCGCAGCATTGGCAGAGTCCCTTGCAACACCTCGGGGCAGCCATCGGCCAGCGCTGGCAGCGCAGTTACCAGCAAGAACAGTGAAAGGGCTAAACGGCGCATGGTCTTCTCCCGGATCCATTTGATAGCAAGGAACTTACTCGCCCTTTGCGCCAGCTAGCAAGCACCCATGCCCAATTGCATGAGCGCCAGGCCGCCGCGCTGCCAGCCCCACCAGATCAGCGCCAGCAGCAAGCCGCCCAGCAACAGGCCGCCCAGCCAGAGCCGGGCGCTGTTCATGCCGGTTGCACCTGCAGCCGCGCCACAGGACGCTCGCGCACCGGCCAGTTCAGGGCGGCCGCGATCAGGCTGAGCGCGATGGAGATCTGCCAGACCAAGTCATAGCTCCCGGTTTGATCGTAAACCACACCTCCCAGCCAGCCGCCGAGAAATGCACCCAGTTGGTGGAACAGAAACACGATGCCTCCCAGCATAGAGAGATTTCTGACCCCGAACAGGGTGGCCACGGTGCCATTGGTCAGCGGCACGGTCGACAGCCAGAGCAGCCCCATGGCGACACCGAACAGGTAGGCACTGGTCACCGACAGCGGCACGCTGATGAATGTCACGATGACCACCGCCCGAATCAGATAGAGCGCCGTCAGCAGCCGTGGCTTGGACATGCGCCCGCCCAGCCAACCGGCAATGTAGGTGCCGAAGATATTGAACAGGCCCACCAGCGCCAGCACCGTGGTACCCACCTTGGCCGGCAGATGTTGATCGACCAGGTACGAAGGCAAGTGCACGCCGATGAACACGACCTGGAACCCGCAGACGAAAAAGCCCAGCGACAGCAGCCAGAAGCCTGAATGCGAGCAGGCTTCCTTGAGCGCCTCGCGCAGGGTTTGTTCATGCCCCAGGGATGGCAGCGGCCGATCCTTCAAAAAACCCACCAAAGGCACAATCAGCGCCACCAGCAAGCCCAGGGCCAACAGTGCCGCCGACCAGCCCAGCCAGCCGATCAGCCCGAGGGTGCCGGGCAGCATGGCGAATTGACCGAAGGAACCGGCGGCGCTGGCGATACCCATGGCCATGCTGCGCTTCTCGGCCGGCACGGCGCGCCCGACCACACCCAGGATTACCGAGAAGGAAGTGCCAGACAGACCGATACCAATCAACAGGCCAGCGCTGAGCGACAGCGACCAGGCCGAATCGGACAACCCCATCAGCACCAGGCCAACGGCATAGAGCACCCCGCCTATCGCCACCACGCGCGCCGCGCCCCAGCGGTCGGCCAGGGCACCGGTAAACGGCTGCGCCAGGCCCCAGATCAGGTTCTGCAAGGCGATGGCAAAGGCGAACACTTCACGTCCCCAGCCAAACTCCGCACTCATGGGCGCCAGGAACAGGCCGAAACCGTGCCGCACGCCCAGCGATAGCGCCAGGATCAAGGCACTGCCCAGAAGTATCCAACCGCTGGTCCGCCATACCGATGTCATTGTTTTTCTCTCCAGGAACAATGCTGATGTGCGGGTATATACCCGCATTTACTGAATCGATGTCGCCCTTACTCCAACAACTCGAGGGTCGCAAACAAGGCATCGCGCCGCTCGGCACCGACTTTTTCCAGCAACTGCTGTTGGGCAGACTCCCAGACCGGCAAGGCCACCTGCAGTCGCTGGCAACCTTCAGGCGTCACCCGCACCAGGCGATTACGCAAATCCTCGCCTTCGGCCAGCTCGACCAAACCTGCGGTTTCGAGCACGCGCAAGTTGCGTCCCAGTGTACTGCGATCCAGGCCGACCGCTTCGGCCAGGCTGGAAATACTCGGCTGGTCGAGGCGCTGGATGTTGCGCAGCAAGGAAAACTGCGCAACGTTGATCCCGAAGCGTTCGAGCGCGTCGTCATAGTGCCGGGTCACGCCACGGGCGGCACGGCGTAGATGGGTGCAGAAGCATTCGGTCGTCAACATTGTTACGTGTATATACCCGCAATTCGCCGAGTGCAAGTCTAAATCAGCGCCCAGACCAGCAACACGGCCAGCTCAAGCAACTCCAGCAAAGCCCCGGCGGTATCCCCCGTGGTGCCTCCCAGACGCCGCAACATCAGGTGCCTGAGCCAGAAAAACACTATACCCGCCGTCGCCAGCGCCCAGACGCCCTGCCCCCCCGCCAGGGCCATGCTGCCTGCGGCAACAGCCAGCAAGACCCACAGCGCTTGCCGGCGCGGCAGATGTTCGGCCAGTGCCTGCCCCAGCCCACCGACACGCACATAGGGTGTGTTGAGGAACAATCCAAGCATGGCTGCTCGCCCCAACACCGGCGCCAGGATCAAGGCCATGCCCTGCCCGGCTTCGATCAATGCCAGCACGGCGGCAAACTTCAATAACAGCACCAGCACCAGCGTGACCACGGCAATCGGTCCGCTGCGCGGGTCCTTCATGATCTCCAGGGTACGCTCGCGATCGCCGAAGCCCCCCAGCCAGGCATCGGCACTGTCGGCCAGGCCATCCAGGTGCAGCCCACCGCTGAGCAAGACCCAGGCGCAGAGCAGCAGCGCAGCATGCAGCAACGCCGGCGCAGCGCCGAGCAGATGGTCGAACGCCCACAACAGCACACCGAACAGCAGCCCCACCAACGGATACCAGAGCAGGGACTGGCCCATTTGCCGAGGCTCGGGCATCCCGGGCAAACGCACCGGCAAACTGCTGAGAAATTGCAGGGCGATCCAGAATGGCAGCATGATCAGCGGCGCTCGCTCAAGCGGCCATGCTCATCGACACCGAGGTGGAACAGGCTGCCGTGGCCAACTTCGACCTGCAGCAATTGCTCGCGTGGCAGACCACGTGCCCGGGCCAGCAGCAGGCGCATGACCCCGCCATGGCTGATCAGCAATATGCGCTCGCCGGCATGGGCCTGCCGCAAGCGCTCGACCGCCGCCAGCACCCGCTCGGAAAATTCGGCCACCGGCTCGCCTCGGGGCGGTGTGAAGCTGTACGGATCGGCCCAGAACAGGCCCAGGCCGCGTTCGTCGGTGAGCATCAGGTCAGCGGCGCTACGGCCTTCCCAGTCACCGAAGTGCAGCTCTTGCAGGCCCTCGTCCAACGCCAGCGGCAGTGCCATCCGCTCGGCCAGCTCCTCGGCGAACAAGGCACAGCGCTGCAACGGCGAGCTGATCAGGCGATCCCAGGGCCCGCCCGGCTCGACCGCCGCACGCATCTGCGCCCAGCCGGTCGCGGTCAGGGCGTCGTCGAGGCTGCCGCGCAGGCCGCCGCCGAGTTCGGTTTCGCCATGGCGCAACAGGTCCAGATGCAGGGTCATTGCCCGCGGTCGGCGACGGCCGCCTCGGCGAAGGTCGCCATCTGTCCGTGCAGGTCGCAGGCCAGGCGCAACAAGGGCACTGCCAGCGCGGCACCGCTGCCCTCGCCCAGGCGCAGGCCGAGATCGAGCAGGGGTTGGGCCTCGAGCCTTTGCAGGATGTGCCGATGACCGGGCTCGGCACCGCGGTGGCCGAACAGCAGCCATTGCCGGCACTCGGGGTTCAGACGCACCGCAACCAGCGCCGCGACGCTGCAGATAAAGCCGTCGACCAGCACCGCCACGCCAGCCTGGGCGCAAGTCAGATAAGCACCGACCAGGGCGGCGATTTCGAACCCACCGAAACAGAACAGACGCGACAAGGGGTCGTCGGGCAAGGCCGCATGGGTCTGCAGCGCGCGCTGAATCACCTGGGCCTTGTGGCTGACACCAGCCGCATCGAGGCCAGTACCGGGGCCGGCCAGATCCGCCACCGGGCAATCGAGCAAGGCACAGGCCAGCGCACTCGCCGCCGTGGTGTTGCCGATGCCCATTTCACCGCCAATGAACAATTGCGCGCCGCCTTCCACCGCACGCAGTGCACTCTCGCGCCCGGCCTGCAGGGCGAGCAGCCCCTGGGCCCGGGTCATGGCCGGGGTCTGGGCAAAGTTGGCGGTGCCCGCACCAATGCGCACATGTCGCACGCCGGGCAGATCATCGAGCGGCGTGGCCGTGCCCAGGTCGATCACTTCCAATTGCGCATTCAACTGCCGCGCCAGCACGCTGATCGCCGCGCCGCCGTTGACGAAGTTGTGCAGCATTTGCCCGGTGACGGCTTGCGGATAGGCCGAAATGCCTTCGGCCACTACGCCGTGGTCACCGGCAAAGATCGCGATCCACACTTGCTCCAGGCTGGGCTTGATTCGCTCTTGCAGTCCGGCCAGTTGCACCGCGATCGCTTCGAGCTGGCCAAGCGAACCAGCCGGCTTGGTCAGTTGTTGCTGACGCGCCAGGGCTTGCTGCTGCACGTCGCGATTGACTGGCCGACAGGCGTCCAACCACCAGGATTGACTCATAATGCGGGTCCTTTGAGGGTAAGGGGCAGGCCGGCCACCGTCAGCACCACGCGCTGGCAGCGCTCGGCGATGGCCTGGTGCAGCCAGCCGGATTCATCGACGAAGCGCCGGGTCAGTTCACCCAATGGCACCACGCCCATGCCGGTTTCGTTGCTGACCAGAATGATTTCGCCGGGCAGTTCATCCAGGCAGTCGAGCAGCGCCTGGCGCTCATCAGCGAGGCGCTGGGGATCGTCCTGCAGCAACAGGTTGGTCATCCACAACGTCAGGCAATCGACCAGCAGGCAGCGTTCGGCGCTGGCGTTTTCGCGCAATACCCGCGCCAGTGCCAGCGGTTCTTCGACCAGCGCCCAGTGCGACGGACGGCGCTCACGATGCATCTGCACCCGCGCACTCATCTCCCCGTCCAGTGGTTCGCTGGTAGCGATGTAGGTCACGGCCAGTGCGCTTTCGCTGGCCAGCTTCTCGGCCAGGCGGCTTTTGCCCGAACGGGCGCCGCCGAGTATCAGTTGCAGCATGTCAGTGGGTGTCCTGTTGCAGCCCGCACAGTTGGCGCAGGTAGCCCGTATCCAGATGCTCCTCGACCAGGTCGGCCAGGCGCTCGATATCCAGTTCGCGCAAGGCGTGGTAGTCGACTTCCTCTACCTCTTTCAGCCCCGCCCAGCGCAGCAAGGCACTGCAGGAAGGGCCCGACTCGAACAGACCGTGCAGGTAGGTGCCGAGAATCTGCCCGTCTTCACTCATGGCGCCGTCGCAACGGCCATCGTCGAGCCGCACGGCAGCACGCTCCAGGGCCGCGCCACGGGTCACGCCGGCATGAATCTCATAGCCGCTGACCTCTGCATCCTCGAGCACCAGCCGACCACGCACGTTGCGCAGCTGCTTCTCGGCCTCGAGCGTGGTAGCGAAGTCCAGCAGGCCCAGGCCCGGGCTGGAACCGGCAGCGCCTTCAAGGCCCAGCGGGTCATCCAGCTGTTGGCCAAGCATCTGCAGGCCTCCACAAATGCCCAGCAGTTTGCCGCCATAACGCAGGTGACGGGTGATGGCGGCGTCCCAGCCTTGGCTGCGCAGGTAGGCCAGGTCGCTGCGCACGCTCTTGGAGCCGGGCAGGATGATCAGATCGGCCGGTGGAATGCTCTGGCCCGGGCCGATGAACTGCAAGTCGACCTGCGGGTGCAGGCGCAAGGGATCGAAGTCGGTGTGATTGCTGATCCGTGGCAGTACCGGCACGACCACCTTGAGCACTTGCGCAGCCTTGTCGGATTGACGCTGATCAATCCCGTCCTCGGCCTCCAGATGCAAGTCGAGCACGTACGGCAGCACGCCGATCACAGGCTTGCCGGTGCGTTCTTCCAACCAGTCCAGGCCCGGCTGCAGCAGGGCGATATCGCCGCGAAAGCGATTGATGACAAAGCCTTTGACCCGCGCCTGCTCGCTGGGCGAGAGCAACTCCAGGGTGCCGACCAGATGGGCGAACACCCCGCCGCGATTGATGTCGGCGATCAGCAACACGGGGCAGTCCACCGCTTCGGCAAAGCCCATGTTGGCGATATCGCCGGCGCGCAAATTGATTTCTGCCGGTGAACCGGCGCCTTCGACCATCACCACCGGGTACTCGGCGTTCAGGCGCTGATGCGAAGCCAATACGGCCTGCATCGCGATGGCCTTGTAGTCGTGATAGGCCACCGCATTCATGCTGGTGACCGCGCGGCCATGGATGATGACCTGAGCACCGGTGTCGCTGTTGGGCTTGAGCAGGACCGGGTTCATGTCCGTATGCGGCTCGAGGCCCGCAGCCTGGGCCTGGACCGCCTGGGCGCGGCCGATCTCGCCGCCGTCTGCGGTCACCGCGCTGTTGAGCGCCATGTTCTGCGGCTTGAACGGCACCACGCGCACGCCCTGCCGCGTCAACCAGCGGCACAGCGCCGTCACCAGCGTACTCTTGCCGGCATCCGAGGTGGTGCCTTGCACCATCAGGGTGGTCATGAAATTTCCTTGAGATAATCGTTGAAAGCCTGCTCGAGGCGCTGCCAATCGGCTTCCTCGGCTGGCAGGCCGAAGCGCAGGCTGCAGGTTGGCACAAACAAACGCAGCAATATCCCGCGCCGGGCCATGAAGTCGTGCAGCTGTGCAGCCTGATCGGTCACCAGCCACTGGAACAACGCGCAACCACCCTGCGGAGCGAAGCCGAAACGCCGGAGCAAGCGTGCCAGGCGCTCGCTGGCCTGGGCGCTTCGCAGAATCTGTTGTTGATGGCCTTGTGTGTCGAGCAGGCAAGCCGTTCCCAGGACTCGTGTCGGACCGCTGACGGCCCACGGACCGATCTGTTCGGCCAGCAGGCGCAAGAGTTTGCTGTCGGCCAGAACAAAGCCGAGCCGCACGCCGGCCAGGCCGAAGAACTTGCCGAACGAGCGCAATACGATCAAACCGATTCGTTCGGTACGAGCCGCCAGGCTCGACTCGGGGGTGTTGTCCATAAAGGCTTCGTCGACCACCAGCCAGCCGCCGCGCTGAGCAAGGCGCCCATGCCACTCGAGCAGGCGCTCGGGCGGCAACAGGCGCCCGGTCGGGTTGTTGGGATTGACCACCACCAGCACATCGAGGCTGTCGAGAAAGAAATCCACTTCTGACTCAGTGATCTCGCGCACCACATGTCCGCTGCGGCGCCAGGCTTCGGCGTGCTCGGCATAACAGGGCGAGAGCACCCCGATCTTGCCGCTGCGACGCAAACGCGGCAGCGCTTGAATCGCTGCCTGCGAACCCGGCACCGGCAAGACCTGGCGGGTGCCATAGTAGGCACAGGCGGCGGCTTCCAGCCCGTCGTCGGTTTCCGGCAAGCGCGCCCAGGCACGCACGGGAATGGCCGGGATATCCCAGGGCCAGGGTGCGAGGCCGCTGGACAGGTCCAGCCATTGCTCCACCGCTATGCCGTACTGTTGGGCAGCACGCTGCAGGCGACCACCGTGTTCAAGCATAGAACTCAGCCCCCAGGCACAGGACCAGCAGCCACAACCAGACGCCATGGCGGACCAGACGCCAGCCACGCTCGATGGCGCCGGCATCGGCCGCCGGGCCTTCGCCCAGCTGCGCGCGCTCATGCAGCTCGCCGTGATAAGTCGCCGCACCGCCCAGCTGCACGCCCAGCGCTCCGGCACCGGAGGCCATTACGGGACCGGCGTTGGGACTATCCCAGGCCGGCGCCTGGGTTCGCCAGCACTTGAGCGCCAGCCGGGTTTTACCCAGTAGCGCGTAGGTCAGGGCCACCAGCCGTGCCGGAATATAGTTGAGCACATCGTCGATACGCGCAGCGGCCCAACCGAAGCGCTCGAACCTTTCGTTACGATAGCCCCACATCGCATCCAGGGTGTTGCTCAGGCGATAGAGCACGACACCCGGGGCGCCGGCCACGACGAACCAGAACAAGGCGGCAAATACCGCATCGCTGCCGTTTTCCAGCACCGACTCGGTGGCGGCCCGCGCCACGGCGGTGCCGTCGAGCTCAGCGGTTTCGCGACTGACCAGATACCCCACACGCAGGCGCGCCTCGTCCAGATCGTCACGGCGCAGCGCCTCGGCCACCGGCGTGATGTGCTCGCCCAGACTGCGCAGGCCAAGGGCGCAATACAGGGCCAGAATCTCGACGATCCAGCCGATATAGGGCAGCCACGACAGCAGCGTCGCCAGCAGTGTCAGCGGGATCACCGCGAGAAACCAGGCCGTTACGCCGTGGCTGCGCCAGCCCCGGCCACCGCCATTGAAGCGCTGCTCGAGACGATCGGCCAGGCGCCCGAAAGCCACCAGCGGATGTCTGCGCCTGGGCTCGCCCAGCAACGCATCCAGCGCCACTCCGGCGACACTCAGCAACGCCACACTCATGGTTTCACTCCCCAATGGTTTTCATACAGCAGGTCGGATAACGGCCTGGGCTCGGCCCAGCCTTCGAGCGCCAGCATGGGCGCCGGATAAAACTTTTCTACCGGGCCCAGGCAAAGGATCGCCAGCGGCTTGGCACCTGCCGGCAGGCCGAGCAGTTCGGCCATAGCCTTTGGCTCGAACAACGAGACCCAGCCCATGCCCATGCCCTCGGCACGCGCCGCCAGCCACAGATTCTGAATGGCGCAGGACAAGGACGCCATATCCATTTCCGGCAAGGTCCGGCGACCGAAGATATGCCGCTCGCGGTCGTCGCCAAGTGCGGCAACCAGCACTTCGGCGCAGTCGTTGATGCCTTCGACCTTGAGTTTCATGAACTCGTCGGAGCGCTCGCCCAACGCATCGGCCGTACGCACCCGCTCCTCCTCGACCAGCGCCTGGATGCGCTGGCGCAGGGCGCGATCGCTGACGCGAATGAAGCGCCAGGGCTGCATCAGGCCAACGCTGGGCGCCTGATGGGCCGCGGCGAGCAATTTCGCCAGCAGTTCGGGGGCTACCGTGCCGCCGGTGAAGTGACGCATGTCGCGCCGTTCGGCGATCGCACGGTAGACCGCTGCTCGCTCATCCTCGCTGAAGGCCTGATCGCTCATGGTTTGAACAGCGCCGCCACCGCCTGGGGGTTGGAGGGGAAATAGAAATGCACGTAGGACGCGGTCATGCGTCCCTGGCGATAAACCGCCTCGGCGCCACGCCCACCGTTAGGGCTTTGGCCCCGGGCAATGGGTGCCAGCTCGGTCGTGGTCAGGGAATGGTGGTAGGTGTGCCCGCGCAGGTTCCCTTCCGGCAGTCCGACCGCCTGCAGGGCCAGGGCCGCCAGGCGCTTTTGCATGACCGCTTCGCCCTGCAGCAGGCCGAGCAACTCGGCGCGCTGGCCCTGCACGTCGGTGAGGGCATCGAGCAGGTAGAGCATACCGCCGCATTCGGCCAGCAACGGCTTGCCCGCTGCGTGATGAGCGCGAATATCGGCGAGCATCGAAGCATTGGCCGCAAGCGTCAGGTGATGCAGTTCCGGGTAGCCGCCCGGAAGATACAGGCTGTCGGCGTCGGGCAGCGCTCGATCATGCACCGGCGAGAAGAACACCAACTGCGCGCCCATGGCCCGCAACAGGTCCAGGTTCGCGCCATAAATGAAGGCAAACGCCTCGTCCCGCGCCACGGCGATACGCACGCCTGCCAGCAATGGCTCGACGCCTGCCGGCACGGGTGCAGCGAACTCGACCGGCGGCGGCAAGGCTGCATCGCAGCTTTCGGCCAAGGCAGCGGCGGCGGCATCCAGGCGTACATCCAGGTCGTTGAGTTCACTGGCCTGGACCAGCCCAAGATGCCGGCTCGGCAACTCGATGCCGGTTTCCCGGGACAAGCCGCCATACCAGCGCAAGCCTTCGGTCAGGCTGCCTTCAAGCAGTTGCGCATGACGCAAGGTGCCGACCCGGTTGGCCAGTACACCGGCGAACGGCAGGTCCGGCTGATAGCGCGCCAACCCCAGGGCCAGCGCACCGAAGGTCTGGGCCATGGCCGTACCGTCAATGACGGCCAGCACCGGTACGCCAAAGTGCCGCGCCAGGTCCGCGCTCGACGGCGTGCCATCGAACAGCCCCATGACCCCTTCGATCAGAATCAGGTCGGCTTCGGCTGCCGCTTCCCATAGCAGGCGACGACTCTCATCGGCACCGACCATCCACAGGTCCAACTGATACACCGGCGCACCGCTGGCGCGTTCGAGGATCATCGGGTCGAGAAAGTCCGGCCCGCACTTGAAGACCCGCACCTTGCGCCCTTGATTACGGTGCAGGCGGGCCAGTGCAGCGGTCACGGTGGTCTTGCCCTGGCCGGAAGCCGGCGCGGCGATCAACACCGCCGGGCAACGACGCGCATCGGTCATAGTTCGATGCCTTTCTGGGCCTTGATACCGGCCTGGAAGGCATGCTTGAGCATACCCATCTCGGTCACCGTGTCGGCCAGTTCGATCAACTCGGGCTTGGCGCCGCGACCGGTCACCAGCACGTGCTGCATCAACGGGCGGGCCTGCAGGTCGTTGAGCACCTGATCCAGATCGAGATAGCCGTGCTTGAGGGCAATGTTGAGTTCATCGAGCACCACCAGACCGATCGACGGGTCGCTCAGTAGCTCCCGGGCCACGACCCAGGCCGCTTCGGCAGCGGCGATGTCGCGCTGGCGGTCCTGGGTTTCCCAGGTAAAGCCTTCGCCCATCACGTGGAAGCGGACCTGCTCAGGGAAACGTCGGAAGAACAGTTCTTCACCGGTGCTATTGCGCCCCTTGATGAACTGCACCACGCCGCATTGCATGCCATGGCCCATGGCCCGGGCGAGCATGCCGAACGCCGAACTGCTCTTGCCCTTGCCATTGCCGGTCAATACCAGCAGCAGCCCACACTCGTTCGGCGCATTGGCAATGCGTTCGTCGATCACGGCTTTTTTGCGCAGCATGCGCGCCACATGGCGCTCGTCACGTTCGGTGGACTCAGTCATCGCAGCTCTCCGCTAACGCGCAAATGGGCAGCATCGACGAAGCGCCACGACAGGCAGCCGCCGGCATGGGCCAGGGCTGGTTCATGGCTGAAAATCGTCAATGCCGCTCTCACCCGCGCGACAGATGAATTGATCAAAGCAGACGCAGGATTCGCTGCGCATTGCTGTGGGGTGTTTCAGGCCGGTCTCCGGGCTCATGAGCGGGGCATCAATCCCCAGGTCGCACGCCTTCCCGGACCGGAACCGGTCCAGTGGCCACTGCGCGACCCTGACTCATCTACCGTTGCGGGGGCAGCGCCGGAATCGCGCGCCATGCACGCCCACCGGCTTCCCTGTTTCACTCCGGCAACCCGTAAGGTTGCAGAGCACCTGGAACAAGTCGCGAAGGTTAGAGGGTTGGGGGTGGAGCGTCAATTAAAGCCCATGTCATCTCGACCATTGAACCTTGGATGCAGCGCCACCTCTATCCTTAAGAGGTATTTTTCCTTGGTGGGAGAATCATCGTGCAAAGAACCAAGCTTGCCCTGTTGATCGTATTGGCCAGCGGTCTTGCCGCTTGCAGTGGCGAGACTGCCAGGCTGCAGGTCGCCGACGGCTCCGGTCCTGCGCCCACATTGCCGAAGCCGAACAAGACCCTGATCCCCACAGTGAACGTCGCCCCGGCCATCGGCTGGCCACAGGGCGCCAAGCCGGTTGCCGCCCCGGGCACCCAAGTGGCCGCCTTCGCCGACCGGCTCGATCACCCCCGCTGGCTCTACGTGCTGCCCAACGGCGACGTGCTGGTGGCGGAAACCAACGCCCCGCCCAAGCCGGACGATGGCAAGGGCATCAGGGGTTGGGTCATGGGCATGGCCATGAAAAAAGCCGGTGCCGGGGTCCCAAGCCCCAACCGGATCACGCTGTTGCGCGACCAGAACCATGACGGCGTTGCGGAAACCCGCAGCACCTTCATCGAAAACCTGAACTCGCCCTTTGGCATGACCCTGGTCGGCAACGATTTGTATGTCGCCGATACCGATAAATTGCTGCGCTTTCACTATGAAAGCGGCGCCACCTCGATCAAGGGACCGGGCAGCAAGGTGGTCGACCTGCCTGGCGGCACTCTGAATCACCACTGGACCAAAAACGTCATTGCCAGCCAGGACGGCAAGAAGCTCTATGTCACGGTCGGCTCCAACAGCAACGTTGGCGAAAACGGCATGGACCAGGAAAAAGGCCGCGCCGCCATCTGGGAAGTCGACCCGGCCAAGGGCACCCAGCGGATATTCGCCTCGGGCCTGCGTAATCCCAACGGCATGGCCTGGGAACCGCACACCGGGCAACTCTGGACCGCCGTGAACGAACGTGACGAAATCGGCAGCGACCTGGTCCCCGACTACATCACCTCGGTCAAGGACGGCGCCTTCTACGGCTGGCCGTATAGCTATTACGGCCATCACATCGACAATCGCGTCGAGCCCCAGAATCCGGCGCTCATTGCCCTGGCCATCGCCCCTGATTACGCGGTCGGCCCGCACACCGCGTCACTGGGTCTGGCCTTTGCCGAAGACAGGGCCCTGCCCGCGCCTTTCAACCAGGGCGCGATCATCGGTCAGCATGGTTCCTGGAACCGCAAGCCCCGCAGTGGCTACAAGGTGCTGTTCGTACCATTCAGCGACGGCAAGCCCAGCGGCGCGCCCATCGATTTGTTGAGCGGCTTCCTCGACGCCGAGGGCAATGCCATGGGCCGCCCGGTCGGGGTGGTCAACGATCACAAGGGCGGCGTGTTGGTGGCCGATGACGTGGGCAATACGATCTGGCGGATAACGGCTGCCAAGGGCAATTCAGCACTTTCGGCACAGGGTCAGCCCATCCCCCAACGGCAATAACGAAAGATCGACACGCGGGTCATCCTTCAACGCCAGGTTGAGCGCCTGGATGGCCCGGGTATCGGCGCTTTCGGGCTCGGCCTCGAGCACCCGGCCACTCCACAGCGTATTGTCGAACAGGACCAGGCCACCCACGCGCAACAGGCGCAAGGCGCTTTCCAGGTACTGCGGGTAGTTGGCCTTGTCGGCGTCGATGAAAATCAGGTCGAAACTGCCGCCCTGCCCTTGCTGCTCCAGCTGCGCCAGCGTGTCCAGGGCAGGCGCCAGGCGCAGATCAATCTTGCCGGCCACCCCCGCTTGCTGCCAGTAACGCCGGGCCGTCTCGTTGTAATCGCCGGGAAGGTCGCAGCAAATCAGTTGGCCCTGATCCGGCATCGCCTGGGCCATGCACAGGGCACTGTAGCCGGTGAAGGTACCGACCTCGATCAACCGGGAGGCCCCCATCAAGCGCACCAGCAAGGCCAGAAACTGGCCCTGTTCCGGCGCTATCTGCCATCGCGCCATGGGCAGCGCCTGGGTCTCGTCCCGCAATTGCCGCAACAGCGGGGTTTCGCGCAGCGAGACATGTTGCAGGTAGTGGTACAGCGCGTCATCGAGGTAGAGCGTTTCTGTTGTCATTCCAGGCTCCCTTTTCAGGGATTATGCGCCAGGTTGGTTGGCTGCAGAACGCGCTTGGCGTTGAGGTAGGCTTTCTGCCAATAGGCGTTGGACAGGTAATCCAGGCGCACCGTGCCGCCCGTGGCGGGCGCATGGACGAAGCGCCCTTCGCCCACATAGATACCGGCATGACTGACCTGGGAGCCGCCATTGGTGGCGAAAAACACCACGTCACCGGACTGCAGGGCCTCGCGCCCGATATCCGGGGCACCCATGACGATCATCTCGCGGGTCGTGCGCGGCAACGCAATGCCGGCGGCATCACGGTAGACATAACCGATCAGGCCACTGCAATCGAAACCCGAGTCCGGCGTGTTGCCGCCCCAGCGATAGGGCGTGCCGACCAGGCCCAATGCACGAATCAGCACGTCATCGGCAATTGGCGAGAAAAAAGGTTGGGGGGCCACGGTTGGCTGGACAACCCGAGGCTGTGGAGAATGGCTCGAGCACGCACCGAGCAGTGCAGCGAAAAGCGCCAGGGCAACGCGTGCCATTTTCGACATACACAGAACATCCTGATCTGATCCGGCTTGCTCCGCCGCGAGGCTGGCCATTGGCCAGAGGGTCTTAACCCGATAATACTAGCTGCTGTTTGCGAAAACACAACGGCGACGCGCTTTTTTCAAGCGGCGTCGCCGTTTAATTGCACCTGCGGAATATTTACTTGCTGGAAATGACCGTGCCCGAGGCCGGCGCCATGGCCAGCGCGCGCTTGGCTTCGATGAACGTCTTGCTCCAGTAGCGATCACCGAGGTTGTCGATGCGCACACCGCCACTGCGACGGCTGCTGGAGTGGATGAACTGGTCATCGCCCAGGTAGATACCGGCATGGCTGACGCGGCCACGACCGTTGGTGCTGAAGAACAGCAGATCACCCGGCTTGAGGTTGTTGCGAGCCACCAGCGGCGCATTCACGTTGATCATTTCACGCGTGGAGCGCGGCAGGTTCATGCCCGCTTCTTCGCGGAACAGATAGCCGATGAAGCCGCTGCAGTCGAAGCCCGCTTCCGAGGTACCGCCCATACGGTAACGGGTACCGATCAGCGACATGCCGCGTTCGAGGATGCTGTCAGCCAGGGCTGGAAGCTGGTAAGGCTTGCTGTTGGAGAATTCAGCCAGCTCTTTCTCGGTCATCAATTCTTCCTGCAAAACCGAGGAAGGATTGCCCGCTACTTGAGCGGTAACCGGGTTGGTAACCTGCTGCTGCGAAACCGGCGAATGAGCCGCGCAACCAAAAAGCAGGGTAACGAGTGCGAGGGGCACGAGGGGTGCGAAGCGCTTTAGCATGGGCACGACCGTGTCAAAGATTTTTATGAAGCCGCGACTATGCCTTCTATCATCCTCATTTGCAAATTCAATCGAATAAAATGTGACTTATCAGTTCGCCCATAACATCCAAGGCCCTTCCCTTGAGGTAGACATCCACACCCTGGCTCAAATCGGTCGGCGCCGGATTGATTTCGATGGTGAAGCCGCCACTGGCCTGTGCATTCAAGACGGGCTCAAGAATATAGGGGAAGCTGGCGGTGGTGCCAATTACCAGCACCGCATCGAAGCCCAGCGCCAGCTGTTCATACAGCGTATCCAGCGCGACTTCCGGCAACATTTCCTCAAACAGCACCACCGGTGGGCGCAGGATGCCCGAACATACCCGGCACCGTGGCGGCAGTGGTTCCTGCAAATGTTCATGCAAGGCATCGCTGACCGCACCACAGGACTGACAATACAGCGGTGCCAGTTGCCCGTGGATTTCAATCAGGCGGTGAAGCGGGCTACCGGCTGCACGGTGGTAGCCGTCGATATTCTGCGTCAGTACCCAACATTCGGGCTTGGCCTGTTGCAAGCGGGCAATGGCTTCATGCGCGGCATTCGGGCGAGCCCCCAGGCAAGCGGTGCCCAGTTGCGCCAGGTATTTCCAGCACAAGGCCGGGTTGCTGCGCAACATGGGCCCGGACAAGGCCTGCTCGATTGGAATGCCTTCGGCCGTCACGCCGTTGTACAGCCCACCCAGCCCTCTATAGGTCGGCAAGCCGGAATCGGCGGACAGCCCGGCACCGGTGATGATCAGAATGCGCTGGGCCCGGCGCAGCGCTGCTGCGGCCTGGACGATCAGCCGCGGATCTACCAACCGAGGGTTTCCTTGAGAAAGGGAATGGTCAGCTTGCGCTGGGCTTGCAGCGACGCCTGGTCGAGGCGCTCGAGCAAGTCGAACAAGGCGCTCATGCTGCGGGTACCACGGGTGAGAATGAAATGCCCGACCTCATCGGTCAGGTGCAGGCCACGGCGCGAAGCCCGTAGCTGCAAGGCGCGCAGCTTGTCTTCGTCAGACAGGGCACGCATCTGGAAGATCAAGGCCATGGTCAGCCGCGACTTGAGGTCAGGCAACTTGATCGGTAGCTCGCGTGGCGAACTGGACGCGGCAATCAGCAAACGACGGCCGCTGTCGCGCAGGCGATTGAACAGATGAAACAGGGCTTCTTCCCAATCCGGCTTGCCGGCCACGGCCTGCAGGTCGTCCAGACAGACCAGCTCGTACTGTTCAAGGTTGTCGAGCAACTCGATACCGCGATCGATCAGCTGTGCCAGAGGCAGATATACCGCCGGCTCGCCAATTTGTTCGAAGCGCAGGCACGCAGCCTGCAACAGGTGAGTGCGCCCTACGCCCTGCTTGCCCCACAAATAAATCAGACTTTCCGTCCAGCCGGCGTCGGCTTCGCAAAGTCGCTCGACGTAGCCGAGGGCTGCGGCGTTGGCGCCTGGATAATAGTTGATGAAGGTTGCGTCATCACGCAGACGCACACCTAGGGGCAGCTGAATCGGTTTCATGCTGGCTGAACAGTTCAAGCGAACCGTAAGGGGCCTCTGTGTAAAGTTAGCAAAGTTTATACCCGTGAAGCCGGGCGCACAATGCAACAGACCGCAAGCAAAATCAAAGGTTTGCGATCACCGCACATTTAATTGAGAGCAATTTGACATCATTGCGCGAGCGCAAGCCCGGCCCGGGTTACAAATCCGGGTCGATCTCGCCACCGTACATGTCCGACTCTTTATAGAGATCATGCACGTGCCGCACCAGCACCATGATCACCGCCGCTACCGGCAAAGCCAGCAATACGCCGGTAAATCCGAACAGTTCGCCACCGGCCAGAATGGCGAAAATCACCGCCACCGGATGCAGGCCGATGCGATCGCCTACCAGCAAGGGCGTCAGCACCATACCTTCGAGTGCCTGGCCGACCATGAACACCGCGGCGATACCGAGCAAGGGATACAGATCGCCACCGAACTGAAACAACCCGGCAATCATCGCCGCACCGATGCCGATGACGAAGCCCATATAAGGCACGATGGCGGCAAGACCGGCGAGCATGCCGATCAACAGCCCCAGCTCCAGCCCCACCAGCATCAGCCCGCCGGCGTAGATCACCCCAAGGGCCACCATCACCATCAACTGCCCACGCACGAAGGCACCGAGCACCTCATGGCACTCACCGGCCAGATTCACCACCTGCTCTTCACGCTGGCGCGGCAACAGCCCGCGCAACCTGGCCATCATCAGGTCCCAGTCACGCAACAGATAGAAGCTCACCACCGGGATCAAGACCAGGTTCGCCAGCCAGCCAAGCAGGGCCAGCCCCGAGGCCGTGGCCTGACTGAGTACGACGCCGACGATGTCGGAAGTCTGCCCCATATGCTCGGAGATGGCCGATTTGATCTTGTCGAACTTCCAGAAACCTTCAACCAGTCCCAACCGCGTCTGCACCCAAGGGAGTGCAATGTGCTGGAGCCAGTCGAGCATTTGCGGCGCCAGTTCGTACAGGCGCACCAACTGCTTGGCCAGCATGGGGACCAGGACCAGCAACAGGATCACCAGGATCAGGCTGAACAGGGCGAACACCGCGATCACGCCCCAGGTACGCGACAACCCGATCCGCTCCAGCCGATCCACCAACGGGTCCGCCAGATAGGCCAGAAAAATCCCGATCAGAAACGGCGAGAGAATCGGATGCAGCCAATACAACAGGGCGCCGAACACCAGCACCACGGTCAACCATACCCAGCGACGCGTATCAGTCATTGAAGGCTCCATGCCCGATGCCTAAACAGAATGTTCTTACCAACGGAAACGCATTCCGGTGAAAGGTTGCGGCGTGGCTGCCGGCGTAGTGCCCGGGGCCGCGGCCGGATTGACCGGAATCGGCGCGGCCGGCGCTTCGGCGGGCAGCTCCTGCAACTTGGCCAGGCCTAACTGGGCTCGCAGCTGATCGGCGCTGCCGGTCACCTGATAAGTGATCGTGCTGCCATCGACAACTTTCAGGCGCGAGCCGTACGGCTCGAGCACCCTTCCCAGTTCAGCATAACGTTCAAGGTTCATGCCCTGAACCTGCAAGAGTATGACACTGCTGGCACCGGGCTTGGCGACGAAACGCGGCGCGAGGCTGTTATTGACCGCCAGCATGACCGCATCGGCCAGGGCCGCCGGGTCGGCGCCCTGGGCCGTGCCCTGCTGGTGCTGATCCAGCAGCCACAGATTCCATTTGGCCTGCCATTGGCCACTGGCCTCCGTGGCGTGTACGGCCAGCAAGGCATCGGCGCCATAACGCGCGGATGCAGCACGCAGAGGCGCAGGGTCGGTACCCTCCAGGTGCTCGGCTGTGGCGACGAGTTGCTCGTTGAGGTCCGCCAGGGGCAGGCGCAGCGGCAACCCACGATGCTGGGCGGCACGACGCAGCGGCTGGGCGCTGCCCTGGCCGTCGCCGACCAGGCTCGAGCCCTCGCTACCATCATTGAGCCACCAGCCGAGAATGGTCGGGCGGTTGCTGCCCCACTGTGCCAGGCCGGCCTTGCGCAGGGCCCGGTCGGTGGTCGCCGGGTCGAAATCCACCAGCAAGGATTCCGGCGGGCCGGCTTCATAACCAAACTTACTGATGATTTGCTGCGGGTCGTTGCGCAACTCGGCAAGGCCGGCACTCTCGAAAGCCTTGGGGTCGCCGGTCAGGCGCAGTACCAGGGTCTCGAGCGCCCGCTGGACGGCCTGGGTGCGCTCATCGGTGGATTGACCACTGACAGGCTCACGCACCTGATAAAGGTTTTTCACGGTTTCGGCGTGCCCGGACAGACTGAGCAATGTTAAGCAGCTGACCAACAAGTATTTGCACAAACGCATGAAAGGTTCCTGAGGGGCAGAGACGCGAGCCTGGCAAGCCGCGTGCAGTCGATTGAACAGCCTTGTGACCGCGCTTGGGAGCAAATCATTCAATGCACCCTCGCAAGATTTTGTCACGTTGTCACTGCTATACCTTATACAGCCCTCGGCGTTGCAACCAGTCGCAGACTTCAAGCAAATATTTTTCTGTCGATATTGGCCCTGCCCGTCGGCCTGAGGATGGCCGCTACCGGGCAACCCTGATAAAATCGCGCGCCTTCGCAGACCGGCGACGGTCAGGCAGCAGGAACAGAAGGCTGTTCCGCATCCCCTGACAGGTCACGGTCGATTCCACGAATCCCCCCTAAAGGCCTGGATCATGAGCAAGCAACCCTCCCTGAGCTACAAGGACGCCGGTGTAGACATCGACGCCGGTGAAGCATTGGTCGAACGCATCAAAGGCGTGGCCAAGCGCACTGCGCGCCCGGAAGTCATGGGCGGCCTGGGCGGTTTTGGCGCCCTCTGCGAGATCCCGGCCGGCTACAAACAGCCGGTTCTGGTCTCGGGCACCGACGGCGTCGGCACCAAGCTGCGCCTGGCGCTGAACCTGAACAAGCACGACAGCATCGGCCAGGACCTGGTCGCCATGTGCGTCAACGACCTGGTGGTCTGCGGCGCCGAACCACTGTTCTTCCTTGACTACTATGCCACCGGCAAGCTGAACGTCGACGTCGCCGCCACCGTGGTCACCGGCATCGGTGCTGGCTGCGAACTGGCAGGCTGCTCGCTGGTCGGCGGTGAAACCGCTGAAATGCCTGGCATGTACGAAGGCGAAGACTACGACCTGGCCGGCTTCTGCGTCGGCGTGGTGGAAAAGGCCGAGATCATCGACGGTTCCAGGGTTGCTACCGGCGACGCGCTGATCGCCCTGCCGTCGTCCGGCCCGCACTCCAACGGTTACTCGCTGATCCGCAAGATCATCGAAGTGTCCGGTGCCGATATCGAAAACACCCAGGTCGACGGCAAGCCGCTGACCGATCTGCTGATGGCCCCGACCCGCATCTACGTCAAGCCGCTGCTCAAGCTGATCAAGGACACCGGCGCGGTCAAGGCCATGGCCCACATCACCGGCGGCGGCCTGCTCGACAACATCCCGCGCGTGCTGCCAAAAGGCGCCCAGGCCGTGGTCGACGTGGCCAGCTGGCAGCGCCCGGCGGTCTTCGACTGGCTGCAAGAAAAAGGCAACGTCGATGAAACCGAAATGCACCGCGTGCTGAACTGTGGCGTTGGCATGGTCATCTGCGTGGCCCAGGATCAGGTCGACAACGCCCTGAACGTCCTGCGCGCTGCCGGCGAACAGCCATGGGTCATCGGCCAGATCGGCGTTGCTGCCGAAGGTGCTGCCCAGGTCGAACTGAAAAACCTCAAGGCGCACTGATGCCCGCAACCTGTGACGTAGTCGTTTTATTGTCGGGCACCGGCAGCAACCTGCAGGCGCTGATCGACAACATCCAGGCCGGGGACAACCCGGCCCGCATCGGCGCGGTGATCTCCAACCGCGCCGATGCCTACGGCCTGCAGCGCGCCGCCGCCGCAGGTATCGAGGCACGGGTGCTCGATCACAAGGGTTTCGAGGGCCGCGAGGCCTTCGATGCCGCCCTGATGGAACTGATCGACGGTTTCAATCCCAGGCTGGTCGTACTGGCGGGGTTCATGCGCATCCTGAGTGCCGATTTCGTACGTCACTATCAGGGCCGTCTGCTGAACATCCACCCTTCCCTGCTGCCAAAATACAAAGGCTTGCACACCCATCAACGGGCGCTCGAAGCCGGTGAACGCGAACACGGCTGCAGCGTGCACTTCGTCACTGAGGAACTCGATGGCGGACCACTGGTCGTACAAGCTGTAATACCGGTAGAGTTGGACGACACACCAGAGACGCTGGCACAGCGGGTTCATACCCAGGAACACAGGATTTACCCGCTGGCTGTTCGCTGGTTCGCCGAAGGCCGCTTGAGCCTCGGCGATCAAGGTGCACTATTGGATGGCGAGCCTCTGGCAGCCACAGGCTACTTGATTCGACCCTAGGAGATTTTATGCGCCGCGCCCTGCTTTTCGCTGTCGCTTTGCTCGCACTGCCCGCCGTACACGCGGCGGATCTGAAGCCGTTCTCCGCCAGCTACACTGCCGACTGGAAGCAGCTGCCCATGAGCGGCACTGCTGAACGCAGCCTGAAGGAAACCGGTAGCGGCGTCTGGACCTTGACCTTCAAGGCCTCGATGATGATCGCCGGCCTGTCCGAAGTCAGCACCCTGACCGTCGACAAGGACATGCTGCTGCCAAAGACCTACAACTTCGAACGCAGCGGCCTGGGCAAGGCCAAGAAAGTCGACCTGGATTTCGACTGGTCGAGCAAAATGATCACCGGCACCGACCGTGGCGACCCGGTCAAGCTGCCACTCAACCGTGGCATCCTCGACAAGTCGACTTACCAGCTGGCTCTGCAACATGACGTGGCCGCCGGCAAGAAGAGCATGAGCTACCAGGTCGTCGATGGCGACGAAGTCGATACCTACGACTTCCGCGTACTGGGCACCGAAACCGTCGAAACCAAGGCGGGCAAGGTCGAGGCCACCAAGGTCGAACGCGTGCGCGACCCCACCCAGAGCAAGCGCGTCACTGTGCTCTGGTTCGCCAAGGACTGGGATTACCTGCTGGTGCGCCTGCAACAGGTCGAGACCGACGGCAAGGAGTACAACATCATGCTCCTGGACGGTACGGTCGATGGCAAGGCTGTGAAAGGCAGCTAAGTCGAATCCCTACAGAAGAGCCCCGCATCGAGCGGGGCTTTTTTTGCGTTTCACAGCAACCCGACACCCTTGATGAAACATGTTTCATGGGCCAGGCATTTACTTAGCAAGCTATCCAATCTTATAAAGGACACCTGCACACGCCTTGCTGCAGTTCAAAGATTGGAGCTTACAGATGACTGTCAAAGTAACTGAACGCGACGAATCACACATCTCCCATGAAGGCCTGGCCGCCGGTGTACGGATCTGGGATGTACATCAACAGGACCTGCTGGTGGGCATGTTCCACAACGAGAGCGATGCCCACAGCTACAAGGCCGAATTGGAAAGCCTGGAGAACCGGCGCCAACAAGAATAGCGCCTGCATGCCCCTCGTTCCCACGCTCTGCGTGGGAATGCAGTGCCAGACGCTCCAGCGTCCGCGACGCGGAGCGTCGCAGGGGAGCGTTCCCACGCGGAGCGTGGGAACGAGGTGTGGATCTATGGAGTTACCACATCAGATCATCAGGGATCTGATAAGCCGCATACGGATCGTCCGCGTCCGGTGCTTCGACCTGGGTGTTGAGCAGGACGATGCGACGTGGATCGCGTTCCTGGATCTTCAGCGCCGCTTCACGGGGAATGACTTCGTAGCCACCGCCGTGGTGCACGATCGCCAGCGAGCCGCTACTGAGCTTGCTGCGCATCAGGCTGTTGACCGACAGGCGCTTGACCTTCTTGTCGTCGACGAAGTTGTAGTAGTCCTCGGTACTCAGCTTGGGCAGGCGCGACACCTCGATCAATTGCTTGATCTGAGCGACCCGTGCTTTCTGCTCGGCCTTTTCCTGCTGCTGGCGATTGAGCTCCTGATCGCGTTTGGCCTTTTCGGCCATGGCCTCCTGGGCGGCCCGCTGTTGGGAGTCATCGACTTCGATCTGGCCCTTGTGTTCAAGGCGCTTCTGCTTCTGCTTCTCTTTGCTGACCTGCTTGACCTGCTTTTGGTTGACCAGACCGGCTTTCAGCAATTGGTCACGTAGGGAAAGGCTCATGGTGCTCACTCACTTATGCAACGGCTCAGCCACAGCTGGGCAGATTCTTTTCCTGGCGTTTGGCTTCGCCCCATAGAGCGTCCAAATCTTCAAGGGTGCAATCTTCTATGGGACGCTGGGTGTCGCGCAATGCCTGTTCGATAAAACGGAAGCGTCTTTCGAATTTGGCATTGGCACCACGCAGCGCGGTTTCCGGGTCGACCTTCAGGTGGCGGGCCAGATTGACCACCACGAACAGCAAGTCGCCAATTTCTTCGTCGATCGCCTGGGCGTCGTTATCGGCCATGGCTTCGAGCACTTCATCGAGCTCTTCGCGCACCTTGTCCAGCACCGGCAAGGCATCCGGCCAGTCGAACCCGACCTGGGCCGTACGCTTTTGCAACTTGGCCGCACGGGACAAGGCAGGCAGTGCCACCGGTACATCATCGAGCAGCGATAGCTGTTCGGGTCCTGCAGCTTTCAGCGCCCGCTCCTCGGCCTTGATTTCTTCCCAGCGTTGCTTGACCTGGGCCTCATCCAGAGGTGGCGTGTCGGCCGGAGCGTAGAGCTCACCGGTGGGGAAAACATGCGGGTGACGGCGGATCAACTTGCGCGTGATGCTGTCGACCACTCCGGCAAACTCAAAACGGCCTTCTTCCAGTGCAAGCTGGCTGTAGTACACCACCTGGAACAACAGATCGCCCAACTCGCCCTGCAGGTGGTCGAAATCACCGCGCTCAATGGCATCGGCGACCTCATAGGCCTCCTCCAGGGTGTGGGGAACGATGCTGGCGTAGGTTTGTTTGAGGTCCCATGGGCAACCGAATTGCGGGTCGCGCAGGCAGGACATCAGGTGGAGCAGGTCTTCGAGTTTGTACATCTGTTGTCCTCTTGACTTACCGGCCTCATCGCGGGCAAGCCCGCTCCCACCCCTGTGGGAGCGGGCTTGCCCGCGATGCGATCTCAAGGCGTCCGATTACGCCGGGTCTCGATGATGTTCGGCAGTTGGGAAATACGCCCCAGCAACCGCCCCAATGCATCCAGCCCCGGAATCTCGATCGTCAGCGACATCAACGCCGTGTTGTCTTCCTTGTTCGAGCGGGTGTTGACCGCCAGGACGTTGATCCGCTCGTTGAGCAAGACCTGGGAAACGTCACGCAACAACCCGGAACGGTCGTAGGCACGGATCACGATGTCCACAGGATAGGTCAGCACCGGCACCGGCCCCCAGCTGACCTGGATGATCCGCTCCGGTTCGCGCCCGGCCAGTTGCAGCGCCGAGGCGCAGTCCTGGCGGTGAATGCTCACGCCACGCCCCTGGGTGATGTAACCGACGATGGCGTCGCCCGGCAGCGGCTGGCAGCAGCCGGCCATCTGGGTCATCAGGTTGCCGACACCCTGGATCTGGATGTCGCCACGCTTGCCCGGCTTGTAGCCTGTGGCCTTGCGCGGAATCAGCTCCAGTTGCTCGTTGCCGCGCTCCGGCTCTACCAGTTGCTGGGCGGCGTTGACCAGATGAGCCAGGCGCAGGTCGCCGGCACCGAGGGAAGCGAACATGTCTTCGACGGTCTTGACGTTGGCCTTTTCCGCCAGGCGCTCGAAATCCACCTGGGGCAGGCCCAACCGGCTGAGCTCGCGCTCGAGCAGGGTCTTGCCGGCGGCAACGTTCTGGTCCCGCGCCTGCAGCTTGAACCAGTGCACGATCTTGGCCCGCGCCCGCGAGGTGGTGACGTAGCCCAGGTTGGGGTTCAACCAGTCACGGCTCGGGTGGCCGTGCTTGCTGGTGATGATCTCGACCTGCTCGCCAGTCTGCAGGCTGTAGTTCAGCGGCACGATGCGGCCGTTGATCTTGGCGCCGCGGCAATTGTGGCCGATCTCGGTGTGCACCCGGTAGGCGAAATCCAGCGGTGTCGCCCCCTTGGGCAAGTCGATGGCGTGCCCGTCCGGGGTGAAGACATAGACACGGTCGGGCTCGATATCGACCCGCAGTTGTTCGGCCAGGCCACCGATATCGCCGAGCTCTTCGTGCCACTCGAGGACCTGACGCAGCCAGGAGATCTTCTCTTCGTAGTGGTTGGAGCTGGACTTGACGTCGGTGCCCTTGTATTTCCAGTGCGCGCAAACCCCGAGTTCCGCTTCTTCATGCATGGCATGGGTACGGATCTGCACTTCCAGCACCTTGCCCTCGGGACCGATCACCGCGGTGTGCAGCGAGCGATAGCCGTTTTCCTTGGGGTTGGCGATGTAGTCGTCGAATTCTTTGGGGATGTGCCGCCACAGGGTGTGGACGATACCCAGCGCGGTGTAGCAGTCGCGCATTTCCGGTACCAGCACGCGCACGGCACGCACGTCGTAGATCTGGCTGAACTCCAGACCCTTGCGCTGCATTTTGCGCCAGATCGAATAAATGTGTTTGGCCCGGCCGCTGATGTCGGCCTTGACCCCGGTCGCCAGCAGCTCGTTCTGCAGCTGGGTCATGACTTCGCTGATGAACCGCTCGCGGTCCAGTCGCCGCTCATGCAACAGCTTGGCGATCTGCTTGTACTGATCGGGTTCCAGGTAGCGGAAGGACAGATCCTCCAGCTCCCACTTGATATGGCCGATACCCAGCCGATGCGCCAGCGGCGCGTAGATATCGAAGACTTCACGGGCAACCCGGTGACGCTTCTCGTCATCGGCGCTCTTCACGGCGCGAATCGCGCAGGTGCGTTCGGCCAGCTTGATCAGCGCGACGCGAACGTCATCGACCATGGCCACGAGCATCTTGCGCAGGTTTTCCACCTGCACCTGCGAGCCCAGCACCAGCGATTGACGCGGGCTCAGACTGGCGCTGATGGCGGCCATGCGCAGCACGCCGTCGATCAGCTTGGCGACCACCGAACCGAAGCGCTGGCTGACTTCAGCCAGGGTGGCCTTGCCTTCGCGCACGGCACGGTAGATGACTGCGGCGACCAGGGAATCCTGATCGAGTTTGAGGTCGGCGAGAATCTCCGCGATTTCCAGGCCTGCCTGAAAACTCGAGGTCCCGTCGGCCCAGGAATGCTTTGCCGTATTGCCTTTGTTCTCGACCTGCTGGGCGAACTCGCAAGCCGTCTTGAGGGCTTCACGGTCCAGCGCCATGTCGACGCTCACCACATGATCGAGCCATGCATCGAGATTGATACTGCCGTCGGTATTGATCGGCTGGTGTGCTCTCACCTGTACCATCTTGCTTACCTTCCCTATGGCGCTTCTTCGCTGCGCCTACACTTGCTGGCTTTACCCTTTGCCTGGCCTGGCAAAGGGTATGCGTTCACGCGCCAGTCGGATTAAACGAGCATCCTAGCTCGCTTCAAATAACGCCATCGCCTCGACATGCGCTGTCTGCGGAAACATATCGAGAATTCCGGCACGTTTTAACCGGTACCCCTGCCTGGACAACTCAAGCGCATCACGGGCCAGGGTTGCCGGGTTGCAGGACACATACACCAATCGTTTGGCACCCAGGGCGGAAATCTTGCGTACCACCTCGAATGCACCATCGCGTGGTGGATCCAAGAGTACCGCAGAAAAGCCCTGAGCGGCCCAGCCAGACGCTACCAGAGGCTGGGATAAATCGGCGTGAAAAAACTGCGCATTATGCAAATTATTGCTGGCCGCATTGGCCGCTGCCCGCTCGACCATGGTCGCCACGCCTTCGACCGCCACCACTTCACGGGAGCGTTGCGCCAGCGGCAAGGCAAAATTGCCCAGGCCGCAGAACAGGTCCAGTACTCGCTCATCGGCCGTGGGTGCCAGCCAGTCGAGGGCCTGGGCAATCATCGCCGTATTCACGGCAGCATTTACCTGCACGAAGTCACCTGGACGGTAGGCCAGTTCCAGCCCCCAGGGTTCCAGGGCAAAACCGAGTTTCTGCTCGGCCACCACCGGTTGCGGCTCACCCTCGCCATGCAGCCAGAGCTGGGCTGAGTGTTCGCTGCAAAACGCTTCGAGCACTTGCCGGTCAGCATCGGCCAACGGCGCGGTATGCCGCACCAACACGGCCAGGGACGTACCGCTGAACAACTCCACATGCCCCAGGACCTGGGGCTTGCTGAAGCGGCGCAACATTCCCGGCAATTGCCGCATGATCGGCTGCAAGGGTTGTACCAGGACCATGCAATCGTCGATGGCAACGATGTCCTGGCTGGCTGCGGCGCGAAAACCCACCTCAAGCTTCTTTGCCTTGGCATCCCAACGCACCGCGATCCGGGCCCGGCGGCGATACCCAAACTCGGGGCCAACCAGGGGGTCGGCCCACTGTTGGGGCTCGATATTGGCCACCCGCGATAATTGCTCGGCGAGCATGCGCTGTTTCAGGGCAAGTTGATCGGCATGGGCCAGGTGCTGCACGCTGCAACCACCGCAGGTACCTGCGTGTGGACAGGGTGCCGGGCGGCGCAGGCTGCTGGCCTGGAAAATACGCTCCACGCGTGCTTCGACCACCTTGCCATGGGCATTGAGGACCCGCGACTCGACGTCCTCGCCGGCAAGGGCACCGGCGACGAACCAGGTTCGCCCCTCGAAAAAGGCGATGCCGCGTCCATCGCTGGCCAGTCGTTCGATGACCAGGCGCTGCTTCTTGCCCACAGGAATCTGCGGCGCCCGGCTTCCACCCGCAGGCTGGAAGCGCAGGCCGGTATTACGCTTGGCCATCAGTTGGTCGCATCGAAAATGCCGGTCGACAGGTAACGGTCGCCACGGTCGCAAATGATCGCCACGATCACTGCATTTTCCACTTCACGGGAGAGACGCAACGCCCCCGCCACGGCGCCACCGGAGGACACGCCGCAGAAGATGCCTTCTTCACGGGCCAGACGGCGCATGGTGTCTTCGGCTTCGGCCTGGGCCATGTCCATCACACGGTCGACGCGCGTGGCGTCGAAGATCTTCGGCAGGTATTCCTCGGGCCAGCGACGGATACCCGGAATCGCCGAGCCTTCCATCGGTTGCAGGCCGACGATCTGCACCGCCGGGTTCTGCTCCTTGAGGTAGCGCGAGACGCCCATGATGGTGCCGGTCGTGCCCATGGAGCTGACGAAATGGGTGATGGTGCCTTCGGTCTGGCGCCAGATTTCCGGGCCGGTACCGAGGTAATGCGCTTCGGGATTGTCGACGTTGCCGAACTGGTCGAGGACCTTGCCACGACCTTCCGCCAACATCCGCTCGGCCAGGTCACGAGCGCCTTCCATGCCCTCTTCCTTGCTGACCAGAATCAGCTCGGCGCCATAGGCGGTCATCGCCGACTTGCGTTCGGCGGTGGAATTGTCCGGCATGATCAGGATCATCTTGTAACCCTTGATCGCCGCCGCCATGGCCAAGGCAATCCCGGTGTTGCCCGAGGTCGCTTCGATCAGGGTATCGCCCGGCTTGATCTGCCCACGCGCTTCGGCACGGCTGATCATCGACAATGCCGGCCGGTCCTTCACCGAACCTGCCGGGTTGTTGCCTTCGAGCTTGAGAAGGATGGTGTTGCTGCTGTCACCGGCCAGCCGTTGCAGGCGAACCAGTGGCGTGTTGCCGATGCAATCGGCGATGGTTGGGTACTGCAGGGTCATGGCGTATTCGCAATCCGGACTGCGGGGGCGTCTATCATACCGGCAAAAGTCGCGAGCCCATATCACGCAAAGTGCGGCGTTTATGGCTGAACGCTATAAGCCACTCAAACCAATGCCGAGTTGTTTATTCTCGCCACCGGCAAGCGCATGTTCAGGCGCAAGCCTTCGCGGGTGTTCTGCGCCCAGAGACGGCCGCCCTGCACTTGCAAGGCATTGCGGGCGATACTCAGCCCCAGGCCGAAGCCACCATCGCCCGGGCGCGAGCCATCGAGCCGGGTAAAGGGATCGAAAATACGCTCCAGCTCGGCCTCGGCAACACCGCCGCCCTGATCTTCGAGCCAGAGGTACCAGTCTTCGCCAATGCGGTGGCCCTGCAGACTGACGATGCCCTGGGGCGGCGAATGGCGGATGGCGTTGCGCAGAATATTCTCCAGGGCCTGGGCCAGGCCATTGAGGTTGCCCCAGACCCAGCAGGATGGGTCCAGGTCGCAGCGCAGTTGTTCCACAGGCCAACCGGTTTCGAAACACGCATTCTCGACCAGCATTTCCCACAGGGCCTGGATCTGGATGGGCTCCTTGGCCGGCGCAACGCGCTCGGTGTCGAGCCAGGCCAATTGCAAGGTGTCTTCGACCAGCCGCTGCATGCCATCCACTTCCCGCCCCAGGCGTTCGCGCAGCTGCTGCACATCAAGGTCACTGTCGCAGGCAACCCGAAGCCGGCTCAAAGGCGTGCGCAATTCATGGGACAAGTCGCGCAACAGTTGTTGTTGCAGGGCCACCGTGCTTTGCAAGCGCTCGGACATGTGATCGAACGCCCGGCCCAGCTCACCGAGTTCATCCTGGCGACTGGTTGTCGCCGGTGGAATGCGCGTGGCCAACTGATCACCGCGCCAGGCATTGGCCTGTTCGCGCAGCTGATTGAGCGGCATGATCAGCATCCGGTACAGGCCCACACACAACAGCAGGGTAAACAGCCCGGGAATGATGACATTGGTGATCATCCGCCAGTGCACGGTGTAGCGCCCGGGCACAAAGCGATGGGGCAGCTCGATCACCAGGCTGCCCAGCGCGGGTTCATTGGGAAAGGGTACCCTGATCCAGGGCGTGCCACGCTGGCGCTTGCTCATCGGCCAGTCCAGGCCACGCAGGAAAGTCATGTGCTGGCTTTCCTGCCCACTCAGGGGGTAGCTGCTCAACGACTGCAAGTCGCGCCCGATCACCCCGACCCATCCCGACTCGCGGCGCCCTGTCTCCTGCAGCCAGGCGTCTACTCCAGCTTCCCGGCCCTTGATCCAGGCCCGTTCGGCCTCGGCTGCATAGGCTGTCAGGGTGCTCCGCGCTTCTTTGGAAAGAAATGCATTCTGCTTTTCCATATAGCGGCCCCAGGACCAGCTCAACCAGACCATCAGCAGGCAGAAGCCTACCAACAGAATGGCCAGCTTCCAGAACAGCGAATGCTTGCCGGGCACTTCAGGCTTCCTGCTCGGCAGTGCTCAGCACATAACCCTTGCCCCAGACGGTACGCACCTGCCGCTCGTGGTAGTCGATAGCCTTGAGCTTGCGGCGAATCTGGCTGACATGCATGTCCAGGCTGCGGTCATGCTGGACGTAGCCGCGTTGCAACACCTGTTGATAAAGGAAGGGTTTGCTCAACACCTCCTCGCTGCTTCGATTGAGTGTTTCCAGCAGCCGGTACTCGCTGGGGGTAAGGCCGGCCCATCGCCCCTCGTAACTGACGTCGCAGGCCTGCTCATCGAAGTTCAGGCCTGCCCCCTCTGCTCGCGCGGGTTGCAGGTGCCGCCGCTCCAGTGCTACCCGGCGCAGGATGGCCTCAATCCGCACTTGCAGCTCGGCCATGCTGAATGGCTTGGGCAGATAGTCGTCGGCACCGCGCTGAAAGCCCGTGATGCGATCGGCTTCGGCGCCCAGCGCCGACATGAGAATCACCGGCGTGGCGCTGCGTTCGCGCAATCCGGCCAGCACGTCCAGGCCGTTCATGCCCGGTAGCAGAATATCCATCAGCACCACATCGAAATGCTCGCGCCGGGCCACATCCAACCCATCGCGGCCGTCCTGGCACCAGGTGACCTGGAAGCCGCAGCGCCCCAGTTGATCGTGCACATAGGCACCGAGCACCGGGTCGTCTTCGATGGCGAGGATATTGGGAGTGCTAAGGTATACGGGAGTCATTGGCGTCTGCTAGCAATTCTCAATCACTGATTATTGAGGATAAGCCTACCGGCGGGCAACTCAAGCCGACAAAAGTCGATACAAGAGGTGCATTAGGATCCAAGTCGCGGTAATTTCCCGGCATGGCCCGCTTCGCGGGAATTCTTGGCAGTTGCCGGGCACAGAGCGGTCCGGCGCAGGAGAGTGGCGTGTTGAATAAACTGGGTATCAAAGGCCGTGTGATGGTGCTCGCCTTGGTGCCGGCCAGCCTGATGGCACTGGTCCTGGGTGGTTACTTCACCTGGCTTCAGCAAATGGAGTTGCACGCTCAACTGTTGCAGCGCGGCGAAATGATCGCCGAACAGCTCGCACCACTGGTGGCCCCTGCCCTGGTGCGCAAGGACGCTCCGCTGCTCGAACGTATCGCCGCCCAGACCCTGGAGCAGGCAGACGTGCGTGCCGTCTCGTTCCTGACACCCGATCGCAACGGGCTGGCCCATGCCGGCCCGAGCATGCTCAACCAGCCCCCCACCGGCGACCTGTTGCATCTGCTGCAACGCAGTGGCAGCGACGCCACCCGCTACCTGATGCCCGTGTTCGGCTACCACCGTGACCTGAACGGCGATTCGGTGCCCGAGGAAACCGACCGACTGCTCGGCTGGGTGGAACTGGAACTGTCCCACGACGGCACCCTGCTTCGCGGCTATCGCAGTCTGTTCGCCAGCCTGCTGCTGATCGGCCTCGGCCTGGTCGCCACCGCCCTGCTGGCCATGCGCATGAGCCGCTCGATCAATGGGCCGATCAGCCAGATCAAGGAAGCGGTGACCCAGCTCAAGGACGGCAATCTGGAAAAACGCCTGCCCTCGCTCGGCAGCCCTGAGCTCGATGAACTGGCCGCCGGCATCAACCGCATGGCCGGCACCCTGCAGAACGCCCAGGAAGAATTGCAACACAGCATCGATCAGGCCACCGAAGACGTACGCCAGAACCTGGAAACCATCGAGATCCAGAACATCGAACTGGACCTGGCGCGCAAAGAGGCCCTGGAGGCCAGCCGCATCAAGTCGGAATTCCTGGCCAACATGAGCCACGAGATCCGCACTCCGCTCAATGGCATCCTCGGCTTCACCCATCTGCTGCAGAAAGGTGAACTGACGCCGCGCCAACTCGATTACCTGGGCACCATCGAAAAATCCGCCGACAGCCTGCTGGGCATCATCAACGAGATTCTCGACTTCTCCAAGATCGAAGCCGGCAAGCTGGTGCTCGACAGCATTCCCTTCAACCTGCGCGACCTGTTGCAGGACACCCTGACCATCCTCGCCCCTGCTGCCCATGCCAAGCAGTTGGAGCTGGTCAGCCTGGTCTACCGGGACACGCCGCTGTCGCTGATCGGCGACCCGCTGCGGCTCAAGCAGATCCTGACCAACCTGGTCAGCAATGCAATCAAGTTCACCCGCGAAGGCACCATCGTCGCCCGGGCCATGCTCGAAGACGAGAACGAAGACAGCGTACAACTGCGCATCAGCGTGCAGGACACCGGCATCGGCCTCTCCACCCAGGATGTCCGGGCGCTGTTCCAGGCTTTCAGCCAGGCTGACAATTCCTTGTCCCGGCAACCGGGAGGCACTGGCCTGGGCCTGGTGATCTCCAAGCGATTGATCGAGCAGATGGGCGGTGAAATCGGCGTCGACAGCACGCCGGGCGAAGGCTCGCAATTCTGGATCAGCCTGAGCCTGCCCAAGGCCCGCGACGATGATGAGGACCTTCCCGCCCTGCCCCTGCTGGGCCGCCGCATCGCCATCGTCGATGGGCATGAGCTGGCCTGTCAGGCACTGCAACACCAGCTCGAAGATTGCGGCCTGGAAGTCAGCGCCTTTTCTTCCATCGATCAATTGTACAAGGCCGTCGCTGCGGCGCATGAAGCCGGCAGCCCGATCGACCTGGCAGTGCTCGGCGTCACGGTCTACGGCATATCGCCCGAACGCCTCGGCCAGCATATCCATGGACTGGAACAGATTGGCTGCCGGGTGTTGGTGCTGTGTCCGACCTCGGAACTGAACCTCTTCCACCCCAGCGTCCCGAATGCCCACAGCCAACTGCAGGCCAAACCCGCCTGCACGCGCAGACTGCGGCGCAGCCTGCTCGAACTGATCAACCCCAAGCGTGTCGCCAACCAGGGCAGCGAAATCCCCCCCAACCGCCCCCCACATGTGCTTTGTGTCGACGACAATCCGGCCAACCTGCTGCTGGTACAGACCCTGCTCGAAGACATGGGCGCCAGGGTGCTGGCCGTGGACAGTGGCTACAGTGCCATCAAGGCCGTGCAGAACGATACGTTCGACCTGGTGCTGATGGATGTGCAGATGCCCGGCATGGATGGCCGCGAAACCACCGAAAGGATCCGCCTCTGGGAAAGCAGCCAGCCAGGAACGGCGCTGCCGATCGTGGCATTGACCGCCCACGCCATGGCCAACGAAAAGCGTGCCCTGCTGCAGAGCGGCATGGATGACTACCTGACCAAGCCCATCAGTGAGCGGCAGCTGGCCCAGGTCGTATTGAAATGGACCGGCCTGATCCTGCGCAGCCAACGCAACGAACGCGCCGGCGAAGCGCAGCCGTTGCACAGCGAGTTGCTGGTACTGGACCCGGAAGAAGGCCTGCGCCTGGCCGCCGGCAAACCCGACCTTGCCACCGACATGCTGGCCATGTTGCTGGCCTCGCTGGACGCTGACCGTGAAGCCATCCGTGCGGCACGCGAGGCCCACGACCGGACCGCAACCATCGAACGGGTTCATCGCCTGCATGGCGCCACCCGCTATTGCGGCGTGCCACAGCTGCGAGCGGCCTGCCAGCGCAGTGAAACCCTGCTCAAGCAGGATGACCCGCACGCCCATGCCGCCCTCGACGATCTGGACCAGGCCATTGTTCGTCTGGCAGCACAGGCCCGCGTCGGCGCCTGATCCAGGGCAAGGGTGCAATCCCTTGCCCTCGCTAAACTGCATTGGACTTGAATAAGGAAGCCGCCATGCGAACCATCCTCTTCAGCAGCCAGCAGTACGATCGAGACAGTTTCCTCGCAGCGAACCCGCCGACGGGTATTGAACTGCACTTCCAGAATGCGCGCCTGAGCCTGGACACCGCCGCCCTGGCCGAGCAATACGACGTGGTCTGTGCCTTTATCAATGATGACCTGAGCGCGCCGGTACTCGAGCGCCTGGCCGCCGGCGGTACCCGGCTGATCGCGCTGCGCTCGGCCGGCTACAACCATGTCGACCTGGCCGTCGCCAAGCGTCTGGGCCTGAGCGTGGTGCGGGTGCCGGCCTATTCGCCCCATGCCGTGGCCGAACATGCGGTTGCCTTGATCCTGGCCCTCAACCGCCGCCTGCACCGCGCCTACAACCGCACCCGCGAGGGCGATTTCACCCTGCACGGCCTGACCGGCTTCGATCTGGTCGACAAAACGGTCGGCGTGGTCGGTACCGGCCAGATCGGCGCGACGTTCGCCAGGATCATGGCTGGCTTCGGTTGCCGGCTACTGGCCTACGATCCCTTGCCCAACCCGCAGGTCGAAGCCCTGGGTGCCCGCTACCTGAGCCTGCCGGAACTGCTCGAACAGGCGCAGATCATCAGCCTGCACTGCCCGTTGACGGCCGAGAGCAAGCACCTGATCAATCGCGACTCGCTGGCCCACATGCAACCCGGCGCCATGCTGATCAACACCGGACGTGGCGCGCTCGTGGACACCCCGGCGCTCATCGACGCGCTCAAGAACGGGCAACTGGGCTATCTGGGCCTGGATGTCTATGAAGAAGAGGCACAGCTGTTTTTCGAAGACCGCTCCGACCTGCCACTGCAAGACGATGTGCTCGCCCGGCTGCTGACATTCCCGAACGTCATCGTCACCGCCCACCAGGCGTTTCTGACTCAAGAAGCCCTCGGCGCCATCGCCAGCACCACCCTGGACAATATTGCCCGCTGGGCGGTAGGTAAACCGCAGAATCTGGTCGAGGGTTGAACAGACGAGCGTGATAGCATATTGCGCAGATTTGGAGGACCCATGGTCGAACACGATTTTCGCTACAGCCTGCTCAACCCCCATCACACCCTGATCGAATGCCGCGCCCTGGCGCCGGGACGCTATCAAGTTACCGGCAACGGCGGCTCGATTCATAATGACGACGTTCTGCTGGTCACCCTCAAGGGCAGCAAAACCCTGTCCATGCGCCTGACCGTGGAAAAGGTCCGTCACCTGATCAATCCACCCGGCCAATGGGTCGCGGTCGCTCGCGGCCCGGTCTTCGCCGAGCTGGCGATCCATCAGTGGCAGGTCAATTGCGACAGCTGCAAGGCCGAACTGGACTTTGAGTTCGCCGTGGATGCCAAACTCGGCACCAAGGCACAAAAGCCTGCAGCCGTCGCGCGCATTGCCGAGCTGGGCTGGACCACCGCGGGTGAGAAACACCAGTGCCCGAAATGCCGGGAGAATCGCCCGTGAAACGTACGCTGTTGATCGGTCTGCTGGGCAGCACCTTGCTGGGCTGCGCCGAGCAACCGATGAAACTGGAGCAGGAACGCACCTATGTGCTGGAGTGGATCGGCGAACGTCCGCTGATGGACTACAGCCATCTGACCCTGACCCTGGCCGATGACGGCCGCGCCTACGGCAATGCCGGCTGCAACCACTGGTTTGCGTCGTACACGCTGCAGGGCAATACCCTGACCTTCGGCAAGGTCGGCAGCACCCGCAAACTCTGCGTGCCGGCCTTGATGGAACAGGAGCAGCGGTTCCTCAAGGCGCTGGAAACCGTGCAACGCTGGGACGTGTCGCCTATCGAGCAGGTGCGGTTCTGGCCGGATCAGGGCAAGCCTTTGCGGTTTTGGCCTGAGGAAGGATGATTGCAGGGCCGGCCTCATCGCGGGCAAGCCCGCTCCCACAGGGATTTGTGTCTGATCACATACCTCTGTGGGAGCTGGCTTGAACTGGTCAAGTAGTTTTGGACACCAGTTTAGGTTTTCATGCTGCCAGTTTCTCTGCAGCTACCGGCGACTTATAGTCGTTGTAGCTGTGGAGCCTGGTGTTGTTGTAGCGAATCACGAAACGCTGCACATCCGCCCGGGCTTCTTGCTCTGAGCTATAGCCGTCTTCAGGCACCCATTCTGATTTGAGGCTTCCAAAGAAACGCTCCATCGGAGCATTGTCCCAGCACTCGCCTTTACGACTCATGCTCTGTCTGCAGCCCTGGGCCAACAACTCATTCCTGAACTTGTGGCTGGTGTACTGGCATCCCTGGTCAGAGTGAAACAATACGCCCTTGGGCCGACCTCGTAGCTCAGATGCCATCCGCAGGGCCTCACAGGTCAACGTGGCATCCGAAATCATCGAAAACGACCAGCCCACGATCCGGCGGGCGAACAGATCCAGCACGGCGGCGAAATACATCCAGCGCCTACCGACCTTGATGTACGTCACGTCGCCACACCAAACCTCGTTGATCGCCGTCACTTCAAACTTGCGCTTGAGCAGGTGCGGCGCCACCAGCGACTCCACACCAGAAGACTTGTATTTATGACGTCGGCGCTGGCGACTGGCAATGCCGGCTTCTCTCATCAAGCTGCGGGCCATATGCCGCCCTACGCGATGTCCATTTTCCTGAAGCTCTTTGGAAAGCATGCGCGCCCCAGCAGCCCCACGGGACTCCTTATGGTGTTTGACCAGCACAGCCTTGAGCGCCTCTCGCTCTGGGCTCACCTTGCCTTGGCGCTGACGCCAGGCGTAATAGCTACTGCGGTTGACCCCAAGCGCACGACAACAATCGTTAACGCCGTATTGCTCGCCCAGCTCACTGATCAACGAGAATGATCTTTGGAGTCCAAAAGCAGGAGAGCACTGGCCTTTTTTAGGATTTCGATGTCCCGGTCTTTTTGCTTGAGCAGGGCCTTGAGTTCCTGGATCTCCCTTTGCTCCGGGGTGATTGCTTTTGCTGCCACCGGGGGCGAGCCCAAGCGTTCTTGGCGAACCTGTTCAACCCAACGGCGTAACGCGGTAGGACCGATACTCAAGCTGGCGCAGACCTCGGGAACCGACTGCCCCTCGTCCAGCACCATGGCTACCGCCTTGAGCTTGAATTCATTTGAATAAGAGTTACGCATACCCAAAACACCTCGTATTTGGGCGCCATCATAGCGCCCGATTGAGGTGTCCAAAAACATTAGGCCAGTTCAGCTTGCCAGCGATGAGGCCCTCGGATCTGCCTAAGCCCCCTTCAACGCCACAAGCTTCGCCGACAACCCCGCCGCTGTCTGCTCCCCGACCAACTGCTCACGCAGCTTGCCCTTGTCATCGATGATATAAGTCACCGGCAACGCCTCGTTATGCGGCAGTTCCAACCGCTCGGCCGGGTCTTCGGCCAATACCGTGAAACCGATGCCCAGGGTCTCGCTGGCCTTTTTCAGCTCTTCGCCCTGCAAGGCGTCGAAATTGACCCCGACGACCGTCACCCCCTTCCCTTCCCACTGTTTGGCGAAGGCGTTGAGCTCTGGGATCTCCGTGCGACACGGCCCACACCACTCAGCCCAGTAGTTGACCACGACCCAGTGATTGTCCAGGCGCTCGGCTGAAACCGTCCGTCCGTGCTGGTCGAGTCCGTAATCTGCGCCACAACCGCCGAGCAGCAGGCTCGCAGTGATAGCCATTGCTGCCGCGAAACGCCTTGTCATGGGTCAATCCTTCTGATGGGTTCAAGCAAAATGCAATTTTGCTGCGAGCAATGACTTCGTACGGTTCAGACACGGCCCCAGCACGGTTAGAATAGCCGCCACCTTACGCAACATGCGACCCGAACATGACCGACCTGACGCTTTATCACAATCCGCGCTGCTCGAAATCCCGTGGCGCGCTGGAACTGCTCGAGGCCCGCGGCCTGAACCCGACCGTGGTGCGTTACCTGGAAACCCCACCCGATGCCGCCACCTTGCAGAATCTGCTGGGCAAGCTCGGCATCAGCGCCCGCCAGCTGCTGCGCACCGGCGAAGAAGAATACAAAAGCCTGGATCTGGCCAACCCCGCGCTGAGCGACGAGCAACTGATCGCCGCCATGGTCGCCAATCCCAAGCTGATCGAGCGGCCCATCCTGGTCGCCGGCGACAAGGCCGTGATCGGCCGTCCGCCCGAGAAAGTGCTGGAGATCCTGGCGTGAGCAACCCTTACATCCTGATCCTGTATTACAGCCGGCACGGCTCGACCAGCGAAATGGCCCGGCAAATTGCCCGGGGTGTCGAGCTGGCCGGGCTCGAGGCGCGGGTGCGCACGGTGCCGGCCATCTCCACCGAATGCGAAGCAGTCGCCCCAGACATTCCGGAACAGGGTGCGTTGTATGCCAGCCTCGATGACCTGCGCCATTGTTCGGGCCTGGCCCTGGGCAGCCCGACCCGCTTCGGCAACATGGCGGCGCCCCTCAAATACTTCGTCGACGGCACCAGCAGCCTCTGGCTGAGCGGCGGCCTGGTCGGCAAACCGGCAGCCGCCTTCACCTCCACCGCCAGCCTGCATGGCGGCCAGGAATCGACCCTGCTGTCCATGCTGCTGCCCTTGATGCACCACGGCATGCTGATCATGGGCTTGCCCTATAGCGAGTCGGCCCTGCTCGATACCCGCGGCGGCGGCACGCCGTACGGCGCCAGCCACCACGCCGGTGCAGACGGCAAACGCAGCCTGGACGAACACGAAATCGCGCTGTGCCGCGCCCTCGGCCAGCGCTTGGCCACCACCGCCAAACTGCTGGAGAACTCGCGTGGCTAAAAAGCCGAAAGTCCTGCCCTCCCTGGAGTGGCTGGCACCACGCCTGCGCCTCAGCCGGGTGCTGAGCCTGGTCTTCTTCTTTGCCCTGATCCTGCTGCTGACCGTCAACAACCTGCAGTTCGCCGACCTGCATGGCGCCCGCACCGGCGTGATCCTGGCCATCGAACTGGTCCCACTGGCCCTGCTCCTGCCGGGCATCCTGCTCGGTAACGCCCGTGCGCACGCCTGGGCCTGCTTTGTGGTCAACCTGTATTTCATCAAGGGCGTACTGGCGGCGTTCGACCCATCGCGTTCGGTGTTCGGCTGGATGGAAGTGCTGCTCAGCCTGGCGTTGTTCGTCAGTGCACTGCTCTTTGTCCGCTGGAAGTTCCAGACTGACCGCAAACTGACCGGCGAAGACCTGGCATAACGACAAGGAAGCGGGCATGCAAGATTACAAATGGCTGTACGAATACTGCCTGAACCGCTTCGGTTCGGCGGCGGCCCTCGAGGCGCGGCTGCCCGTGCCGAAGACGCCAGCTGCGCTGCGTGACATCAGTGCCGACCGCTACCTGTCCATGCTCGCGCTGCGGGTCTTTCGCGCCGGCTTGAAACACAGCCTGGTCGATGCGAAATGGCCGGCGTTCGAAGAGGTCTTCTTCGGCTTCGACCCGGAAAAGGTCGTGCTGATGGGTGCCGAGCATCTGGAGCGACTGATGCAGGATGAGCGCATCATCCGTCACCTGGGCAAACTCAAGAGCGTGCCGCGCAATGCCCAGATGATCCTGGACGTAGCCCGCGAACAGGGCAGCTTCGGCGCATTCATCGCCGACTGGCCAGTCGATGACATCGTCGGCTTGTGGCAGTACCTGGCCAAGCACGGCAACCAGCTCGGCGGGCTGTCGGCTCCGCGCTTCCTGCGCATGATCGGCAAGGACACCTTCATTCCTACCGATGACATGGTCGCTGCGCTCAATGCGCAAAAGATCATCGACAAGGTACCCACCAGCCAGCGCGACCGTGCCCTGGTGCAAGCGGCGTTCAACCAGTGGCACGCCGAAAGCGGCCGGCCGTTGTGCCAGCTCTCGACCATGCTGGCATTCACCGTCAACCATTAAGCAGGTGGGCGGCTCACGCCCACCAGAAACGCACCAGGTGGAAAAAGATCGGCGCGGCGAAGCAGACCGAGTCCAGCCGATCGAGCATCCCACCGTGCCCCTCGATCATGTGCCCCCAGTCCTTGACGCCGCGATCGCGCTTGATCGCGGACATGACAATGCCACCAGCAAAGCCCAGGAGATTGATCAGCAGAGCGATCAACATCGACTGCCAGAAATTGAATGGGGTAATGAACCACAGGCAGCCGCCAATCAACGACGCCAGGGCGACCCCGCCGACGAAACCTTCGACGGTTTTCGACGGCGACAGGTTGGGGGCGATCTTGCGCTTGCCGAACAACTTGCCACAGACGTACTGCAACACGTCCGACAGCTGCACGACGATCACCAGGTAGGCGATCAACAACAGATTGCGCCCCTCGAAACCGGCGATATCCAGGGTCAGCAAGGCCGGCACGAAGGACACGCAGAACACTGCGATCATCAACCCCCACTGTACTTTCGAAGCACGCTCGAGGAAACGCGTGGTGTCGCCACCCAGCGATGCCAGGATCGGCAACAGCAGGAATACATAGACCGGGATGAAAATCGAGAACAGCCCGTACCAGTCCGCGGCAATCAACAGGTACTGCAACGGCAGCGCCAGGTAGAAGGCTGCCACCAACGCGGGGTAGTCGCTGCGGCGGGTCGGCGTCAGGGTCAGGAATTCGCGCAAGGCGTAGAAGGACACCGCGTAAAACAGCAGGATCACCGCCCACTGTCCCAGCCAGAAAGCGATGCCGATCACCAGGACCATCACCCACCAGGCGTTGATCCGGGCGTTGAGGTTGTCGATGACCGGGTTGGGGGTACCGCCCGAACGCCACTTGAGCACCCGACCGATCACCGAGGCCAGGATCAGGATGGCGCCGATACCGGCGAATAACATCTGCGTCTGCTTGTCCATTAGTGCTGCTCTGGGTCGAGGGCCAGCAGCGCTTCGCGGCTGCGAGAAAGAAAGTCTTCTTTGCTTTCACCGTATTCCAGTTGCAGGGGCGCGCCGAAACTGGTCGTGCACAACAGCGGTAACGGCAGGACCCTGCCCTTGGGCATGACCCGGTTGAGGTTGGCGATCCAGACCGGAATCAGTTCGACCTGCCGGCAGCGCCAGGCCAGGTGATAGATCCCGCTCTTGAACGGCAGCAAGCCATCCTCCAGGTTGCGCGTACCCTCGGGAAAAATGATCAATGAGTCCCCGGCCTCGAGCGCTTTGAGCATCGGCTGCAGCGGGTCATAGGCGGGGTCGCTCGAGTCGCGGTCGATCAGTACGCCGTTGAATACTCGGTTGATGATGTAACGGCGGATCGGGCTTTTCTGCCAGTAATCGGCGCCCGCCACCGGTCGCGTATTGCGACGCAGCGCGGGTGGCAGGGAGGCCCACAACAGCACGAAGTCGCCGTGACTGCTGTGATTGGCAAAGTAGATGCGCTGCACCGCTTGCGGGCTGCTGCCCAGCCAAAGGCTGCGCGCACCGGTAATGGTTCGTGCAGCGACGGTAATACCCAGGGCAACCAGGGACTCGAACATGAACGCGCCTTTTTTATTGTTATCCAAGCCAAGGAAAAATCAGGATGCCGGCCAACAGCACCACTACCTGCGCACCGACCAGCAAAGCCTGATACCGCAACAGCCGTAGTGCTCCCTGCTGACGTTCGGGCCAGGCGCGTCCCGCGCGCTCGTCTTGTTGAAAATTCAGTCGTATCAAGGCCTGGTCCAACGCCTGGGTGCGCTCGGCCAACTGCCCCGCATCGGCAGCCATCAGTTCGAACAACTCGGCATCCAGCCCTACCCTGAGCGCCCAATAAAGCTGCCAGAGCCCCAATACCACCACTACCGCAACCAGCCCCGAATTAAGAGGAACAATAGCGCTCGTCAACAACTGCGCCAGGCCGAAGGTCAGCGCCAGCAGTGTCAGCGCCTGTGAGAGTAGATCAAGCGTGCGACCACGGCGAAGTAGCGCGGCGACAATCTTCAGCTCCATTTCAGTGGGCATGGAGGTCCTTCAAGGTTGATGGGGGCGCAGGTTCATCGAGGCGCTGCATCGCCTCCAGTGCCTGCCGATGCGCCGGGTGCAGGACGACCGTAGGGCGCGCAGCCGTGACCCGGGCGACAGCCAGTTCGACACTGCTCGCCCGACCGCTGTGCAAGAGCCAGGCACTCACCGCTGTTGCGCTGCGCGAATAACCCAGCGCACAACAGACCAGCAAGGGGCCGTGGGCACGCAAGGCTTCGATGGCCTTGGCCGCTCGCAGGCAGTTTTGGGCACTGGGCACGCACAGGTCCAGCAAGGCGATCGAACGATAGGGGTATTCGCGGGCATCGAGGGGCAGCTCCGCGCACAGGTCGACCACAGCCTTGAAAGGCCCCTTTTGCAGCTGCTGTCGCGCCGGCATGCGCCCCAGCCAGACATCGGCGCAAACCCGGTCCGGCTCTGGCTGGCGGCGAGTCCACCAGCGTGAATTGAGCCAGGCCGCCGCCAGATAAGGGGCAAAGAGCCAGGTGGCAGCGGCGCTCAAGCGGCCGTCGGCCTGCTTCTGAAAACCCGCCGCACCGAAATAGAGATAGTTCAAGGCGACCATCAGCAAGGCCACCCCCGGCCACAGCAACCATAGCCAGGCGCCGCCCAGCATGAATGCCGGCAAGCTGCAGAACACCGCGCCCACCCCGTAATACAGCGCCAGTCGCAGGCGCCTGGAATCAGATGTCAGGCGCCCGCTGAGCAAGGGGCTGGGCCGATCATCCGGCCAGAGCCAGACACAGAACCAGCCCGCCAACGCGCCGGTGGGCAGGTCAATGAAATGATGTTGCCAGGTGGTGAGTACGGAAATACCGATCAAGGCGAACCACGAATGCACCAATACGCGCCACACACCCCGGCTATGCCGGCTGTAACAAACCCACAGCACCACCAACAGCGCGATATGCAACGACGGCGCCTGGTTGAAAGGCTTGTCGAAGCCGGCCAGCACCTCGAACAGCCAGCCGAACACCCCGCTCATTTCCGGGCGTTCGAAGGTAAAGCGCAAGGGCCAGAGCAGAAAGCAGCTGACTGCAATCAGCTGGGCGCTGAGCAGGCGCAAGGCGTGATAGTTGAGTTCACGACGACTCAGGCACAGCAACAGGGAAAAACCGTACAGCAGGTCGATCGACCAATAGGGCACGATGGTCCAGGCCCAGAACGGCATATGCGCTTCCCAGGCAAAGACCAGGCTGGGCACTTCGGCGCGCCGGGCCGTGTACCAGGTAGCAAAGCCGTAACTGGCGAAAAAGAACGGTGCCAACACCAGCAGCCAGAGCACAGCGTGTTTCCACAGGCCGGGCTCGCGGGCCAGCGCTGCCGTTTTCATCATTCGACCCGCTGAGCCAGGGACACGCTGAAGATCCCCCACTCGTCGATGCGCTGGGTGATCTTGCGAAAGCCCGCTGCCTGCACCAGTTGATCCATTTCGACCTGACTACGGCGGCGCATGACCCAGGCCTGTCCTTCGCGATGGCTGGTCAGGGCCCGGGCAATCAATTGCAGTTGCGGATGCCAGGGTTGCCCGGTGTAGATCAGATAACCGCCCGGCTCGCAGGCATCGCCAAGCCCGGCCAGGGATTGGCCGACTTGCCGGTTATCGGAGAACAGCTCATACAAGCCAGACACCACCGCCAGGCTCGGCCGGGGTGACAAACTGGCCAGGTCGGCCCGGTCGAAGGCGTCGCCCTTGACGAAACGGGCGATGTGACCAAGCCCTTTTTCCTCGATCAAGGCAGTGCCATCGCGCACATTGATATCGCTGTAGTCACGCAGCAGGATCGATTCGGGCAACGGTTCGACACCCTGCAGCGCCTCGAGAATGTAACGCCCGTGGCCGGCAGCGATGTCGACGATGTGCACGGCCCTGCCCTGCTCGCGCAGCCGGGCCATGGCCAGGCGCAGCAGTTCTTCGACATGCAGTTTGCGCTGGCGAATGCCGCGCCAGCCGATCGACTGCAAATAGTTGCTATCGATCATTTTGCCGACTGCCGTGTGCCCGGTGGGCTGGTTACGGTAGACGTAATCCAGGGTGCTGCCGGAGTCGAAGCCGGTTTCGAAGCCCAGTTTGACCCCGGCCGAAACCCGGCTGCCCAATCGCATCCCGGCTCGGGTCGCACGCCAGTACAAGTCGCCCAATGAATTGTGCGGCAGGGGTGCCGCCAGGGTTTCGGACTCGGCACAGGTGGAGCCGATGCGATCGGCATCGAGCAATGACGACTGGGGTGTTGGCTGTTCGAAGTTCTGCAGGATGAAGCGCCGGGCGCGCTGAACGGCCAGGTGACGGTCGCGCTCGCCGAGGGTGTCGTGAAAGAAACCGGGGAGGATGTGCTTCTCTTTACGCTGGGTGCCCAGGCGCTCGAAGAAACGTTCCTGAGGGCCGCGATGCACGACGAAGTCGGAACCCGAAATCAGCAATTGGGTGGGAACCCGGATGGCCTCGGCATCGGCCACTACGCGATCGGCTGCCTCGTACAGCCCCAGCAATACGTTCACCGAGATGGCCCTGGTGATCAGCGGATCACTGTCGTACGAGGCAATGCGCTCCGGGTCATGGCTGAGAAATCCGGCTTTCACATAGCTGTTGACGAAAAAGTTGCCCCGCAGCTTGCGCATCAAACCCAACCCCGAACGGGCGAAGGGAACGTAGAGCTTGACCTTGAAGGCCGGCGAGGCCAGCACCAGCGCGCGAATGCTCGGCGCATAGTCGTGGGCCCAGGTCGCCACCAGCACCGCGCCGACGCTTTGCGCGATCACCGCCAGTTGCTCCTGGGCCAGGTCATGTTCGGTTTGCAGGTGGTCGATAAAGGTCTGCACATCGCGAACGCTGGCGGCAAAACTCGGACTGTCGCCACGCGCGCCAGGGGATTGCCCATGCCCGCGGGCGTCCCAGGCAAAGAACTCGACATCGGGCATGTCCAGTTCATCGACCAGGTGGGCAATGCGCCCGGAATGCTCGTGCCCCCGGTGAAACAACAGCACGCCACGCCGCTGTGCAGGCGCCGGCTGATCGCTGGCAGGCCAATATCGATAATAAAGTGCTACGCCATCATGGGTATTGAAGCGGCATTCCTGTGCTTGGCGCATCCAGCTCTCTCCTTATGGCTGACTGTTGCCTGCCGCCTCGGCCAGGCCCTGACGGACACGATTGAATAGGGTGTAGAGCAACAACGCGCAGATCACCAGCAACACCACCTCGATCCACAAGGCGGTGATCCAGCCAGCCGCCACGGCAATAGCCAACACACCCAGGCAAAAGGCACGGTCGCTTTTGCCCATGGGGCCGTCATAACGCCTCGAAGCCCCCACCATCGGCCCCAACACACCGGTGTATTCACTGAGCATGGCAAGCAGGATGACCCCGGCGACTGGCCAGGGGCTGACGCCGGCGATAAAGGCGAAAGGCAGGATCAACGCGGTGTCGGCAATGACATCGGTCAATTCGTTGAGGTAGGCGCCGAGTTGCGATTGCTGGCCGAATTCACGCGCCAGCATGCCGTCGATGGCATTGAACGCCATGCGCAGGAGCATCCACAGGGGGATCAAGGCGAACATCCAGGCGGTGCTGGCAAATCCGGCGACCAGCGCGCCCACCAGCAGCGAGCCGAGGCACGCGCCCAGGGTGACCTGGTTGGCCGTCACCCCGCGCTCGTACCAGCGCCGCACCAGGGGGCGCAGCAGATTCTGGAAGCGTGGCTTGAGTTGATAGATGGAAATCAAGGTCGACCCGTCCTGCCCGAATGAAGACGCGATTGCAGTATGGTGCAATCACGCCTTTATGGCTGGCTCAGGGACGGGCCATTTTCTATCAGGATTTTACAAGGGCAACCCTGCGGTCGATCAGCCGATGTTCAGCACATCGAGGAAACGCGGGGTGGCGTTCTCGTCGATGCGCAGGTTGACGAAGTCGAACAGGTTGCGGTCGGCCAGTTGCGACGGCACCACGTTCTGCAGGCCGCGGAAGATGCTCTCGGTACGGCCTGGCGACTTGCGCTCCCACTCCACCAGCATGTCCTTGACCACCTGGCGCTGCAGGTTTTCCTGGGAGCCGCAGAGGTTGCACGGGATGATCGGGAATTCCTTGAAGTCCGAATAGGCCTGGATGTCCTTCTCGGAGCAGTAGGCCAGCGGGCGGATCACCACGTTGCGACCGTCGTCGGCGCGCAGCTTGGGTGGCATGGCCTTGAGCGAGCCGTTGAAGAACATATTAAGGAAGAAGGTCTCGACGATGTCATCGCGGTGGTGACCCAGGGCCATCTTGGTCGCGCCGATTTCATCGGCGAAGGTGTACAGCGTGCCACGACGCAGGCGCGAGCACAGCGAACAGGTGGTCTTGCCTTCCGGGATCAGTTCCTTGACCACCGAGTAGGTGTCTTTCTCGACGATGTGGTACTCGATGCCCAGTTCCTTGAGGTAGGCCGGCAGCACGTGCTCGGGGAAGCCCGGCTGCTTCTGGTCCATGTTCACCGCGACGATTTCGAACTTGATCGGCGCCACCTTTTGCAGGTGCAGCAGAACATCGAGCATGGTGTAGCTGTCTTTGCCGCCCGACAGGCAGACCATGACCTTGTCGCCGTCCTCGATCATGTTGTAGTCGGTGACGGCTTCACCGGCCAGCCGGCGAAGGCGTTTCTGCAGTTTGTTCTGATTGACCGAAAGGGTGCCCATAGCGCTTGAAATCCGCGAGGTGTGACGAAAAGCCGGCTATTTTACGCACAAAGTTCGCCCAGGCGAAGGCTTCAGCGCTGCCAACGGACAACTGACCTGCGATGCACCCGATCGGTGCAGGTAAAGATTACAAGGTGCTTACAGCAGACGTTGTCAGCGCGATTTGCTCTAAAAGCCCGGGTAATTTCCGCAAAGTCCTTTCCTATACTGGGCGTACGGCCATTCAAAATAGTCTGGCCTGATTCTTACTTCGGCCTGTTGGCCCGTAAGCGCTCCACTGGGGGGCGATGGCGACGACGAAAGGAGTGACTGGCATGATCCACCACGTTCTGGGGCTTTTCACCCATCCCGATCAAGAATGGAGAGAAATACGTGGCGAGGAGGAAAGCATCAGCCACATGTATCTCACCCATACCCTGATACTGGCGGCTATCCCGGCGGTATCAGCGTTCATCGGTACCACCCAGGTCGGCTGGGTCATCGGTAATCGCGCACCGGTCATGCTGACGCAGGAAAGTGCGATCTGGATGACGGTCATGTCCTACCTTGCCATGCTCGGCGGTGTTGCGGTCATGGGGGCGTTCATTCACTGGATGGCACGCACCTACGACGCCAACCCAAGCATGGCCCGCTGCATCGCATTTGCAACCTATACCGCCACCCCGCTGTTCGTCGGGGGTCTGGCGGCGCTCTACCCACACCTCTGGCTGGGGATGATCGTAGGTACCGCCGCGATTTGCTACACGGTGTACCTGCTGTATGTCGGCCTGCCGACATTCATGAACATTCCCTCCGATGAAGGCTTCCTGTTCTCCAGTTCCGTGCTGGCCGTCGGGCTGGTGGTTCTGGTGGCCATCATGGCCTTCACGGTGATCGTCTGGGGGCTGGGCGTAGGGCCTGTCTACACTAACTAGAGACTAGGGCTGTGAACATCGGGCCGCCGCAAGGCGGCCTGATACTGTGTGCATGACCATTGGGCGGCAAACGTCTCGGCAGGCCATCGGGGTTGCGGCATAATCGCCGAATCTGGAGTGTCATCATCAATGCCCGAGCTACTCAATTCCCGCGTCGAAACCTGTTTCCAGCAAGCCGAAGCCTTTTTCAAACGCCCTTTCAAGCGCCCGCAAGTCAGCCTCAAACTGCGCGGCCAGAAAGCCGGCGTCGCCCATCTGCACGAGAACCTGCTGCGTTTCAACCCGCAGCTGTACCGCGAAAACAGCGAAGACTTCCTCAAGCAGACCGTGGCCCACGAGGTGGCACACCTGGTGGCCCATCAGCTGTTTGGCGACAGCATCCAGCCCCATGGCGAAGAATGGCAACTGATCATGCGCGGGGTGTATGAGCTGCCGCCCCATCGTTGCCACAACTATGCAGTCAAGCGGCGCAGCGTGACGCGGTATATCTATCGCTGCCCGTGTGCGGGTAGTGATTTCCCGTTTTCGGCCCAGCGCCATGGGTTGGTGCGCAAGGGGCGGCGGTATTTGTGTCGGCGGTGTCGCAGTACCCTGGTGTTCAGTGGCGAGACACGGGTTGAGTAGGCATTAAAAAACCCATCCGGGGATGGGTTTTTGTGTAAGGCTTTCGATCGCTTCGCGGGCAAGCCCGCTCCCACAGGAGATGTGTGTTGCCTGCCCCTGTGGGAGCGGGCTTGCCCGCGATGAGGCCGAACCTGCTATCAGCGAACTTCAGCCACCAACAAATCATCAGTCGGACGCTCATCAGAAATCGACGTCCCCCCCGAAGCCAGCTCAGCCTGCAGCTTGTCCTCATCCAGCTCCTTGACCCACTTGGCCACGACCAGGGTGGCTACGCCATTGCCGATCAGGTTGGTCAGGGCACGTGCTTCGGACATGAAGCGGTCGATACCCAGGATCAGCGCCAGGCCGGCAACCGGCAGGTGGCCCACGGCGGACAGGGTCGCCGCCAACACGATGAAACCACTACCGGATACACCCGCGGCGCCTTTGGAAGCAACCAGCAACACCAGCAACAGGGTGATCTGATGGGTGATGTCCATGGTGGTGTCGGTCGCCTGGGCGATGAACACGGCGGCCATGGTCAGGTAGATGGACGTACCGTCGAGGTTGAACGAGTAACCGGTCGGGATGACCAGGCCTACTACCGACTTCTTCGCGCCCAGACGCTCCATTTTCACCAACATGCGCGGCAGGGCCGATTCCGAAGAGGAAGTCCCGAGCACGATCAGCAGCTCTTCACGGATGTAGCGAATCAATTTGACGACGCTGAAGCCATGCGCACGGGCGATCCCGCCCAGCACCACGAGGATGAACACCACGCAAGTGATATAGAAGCACAGCATCAGTTGACCCAGCTGAACCAGCGAACCCACACCATACTGACCGATGGTGAAGGCCATGGCGCCAAAGGCACCGATCGGCGCGAGCTTCATGATCATGTTGATGATGTTGAACATCACATGGGCGAAGCGATCGATCAGGTCCAGCACCGGTTTGCCATAGGCACCCAGGCGATGCAGGGCGAAACCGAAGATCACCGAGAACATCAGCACCTGAAGAATATCGCCATTGGCGAAGGCACCGACCACGGTCGTCGGGATGACGTTGAGCAGGAAGCCCACGGTGGTCTGTTGCGCACCGGCGGCGGCATAGGCTGCGACGCTGCTGGCGTTCAGGGTGGTGACATCGATGTGCATGCCAGCGCCTGGCTGGACCACGTTGACCACGATCAAGCCGATGATCAGGGCAATGGTCGAGACGATTTCAAAGTACAGCAGCGCATAGCCGCCGGTCTTGCCGACCGACTTCATGTTCTGCATGCCGGCGATGCCGCTGACCACCGTACAGAAAATGATCGGGGCGATGACCATCTTGATCAGCTTGACGAACCCGTCGCCCAGTGGCTTGAGCGCCACGCCGGTCTCGGGATAGAAATGGCCCAGCAAAATACCGATGGTGATCGCGACGATCACCTGGAAATACAGCGATTTGTACAGTGGCTTACGAGTCGTCATGGCAAATTCCTCAAGTGTATCGCCGGGCATCAATGTCTTGATGCAGTCGACACCTAACACGCGAACCCTCCTGTACCCGGAGGGATTTGTTTTTTTGAGCTGCGACAGGCAGGTCTGCAGTCTCCTATCGCAAGGCGCGTGCCACTTTGTCGGAAGGTGCTGGAGGTCGCGGACTGCGGCGCTTTCAGGCCGCCTGCGAGGTGTTCGGCGGCCAGCAGGCTTGGCGGATTTCCGCCCATAGCATGGATAAAACCGGAGGCAATGGCGGGTATCCGCCTGATCAGGTGGGATCAGGTCGCGCGAAAAAGCACGCGAAAGGCTGCGCCACCCAAGGGCGAATCGCCCAGGGTCAGCTGGGCGTCATAGCTTTCTATGATGTCCTTGACCACCGCCAGGCCAATGCCCTGCCCCGGATTCTGTCGATCCAGCCGTTCGCCACGTTCGAGGATGCGCGCGCGCTGGCTGTGCGGCACGCCTGGGCCATCGTCTTCGACACAGAGTTCGATGCCTTCGGGCAGCCGTTGCAGACTGATGTGGATTTCGCCAAGGCACAGGCGATAGGCGTTTTCCAGCAAGTTACCGAGCATTTCCAGCAAGGCGCCTTGCTCCATCGGCACTTGACCCTGGTTCGGAATGTCGAAGCTGACCTTGACCTGTTTGTCCCGGTAAACCTTCTCCAGGGTATTGCACAGGCTGTCGACGACCGGCTGCAATTCGACCCGATAGCGCACCAGTCCGCTTTTGCGCAGGCTGGCGCGCTGCAGCTGATAGCCGATCTGTTGGCTCATGCGTTCGATCTGGGTTTGCAGAATACGCGCCTGCTCCTTGTCTTGCGGGCGCTGAGCGATGGTTTCAGTGACTCCTTGCAAAACGGCCAGCGGGGTTTTCAGGCTGTGGGCCAGATCGCCCAGCGAGTCCCGGTAGCGGCCGCGCTGCTCGCGTTCGCTGCGCAGCAGGCGGTTGAGAGAGCCGGTCAGGCGCAACAATTCGCGAGGATGTTCTTCACTCAGGCCCTGGCGAGTACCCGCCTCGACCTGATCGAGCTCCAGACTCATTTGCCGCAATGAACGCAAGCCCCAGGTCATCCCGGCCCAAAGCAGCAACAACAGGACGAGCAAGGCGGCACCGAAACCCAGGTAGAGTTTCTCGCGCAGGCCGGACAGGGTCATCTGGTACTCGCGCACCGGCTGCAACGCGACAATACTGAAGGCCGCGGTCTTGCCTCCCAGCAATTTGACTTCCACGTCATAGACAAAGAACTCTTCGCCATCGGCCTGGCGGATACGCGCGAACTCATTGCCACGGCCGTCGTAACGCGGGGTGTAATTGATGTTTTCTTCGACCGTTGCCCGCGAGCGCCAGACCAGTGTGCCCTGGCGGTTATAGATGTAGCCGAGCAGACGACCATCCGGCAGGTCGAACTGCTCATCGGGCAGTAATGTCGGCATTTGCAGGCTGCCGTCTTCTACCCGCGCGGCCGAAATCAGCGTCGTCACATCCGAGGCCAGGCGCTTCTCGATCGACTCCTGCAACGCCAGGCTGAAAGCGCCCTGCAATGCCGGCAGCATGCCGAGCATGAACAGCAGGGCGAGCACCGTTGCCGCCAGCATCAAGCGTACGCGCAGCGATCGAATCATCGGCAGCGCTCGGTGAACAGGTAACCCAGGCCACGCACCGTGTCGATTGGCTTGAACCCATTCGTACCTTCAAGCTTGCGGCGCAGACGCCCCACCAGCACTTCGATGACGTTGGGATCGCGCTCGTCATCGTCGGGGTAAAGCTGCTCCATGAGGCGATCCTTGGCGACCACCTGCTGATGGTGGCGCATCAGGAACTCCAGAATCCGGTATTCATACGCGGTCAACCCCAGGACCTCATCGTCGAGCAAGGCCTGTTTGCGATTGAGGTCGAGCAACAGCGGCCCGGCGACGATGGTCGACTGGGTGAAGCCACTCGAGCGGCGCAGCAACGCATTGAGGCGCGCCTCCAGCTCTTCGAACTGAAAAGGCTTGACCACATAGTCGTCGGCGCCACTGGCCAGGCCTTCGACCTTGTCCTGCCAATTGCCCCGGGCCGTAAGAATCAGAATGGGAAAGGTCTTGCCCTGGGTACGCAGCTGCCGGATCAGATCCAGGCCGCCCATGCCCGGCAGACCCAGGTCGATTACCGCCAGGTCATGATTGAACTGATCGGCTTGGTACAGCGCATCGATGGCATTGGCCACCGCTTCGACCACATGCCCGCTTTCCGTCAATCGGCTGTGTAAGTGATGACGCAACAGCGCTTCATCTTCTACCACCAGCAATTTCATTGCATTCTCCAATGCCCCATGCCTCGACAACCTGTCGAGACAAATCCCTGATACAGCAACACTGCACCGAACCTGCAGCCCTCCGGCTTGCGGGTTCGGTGCACGATTGACACTACCTTAGAACGCGTAGTTGGCCGACAGATAGGTCTGGGCACTGCTGTTGAGCTGCAGTGAACCCAGCTTGCTGCCGCCGCCGTGTTCGGTCACTTCGGTACTGGCGTTGCTGCGCAGGTAACGATAACCCAGTTCCACCGAAGCACTCTGCGAGATCTTCTGCAACACCCCCACCTGAGCACCGACGGCGTAACCTGTATTGGTATCGCGGCTGTAGCCGGAAGACTCCTGGCTCAACTTGGTCACACCCAGGCTGCCGCCACCGAACAGCTTGGTGCTGGCAGTGACAGGCATGAACAAGTCGTAGCTGCCCAGCAGGTTTTCCTGACGCAGTTTCAAGCCATTATGGCTGCCGGACGCATTGTCGTAGGTCGCGTAGTAACGGCGCTCATCGTTCTGTTGGCCCAGGCGCAGACCCCAGGTATTTTCCTTGTTGATAATGCCGTTGGCATTGGGATTTTGCAGATTGGTGTTGAGCTGGTTGGACTTCTTGACCTTGTCGCTGGTCTGACCATAAGTAAGGCCGGCAAAGGTGCTGTCAGAGGCTTGTGCAACGGTGGCGGCACCGAGTACAGCCATTGCTAGAATCAGTTTGTTGATTGCTTTCATAAGGTTCATCTCCGCGCCAGGCGCTGTTGTTGGGTACGTCGCTAGGTTAAGCAACGCCCCCTGAACCGTTCCTGAACCCCAACTGAACCCAGGCTGAACCAAATGGACTGGGCGAAAGTGACTCTGATTGGAGGATCGACCATGCGTTTTTTGCTCGCACTTGTCCTGATCGCCGCCAGCGCCTTGGCCCAGGCCGAGATCAAGACCCAGGTGGTTCACTATCCGGGCCCTGACGGCATCGACCTGATCGGCTATCACGCCTATGACGACAGCTTCACCGGCGCACGCCCCGGCGTGATCGTGGTGCATGAGTGGTGGGGCCTGAACGACTATGTCAAACGCCGCGCCCGCGAACTCGCTGCATTGGGCTACAGCGCCATGGCCATCGACATGTATGGCCAGGGCAAGAACACCGAACACCCGCAGGACGCCATGGGCTTCTTGCAGACCGCGACCAAAGACTCGGATGCCGCGGCCAGGCGCTTCGATGCCGGGGTGGCGGCACTCAAGCAACTCCCACCGACCGATCCACAGAAGATCGCCGCCATTGGCTACTGCTTCGGCGGCAAGGTGGTGTTGGACGCAGCCCGCCGTGGCGTGCCACTGGCCGGCGTCGTGAGCTTCCACGGCCCGCTGGCGACCCAGACACCGGCGACCCGGGGCAGCGTCGTGGCGCCGATCCTGGTGGAGCACGGTGGCAGCGACAGCATGGTCACCCCGCAGAACGTGGCGGCCTTCAAGCAGGAAATGGCCGATGCCAATGCCGCATATGAGTTCGTCAGCATCGAAGGCGCCAAGCATGGCTTTACCAATCCGGACTCCGACCGGCTCAGCCATGGCGAACACGGTGGGCCGGATATTGGTTACAACGAGAGTGCCGACAAGAGTTCGTGGGAGGATATGAAGGCGTTTTTGGCGAAGGTATTCAAATAACGTACGTCACCCCCTCGTTCCCACGCTCCGCGTGGGAACGAGGAGGTGTGGGGCTATCCAACGGGGATCTCGACACGGCAAAATGGTTTGCATGAACCAGCCTCTCCCCACCTGCTGCACCGCCCTGCAAACCCACTGGCCCCTGCCCCAGCCTCTACCCGGCGCAGTCCTGGTCAGCTGCGGATTCGACTCCACCCGCCTTGCCAGCGATGACTTCCAGCGCAGCGGCATCGAGCAGACACCCAGCCTGCAACGCTCGGTCGCCAAGCGCCAGGCCGAGTTCCTGGCCGGACGCATCTGCGCTCGCGAAGCCCTGCGCCGACTCGACGGGCGCGAGTACGCCCCGACCACAGGCGAAGACCGTGCACCGATCTGGCCTGTCGGCATCAGCGGCTCGATCACCCATGGCACCGGCTGGGCAGCCGCGATCGTGGCACACCAGAGCGATCATCGAGGCCTGGGCCTGGACATGGAAACCCTGCTCAGCGAAGAGCGCGCCCAGCGCCTGGCCGGGGAAATCCTGATACCGGATGAACTGCAGCGCATGGCTGCCGACCGTGTAGCCCTGACTGTCACCTTGACCTTTTCCCTGAAGGAAAGCCTGTTCAAGGCGCTCTACCCGATCGTGCAGCAACGCTTCTATTTCGAACACGCCGAACTGCTCGAATGGTCAGACGATGGCAGCGCGCGCTTGCGCTTGCTCACCGACCTGTCGAGCGAGTGGCGACACGGGTGCGAATTGCAGGCGCAATTCTGCGTCGAGGGTCAGCGCCTGCTGAGCCTGGTCAGCGTCTGAAGCCTCATGGACAAAGAGGGCAATGCTCGCAATGCCCAACCCATTCGACCTTGTAACTCAGGCAGCAACTGCGGCGCCGCCGGCGGCCATCCTCGAGATAGTGCACCGCACCCTGCAGCGGGCCGGGAGCGTCGAAAAGACGCCGGGCCGGCAGTAGCTCAGCGCCCAGCCGCGTCTCCACCGCCGTGATGCACTGCTCCAGAAAATCCCCGGCATTGCCCCACAAGACTGCCGCCGAGACACCACCATAGGCACTCAGCGCATCGATGACCGGTCGCAGGTTGGCCTCGATCACAGGCGTCAGCTCAACATCCCCGGCCGCTCCGCTGGCCAGTGGCTTGAGCGCAACCGGCAAGCCGCGGTAATCCAGCGCAACCGCCACCTCGTCAAAGCCCAGCGGCAACCGCCAGCCATGCATCAGCCCCGGCACCAGCAGCGCCGGCCAGAACTGCATGAAGTAGTACTTGGACCACTGGGATACCAGCACCGGCAACTGGCTCGGCATCAACTTCGGCCCATAGATCTGCAGCAACACGCGATCGAGCCGCGCTGGCTGCAACAGCTCCGGCAAGATCAACGTCGGTCGCGGGTCGTCCGGGGTCAGCAGACCTTCGACCAGATCGGCAGCCGGCCCCAGGTCCCAGTCGCTCATTTCTTTTCCTGATAGCGCGGCCAGGCCAGGCTGAAGCAGGCGCCACCCAGGGCTTCGCTCTTGCTGATCGAAGCGCGGCCGTCATGCCAATGGATGATCCGCCGCACGATAGACAAGCCCAGCCCATGCCCGCCCGAGGCCCGGGTACGGCTGTCGTCCAGGCGCATGAAAGGAGTGAACAGCTTGTCCCAGTCCCTTTCCGGCACGCCCGGCCCATCGTCTTCGACATCGACCCGGCAGCGTTGCAGCCCCAGCTGATAGCTCAGGCGCACCTGGGATTCGGCATGGCGCATGGCGTTGCTCACCAGATTCTGCAGCGCCCGATGCAGGTAACGCGGCTCAGCCTCGACCCAGGCGCCCTCTTCGCCGCCATGGCAGGCGCCACGAAACACCGCCACGTCGGCGCGCAGTGGCGCCAGCTCGGAAATGATCTGGTCGATCATGGCGTCCAGATCGATCCGTTGAAAATGCAGCGCCGGTGCGCCCTGCTCCAGACGCGCATAGGTGAGCATCTCGTCCACCAGCTTGTCGAGCTCCTGAATGTCGCCATCCATGCCCGCCAGGTATTTCTCCCGGGCCTTGTCATTGCTGGCCGATTCGATCATTTCCAGGCCAAAGCGCAAGCGCGCCACGGGTGTGCGCAGCTCGTGGGACACCGCCCGCACCAGCTCGCGCTGAATCATCAGCGAGCGCTGCAGGTTTTCCGTCATGCCATTGAATGCCGCCGCCAGCCGCCCTATCGAGTCGGCATCGCCGGCCGGCACACGGGTGTCGAGGCTGCCCTGGGCGATGCGCGTGGCAGCTGACTCAAGCCCGAGCAGGCGCCGCTCCAAGCGGCGAACCAGCAGGTAAACGATCAAGCCGATCAGGCACAGGCCCAGCATCGCGATCAATATCAACATCTGCGGTGGATAGGGATTCATCTGATACAGCGGGCCGATTTCCAGCACCCAGGGCGTTTCGACCATACCGGCGAACACCCGGATCGAATCGCCGCCCTTGCCCAGCGCCATCACCGTGTCGCCCTCATCGACGCGGCGACGCTGGTCTTCGTCCATGTCGGCGTTGTCCAGGGTCACCAGGCGCAGTTCAAAGCCGAAGCCCTTGCTCTTTTTTAGCTCCTCAAGCCGCCGGGGCTGCTCGCTGACCGGGTAGCGCACCAGTTCATCGACCAGCAAATAGATAGTCGCCCGCGCCAGCTGCTCGCTGATCTGCTGCACTTCGCCGGTCAGCAACAGGTGTTCCGTACCGACCTGGCGCAGCACCTTGGCCGCATGGGGGCCGGTCTGTTCCACCAACACCTGGCCGCGCGCCAGTCGGCTGCGCTGGCCGTTCTCCAGGTTCGCCTCTTCGAAGGTCTGCAACCCCAGCGGAATGCCGAGCAAGCGTTCCCAGATCACCAGGGAGCGCTTGCGCTCGACCTCGGTCATGTTCGCCAGATTGTCGGCCATCAGGGTAAAGGTGCCGTGGGCCAGACGCTCGCGGTACTGGCCGCTGCGCACCTCATTGAGCAAATGCAGGCTGAGCACGCCCAATACCGCGACCATCACCAGGGCGGCGAGCATGCCACCGTAAATGCGCAGAAAGATCGAATTCATTCAGTAAGGCTGCCCGGGCTCGATGCGGCCCATGGCCTCGGCCGCCTCGCGGACGAACAGGTAGCCCTTGCTGCGAATGGTCTTGATCATGCGTGGATGAATCGGGTCGTCGCCGATTTTCGGGCGAATGCGCGAAATGCGTACATCTATGGAGCGGTCCTGGCCGTCATAACCGACGCCACGCAGTGCGATGAAGATTTCTTCGCGCGACAGGATGCGCCCGGCATTGGCCACCAGCAGCCACAACAGATCGAACTCGGCACTGGTCAGCTCGATACTGCTGTCCGCCAGCCAGGCCTCGCGCAGGGTGTTATCGACCACCAGCGGGCCGAATTGCAGGCGTTCGCGCTCGCCCTCGGCTGCTTCGGCCGCCTCACTGGTCTCGCTGCGCCGCAACAGGGCATTGATGCGCGCCAGCAACAGGCGCGGGCGCACCGGCTTGCACACGTAATCATCGGCGCCGATGTCCAGGCCCTGGATCTGGTCCAGGTCGTCGGTGCGCGCCGTCAGCATCAGGATCGGCCCGGAAAACCGGTCACGCACCTTGCGGCAGATGCTCAGGCCGTCTTCGCCGGGCAGCATCAGGTCGAGGATCACCAGGTCCGGCTGCTCGGCAATGATCCGTGCCGCGGCCAGGGCGCCATTACTTTCGATGGCGACATTAAAGCCATTGTTTTCCAGGTAGTCGCGGGTCAACTCAGCCAGTCGCTGGTCGTCCTCGACAATCAATACCTGCCAGGCTTCTTGCTCCACGGGGTACCTCTGTTGTGCACTGTTGTTATTAAAAGGCTCAATGCCTGTTGCCAAACAAAAAAGGCAACATTTGCCATGAATACTACGACGATAACCACCACTTTGCCCTTGCATTCTACCCAGTCAGGTCAACCCGCACACAACCTGCCAATTGCCGTCGGTAAAGACCGTTTTTTGTGATAGGGTTCGCGCCCTCAAAAATTGCCGCCAGCGCCTTCGGCGAGCAAAAAAAAGCGTGAAAAGGGTCTGATGCAGCTGTGATGCGGCCTACGTGAGTTTCAACATTTTCACTCACACTTTACCCACAAGTTATCCACAGGCGCCCACCTTGCAATACCCCTGATACCGCATTATCTTGTATCTCAAGCGCGGCAAAACACTACATGTTGGGTTTTGCACAAAAAACCAAGCACAAGTCAAACGATAAACTCAAGCCTTTTTCCAGTGCTTTTTTCGTTTGAACCAAACACGAATTCAGCAGCCAAACCGCTCCAGCGGAGGGCGACCGATTTAGAACAGTTTTTGGATCGACGATTCAAATTCTTTGACCTTCGGCCAGGGAGCGGCACGTACAAGCCCACTCCTGATCTGTCCCGAAGTTGTTATGCCCGGCCCCATTGTGGATGGCCGGTTGTAGTGCGTCTGGACGGAACGGCAGGCACGCCTGGCGTGCCTAAACAAACATAGAGAACGCGGAGACACCCATGCAAACCGACACAACTCGCGAGAACCCGCAGGCCAACGCGCCGCAGGCTGCAGATTCGAACCTGGATCTGGCTGCCACCGCGCCTGGCCAATTGCGCGTGATCAAGCGTAACGGCACTGTCGTTGCCTACACCGATGACAAGATCACCGTCGCTATCACCAAAGCGTTCCTCGCAGTTGAAGGCGGCACCGCTGCCGCCTCGTCGCGCATTCACGACACCGTCGCCCGCCTGACCGAACAAGTCACCGCCACCTTCAAGCGTCGCATGCCTTCGGGCGGCACCATCCACATCGAAGAAATCCAGGACCAGGTCGAACTGGCCCTGATGCGCGCCGGCGAGCAGAAAGTCGCCCGTGACTACGTGATCTACCGCGATCAACGTGCCAAGGAACGCGCCACCCGCTCCACCACCGAGCAGCCGGCGCAGCCGCACCCAAGCATCCGCATCACCCGCGCCGACGGCAGCCTCGCGCCGCTGGACATGGGCCGCCTGAACACCATCATCAGCGAAGCCTGCGAAGGCCTGGCCGAAGTCGATGGCGAGCTGATCCAGCGCGAAACCCTGAAGAACCTGTACGACGGCGTAGCCCTGAAAGACGTCAACACCGCCCTGGTGATGACCGCCCGTACCCTGGTCGAGCGTGAGCCGAACTACTCGTTCGTCACCGCCCGCCTGCTGATGGACACCCTGCGTGCCGAAGGCCTGAGCTTCCTGAACGTGGCCGACAGCGCCACCCACCACGAAATGGCCGATGTGTACGCCAAGGCGCTGCCTGCCTACGTCGCCAAAGGTATCGAGTACGAGCTGCTGAACCCGGTGCTGGCCACCTTCGACCTGGAAAAACTGGGCAAGGCCATCGAGCACGAACGCGACCAGCAGTTCACCTACCTGGGCCTGCAGACCCTCTACGACCGTTACTTCATCCACAAGGATGGCGTGCGTTTCGAACTGCCGCAGATCTTCTTCATGCGCGTGGCCATGGGCCTGGCGATCGAAGAGAAAGACAAAGAAGCCCGTGCCATCGAGTTCTACAACCTGTTGTCGTCCTTCGACTACATGGCTTCGACCCCGACCCTGTTCAACGCCGGTACCCTGCGTCCACAGCTGTCGAGCTGCTACCTGACCACCGTGCCGGATGACCTGTCGGGCATCTACCACGCGATCCACGACAACGCCATGCTGTCCAAATTCGCTGGCGGCCTGGGCAACGACTGGACCCCGGTCCGTGCACTGGGTTCGTACATCAAGGGCACCAACGGCAAGTCCCAGGGCGTCGTACCGTTCCTGAAAGTGGTCAACGACACCGCCGTCGCCGTTAACCAGGGTGGCAAGCGCAAAGGCGCAGTCTGTGCCTACCTGGAAACCTGGCACCTGGACATCGAAGAATTCATCGAGCTGCGCAAGAACACCGGTGATGACCGTCGTCGTACCCACGACATGAACACCGCCAACTGGATCCCTGACCTGTTCATGAAGCGCGTCTTCGACGACGGCAAGTGGACCCTGTTCTCGCCATCGGAAGTGCCAGACCTGCACGACCTGACCGGCAAGGCCTTCGAAGAGCGCTACGAGTACTACGAAGCCCTGACCGAGTACAACAAGATCAAGGTGTTCAAGACCATCCAGGCCAAAGACCTGTGGCGCAAGATGCTGTCGATGCTGTTCGAAACCGGCCACCCATGGCTGACCTTCAAGGACCCGTGCAACCTGCGCAGCCCGCAGCAGCACGTGGGCGTGGTCCACAGCTCGAACCTGTGCACCGAGATCACCTTGAACACCAACAAGGACGAGATCGCCGTCTGCAACCTGGGCTCGATCAACCTGCCGAACCACATCGTGGGCGGCAAGCTCGACACCGCCAAGCTGCAACGCACCGTCAACACTGCCGTGCGCATGCTCGACAACGTGATCGACATCAACTACTACTCGGTGCCGCAAGCGCGTAACTCGAACTTCAAGCACCGTCCGGTGGGCCTGGGCATCATGGGCTTCCAGGATGCGCTGTACCTGCAGCACATTCCTTACGGTTCCGACGCTGCCGTCGAGTTCGCCGACAAGTCCATGGAAGCGGTCAGCTACTTCGCCATCCAGGCCTCCTGCGACCTGGCCGACGAGCGCGGCGCCTACGAGACCTTCCAGGGTTCGCTGTGGTCCAAAGGCATCCTGCCGCTGGATTCGCAACAGATCCTGATCGAACAACGTGGCCAGAAGTACATCGACGTCGACCTGAACGAAACCCTGGACTGGGCACCGGTCCGCGCTCGCGTGCAGAAAGGCATTCGTAACTCGAACATCATGGCCATCGCACCGACCGCGACCATCGCCAACATCACCGGCGTATCCCAGTCGATCGAACCGACCTACCAGAACCTCTACGTGAAATCGAACCTGTCGGGCGAATTCACCGTGATCAACCCGTACCTGGTCCACGACCTCAAGGCCCGTGGCCTGTGGGACTCGGTCATGATCAACGACCTGAAGTACTACGACGGTTCGGTGCAGCAAATCGAGCGCATCCCGCAAGAGCTCAAAGACCTCTACGCGACCGCCTTCGAAGTGGAAACCAAGTGGATCGTCGACGCCGCCAGCCGTCGCCAGAAGTGGATCGACCAGGCTCAGTCCCTGAACCTGTACATCGCCGGCGCCTCGGGCAAGAAACTGGACGTGACCTACCGCATGGCCTGGTACCGTGGCCTGAAAACCACCTACTACCTCCGTGCCCTGGCCGCGACCAGCACCGAGAAGTCGACCATCAACACCGGCAAGCTCAACGCGGTCTCCAGCGGCGGCGACAGCGCCCCAATCCAGGCCGCCGGCCCGGCTCCAGTGCCAAAAGCCTGCGCCATTGACGAGCCGGATTGCGAAGCCTGCCAGTAAGTTGTTAGTGGGCGCCGCACGATTCTGAGCGGCTCCCGCGTTGTTGCCGGGCCGCTCGGACTCCTCACGTACTTAAAGTACGCTCCGGGGTCCAAGCAACCCGGCGCCTAGCGGGCGCTCACTCAGACTCGCGCTACAACTGCTGTGAATGTACGAAAAAGCTGGAACCCCACCGCTCCAGTTCCCTCTCCCCTTCTTTTATAAAGAGCGGAGAGGGCTAGGGTGAGGGGTCGATCTCAAGATCACCCCAGCACCAAAACAGAGGGACAATACCCTCCAAGAATTCCCATGTTTTTTGCGTGCAGTACCGTAACGCAACCAACGCATTCCAAAGATCCAACCGGCCCCTGAACAAGGTGGCCCTCACGCAGGAGACAGATCATGCTGAGCTGGGACGAATTCGATAAAGAAGACGGCGAACAACCCGCCAAAGGCGCCAACGCCGGCCACGCCGCCGAAGCGGCCATGGACAAACTCGACAACGCCGGTGGCGAAGCCGCCCGCGAAGCCCGCGCCGTCACCGCCAGCGACTCCGCTGCCGTAGCCCGCGCCAAGGCCGCCCTGGACAAACTCGACATCGCCGAAGGCCTGGCCGAGCTCGAAGGCTCCGCCGCCCGCGTCGCCGTCGACGAAAAGCGCATGATCAACTGCCGCGCCGACCTGAACCAACTCGTACCCTTCAAATACGACTGGGCCTGGCAGAAATACCTCGACGGCTGCGCCAACCACTGGATGCCGCAAGAAGTCAACATGACCGCCGACATCGCCCTCTGGAAAAACCCGGAAGGCCTGACCGACGACGAACGCCGCATCGTCATGCGCAACCTGGGCTTCTTCTCCACCGCCGACTCCCTGGTTGCCAACAACCTGGCCCTGGCCGTGTACCGCCTGATCACCAACCCGGAGTGCCGCCAGTACATCCTGCGCCAGGCCTTCGAAGAAGCGATCCACACCCACGCCTACCAGTACTGCATCGAATCGCTGGGTATGGATGAAGGCGAAATCTTCAACATGTACCACGAGATCCCATCGGTCGCGAAAAAAGCCGCCTGGGGCCTCAAATACACCCGCGCCATCTCCGACCCTGAATTCAACACCGGCACCGTCGAGACCGACAAAGAGCTGCTGCGCAACCTGATCGCCTACTACTGCGTTCTGGAAGGCATCTTCTTCTACTGCGGCTTCACCCAGATCCTCTCCATGGGCCGCCGCAACAAAATGACCGGCGTCGCAGAACAGTTCCAATACATCCTGCGCGACGAATCCATGCACCTGAACTTCGGCATCGACGTGATCAACCAGATCAAGATCGAAAACCCGCACCTGTGGGACGCCGAGCTGAAGGAAGAAGCGTCGCAGATGATTCTGCAAGGCACGCAGCTGGAGATCGAATACGCGCGTGACACCATGCCTCGTGGCGTGTTGGGCATGAATGCGGCGATGATGGAGGACTACCTGAAGTTCATCGCGAACCGTCGGTTGTCGCAGATTGGGTTGAAAGAGGAATACCCAGGGACTACGAACCCGTTCCCTTGGATGAGTGAGATTATGGACCTGAAGAAGGAGAAGAACTTCTTTGAGACTCGGGTTATTGAGTATCAGACGGGTGGGGCTTTGAGCTGGGATTGATTCTGGCTTGCGTAGAGTCGCACTAAAAGTTGAAATCGTCTCATCAGAGCCTGAAACAGGCGAGCTTACGGGTGATGCGATGGAGCCTTCTTGTGGGTTCATCGAGCGGAGCGCAAATCACGTACAAGCCGGTGACTGAAGCCGCTTTATCGATGGGCACATTAAGTGTCGCAAGTGGGCGAGTTATTGTCGCTCGCTGATTAAAAACCCGGCCTCAGTGCCGGGTTTTTTACTGGCTGACAGCTACGTGATAACCATTGGTGTCGGGCAGCTGAATAGGCAAAAACAGATATTCAAAGTAATCATCGGACGTAGGAATGCCGAGTGCCAGGCGATTGGCACTAGTGTGTAGGTATGTAACCGAGCGTCAGGATGCCAATATTAATGCAAGAACTCAGCACTCACCTATGAGGTGCTGCAAGAAATTGAAGACGAGGAAGTCGAAGAGTGCACACTTTTCCAAAAGGATCAGAATGGCGGCTGTGGGATCTCCACATCCATACCCCTGCCTCCTATAACTATAAAGGAGGAAGTTTTTCCAGCATGTCGGCGGCAGAAAAAGCCACTGCAATTACTCAAATCATTTCCAACATCAATGAAAGTGATGTGGCGGTGTACGCCATAAACGACTACTGGACCTTCGACGGCTATCTTGAACTTCGGAATGCACATAAGTCTGGTGAAGTAATCCACAAAACGGTTTTTCCAGCAATCGAGCTACGAATCGAATCAGCATCGAAGCACCGCCTAAATATCCATGTAATTCTATCGGATAAGCTCACAGACCAGCAGCTTAACGACTTCAAGGCGCAACTTCGGCTAAGACTAATCGATCGCCCACTATCTGACGAAGCTCTCATCGAGTATGCCCGTCGACTAGACGGGGCCAAAGCGAGGAAGCACGGTGCTCCAGAGGGGTACATGGACAATCCGGTTGCGCTTGCTCGACTAGGGGCAGAAACGGCGGAGATAACCAAGGCATCATTCGAAGCCGCCCTGAAAACCATCCCCGAAGATCACCGCCTAGTAATGGTTCCGTATGACTGCTACGGTGGGATGATAAAGATCGATTGGAAGGTCCAGCCGTCCGAGGATCTCTATTTCATGCAGTTGACGGACATAGTTGAGGATCGCGATCAAGAAAACATCGACCTGTTCGCCTGCCGAAAAACACCAGCGAATGAAGCCTTCATTGATGACTTCATAAAAACTATAGGAGGCAGGCCAAAACCTTGCGTCTCAGGTAGTGACGGTCACTCGATTGCCTCCTTCAAAACGTGGCGTGCCGAAACTAGAACCAGGAAAACATGGATCAAGGCAGACCCAACCTTTGAGGGCCTACGGCAGATCATCTTTGAACCGACCGCTCGGGTGCGAGTGCAGGAGTTGAGTCCCGGTGCGAGCTACATAAAGCCCTTTGTGAGGTCGGTTTCAATCGCTCAAGAGCTTTCTCCCTTTCCCGATAATCCGCTGTATGAAAATCCTCGCTTTGGCACGGAGCCTGAGCTTGTGTTGAATGGTGATCTTGTCTGTGTAATTGGTGGGCGAGGGACAGGAAAAAGTTGTTTGGTGGATTATCTTGGAAAGGCGTTCGGCCCAGCCTCCAAGACTTCACCGTATGTTCTAAGCGAGCATTTCTCGGTTGTTTTCAACAAAGATCTCACGAGCACAGCGACGCACCATGCAAAAGAAGGTGCTGAACTTCCCTTTGTCTATATTTCACAGAATGAGGTGAAGACGAAGGTTACGACCGGAACTGTCGGTGAAGAGATCAAGCAGATGCTCGGCATTCAAGGCCTGACGTTCAACAGTGAAGTGGACGCCAAGACCCGCGAAATTCTCACCATGGTCAATAACCAAAAGGAATGGTTCCAGCAGACGAACGAAAAAGGCGAGTTGATTTATGATCGGGTAAGCATTGAGTCTCAAATATCCAGAAGCCAGAGCCTGCTTGACTCGATTACGACTGAAACAAATAAGGAGAAGCTTGAGCGTTTCACTGCCAATGTGTCGAAGGTCTCAGGAGCCCAAGATAAGATCCGACGTCTCGCTCTGTTGAAAGAGGAGCTGGAGACGTTTAAGACGGTATTCGATCCGAAGGCGACAATCATCGATCGGAGTATTCCGCTGCTTGAAATCACGACACAATTGGAGGCCATTCGCCTGCTCATAGAACAGGCAGTTGCCGAGATTACCTCGCGCGAAGAAGACAACGCCAAGATTCGCGCTGACTTCGCCTTGGTTTATTCTGGAGACCTTACAGGGCTGCTACAGAACGCGGAGTCTTACCGAAGTACCATCGAGATGCTTAGGTCCAAGCTCGCGACAATTCAGGAGAAACAGAGGGAACTCGACGAGGCGATCGTTAAAAGAGCAGCGATACCCGCATTGATTGAGGCAGAGATAACCCGCCAGAAAGAGGCAATTGAAGCTAGATGGAAAGCCGTTCAGCAGGGCCACCCGGATTGGACTCCGGAGCAGAAGGACTTGATGAAGAGAATTCTTTCAGATCGGCAAATCACCCTTGAAGGCCGTATAATTTTCGATCAGGCGTTGTTCCTTGCGAAGCTGAAGGATGTCTTAAACTTAAGATCGTTCCGGGCAACCGCCGAACTTTCCACCGAGGATCGAATTCGGGAAACCTTCCAGATCACCGACTCCACCTCGTTCTTGCAATTTATGCAGGAACGTCTCCATCGTGTAGAGGATGAGGGCTACATTTCTGGCGACCTTGCGTCCTTGTTTTACAATGTTGCTCAGCGGTCCGTATTTCTCCGTGTTGAGCCAGTGATTTCGTATGGAGGTCGTCCCCTCGAACGTCTGTCGGTTGGCCAAAAGGGAACGGTTTACCTGTGCTTGAAACTCGCGACCCAAGCGTTCACTCAACCGCTGATCTTCGATCAGCCGGAAGACGATCTCGACAACGAGTTTATCATCGAAGAGCTGGTTGAAATTTTCCGCGGCATTAAGCAGTTTCGACAGGTCATCCTCGTGACTCACAACGCCAACCTCGTCGTCAACGCGGACGCTGAACAAGTGGTCGTTGCAGAGAATGAAAACGGAGTGCTGAAATACACCTCTGGCAGCCTGGAGGCCGGGGCGACAAATAAAGCAGTTCGTCGAATTCTAGAAGGTGGTGACGAGGCATTCTTGAATCGAGAGCTTCGGTATAACCTGAAATAAGAAACTGCCATTTTCCTGAAAAGCGATGACAGTGAAGCTGATCGTTACGGCCTCAGGGGCTTTTTGAGAAATAACATCTATTGCTGTCAAAAAGCTCCCGAACGACATTTATTCGGGCCTAAATGCGACAGTTTTGGTGTCTTTTTTTGTCGAAGCCTCTGTAAAATCCGAGGGGCGGAATGACATTTAATGTACCCATCGTCAAGCTGTGTCAGTGGGTACATTAAATGCCGCAGGTGGGTGTCGAATCAGTTGCGGTAAAGTGCTTTCGGCCCATATCCGGAAGACTTCGCTCAAGCTACTCGAGCCCGAGCGCTTTAAAACATCACCCGACCTCACGGCCCCAGTACCAGAGTAAACACGGTGGTAACCAATGACTGACAACGTTATAAAAAAAGAACGTAGCCGAATTATGTCTTTGGTCAAAGGAAAAGATACTCGCCCTGAGATGGTGGTTAGGCGTCTACTGCACGGCTTAGGATTTCGCTATCGCCTACACAACGCAAAGCTTCCCGGAACACCCGACATAACTTTTTCCAGAAAGCGCAAGGTTATTTTCGTGCATGGTTGCTTCTGGCATCGACATGATGGATGCGCTCTGGCCAGAATCCCCAAATCCAATCAGGAGTTCTGGGTGGCCAAACTCGAGGGCAACAAAGCTCGCGACGAATCTACCTTAGTCAAGCTCCACGAGGCGGGATGGGAAACACTGGTGGTCTGGGAATGCGAACTGAAAGACTTGCACTCACTCAAACAACGGCTTTTATCCTTTCTCGGAGAAATCCCTAAGGATCAGATTTAATAACTTTTCCGTGTGGATAGTGCTCCCGATCTTTATAGACAATAACATAACCCGGCAACGCGACAACTTGCCATTCATCTCCCAAAACAGTATTAACCTGTTACAGAATACTTAAAACACTGTCCGCCTCTTTACGAAGAACGACCTTCCTCTCCACCAGATCTTGATGGGGCTTTTTTGAACGCTCCCCCTGACCTTGAAATCTAACCGTATAGGCCAACTGTTCCTTCATCTGCTTAAGCACCTCAGCAACACTATAACTGCTTTCTTGCTGAAGCACACATACTTCAACATTAAGATCAATTGGATAAAGCCTATCAAAGTGACTAGCTTTGACTTTCGACTTATCTCTATTTCGACCAGGATCATTTGAACCAAACCCGCTAAAATTCCATGAAAGAGGAATACTAGAAGACTTGTAGTGCTTAATAAGGAGCTCCTCAAGATCCATTGCGGTAAAAACATAAACCCGCACAACCTTGAAACTAACCTCACTCTGATCAAGATTCATACGAGATCGGATTTTTTTTGAATGCCGCAGCAATCTCTGACGCAAACCGGCGTCAGCATCGGTTTTACCTATATATACCAACTCCCCACGAAATAGTAATTGGTAAACTCCCTGATCCTCCGATACGGTTTCGACGGCAACATCATTCAACGGCCCCGACTCCATCTGATCAAACAGAGCGACCAACTCTTTCAATAATGCAGAAGGGAGATCAAACTCCAACTCCTTAAAAAAAACCATTTGCCGAACGCTCCCCAGATCCACCTACAGACGCCCTGCAAAAAACTCACCAATTCAAATAAGTTTATACAACTTATTTCCGAGAATCAGACACCTAAACCTCTGAGCCGTGAAAATTGGTTTTAAGCAGACGATTCACTCGCCTTCGGCCTCGATGAACTGCCCAGACAAACATGCAGGCAAAACTCGGAGGTATGTTTCGGCATCTTGAGCTATTTGATCTTTTGTTTCTGGTCGATCGGCCAACCGCATAGCCCACTCACGTCCCGGATGTAAAACGTCCCATCTTGGGCGCATCCCGGCATGCCGCCCTTTACCTGGATTATGGTTACCAAATCCGTCAATCAACGAATTCCACACTGGAGTGAATCGCGAAATGATCAGGGACTCCCCAAGCGGGATCCAAATATCATCTACCACTAAAAATCGGCAATAAAAATCATTAATATCTAAGTTGTCTGCCGACTTTATGCTCTCGGCGTGCTCCTTGAGGCGCTTGCACAGCACTTTACCAGCCGAGAGTACACTCGCCCCCATTCTTGCTCCTGCAGGAACAGCCTTGCCTACATAGATAGGCAACAGGAACTTTTCATCATTATTAAGTCGTTTGATCTGAGCATAAGGAGCGAAATTACCAGTGTAATAGATTGCATAGATCCCTGCCCCTTCAAACACCGGCAAATCACCCAGCGGGTGAGCCTCTTTGGTCAATAGCGCCTCAGCGACGCTCGCACCCAGATTTTTCTTATCCAATGGATTAAATGGAATAACGTTGCCGGTCACGCAATTTCCCTTCCCTTGCCTATCTTCACCGTAGCTAATCTGCTCAGCTCTGCTATCGCCAGCTTCTCAGCAACACTGGAGGCCACGCGCTGCCCAAGCATAACAGGAACTGCGTTCCCAAGCTGACGCATAGTTTCCGACCAACTGCCGTGGAATCTATATCCATCGGGGAATGTTTGAATCCGTGCGCTCTCACGTATCGTGAAATAGCGAACGCTACCGTCCTCACGCACAAGCATATTTTCCCCCCCAGGGACCCCATGCCCCCCAGCTTTCAGCGTCTTAGCGGGTAGATCCAAAGGACTACCAGTATGCCCTGGATAGGATCTCGCACCTGGTTGAAAAAGATGATTTGGTACCTTCAAAGCCCCGTGTGACTCGGGGTCAGGTAGATCATAAATTGCATCCCTTACAGTACGCCAAGGAAGCGACCTCAACTGCGTTTTCAACTGCTTGAGCTTCGCTACGCGAGTCGCGAGCTTCGCTGGTACATCAGGCATACGCAACCCATGACGTCGCCAATAATTGCCTGTCACCCATTGATCGTGCAGTAATGCATCGTAGCTGTGGGTGGCCTCCGGAAACGACCACTCGACTCCGAGATCATCGCGAAAGCCTACCAGAAACACCCGTTCCCGTTTTTGTGGAACCCCGTAGTCAGCAGCATTCACTAGAGTGGGGACGACATTGTATGTGAACCCGAACCCCTTACTTTTTCCCGAAGTTTTTTCAACTTGAAGGCGCTTCAGATGGTCAATCCAATCCTCATCACCTATAGGAGGCAGTTCAGGAAACTCCAATTGAAGTTGAATATAGTGAAAGTAATTGGCAAAGGTCGCCCTGGTAAGGCCCTTGACGTTTTCCACAATGAACGCTTTCGGCTTGAGCCGCCGGATCACTTCGACAGTGGCAGGAAACATATCGCGATTATCGGCCTGCGCTTTATGCTTACCTCCAATAGAAAACGGCTGGCAAGGAGGACCACCAGCTAAAAGCTCAATGTCTTGAGGAATCGAACTCCAGTCAAATGATCTAACATCCCCCTCATGCAAACTCCAACTAGCCAGCAGTGGGTAGCCACGCCTTTGGTTCTCTCTAACCGTGTCACATGCCCATTTATCCCACTCAACAACCGCCAAGTGTTCAAAGCCCGCGAGCTCACAACCCATGGCTAGCCCCCCGGCGCCGGCAAATAGCTCCACTGACCTCATCGAATCGCCCCAAAAAATACTGTAATAATGTACAGCACTCTAGCAAATTTGAGACTTTTTCGCATCCCTTCTTTCCTACCCCTCAGCGGAAAACGGGCCTCCTAAACAAACCAATCTGCAATTTCGGAAAGTACCTACAAGGCCCATCATTGACCCACTTGATTGCGATACCTACCCTACCAACGCGCCTAAGAAACGCATAACACAGCGGCTTGACCGCTCCCGACAGATGTGGCTTTTTGTGCTTACGGTATGAATGTGCGCGCAAAAAATCTCTGCTATGTCGGGAGTGGACGAATACAAGACCCGAAAGGGAAATATGTCCGGCCTTCTGTGTGGGTTTCTTAGCTCCCGACACCCATAACGCCCTAAGAAGCGACAGAGGTACATGGAAATGCCGACCCCATACCAACCTTCAGCTCGAAGGTGCCCCGAATCCCCACCGATACACACCGCATCTTCAGCAGATGCAGCCGCCTCCAACCACTTCACTCCCATCATCTTCACCCGCTACAACCGCCCGCTCCACGCCATCTGGCTCGAATCCCAAGCTTGGTTCAGCGCCCGTGATCTGGGCCGCTTGCTCGGCCGCTATCTCGAGTCCCATGCCCTTCGTAAGCTCGACACAGATCAAACCCGAACCCTTACCCTCTTGCGTAATGGCATCTACCAGCCGACCGTGATGATCAACGAATCAGCGGCCTACACCACGCTGGTGCACCACTACACCCCAGAAAACCGCAGCCTTCGTCAATGGCTGACCAACGAGGTCATCGCGGTGATGCGCGACGAGCACGCGGACCTAAACACGCATGCTCCCAGTCTCAGCTTACTGAAATGGGCAGATCTGTCCGTGAGCATGCTCCATTGGCAGAACGAGCCGTGGATCAGGTTGCGAGATTTGCCTGAGGTATTAGCTCATCCCCATATGGGCCAGAGGAGCTCAAGCGAGGGCAAGCGGTCCTGGTGGCGGGTCCCCTCTCGATTGTTCCATTCCGGCTTGCTTCGCTAGCAGTGTGATCATGCTTTTTTCTTGGGCCATCCAAGTGCTGACCCTTCGCTAGACAGAGAAATTTCCTACAAGTATTGTCTCCCCGATCTTTCAGCATCGGGATAGAGATGACTACACAAGGAAATGAGAAGTGGACAGATGCAGAGCTTGCTGCCTCCGTGACGATCTACCTCGAAATGCTGGAGTTAGAGCGAAGTGGTCAACCGCTCAACAAAGCTCAGTTCAATCGCCAACTGCGTGATGGCCAGCTTGCAAGCCGCTCTCCTGGATCGGTTGAGTTTCGGATGCAAAATATCTCGGCCGTGCTGGCTGAGCTATGCCTGGAGTGGATCAAAGGGTATCCCCCTAGAGGCAACGTCGGAACGCAGACCAAAGCCACCATCATGGGCTTTTTGCAGGCCGGTGGTGCGTTGGTTGTCGATGATTATGAGGCTACTGAAAGCGAGGAAGTTCTTGAAGCTAAAGTCGCCAAGCTGATGCTGTTGGAGCTCAGCAGTACTCCGGCGGGCATCAAAAAACCAATTCGCTCCCTCCGAGAGGCTTCGGTTTTTCTAAGAGATCCTTTGGTTAAGGCTTGGATACTACAAAATGCCAAGGGGATCTGCGAAGGCTGTGGCGACCCGGCTCCATTCAAATTAGCTGACGGCAGACCGTTTCTCGAAGTCCATCATGTTCGCCCGCTGAAGGCTAAAGGCAGTGACTGCACCAGCAATGCTGTCGCACTTTGCCCAAACTGCCATAGGCGCTGTCACTTGGCGGATGACTCCGAGACATTCACGCATTCGCTGTACGAAAAAAATCTGCGGCTGGTGCGAGAATAGTTATTCACCCAAATCCACCGGATCACGCAAGGGGTCGCGAGGTGCATTCTCCAGCTTTATGCCGCTCAAAGGGACTATGCGGGCTCGGATAGCATCGACTAAAGAGCCTGCCATGAAAGGCTCGATCGACAATGCCGAACGTAAATTGTCGAGAGCCTCTTCCTTCATGGTACGACCAAGCAACGCTGCCCGATTGCCTAATCGCGCTTCGAGTTGATCGTCGAAATTAATGCGACCTACAGCGGGACGTTTGAGAAACACTCTCTGACCTTCCGCTGCATCCCACACCCGATCAACAACCAAAGCAGAATCCGACTCTTCCGCGGGCAGAGAAACCCAGCCATCACAGCTCCCCTACCCTGCAAATCCATCTCCCCACCCACAAAGCCATACGAGTGCTGCGCTGTCGTTCCCGAGCCCGTACGCGAAGCAATCACCACCGGCAGCTTTTCCGCAATTCGCCCAATACGCTCGGCCCATTGCGCAGCCACATGACCGGCACCAAACCCGGCGATCACCAGTCCGTCATAACCCAGCCTGACGATCTGTTCGAGCAACTGAATATCTGCACCCAATACAGCTTCCAGTAATGCCACCCGATGATGTGTCTTGCCGGGATAAGGCAATGTCATTCGCTCAAGTGGCGGCTCGCTCAGATACTGAACCCGCCCTTCCACCATCACCCCAACCGGACCAAACAACGGCGACGTAAACGCATCCACCGCCAACGCATCAGACTTCCGCACCCAAGCCGCCGCATGAACCTGGTCGTTCATCACAACCTGCACCCCACGCCGGCGGCTGTTCTTATCCAACGCCACCTTGATCGCCGCCATCAAATTGGCCGGCCCGTCGGCACCAACCTGTGAGGCCGAGCGCATGGCGCCCGTCATCACCAGCGGCGCATCCAGATCCCAGAGCAGGTCCAGAAAGTAAGCGCTTTCCTCAAGCGTGTCGGTGCCTTGGGTCAGCACCACGCCAGTGGCTCCCTGCTCGACCTGCGCCTTCGCCCAGCGCAATACGCTCAGCAGTTGCTCGAAGTCCAGCGAGGCGCTGGGCAACAGGCAAAGCGTCTCCACGTTGATCAACGCGAGCTCAGTCAATTCCGGCAGCGAGGCAAGCATCGCCTCCCCAGTTACCGCAGGCGTCACACCTTCGCCTGCACTTTTCGCTTGCATGCTGACGGTGCCTCCAAGGGCACCGATGGACAGTTTGGGCAGGGTCATGTCGGTGTCCTGTCTGTCGTCAAATGGGCGGGCATTCAGAAGCTCCCCACGATCAAGCCAATAAAGGGAATGATGAACACCGTGCTGATGGCCATGGAGATCACATTGCCGACGTAGCCATGCACCCAGTCAGGCAAGCGGCGGCTGATGGCGGCGGCCAGTGGCGGTGCGATCAGGGCGCCGAGGGGGGCGCTCAGGGCGATGACGGGGAAGCTGCCGCCGAGGGTCAGCACGGCGGCAGGGGCGACGGAGACGATGGGGATGTAGGTGGGGTACCAGCCGAGTTTGATCCATTGGCGGCGCCAGACGATCACGCCAATGGCCGAGGCCAGTGCCTGGGCGGCGATCATTTCCAGCAGCCAGCCTGAGCCGTAGGCCGGGCTGGCCGGGTTGAGCGCGTAGGCGAGCAATGCACCGAGCAGCAAACCGAGGCTGGCCAGTTCGTTGCCGAAAAATGGGGCTTCGGAGAAGTCAGCGAGGATTCGCCGCAGTGTCCAGGCGATGCCGTAGTTCGTTGGGGCATTCGAGGTGGGTTCGGCGCTTGTCTGTGGTGCGTCTTTCGATGCCCCGTGCAGGCTTGGCGTCGTTACCAGGGCGGGTATCCACCGGCACAGGATAAATGCCAGGACACTGGCGATTGCCATGCCGGAAACATTACCGATTACGACCGGTAGACCCAACGGTTTGCACAACCCATTGACGATCAGCAGGCACCACGGGGTAACCAATACTGCCCCCATGATTGCCCCATTGATCGCGACCCGCCAGCCCCGCCCGTACAGCAACACCATGGCGGCCGGCAAGGACACGAAGGCGACGAATGTCGGCTGCCAGTCCCCTTCGAAGAGGGTCCAGCCCCAGAGCAGATTGCTGAGTACCAGCCCCAGCAAGGAGCTGGTGATCACCCAGGGCCACAATCCGGTTCCATAACAAATCGCGAACCCTTGCCACGCCTTGCCGGTGCGATTCGCCCACCACGCAATGCCGGCGCCGGCTAGCAGGCCGATGGAGGCGAACTCGTGTTTGTAGAAGGCAACTTCGCTGATATCACCCAGCACCCAGCGCCACCAGGCGAAGGGGTGATGGAGGCTGTCCATCATGTCGGCATAGCTTGGCCACCAGGCCGTTGGCGAGGAGGCGCCGGTGAACGAGGTCACACCGAAGATGCAGAGTGCAGTGACCAGGACAAGGGTCACGATGATGATATCGGACGACGCATCAAATGCCTGGGGCGATGACTTGTTGATCGGGTTGTTCATGACCCACCTCCTCAACGCGCCAGTGGCGGGTGCATGTCATAGCCGAGCATGGCGCCGTACAGGTCAGTGCGGCGGTCCCTGGGCAAGTCGTTGAGGCTGTTCCAGATGGGTGCGGTACGTGCGCAAGTGAGATCGACGTCGGCGTAGAGGATGGTTTGCTCCTCGGCCGAGGCCACTTCGCTGATGGGCCAGCCGTTGGTGCCGGCGATCAAGGAACAGCCCAGGAAGCGCTCGCCGCGGTCGGTCCCGATGCAGTTGGCGGCGGCGATGAAGACGTTGTTGACGTGGGCGGCGGTGATGGTGAGGTAGGACGCCATGCACTTGCCGGTTGCGTCGAACAATGGCGGAGGCGTCCAGACCCAGTTGTTCAGGCTGCAGATGATGTCTGCGCCCTGCAATGCGAGCAGGCGGGGGGCTTCAGGAAACCAGATATCCCAGCAGATGAGCAGGCCAATGCGGCCTATGGGGGTGTCGAATACCGGCAGCCCCAGGTCACCGGTCGAGAACCAGAGCTTTTCCTGATTCCAGAGGTGGGTTTTGCGATACCGCCCGATGAAACCCTCCGGCCCTACCAGTACGGCTGTGTCATATATTTTCATGCCGTCGCGTTCGGCCAGGCCGGCGGCCAGGTACACCTGGTGTTGGCGGGCGAATTCCAGCCAGGCCTCCACGCTTGGGCCGTTGGGCACGAACTCGGCGTGGTCGAAGGCTTCTTTGCGGGTTTTGAAGGCGTAGCCGGTGTTGGCCAGTTCGGGAAGGACGATCAGGTTGGCGCCGTTTTCGGCGGCTTCCTTGGCCAGGTGCAGGGTATGGGAGAGGTTGTGTTTGCAGTTTTCCAGGCCGGCTTGTGGGTCGAATTGCACGACGGCGATGCGGACAGGGCTGATGGCTTCGGCGGGTTGTGGCATGAATGGGAGACCTTGTTTTTGTTATGGATAACCCGGATGGGTGGTTTCCATATAACAAGCTATTCATTGGGATGAGGGAGCCGGCGGCTTCCGAGAAAGGAGTGAGTAATTTCTGAAGGAGTGATTGAGTGGGCAATCGGTGGGCTGCTGTAGATACCGTCTTGCCCCTCACTGGGCAAGCGCTATCTTCGGGGCAAGCCGCAGCCATGTAGCCGCAGCCTTCGGCAGCCGTTAAAAGGGTCACCTCTATCTCGTTCCCACGCTCTGCGTGGGAATGCCGTGCCAGACGCTCTGCGTCGACCTAAAGAGCACGACGCAGAGCGTCTCTGGATGCATTCCCACGCGGAGCGCGGGAACGAGGAGGTAATTATCCGACTCAACTCGGTCGGCGTATGATTTAAGGTTTGGGTTTATATTCTGGATGGTCTTTCATTTAAAACCCGCCATTGAATTGTGCTCGGTTTGAATGGACGCACGACGTTGCCTTTGAACTTCGCCCAGCGCTCGCTCGGTTTGAAATAAGGAGACAGTCATGACCAAGCCCCAAACGACTCCACCCCAGCAGGCGTATCAGCCGATGAACTGCGACCTGTACGACTACCTGGAGATCGCCTGCCTGCATGGTTATCGCTTGAAGGTCGAACTGGTTGATGGGGCTGACTTCGAGGCCAAGGCGGTGACCACGCGTACGTCTGCGACCAAGGAAGAGTTTCTGTGCCTGGAAGGTGCGGACGGGGCGTTGGAGGTGCGGCTTGATCGGTTGTTGGCCATTACGCCGTTGGGCGCTGGGGCGAGTTTTGGACGGGTGGAGTTGGCGGGTGGGAGTTGTGCAATTTGATTGAGGTGGATGGCTCACGTCTGCCCGTCCCCGCGATTCCTGGCTCACGAAGCGTAACGCAGCGATGAGAAAGTCTCACCACTGGTGAGACAATTGCCCAGAACTCCGCAACAAAAAAGTGACACCAGTGGTGACACAAACTCACCCTACGGACCTGAAAATCTTCAAAGAAATGTGGCGCAGGGGTACTAGTGCGACGCTTGGTAACGTTCCCGCCACAACGCTGACCGCTGCTCCCTGAACCTGGCCACACCCGCATCGGTAACCCCGCAGAATTTCTGTAACCAGCAAGCAAGCATTTCCTCTTCTGGGTAGAAATACTTGCCCTTGAGGGCTTTGCCGGTCCGCGGCGTGGCATTCATCTTGTTATCGAAACTCGCAACTGCAAACTCATCGGGTGGCAAACATCCCGTTGCATGGACGGTGTCCTCGAACATCCACAGCGCTTCGTTGATATGGCCCTGCGCACTGCGCTCACCACGCTTGAACAGGACGAACTCGCTGGTATGAGCCATGAACTGCTCACCCGCGGTAGGCATTTCGACCCAGTCGAGCACACCGTCACGCATGGCAAGACCGAGCATTCCTTCCATCCAGCGCGAGCAAAAATCGTTCAGGAAGGCTTCGACATTGGCTTTCTTCATGTCGCTGAAGAACATCATGTAGCGAGTGTCGACATGGATGGCGACCAGCACGTGCTTGCGCCTTATGACTGCGGCATGGAGCAGCCACTGATCCGCTTGCGCGACATCAATGCCGTCCCGGGCCATCGCGGCGGCATCGTCTTCTATTCGCGCAAAGGGCGGGGTTTGCACGGGTGTGATTTTCTTGCCCTTCTGCACGCGAGTGAAGAAGTCGGTGGCGGCTTGTGTGCAGTTGAAGATCAGCATTAGCTATACCTTGATCCGTGGTTCGAGCAACGATGACGAGCTTGATAAGCCTTCAGTTTTTTCATCGGGCCATAGGCAAAAGTCTCAGCAGTGCTGAGACTTTTTCGCTACTTACCGGGGACCTGTTTGAAGCGTTCGGCAGCCTTGCGATAAACCTGCTCACGCTCACGTCGATCAACCGCCACGACAAACACCACCACCTCATGATCAAGCACCTGGTACACCAACCGATAGCCGCTACTGCGCAGCTTGATCTTGTAGCAGTCCGGTAATGCGTGTAGACGGTTGGCTTCAATACGCGGATTGAGCAAAATCTCAGCTAGTTTTTTCTTGAGCTGCTGGCGGACGGTATCTCCTAACTTGTGCCATTCTTTCAATGCTCGCACATCGAATTCAAGGCTATAGATCATCCAGCGTAACCTTCACGCGCTGCGGGGCTGACAGACGCTCGCGCACGGTGGCGATCAAGGCCTCATCGTCCTCGGTCATCAACACCGGGCGAAACGGCAACTGGCCGCGCTCAGCCACATACTGCAAAGCCTGACGCATGAGTTCTGAAGGCGTGACGCCGAGCCGTTCCAGCTCGCGGTAAGCGCGGGCTTTGAGTTCGTCGTCGATACGGATATTGATGGAAGCCATGGCTGGATCCTCACTGTAAAGACACTCGTCATTACAATGCCACCCCCTCGCCCTTTATGCAAACAGAATGTTCGCGGGATCACCTGCCACCCAAGGGCTTCTATTGGCCAATAGTGTCAGCAGTGCTGACACTATTTCTCGCATTGGATCAGTGCAAACAGCACTGCTTGAACTTCTTCCCACTCCCACACGGGCAAGGATCATTGCGCCCTACCCGCTCATCCCGAGTGCGAACAGTCTGCGGCGTACGCTGCACCAGGTAGTAGGCATGCAACGCCAATACCGCAGGCTCGATGGCATCGATCGAAGCCTGAAGTTCGTCGGGGGTCAGTGCTTCAACCCGTTCGAAGTTCTCTTGTTTGCCATGCAGGGCAATCGCTTCCAGCTGGGCAGCCTGCTCTGCCGGCAAGCCCTGCCAGCCGCCAACCAATGCCACGCCACGCATGTAGCCGATGCACCACTCGTCGACGATCATTTCGCCGTTGCCGCTTTCACGGTTTTCCAGGAACACGGCTTCGAAGGTTTCCGGGGATTCCATCAGCTCGGCAGCGAGGGAGTTGAGGTGGCGCATGAGCAGTTTGTAGAAGCGGTCGGCCTGGGCGGGGTTGCTCCACTTGGGCTCTTTGTCTTTGCCGCCCCAGACAGCTGGCATCCATTGGCTGGGCATGACCATGACCGGGCCGGAGACGATGGCGGTGAAGAAGCCGTCAAGCTCGGAGGCGTTCTGGATGGCGTCGTCGTTGCCGTGCTTCATGAGCACGTCGTCCACCTTCTGCAATTCTTCGTTATCCAGGGGTTCGAAATCTGAAATTTGCATGTCGGTGGGGCCTGTTTGTGAAATGTCGGGGGGATTTTACGCATTCGCAGCATTGCGCGGTATTGAAAAGAAAGGTTGAACTGACGCGCTGCACGGTGGTGACGACGCAGAGCGTCTGCGGATGCATCCCCACGCAGAGCGTGGGGACGAGGGGGGTGGTGAGAAGGTGAGCCGTGTCAGCGCATGCAGCACTGCTTGTACTTCTTTCCACTGCCGCATGGGCAAGGGTCGTTGCGGCCTACTTTGGGCTCGGCGCGCACGGGCTCGTGGGTGATCGCTTGCGAAGCGGTACGCTGTTGCGCCCAATACTGATGCAGGCCCACGGCGGCGACCTTGATGACTTCTATGAAGGCTTCTTCGGAGCTGAACGCCTGCTCCGGGTCTTCCTTGCCTTTGGAAATGACATCCAGACCGAGCGTGTGCATGGTGATCAGGCCGAGCAAGCCCTTCTCGTGTTCGGGCAAGTCCGCCCAGCCGCCGGCGACATTGACCCCGCGCTGATAGCCCAGGCACCAGTCTTCCACGTCGAGGCCTTCCCGATCTTCGGCCTGGTTGAAGATCGGCGAGTAGGCATCCGGGTAGTCCACTAGCATTGTGGCGATCTGGTTCATGTGCTGGATCAGCAGGTCGAAGAAACGCTGGTAGGTCTGTTCGCTTTTCCACTTCGGCAGGTGCTCGGCGCCTCCCCAGAAGGCGGCGTACCAGTCGTTGAAATGGATGTCTTCGATGTAGGAGATGATGGCGGTGAAGTAGCCGTCGAGTTCCGAGATGCTGCGGATGGAGGTTTCCCCGGCGTGCTTGTCCAGTTGGTCCTGGATGAAGTCGAACTGGGCGAGGGTCAGCGGTTGGTTGCTGATGGTGTAGGCCATGGGGAGTGCTCGTTTGATTGGTCTGCTGTGCCAATAGAGAATATCAGGCAACAAAAAAGGGCGACCCTCTCGGATCGCCCTTCTTCACACCGCCCAGCAGAGCGGATTTTGTTTGGTAGGCGCGATTGGACTCGAACCAACGACCCCCACCATGTCAAGGTGGTGCTCTAACCAACTGAGCTACGTGCCTGCTGTGAGGCGGCATTTTACGGAATTGCGCAAAGGTGTCAACTTTGTGTTGCATGCTTTCGCAAATCAGCCGCGACGCTTGGGGCTGGCGCGGTCTTTCAGGTAGCCAACCAGTCCCCATGCCGACTCCGGAACGTTACCGTCGTCGTAAGTCACTGATATCTCACGTCCGTCATCAATGATGATTTCGTATTGCTGGCAATCCCGGCCCATTTCGTCGCAGTGCCTGCCGGACACCTTGATGCCGCTTTCGCGCACCAGGCGTTTGACGGTTTGTGCTTCATCGTGCGCCAGGGCGTCCGTGTCCAGTTGGCAGACTTTGACGGTGCCGACGAATCCTCCGGTTTCCTGGAACTGGATTTTCATGAGCTGACCTCGCAAAAGAGCTGGCTACAGGCTGATCCCGACTTTCTTCCATGCCGCCTTCACGGCTTTTTTGGCTTGCGCGCCATAGCGGGCGCCGGCGATCTGGACACTGATTTCGGCGCAGTCCTGGAACTGACTGTGGGCATTGAGCTGAAGCAGGGTTTCGTACCAGATCCGCCCGGCCACGTCCCAGGCATTGCCGCCAAGGGCCTTGGCCACCAGGACGAAGGCGCGGTTGGGAATGCCTGAATTGTAATGCACCCCGCCATTATCCCCTGATCCTGTGACAAGTTTTGACATGTGGTCGGGTTGTGGGTCGTCGCCCAGGTAAGGGTCATTGGCAAAGGCGGTGCCGGGGAATTCCATGTCGCGGATGCCACGGCGGGTGGGCGCGGGTATCAACACGTCGGCGCCGATCAGCCAGCTGGCGCTGCTGGCGGGTTCATTCAGATGCCATTGCCGCACCAGGACGCCGAAAACGTCGGAGAAATGTTCGTTCAGTGCGCCGGACTGGCCGTAATACGTGAGGTTGCTGGTAAAGGTTTGCACGCCGTGGGTCAGTTCATGGCCGATGACATCCAGCGAGCGGGTGAAGCGTTGCGACCATAGCCCGGCACCGTCGCCATAGGCCATTTGCGTGCCGTTCCAGAAAGCATTGTCCAGGGGCACGTAGGTCTTGGTGCGGAAGTCGAACTTCTTCATGTGCACGGTGGAGATCAGGGCCATGCCTTTGCCGTCCAGTGAGTTGCGCTGGAACAACTGGTCGTAGAAGTCATAAGTAATGCCCGCACCGTCGTAGGCTTCATCCACCGCCGCATCACCGCTGGGGCCCTGCCCTTCGGCGCGGGCCAGGTCGCCGGGCAGTTGGCCACTGTCGTTGGCGGTGTAGACCAGGCGGTGGCGCGTCTGGCCGGGTGACAGCGTGGCCAGCAGAGTTGCAATGGCCTGGGCGCTTTCGCGGGTGGCACGGTAGCCGGCATCGGCCTTGAGGTTGGCGATGGCCTGCGAACGCACCTGCGGGTCGTCGGACTGGGCGAGGCGCTCGGTGATGTAGGGCGGAATGATGCAATGCAGCGGGTTGCGCGTGCACATGGTCGACCCTCCTTGGGCGGGGTATGCACACAGCGTAGCCAATCACCAAAGGGCCACCCCTTCCTCCCGTCTCCACCTCACAGTGGTTTTTCCACCCGTAAATCCACCCCGGGTTGGACGCGCCGCGCCCACCTGGCTTGTTAAAACGTCTCGCATAGCGTCCCCTGACGAGACATTCCATGACCGACCAATTGCTCAATGAGCGTGAACTGAGCTTCCAGCTCTACGAACTGCTCGACACCCAAGCGCTGCTCCAGCGCCCGCGCTATGCCGAGCATGATCGCGCCGTATTCGATGCCACGCTCGATACCGCCCGCCAGCTGGCCGCCGATTACTTTGCCCCGCACAACCACAAGGGCGACGCCAACGAGCCGACCTTCGATGGCGAGCGAGTAACGCTGATCCCGGAAACCAAGGCGGCCTGGGATGCCTTTGCCCAGGCGGGCTTTCTGGCAGCGCACCATGATTACGCCGATGGCGGGTTGCAGCTGCCTGAAGTGGTGTTGCGCGCCTGTATGGCGTATTTCAACGCAGCCAATATCGCCTCGGTCGCATATCCCTTCCTCAGCATCGGCGCCACCAATCTGGTGAAGAGTTTTGCCAGCACCGAGCTGCAGGCGCGCTTTCTCGCGCCCATGCTGGAAGGCCGTTTCAGCGGCACCATGGCGCTGACCGAAGCCGGCCAGGGCTCGGCCCTGGGGGACTTGCGCACCAGCGCCCGCCCCATGGCCGACGGTACGTATCGGGTGTTCGGGCAGAAGATGTTCATCTCTGGCGGCGACCACGAGATGACCGAGAACATCGTGCACATGGTGCTGGCCCGCATCGAAGGTGCACCGGCCGGGGTCAAGGGGATTTCACTGTTCCTGGTACCCAAGTTCCTGGTCGAGGCCGATGGCAGCATCGGTGTGCGCAATGATGTGGCGCTGGCCGGTCTGCTGCACAAGATGGGCTATCGCAACACCACCTCCACCGTGCTGAGTTTCGGCGAGCACGAGGGCGCGGTCGGTTATCTGGTCGGCGAGGCGCACAAGGGCCTGGGCTACATGTTCCAGATGATGAACGAGGCACGCATCGGCGTCGGCCTGGGCGCGGCCAGCCTGGCGTACCAGAGTTACCTGCATGCCCTGACCTACGCCCGCGAGCGCCCCCAGGGGCGCCTGCCCAGCAACAAGGACCCGCTGGCGCCGCAGGTACAGATCATCCAGCATGCCGATGTGCGGCGCATGCTGTTGCAGCAGAAGGTTTACGCCGAAGGCAGTCTGGCGCTGTGCCTGTACGCCAGCAGCCTGGTCGAGGATGCCCACAGTGCGCCCTGCGAAGCAGAGCGTCGCGATGCCGCCGAGCTGCTGGATCTGCTCACGCCGATGGTCAAATCCTACCCGTCCCGCTACGGCCTTATCGCCTCGGACATTGGCATCCAGGTACTCGGCGGCGCCGGCTATACCCGCGAGTACCCGCTGGAGCAGTACTACCGCGACAACCGCCTGAACCCCATCCATGAAGGCACCGAAGGCATCCATGGCCTCGACCTGCTCGGGCGCAAACTGGGTCCGCGTGGCGGCGATGGCTACCGGCTGTTCCTTGATCGGGCCCGCGCCACGCTCGACAGTGCCCGTGGCGATGGGACGCTCGAACCCCTGCAGGCCGCGCTGGGCGATGGCCTGGGGATTCTCGAGCAGGTGACCATGGCCTTGCAGGGCCAGATCGCGGCCAATGCCGACCTTGGGCTGTCCAACGCCACGACTTATCTGGATCTGTTCGGCCGCGTCGTGGTCGGCTGGCTGTGGCTGCGCCAGGCCACGCTGGCCAGCCGCGCCCTGACTGCCGGTGCCAAGGGCAGCGAGGCCGATTTCTATCGCGGCAAATTGCAGGCGGCGCGCTACTTCATGGACTGGGAACTGGCCCCGCTGCCGGCCCAGGCGAACTTGCTGCAGGCCGGAAATCGCGTCTGCTTCGACATGCAGGACGCCTGGTTCTGAACCGGTCGCCCTCCCCTACAGCGCTACTCCAAGGAACCTCTATGAGCACCTTGATCCACACCCGTATCGAAAACGACCTGGCCCTGATCGGCCTGGCCAGTGCCCCGGTCAACGCCCTCGGCCAGCCGCTGCGCGTGGCCTTGCTGCAAGCCTGCGAAGACGCCGCCGCCAATCCTGCCGTGCGCGCCATCATCCTCCACGGCGAAGGCCTGGCCTTCAGCGCCGGGGCTGATATCAGCGAGTTCGGCAGCGCTGCCTCCCATGCCGAGCCGTCCCTGCCCGATCTGCTGGTCCGCCTGACTCAACTGGACAAGCCGCTGATCGCGGCCATCGGCAAGTTCGCCCTGGGCGGCGGCCTGGAGCTGGCCCTGGCCTGCGGTTACCGCATCGCCGAGCCCCTCGCCCGTGTCGGCCTGCCGGAAATCAGCCTGGGCCTGCTGCCTGGCGCCGGGGGGACCCAGCGCCTGCCGCGATTGATCGGTGCGCAAGCGGCTCTGGAGATGATTGCTTCCGGTCAACCCATCGTTGCCACACGCGCCAAGGAACTGGGTGTAGTCGATCGTTTGGCCAAGAGCCCCGAAAGCCTGCTTGATGATGCTCGCCAGTTCGCTCGCGACCTGGTCGCAGACGTCGCCCCGGCACGCCCGGCCTGGCCGATGCCAAACCCGGCCAGTGAACTGGCAGCCGATTTCTTCGCCCAGTACCGCACCGCCAACGAGCGCCGCTGGAAAGGCCAACTGGCCCCGTTCCTGGTATTGGCCGCCGTCGAGGCCAGTTGCACACTGTCGCTCGAAGCAGGCCTGGCTGAAGAAAAGGCACTGTTCAAGCAAGCCGAAGCCTCGAGCCAGTCCCAGGCGCTGCGCCATGTGTTCTTCGCCGAACGTGAAGTCGGCAAGGTGCCGGGCGTGGACGCCAGCACGCCGATCCGCGCGATCGACAAGGTCGCCGTGATCGGCGCCGGCACCATGGGTGGCGGCATTGCCATGAACTTCGCCAACGCCGGAATCCCGGTGCGGCTGCTGGAGCTCAAGCCCGAGGCCCTCGACCGTGGCCTGACCCAGATCCGCAACAACTACGAAATCAGCATCAAGCGCGGCAAGCTGACCCAGGCCCAGCTGGAGCAGCGCATGGCCTTGCTCACCGGCACCCTGGAGTACGCCGACATCGCTGACTGCGACCTGGTGATCGAAGCCGTCTTCGAAAGCCTGCCGATCAAGCAGCAGGTGTTCCGCACCCTGGATGAGGTGTGCAAGCCGGGCGCGATCCTGGCCAGCAACACCTCGACCCTGGATGTCGACGCCATCGCCGCCGTCACCCGCCGCCCGCAAGACGTGATCGGCCTGCACTTCTTCAGCCCGGCCAATGTCATGCGCCTGCTCGAAGTGGTGCGCGGCAAGGCCACCGCCCCGGACGTGCTGGCCACCACCCTGAAGGTCGGCAAACGCATCGGCAAGATCCCGGTGGTGTCGGGCGTGTGCTTCGGCTTTATCGGCAACCGCATGCTCGAACCCTACTCCCGTGAAGCCCATCGCCTGCTGCTCGAAGGCGCCACACCGGCACAGATCGACAAGGTGCTGACCGACCTGGGCCTGGCCATGGGCGTGATGGCCATGCATGACCTGGCTGGCATTGACGTCAGCTTCCTGGTTCGCGAATCGCGCCGCGAAGTGATTGCACACGACCCGAGCTACTGCAAGATCGCCGACGAGCTGTACGCGCTGGGTCGCTACGGCCAGAAGAATGCCCGCGGCTTCTACACCTATGAGGGCCGTGATCGCCAGGAGGCCCCGGAGGTACTGGCACTGGCTGAAAAGGTCGCGGCCAAATTGAACATCACTCGTCGCCCGATCAGCGAGCAGGAAATCCACGACCGCTGTCTGTTCATGCTGATCAACGAGGGCATCCAGCTGCTCGACGAGGGCATTGCCTTGCGCAGCAGCGACATCGACCTGGTGTGGATCAACGGCTACGGCTTCCCGGCCTGGCGCGGCGGCCCGCTGCACTATGCCGAGCAGCTTGGCCTGGACAAGGTGCTGGCGGCCATCGAGCACTACCGCGAGGCGCTCGGTGACTACGGCCGGATGTGGTTCCAGCCGGCGCCGCTGCTGCAACGCCTGGTCGCCGCCGGCCAGCGTCGCATCGCCAAGCACTGATTCTTGCGCGGCCGCTGCCATCGCGGCGGCCGTCCACAACCTCTATCGGAAACTCGACATGAAAGAAGCCGTCATCCTCTCCACCGCCCGCACGCCCATCGCCAAAGCCTTTCGCGGTGCCTTCAACAACCTCAAGTCGCCGAGCATGGCCAGCCACGCCATTCGTGCCGCGGTCACCCGCGCCGGTATCGAAGCCGCTGAAATCGACGACCTGATCATGGGCACCGCCATGCCCAGCGGCACCGCTGGCTGGAACCTGGGGCGCATGGCGGCACTCGCCAGCGGCCTGCCCTACAGTGTCAGCGGCCAGACCCTGGACCGCCAGTGCGCCTCGGGCCTGATGGCCATCGCCACGGCAGCCAAGCAGATCATGGTCGACGGCATGCAGGTCACCATCGGCGCCGGCCAGGAACACATCAGCCTGGTGCAAAACCGCAACATGGAATGGGCCATGGCCGAGCGCGACGAGCTGGTGATGCGCAACGCCGTGCATGCCTATATGCCGATGCTGCAAACCGCCGAGATCGTGGCCGAACGCTACAACATCAGCCGCGAAGCCCAGGACGCCTATGCCCTGCAATCGCAGTTGCGCACCGCCGCCGCCCAGCAGGCCGGTTTGTTCGCCGATGAGATCGTGCCGGTGACTGCCACCAAGCAAGTGGTCGACAAGGCCACGGGTGCTGTCAGCTACGAACAGGTCACCCTGACCCAGGACGAAGGCAACCGCCCGCAAACCGTGCTCGATGACCTGGTCAAACTCAAGCCGGTGATCGAAGGTGGCTGCATCACCGCCGGCAACGCCAGCCAACTGTCCGACGGCGCCAGCGCCTGTGTGCTGATGGATGCGCGCCTGGCCGAACAACGCAACCTGGCGCCGATCGGCCGCTATTGCGGCATCGCCGTGGCCGGCCTGGCCCCGGAGGAAATGGGTATCGGCCCGGTGTTGGCGGTGCCCAAACTGCTCAAGCAGCATGGCCTGCGGGTGGATGACATCGGTCTGTGGGAGCTCAATGAAGCCTTCGCCTGCCAGGTCCTGTACTGCCGCGACACCCTGGGCATCGATCCGGATAAACTCAACGTCAACGGCGGCGCCATCGCCATCGGTCACCCCTACGGCATGAGCGGTGCACGGATGGTCGGGCATGCGCTGCTTGAAGGTAAACGTCGTGGCGTGAAATATGTGGTGGTGACCATGTGTGTCGGCGGCGGTATGGGGGCGGCTGGGTTGTTTGAAGTGCTGTAATGACACACCTTTTGACTGGGCTGGCCGTCATGGCCCCATCGCTGGCAAGCCAGCTCCCACAGATACAAGCATGACAGTGAAGACCTGTGGGAGACCTGTGGGAGCTGGCTTGCCAGCGATGCAGACGACGCGGATTGTCTGACCCACCGCACTGCATATAAGGTGTCGGCAATTGAAACTGTCCTGGGAATAGCACGCAGCGCATGAAAAAAACGGCCATCAACGCCACCAAACTGCGTCCTGCACCATTGCCTGCAAACGCCATCGCTCGCCCCAAACTGCTGCAACGCCTGCAGGATGCGGCGCAGCAAGGCTGTCTGCTGACCCTTATCAGTGCGCCACTGGGCTATGGCAAGAGCACCCTGCTGACCCAATACGCCGCCAGCCTGAACGGCCACTGCGCCTGGTACCGCTGCGACGCCAGTGACAACCAGGCGCAGAGCCTGCTCGCCCATCTGCTGCGCGCCCTGCAGTTGCCCGTGCCTGATGCTGCCGACGAACCTGCGCTGTGGGCTGCGATCGTCGAGCATCTGGAGCAACGCCGTGAACGCTTCACCCTGATTTTCGATGACCTGCACCTGCTGCGGGCCCAGGCCAGTTGCCGTTACCTGGACGAGCTGCTGCTGTTCGCCCCGGCCAATCTGCATGTCATCGGCACCTGTGAAGGGCTGCCGGCGCTTGCCTTCGGCCATTTGCGGCGCAACCAGCGCCTGCACATGCTTGAAGCCAACAGCCTGGCACTGGACAGTTCGGAAACCCGCGATCTCGCCGAGGCCCGAGGGATGACGCTGGGCAGCGATGCAATCTATCAATTGCGCGCCAGCAACGAGGGCTGGATCAGTGGTGTTCTGTTCGGGCTCGGCGCCCATGACGAACGGCAAGCAGTCGAGCACACTACCCAGTTCTTCGACGAGCAAGTGCTGCGTCGCCTGCCTCCCGCGCTGCTGACCTTTCTGGAACGCACCTCGGTGGTCAACGCCTTCGACGCTACCCTTGCGACACACCTCAGCGGCAACACGCATGCCGCGCAACTGATCGGCCAACTGCAACGCCAGGACCTGTTCGTCGAGCAGCGACAAGGCGAACGCCTGCCCTACAGCTATCACCCGGTGTTTCGGCGCACGCTTTATCAGCGCCTGTACCGTCACGCGCCAGATCGCCTGTTCGAACTGCACCGCCAGGCCGCCGCCTGGCTGATCGAGCAACAGTGCTATACCGAGGCGGTTTACCAACTGGGCCGGGCCAAGGATTTCAACGCACTCCTGGCAGCCATCGAACGCTACAGTTTCGATCTGCTGCGCGAAGGTCGGGTCAATGCGATCGTCGACTTCCTCTCCGATATACCGGGTCAAAGCGGCGCCGACCATTTTACCCTGGCCATGACCCAGACCAGTACGGTCATCGTGACCAACGACATCGCGCGTGCACGCGACTGCCTGCAACAACTGCAACGGCTGCTGCAGCGCGATGAGGTACCGGAGCGCCATCCTGAACGGGTGCACCAGACGCTGGCCTTTCTGCGCAGCCGCCTGGCCGTGCTCGGTGGCAATTTCAGTCATGGCCTGGGGCTGATCGAGACGGCCCTGCAACGTTTCCCCCAGGTCAACGCGGCCACGGCGGTATTGACCTTCAACCGCGCCAGTTGCCTGTTTGCCCTCGGCCAGTTGCGCAAGGCGCGTATTGATGCCCAACAGGCCCTGAGTGAATTGCTGGCCCTGGGCTTTAGTGGTTACACCAATAGCCTGCACATGCTGATGGGCCTTATCGAGCTGGCTCAGGGTCAGGTGAGCCAGGCCGGTGAGCGTTTTCTCGGTCTTGCCCAACATCTGCCAAGCAGCGCCTCACGCAGCTTTTACGACCTGTTCCATCATCTCGGCCAGGGTTTGGTGCTGGTGCAAAACAATCGCCTCGACCAGGCCGCCCACCACTTGAACCAGGCCGAGGCGATCGCCCTCGACTTCCCCCACTGCGCCGGCCTGCCCTGGGTCTTCCACTACCAGGCCTGCCTGCACCTTGCTCAGGGCGATCTGGCTCAAGCCGCTTCCCGCCTCGACGAAGCCCGGCGCCTGGCCCGCCAGTTCCAGCTGTTTGCGTTGTATCGCCAGAGCAGCGCCTGGCGTGTGCGCCTGGCGGTGCATCAACACGACCAGGCCTTCATCCTCGATTGGCTGGAGGAATGGCACTGGTGTCGCCGCCACTATGAGGAGGCGCTGATGCCGGAAGAATGGCTGGCTTATGCCTGGGTCCAGCGCCATCTGGGGCAGCACAGTGTTGCCCTGCAGATCAGCAGCAGGCTCCAGGAGCAGGCCGCTGCCGAAGAGAACCAACGACTGCAATTTGATCTGAACATACTGCAGGCCACCCTGCATCAGGACCAGGGCGATCGCAACGCCGCCTTCGCCTGTCTGGAGCAGGTATTGCAGTCGGCCTGCACCCATGGCCTGGGCCAGTTGTTGCAACCGGAATGTCGCGACCTGGGCGAACCGTTGCGCCAACTGCTGACGCCGCAAACCCGTCGCCAACTGGGCCTCGAAGCGCCGTTGGCAATGCGCGAACAACTCAGTCAGATCCTGCGCGCGCCAGCGCCGCAAAGCGCCCGCGAAACCCACTTGCTGCTCGAGCCGCTGACCCGTCGCGAACAGGATGTACTGCGGCGCATGGCCAGCGGCCAGGGCAACCAGCAGATTGCCGACGGGCTCTATATCAGCCTCAGCACGGTGAAAACCCACATCAACAATCTGTTCCGCAAGCTCGACGCAAGCGACCGCGAAACCGCCCTGCAAGTGACCCGAGAACTCAAACTGCTGGACTGAGCTACCCCTCCACCCACCTTCCACCTGCAAATCCACCTGCAGTTGGAAGCGCACGGCTGCCTGTAATTGCTAAAAAACCAGCCATGCACTCAGCGTGAAATCTTTTCCCTGCACGCTGCTACTTTCCATCATGTCCAGGACCTCACCATGCCCAGCTACCAGGCTCCCCTGCGCGACTTGCAATTCGTCATCCATGAACTGAACGACTTTGCCAGCCACTATCAGCAGCTCGAAGGCTGCGAGGCCATTGACGCCTCGATGCTGGACGCCATCACCGAGCAAGCAGCCAGGTTCGCCGAGCAGGCAGTGGCGCCGTTGAACGCGGTGGGCGATATCCAGGGTTGCCAATGGCAGGACGGCCGGGTCAGCACGCCACCCGGTTTCAGCGAAGCGTTCCGCCAGTTTGCCGACAACGGCTGGCTCGCCCTGGAGAAGCCCCAGGCTTATGGCGGGCAAGGGCTCCCGCCATCGATGGGCAGCGTGGTCAATGACATGCTGTTCAGCGCCAACCACGCCTGGAACATGTACATCAACCTCACCAGCGGTGCTGTCAGCACGCTCTATGCCCATGGCGACGAATCACTCAAGCAGCGCTTTTTGCCGGCGCTGATCGCTGGGCGCATGACCGGCACCATGTGCCTCACCGAAGCCCATTGCGGTTCGGACCTGGGCCTGCTGCGCACCCGCGCCGAGGTGATGAGCGACGGCAGTTACCGGATCACCGGCAGCAAGATGTTCATTTCTGCTGGCGACCACGATATGACCGACAACATCCTGCACCTGGTCCTGGCGCGCATTGAGGGGGCACCGGCCGGCGTCAAGGGTATCTCCCTGTTCGCCGTGCCCAAGCGCCTGCTCAATGACGATGACAGTGCAGGCCCGGCCAACGGGGTGAGCTGTGGTTCGATCGAGCACAAGATGGGCATTCACGGCAACGCCACCTGCGTGATCAATTTCGACGGTTCCACCGGCTATCTGCTGGGCACCGCCAACCGTGGCCTGAACGCCATGTTCACCTTTATCAACGAGTCGCGCCTGGCAGTCGCCCAGCAAGGGCAAGGCCATGCCGAAGCCTCGTTCCAGGGCGCGTTGCGTTATGCCCGCGAGCGTCTGCAGATGCGTGCGGTGCCGCCGCAGAGACCGGAACTGGCCGCCGACCCGATCATCAACCACCCCGATGTGCGACGTATGTTGCTGACCCAGAAAGCCTTCGCCGAAGGTGGGCGCATGCTGAACCTGGCCTGTGCTCGACAGGTCGACCTTCTTCACCATGGCCTGAGTGAATCGGTCCGCGAGGCCGCCATGCGCCGCCTGGCATTACTGACCCCGATCGCCAAAGGCTTTCTCACTGAAACCGGCATCGAAGCGGCGCAGCTTGGCGTGCAAGTGTTCGGCGGCCATGGCTTTATCCGCGAGGCCGGCATGGAGCAGATCTCTCGCGATGTGCGTATCACCGCCATCTACGAAGGCACCAACACCATTCAGGGGATCGACCTGCTGAACCGCAAGGTCCTGGCAGACGAAGGTCGCGAGCTGGAAAATCTGTTTGCCGAGATCGAAGGCTTTTGCCTGGAGGACAACGTCCCGCCGGCACTGGCGCAGCAACTGAGCCGTTATGTGGGGCAATGGCGCGAACTGACGGGTTGGGTGCTGGATCAACGCCACAACGACAGTAACCTGGTCGGTGCCAGCGCCTTCGACTACCTGATGCAGTCCGGCTATGTCCTGCTCGGATACCACTGGCTACGCGCCGCGACCCAGGCCGAACGTCAATTGGCCGCCGGCAGCAGTGAGCACGACTTCTACATCGGCAAGCGCGAGACGGCCCGATTCTATTTTCAACGGTTGCTGCCACGCGCCGATCAACACGTCGCGATGATCAGAAGCGGCAGCGGCAACCTGATGGCGATTCCGGACGCGGCGTTCTCCCGGTAATTGGCCTACGCTGGTTCAACTCACGGCCAGCGGAGGCGAACATGACGGTGACAACCCCTTTTCTGGTGGCGCACATCCTCCTGGGCGGCATCGGGTTGCTGCTCGGGCCGCTGGCCATGCAGGCGCGCAAACGCCCCGGGGTGCATACCTTTGCCGGCGAGTGCTATCACTGGGTCATGCTCGGGGTCTGCATCACCGCCGCAGCCCTGGCGGTGTTGAGCTGGCAGCGCATTGGCTGGTTGTTGTGGGTAGCCATCGGCTCTTACGCTTTGGCGTTGATGGGTTACCTGGCGGCGAAAATGCGCTGGAAGGGTTGGTTGAAGCTGCATCTGGCCGGTCAGGGCGGTTCTTACATCGCCCTGTGCACGGCACTGCTGGTGATCAATTGGGTGACCATAACCGGGATCAGCGGCTTCGCCACGCCATGGCCGTGGCTGGTACCGACCTTGATGGGTTCACCGCTGATAGCCTGGGTGACGCGGGAGGTGGCACTGGGGCGGCGGCCCAGGCGTTAACTGTATTGCCTGCACGGACGTCATCGCTGGCAAGCCAGCTCCCACAGGGGGGCCTATCCAGGTCCACAAATGAAATGCCGAGCGCTGATCCCTTGTGGGAGCTGGCTTGCCAGCGATAGCATCACCGCACAGGATCAGAAAGACCGAGGCGACTGCATCGCTGGCAAGCCAGCTCCCACAAAAAACGCATCTCTTTGCATTACAGTATCCGTTTCGCGGTACCGAACAGGTTTACCCGTTCAAGCCGCCCCTCGCTTTCCTGCAAACGAACCGGCGCCGTCCCACCCGGCATGCGCACCTGCACCGTTCCCGCCTTCACCAGGCCGGTCAACCAGGCAGCGCAGGCCACGGCACTGGCGCTGGTGCCCGACGATTCCGTAGGCCCTTCACCGCGCTCGAATACCCTTGCTGCGATCAACCCTTCACTTTCAAGCGCAGCCCACTGCAGGTTCACTCCGCCAGGACATGGATCGCCCTCCCCTGACCCGCCATCGCTGGCGAAGGCGATACGGGTCAACCCTTCATCCAGTGGATGCGTGCGCAACTGCTGCATATCAGGCAATTCATTCGGGTCGGCAAGCAGGCTGACGCAATGCGGATTGCCAATGCGCACGAATACACTGCGGTTCCAGCGCGGATCGAGTTGGCTCAGGCGATGTACATGGCTCGTCGGTCCGGACTCCGTCACCCGCCCGTTCCGGGCACCCACGGCATCGGGACCGAAGCCTGGCGTGCCCAGATCAAGCCAGAAGCCCTGGGTGCCATTGAGCACCGCAGGTTCGAGTTGGGTGGAAACCGGTGAAGGCGAATCGCTTTTGTCATGATGGACACGCAGCGCAAAGCCTTCATTCGCAACGGTCAGTCCTTGATCGGTAAGCGCCTGGGCAAAAATGGTCAGGCCATTGCCGCTGCGCTCGGCGAAGCTGCCATCGGTGTTGACGATCAACAGGTCGAAGGGGGCTTTGTCCTGGAAGGGGCCCACCAGCAGGCCATCGCTGCGGTGAGCCTTGGCACCTTGCGGCCTGGTGCCTTCAGGCCAGTCGCAGCACGCGGCGATGGCGCGTTGAGCCCATTGCGTTCGGGTCAGGGCAGCCTGCTCTGCGGTCTCGGGCAGGACAATGCCCATCGTGCGTAATTGTTGGGGTGAGATCACGGCGTAGATATTGCCGCGTGCGTCGTAGAGGGTGGTCATTGATCTCTCGATGGGGAATTTGAACTGCCAGGCGACATGAATCGTTCCCACACTTTGCGTGTGATGCTGCGGCTACGCAACCAATCCGGTCCTTGCACAGTCTCTACAATGAAGCGCGTACAGTCACGCTCAGGGACCCTCATGAACAACGACGAAGGCAAGACCCCCGGCCTGTCGGCGGATGAACAGCAGGAAGTCAGCAAGAATCAGCCGCCGCGGGCGGCGGTGTTGCACGAGATCATCCGCACCCAGGGTGATACCGAGCTCGAACGCAGTGTTGCGGCGCTTTGGTGGTCGGCGTTGGCGGCCGGGTTGACCATGGGTCTGTCACTCATGGCGATGGGTTTGTTCAATTCGCGCCTGCCAGACGCGGAAACCGGCAAGGTGATTGCCAGCCTGGGCTACTGCGCGGGGTTTCTGGCGGTGATTCTGGCGCGCCAGCAGTTGTTTACCGAGAACACCCTGACCGCCGTGCTGCCGGTGATGACCAAGCCGACCCTGAGCAATTTTGCTCGACTGCTGCGCTTGTGGGGGGTCGTGCTGGTGGGCAATCTGGCCGGGACCTTGCTGGTGTCGTACGTGATGCTGCACCTGCCGATTTTCGACAGCAAGACCGACGCGGCCTTTCTCGATATCGGCCGCAAGGTCATGGAGAACGACGTCAAACAGATGTTTTCCAAAGGCATCGTCTCGGGCTGGATGATCGCCACCATGGTCTGGATGATCCCGTCGATGGAAAGCGCCAAGATGTGGATCATCATCCTGATCACCTACCTGATGGCGTTGGGCGACTTCACCCATATCGTCGTAGGTTCGGTGGACGTCTCCTACCTGGTCTGGGCCGGGGAAGCGAGTTGGCAGGAGTTCTGGCTGCACTTCGCCGGGCCGACACTGGTCGGCAATATCGTTGGCGGCAGCTTTATTTTCGCGCTGATCAGCCACGCGCAGATTCGTAGCGATACAGGCAAGCCGCCCGAGAAAAACGAGGCTGGGCGAGCCGACAGGCAGAAGACTAAATAGCCGGTGGTGCAGCCAATGGCGCCGGCTGCAGCACAGGCGCCAACCACCAGTGCTGCCCCGCATGTGGTTGCAGCAGGCTCACCCGTTCGCCCATCTGTGGGGTACTGAGGGGTATGCCTTGAGACGATGCCAACGCGGCAATGCGGTCGAAAGGCTCATGCCAGCTGTGCGTCGACAGATCGAAGGTCCCATTATGAATCGGCAGCAGCCAGCGCCCGCGCACATCGATATGCGCCTGCAGGCTTTGCTCGGGCTGCATGTGTACGCTGGGCCAGTTGACGTTGTAGGCGCCGGTCTCCATCAACGTCAGGTCGAAGGGACCGTATTGCTCGCCGATCTGCTTGAAGCCGTCGAAATAGCCACTGTCGCCACTGAAAAACACACGCAGGTTGTCTGCAATGATGACCCAGGACGCCCACAGCGTGCTGTTGCTGTCGAACAAACCGCGACCGGAAAAGTGCTGCGACGGCGTGGCGGCGAATCGGGCGCCATCGATTTCGGTGGTTTGCCACCAGTCCAGCTGACGCACTTTCTCGGCCGGTACTCCCCAACGAATCAAGGTGTCGCCTACGCCCAATGGCGTGAGGAAGAATTCGGTCTTGGCGGCCAGTTGCACGACCGTCTGTTCGTCGAGATGATCGTAATGGTCATGGGACAGGATGACCGCCTTGAGCGCTGGCAACTCATCGACGCTCAGGGGGGGTTGGTGAAAACGCTTCGGGCCGGCCCATTGCACGGGCGAGGCGCGCTCGACGAACACCGGATCGGTGATGAAGAAGTCATTGCCCAGTTTCAACAATACCGTTGAATGCCCCAGGCGCCAGAGGCTGTTGTCCGGTGCATCCAGCAACTGCTCGCGGGTCAGGCGCTGCACGGGAACGGGGGCCGCCGGGCGGGTGTCGGCCGGCCGGCTCAGAAACAGGAACTTGAAGCCGATGCGCAGTTTTTTCAGCAGCCCGTCTTGCGGCAGCACGGTCAGGTTGTGATAGCGCCCCTCGTAATGCCGAGAAGCGGGGGGCGCCAGGGCGCTTTCTGCAGGCAAGGATGATTGAGCCATCAGTAAAAATACTCCGGAAATCAGGGTAGCATTCGTACAGCCCCGAGATAATTTTGCGGATATTTTCCAGAATACCCCTACCCTTGACCAAGCAAAGCCATTAATCATGACAAATGATGATCAGCGCTGCGCCCCCCCTGAAATGGCTACCGCCTGTCTGATATCAACCGGCAGCCGCCACCCGCTGCCGCGCGCCCTGGGACAGCCCCCACTGCAGCGCGAAGGCCAGCAGACCGGTCAAGGGTGCGGAAAAACTCGCCAGCACACCGTCGGCCATCATCAAGCCCAACCCCAAGGCGGTGCCACCGAACCATGCCAGCAGCCCGACTGGATTGAAGTTCACGTCGCGCACTGACGCATCCGCGCGACCGCCCATGATCTGCGCCAGCGCCACCCCGACCCAGGCCACCACAAAGATCCCTTGATAACCCAGGGCCTTGAGCAGGTAGGCAAAGACGTCGGCAAGCATCAGTGCATAAACGATCGCCCCCACCACCACGGCCCAGACCAGGTACGACAGGCGCAGCCCGAAACGGGCGAAGAACGCCTGCATGTTCAGGGTTGCCAGGTAATAGTTGGCTGTATTGATCCGCGTTTGCGTGGCCCACACGAACAGCAGCCCGCCCACGCCCATCAACTGCAGGATTGCCATGACCACCGAGACTTCGTTCAGCGCGCCTTCATGGGGAATGCTGCTGACCAGGTAGATCCCTGCCGCGCCATTGAGCAGGAAGGTCACCAGGTAGAACGGCATGCCGAAGTTCCAGCGACCGTGATACTCGGCATCTTCCGGCTTGCCGAAGCGCGCATAGTCGAAGGTGAACAGCATCAGCACCCAGACGCCCATGTAGGCTGTGAAGCAGTGCCACCAACCATGGGCCACCGGCGTTTGCGGGCCGAACTCCAGCCATTGCGGCTGGTAGCCATAGCGCGCGATCGACAGCCCCACTGCCAGCAGCAGACCGCCCAGGTAGATCGGCAGCAGCACGCCATTGAACTTGTCCAGCCAGCGCTGCACGCTGCCCAGGATCAGCGGCACGCTGTACAGCACCACGATCAGTGCGGCCAGCGGATAGGCCACCTCGGGATACAGGTGGTTGACGGCCACTGCGATGACCGAGCCTTCGAACACTGCGTAGTAAATCGCCGTGGTGAAGAAGATCAGGGTCGCCAGACAAGCACCACTGTTGCCGAACAAGCGCCGGGAGAACAGCGCCACCGACTCGCCGGTGCGGATGGCGTAACGGCTGATGACTGCGTTGATCAAGCCATAACAAACCACTGAAAGCAGCATGCCGATCAAGGCATTGGCCGTGCCGTAGGCAAGGCCGAGTGAAGCACCGACAACGATATAAAACATGGCACTGCACACCGCCCACCAGGCCATGGTCAGCGACAACCGGCCCATACGGCCGGACACAGGCACCGGAACACTGGCTGGATCATGGTCGGCGTTACGAGATTGCGAAAGACCTGCCATTTGCATGAACTCCAAAGCGAATGAGAAAGCAAAAACGCGGGCAGCCGCCAGCGCACCGAAACACTGCGATGGCGTGCGGGCAAGGACTTGCCCGCGCAATGGGAAGAACAGGCTCAGGACAGGAACAGTTCGCTCATGCGTTTGAGCTTTTTCTTGTAGTGCTGGCGGGCCAGCAATGCATCTTCGAGGCTGACTTCAACGAAGTGCGCCTTCTGGTTCGGCTGCATCTGACCGATCAGGTCAAGGTCGGCGCTGATCACCGTGCCGATCATTGCGTAGCCACCGGACACCGCGTCACGGTGCAGCACTATCGGCTCCAGGCCTGCCGGCACCTGGATCGAACCGATCGGGTAGCAGCTGTCGACGATGTTCGAGGGATCTGAGCCAGCGCCGAACGGCTGTTCGCGGGGCTGGAACTGCAGCGCACTGCCACCCTTGAAGCGATAGCCGATACGGTCTGCTTCGGAACCGACTGTCCAGGGTTCGGCGAAGAAGCTTTTGGCCGCCGTCGGCAGCAGACGGTCGTAATACAGCCCCGGAACCACCCGCAGCTCGATCTCGCCACCCAGCGCCTGGCGCAGTGCCATCGGCAGGCTCGCACCGACCTTGCCCTGCCCGCTCGGCTCACCGATCGGCAGCTCATCGCCGGCCGCCAGTCGCCGTCCTTGGTAACCACCCAGGGCGCCAAGGGCGTAAGTCGAGCGACTGCCCAGCACCAGCGGCACATCGATGCCGCCGGCGACCGCGATGTAGGTACGGGCACCGATCTTCGGAAAATCGAAGCGCAGCACTTGCCCGGCGCATACCGCAAAGGCGGTGTCATGGGGCATCTGCACACCGTCCAGGCGCGCCGCCATGTGCGCGCCGCTGACGGCCACCAGGGCATCGACGGTGAACTCCAGTTCAGGCCCCAGCAGGGTGCACTCCAGTGCCGCTGCGCCTGCCGGGTTGCCGACCAGGCAATTGGCGGCGCTCAGTGCGTACTGATCCAGCGCCCCCGAGGGCGGAATGCCGAGGTGGTAGTAGCCTTCGCGGCCAAGGTCCTGGACCGAGGTGGCCAGGCCGGGTTTGAGTACCTTGATCATGCCAGCACCTCCTGCAACGTCTTGGGATAGCCCTGCGGGTCGGCCAGAAACGCGTCCAGCGAAAACTCCACCGGACGAATGCGCAGGTCGAACGTACCGGCTTCGACCTCGGCCACGGCCTGGTCATAACTGGCCCGATCGATCGGCTTGAACTGCACGATGTCACCCGGCCGGAAGAACACCATGTGCTCCTTCAGGTAGGCCAGGCTCTGCGCCGGGTCGTAGATCGGCGCCGGGGTGACGCCGAACATCTGGTAGCCACCAGCGCCACGTACCGAATAGATACAACCGAAACAGCCGCCATGGCCCAGGGTCAGCTTGGGCGTGTCGGTGCGCGGGCGCAGGTACTTGGGCACTTGCAGCTGCCGTTCGCGCTCGACCATCTGGAACATGAAGGGCAGGCCGGCGACGAAACCGACCATGGATACGAACCAGGGGGCGCCGCTGTGGGCCTGGATGAACGCTTCGACATCGGCCAGGCCGTTGATGCGTGCGGCGTATTCCAGGTCGGTGGCCGACGGGTCCTGGTGACGGTCGCGAAAACGCATCAGGGTCTCGTGGGTCCAGGGGTCGTTGTACAGTACTGGCACTTCGATGATTCGAGTCTGGATCCGGCGTTCGGCAACGGCCTTTTCCTCGACGGCTTTCACGGCCTCGAGCAGTGCCTGCGGGGCAATGCGATCCGGGTCGAAACGGACCTGGAAGGAGGCATTGGCCAGGCAGATGTCGAGCACGCCTTCAAGCTCGAGCTTTTCCAGGGCACGGGTGATGGCCATGCCGCGAAAGAAAGCCTCCAGCGACATGCTGTCGGAGACTTCGGCAAACAGGTGCTCGTCGGCACCGAAGCTGTAACGAATGGGCTGGCTCATCACTTTTCTCCGCTGCGGCGCTCGGCCAACCAGGTTTCCAGGGTGCCGGTATTGAACGCGGCGCTCTGCAGCCAGGGTTGCTCGAGCAGTTCGGCGTGCAAGGGCAAGGTGGTCACCATGCCGGTCAGGATAGTGGCGGCCACCGCTTCGCGGGCCCGGGCCAGCGCCTGGTTGCGATCACTGCCATGGACGATCAGTTTGGCCAGCAGCGAATCATAGTACGGCGGTACGCGGTAACCGGCGAACAGATGACTGTCGACCCGCACCCCCTCCCCTTGCGGCCAGCTCAGTTGCTCGACCAGGCCTGGGCTTGGGAAAAAGTCCCGGGCCGGATCTTCGGCATTCAGGCGCATTTCCAGTGCCGCGCCTTGCAGCACGATATCGCTCTGCTTCAGTCCCAGCGGCTCGCCACCGGCAATGCGCAACATGGCCTGGACCAGATCGATACCGGTAATCATCTCGCTGATGGGGTGTTCGACCTGGATCCGGGTGTTCATCTCGATGAAGAAGAACTCACCGCTGACATCGTCGAACAGGTACTCCAGGGTGCCGGCGCCTTTGTAACCCAGCGCCTCGGTCAGGCGCACCGCGCTGCCGCACAGGGCCTCCCGCTGAGCCGGGTTGAGGACGGGCGACGGTGCCTCTTCGAAAATCTTCTGGCGCCGGCGCTGCAGTGAGCATTCGCGTTCGAACAGGTGAACGGCGTGTTGACCGTCACCCAGTACCTGCACTTCGATGTGCCGGGCCTGACGGATAAAGCGCTCCAGGTAAACACCGCCATTGCCGAAGGCTGCCTGGGCTTCACGTTGAGCGCGGGGGAATTCTTCAGCCAGCTCCTGGGCATTCTGCGCCAGGCGAATGCCACGCCCGCCGCCTCCGGCACTGGCCTTGATCAGCAGTGGATAGCCGACGGACTCGGCCGCCGCCAGGGCAGCCTGCACATCCTGCAGTTCACCGGGCGAACCCGGTACCACCGGTACACCAGCCTCTTGAGCCGTGCGCCGGGCTTCGGCCTTGTCGCCCATGCGGCGAATGGTCTGGCCGCTGGGCCCGACCCAAATCGCGCCGGCTGCCTGCACGGCATCGGCGAAGTCGGCGTTCTCCGAGAGAAAGCCATAACCAGGATGCACGGCGTTGGCGCCACTGGCCTGCAGGGCGTCGAGCAGGGCCTGGGTATTGAGGTAGCTGCGATCGGCGCGGGCCGGGCCCAGCACCTGGACTTCATCGGCCAGCCGCGCGGCCATCGAATCGACATCGGCCTCGCTGCAGGCGGCGACCGTCGGTATGCCCAGGGCCTTGGCGGCGCGGATGATGCGCACGGCGATTTCGCCACGGTTGGCCACCAGTAATTTCTTGATTGCCTGGCTCATGTGCGGCCCCTCACTGGCAATCGAGGGTGGCAACGATTTGCCCGGGCTCGACCGGGTCACCGTCTTCCACCAGAAACGCGCTCACGGTGCCGGCAACACCGGCCGTCAGCTCGGAAAACTGCTTCATGACTTCGATCAGGCCGATCACGGTATCGCTGGTCACCTGCGCGCCGACTTCGACGAAAGGTGGCGAATCCGGCGTGGCGCGGCGGTAGAAGGTACCCGGCAGTGGGGTAAATACGGTTTGCTCAGCCATGTCAGTTCCTCTTGGAATAGTTGTAGAAAGGCAGGCGAAAAAAGTTGGTCAATCAGTGGTTCAAAGAGGCGCGCGCACCTTGATGCCCGCCTGGTCCAGCGCCGCGCGGGTCGCCTCGACCAATGCCAGGGCACCGGGGGTGTCGCTGTGCAGGCAGATCGAATCGAACTCGATGTCGATGTCATCGCCTTCCACGGTCTGCACCTTGCCCTGCTGGCAGGCACGCAGCACCTTGGCGGCAACCTTGGCCGGATCCAGTGCACCGACATGGCGGGTGAAGACGATCGAGCCGCTGCGGTCGTAGTCGCGGTCGGCGTAGAACTCGCGGATCACCGGATGGCCGATTTCCGTGGCAACCCGCCAGGTGGCCGAATTGGGCATGCAATAGAGCAGCAGCGCCGGGTCCAGGCGGTGCAGGGTTTCGACGAGCAGCCGGGCGGCGGCCTCGTCACGCGCCAGGTGCATGTACAGCGCACCGTGGGGCTTGATGTGTTGCAGGTTCAGACCCTGGACCCGGGCAATCTCGCGCAGGGCGCCGAGTTGATAGAGCATGTCGTCGACCAGTTCCTGAGCCGGCGCATTGATATGCCGCCGACCGAAACCGACCAGGTCGCGAAACCCCGGGTGGGCACCGATGGCCACGCCCAGGCGCTTGGCCTGCTCAACGGTACGGCGCATGGTGCTGGGGTCGCCGGCATGAAAACCGGTGGCGATGTTGGCGGTGCTGATGAAGCCCATCAGTTGCTCGTCAACACCGTCGCCGATGGTCCAGGGGCCAAAGCCTTCGCCCATGTCCGAGTTGAAATCGACTGCTTGCATTGGTGGTTGTCTCCACGTCATTGGTGCGTGGAACCTAAATTAGAATCCCCCAACCCCCTTGGGAAGATCTATTATCAGATAGCTCTCGTTCTGAAAAACAGATATCAATAGCCTTCAGGATTTCCATGTCTCTTACCCTGCGCCAGGTCCGCTATTTCGTCGCCACTGCCGAGATCGGCCAGATTTCCCAGGCCGCCATCCACCTGAACATCTCCCAGTCGGCGGTCACCACCGCGATCAAGGAGCTCGAAGCCCTGCTCGGCACGCTCCTGTTTTCGCGCTCGGCCCAAGGCATGACGTTGACCGATGCCGGGCGGCACTTTCTCAACCGCGCCTATGTGATCCTGCGCAGTGTCGACGATGCCCTGAACAGTCCCTTGCCGGACTTTCGCGCCAGCGGCCTGCTACGTGTGGCAGCCAGTTACACGGTGATCGGCTATTTCTTGCCGCACCATTTACAGCGCCTGGATCATTGGCACCCGGATGTCAGTATCGAAGTCCACGAACAGGAGCGTCAGGCCATCGAGCAAGGGCTGCTGGAAAATCGATACGACATGGCCGTGGTGCTCACGGCCAACCTGACCCACCCCGACATTGTTTCCGAAACCCTGTTCAACTCCGAACGCCGGCTCTGGCTGCCCAGCCACCACCCGCTGTGCGAACGTTCTGCGGTCACGCTGGCCGATGTGGCGCGCGAGCCCTACATCCTGCTCACGGTCGATGAAGCCGAGCAGAGTGCCATGCGCTATTGGGAACAGGCCGGGCAACAGCCCTCGGTGCGGGTGCGCACCAGTTCGGTGGAAGCGGTGCGCAGCATGGTCGCCAATGGCAGTGGCGTGGCAATACTGTCGGACCTGGTGCACCGGCCCTGGTCATTGGAGGGTAAACGCATCGAGACCGTGGGCCTGACCGATCCGGTCACGCCCATGAGCGTGGGCCTGGCCTGGCACCGCGAACATGCCTTCACCCCCGCCATGCAGGCATTCCGGGATTATTTCCATGATGCCTTCCTGACCCCACAGCAATTGTCGGCACGGCGCTGAGTTGCACGTCAGCCATGCCCGCCGTTTGCTACGCTCGTACAGCGGCGACCGATCTATCGGCATGAGGATCAGGCAATGACTCGTAAAATCGCACTTATCACTGGCGCCAGCCGCGGGCTGGGCAAGAACACCGCGCAACACCTGGCCGCCCATGGCGTCGACATTATCGGTACCTACAACAGCAAGGCCGATGAGGCCCAGGAGCTGGTCAAGTCGCTGAAAAAAGCCAAGGTGCGGGCGGTGATGCTGCAGTTGGATATCAGCAGGAGCGAAACCTTCGACGACTTCGCCGGTGAAGTGTCCAGGACCTTGCAGACAGTCTTCAATCAGCCACGTTTCGACTTTCTGGTGAACAACGCCGGGATCGGCATTCATGCGAGCTTCAGTGAAACCAGCGAAGAGCAGTTCGACCAACTGGTGAACATCCAGCTCAAGGGCCCGTTTTTCCTGACTCAGCGTCTGTTGCCGCTGATCAACGACAACGGTCGCATCCTCAACATTTCCACCGGCCTGACCCGCTTCGCCCTGCCCGGCTATGCCGCCTACGCCGCGATGAAAGGTGCCATGGAAGTGCTGACCCGTTATCAGGCCAAGGAGCTGGGTGCCCGCGGTATCAGTGTCAACGTCCTGGCCCCCGGTGCGATCGAGACCGACTTTGGCGGTGGCGTGGTGCGCGACAATCCCGAGGTCAACGAATTCATCGCCGGCAATACCGCTCTGGGTCGGGTTGGCTTGCCGGATGATATCGGTGGCGCGATTTCGCTGCTGTTGGCCGACGAAGGCCGCTGGATCAATGGCCAGCGGGTGGAAGTGTCGGGCGGGATGTTTCTGTAGGGGACCGCTTGTGGGAGCGGCCCATTCCTATTCCTGCACCTGCACACTGGCGGTCATCCCGGCACTCAAGGTGACGTCCGCCGGTACCTTGTCGAGCTTGATCCTGACCGGAATACGCTGGGCCAGGCGCACCCAGTTGAAGGTCGGCTCGACTTCAGCCAGCAACTGCGAGTCGGGCGTGGTGTTACGGTCGGTGATGCCGCGGCTGATGCTTTGCACCTCGCCGTCCATCGGCTCGCCCGCGCTCATCAACCAGACCTTGACCTTGTCGCCGACCTGGATGCGCGGCAACTTGGTTTCCTCGAAATAGGCCTGCACGTAAAAGGTCGAGTCGTCGACCAGGGCCATCACCGGCTGCCCGGCATTGACGAAATTGCCCTGGGCCAGGCGCAGGTTGGTGACATGGCCGCTGCGTGGCGCATGCACCTGGCTACGGGCCAGGTTGAGCTGGGCGACTGCAGCCTCGGCCTTGGCCTCGCGCAATTCGGCCCGAGCCACAGCGGCGGTAATCTGAGCATTCTCGCGCAACTCGGTGCTGATCGCCTGGGGCCCGAGCTGGGCACGGCGTGAGGCTTCCTCCTCGCGCAGGTGCAACTGCTGCTGGCGGGTCTCGACCACGGCATTGGCTTTTTCCAGCGCGGCTTCGAAGCGGTCACGATCGATCGACAGCAGCAGGTCACCGGCCTTGACCGCCTGGTTGTCCTGGACCTTGAGTTCGCGCACCCACCCGGACACATCCGGCGCAATGATGGTGACATCGGCACGAATACGCGCATCCCGCGTCCAGGGCGTCAGCATGTAGTACTGCCACAAGTGGACACCGGCATACACGGCGACGGCCACCAGGCAGAGCGTCACGAGGACACGTACGAAGGCACGCATGGTCAAACTCCTTACAAGGGCCCCAGCATGCTGGTGACAAGCGAAAGAATACAAACGAACAACGCGCAGTCGAACAACGCCTCGTGCCAGATCCAGCGGCTCAAGGATGTCAGGCGCAGCAACAGGCGCACGCCGGCGGTCAGCAGCAGGGCCAATAGTACATAGACCAGAAACGGGCTGAGCAGAACCCCGCCCAGCGCCCACTCACGCAACCCCATGGAGCTCCTCCTGTCGACGACACCATGCCCGCCAGCTGTGCTGCAGTTGCAGGACGGCCCCCTGGGCCAGGCGCAGGGCATCGCTGGTCGGCTGCGCCTGCAAGCTTTTGATGAATGCCTCGCTCGGCGCCTCCAGCCTATCGGCCCGATTGCCGGAAGGTCCCTGTGCCAGCACCGTTTCCAGTTGTTGAAAATAGTCGCGCTGGGGCGTTTGCAACGGCACCTGGGCAACCGCCAGGCACAGGCGCAGGTGCAACAACTCATCGCCGATATCCAGGCCGTGCAAACCATCGTCCCAATGGCTGCGTTCGGCCTCGGGCAGTGCCGAGTAGTTGCGCGCCAACTGCAACAACCGATCAGCCATGCGCCCGCCAAACCAGGTTTCGGCGCCGCGCAGATCGCGGCGCGTCAGGCGCACAAGGTCACTCTGGGTGGCGGCCCGCAGCCGTCGCCCGTGCCAGGCCGGGTGATGCAATACCAGCAACTTGAATGCCAGTACCGCCGCCCCGACGCCGACCAGCATGGCCAGGCCGCTGTTCAAAAAGGTTGAAACACTGAAGGCCATGGTGTTCAGGGGCGCCACCAGCACAATGAAATGCAGGCAGAAGGACGTGGCCGTGGCGCCGATGCGCGGATTGGCCATGCCCAGCGCAGCGAAGAACAGGGGGACCCCCATGGCCAGGCTGAGCATGGCAAAACTACTCCATTGCGGCAGTACGATCTGTCCGACAAAAAAGGCCACCGGCAGCGCCAGAAGAATACCGCGCAAAAAGCTCATGCCGATTTGTGCGCCGTTCTCGCGGCTGGCGAACAAGCTGCACACCACGCACGTCAGGATCAAACCGCCGGGCGCGGCGACCCAGGCCGTCTCCAGCCAGAACCCGGCCATTGCCAGGAAGGCCAGTGCACTGCGCGAGCCGAACAGCAAGGCCAGCGGTACATCCCGGTGCACCGCCAGGCTGTTCGGCACGTCGGCCGGCGCCTTGCCCTCCTCGACCGCTCGCAAGGCCTGGGTCGCGGCCATCGCGTTATCGAGCAGCAAGGCCAGGCGTGCCAGGCAGTAATGTTCGGTGGAACTGATGCTGTCAGCTTGCGCAGCGTCCCAGACACGCTGACGCAAAAGCAGCAGGCTCGGCGAATCCGCGTGTTCCAGTGCGGCCTGGGTTTCATGCAACCAGGGCATCAGATGCCGGGCCTGGTCCGCATCGAGTTGCTGCCATTGGCGCCGCACCGAACGGGCAATACGCAACAGGATCAGCAGCTTTTGACTGAGCCCGCGAATGGCACGGGCGCGCTCGCGACCCAGGCTGCCTTCGAACCAGGCATGTTCGCGCTGGGCATCGACCGCCACGATCCGTCCGAGTATTTCCAGCAAGCCCTTGCGCCCCTGCTCTTCCCCGATCAGCGTCGCACTGGCGGCCTGCAGGCCATTGAGCCAGGCCTGGCGAGCCTGGTCGGCCAACTGCCGCTCCACCCGCATGGGCCAGAGCAAGGCGCTGGTGACCGTGGCACAGACGATGCCCAGGCAGATCTCGGTGCAGCGCGCCACCGCCTGGTCAAAGACGATCAATGGGTGATTGACCGCCGGCAAGGCAATGATCGCCACCGTATAGCCCGCCAGCACGAAGGAATAGGACCAGGCACTGCGCAACAGGGTCGAACAGGCGGTGCACAGCGCCAGCCACAAGGCCAGGGCCAAAAGAAAGAGCCACGGCGTCTGGGCGAACACGCCGATGAACACCACCGACATGACGGTACCGACCAGGGTCCCGAGCAACCGGGCCAGGCCTTTCTGCACCACCATGCCCGACAGCGGCTGGGCGACGATGAAGGCCGTCATCAACGCCCAGGACGGCTGCTCCAGCCCCCAGCGCAAGGCCAGCCACAACGCCAGGCCGCCACCCAGCAGGGTCTTGATGGCGAACTGAAGGGCCATTTTATTCGGCGCAAGCAGGGCCTGCAGGGTGATGGGCACAGAGCGAACCTTTAAAAGCGGTTCTTTAAAGATAGTCGGGATGAGAGAGAGGGGGGGCACACCTCGTTCCCACGCTCTGCGTGGGAATGCATCCAGAGACGCTCCGCGTCACATTCGTGCATGGCGACGCAGAGCGTCTGGCACGGCATTCCCACGCGGAGCGTGGGAACGAGTGGTGCCCAAAAAAAATGGGCGACTATAAAGTCGCCCAAAATGCCTTGCGTGCTCGTTGAATCGAAAGGATCAGCCTTGCTTGCGCTTGTGCGAATCCTTCCAGATGAAAACTCCCAGGCCAGTGAAGAACAGCAGCATCAGGCCGACTGTAATCACTCCAGCGATAACCACATTATCTAAAAACATGACGGGCTCCTTCGCTTGCTCCTGTTTGATGGAGCCACTGTAGCGAACGCCGTCGGGGAGAAAATTGACCGAGATCAATAGCGCTCAGGGCTGGGCGCGAAGGATGGATGCAGAATTGACCTGCATCAATTTTTCAGCGTTTCTTGGGTTTGTTCTTCGGTTTTTTCCTGGCCTTGGCCTTGGTCAACGGCATCGCCTGCTCGAAGGCCTGGCGGACTTCGTTGAGGCGTTTTTCGTTGAGGTCATGCACACGCTTGGCGCGCTCGGCGTTGAGGTCGATCAGTTTGTCGTCTTGGCTCATGGTCGGGCACATCGGGGTCTGGTCCAATTCTGCCAGCACAGGCTGGCGGTAAGTCCTGTCAATAATGCGGGCTGAAGGGCGGGCTGACCAGTGCCGATTGATTCACGATGTCACACCGGCGCGGTGAACTGCCCTGCCCTACACTTGGATATCGACCCATAGCCCCTGGCGTGGCTCGTCGTCGATCAAGGGTGCCACCGGCACGGTTTTATCGGCGTTGACCTCATCGCCCGGCAAGGCCAGAAACTGCTCATCGTCATATTCGGCCTGCGCCAACTGCCGACGGCGTTGTTGACGGCGCTGTTCCTCGCGCAGCAACAAGGCGGCCTGCTCGGCATCGCGCTGCTTGAGGTCGACCGAACCCTCGCTGGAGCTCGGTTGTGCCGGCACCACGGGGGCGATGTCCGGGGTCGGTTTGACCGGGTCGTGTTGCGAGGTAATCGGTTGTGCACTGAGCGGGATGAGCGGCGGAAACATAGTGGGCGTTCTCCTGTCGCCTTGATGTCGGCGGGGTGCAGTACGACTTGAGCCCTGGGTCTGCAGGCATTTGCTTAAATATAGGTGGTTTTTAGCGGAGTCTTTGGCCCTTGCGTTCCCGATCCGTTAACATAGTCGGCTTTTTCATGGCGGGAGACAGGCAGCATGGCGCAGCAGTATCAACCGGGGCAACGCTGGATTAGTGACAGCGAAGCTGAGCTAGGTCTGGGTACCGTTCTGGCACAGGACGGTCGCTTGTTGACCGTGCTCTATCCGGCCACTGGCGATACCCGCCAGTACGCACTGCGCAACGCACCGCTGACACGGGTTCGCTTTTCGCCGGGTGATGTGATCACCCACTTCGAAAACTGGAAGATGACCGTACGCGAAGTCGAAGACATCGACGGCTTGCTGGTCTATCACGGCCTCAATGGCCACAACGAAATCTGCACCCTGCCGGAAACCCAGCTGTCGAACTTCATTCAGTTCCGCCTGGCCAGCGACCGTCTGTTCGCCGGCCAGATCGACCCGCTGGCCTGGTTCTCGCTGCGCTACAACACCCTGGAACACACCAGCCGCCAGTTGCAGTCCTCCCTGTGGGGCCTGGGCGGCGTGCGCGCCCAACCGATCGCGCACCAGTTGCACATTGCCCGTGAAGTCGCCGACCGCATCGCGCCACGGGTATTGCTGGCCGACGAAGTGGGGCTGGGCAAGACCATCGAAGCAGGCCTGGTGATCCATCGCCAACTGCTGTCGGGCCGGGCCAATCGCGTATTGATCCTGGTACCGGAAAACCTCCAGCACCAGTGGCTGGTGGAAATGCGTCGGCGTTTCAACCTGCAGGTCGCCCTGTTCGATGCCGAGCGCTTTATCGAAAGCGATGCCGGCAACCCCTTCGAAGACGCGCAACTGGCACTGGTGGCCCTGGAGTGGCTGACCGAAGACGAAAAGGCCCAGGATGCGCTGTTCGCGGCCGGCTGGGATCTGATGGTGGTCGACGAAGCGCACCACCTGGTCTGGCACGAAGAAAAGGTCAGCCCCGAATACGCGCTGGTCGAGCAATTGGCCGAGATCATTCCCGGCGTCCTGCTGCTCACCGCGACCCCGGAACAACTGGGCCAGGACAGCCACTTTGCGCGCCTGCGCCTGCTCGACCCGAACCGTTTCCACGACCTGGCCGCCTTCCGCGCCGAGAGCGAGAACTATCGCCCGGTGGCTGAAGCCGTGCAGGAACTGCTCGACCAGGGCCGGCTCTCGCCCAAGGCCCATGCGACCATCCAGGGTTTCCTCGGCGATGAAGGCGAGGCCCTGCTGGGTGCCGTCAGCGACGGCGATACCCAGGCCAGCGCCCGTCTGATTCGCGAGCTTCTGGACCGTCATGGTACCGGTCGCGTGCTGTTCCGCAACACCCGCGCCGCGGTCCAGGGCTTCCCGGAACGCAAGTTGCACCCGTACCCGCTGCCTTGCCCCGATGAATACCTGGAACTGCCGCTGGGCGAACATGCCGAGCTATACCCGGAAGTCAGCTTCCAGTCCCAGGCCGACAACAGCGATGAAGAGCGCTGGTGGCGTTTCGACCCGCGCGTGGAATGGCTGATCGATACCCTGAAGATGCTCAAGCGCGTCAAGGTGCTGGTCATCTGTGCCCACGCCGAAACCGCCATGGACCTGGAGGACGCCCTGCGCGTGCGTTCCGGCATTCCGGCCACGGTTTTCCACGAAGGCATGAGCATCCTGGAACGTGACCGCGCGGCCGCCTACTTCGCCGATGAAGAGTTCGGCGCCCAGGTGCTGATCTGCTCGGAAATCGGCAGTGAAGGCCGCAACTTCCAGTTCTCCCATCACCTGGTACTGTTCGACCTGCCGTCGCACCCGGACCTGCTGGAACAACGTATCGGCCGTCTCGACCGGATCGGCCAGAAGCACACCATCGAGCTGCACGTGCCGTACCTGCAGAGCAGCCCGCAAGAGCGCCTGTTCCAGTGGTACCACCAGGCGCTCAATGCCTTCCTCAACACCTGCCCGACCGGCAACGCTCTGCAGCATCAGTTCGGCCCACGCCTGCTGCCGATGCTCGAAAGCGGCGATGACGACGAATGGCAAAGCCTGGTCGATGAGGCCCGTGCCGAGCGCGAACGCCTGGAAGCCGAGCTGCACACCGGCCGCGACCGCCTGCTGGAGTTGAACTCCGGTGGCGCTGGCGAAGGTCAGGCGCTGGTCGAGGAAATTCTCGAGCAGGACGATCAGTTCACCCTGCCGATCTACATGGAGACCCTGTTCGACGCTTTCGGCATCGACAGCGAAGACCATTCGGAAAACGCCCTGATCCTCAAGCCGAGCGAGAAGATGCTCGACGCCAGCTTCCCGCTGGGCGATGACGAAGGCGTGACCATCACCTACGACCGCAATCAGGCGTTGTCGCGCGAAGACATGCAGTTCATCACCTGGGAACACCCGATGGTCCAGGGTGGCATGGACCTGGTGTTGTCCGGTTCGATGGGCAACACCGCCGTGGCGCTGATCAAGAACAAGGCACTCAAGCCCGGCACTGTTTTGCTGGAGCTGCTCTACGTCAGTGAAGTGGTCGCCCCGCGCGCCCTGCAACTGGGCCGTTACCTGCCACCGGCCGCCTTGCGCTGCCTGCTCGACACCAACGGCAATGACCTGGCGGCCCGGGTGTCTTTCGAGACCCTCAACGACCAGCTGGAAAGCGTGCCCAAGGCCAGCGCCAACAAGTTCATCCAGGCCCAGCGCGATGTGCTGACGCCACGGATCAACGCCGGCGAAGCCAAGATTGCCCCGCGCCACGCCGAGCGCGTTGCCGAGGCGCAGCGTCGCCTGACCGCGGAAACCGATGAAGAGCTGGCACGTTTGACGGCTTTGCAAGCGGTCAACCCGACCGTGCGCGACAGTGAGATCGAGGCACTGCGCAAGCAGCGTGCCGATGGTTTGGCGATGCTGGACAAGGCTGCATTGCGCTTGGAAGCGATTCGGGTGTTGGTTGCAGGTTGATTGAAATGCTGAGGCCCTTCGTCGCATGGAAGGGCCTCATCGCTGGCAAGCCAGCTCCCACAGGGTATGTATGCGTACCGGTATACCCTGTGGGAGCGGGCTTGCCCGCGATCGACCGCGCAGCGGTCGCATTCAAGCCAACGCCGGCACCCCATCCACCACCATCCCCTCCCGCATCCGCTGCGCATCCTGGCTGAAACACCGCGACGCCTGCAGCAAAAACACCAGGGTCAGCAGCAGCGCCACCGGAATCAGGTACATGGCGTCATGCAATCCGACCGCCTTGAACGCTTCGGTCATCTGCCCCGCCCCCGCTTCAAGCATGGCCGTCTGGGCGAAATGATCCGACAGCAAACCCACCACCACCGGCCCCAGCCCACCTCCAAGCAAATACAGCCCGGCAAAGTACAAGGCCATGGCCGTGGCCCGTAGACGGGGCTGCACCACATCCTGAATGGCGGTGTAAACGCAGGTATAGAAGTTGTAGGCAAACAACCAACCGATGCTGAACAGCACCACGAACACACCGATTTCAATCCGTCCGGCATGCAAGGCACAGGCAGTAGACACTGTTGCCACCAGCATGCTCACCGCCGCGAACAGCAGGCGGCCACTGGCCACGCGCTGATGGATCCTGTCGGCAATCCAGCCGCCCAGTGTCAGCCCGACCAGGCCGGTCAATCCGACGATCACACCGGTCGCCACAGCGGCCTCCTGCAAGGGCAACAGGAAGTAGCGCTGCAACATCGGCACCATGAAAGAGTTGCAGGCGTAGGACGCAAAGTTGAAGGTAAGCCCCGCCAGCGTCAACCAGCCGAAGGTCGGAATCATCAGCACCCGGCGCAACGGACGGTCGATCGGCGTTTGAGCGACCGCCACGGTTTCCGCCGCGCCGCGCGCCGGCTCACGAATGAAAAACATGAACACCGCCAGCAGCAGCCCCGGCACCGCCGCAATGAAAAAAGGCGCACGCCAGCTGCCGAAGGCCTGAACCATCGAGCCGATCGTGAAAAACGCCAGGAGCAGCCCCAGGGGCAGGCCCAACATGAAAATTCCCATGGCCCGCGCCCGGCGATGGGCCGGAAACAGATCCCCGATCAGAGAATTGGCTGCCGGCCCGTAGCTGGCCTCGCCTATGCCTACACCCATGCGCACCAGCAGGAAGCTCCAGAAGCTCCCGACCAGGCCATTGACCGCCGTCAACGCGCTCCACACCGCCAGGCCCCAGCCCATCAGGCGGCTGCGCGAGCCTGTATCGGCCATGCGCCCCAGAGGCAGGCCGGCCATGGCATAAACGATGGTAAAAGCGGTGCCGATAATGCCTAGCTGAAAGTCGCTGAGGTGCCACTCCATCCTGATTGGCTCAATGATGATGGCCGGGATGGTTCGGTCGAAGAAGTTGAACAGATTGGCCAGAAACAACAGGAACAAAATGCGCCAGGCGTTTGCCGCTTGGGTCGATTTCTGCATGGGTAGCTCTCTTTTATTGTTATTCGAACCCCCAACAGACCACCCGAGACACGCTACTCATCCCTGATGCTGCCGAGCCCTTGCGCTTGAATCTAGAAGGCCCTGCAGGAACTGTCTGCGATCATTCGCCAGCCTGATACCAGCCAATCGAAGGCAGCGCAGGGCATGTCTTATCGCGCTTGGCTATCAAGCTGATAACGAATGGTTTGGTATCACCGTGCCACCACCCAGGCGATCGCCCAGCCACCTCCTATACTGCCAAGACTCGTCCACACCTCCACCAGAGACGAGACCCGTGAATAGCTAGCAAAGGGCGCACTATGGTCTGGCTTGGGTTACATATTCTCGCCGAACTTCCACCCAACGGTCAGATCCTCCTGGATTGCAGGCATGACCCTTTGCTGGTGTTGCTGGCCTATCTGGTTGCCTGTGCCGGCAGCTTTGCCATGCTGAACATCGCCGAACGCGTCAGTCATGTCGAAAGCGCCAATGCACAACGCCAATGGCGGCTGCTCGGGGCCTTTTGCCTGGCGGGCGGCATCTGGGCGATGCACTTCATCAGCATGCTGGCGTTCGAAGCGCCGCTGGAAACCCATTACGACCTGCCTGTCACCGGCGCCTCGCTGCTGATCACGCTGATCGCCGCCATACTCGCGATGAACACGCTCAGCCAGGCAGAAATGCGGCCCATCAAGTATCTGCAAGCATCCACGTGCATCGGTCTGGGCATCGCCGGAATGCATTACACCGGCATGTCGGCCATGCAATCGGACGCTGTCCAGTACTACCATCCTGACCTGTTCGTGCTGTCGATCCTTATCGCGATCGTCGCCAGCCTTGCCGCCCTGTATCTGGCGCGGCACTTTCGCAATGGCGGCGGCATGTTCCATCAGTTGCTCAAATACTTTGCCAGCCTGCTCATGGGGGGCGGGATTGTCAGCATGCATTTCACCGGGATGTCAGCCCTGACACTGGTCTTGCCCGCCGGCAGCGCACTTGAGCTGACGAAGACCGATAACAGCCTGCAACTGAGCCTGACCATTGCCTGCATCACCTTGCTGATCATCGCCAGCAGTATCAGCGCAGCCCTGGCCGACAAAAAACTGCAATGCAAGGAGCACGACCTTCAGCGTGTCAACGCCTTGCTCAGCCAATTGGACCAGGCGCGGATGTCGCTACAACAGGTCGCCCACTACGACGCGCTGACCAACCTGATCAATCGCCGCGGCTTCAATCAGGTCTTCGCCGAGAAACTGGCCGAGCGTAGCGCCAGCAAAGGCATGCTCGCCGTGATGTTCCTGGACATCGATCATTTCAAGCGCATCAACGACAGCCTTGGTCACGACGCCGGTGACGAACTGCTGCAGATCATTGCCGGCATCATCAAAAGTGCAACACGCAGCCATGACGATGTGGTCGCCCGTTTCGGCGGTGACGAGTTCTGCATCCTCTTCAGCCTGAGCAACCGAGAGGAAGCCCAGCACATGGCTCAACGCATCATGCAGAAGATGAAGGAACCCATCGTCCTGGTTGGACGGCATATGGTCATGACCACCAGCATCGGCATCAGCGTTTTCCCCGATGACGGAACGACCTGCGATGAGCTGCTGAAAAACGCCGACCTTGCGCTTTACCAATCCAAGGGCAGTGGCCGCAACAACCTGAATTTCTTCAACTCCAACCTCAAGGCCCGTGCCACCCTGGAATTGCAGCTCGAAGAAGAATTGCGCTCGGCGCTGGTCGAAGATACAGGCCTGGAGCTGTACTACCAGCCCATCTACGACCTGCATACCGGCCAGGTGGCCAAACTCGAAGCCCTGATCCGCTGGGAGCATCCACAACATGGCCTGCTCAGCCCGGACCGTTTCATCGGGGTCGCCGAAGCCAACGGCCTGATCGTCAAACTCGACACCTGGGTCCTGCGTCGCGCCTGTCAGGACCTGAGTTTTCTGAGTCACATCGGCTGCGAGCAATTGAAAATCACTGTGAACTGCTCAGCGCTGAACCTGTGTCGCGAAGAACTTCCCGATGAAGTTCATGACGCCCTGCGTTCGGCCGGCGTTGAACCTCATCGGCTGGAACTGGAAGTCACCGAAAATGCCCTGATGGGCAACATCAACACCACAGCAAAGCTGCTGTCCAGAATCCGTGCCCTGGGCGTTTCGCTGTCGATCGATGACTTCGGAACCGGCTACTCCTCGCTCGCCTACCTTAAACGCCTGCCCCTCGACACCCTGAAGATCGATCGCTCCTTTATCCAGGACATTCCCAAGTCACCGCAAGACATGAATATTGTCCAGGCGATCATCGTCATGGCGCACACCCTGCACCTGCAGGTGGTGACCGAGGGAGTCGAGACCTCCGAGCAATATGCGTTTCTCAAGCAACACGGCTGCGACTTTGTCCAGGGCTACCTGCTCAGCAGGCCAGCTCCGTTGCGTCACCTGCGGCCGATCCTCGATCTGCTCAACCGCAGCACAAGCGTCGAACGCCTCGACTTCACTCGGTTTTATCCTGGCCACGGTACAGATGGATCAATGTCGCGGGATCTTTTTGCAGGAAACCCTGGCTACCATGCAGTCGCATCAATTGCGCAGCCAGTCCGCTGATCGGCGTGGCCGAACCCTGTTCACGGGAGAACTTCACGGCAGTGTCCAGATCCTTCAACAGGGTACGGACATGCCATTTGACCGGTTCGAAACGGCTCTCGGCCATTTGCGGCGCCAGAATCTGCAAGGGTCTTGAGTCGGCGAAACCACCGGCGAGCGCTTCGGCGATCAAGCTCGCATCGACGCCCGCCTGTTCTGCCAGAGCGACCACTTCGGCAATCACCAGCGCGTTGCAGGCCACGATCATCTGATTGCAGGCCTTGGTCACCTGCCCTGCCCCCACGCCGCCCATGTGCGTCACACGCTGGCCCAACGCCAACAGGATCGGCCGGGCCCGCGCCACGTCCGCCGCTTCGCCGCCCACCATGATCGCCAGGGTGCCGGCTTCGGCACCCGGCGTACCGCCGGAAACCGGTGCATCGAGCCAGTGCATGCCCTTTTGCGTCGCCAGTTGCGCCGCCATTTCACGGGTAGCGGTAGGTTCCAGGCTGGACAGATCGATCAACAGTTGCCCGGCACGGGCACCTTCGACCACACCTTGCGGGCCGAAAACCACATCACGTACCACCGCGGTATCGGCCAGGCACAACAGCACCACGTCAGCCGCCTGGCACAGTTCGGCGGGACTGTGGACCTGACGTGCACCGGCCGCCACCAGCTCCGCGCACTTGTCCGGTGAACGGTTCCATACCGTCAGCGGATAACCGGCCGCCAACAATCGACGACACATGGGCAACCCCATCAATCCGATACCGGCAAAAGCCAGCGAAGGCAACGCAGCGCTCATCAAAAGCTCCTTTGTGAATTAAAGAACCGGCTCGATTGGACGATTTATTACATAGGCTTGGCAAGGCATCCCCTTATATACCACTAGGGTGGAACCCTATCGCTCAAGCGAAACACGCGCTGTAAAGTCGCGAATCCCACAAAGTGATGGCTTGATGATATCCATTCGGTCGGCCATCCAGTCCAGGCACATGGCGCAAAATGACCTCCAAGAATAATCCTGCCAACGCGGTATCCGAGTTGATTCTGTCCTCTGCCATGCACCAACCTACAGGCTCGAAAGGACTCTACAGCGCACGTCCGCTCAACCCGCAGCAATACCTGTATTACACCGAACCCGATATCCAGCGCATCCTCGACAATCTCGACGGTCTGCGCGACCTGGTGTTCCCGCATGCCGCCCACCTGGAAGATACCGGCGAACTGCGCCGCGACCAGCAATTTCCATCGGTCTGCCTGATCGGTCTGGGCCGCTGCGGTTCGAACATTGCGCTGGATGTGGCAGAACTGGTGTACAACGCCCGCAAGTTCTACCTCAACGAATTCAACAACGAAGACCGCATCACCGAAAGGGACTACAGCCCGGCGCGGTGGATCCGCAACAATCTGCGCCTGGTGCAGAACAAGGCGAGCAAGCCGGTCTTTCTGGTCGAGCCACTGGTCATGCTGGGCGACCTGGACAAGGATATCGCCGGGCGCATCCGCTTCTCGCGCAAAGGCGAGAAAAGCGGCTTTATCAACGACTACAGCAAAATGAAAATCATGGACCTGTCGGAAGTCCATGCCGGCGGCGCCGGTAACGCGCCGATCCTTGGCCAATACCTGGCCAAGATTATCCTGAACAAGGAAACCCAGCGCTTCTCCAGCGCCGACTGGAAGCTGATCCATTCCTATCTGATCGACTCCTGCGGGATCAAGGCCAACCAGTCACGGCTGTATTTCTATATTTTCAGCGCCGGTGGCGGTACCGGTTCAGGCATGGCTTCGGAGTTCGGCCTGGCTCAGCAGTACTCGTACATGAACAAGACATTCGACACAAAGCCTGCCGACGAGAATGACAGCAAGAGTGGGCACTCGTTTGTTTTCGAGCCGATTTTCACCAGTGGCATCTGCGTACTGCCGAATATTTCCGATCATCGCAGTGAAATGTCCGAAGCCCTGCACATCAACGCCGGTCGGCTTCTGTGCAAATATCTGTCTGAAGAATGGGACTTTTCTTACAACTTCGACAACGAAGACAGTAGCGAAGCCAGCGTCATGGGCCGCATTCGCCCCTGGAACGCGATGATGCTGATTTCCAACGACATCATGCGCTACGCCGAAGAAAGCGATGACGGCAACATCCAGAATATTGATGTCAATGCGATGGAAAAGCACGCCAACCAGTACATCTCGCAACAGATCTTCAACATCCTGACCGCGCAGGCGGTGACCACCGACTACGACCAGAACTATTTCCGTCGTGCCGGCATTGATATCGGCGAAACCATCCGCCTGGACGCCAACGACCTGTTCATGAGCCTGGCCGGACCGGTAGCCATCGCCTATGCGGAATCTGTCGTACCGGAACAGCCGGCGCAGGTCTCGGACAAGTTCAAAGTGTTCGAAAAGGAGCAGCCGGCACTCAACATCGACGATCTGTTCTTCCGCTCCATCGATCTGCCGCACTTCAACAAGGTCACCCAGGCCATCGAAGGCATCAGCCTGCTGCCGATCGAGTCCACGCGCTACCGCGCAGCCCTGGAGCAATACAAGGCCTCGGGCTACGACGCCGCGGCCCTGCATGACCTGCACTTCTTCAAGAATTGCTCTTCGGTGGTGTCGATCGTTTCCCTGCCCAAGGATTACAAGCTGTCGTACATGGACTTGAACCGGCTCAAGACCCACCTCAACAGCCTGTTCCCCAACACCACGCTCAAACGCTATGCGCTGGTGATCGGTGCCTCGGCCAACCTGTCGCTGACGACCCTGATCGCCAAGAGCCCGTGCCTGTCCGATGATTTCCTGACACTGATCGTGGCCTTCATCAAGCGTTGCTTTGCCCGTCCTCCGTACCGGTTCGACGATACGCTGGACAACTCGATCCTGGACTTCATCATCGGCGAAGACTTCGATGAAGATCGTATCGACGAACTGCTCAATGAATTCGAGAACCCGGCCAAGATCCTCGATACCAACTGGTATGCGATCAAACCGATGTACGAGAAGAAATACCGCGAGCTGATCAATGACAAGAGCAAGTTCGTGTCGATCAACGATATTCGCCTGTCGCGCGAATGCGTCAAAAAAGCGGTGAAGTACCTGCGCGAGATCTACCGTCACCGGATCGGCAAGACCAAGGTCATTTCGTTGAACAGCCACACCGGAAAAACCGACTATTGAAAGAGCCCCGCGAGCGTTGACTAGTTGATCAAACTGTTACCGCTCGCGCTCTTTGTAAACTTGACTGTTACCGAGCACCACTTATTGACTTTCCAGTCACGCACCATGACTGTTATGGACAATAGTTTGGCGCACCATGATGGTGCAAATACTCAGGATTTCTCCCTGACCTGAATCAGGACCCAGGGCGAAACCACCACTGCCCAAATTTCCGGACGATGCTCGTTCAGCTCTGCCGCCTTCGTATCAGACAGCTTGCCCACGGCCCCGGCGGCCTGCCAGGCAACGAATTGCTCATGGCGGTTCTCGGCGACGGCCTGTGCCACCTCGATCAGATCCAGACTGGGTTCGACCCACAATAGGGCACTGCGGGCAAAAAAGCGCTGCACCGATTCCCAGGTAGTGACTGCAGTTTCGCCGAGCAGTTTGGCATAGAGGGTGCTAGGTTGTTCTGTCATGGGTTTCACCAAAAATAATCTGACGCTTTCTTTGGTCCCTATTTTTGCAGAAAAACCCGGTTTCAAATAAGTGATTGATCGAGCGGTTCGTAAAAGCCAAGGATTGCACCCTGATCAGTGCAATACCTGCCGCTTTTTTGTATCTTTCTGTCAATTAAGCGACGCCTATGTGTTTTGCCCCCGGCCGCCAGCTTTTCAAGCGATAAATCGGCGCTCTACACTGTACCGGTACAGTTACCGGGGGGATGACCGGGATAGGTGTGGTATTGCTGATCCGGTCCTGTAGCCTTGGTCGCCAGGACTATAAAAACTACAACAGATGATTGGAGCACTAATGAACAAGGCTACTAAGCAGATTTCCAAGCTGTTTGCCGCAATGGTACTGGCCGGGGTTGCCAGCCATTCGTTCGCAGCCGACACCATCAAGATCGGCATCGCCGGCCCGAAAACCGGTCCGGTCACTCAGTACGGCGACATGCAGTTCATCGGCGCCAAGATGGCCATCGAGCAGATCAACGCCAAGGGCGGCGTCGACGGCAAGATGCTCGAAGCCAAGGAATACGACGACGCGTGCGACCCTAAACAAGCCGTGGCCGTCGCCAACAAAGTGGTCAACGATGGCGTGAAATTCGTTGTTGGTCACCTGTGCTCGAGCTCCACTCAACCGGCTTCGGACATCTACGAAGACGAAGGCGTGATCATGATCACCCCGGCTGCCACCAGCCCGGACATCACCACCCGTGGTTACAAGATGGTGTTCCGCACCATCGGTCTGGACAGCGCCCAGGGCCCTGCCGCCGGCAACTACATCGCCGATCACGTAAAACCGAAAATCGTTGCTGTGCTGCATGACAAACAGCAATACGGTGAAGGCATCGCCACCGCCGTGAAGAAAACCCTCGAAGGCAAAGGCGTCAAGGTTGCCGTGTTCGAAGGCCTCAACGCCGGTGACAAGGACTTCTCCTCGATCATCCAGAAGCTGAAGCAGAACAACGTCGACTTCGTCTACTACGGCGGCTACCACCCGGAGCTGGGCCTGATCCTGCGCCAGTCCAAGGAAAAAGGCCTGAACGCCAAGTTCATGGGGCCTGAAGGCGTCGGTAACGACTCCATCTCGCAGATCGCCCAGGACGCATCCGAAGGCCTGCTGGTGACCCTGCCGAAATCCTTCGACCAGGACCCAGCCAACAAGGCACTGGTTGACGCGTTCGCCGCCAAGAAGCAGGACCCGACCGGTCCGTTCGTGTTCCCGGCCTACTCGGCAGTCGAAGTGATCGCCGAAGGCATCAAGGCCGCCAAGAGCGAAGACACCGCCAAGGTGGCTGAAGCCATTCACAAAGGCACCTTCAAGACCCCAACTGGCGACCTGTCGTTCGACGACAAGGGCGACCTGAAGGACTTCAAGTTCGTGGTCTATCAGTGGCATTTCGGTAAACCAAAGACTGAAGTTTCGCCTCAGTAAGCAGGTTCCATGAGTAATAGAGCCCACTGCGCAAGCAGTGGGCTTTGTTTTACGAGGTTAATGGGTCAGGGTCCCGCGATCCGGGATCTGACTTACCTGAAAATCTTAAAACCGTCACCAGCGGTTCGCTGGCAAACGCTCGTGCGAAGGTGGCCACAGACCACACACCACGGGCTGGGACATGACTCCACCAGTGAAATGCGTATCAGGTTTTTAGGAGCGTTGTAATGCCTGAGATCTATCACTTCTTCCAACAGCTGGTTAATGGGATGACCATTGGCAGCACCTATGCCTTGATAGCCATTGGCTACACAATGGTTTACGGCATCATTGGAATGATCAACTTCGCCCATGGCGAGGTCTACATGATCGGTTCCTACGTGGCTTTCATTGTCCTTGCCGGACTGGCCATGCTGGGTATCCATTCTCTGCCGCTGTTGATGACCGCCGCTTTTCTGGCGACCATCGTTGTCACCAGTGCCTATGGCTACAGTATCGAACGAATCGCCTACCGCCCTCTGCGGGGCAGTAACCGCCTGATTCCATTGATCTCGGCAATCGGCATGTCGATTTTCCTGCAAAACACCGTGCTGCTGTCGCAGGATTCCAAGGACAAATCGATCCCCAACCTGATCCCGGGTAGCTTTACCTTTGGTCCGGGTGGCGCACATGAAGTGCTGATCTCATACATGCAAATTCTGGTGTTCGTGGTGACCCTGGTGGTGATGCTCTGTCTCACCCTGTTCATCTCGCGCTCACGTCTTGGGCGAGCCTGCCGGGCCTGTGCCGAAGACATCAAGATGGCCAACCTGCTGGGCATCAACACCAACAACATCATCGCCCTGACCTTCGTCATCGGTGCCGCCCTGGCGGCCGTGGCGGCCGTGCTGCTGAGCATGCAGTACGGCGTGATCAACCCTAACGCCGGTTTCCTGGTGGGCCTCAAGGCCTTCACCGCGGCAGTTCTGGGCGGCATCGGCAGCATTCCGGGCGCCATGCTCGGCGGGTTGGTGCTGGGGGTGGCCGAAGCCTTCGGCGCCGATATCTTCGGTGATCAATACAAAGACGTGGTGGCTTTCGGCCTTCTCGTTCTGGTGTTGTTGTTCCGGCCAACCGGCCTGCTGGGCCGCCCGGAGGTTGAGAAAGTATGACTCGCAATCTTAAACAGGCGCTGTTCAGCGCCCTGCTGGTATGGGCAGTCGCTTACCCGGTACTCGGCCTGAAACTGTCCATCGCCGGCATCAGCCTCGTCGTGGAAGGTGCCAGTCCTACAACGCTGGCCATCATTGCCGGTTGCTCGGTGCTGATGTTCCTGCGCGTGTTGTTCGACAACCAGTGGAACAACCTGATGCGGTCCGGGCAGAGAGGCCCTCTGGTTTCGCCCAAGGTCAGCCACTTCATGACCCTGCCCAAAACCCAGCGCTGGGTCATCATGGGCTTGATCGTCGTCGCGCTGGTGTGGCCGTTCTTCGGCTCCCGCGGTGCGGTGGACATCGCCACGCTGATCCTGATCTACGTGTTGCTCGGCCTGGGCCTGAACATCGTGGTCGGCCTGGCCGGCCTGCTCGATCTGGGCTACGTCGGTTTCTACGCCGTCGGCGCCTACAGCTATGCCCTGCTCTCGCACTACTACGGTCTGAGTTTCTGGATCTGCCTGCCCATCGCCGGACTGATGGCTGCGACATTCGGCTTCCTGCTCGGCTTCCCGGTGCTGCGTCTGCGTGGCGACTACCTCGCGATCGTGACCCTGGGCTTCGGCGAAATCATCCGTCTGTTCCTGCGCAATCTGACCGGCCTCACTGGCGGACCGAACGGCATCAGCAACATTCCCAAGCCAACGCTGTTCGGCCTGAGCTTCGACAGAACGGCCGCCGAAGGCATGCAGACCTTCCACGAGTTCTTCGGCCTGACCTACAACCCGGTCAGCAAGGTCGTTTTCCTCTACCTGGTTGCACTGTTGCTGGCGCTGTTCGCCCTGTTCGTGATCAACCGCCTGCTGCGCATGCCGATCGGGCGTGCCTGGGAAGCCTTGCGCGAAGACGAAATCGCCTGCCGTGCCCTGGGCCTGAACCCGACCGTGATCAAGCTGTCGGCCTTCACCCTGGGTGCCTGCTTCGCCGGTTTCGCCGGTAGCTTCTTCGCTGCGCGTCAAGGGCTGGTCACACCGGAGTCGTTCACCTTCATCGAGTCGGCCACCATCCTCGCCATCGTGGTGCTGGGCGGCATGGGCTCGCAGTTGGGCGTGGTCCTGGCGGCGGTCGTGATGATCCTGCTGCCCGAGCTGATGCGTGACTTCAGCGAATACCGCATGTTGATGTTCGGCGCCTTGATGGTGCTGATGATGATCTGGCGTCCACAAGGTCTGCTGCCCATGCAACGTCCTCACATGGAGCTGCGTAAATGAGCAGAGAGATTCTCAAAGTAAATGGCCTGAGCATGCGCTTTGGCGGCTTGCTGGCGGTCAACAACGTCGCCCTGAGCGTGAAAGAGAAACAGGTGGTGTCGATGATCGGCCCTAACGGCGCCGGCAAGACCACCGTGTTCAACTGCCTGACCGGGTTCTACAAACCCACCGCCGGCAGCATCCAGCTCAACGGCGAAGCGATCGAAGGCCTGCCCGGCCACAAGATCGCCGGCAAAGGCGTGGTGCGGACCTTCCAGAACGTGCGGTTGTTCAAGGAAATGACCGCCGTGGAAAACCTGCTGATTGCCCAGCACCGCCACCTGAACACCAACTTCCTGTCAGGCCTGTTCAAGACGCCGGCGTTTCGCCGCAGCGAGCGCGAGGCCATGGAATTTGCCGAGTTCTGGCTGGAAAAGGTCAATCTCAAGGAATTCGCCAACCGTCCCGCCGGCACCCTGGCCTACGGCCAACAGCGTCGCCTGGAGATCGCCCGCTGCATGATGACCCGTCCGCGGATCCTCATGCTCGACGAACCGGCCGCCGGCCTCAACCCGCGGGAAACCGAAGACCTCAAGGCGCTGATCGGCACCCTGCGCGAAGAGCATGACGTGACCGTGCTGCTGATCGAACACGACATGAAACTGGTCATGAGCATCTCCGACCACATCTTCGTGATCAACCAGGGCACCCCTCTGGCCAACGGCACGCCGGAGCAGATCCGGGATAACCCTGAAGTGATCAAAGCCTACCTGGGGGAAGCGTAAATGCTGCAGTTCGAAAACGTTTCCACCTTCTACGGCAAGATCCAGGCGTTGCACGGCGTCAACGTCGAAATCCGCCAGGGCGAAATCGTCACCCTGATCGGTGCCAACGGTGCCGGCAAGTCCACCCTGCTGATGACCCTCTGCGGTTCGCCTCGCGCCCACAGCGGCCATATCCGCTACATGGGCGAAGAGCTGGTCGGGCTCGACTCGGCACAGATCATGCGCAAGAGCATTGCCGTCGTGCCGGAAGGCCGCCGGGTGTTCGCCCGCCTGACTGTCGAAGAGAACCTGTCCATGGGCGGCTTCTTCACCGCCAAGGGCGACTATCAGGAACAGATGGACAAGGTCCTGCAGTTGTTCCCGCGCCTCAAGGAGCGTTTCAACCAGCGCGGCGGCACCATGTCCGGCGGCGAACAGCAGATGCTCGCCATCGGCCGTGCGCTGATGAGCAAGCCCAAGCTGCTGCTGCTCGACGAGCCGTCGCTGGGTCTGGCACCGATCATCATCCAGCAGATTTTCGACATCATCGAACAGCTGCGCCGTGATGGGGTGACCGTGTTCCTGGTCGAGCAAAACGCCAACCAGGCCCTGAAAATCGCCGACCGTGCCTACGTGCTGGAGAACGGTCGCGTGGTCATGCAGGGCACCGGCGAAGCGCTGCTCAACGATCCGAAGGTACGCGATGCCTATCTGGGTGGTTGATGCCACGCTTTGAAAAAACGGCCTTCGGGCCGTTTTTTTTTGCTCCGCCAATCTAAATCGGAACGCGGAACCTGTAGCCGCTGCCGCAGGCTGCGCTCGCCTGCGAAGCAGGCGCAGGATCTCAAGATCGCCGGGGAGCCCCTGCGGGTCTCCAGCGCAGCCTCGCGGCAGCGGCTACGCCAATCGAGGTATGCCGAGCATAAATAAATTCCCCCCCTCCTGTAACAGATAAACCAGATCGCTCTCTAGTCATGCAGGCAAGCGACACATTCCCCGTGTCGCGCCCATCCTGAACTGACCACCGGAGCACTACCATGAACAGCAAAAACACCCTCGGCCTGTCCCTCTCCACCGCTGCCCTGGCACTGGCCCTGGGCTCGGCCCTGAGCTTGAGCGTGATCCCCGCGGCCCAGGCCGCCGACGACATGGAAAAATGCTTTGGCGTTGCCATGAAGGGTAAAAACGACTGCGCTGCAGGCGCAGGCACCAGTTGTGCCGGCACGTCGAAAATGGATCACCAGGCCGATGCCTGGAAGCTGGTCCCCAAGGGCACCTGCGAAAAAACCGCGAGCACCACCTCGCCTACCGGCTTCGGGCAAATGGCTGCCTTCAAGGCCAAGTCCTGATCCTCCCCAGTCTGGCCTGAGACGCGATCATGCCCCATCCAGCCGCTCCCACCCTGCATCGACCCGCTCAGGCCGCTTGCCAGCTACCAGCCCGTGTCGGGCTGGGGCTCAAGCCCGAACATTTTCGCAGCCTGCTCGACACATGCCCGGACATTGGTTTTCTTGAGATCCATGCCGAAAACTACATGGTCGAGGGTGGACCCTTTCATCACTACCTGGGTTTGCTTCGCGAAAAATATCCACTTTCTATACATGGGGTCGGGTTGTCCATCGGCGCAGAATCCGCACTGGACCACGACCACCTGCTACGCCTGAAACGCCTGCTGGAGCGACACCCGCCGCAGGTATTTTCCGAGCACCTGGCCTGGTCCAGCCATGGCCCGCTGTTTCTCAATGATTTGCTGCCGCTCGCCTACGATGTGCCCACGCTGAATCGTGTCTGCGCCCATATAGAACAAGTGCAGGACACACTGGGGCGGCCCCTGCTGCTGGAAAATCCAGCCACCTATCTGCAGTTCAGGGCCTCGACCCTGGATGAAACCGACTTTATCTGCCAGGTCGTACACCGGACCGGTTGCGGCCTGCTGCTCGACGTCAACAACGTCTATGTCACATGCATCAATCACGGCAGTGATCCGCTGGCGTATCTCGACGCCCTGCCCCTGCAGGCAGTGGGGCAAGTGCACCTGGCAGGTTTCAGCGAAGATGCCGACGACACCGGCCAGCGCCTGCTCATCGACAGCCACTCGACCCCCATCGACGACGCGGTCTGGGCCCTGTACCGCCTGCTACTCCAGCGCGTCGGGCCAGTGCCGACGCTGATCGAGTGGGACAATGATCTACCGCCCATGCACTTTCTTCTGGCCCAAGCGCGCCTGGCACAAGATCTGATCGAGGCTTGCGAGGTGCAGTCATGAGCCTGCAAGGCGAATTTACCTCAGCCCTGTTCGACCGTTCGTACACCAGGCTCCCCGAGATCTTCAGCAGTCCATCGCCTGCAAGCCGCTTTACGATCTACCGCAACAACGTGTTCAGCTCAATGCTGGACGCCCTGGCCGACAGCTACCCGGTGGTGGCGCAATTGGTTGGCGAAGCGTTCTTCAACGCCATGGCCCTGACATTCGTGCAGGCTCATCCGCCCCGGTCGCGCTCGCTGGTGGACTATGGCGAAGACTTCGCCGCCTTTATCGAAACCTTCACACCGGCAGCCGGCCTGCCTTACCTTGCCGACGTCGCACGCCTGGAGCGGCTATGCGTACGCGCCTATCACGCCTGCGACAGCCAGGCGGTCAGTCTCGAACTACTTGCCGAATTGATGGCACAGCCCGAGGAGCTGGCCGAGCTGCGCCTTGGCTTGCACCCCAGCCTTTCCATTCTGCCGTCTGACTACGCCGTGTGTTCTCTCTGGGAGGCGCACCAGCCGGGAGGTGACATCACGAAGGTCGACCCCTGTCTGCCCGAGCGCGCCTTGGTGCTGCGCTGCGGCCTGGAAGTCGAGCTGTTGGCACTGGATACCGGCACGTGCGCTTTCATTCAGGCCCTGCAGGCCGGCTTGCCCCTGGGCCGAGCTGCCCACCTGGAGGGGCACGCCAGCTCCAGCTTCGATTTGGGCCAGTGCCTGGCCCTGCTGATCAGCAAAAACGTCATTACCCAACTGCTCACAGAAGAAAAGGCCAGACCATGACTACCCAGATTGAGACCCGCATCCACCCCACCTGTATCGTCAAACGCACCCTCGCGCTGTTCGAGGCGATACCCCATAGCCTGATTGCGTTCATCGCTCGCTTTTCCATTGCGGCGGTGTTCTGGAAATCCGGACAGACCAAGGTGGAGGGTTTTGCCGTCGACCTGATCGGTGGCACGTTTGAATTTGGCGCGCCGCGCCTGGCCGATTCGACCACTTACCTTTTCAAGAACGAGTATCACGTCCCCTTGCTGTCGCCAGAACTGGCAGCGCACCTGTCGGCCTTTGCCGAGCACGTTTTCCCGGTCCTGATTCTGATTGGCCTGGCGACGCGTTTCTCTGCACTGGCGTTGCTCGGCATGACCCTGGTCATCCAGACATTCGTCTATCCCGATGCCTACCCCACTCATGGCACCTGGGCTGCCGTTCTGTTGTACCTGATGGCCCGTGGACCGGGTGTGATTTCAATCGATCACTTGATAGCCCGACGCTAAAGATTTTCCAGCACCTGGGTGCTGCGATGAAACCCGCTCACCAGATAGTCGGCCAACACCTGAACTCGTTTGGGCATGCCGCCCTGATAGGGGTGAACCAGGAACATCGGCGTGCTGCGGGTCTGATAGTCCCGCAGCAGCCACTTCAAGCGCCCATCGCCAACCTCGGCGGGCAACATGTAGGACGGCAGGCGAACGATCCCGGCGCCTACGAGAGCAGCTTTCTTCAGCAGACTGTAATGATTGCTGGCGAACGTCCCCGAGACTCGAACGCGCAGCAACTCATGGCTCTGGTGGTACAGCCACTCTTCCCGTCCGCTGTAGTGGCTGTTGAGCAGGCAACGGTGTTCTGCAAGGTCCATCGGGGTAAGCGGTTCTCCGTACTGCGCGAGGTAGGCGGGGCTGGCGCAGGTGACCTCCTGCATGGCTAACAGGGGCCTGGCCACCAGCCGCTCGTCATTGGCCACGTTCGAGCGAATTGCCAGATCGAAGCCATCGCGCAGCAAGTCCCGGTACGCGTTGTTGAGCTCCAGTTCGATCTGGATTTCCGGATGCTCGACGGAAAACTCCAGCAGCAACCCTTCAAAGAAAGCCTCACCCAGCGAGACGGGCACGGTCATGCGCACGGGGCCGGCCAACTCGTCCTTGAGCCGGGCCAGCGCCTGGCGTGCACGCTCTACCTGCAAGACCAGCGCCTGGGCCTGGGGTAAAAGTGCCGCGCCGGCTGCCGTCAAGCTGAGGCGGCGGGTCGTGCGATGCAGCAATTGCACCGAATGACTGGCTTCCAGATGACTGATGCGCTTGGACAGCTGGCCCTTGCTCCAGCCCAATTGCTGCGCAGCGAGGGTGAAGCTGCCTGCCTCCATCAACACCGCAAAGGCCGCCAGGTCGTCCAGTTCGCTCATGGATTGTTTCCAAACGAAAACCAAAGGTTGCCCATTAGTACGCTTATCCCAATAAAAAACCATCCTAAACTGATGGCTCACCCCGCTTACTTGAGGAATGGCTCAATGAAAATCCTGTTGATCGGCGCCAACGGCACCATCGGTTCGGCGGTAGCCGAAGAACTGGCGCCACGTCACGAGATCGTGCGCATCGGACGCACCAGCGGCGACTTCCACGTCGATATCAGCGATAGCGCCTCGATTCGCCGGCTGTTCGAACAAACCGGCAAGTTCGATGCACTGGTCTGCGCAGCAGGTAACGTGACCTTCGCCCCACTGGAGAACATGACCGAGAAAGACTTTGCACTGGGCCTGCAGGACAAGCTCATGGGCCAGGTCAACCTGCTGCTGATCGGCCGCGAATTCGCCAATGACGGCGCGTCCTTTACCTTGACCACCGGTGTTCTCAGCCATGATCCCATTCGCAGCGGCAGTTCGGCTGCGCTCGTCAACGGCGCCCTGGACAGTTTCGTTCGCGCCGCTGCGATCGAATTGCCACGCGGCCTGCGCGTCAACTCAGTGAGCCCGAACGTGCTGGTTGAGGCAATGGGCAGCTACGCGCCGTATTTCCGCGGGTTCAAGCCGGTCCCGGCAGCCGATGTGGCGCTTGCCTATGCCAAGAGCGTGGAGGGCCTTCAAACCGGTCAAACCTACCGGGTTGGCTGAACGACACCCTTGTGATCGGCGGGCAGCCTGAGTAACGTGGCGACACTTCTCAGGAGACCATTTGATGCGCGCTGCCCGTTCCCTACTGCTCGTTGCCTTGCTGCCCTTGTTCACCGGCTGCCAGATGTTCGCCGATAAACCGACGAATTCCACCGCCGGCATGACCCGCATGCAGGGTGTACTCAAGGGCGAAGGCGGTCACCTGTTGTTCCAGCCGTGCCAGGAACAACGGCGCTTCGTGGTCAATGACAGTGGCAACACCGGCGTGTTGCAGGAAGCCTCGGCCCAGGCCAGCAAGCCCGGCACGATCTTCGTCGACCTGCTCGGCAGTTTTTCCGCGAGCAAGTCCGGCGGCAACGATGGCCAGCTCAACCTGCAACAGGTCTATCGCATCGAGCGCTCGACCAATGCCTGCGAAGACCCCAACTTCAAGCGCCTGACCCTGCGCGCCAGCGGCCACGCGCCGAACTGGAACCTGAAAGTCAGCGGCATGGGCATGGTCCTGGAACGTGAAGGCCAGCAGCCTTTGGCCTTGCCTTATCTGGAAGAACAGTTGCCCGACGGGCGCTTCAACCTGACCAGCGAAGCCAACGACCAGCGCATCGAACTGTGGGTCGCCCCCCAACGCTGTGTCGACAGCGTCACTGGCAGCGTGCAGCACCTGAGTGCCGAACTGCGGGTCAACGGCCAGACCCAGCGCGGTTGTGCCTACTACGGCGGCTCGCGCAACGAGTGAGGACGCCGACCGACCATCAGCGCCGCGCGTTTTTATCCTGACGGCAGACAGGGTTTACAGCTTATAATTGCCGGTTCGTGTAAAGCTGCCGGGGCGCCCCTGTGGCCCGGATATTGGACCCTGTCATGTTACGAATCACTGAACTGAAGTTGCCACTGGATCATCCTGACGAAGCCCTGCGGCCTGCCATCGTGCAACGCCTGGGGATTGCCGATGATGAACTGCTGGAATTCACCCTGTTCAAGCGCAGCTACGATGCGCGCAAGAAGTCGAGCGAACTGCACTTCATCTACACCATCGATTTGAGCGTGCGCGATGAAGCCGCGCTGCTGCGCAAGTTCAGCGAAGATCGCAACGTCAACCAGGCGCCGGACGTCAGCTACAAGGTTGTCGGCCATGCTCCGGAAGGCCTGACCGAGCGCCCGGTAGTGGTCGGATTCGGCCCCTGCGGGATTTTTGCCGGCTTGCTGCTGGCGCAGATGGGCTTCAAACCGATCATCCTCGAACGCGGCACCGAAGTTCGCCAGCGCACCAAGGACACCTGGGGTCTGTGGCGCAAGAACGTGCTCAACCCGGAGTCGAACGTGCAGTTCGGCGAAGGCGGCGCCGGCACCTTCTCCGACGGCAAGCTGTACAGCCAGATCAAGGATCCGAAGCACCACGGCCGCAAGGTGCTGCACGAGTTCGTCAAGGCCGGCGCCCCGGAAGAAATTCTCTACGTCAGCAAGCCGCACATCGGTACATTCCGCCTGACCGGCATGGTCGAGACCATGCGCCACGAGATCCAGGCCCTGGGCGGTGAGATCCGCTTCCAGCAAAAGGTCACCGATGTACTGATCGAAGACGGCCAGCTGCAGGGTGTGGTCCTGGAAAACGGCGAACAGATCGCCTCGCGCCATGTGGTCCTGGCACTGGGCCACAGCGCTCGCGATACCTTCCGCATGCTGCACGGTCGCGGCGTGTTCATGGAAGCCAAGCCCTTCTCCATCGGCTTTCGTATCGAGCACCCGCAGGGGTTGATCGACAAGGCACGCCTGGGCAAATACGCCGGCCACCCGAAACTCGGCGCCGCCGATTACAAACTGGTGCACCATGCCAGCAACGGTCGTTCGGTCTACAGCTTCTGCATGTGCCCGGGCGGTACCGTGGTCGCGGCCACCTCCGAGCCTGGCCGGGTCGTGACCAACGGCATGAGCCAGTATTCGCGTAACGAGCGCAACGCCAACTCGGGGATTGTCGTCGGAATCACACCCGAAGATTACCCGGGCGGTCCGCTGGCCGGGATCGAACTGCAGGAACGCCTCGAATCCCACGCCTATGTGCTGGGCGGCAGCAACTACGAAGCGCCGGCGCAGTTGGTCGGCGACTTCGTGGCCGGCAAGCCTTCCACTGAACTGGGCAGTGTCGAGCCGTCCTACAAACCCGGTGTCGCCCTGGGTGATCTGGCGCTGGCCTTGCCGGACTACGCCATCCAGGCCATCCGCGAGGCCCTGCCGGCCTTCGACAAGCAGATCCGCGGTTTCGGTCAGCACGACGCCGTGCTGACCGGCATCGAAACCCGGACTTCATCGCCGCTGCGCATTACCCGCGACGAAACGCTGCAGAGCCTGAACGTCAAGGGACTGTTTCCGGCCGGCGAAGGTGCAGGCTATGCCGGCGGGATTCTCTCGGCCGGGGTCGATGGCATTCGCATCGCCGAAGCCGTGGCCTGCAGCATGCTCGGCCTCAAGGACTGATCGCCGATCGGCACAGCCAGGGGCTGTGCCGATCCCAGCTCAGATACCCGCGCGCAACACCGTTTCAGGCAAAGGATCGCCTTGTTCCGCGCAGGCCTTGACCCGGGCTATCAACGGATCCAGCTGATATCCCTGGGCCTGCAGCCAGCCTGGCTCGTAATAGGTCGTGGCATAGCGATCCCCTCCATCGCAGAGGATCGCCACGATCGATCCACTCTCCCCTGCCTCTTTCATCTGCTGCGCCGCCATCAGCGCGCCGATCAGGTTCGTCCCGCTCGACCCGCCGACCCGCCGCCCCAGGCGCCCTGCCAGGTAATGCATGGCCGCCAGCGACAAGGCATCGGGCACTTTGACCATCGCATCGATCACGCGCGGCAAGAACGAAGCCTCTACCCGTGGCCGGCCTATGCCCTCTATGCGCGAGCCGCAGTCCAGGCTCAGATTGGCATCGCCGCTCTGGTAGTAGTCAAAGAAAACCGAACGCTCGGCGTCGGCACACAGCACGCGGGTAAAGTGCTGTCGGTAGCGCACGTAACGCCCCAGGGTGGCCGTGGTGCCACCGGTTCCGGGGCTAGAGACCAGCCAACTGGGCTCGGCATGCCGCTCCAGGCGCAGTTGGGAGAAGATCGATTCGGCGATGTTGTTGTTCGCCCGCCAGTCGGTGGCGCGTTCGGCGTAGGTGAACTGATCCATGAAGTGGCCGCCGCTTTCCCGGGCCAGGCGTTCGGATTCGGCATAGATCTGCGTTGGATCTTCGACCAGATGGCTCTGGCCACCGTAAAAGGCGATCTGGGCAATCTTCTCTTTGGAGGTGGTCGCTGGCATCACGGCAATGAATGGCAGGCCCAACAAGCGGGCGAAGTACGCCTCGGAGATCGCCGTCGAGCCGCTGGACGCTTCAATAATCGGCGCACCGGGGCGCAGCCAGCCATTGCACAGGGCATACAGGAACAGCGAGCGCGCCAGGCGATGCTTGAGACTGCCGGTGGGATGACTGGACTCATCCTTGAAATACAACTCGATACCGGGGAAGCCCGATAACGGCAAGGGAATGAGGTGCGTGTCGGCACTGCGCTGGAAATCTGCTTCGATGATGCGGATCGCTTCAAGCGCCCACTTGCGGTTTTCGCCCATGATGAAAATATCCGTTGAGTGCCAAACAACCAGTTTAGGAAAATTCCTACAACCGACACAGGCACAGTCAGCCACCAATATCCCGCCCAACTGCTAGGCTCTTCGCGTCGGAAGCTCATTTACCCGCTTATAACAAAATAGAATATAACTTTTGTTTTAACAACTAACGGTACGGGTTAGGGTGTCCTCCTCAACTCAATGGATGGAGAGCGAACTTGCCTCTGCGTAGCACTTTCACACGTTTCTTTCAGTTGGAAGCTGCCAGCGGTCTGTTATTGATTGCAGCTGCGGCCCTTGCCCTGATTATCAACAACTCACCGCTGTCGTTCCTTTACAACGGCCTGCTCGATACCCCGGTCGTGACCCAGGTTGGCGCGCTGAAAATTGCCAAGCCACTGTTGCTCTGGATCAACGACGGCCTGATGGCCCTGTTCTTCCTGCTGATTGGCCTCGAGGTCAAGCGCGAGCTGGTCGATGGCCATCTGTCCAAACCAGCGCAGGTGATCCTCCCGGGCGCGGCGGCCATTGGTGGCATGGTCGTGCCGGCCCTGATCTACTGGGCGCTGAACAAGGACAACCCGCCAGCGGTAGCCGGCTGGGCCATTCCGATGGCGACCGATATCGCTTTCGCCCTGGGTGTACTGGCCCTGTTGGGCAAGCGTGTACCGACCTCGCTCAAACTGTTTCTCATGACCCTGGCCATTATCGATGACCTGGGGGCGATCATTGTCATTGCCGTGTTCTACTCGGGCGAGCTGTCGAGCCTGTCGTTGATGTTGGCCGCGGCCTGCCTGGTCGCGCTGGTGGCGATGAACCGGTTGGGCGTGGTCAAGCTCGGCCCCTACATGATCATCGGCCTGATCCTGTGGGTCTGCGTGCTCAAGAGTGGCGTGCATGCGACGCTGGCTGGCGTGACACTGGCCCTGTGCATCCCGTTGCGCACCCGCAATGCCGAACCTTCCCCCCTCTTGAATCTGGAGCATGCCCTGCACCCCTGGGTGGCCTTTGGCATCCTGCCGCTGTTCGCCTTCGCCAACGCCGGGGTTTCGCTGGCCGGGGTCACCCTGGAGAGCTTCACCCACCACGTTCCGATGGGGATTGCCATCGGCCTGGTGGTGGGCAAGGCCCTGGGTGTTTTCGGCCTGACCTGGCTTGCCGTCAAGATCGGCATCGCCGCCTTGCCGACAGGCGCCAACTGGGGGCAGGTTCTGGGGGTTGCGATACTCTGCGGCATCGGCTTCACCATGAGCCTGTTCGTCGGTTCGCTGGCATTTGAACCCGGCGTCAGCCCGTACGCCGGCATGGACCGCATGGGTATTCTGACCGGCTCGTTCATCGCCGCCGTGCTGGGCTACGCAATCACGGCCATGGCCAGCCGGAAAAACGCTTCCGCCTGACCGGCTCCTGAAACGAAAAAACCCCGACCAGCCAAGGCTGTGTCGGGGTTTTTTCGTTTTGAAGCGGGGTTGAATCAGTGCGCTACGCGGCTGGTGCCGTTGACCGACATGATTCGTACACGCTCGCCAACGCGGAAGACTTCGTTTTCCGCAACCTGCTGTACATAGGCACGCATGCTGCCATCATCTTCACGCACGGTAATTTCCACACCCTGGGTACGGGTGAAACCTTCTTCAGCGGCAGAACCGGCCAGGCCGCCGGCCACGGCACCGATGACGGCAGCGACGACGCTGCCTTTGCCGCCACCCACAGAGCTGCCAGCCACGCCACCAACGATCGCACCCGCACCACCACCGATCGGGGTCTTGGTGCCTTCGATTTTCACCGGGCGCAACGCTTCGATCGTGCCCATGCGCACGGTCTGCACTTGGCGCGCCTCGCTACGGGAATAGGATTCACCGCTCAGGTTCGAGGCACAGCCACCCAACAACAGCGACATTGCGCTCAAGGACGCAAGCAGCAATACGGATTTACGCATTGGATCATCTCCATAAGACAGATATTCATTAAACTCCGCGTCTTGACAGCTGTCACGACACGAGCTGTATAAATTTCGCTTCCATTCAGCTCTAGTACAGGCTGCTTCAATCTTGCAAACGTTGCCGCTGTACCGCATCGGCCAGCGACATGCGCGACGATTTATATGGACTACGCCCATGATAACAGCGACCACCGTGGCAGGTCTGTAGTTCCGCGGTGGGCTCCCTGTCCGGATCAAACGCTGGATGGAGCGGGATCTGGCCCTTTCATTGGCCGCCGATTAAGGCGCCAGGCGCTCGCGCTGCCAGACATTGTCCTGTAGGCGATAGTTGAGGCGATCATGCAAGCGGCTGGGGCGCCCCTGCCAGAACTCGATGCGCTCGGGCAACAGGCGATAGCCCCCCCAATGCTCGGGGCAATGAGGCTGCGCATCGCTGAAACGCTGCTCGGTGCTTTTGAGCAACCCTTCGAGCTCGGCCCGATCGGCAATCACCTGGCTCTGCGGAGAAGCCCAGGCACCCAGGCGACTGCCCAGCGGTCGCACCTGATAATAGGCATCGGACTCTTGCGGCGTGACCCTTTCCACCCGGCCTTCGATGCGCACCTGACGCTCCAGGGCCGGCCAGAAAAAGGTCATCGCCGCAAACGGGTTGACCGCCAACTGCTGCCCCTTGGCACTATCGTAGTTGGTGAAAAAGGTAAAACCCTGGTCGTCCAGCCCTTTGAGCAACAGGACCCTGCAATGCGGTCGACCGTCCTGGTCCACCGTGGCCAGCACCATGGAATTGGCCTCGACCGGCAACTGCTCGGTCTTGACCGCCTGTTCGAACCATTTGCGAAACAGCTCGAACGGTTCGGCTGGGGCCTGTTCTTCAGTCAGGCCATCGCGGGCATATTCACGGCGCATGGCGGCCAGGGTCTGGGTCATTACAGCGTTCCTTTGCTATCAGTTGGTCTTCGCCGCAGCAGCCGGCTCAGCTTTTTTCGTTTCCGAAGCCTTCTTGGCAGGTGCGGTGGATTTCTTCGCAGCCGTGGACTTGGTCGGAGCAGCCTTCTTCGCCGTACTGGCTTTCTTGGCCGGGGCGGCCTTGGCAGTGGATTTGGTGGCGGCCTTGGCCGGAGTTTTCTCCGGAGCCTTCGCCTCGGGCTTGGCCGCAACCGGTGCAACTGGCGCCGGGGCAGGCATATTGTACTTGCTCAGCAGCGCCCGCATGGTGTCCTGCGGTGTCACCACCATTTCTACCCGACGATTCAACGCGCGGCCCTGTTGGCTGTCGTTGGCTGCACGTGGCATGTCCGAGCCCAGGCCACGCAGCGACATGCGATCACGCTGCAAACCGCTGAGGCGGAAAATCGCGGCAACCGATTGCGCCCGCTCCTGGCTCGTCTTCTGGGCAGCCGCAGCTGCGCCACTGGAGTCGCCATGGCCCAATACCAGCACGGCAGTCTTGGGGTCGCTCTCGATGACCTTGGCTACCCGAGTGATCGGGCCGAGGGAGTTTGGCAACAGCATGGCTGGCCGATCCGGGTTGAACGAGCTATCGACAGGAACGATGATGATCAGCGCGTTATCGTGACGCTCCAGTTCGAACTTGCTGTCCTTGATCGCTTCACGCATACGCGGCTCATAGCTGTCGAGCCAGGCCTGAGTGACTTTCGGGTCGGGCATCGGCACTGCCTTGGTCGTTTCTTTCTTGGCGCCGAACGGCCACCACCAGCGGCTGCCGTCGTCAGCCTTGGCCGTCTGGGCCTTGGCAACCGGAGCGGGAGCTGGAGCGGGAGCCGCGGGTTTGGCATCAGCCTTGGCGCCCCCATCCTTCGCTGCACCCTTGACCTCCTTGTCGGCCACTTTATCGGCACCGAAAGGCCACCAGGACGGACCACTGCCAGCACCACCGTGCTGTGGCGTCTGGGCGCAACCTGCAGCGACCAGGCAGAACGCAAGAGCGAGCGATTTATGTGAGGACATCAGACTTTCACACCTTGAAAATGAACGGAAAAACGAGCCGAGCGGCTCGCATAAGTAAATGATTTGAAAACACAAAAACCAGTCGGTTCCAGCAGGTCGTCGGCTAGTGGCCCACACAGGCCACTAATTCGATTACAGGCAGCCTCCCAACACCCGCACCAGCTTCTGCGCCCGAGGGTCCATGAGGACGTACGGACCCAGCGTGTTGGTCACGAAACCGAAGGCCAGGTCATGTTCGGGATCGGCAAAACCGACCGAACCACCGGCACCCGGGTGGCCAAATGCCTTGGCACCGAGGCCGAAAGTCGCATTGGGCACCTGGGGTTGATCGAGCATACAGCCCAGGCCGAAACGGGTCTGGGTCAGCAGGGTCTTGTCGGCGCCGACGCTATGTTCGCGGGTCAGCTCATCGAGCAGTTCGGCCTCCAGCAGGCTGCCATCGAGCAAGCCGCTGTAGAAACCGGCCAGGCTGCGCGCATTGCCATGCCCATTGGCGGCTGGTTGTTGCATGCGTCGCCATTCTGGCTTGTTGGTACTGGTCAGGATCGATGGCGGGTTGGTGAAGGCGCGCGTGGACATGGCCTCAGGTTCACGCAGGGTGACCTGCAGCAGGCGCTGGGCCGCTTCATCACCCATGTTGCCCTTGCTTCGAGCGATATGGGCAACCCGATGAAATTCTGCATCGGCCAGCCCCACATGGAAATCAAGGCCGAGCGGCCGCGCCACCCGGGCCACGATCGACTCTCCCGGACCGCGCCCGTCGGCGCGGCGGATCAATTCGCCGAGCAACCAACCGTAGGTAATGGCGGCGTAGCCATGCCCTTGCCCCGGCGTCCACCAGGGAGCTTCGGCAGCCAACGCATCGACCATGGTTTGCCATTGATACAAGGCTTCGGCCGGCAACAGCTCACGCAGCGCCGGCAAGCCTGCCTGATGGCAGAGCAACTGGCGCAAGGTGATGGCTTGCTTGCCGGCCGCGGCAAACTCTGGCCAATAGCGGGCGACCGGTACATCCAGTTGCAACTTGCCTTCGGCGACCAGTTGCAGCGCGGTGACTGCAGTAAAGGTCTTGGTGCAGGAGAACAGGTTGGCAATGGTGTCACTGTGCCATGCCTCGCTCCCGTCCTTGTCGGCGGTACCGGCCCAGAGATCAAGCACGGTTTCTCCGCCGATCTGGACACACAACGCGGCGCCACGCTCTTGCGGATCATCGAACAGCGTGGCAAAGGCTTCGCGCACGGCTTCGAACTTAAGCTCGTAATGGCCCTGAATCTGCACCTGGTGACTCCCTGCACTACCATTTTTCAAAGTGGCGGGCATTGTTCCAGCCCTTGCAGGTTTTGTGAACAGACGCGTGCCAAGCGGTCAATCGACTGCTGGCCCTTCACTGTTCTGAACCAGCCTGGTCGGCGTTATCTTCAGGCTCCTCATCGGTACCCTTGTCCGGGCTGATATCGCCACCCGGCGTTGCGGTCGCAGCGATCTTGCCCACCTGCTGCACGGTCTGCAGATTGCTCTTGCGCACGGCGCCGACAAAGCCCTGGAACGGCACATCGGTAATCCCGACCAGACCAAAGTGCCCGTTCTCACCATCGAGCAAACGCCCGGTCACCGGTTCGTCGAGGTATTGGAACCAGTGCGCGCCGACGATCGACGGTTCGCTCACCGCCGCCTTGAGGAACGCCGCATAAGCGGAGCCACGGTCCTCTTCCCTGGCGACTTCCATCATGCCCGGCCAGAACGGCCCACGGTCACGCGAGCCGAAATTGAACTCGCTGACCAGCACAGGTTTATCCAGTGTTTTCAAGCGGGCGAAATCGTAGCCATCCTGCGGCTTGGGCGTGTAGAAATTGAAGCTCAGGACATCGCAGAACTTCGCGCAGGCGTCGACGGCTTCAGGCGTGCTCACGCCAAAACGGCCACCCAACAACAAATGATTGGGCGCGTGCCAATTCAGTGAATCGGAAATGGTCTTGAAGTAGGTTTCCGCGAATACCTGCTGGAAATATTTGAAGTCGGCTTCGATCTCGGGGTGTTCGGCACTCGGCAATGGCGGCTCGAACCCCGGGTCTTCCATCAGCTCCCACGCCGGCAGGTCGATCCCCCAGGCCTTGGACAGCCCCTCCTGGTTACGATATTTGTCGCGCAACTGCTTGAGGAATGCTCGCTTGGCCGGTACATCGGTGGTCAGGCGCAAGGTGCCATATGCCAGGGCATAGCGCGACTTCGGATCGTCGCCGGGGCCGGCCCAGGCCAGTTCGTTATCCGCGAAATAGCCCACCAGCCAGGGGTCATCACGATGATCGCGGGCAGCGATGGCCACGGCCCGCTCGGTGGCCATGGCAAAGCGCGGGTCGAAAGGATCCGGCATGCCGCCCCACCAGTCGGCCCCGGTGCTGATACTGGCGTAATCGCCGACGATCGACAGCGGCAAGGTGTAAGGCACCCGGGTATCTGGCACAAGGCTCGGATCGCTCCAGTCACCCACTGTATTGAAGCCCCAGGCCAACAAACGGTCGAGGGTATGGGACTGCCAGCGCTTGGCATCGAAAGCCGGTGCTGGGCACGGCGCGACTGCGGGTTTCTCGCCGGTAGTTTCGGCCGGTACGGCATCGACCTTGGCGGCCTCTGCGCCGACTGCCTTGGGCATTTCGGGCTTCACGCAGGGCTGGCCGTACGCGCGGGCCAGGTTGGCCGCGTAGAAGTCGTACCAGCGACCGTTGGCATAGCCCCGGTCTTTCGAGGAGCCGTTGCCATCGCGGTTGTCACCCTCGCCGTAGTAATGGGCCAAGGGATCTTCACCCTGGGGCAGGGCCGAGAACATCCACTCGCGCCCGCCGACATAGGTCTTGCCGCCATCGGCTGCAACGGCATTGACTCCCAGCGAATAGAAAGGATGGCCTTCGGGCGTGACCAGGTACCAGCGACCATCGCGCTTTTCGGTACGGAAGAAGCCCTTGGCCTCAAACCCCGGGCCCAGGATCCAGCCGCCAAACTTGTCCAACGGTTGTTTAGCGCGCTCGGCGAGCCAGGTCTTGAGTTGTTGCTGCTCCTTGCTCGCCGCGGCCTTTAGCTGTTCGTCGCTGCCGACCTTTTCCGGCCATTTGCCCCTCGAGTACTGGCCATAGCCATCGGCAATCGCGTTGTAGGCCGCTTTTTGCAGCTCATCGCCCTCCTGCACGCCAAAGCGTTCCAGCAGGATGCTCTGGGCCACGGCCGGCTTGTTCATCGACAGGGTCACCGAAACCACCTTGCTCAAGTCCAGTTCGCCGGCACTGCTGGCCAGCAACAGGCGCTGCCCCTCCTGCTGCCAGGGCATGGGCGGGCCGGCACGCATGCCCTGGCTCAAGGGTGAATTGGCGCGCAATGGCACCAGCAATGTCTGCGCCGGGCCGGCCGGGAGGTCGACGCGGCTGGTCAGGGTCTTGCCGTCGCTGCTCTGGATGGTCACATCCACAGTCACCGCCCAGTTCATCGCGCTTTGGATACGCAATGTCATGGCGCTGGCCGCAGTCCAGTCCCACGCGCCATTTTGCGGCGTCAGGCGCAGGCTCGGACGCTCGACCGGATTGAACACGACCCGGCGCAACACTTCGCCTTCGGCCGTCTGCTCCGCGTTTTGCTGTGGCAGGCTGGCATCCTCGGTCGCCACCTTTACCACATCAGCCGGGCGAACGAAGTTGAACAGCGTCTGCTGCGCCGCCCATGACGGGGCGGCGAAAAGCAGTGCGAATACAGCGGGCAGCGAACGGCAAATCATATGAATCCAGCTCTCCTTGATGGCTCGGGCGTTAAATGGCAGTGAATAGACAACGCCCCGAGGGATTGATGCCGTGGCGCGTCAGGAAATTTCCCGGCGAAACGGCGGCAAGGCATTGAGAATAGCCTTGCCATAGCGTTGCGTGACGACTCGCCTGTCAAGCAAGGTGATGGTGCCGCGATCTTCCTCGGTGCGCAGCAGGCGACCGCAGGCCTGGATCAGACGCAACGAAGCGTCGGGCACGGCAATTTCCATGAAGGGGTTGCCGCCGCGTGCCTCGATCCATTCGGCCAGGGCCGCCTCGACCGGATCATCCGGCACTGCAAAGGGGATCTTGGCAATGACTACATGCTCGCAATAGGCGCCAGGCAGGTCGACCCCTTCGGCGAAGCTGGCCAGGCCGAACAGCACGCTGGAATCGCCGCCGTCGACGCGCGCCTTGTGCTTGTTCAGGGTTTCCTGCTTGGACAGATTGCCCTGGATGAAGACCTGCTTGCGCCAATCGCGGTCAAGCCCGTCGAATACGTCCTGCATCTGCTTGCGCGATGAAAACAGCACCAGGGTGCCACGGGAGCCTTCGACCAGGTCCGGCAGGTCGCGGATGATGGCTGCGGTATGGGCGGCGGCATCGCGGGGGTCGGCGCGCAGGTCCGGCACGCGCAACAAGCCGGCGTCGGCGTGATGGAAAGGGCTCGGCACGATAGTGGTCACGGCGCCCTTGGGCAGCCCGGCACGCATGCGGTAGCGGTCGAACTTGCCCAGCGCGGTCAGGGTCGCGGAGGTCACCAGGGCGCCGTAGGCAACGTTCCACAGATTGCGCCGCAGCATTTCGGCCGCAAGGATGGGGCTGGCGTTGACTTCGATATCGAACAACGCCCCGCTTTCGGCCAGGGTCAACCAGCGCGCCATGGGCGGGCTGTCTTCCGGGTCTTCGGCAGTGAAGGCCGTCCACAGCTCCCAGTTGCCCTGGGCGCGCATCAGCAAGCTGCCGAACAGTGGGTACCACTCCTCCGCCTGATGGCTGGCGATGCCGATGTTGACCTCGCCATCCATGCCTTCCTTGAGCAATTCGGTAAGACGGGTGAAAAGATCGGTCAGGCGAGAAAAACCCTTCTTCAGTTCGATACCCATCTCGCGCATGTGTTCGGGCACGACACCTGCGACGAAACGATGACGCGGGCGTTCGCGGCCTTCCATGTCTTCACCGGCCTTGAAGTCGGCCAATTGCTCGCAGGCGCTGAACATGAACTGCTGGTGAGTCTTGATCTCCCGGGCAAGCTCGGGAACCTGCTCGATCAACTTGCCAAGGTCACCCGGCAACGGATGCTGGGCCAGCAGTTTGGTCAGGTTCTTGGCCGTTTGCTCCAGCCAGTCGGCGGTGGAGCGCAGGCGCGTGTAGTGGGCGAAGTGGCCGATGGCCTTGTCCGGCAGGTGATGGCCTTCGTCGAACACGTACATGGTGTCGCGCGGGTCCGGCAGCACGGCGCCGCCGCCCAGGGCCAGGTCGGCCAGGACCATGTCATGGTTGGTGACGATGACATCGACCTTGCCCATGCCTTCACGGGCCTTGTAGAAGGCACATTGCTGGAAGTTCGGGCAATGGCGATTGGTGCATTGGCTGTGATCGGTGGTCAGGCGCGCCCAATCCTGGTCTTCCAGGGCCTGGGGCCAACTGTCGCGGTCGCCGTCCCACTTATTGCCGGCGAGCTTCTCGATCATGCTGGTAAACAGCTTCTGGCTGGCTTCATCCACCTCGATCTTGAAGCCTTCCTCTTCGAACAGCTGCGCCGTGGCGCTCTGTGCGTGACCTTCCTGCAGGAGAATGTCGAGCTTCGACAGGCACAGGTAGCGACCCCGGCCCTTGGCCAGGGCAAAGCTGAAGTTCAGCCCGCTGTTGCGTATCAGGTCAGGCAGGTCCTTGTGGACGATCTGCTCCTGCAGGGCGACGGTGGCCGTGGCGATGACCAGGCGCTTGCCCGCGGCCTTGGCGGCGGGAATCGCCGCCAGGCTGTAGGCCACGGTCTTGCCGGTACCGGTACCGGCCTCGACGGCAACCACGGCAGGATCACCACTGCGCCGGCCTTCATCGTCGCACTCGATATCGCCCAGCACCTTGGCGACTTCAGCAATCATCAAACGCTGGCCGTAGCGAGGCTTGAGGCTCTTGGCTTCGAGAAAACGCGAATAGGCGCCCTGGATCTGGGATTTGAGTTCGTTACTGATCATGATTCTGGGGCGCGCAAGCCTGGATAAATTTTCAGTGTTTCGGATGGGCCGCTATCATACCCCGCTATTGAATCGAGCGCTGAACGGAGATCCTGCATGACCCCCTTTGCTATCCCCTACACCTTGCATGTTCTGGCAGCCCTGATTTGGGTCGGCGGCATGTTCTTCGCCTGGATGATCCTGCGGCCAGCGGCCATGACAGCCCTTGAAGGCCCGGCCCGATTGACGTTGTGGGTGGAAGTTTTCCGACGTTTTTTTGTCTGGGTCTGGATTGCCGTGCTGATTCTTCCGATCAGCGGCGTCGGCATGCTCCACATGCGCTATGCCGGATTCGACGCCGCGCCACGTTATGTCCAGGTCATGATGGGGCTTTATGTCGTCATGACGGCGCTGTTCATCCGCATCCAGTCGCTGCAATTGCCGCAGTTGCGTCGCGCAGTGGAAGCAGCGGACTGGCCGAGCGGGGCTGCTACCCTGGGGAAAATCCGTCGCCTGGTGGGGATCAACCTGATCATTGGGCTGGTGTTGGTGGCAATCGCTGCGGCGCGGCCGATGTTCTGACTGAGAACTGCGTCGCCTGCACCCTCGTTCCCACGCTCTGCGTGGGAATGCCGGATGAGACGCTCCAGCGTCGAGGGCGCGATGCAGAGCGTCAGGGGATGCATTCCCACGCGGAGCGTGGGAACGAGGAGCTCCCACAGAGTCAGCTGCGAATTACAATCGCTGTACCGAAACAGTCCCTGCCGCACCCGCCACCCCAGGCTGCCCCGGCAGTCCCGGCTGGCCACTGCGACCACCCTCGGCGCGGTAGACCAGACAACCTTTGCCTGCCCCACCTGCGCCCGCCTTGCCCGGCGTCCCCGCCTGACCACCGGCCCCGCCTTCGACACGGACCTTGATCTGCTGCGCAGGGAAATCTCGCGGCAACTGCAACGTTACCTGTGCGCCTGCCGCACCGTCATGGCCATCGCCGCCATTGTCACCATCGGCGCCCTGCCCCGCCTGCCCCCAGGTGCAACCGGCCGCCTTGCCATTGGCACCGTCCAGCCCAAAATAACCCGGTGCGCCGGCACCACCCCGGGCGTCCACTGACAGTTCCTGCGCACTCAGCGATTGCAACTGCAAGCTAAGGTTACGCCCCGGCAGGGCCGGTTTCTGGTAAGTGCCCGGCGCACCGCGTGCCGTGATCTGGCTGCCAGCGCCCAATTGCACATGCTTGGCGTACAACCGCAATTCCTGCTCGCCAGGCACGATGGCGATCCGCGCCTCATGCCCCAGACGCAGTTCTCCCACATTCAGTTCAGTCAAGCTGGATGGGATCAGCAACGTGCCGTAATCGGCCACTTCCAGACGATCAAGCTGCACGACGCTGGCATTTCCGGGCAATCGCATCAGCGAATTGGCATCGACGCTGATGGTTTGCGCCATGGCAATGGGGCTGAACAATGCAGCCAAAACAAGCAACTTACGCATGGCGGGTGCCCCCCACCGGTGCCCGAATCGACTGCACGTGGAAGATGCCCACCAACAGAATCTGCAAACGATCGAACCAGCGATGGCTGCGGCCGCGCAAGCCGTGATTGAACAGCAAGACTTCAAGTACATGGATCAGCAACAGCGCGGCGCCTGCGGCATTGATCAATTGATGGAACGGATTGACCATGGGCATGAACAGATTCAACAGCACCACCCACCAGAACACTACCGTCAGTGCCTTGCCCACACCCCAAAACCACTTCATATACGCCCCTTGCAGATTATTCTTGGTATAGAGGAGCGATCGGAATCACCCCTGCGAGTTTCGCGCAGGGTTCAAGCTTTATTTGTTGAACCACGACACGAAATCTCCTGCAGGCACAGTAACGGCTTGGCGGTCTCCTGTGCCAGTGCCGGAGGTCAGTTTCAATTCAAATGGAGTTCCACCCGGCGGTTCTGCGCGCGGCCTTCTGCGGTGGCGTTATCGGCGATCGGCTCGCTCTCGCCCAGTCCCTCACTGGTGACCTTGTCCGCCGAAATGCCCTGTGTGATCAGGAAATCCGCGACACTCCTTGCGCGACGTTCCGACAGACGCTGGTTATAGGCGTCTGCGCCCTGGCTGTCGGTATAACCGACGACCTTGATGCGGGTTACGCCAGGGTTGTTGAGCCTGTCCATCAAGGCCGTCAACTTGCGGGTAGCCGAAGGCGTCAACTCGTCGGAATTGACGGCAAAACTGACGTTATCTTCATCATTCAAGGTAATGACATCGGAAACGGGTGCAGGCGCCGGCTCGCTGACCGGATATTGCGGCAGCGGGCAACCATTGTGACTGACAGGGGTGTTAGCGGGTGTGTCGGGGCAACGGTCACGGCGGTCGTACACGCCATCACCGTCTTCGTCGCCATCCTGGGCATAGCAGATCAGGCCGCCGGCAATGGCTCCAAATGCCGCCCCGCCAGCTGCCCATGCCGAACTTTCGATAGAACCGAGCCCGCCACCGGCCAACCCGCCAAGCAGGCTGCAGACAGGCCAGGTACGTTGATTGAGGGGGGCACTGCCATCGCTGGTGGTGGCGCAGCCTGAAAGTACGCTGCTGAGGAGAAGGAGGGGAACCGCTGCCTTGGCGAACACACTCATAAATAATACTCCTGTGTCACCGGCCAATGCCGGTCACACAGGAGTAAAGACCGGCCTGTAACACTTCACAAGCCGGTGATGGCACGGGTTTCAGCGGTTGATCTTGATCTCCACGCGGCGGTTCATGGCGCGTCCATCCGCAGTACTGTTATCGGCTATCGGCTGGCTTTCACCCATGCCCACGACCGAAACGAAGCTGCTGCGCGGTACGCCGCTTTCCACCAGATAATCAGTCACCGACTGCGCACGCCGCTGCGAGAGTTTCTGGTTATAGGCATCGCTACCCACGCTGTCGGTATGTCCGGTTACGCTCAGGCGGGCACTCGGTGCTTCCTGTTTCAGGCGAGTGGCAACCTTGTCCAGACGCATCTTGTCGGAGCTGGTCAGCTTGGCCGAGTTGAACTCGAAGAGGACATCACGAATAACGATCACTTCTTCCTTGACCACGACCGCTTCCTCTACTGGAGCAGGTGGTGGTGGTTCGTGTTTCTCAGGTACGCCACCATGCACCCAGCAATAGGCGGACGCAAAGCCTGCGCCAATGAGAGCACCCCAACCAGCCCAGGTTGCGTTCTCTGTGGCACCCAACCCGGCACCCGTCACGCCGCCCACAGCAGCGCACATCGGCCAGTCGGTTTTTTGCAGACCTGCACAACCAGTCAACACACTGGTTAGCAGAACCAGGGGTAACGCTGTGCGCAAAATGCTCATTAACAAATCTCCTCAGGAGGGAACAGCAAAAAAACCACACTCAAGAAGTAAAGACCGGTCACTCCATCTCCGCCAGCAATAAGCCATGATGTAAATAACGAACTTGAAAGCCTAGGCCGCAAACGAAGACCCGGCTAGTCTTGGCAACTAAGGAAAGAGGACACTAGATGACTGATGTTTTTTCTTCGCGCACGCCCCAACAAGCACTGGCGGCACTGCTTGAACTTTACGCGCCCAAGCGTCTTTTGCTGGTCGGTACCGGCTTTCCGGCGCTGGACGCTTTCAAGTCTGCCCACCCGGATGCCGATGTATTCGTGGCGGAGCCTGGGCCTTTGCCCAAGGAGTTGGCCGGGCAACGCTTCGATCTCGCGTTGGCGGTCGGCTGCCTCGAACAACTGAACAAACGCAGCGGCCTGGAACTGCTGGGCGGCATTCGCAATCTCAACGCCAGCCGCATTGCCGTACTTGCCGACCTGGCTGCCTGCGGCTGGAGCGACACCGACTTCTTTTCCCTGGCCCTTCAGGCCAGTGAACGTTTCAAGCGCGACGAGCAGGTATTGAGCCTGTTTACTTATGATCTGCGCGAATACAAACAGGTGCCGGACTGGCTGAACGCCAAGTTCTGGGCGAACCCGCAAAATTTTGGCAAATATTGGTGGTGATCGAATGAGTGTCTCGATCTGTCCCTGCGGCAGCGGCAATTTACTGGACGCCTGCTGCGGGCATTATCACGCCGGTCATCCGGCCCCCGATGCGCAATCGCTGATGCGCTCTCGCTACAGCGCTTATGTGCTGGGGCTGATCGATTATCTGGTGAGCACCACCCTGCCCGCGCAACAGACCGGGCTCGATCGCCAGTCGATCAGTGACTGGAGCGCACAAAGCACCTGGCTGGGGCTTGAAGTGGAAAGCGCCGAAGTCCTGGGCGGGCAACCCGAGCATGCCTTCGTGACCTTCACCGCCCGCTGGCACGACGACGCCGGCGAGCACAGCCACCGTGAACGCTCCGCGTTCGTACAGAATGAAGGGCGCTGGTACTTCATCGATCCGACAGTTCCACTCAAGGCCGGGCGCAACGATCCCTGCCCTTGCGCCAGCGGCCAGAAGTTCAAGAAATGCTGCGCCAGCTACATTAATACCTGAGCGGGAGTGCACTTGATCCAGAGGATGGCCGGAGACGCAAAATGCATGCACGGGCACGAACGACAACCTTAATTGCCCTACTCATTCTACTGAGCCTCGGGGGTTGTTCGACCTGGCTTTTCGGCAACTTCCAGGACCCGGAGATCCATCTGGTCAAGGTCGAAATCGTCAAGGCCAAGCTGATGGAGCAGAAATTCATGCTGCATTTTCGCATCGACAACCCCAACGACTCGAGCTTGCCCATTCGCGGCCTGCAATACACCCTTTACCTCAACGACATCCTGCTGGCCGACGGCGAGTCGAGCGACTGGTTCACGGTTCCGGCCAATGGCCACGAGTATTACCAGGTTCCGGTGCGCACCAACCTGTGGCAGCACCTGAAAGAGATCGTGAAGGAGCTGAAGAAAACCGACCAGCCGATCCGTTATCGGCTCGAAGGCGAACTGGCAACCGGATTATTCTTCGGTCACGACCTGCACTTGGCGCGCAGTGGTGAGATAATTCCCGGCAAATTTATTCCGGAGTAACCCCAGATGACCCAGCAACCCCACGTTCATGGCCCAGACTGCAACCACGATCATGATCATCATCACGACCATGACCACGGCCATGTTCACGGTCCGCACTGCAACCACGAACCCCAGGAGCCGGTACGCAACGCCCTGAAGGACGTCGGTCGCAACGATCCTTGCCCGTGCGGCAGCAACAAGAAATTCAAGAAGTGCCACGGCGCTTGAGCACCAGAAATGGCCTGACAATCAGGCCGTTTTCTTTTTTGCAAATAAAGGCCCTGCCCCTCCTTGCGTGGCGGCATCGCGCTCACTAACGTAGCGCCTTTCCGTTGTCAGCCCCGCAGGAGCCTTGCCATGGCCTCGCCAGCCTTCACACATTTTCTTCCCCGGTTCGGCGCCGCCGCAGCTGTGGTCGGGCTGTTGAGCCTGGCCGGATGCCAGTCCTGGCTCTCTGGCAGCAACGACAGCCTGCCACCCACCACCGGGGTGGAACCGCTCAAGGGGCTGGCGCAGAACGTTTCGGTGCGGCGCAATGCCATGGGCATGCCGCTGATCGAAGCCAGCAACTTCCACGACGCCCTGTTCGCCATGGGTTACGTGCATGCCAGTGACCGCATCAGCCAGATGGTCGGCATGCGCCTGATCGCCCAGGGTCGTCTGGCTGAAATGGCCGGTCCCGGCGTGCTCGAGATCGACCGTTTCATGCGCACGGTCAATCTGAAGAAGGATGCCAACGAGCTCTATGCAGCCTCCTCGCCCCGGCTCAAGCGCTTCTTCGAAGTCTACGCCCGCGGGGTCAACGCCTACCTGTTCCGCTACCGCGACAAGCTGCCGATGGACCTGGCCAAGTCCGGCTATCGCGCGGAGTACTGGAAGCCGGAAGACTCTGCGCTGATCTTCTGCCTGTTGAATTTCGGCCTGTCGGTCAATCTGCAGGAAGAAATCGCTTCCCTGGTCCTGGCGCAGAAAGTCGGCAGCGACAAGCTGGCCTGGCTGCTGCCGAGCTATCCGGACGAGCCGTTGCCCTTCGATGAAGCCGACAAGCTCAAGGGCTTGAGCCTGGGCGGCCAGATCGCAGGCCTTGGCGACCTGAACAGAGTCGCCAGCCAACTCACCGACCTCAACATGCTCGGCGTGGCCGCCTCGAACAACTGGGCCATCGCGCCCCAGCGCAGCCGCCTGGGCAAAAGCCTGCTGGCCAACGATACCCATCTGCCGATCGCGATTCCCTCGGCCTGGAACTATGTGCAGATCCGCTCGCCGAAGTACCAGGCCGCCGGCGTTTCCCTCGCCGGTGTGCCGGGCATCGTCGCAGGCTTCAATGGCAAGCTGGCCTGGGGCATGACCATGGTCATGGGCGATAACCAGGACCTGTTCCTGGAAAAGGTCAAGCGCGAAGGCAACCGCCTGCTCTATGAGGTCGACGGCAAGTGGCAACCGGCCATCGCCCGCAACGAAACCTATTTCATCAAGGGCCAGCGCCCGATCCGCGAGACGGTCTATGAAACCCGTCACGGCCCGCTGCTCAACAGTGCCCTGGGCGAGCGCAAGAATGACTTGCAACCCATGGCGTTCAACAGTGGCTATGGCCTGGCCCTGCAGACGCCGGACCTCAAGGGCGACAAGAGCATGGACGCGCTGTTCGACCTGTCCCGCGCCCAGAACGTGGAAAAGGCCTTCGAAGCCAGCCGCGAAATCCGTGCCTCGGCGCTGAACCTGATGTTCGCCGACGCCCAGAATATCGGCTGGCAAGTGACCGGCCGCTTCCCTAACCGGCGCGAAGGCGTCGGCCTGCTGCCGTCTCCGGGTTGGGAGGGGCGCTATGACTGGGACGGTTACGCCGACCCCATGCTGCACCCTTACGACCAGGACCCGGCCCAGGGCTGGCTCGGTACCGCCAACCAGCGCACCGTGCCCCGCGGCTATGGCATGCAACTGTCCAACTCCTGGTACTACCCCGAGCGTGGCGAACGCATTGCCGAACTGGCCGGTGTCGGCAAGCACGACACGCGCAGCATGATCGCCATGCAGTACGACCAGACCACCCTCTTCGCCGTCAAATTGAAGAAGATGTTCGAAGCCCCGGGCATGGCCCAGCCGCTCAAGCAGGCTATCGACGCCTTGCCCGAAGCCGATCGCAGCAAGGCACGCGAAGCCTACAGCCGGCTGATGGCCTTCGATGGCAAGCTCGCGCCACAATCAGCCGACGCCGCACTGTACGAACTGTTCCTGCAGGAAAGCGCCAAGCAGACCTTCCTCGATGAACTGGGCCCGGAAACCAGCCCGACCTGGAAGGCCTTCGTCGCCAATGCCGACCTGTCCTACTCGGCCCAGGCCGACCACCTGCTCGGCCGCGAAGACAGCCCGTACTGGGATGACATCAAGACCGCGCAGAAAGAAGACAAACCGGCCATCCTCGCGCGCAGCCTGGCTGCAGCCATCAGCAGCGGCGAAAGCCAGCTGGGCAACGATCGCAGGGCCTGGCAATGGGGCAAGCTGCACCACTACACCTGGACTTCCGACAGCAGCAAACTGGCGCCCTTCATGAGCGTAGGCGATCGCACCGGGATCAATGCCTTGAGCAGTTACCTGAATCGCGGCCCGGTCCCTGCAGGCGGCGACCACACGACCCTGAACACCTCGGCCTATCACTGGGGGCAGGACTTCGATACCTGGTTGATTCCGGCCATGCGCATGGTGGTCGATTTCGGCCAGGCCGAACCCATGATCGGTCTAAACAGTACGGGCCAATCCGGTAACCCGGCCAGCCCGCACTACGCCGATGGCATCGATGCCTGGCTCAAGGGCCAGTACATGAGCTTCCCGATGCAACCGCAAAACTTCGACAAGACCTATGGCAGCAAGCGCCTGACTTTGGTGCCAGGGAAATAATGAGAGCTCACATGCGCGCACTCTTTTGGTGCGCGCATGTGAGCAAGCTGGAGGGGGGACGCACCGCTGAGCGACAAGGCTTTTGAGCACACCGCTCAAACACTTGTTCGAGCACTATGGTGCGGAACTTGCTATATCTGTGAAGTCTGGCATTTGCCGGTAACGTACCTTTCGCTTTTCCAATGCTGATTTGGATCTAAGGACTGCACAATGAAAAAAGCATGGCTGACGCTGTCTGCACTGGCTCTATGTCTGTCGGCAGGCTCCACCCTGGCCAAGGAATACAAAGAGCTGCGCTTTGGCGTCGATCCTTCCTACGCCCCTTTTGAATCCAAGGCCGCCGATGGCAGCCTGGTCGGCTTCGACATCGACCTGGGCAACGCGATTTGCGCTGAACTGAAGGTCACGTGCAAGTGGGTCGAAAGCGATTTCGACGGCATGATCCCTGGCCTGAAAGCCAACAAGTTCGACGGCGTGATCTCTTCGATGACCGTAACCGAGGCGCGTCAAAAGGCCATCGACTTCTCCACCGAACTGTTCTCGGGCCCCACGTCTTTCGTGTTCAAAAAAGGCTCCGGCCTGAGCGATGCGGCTTCCCTCAAAGGTAAAAAAGTCGGTTACGAGCAGGGCACTATTCAAGAAGCCTACGCCAAGGCCGTATTGGACAAGGCCGGGGTAGAAACCAAGGCCTATGCCAACCAGGACCAGGTCTATGCTGACCTGACCTCCGGCCGTCTGGATGCCTCCGTCCAGGATATGCTGCAAGCCGAACTGGGCTTCCTGAAGTCGCCACAAGGCGCCGATTATGAAGTGAGCAAGCCGGTTGACGATCCTCTGCTGCCAGCAATCACCGCAGTGGGTATTAAGAAAGGTAACACTGAGCTGAAAGCACTTTTGGATAAAGGTATCAAAGCGTTACACGATGATGGCACCTATGCCACTATCCAGAAGAAACACTTCGGCGACCTGAACCTGTACAGCGGCAAATAAGCTGCAACCCGGCGCTCATTCCCAGGCGGGAATGAGCGCCTCTCAACGACTGCCTAAGGCCTGATTCATGTTCGATGACCTGTTGCAGCACCTGGGGCTCTCGGCTTTCAGCTTGAAGGGCTTTGGCCCCCTGCTGTTGCAAGGCACCTGGATGACCATCAAATTATCCTTTCTGTCGCTGCTGGTGAGCGTTGTGCTGGGCCTGATCGGCGCCAGCGCCAAGCTTTCAGGCTCACGAATGCTGCGAATTCCTGCACAGTGCTACACCACGCTGATTCGCGGCGTGCCGGATCTGGTGCTGATGCTGCTGATTTTCTACAGCCTGCAAACCTGGCTGACCAGCCTGACCGAATACCTGGAGTGGGAATACATCGAGATCGACCCCTTCAGTGCCGGGGTCATTACCCTGGGTTTCATCTACGGGGCGTACTTCACCGAAACCTTCCGCGGCGCGATCCTCGCCGTGCCCCGCGGCCAGGTCGAAGCGGCCACCGCCTACGGGCTCACGCGCGGCCAGCGCTTTCGCTTCGTCGTGTTCCCACAGATGATGCGCTTTGCCCTGCCAGGCATTGGCAATAACTGGATGGTGATGCTCAAAGCCACCGCGTTGGTCTCGATCATCGGCCTGGCCGATCTGGTCAAGGCCTCCCAGGATGCGGGCAAAAGCACTTATCAATTGTTCTATTTTCTGGTCCTGGCGGCGCTGATCTACCTGGCGATCACCAGTGCGTCCAACCTGGTCCTGCGCTGGATGGAACGACGCTATAACGTGGGCACCCGGGAGGCCGTGCGATGATTGAATTGCTACAGGAATACTGGCGCGCGTTTCTCTACAGCGACGGTAACCACATCACCGGCCTGGCCATGACGATGTGGCTGCTGACGGCGTCGCTGTTCATCGGCTTCCTGATGTCGATACCCTTGTCGATCGCCAGGGTCTCGCGTCGCTTCTGGATTCGCTGGCCGGTGCAGTTCTACACCTACCTGTTCCGAGGCACGCCGCTGTATATCCAGTTGCTGATCTGCTACACCGGCATCTACAGCATCGCCGCAGTGCGTGCCCAGCCGGTGCTCGACGCGTTCTTTCGCGACGCCTTGAACTGCACCATCCTGGCCTTTGCCCTGAACACCTGCGCCTACACCACGGAAATCTTCGCCGGTGCCATCCGCAGCATGAACCATGGTGAAGTCGAGGCGGCCAAGGCCTATGGCCTGCGCGGCTGGAAGCTCTATGCTTACATCATCATGCCGTCGGCCTTGCGCCGCTCGTTGCCGTTCTACAGTAACGAGGTGATTCTGATGCTGCACTCGACCACCGTGGCCTTCACCGCCACTGTGCCGGACATCCTCAAGGTCGCCCGCGATGCCAACTCGGCTACCTTCATGACCTTCGAGTCATTCGGCATTGCCGCACTGATTTACCTGACGGTAACCTTCACCCTGGTCGGCCTGTTCCGCCTGGCTGAACGGCGCTGGCTGGCCTTTCTCGGCCCTGCACACTAGGACTTTTCATGCACCATCGGATACATGCGCTTCTTGCCCCGGTGCCTGGCATCGCCCGGCAGATCCACAGTTTTCACTTCGGCCCGCAGGGCGCCGGCAAAATTTACATCCAGGCTTCGCTGCATGCCGACGAACTGCCCGGCATGCTGGTGGCCTGGCACCTCAAGCAGCGCCTCGGCGCCCTGGAAGCCCAGGGCCTGCTGCGCAGTGAAATCGTCCTGGTGCCCATCGCCAACCCGGTGGGCCTGGAACAAGTGCTGATGGATGTCCCGCTGGGGCGCTATGAGCTGCAAAGCGGGGAAAACTTCAACCGCAACTTCCTCGACCTCAGCGATGAAGTCGGTGACGAGATCGAATCCCAGCTCACCGACGACCCACAGCACAACCTCGAACTGGTCCGTTCCAGCCTGCGCCGGGCACTGACGCGCCTGACCGCTGCGACCCCGCTGCAGTCCCAGCGTCTGACCCTGCAACGGCTGGCGTGCGATGCCGACATGGTGCTCGACCTGCACTGCGACTTCGAAGCCGTGGAACACCTCTACACCACGCCGGAAGCCTGGCCCCAGGTCGAACCCCTGTCGCGCTACCTGGGCGCCCAGGCCAGCCTGTTGGCCACCGACTCGGGAGGACAGTCGTTCGACGAATGCTTCACGCTGGTCTGGTGGCAATTGCAGCAGCGTTTCGGCGAGCATTATCCGATTCCCCAGGGCAGCTTCTCGGTCACGGTGGAATTGCGCGGCCAGGGCGACGTGTCCCATCCGCTGGCGACTGCCGACTGCGAGGCGATTCTCAAGTACCTGGTCCGCTTTGGCGCCATCGAGGGTGAGCCCGCTCCATTGCCACCCTTGCCGTACCCGGCGACGCCCCTGGCCGGTGTGGAGCCTGTGGCCACGCCGATCGGCGGCTTGCTGGTATTCCACGCCAGGCCCGGTGAATTCCTGCAGGCCGGGCAACTGATCGCCGAGATCATCGACCCGGTCAGCGACAGCGTCACCCCTGTGCGCAACGAACAAACAGGCTTGCTGTATGCCCGTTCGCTACGACGCATGGCCACCGCCGGCATGGTGATCGCCCATATTGCCGGCCGCGAAGCCTATCGAACCGGCTACCTACTTTCGCCTTGAGGATGCCTTGCGCATGTACAAACTGACCATTGAAGGCCTGCACAAAAGCTACGGCGAGCACAAAGTGCTCAAAGGCGTTTCACTCAAGGCCAAGACCGGCGACGTGATCAGCCTGATCGGCGCCAGTGGCTCGGGCAAAAGCACCTTCCTGCGCTGCATCAATTTCCTTGAGCAGCCCAACGAGGGCAGCATGTCCCTGGACGGCCAGCCGGTACGGATGGTTCATGACCGCCACGGCATGCACGTGGCCGACGCCAATGAATTGCAGCGCATCCGTACCCGCCTGGCCATGGTGTTCCAGCATTTCAACCTGTGGAGCCACCTGAGCGTACTGGAAAACATCAGCATGGCGCCGCGCCGGGTGCTGGGCGTGAGCAAGCAGGAAGCCGAAGAGCGGGCCCGGCGCTACCTGGACAAGGTTGGCCTGGCCAGCCGAGTGGCCGATCAATACCCGGCCTTTCTCTCTGGCGGCCAGCAACAGCGTGTCGCCATCGCCCGCGCCCTGGCCATGGAGCCGGAAGTCATGCTGTTCGATGAACCCACTTCGGCGCTTGACCCGGAACTGGTCGGCGAAGTGCTGCGCGTCATCCAGGGGCTGGCCGAGGAAGGCCGGACCATGATCATGGTCACCCACGAAATGAGCTTTGCCCGGCAGGTGTCCAGCCAGGTGCTGTTCTTGCATCAGGGGCTGGTCGAGGAAGAAGGGGCGCCGGCCGATGTGCTCGGCAACCCGAAAAGCGAACGTTTGCGGCAGTTCTTGAGCGGCAACCTGAAATAGGCTGCCGCCCGTGCGTCAGGCGACTGGTGCAGGAGGTGGCTCATCCGGCAGGGTGGGCTCACCAGGCTCGGTGGGCTGCTCGTTGGGGGTATCGGGGTCGGGTTGACCGGGAATGCCGCCCGCCATGTCGGCCTGAGGGTGAGCCAGCAGCGTCCAGGCAAGCACCCCCACGTGATTGGGCTGCAGCATCGCCAGTTTGGCAGTGATTTTCGGGTCGATTTTCATGAGGCACTCCTGAGCGAGGTCCGATCCGGTCCGACCTGCTTCATGCAGCCGGAACAATTCAACCGTTGGAGTGCCTGGTGAGCGAAGGAATTCCCTCGCAGGGTTCAATCAGGTGCGTGGCAGTGTCACGCCACGCTGGCCCTGATACTTGCCGCCACGGTCCTTATAGGAAACTTCACATTCCTCATCGGACTCCAGGAACAGCATCTGTGCCACGCCTTCGTTGGCGTAGATTTTCGCCGGCAACGTCGTGGTGTTGGAGAATTCCAGGGTGACATGTCCCTCCCACTCAGGCTCGAGCGGTGTCACATTCACGATAATCCCGCAGCGGGCGTAGGTGCTCTTGCCCAGACAGATGGTCAGGACATTGCGCGGAATGCGGAAGTATTCGACGGTGCGGGCCAGGGCGAATGAGTTCGGCGGGATGATGCAGACGTCGCTCTTGATGTCGACGAAGCTCTTCTCGTCGAAGTTTTTCGGATCGACGGTCGCCGAGTTGATGTTGGTGAACACCTTGAATTCATCGGCGCAACGCACGTCGTAACCGTAGCTCGAGACCCCGAAGGAGATCAGCCGGTCCGCGCCCTCGCCGCGCACCTGACGCTCGACGAAAGGCTCGATCATGCCGTGCTCTTGCGCCATGCGGCGAATCCACTTATCCGATTTGATGCTCATGGCGGGTGTCCTGAATAGCGAGGTGGAAAAATTCTGTGCCGCATCTTACCGGGCCGGGCGCCGGGTTCAAAGTCATGAAATGGCCCTGTATCGGCTGACGCGCACCGCTAGTCATGAAAAGCGCGAAACCTGAACAAGACCATTGGCAGGTCTCGGAAAAAGGGTTATGGTGACGCCACTGTGCTGCTTGTGTCACTGAGAATCTCTACCCGATGTTAGATTACGATCAAACCATCTTCATGAATTTTCCTGCTCTTTGCACTCAGTCTCGGCCAGGGCGTTTCCTGAGCCGTAGTTAACTTTGTCCAAGGAGATACACCATGTCCAATCGCCAAACCGGTACCGTTAAGTGGTTCAACGATGAAAAAGGCTTCGGCTTCATCACCCCACAATCCGGTGACGACCTGTTCGTACACTTCAAAGCTATCCAGGCTGACGGCTTCAAAAGCCTGAAAGAAGGCCAGCAAGTTTCTTTCGTCGCTACCCGCGGCCAGAAAGGCATGCAAGCTGAAGAAGTTCAAGTTATCTAACTTGTACTGAACAGTAAAAAAAGCCCCGCCCTCAAAAGCGGGGCTTTTTTGTGCCCGCAGAAAAGCCTCGTGTCTCGTGTGCCTCATTCCCACGCAGAGCGTGGGAATGCAGTGTCAGACGCTCCAGCGTCCGCGACGCGGAGCGTCGCCGGGGGCATTCCCACGCAGAGCGTGGGAACGAGACCTTCAGCCGAAATCAATCGTCGCTGATAGTAATGTTCGGCATCGCCGGCGCCGCTGCTTCCTGCAGCACAATCCGCGCGCCCACCTGACGGGCCAACTCCTGATACACCATGGCAATCTGGCTTTCCGGCTCGGCGATCGCCGTCGGCTTGCCACTGTCGGCCTGCTCGCGAATCAGCATCGACAACGGCAACGAAGCCAGCAGATCGACGCCATATTGCGCAGCCAGCTTCTCGCCACCGCCCTCACCGAACAGATGCTCGGCATGACCGCAGTTCGAGCAGATATGCACAGCCATGTTCTCGACTACGCCGAGTACCGGAATGTTGACCTTGCGGAACATTTCCACACCCTTTTTGGCGTCGAGCAGGGCCAGGTCCTGGGGCGTGGTCACGATCACGGCACCAGCCACCGGCACTTTCTGCGCCAGGGTCAGCTGGATGTCACCGGTACCCGGTGGCATGTCGATGACCAGGTAGTCCAGGTCGTTCCAGGCCGTCTGGGTGATCAATTGCAGCAAGGCACCGGAAACCATCGGGCCGCGCCAGACCATCGGCGTGTTGTCGTCGGTCAGGAAAGCCATGGACATGACCTCCACGCCATGCGCCTCGAGCGGCACGAACCATTTCTGATCCTTGACCTTGGGCCGGGTGCCTTCGGCGATGCCGAACATCACCCCCTGGCTCGGACCGTAGATATCCGCGTCGAGAATTCCCACCCGGGCACCTTCGCGCGCCAGGGCCAGGGCCAGGTTGGCAGCGGTGGTCGACTTGCCGACACCGCCCTTGCCTGATGCCACGGCAACAATGTTCTTCACATTGGCCATGCCCGGAATCTGCGCCTGGGCCTTGTGCGCCGCGATCACGCAGTTGACCTCGACCTTGGCCGAGCTGACGCCGTCGAGCCCTTCGATGGCCATCTGCAGTATCTGCGCCCAGCCGTTCTTGAACAGACCGGCGGCGTAACCCAGTTCCAGTTGCACACTGACACGATCGCCCTGGATGTCGATGGCGCGGACACACCCGGCGCTGACCGGATCCTGGTTCAGATAAGGGTCGGTGTATTGACGAAGGACGGCTTCCACCGTTGCGCGATTGACGGCGCTCATGGGCACTCCCGATAAAAGACTGAGCAAATTAGGTGGCTATCCTAACCGTTCTGACGCTGCGAAAGCAGGTTTCGCTGCATTGAATCCATCCATGAACACCTCCACAGGCGCCCATGGGGTGAAATAAATTTCCCGTCCCTTTATAGTGTCGGGTCTTCGTTTCACATCAAGTAGCCGAGCCCCATGTCCGAGCCACGCAAGATCCTCGTCACCAGCGCCCTGCCCTATGCCAATGGTTCCATTCACCTTGGCCACATGCTCGAGTACATCCAGACCGACATGTGGGTGCGCTTCCAGAAGCATCGCGGTAACCAGTGCGTCTATGTCTGCGCGGATGATGCCCACGGCTCGGCGATCATGTTGCGCGCCGAAAAGGAAGGCATCACCCCGGAGCAGCTGATCGCAGCGGTCCAGGCCGAACACAGCGGCGACTTCGCTGACTTCCTGGTGGACTTCGACAACTTCCACTCGACCCATGCCGAGGAAAACCGCGAGCTGTCGAGCCACATCTACCTGAAGCTGCGTGAAGCCGGGCATATCGCCACGCGCTCGATCACCCAGTACTTCGACCCGGAAAAGCAGATGTTCCTGGCCGACCGCTTCATCAAGGGCACCTGCCCGAAATGCGCGGCCGAGGACCAGTACGGCGACAACTGCGAAAAATGCGGCGCGACCTACGCCCCGACCGAACTGAAGAACCCGAAATCGGCGATTTCCGGCGCCACCCCGGTGCTCAAGGACTCCCAGCACTTCTTCTTCAAGCTGCCTGACTTCCAGGCCATGCTGCAGGGCTGGACCCGCAGCGGCACCCTGCAGGACGCCGTGGCCAACAAGATCGCCGAATGGCTGGATTCCGGTCTGCAAGAGTGGGACATTTCCCGCGATGCACCGTATTTCGGCTTCGAGATCCCGGATGAGCCAGGCAAATACTTCTATGTCTGGCTGGATGCGCCGATCGGTTACATGGCCAGCTTCAAGAACCTCTGCGCCCGCCGCCCGGAACTGGACTTCGACGCCTATTGGGCCAAGGATTCCACCGCCGAGCTGTACCATTTCATCGGCAAGGACATCGTCAACTTCCACGCCCTGTTCTGGCCAGCCATGCTCGAAGGCGCCGGCTACCGCAAGCCGACCGCCATCAACGTGCACGGCTACCTGACCGTCAATGGCCAGAAAATGTCCAAGTCGCGCGGCACCTTCATCAAGGCCCGCACTTACCTGGATCACCTGTCGCCGGAATACCTGCGCTACTACTACGCCGCCAAGCTGGGTCGTGGCGTCGACGATCTGGACCTGAACCTGGAAGACTTCGTGCAGAAGGTCAACTCGGACCTGGTCGGCAAGGTGGTCAACATTGCCAGCCGTTGCGCCGGTTTCATCCACAAGGGCAACGACGGCGTGCTGGTGGCCGGCAATGCCGCACCGGAACTGACCGAAGCTTTCCTGGCCGCCGCACCAAGCATTGCTGACGCCTACGAATCCCGAGACTTCGCTCGCGCCATGCGTGAAATCATGGGCCTGGCCGACCGTGCCAACGCCTGGATCGCCGACAAGGCGCCATGGGCACTGGCCAAGCAGGAAGGCAAGCAGGACGAAGTCCAGGCCGTGTGCGCCCTGGGTGTGAACCTGTTCCGCCAGCTGGTGATCTTCCTCAAGCCGGTCCTGCCGTTGCTGGCGGCCGATGCCGAGGCGTTCCTGAACGTCGCTTCGCTGAACTGGGACGACCACAAGACCCTGCTCGCCAACCACAAGCTGAACCCGTTCAAGGCTCTGATGACCCGCATCGACCCGGCCAAGGTACAAGCCATGACCGACGCCTCCAAAGAGGACCTGACCGCCAGCCAGACCAGCGCCCCCACCGGCAACGGCGAGCTGCTCAAGGAACCGCTGGCGGCCGAGATCGAGTTCGACACCTTCGCTGCCGTGGACCTGCGCGTCGCCCTGATCGTCAAGGCCGAAGCCGTGGAGGGTGCCGACAAGCTGCTGCGCCTGACCCTGGATATCGGTGACGAGCAGCGCAATGTGTTCTCGGGCATCAAGTCGGCTTACCCGAACCCGGCCGAGCTCGAAGGTCGCCTGACCATGATGATCGCCAACCTCAAGCCACGCAAAATGCGTTTCGGCATGTCCGAAGGCATGGTCATGGCTGCCGGTCCTGGCGGGGAACAGATCTACCTGCTGAGCCCCGACAGCGGCGCCAAGCCAGGTCAGCGCATCAAGTAAGACGATATGCACCCGGCCGCGACGATTCGTGGCCGGGGCGTTCTCAACCCTGCGTCCTTGCCGGATAATGGCTGACAGCCCGTACACGCCGGCACGATCATGACCGAACTTTTTCTCACGCTCATCAGCGCCGCCCTGATCAACAATATCGTCCTGCATCTGCCGCTGGGCATCGATCCGCTACTGCAATCACCGGTCGATACCGACCGTGCACAAGTGCGCGCCCTGGGGATCGCCACCACCGTGCTGATGCTGGTCAGCGCCCTGCCCGGCCAGGCAATTCATCACTACCTGCTGGTACCGCTGGGACTTTCCTATCTGCGTCTGTTTGTCTTGCTGCCGCTCTGCATTCTGCTGATCGCACCTGTAGTGGGTATGCTGTCGCGCTGGCTGCCAACCCTGCCCTTTAGCGGCCTCAAGCCCTTGCTGATCGCCAATGCCGGCATTCTCGGCGTGAGCCTGCTCAGCATCGAAGCCGACCAGGGAATGCTTTACACCGCAGCCCTGAGCCTGGGAGCCGGGCTGGGATTCTGGCTGGTCTTGAGCCTGTTCAGCGACTTGCGCCAGCGCGCCTGCAATGATGACGTACCCTTGCCGTTCCGAGGCCTGCCGATCGAACTGATCAGCGCAGGGTTGATGGCGATGGCTTTTATGGGCTTCAACGGACTGTTCAAATCATGAGTCTGATCCAACGCATCGACGCTCTTTTGCCACAGACCCAGTGCGGCAAATGCGGGCACCCCGGATGCAAACCCTACGCTACCGGCATTGCCAACGGCGAGCCGATCAACAAATGCCCGCCCGGCGGCCAGGAGACGATTGCAGCCCTGGCAGAGCTGCTGCGCGTGCCCGTTATCGAACTGGACACCAGCCGTGGCCCGGCGCCGGCCCAGGTCGCCTACATCCGCGAAGCCGAATGCATCGGCTGCACCAAATGCATCCAGGCCTGCCCGGTGGACGCGATCGTCGGTGCAGCCAAGCTGATGCACACCGTCCTTGTCGATGAATGCACCGGTTGCGACCTGTGCGTGGCGCCCTGCCCGGTGGACTGCATCGAACTGCGCCCATTGCCTGGCGCTGATGTCATACCCGTCGTCGGCGGACTGGCCTTCACTATCAGCGAGCAGCAAGCAAGGACAGCGAAACGCAACCACGCCCGCCAACGCTTCGAGCAACGCAATGCCCGCCTGCAACGCGAAGAGCAGCAAAAACTGGCCGAGCGACTGGCACGCACCCCGCGACCGAGCGAATCACCAGAACCGGCACAAAACCCGGTTCAAGCTGCCCTCGAACGCGTCAAGGCCCAGAAGGCGGCCGCGACCGATGCCGCACTCAAACAGGCAAAAATCGCCGTTGCCATGAGCCGGGCGCAGTTGAACAAATCACTCAAGGCATTCGGCTCGCCGCCGACGGCCGAGCAACATGCGCGCCTGCAAGACATCGTGCACGAACTCGAACAGGCTGAAGCGCAACTGGCCGCTCTTCAGGCTGAAACACCTGCGCAACCCGCTGCAGCCGCCACCGGTGGCCACTCAATGGCTGATATCAATCGCGCCAAGATTCAACTGGCCCTGCGCCGCGCCGAACTGGCCAAGCTCGAGCGCGACCCGGCCAGCACCGCCGCGATGCTGCAAGAGGCCCGGCAGAAGCTGAGCGCGGCACAAAGCCAGGTGGACGCCTATGCCACCCCTTGAAGCCATCGGCGTCGCCGACCCGGCAACCGAGCGCCTGCGCAAAGCCATGGGCCTGGTGCTGCTCGCTACGGCGCCAGGGATACTGGCGATGCTCTGGCTGTTTGGCTGGGGCACACTGACCAATCTGCTGCTGGCCGCAGTCGGCGCCCTGATGACTGAAGCGGTGTGCCTGAGGCTGCGCCAACGCCCCGTGCTGGCTGGCCTGAACGATGGCAGTGCACTGGTCAGCGCCACCTTGCTGGCGTTGGCCCTGCCGCCCTATACATCCTGGTGGCTGATCTTGATCGCCGCAGGGGCGGCCATGGGGTTTGGTAAACACCTGTATGGCGGCGTGGGCAAGAATCCCTTCAACCCGGCCATGCTCGGTTATGTACTGGTGCTGCTGTCGTTTCCCGTGCAGATGACCCAATGGCCAGCGCCCCATGCCCTCGACCTCATGACCGGCTTGCAGCGCGTGTTCGGTTTCCATGCTGGCGCACAACCCGATGCCTGGGCACAAGCCACGGTGCTCGATGCACTGCGCATCAACAAGAGCCTGACCATCGACGAACTGTTCAAGGCCCATCCCGCCTTCGGCCATTACGGCGGTCGGGGCATTGAATGGGTCAACCTGACTTTCCTGCTTGGCGGCCTGTTTCTGCTGCAGCAGCGCGTGTTCAGCTGGCACACGCCGGCTGCCATGCTGGGTAGCCTGTTCGTCATCAGCCTGGTGTGCTGGAATGGCTCGGGGTCGGATTCCAATGGCTCCCCCTTCTTTCACCTGCTGTCCGGGGCGACCATGCTTGGCGCCTTCTTCATCGCCACCGAACCGGTTTCAGGCCCGAAAAGCCCGCGCGCCCGCCTGATGTTCGGTGCCGGCGTCGGATTGCTGGTCTACCTCATCCGCACCTGGGGCAATTATCCCGACGGTGTCGCCCTTGCCGTTCTGCTGATGAACCTGACAGTGCCCGCCCTCGAACGACTGGGTGCAGCTGCGCAGGAAGACCGCCCATGAGTAGACCGCCGTCGCTGCTCAAAGGAGCGATCGTGCTGGCCTTGCTCGCCTGCGCGACCCTGGGCGCGACGCTTGTCTGGCAGCAGTATTGCCAGCAACGCATCATCGCTGCCGAGCAAACCTTGAAAGCCCGGGCGCTGCTGACCGTCCTGCCTGCCGACAGCTACGATAACCAGCCACTGGAGGCCGTGCTGCAACTCAAGGAACCCGCACTGGCCACCAGCACCCTGGTCACCGGCTACCTGGCAACCCTGGGCGGCAAGCCCCATGCCGTTGTCCTGCAAAGCCGTACCCAAGGCTACGATGGCCCGCTGGACCTGCTCATCGGCATCGACAGCAATGGCCGGTTGCTTGGGGTCAAGGTGCTACAGCACAACGAAACCCCGGGGCTCGGAGCACGCATTGCCGAACCCTCCAACCCACTGATGCAGGGGTTCACAGGCCTAGGCCGCACGACGACACCCGATGCGGCCTGGGCACTGCGCAAGGACCAGGGCCAGTTCGATCAGATCGCCGGCGCGACCGTCACTTCGCGGGCTGTGGTAAACGCCGTGCATGAAGCCCTGCGCTACTTTGACGAACATGCCGGCACGTTTGCGGGAGTGAAGACAGATGACTAGGCTGCCTCTCTTCGCATCACTCAACCTCGCGCTCCTGCTCGGCGCCAGCCAGACGCTGGTCCAGGCGGCCAGCCTGGCGCTGGCCATGCTGGCAGTGTTACTGCTCTACAGCCTGATCATGCTGGGCCTTCGCCGCTTCTTGCACCCGACATTGCTCGACACCGCCAGCATCCTGCTCGCCGCCGGGATCGTCAGTTGCCTGGAATTGGGGCTGCGTGCCTGGGCGCTGGAGATCTATCAGGGGCTCGGACTTTATCTGGCGCTGATAAGTCTCAATTGCCTGCTGCTCGAGCGCAACGTTTCTTGCCAATCGAGCCCTTCGCTCGCGACAGTTCGGCCGATAGCCGCCTACGGGGCCCTGCTGCTGATGCTAGGCCTGTGCCGTGAGCTGCTTGCCAGCGGCACCTTGAGCCTTGACGTGGGCATCATCCGGGAGAGTTCCGGTCTGCGCCTGGCAACCCTGGCACCCGGAGGTTTCATCCTGCTGGGACTACTCATCGCTGCTTACCGGAGCCTGTCCGGCGACACAAATTCCCCTCGTACTCGCAAGGAAACGCTCGCCCCATGAATGCCGCAAAACGCCTGGAAATATTTCGCAGGTTTCACGAGGACAACCCCGAGCCCAAGACAGAACTGGCCTATTCGACCCCCTTCGAATTGCTGATTGCGGTGATCCTTTCAGCCCAGGCCACGGACGTTGGCGTCAACAAGGCAACGGCGAAGCTGTTTCCAGTGGCCAACACGCCCGAGGCGATTCATGCCCTCGGTGTCGAGGGCTTGTCGCATTTCATCAAGACTATCGGCTTGTTCAACAGCAAGGCCAAAAACGTCATCGAGACGTGCCGTATCCTGGTCGAACGCCATGACAGCCAGGTACCACAAACCCGCGAAGCGCTTGAAGCACTACCAGGCGTAGGCCGTAAAACTGCCAACGTGGTGCTCAACACCGCCTTTCGCCAGCTGACCATGGCAGTCGACACCCATATTTTTCGCGTCAGCAACCGTACCGGCATTGCCCCGGGCAAGACCGTTCTGGACGTTGAAAAAGCACTGATGAAGTTCGTGCCCAAGCCTTATTTGCTCGATGCACACCATTGGCTGATCCTGCACGGACGCTATGTATGCCAGGCGCGCAAGCCGCGGTGTGGCAGCTGCCGCATCGAAGACCTGTGCGAATACAAGCACAAAACCTCCGACGATTGATTCAGCATTAAAAAAATTGATCAATCGATTGAAAAAATCTTTTTTACCCGCTCAGAAATTATCGCTATAAGGTGCGCCAATGGCAGTCTTAGCCTGGAGTTGACTTATGAGCACCAACGAAGAGCAACTGGAAGTAGCAGAAAACGAGTTCGACGCGGTAGACGATTCCGAAAATCCGGAGCCTACCGCAGAAGTAGCCAAGACCAACTTGAGTAAGCGCCGCACCATCGACAATCTATTGGAAGAGCGCCGCCTGCAAAAGCAACTGGCCGATTACGACTTCGATCTCTAAGCCTCAGCCAATGATTGTCTGCCAGGCCTCGGCATCACCTGACAGACAACCCGACTTCATGCCTCAAAGCCTCTCCAGGGAGGCTTTGAGGCAGCATCAACACTCAAACCAGCCCATTGCGCTGGGCCAGCTCGATAAGATCGACCAGTGACCGCGCATTGAGCTTGAGCAACAAGCGAGTCTTGTAGGTACTGACCGTCTTGTTGCTCAGAAACATTCCATCGGCTATTTCCTTGTTGGTCTTTCCCCTGGCCAACTGCTGCAGCACCATCATTTCCCGCCCCGACAATCGCTCGACCATGTCGGCTTCGGTCGAATTGCCAAGGCTTGAACGGACCGAGTGCAGTGCCTGGTTTGGAAAGTAACTGTAACCCGACAGCACAGCCTTGATAGCGCTGAGCAACTCGGTAAGGTCCTGTTGTTTGCAGACATACCCGGCCGCGCCGGCCTGCATGCAACGCATGGAAAAATGCCCTGGTGCCTGCGATGTCAGCACCAGAACCCTCATCGGCGTATTGGTCGATGTCAGCCGCGCTATGACCTCCAGCCCATCGAGTTTGGGAATTCCGATATCGAGGATGACAATGTCCGGGACATGCTCCCGAGCCAGTTGCAAGGCATCCACACCATTGTCCGTTTCTGCAATGACTTCATAGCCATGGCGTTCCATCAGCATGCGTACTGCAAGGCGAATGACGGGATGATCATCCACGATCAACACTTTATTCATGGGTAAATCCAATTCTTCGCTGTTCGAATTTTTAGAGCCCGCACAATAGCCTAGTCATTCGGCTCTTTGCATTGCGCTCCCCCCAAGCATTCACAGGCAGAGACCCTACCTACATCCAAGAGAGATACATCCTACAAAAAACCCTCACAACAGTAGCGTTCCCCACTTATTGACAGATCGTCCTTGTAGTTAGAGCTCCCCTGCGTAAAAAAATTACATCACAAAAATTTCCAGCACAGAAACAAAGCACTATCAGAGAATTCTGTAACCCATGACAGAACCGTCCAAATAAATCCTTCGACTCAGTCAAGGCGAACTCACCTTAGCAGCGCGCCACCAGAATTCAACCGAAGACGATTGCAAAAAATATCGCCCCAGGGCACACGTATGGACACAACTAAATCCAGGCGACGGGCGATCACCGCGCCCTGTTGAAACATGGATCTTTTGCGATATCCGAGCTTCTGCCGAATCATTTCCACTTGATAAAAACAAGCTCGCTGATACTTTTTACTCATCGAATTTCACCTGCCCCTTCCCATCATCCTGAAAATGCCGAACGACAAATAATCACCTCGGTCGGCGCGAGGTGACCCGTACAGTAGCCAGACCGACTCCTTGCAGCGGCACACACTGCACGAGCCTTCCCTTGAACACTCAGGCCAACGCTTATGAATCAACCCTCACCCTCAACCAAAAATCCGCTTACAATCATTGCGATTTTTGCCGGCATCATCGAAGCCTCTGCCCTGGCATCGCTTCCATTTCTCGATGAGGACAGCCAAAGTATATATACCTGGTTCCTGGTAGGTTTCCCGCCATTCTTGACGGTGCTGTTTTTTCTCACCCTGAACTTTAATTCAAAATCCCTGTATTCCCCGTCCGACTTCGCCAATGAAGATGACTTTCTTAAAGTAAGGGATATGGTGACAACTCCAGAAAGAAATGAACTTTCAGCCAACAGCGATACACAGATCGAAACTATGGAAGTCGGCAAGTTACCGCCCTCCCTGGCGATTGCAAAAAAGAAAGAAGCCGCAAAGCGTACAACATCCAGAAGCCGCCCACTCATTCCTAAAAATGACAATATCGCTGGCCACCAGAGCGTACATATAAAGTCATCTTTCGGTGTCCTGCACATCATCGACAGCAGAGCATTAAAAGATAACGCACACCTGGCCAGCATCCTTCAGGCCGCAGCACCTGAAGGCAACAACAAACCGCCTGAAGCCGTGGATTTATTGGTTGTATTATTGACCAGCGTTAAAACCGAATCCTCTATCGACGCTTTCCTTATCGATACACTTCGCTCTGAAAACAAAAAAGCCGCCCCCAGTTGCACCGTTGCCATATACAACCTCGATACACTGACTCTGACAACGCTGATCAGACAAAACCCGGACAGCAACCGTCATCCGCCCTGAGCTTGCTTGCGTGGCGTCTCGAATATTTATTGAGCTCAAAAAAAAAGCCCCGGCCAATAGCCAGGGCTTTTTCAACTTGCCAGTGCAATCAGAACAGCTTGCGACCCTTGTTCGCTGCAATGCGCATACGCAATGCATTGAGCTTGATGAAGCCCGCTGCGTCGGCCTGGTTGTAGGCGCCGCCGTCTTCTTCGAAGGTTGCAATATTGGCATCGAACAACGAGTCGTCCGACTTGCGACCGGTGACAATGACGTTGCCCTTGTACAGCTTCAGGCGCACGACGCCGTTCACGTTGACCTGGGAAGCATCGATCATCTGTTGCAGCATCAGACGCTCAGGGCTCCACCAGTAGCCGGTGTAGATCAGGCTGGCGTACTTGGGCATCAGCTCATCCTTGAGGTGAGCGACTTCGCGGTCCAGGGTGATCGATTCGATCGCACGGTGGGCGCGCAGCATGATGGTGCCGCCAGGGGTCTCGTAGCAGCCACGGGACTTCATGCCCACGTAACGGTTCTCGACGATGTCCAGACGGCCGATACCGTGTGCACCACCGATGCGGTTGAGGGTCGCCAGCACGGTAGCCGGGGTCATCTCGACGCCGTCCAGGGCAACGATGTCGCCGTTGCGGTAAGTCAGTTCCAGGTACTGCGGGGTGTCAGGTGCGTTCTCCGGGGAGACGGTCCAACGCCACATGTCTTCTTCGTGCTCGGTCCAGGTGTCTTCCAGCACGCCGCCTTCATAGGAGATGTGCAGCAGGTTGGCGTCCATCGAGTACGGGGACTTCTTCTTGCCGTGACGCTCGATTGGAATCGCGTGCTTCTCGGCGTAGTCCATCAGCTTTTCACGGGACAGCAGGTCCCATTCGCGCCATGGTGCAATGACCTTGACGCCAGGCTTGAGCGCGTAGGCGCCCAGTTCGAAACGAACCTGGTCGTTGCCCTTGCCGGTCGCGCCATGGGAAATGGCATCGGCACCGGTTTCGTTGGCGATTTCGATCAGACGCTTGGCGATCAACGGGCGCGCGATGGAAGTACCCAGCAGGTACTCGCCTTCGTAGACGGTGTTGGCGCGGAACATCGGGTAGACGAAGTCGCGTACGAACTCTTCGCGCAGGTCGTCGATGTAGATCTCTTTCACGCCCATGGCTTGCGCCTTGGCACGTGCTGGCTCTACTTCTTCGCCCTGTCCCAGGTCAGCGGTGAAGGTCACTACTTCACAGTTATAAGTGTCCTGCAGCCACTTGAGGATCACCGAAGTGTCCAGGCCGCCGGAATACGCCAGAACGACCTTGTTTACGTCCGCCATGCCATTACTCCACGGGGTTCTACGGAAAGCCGATGATTCTACCGCTCTAGCCCATGGAATTACAGTGGGGCGACAGCTAATGACGATGAAGCGACAGTTATTGTCGGGGGCGCGACCGATTTCGCTGCTCAGGATCGCGCGGCAGTTTTCGCCACATCTGCCTCTGGCGCTGGCGTTTCAACGGGGGCAACGCGCTCGAGCTGGATATTGACCCGGCGGTTTCGCGAACGATTGGCTGCACTGGTGTTTGGCGCCACCGGGTAGCGTTCGCCATGAAAGCGCATGGTGATCTGCTGCTCGGGTATACCCTTGGCCTTCAAGTAGTCCATGACCGCCAATGCCCTTCGACGGGACATGTCGCGGTTGCTCAGGCGGTTGCCGCTGTTGTCCGAATGGCCGTCGAGTTCGATGTGATTGACGCTTGGATCAGCCTTGAGGAAGTCCAGGATCACGTCGAGCCGCGCTCGGCCGCTGGCATCGAGATCAACGCCGCCACCGGGAAATCCGACCTGGGTCTGACGCACCTGGTCATAGTTCATCGGCAGCAGTTTGTCCGCACAGGCCTCATAGTCGCCCCAGGCCTCGCTCAGTTTCATCGGCAGCAACCGGACTTCCACGGTTTGGCCCGCCCCGCCCGCGGAGCTGCGCACAACCGTGCTGCGACCGTCGAGCAGACCGTTGATCAGGCGGCTCGCCTGCCCCTGAGTGCTGTTTAACAGCGCACTCCCACCGTTGACCCGTACGGTACCCAGATTGATGTCACCGCGCCCCGGCTGCCACGGGGCGGCTGCCGCGAGCAAGGTCGCAGAACCGGTGCCCAGCCTGTGACTGCTGGATTTGAGCTGGAAAGTGGCTTGCTCACCGGCACGACGCACAAACATCCCTGAACCGAAATTGCTGATCGGCTGGATCAACCTGCATTCGAATTGATCGCCCTCGACCTTCCACTCGACGCTTTCCAGAGGCGTCTGGAATGTAAGCGCCATCGCGGGCAGGCTGGCAAAAACACTGAGCAAGGCTAGATAACGCTGGCGCACGGGCGGCTCCACAAATTCCTACGGCATACCCCCTGCGTATCGGTCAGCCATGGCAAAACTTGATAGCGAGTGCCCCGCAGTGTCTTTTCCGGTAGCATTCTCTACGAGTTCGACCCGCCTGGAATCCCCAATGTCCGACCGCCTGACCCTCCTGCGTCCCGACGACTGGCACATCCATCTTCGTGATGGCGCCGTGTTGACCCATACCGTCGCAGACGTTGCGCGCACTTTTGGCCGCGCAATCATCATGCCCAACCTTGTACCTCCGGTACGTAACGCAGAAGAAGCCGACGCCTATCGCCAGCGCATCCTGGCGGCACGGCCGGCCGCAAGCCGCTTCGAGCCGTTGATGGTGCTGTACCTCACCGACCGGACCCAGCCCGAAGAGATCCGCACGGCCAAGGCCAGCGGGTTCGTGCATGCCGCCAAGCTTTACCCGGCCGGTGCGACGACCAACTCCGACTCCGGCGTGACCAGTATCGACAAGATCTTCCCGGTACTCGAAGCCATGGCCGAAGTCGGCATGCCGCTGCTGGTCCATGGTGAAGTGACCCGTGGTGAAGTCGACGTCTTCGACCGCGAAAAACAGTTCATCGACGAACACATGCGCCGCGTCGTCGAACGCTTCCCGAACCTGAAAGTGGTGTTCGAGCACATCACCACGGCCGATGCCGTGCAGTTCGTCAATGAAGCCTCGAGCAATGTTGCCGCGACCATCACCGCGCATCACCTGCTGTACAACCGCAACCACATGCTGGTTGGCGGGATTCGGCCGCACTTCTACTGCCTGCCGATTCTCAAGCGCAACACCCACCAGGTCGCCCTGCTCGATGCCGCCACCAGCGGCAGCTCGAAGTTCTTCCTGGGTACCGATTCGGCACCGCACGCCCAGCATGCCAAGGAAGCGGCCTGTGGCTGCGCCGGCTGCTATACCGCCTATGCCGCCATCGAACTGTACGCCGAGGCCTTCGAACAGCGTAACGCCCTGGATAAGCTCGAAGGTTTCGCCAGCCTGCACGGCCCGGATTTCTACGGCCTGCCGCGCAACAGCGACAGCATTACCCTGGTCCGTGAAGAATGGACCGCACCTACCGGCCTGCCATTTGGCGAGCAGACCGTCATCCCGCTGCGCGCCGGTGAGAAACTGCGCTGGCGCCTGCTGGAGGAAAATGCGTGAGTGAAGATCATTTTGACGACGACCAGGACGGTCATGGTGGCGGCGGTTCGCGTCACCCCATGGCAGCGCGCTTTCGTGGCTACCTGCCTGTCGTCGTAGACGTCGAAACCGGCGGTTTCAACAGTGCCACCGACGCCTTGCTGGAAATCGCCGCCGTGACCATCGGCATGGATGAAAAAGGTTTCGTGTTCCCTGACCATACCTATTTCTTCCGGGTCGAGCCTTTCGAGGGCGCCAATATCGAGCCGGCGGCACTGGAGTTCACCGGGATCAAACTCGATCATCCGCTGCGCATGGCGGTCAGTGAAGAAGCGGCCCTGACCGATATCTTCCGTGGCGTGCGCAAGGCGCTGAAGGCCAATGGCTGCAAACGCGCGATTCTGGTCGGGCACAACAGCAGCTTCGATCTGAACTTCCTCAATGCCGCGGTAGCGCGCACTGACATGAAGCGCAACCCGTTCCACCCCTTCTCCAGCTTCGACACCGCGACGCTGGCCGGGCTGGCCTACGGGCAGACTGTGCTCGCCAAGGCCTGCCAGACCGCCGACATCGACTTTGACGGGCGCGAGGCACACTCGGCACGCTACGACACCGAGAAAACCGCTGAGCTGTTCTGTGGCATCGTCAACCGCTGGAAGGAAATGGGCGGTTGGGAAGACTTCCACGATTAAGTGAGTGTCTGCTCCATAAAAAAACCGGCCCTTGAGGCCGGTTTTTTTATCCGAAGCTGCGATTACAGCTTGTCAGCATTCGCAGTCAGGTAAGCCGCAACGCCTTCTGGCGAAGCAGTCATGCCCGCGTCGCCTTTTTTCCAGTTGGCAGGGCAGACTTCGCCATGCTCTTCAACGAACTGCAGGGCATCGACCAGACGCAGCAGCTCTTCCATGTTGCGGCCCAGTGGCAGGTCGTTGACGATCTGCGAGCGAACCACGCCGTTGGTGTCGATCAGGAAAGCACCACGGAAAGCCACGCCGTCTGCGGACTCTACGTCGTAGGCCTTGCAGATTTCGTGATTGATGTCGGCAGCCAGGGTGTACTTGACCTGACCGATGCCGCCATTGTTGACCGGGGTGTTACGCCAGGCGTTGTGGGTGAAGTGCGAGTCGATCGACACGCCGATCACTTCAACGTTGCGCGCCTGGAAGTCAGGAATGCGGTGGTCCAGAGCGATCAGCTCGGATGGGCAGACGAAAGTGAAGTCCAGTGGGTAGAAGAACACCAGACCGTACTTGCCCTTGATTGCCGAGGACAGGTTGAAGCTGTCGACGATCTCGCCATTGCCGAGGACGGCAGCGACGGTGAAATCCGGGGCCTTTTTGCCAACGAGTACGCTCATTCAATATCTCCTGAGGGTGTGGAATGAAAACCGGGGCCATGATACACCGCGATTCGCCGGATGCGAGCATTGAAGCCATCTTTGCGTCGGAGAATCGGGAGGTGCTGTGGACTTCGGCGTCGCAGCGGCGCACCGAGCCTTCAGCGGAGGCTACAATAAATCATGAAGCAGCCGCTCTATCTCGGGCGTTATCGAAGTTGTTTTGACAAGCATTCTCATTAACATTAAGATCCTTCGCATTGAGCCCTTACCAACGATGGTTCTCACCTATGTATGTTTGTCTTTGTGTCGGCGTAACCGACGGCCAGATCCGCGATGCAATCTACGAAGGCTGCTGCAGCTACCGTGATGTGCGCGCTGCCACCAATGTCGGCAGCCAGTGTGGCAAATGTGCAACCCTTGCCAAGCAAGTAGTCCGTGAGACCCTCACCGAACTACAGGCAACTCAGGCCTCGTTACCTTATCCTGTAGAATTCACTGCCGCCTGAAATTCCCCTTTTAAAGAACCGGACCAAGAGTCCGGTTTTTTTATGCCTGCAATTCAACTACTTAGCGTCAAAATGCGGAACTCAGTCATTCTTATTCCGATTAATTTTTACTTAATATTCAATAACTTAGATTTGACAGTAGTAGTTGGCAGGCTCAAACTCTTGGTTATAGGCACATACATACAGGGCAGGACCCCATCATGAAAGGCGACATTAGCGTCATCCAGCATCTCAACAAGATCCTCGGAAACGAGCTGGTCGCAATCAACCAATACTTCCTTCATGCTCGGATGTATGAAGACTGGGGCCTGGACAAACTCGGCAAGCACGAGTACGACGAATCCATCGACGAGATGAAACACGCTGACAAATTGATCAAGCGTATTCTCTTCCTCGAAGGCATCCCCAATGTCCAGGACCTGGGCAAGCTGATGATCGGTGAACACACCAAGGAAATGCTCGAGTGCGACCTGAAGCTCGAACAGAAAGGCGTGGTCGACCTGAAGGCCGCCATCGCCCATTGCGAAACCGTGGGTGACTTCGGTAGTCGCGAACTGCTCGAAGACATCCTCGAGGCCGAAGAAGAACACATCGACTGGCTGGAAACCCAGTTGGGCCTGATCGATAAGGTCAGCCTGGAAAATTATCTGCAATCGCAGATGGGTGAGTGATCGATAGCGATTGCCGGCTCAATAAAAAAGCCCCGCCTCTGTAGAGAGTGCGGGGCTTTTTTTGTTGCCTGATTTTGTGTTGCCTGGGCGGGCCTCATCGCTGGCAAGCCAGCTCCCACAGAAAAGCAATGTGTATGCTTTGACTCTGTGGGAGCGGGCTTGCCCGCGATAGGGCCCTACAGGGCACTACATCAAGCTTCGGTCTTACCAGCAGCAGCTTTCTCGACAGCAGCTTTCTCGACAGCAGCTTTGATCGTGGCTTGCAACGAACCGTCAGCAGCCATTTCAGTCATGATATCGCTGCCGCCAATCAACTCGCCACCGACCCACAGTTGTGGGAAGGTTGGCCAGTTGGCGTATTTAGGCAGGTTGGCGCGGATTTCCGGGTTCTGCAGGATGTCCACGTAAGCGAACTTCTCGCCGCAGCCCATCACGGCCTGTGCCGCTTTTGCCGAAAAACCGCACTGCGGGGCATTCGGAGAGCCTTTCATGTAAAGCAGAATGGTGTTGTTGGCAATCTGCTCTTTAATAGTTTCAATGATATCCATGAACCACCTCGGCTGAACTTTCCGACGCTAATTGTCGGCACGATGGCGCATTGTAACGGAAAGCCGAGCGCTGTGCTCGGGCTTGCCGATAGACAAACGTCACACACCATTCAAGCTGCGACCACCTGCACAGGCACGCCGTTCAAGGCTGCATTGCCCGACACCGCATCAAAATGGCGTTCATCGGTCAGGTCATTGGCACTGGCGCCCGGTTGACTGCGGGCAATGTCCATCTGTACCCCCGGTCTTGCGTGACCCCAGCCATGGGGCAGGCTGACCACGCCCGGCATCATGTCGGTGCTGGCGGCCACTTCCACCTCGATCACACCGACCCGTGAGCTGATGCGAACCCGCTGGCCGTCGTTGAGGCCACGGTGCTGCATATCCTCGGGGTGCATCAACAACTGATGGCGTGGCTTGCCCTTCACCAGGCGGTGATAGTTATGCATCCACGAATTGTTGCTGCGCACATGTCGGCGCCCGATCATCAGCAACTCATCTTCCCGCGGCAATTGCTGCGCGGCGAAGCGCTGCAAGTCGTCGAGAATGGCCTGAGGCGCTGCCTGGATCCTTTGCCCGGGTGTTTTCAGGCGCAAGGCCAGGTTTGGCTTGAGCGGACCAAGGTCGATGCCATGGGGATGACCGGCCAGGGTTTCGATCGACAGGCCGAACGGCGATTCATCGCCATATCGACCGCGGCGCAGGCCGATATCGATCAGCTGCGCGGGCGGCAAGGTCGGCTTGAGCTCCTTGCCACTGATAGCCGCGAACGCCTCGGCCAGACCGACGAAAATCTCCCAGTCATGCAACGCACCGTCAGGCTTGGGCAAAATGGCGCGATTGAATCGGCTGACATTGCGCACGGCGAACATGTTGAACGTGGTGTCGTAGTGATCATTCTCCAATGCCGAGGTCGAGGGCAGAATCAGATCGGCATAACGGGTCGTCTCGTTGATATACAGATCGACACTGACCATGAACTCCAGCCCATCGAGCGCCTGCTCCAGGCGCCGCCCGTTGGGCGTGGACAACACCGGGTTACCCGCCACGGTGATCAAAGCCTTGATCTGCCCCTGCCCTTCGGTGAGCATTTCTTCTGCAAGCGCTGCGACTGGCAGCTCACCCGCGTATTCAGGCAGCCCCGACACCCGGCTCTGCCACAAATTGAAATGTCCGCCCGAGGTCGTGGCTACCAGATCCACCGCAGGTTCGGTGCAGAGGGCCCCGCCAACCCGGTCCAGGTTACCCGTCACCAGATTGATCAACTGCACCAGCCAATGGCACAGCGTGCCGAAAGCCTGTGTCGAAACGCCCATGCGCCCGTAGCACACGGCCTTGTCGGCAGCGGCAAAATTCCTGGCCAGCTCGCGGATCCGCCCGGCGTCGATGCCGCACAGCGCACTCATGTCCTCGGCAGTGAACGGCGCGACGGCCTGGCGCACAGTGTCGAGCCCATCGACCGGCAGCGTCGTGGCGCGTGTCAGGCCCTCGGCAAACAGGGTATTGAGCAGGCCCAACAGCAAGGCTGCATCACCACCGGGGCGGATGAACAGATGCTGGTCGGCCATCGCCGCGGTCTCGCTGCGACGCGGATCGACCACCACCAGTTTGCCGCCTCGCGCCTGGATCGCCTTCAAGCGTTTCTCCACATCGGGCACAGTCATGATGCTGCCGTTGGAGGCCAGCGGATTGCCGCCCAGGATCAGCATGAAGTCGGTGTGATCGATATCCGGGATCGGCAACAGCAAGCCATGGCCATACATCAAATGGCTGGTCAGGTGCTGGGGCAACTGGTCGACCGAGGTCGCCGAGTAGCGGTTGCGGGTCTTGAGCAGCCCCAGAAAATAGTTGCTGTGGGTCATCAAGCCATAATTGTGAACGCTTGGATTGCCCTGATAGACCGCCACCGCGTTCTGCCCGTCGCGTTGTTGAATCGCCCACAGTCGCTGTGCGACCAGGTCAAAGGCAGCCTGCCATTCAATGGGTTGCCATTCGTTGCCGACCTTGAGCATCGGCTGGCGCAAGCGGTCCGGGTCATTCTGGATATCCTGCAGGGCAACGGCCTTGGGACAGATATGCCCACGACTGAAACTGTCATTGCCATCGCCCTTGATCGAGCTGATGCGCAAGGGCTCGCCTTCAGTTGCTGTGGTTTCGATGGTCAAGCCGCAAATGGCTTCGCACAGATGGCACGCACGGTGATGCAGAGTCTTGGTCATGGCCAGCCTCGTTCTTTTTTGGGGGCCTGGGCCCAGGACAGGAAACATGACTATGGTGTCTGCCCGACAGACTTGCCAGCGACGTTCACTTCATGAATCGCGCAGCATCAGGCGAACAGATGGCAGTTTGTGGTGCGGCTCACATTGCCAAAGCGACAAGCCTCAGTGTACAAATGTTCATCTAGCGGGCTTCGTGACATATTTCGTTTCGTCACCACCTTTAGCCCCCTATTGGTAACACGCGACATTTAATTATAGTATTGCGTCTTCCCCCTATTTCGTCGCCCAGTGCGGCTTTCGCCGCAGGTCTCACTCGTTTTCCCGAAAAACCAGTTATTGAGCATCTGCGGTCTGTTGCAAAAAGGTAGTTAATGATGAGCGCAAGGCACTTTCTCTCCCTGATGGATTGCACGCCCGAAGAGCTGGTCAGCGTGATTCGTCGAGGGATCGAGCTGAAGGACCTGCGTAACCGCGGCGTACTCTTCGAGCCCTTGAAAAACCGGGTACTGGGCATGATTTTCGAGAAATCCTCGACCCGTACCCGCTTGTCGTTCGAGGCCGGCATGATCCAGCTGGGCGGCCAGGCAATCTTCCTTTCGCCACGCGATACCCAACTGGGTCGTGGCGAGCCGATCGGCGATTGCGCCATCGTCATGTCGCGCATGCTCGATGCGGTGATGATCCGTACCTTCGCCCACAGCACCCTGACCGAATTCGCCGCCAACTCGCGGGTACCGGTGATCAACGGCCTGTCCGATGACCTGCACCCCTGCCAGTTGCTTGCCGACATGCAAACCTTCCTCGAGCACCGCGGTTCGATTCAGGGCAAGACCGTTGCCTGGATCGGCGACGGCAACAACATGTGCAACAGCTATATAGAGGCGGCGATTCAGTTCGACTTCCAGCTGCGCATCGCCTGCCCGGAAGGCTATGAGCCCAACCCTGCTTTCGTCGCCCAGGCCGGCGACCGGGTAACGATCGTCCGCGATCCGAAGGACGCCGTCGTGGGCGCCCATCTGGTCAGCACCGACGTCTGGACCTCCATGGGCCAGGAAGAAGAGACCGCTCGGCGCCTGGCACTGTTTGCGCCTTATCAGGTCAACCGCGCCCTGCTCGACCTGGCCGCCGACGACGTCCTGTTCATGCACTGCCTGCCCGCTCACCGGGGCGAGGAAATCAGCCTGGACCTGCTCGACGACCCGCGTTCGGTTGCCTGGGACCAGGCTGAAAATCGCCTGCATGCGCAAAAAGCGCTTCTCGAATTTCTTGTTGAACCGGCCTACCACCACGCATGAGTCATCCCTTACTGCTGAACCTGCGCGATCTGGCCTGTGGTTATCAGGGCCAGCGCGTCGTCCAGAACCTCAATCTTCACCTCAATGCCGGCGACATCGGCTGCCTGCTGGGCTCTTCGGGATGTGGCAAAACCACGACCCTGCGCGCCATTGCAGGCTTCGAGCCGGTGCATGAAGGTGAAATCCAGCTGGCCGGTGAGGTCATCTCCAAACCCGGCTTTACCCTGGCACCGGAAAAACGCCGGATCGGCATGGTCTTCCAGGACTACGCCCTGTTCCCTCACCTGACGGTGGCCGAGAACATTGCTTTCGGCATCCGCAAGCATCCGCAACAGGCCCGGGTGGTCGAGGAAATGCTCGAACTGGTCAAACTGGGCGGCCTGGGCAAGCGTTTCCCCCACGAGTTGTCCGGTGGTCAGCAACAACGGGTGGCCCTGGCCCGCGCCCTCGCGCCGGAGCCGCAATTGCTGCTGCTCGACGAGCCATTTTCCAACCTCGACGTGGAGTTGCGTCGTCGGCTCAGCCATGAAGTGCGCGATATCCTCAAGAGCCGTGGCACCAGCGCCATTCTGGTAACCCACGACCAGGAAGAAGCCTTCGCGGTCAGCGATCATGTCGGCGTGTTCAAGGAAGGTCGGCTGGAGCAGTGGGATACGCCCTACAACCTCTATCACGAACCGCTGACACCCTTCGTTGCCAGCTTTATCGGTCAGGGCTATTTCATTCGCGGCCAGCTGAGCAGCCCTGAGTCGGTCCAGACCGAACTGGGCGAGCTGCGCGGCAACCGTGCCTACAACTGGGCCCATGGCAGTGCGGTGGATGTCCTGTTGCGGCCGGATGACATCGTGCATGCGCCAGACAGCGCATTGAAGGCGCACATTGTCGACAAGAGCTTCCTCGGCGCGGCGACACTCTATCGTCTGCAACTGTCGACCGGCAGCCAGCTCGAAGCGATCTTTCCGAGCCATATCGATCACTTGCCCGGCTGCGAAGTCGGCATCCGCGTGGAAGCGGATCATCTGGTCCTGTTCCCGGCACAGGGCAGCGTGGCTGCACAGCTGCCTGCCGTCGAAGCGGGCGTGCGCCGCTACAGCTCCGCGACCTGATCGACCCTTTGCAAGGGCGTTGCCGCAGCCTGCGGCAGCGCCCTGCTCCCGCCGCTCAATCGAGCAACAACTGCCCGCTGGCCACCCGCACGGCATAGCCACCGATTTTCACCCGATCCCCTTCGAGACGGCAGAACAGCTCCCCGCCCCGCGCCGAGCACTGGAACGCGCTCAACGCCTGCTTGCCCAGGCGCTGTGACCAATAAGGGATCAGGCTGCAATGGGTCGAGCCGGTGACCGGGTCTTCCGGGATACCGATGGCCGGCGCAAAGTAGCGCGAGACAAAGTCATGTCCGTTGCCCGGCGCGGTCACGATTGCGCCCAGCCAGGGCAATCTGGCCAGTGCCGCCATGTCCGGCAAGCAGTCGCGCACAGCCTGTTCCGAATCCAGCACCACGAACAGTTCTGCCGAACCTTGCACGTCAACAGCTTCGACGCCCAACGCGCGCTCGACGTCCTGTTTGTTTGCCACGGGCTTCAAGGCAATGGCCGGAAAATCGAGCCACAACTTGCCGTCGTCACGGGTCACACCCAGAGCGCCGGATTGACTGCTGAAACTGAGGGTATCGCCAGGCTCGCCATACACATCGAACAACACCTTGGCACTGGCCAGCGTCGCGTGCCCACACAAGGGAATTTCCACCGTCGGCGTGAACCAGCGGATATGCCAGCCCTGCCCTTCACGAACGACAAAGGCGGTTTCCGCCAGGTTGTGCTCGGCGGCGATCTTCTGCATCAGCTCATCGGCGAGCCAACTGTCCAGGCGATAAACCATCGCAGGGTTGCCAGCAAACGGGCGATCACTGAAGGCGTCGACCTGATGGAATTCGAGCTGCATCGTCTTGTCTCTTTTCGATGGGTAAAGACCAAGCATGCACTGCGCAAGTGCCGGTCATTAAGTGACAGATTCGAATATTTTCAGGGATACAGAGAGCCAGGCACTCAGCTGCGGCCAATGTCGGCAAAGCTCGCCTGGGTGTGTTCGGCCAGTACCGCTGGCGCCAACTCGACTTCAAGCCCGCGCCGCCCGGCGCTGACGAAAATCGTCGTTAATGGCTGCGCCGATTGATCGATGAAGGTGCGCAAGCGCTTCTTCTGTCCCAGTGGGCTGATTCCCCCCAGCAAGTAACCGGTTGCCCGCTGGGCCGCAGCCGGATCAGCCATTTCACACTTCTTGACCCCGGCCGCATGGGCCAACGCTTTCAAGTCGAGCGTGCCGGCCACTGGCACCACCGCGACCAGCAATTCGTGCTTTTCACTGCTGGCCAACAGTGTCTTGAACACTTGCGCCGGGTCGAGTCCCAATTTCTCGGCCGCCTCCAGACCATAGGACGCTGCCTTGGGGTCATGTTCGTAGCTGTGAATGCGGTGTTCGGCGCGAGCTTTTTTGAGCAAATCCAGTGCGGGGGTCATTCCGGGACTCCAGAGCGAAAACGGTAGGGCACGGTTCGGAAACTTCGAACAACAGCCCAGCAAGATAGCCGATTCAACTCGGAAATCCCCTCCCGGCAACACAGAAATATCCGGCTATGCGCCATCGAGCGCGTGGCGCACAGTCGAATTGTGACGCACGGTTCACTTTCGACCTTTGACATTAGCGTTTCTTGTCTATATTTTTTCGTTTCTGAATATTCAACGCACCAGCCAGGTGCGTTTTCGTGCAGCACGCCCGAGCGACCGAGGAAGGTTCGTGTCGGGTCACCGTAGAGCGCATCAGGCGCCACACAACAACAAGAAAGGAGATCACGTCATGACGACTGCACTGCAACAACCCAGCCTATCCAGCCAATGCATGGCCGAGTTTCTCGGCACCGCCCTGCTGATTTTTTTCGGCACCGGCTGCGTTGCCGCGCTCAAGGTCGCGGGTGCCAGCTTCGGCCTGTGGGAAATCAGCATCATCTGGGGCATGGGCGTGAGCATGGCGATCTATCTCACCGCGGGCGTTTCCGGGGCCCACCTGAACCCGGCCGTGAGTATTGCCCTGTGCCTGTTCGCCGGCTTCGAAAAACATAAACTGCCGTTCTACATCGCCGCACAAATTGCCGGAGCCTTCTTTTCGGCGGCGTTGGTTTACACGCTCTACAGCAACCTGTTCTTCGATTACGAACAAACCCACCACATGATCCGCGGCACCCAGGCAAGCCTGGAGCTGGCCTCGGTGTTTTCCACCTACCCGCACCCCGCCCTTTCCACAGGCCAGGCATTCCTGGTGGAAGTCATCATTACCGCCGTGTTGATGAGCGTCATCCTGTCGTTGACCGACGACAACAATGGCTTGCCCCGTGGCGCCATGGCGCCCCTGCTGATCGGCCTGCTGATCGCCGTGATCGGCAGCGCCATGGGCCCGTTGACCGGCTTTGCCATGAACCCGGCACGGGATCTGGGTCCCAAGCTGATGACCTTCCTGGCCGGCTGGGGTGACGTCGCCTTGACCGGCGGCCGCGATATTCCCTATTTCCTCATTCCGGTTTTTGCGCCAATCATAGGTGCCTGCCTCGGTGCTGCGTTGTACCGCGGCCTGATTGCGCGAAACCTGCCCAGCGCCGCCAGCGCGGCCGCGCAGACGGACGATAATTCTCAGGGCAAGGTCCGCGCATCCTGATGCCGCCCCCTGATCACACCCCAATTTTGTGCAAGGCCAACGACATGACAGACACCCAGAACAAGAACTACATCATTGCCCTGGACCAGGGCACGACCAGTTCGCGGGCCATCATCTTCGATCGCGATGCCAACGTTGTCGGCACCTCACAACGTGAGTTCGCCCAGCACTATCCACAAGCGGGCTGGGTCGAGCACGACCCCATGGAAATCTTCGCCACCCAGAGCGCGACCATGGTCGAAGCCCTGGCGCAGGCCGGCCTGAGCCACGACCAGGTGGCTGCCATCGGCATCACCAACCAGCGCGAAACCACCGTGGTCTGGGACAAGGTCAGTGGCCGGCCGATCTACAACGCCATCGTCTGGCAGTGCCGGCGCAGCACCGAGATCTGCGAACAACTCAAACGCGATGGTCTGCAGGATTACATCAGCGAGACCACGGGCCTGGTCACCGACCCCTACTTCTCCGGCACCAAGCTGAAGTGGATCCTCGACAACGTCGAAGGCAGCCGCGAACGCGCCCGGCGCGGTGAACTGCTGTTCGGCACCATCGACAGCTGGCTGATCTGGAAATTCACCGGCGGCAAGGTCCACGTCACCGATTACACCAACGCGTCGCGCACCATGCTCTTCAATATCCATACCCTGCAGTGGGATGAGAAGATGCTCCAGGTGCTGGATATCCCACGCGAAATGCTGCCGCAAGTGCGCCCTTCGTCCGAAGTCTATGGCCACACCAAGAGCGGCATTGCCATTGCCGGTATCGCCGGCGACCAGCAGGCCGCGCTGTTCGGCCAGATGTGCGTCGAGCCCGGCCAGGCGAAGAACACCTATGGCACGGGCTGCTTCTTGCTGATGAACACCGGCGAGAAAGCGGTGAAGTCGTCCCACGGCATGCTGACCACCATCGCCTGCGGTCCTCGCGGCGAGGTCGCCTATGCCCTGGAAGGTGCTGTGTTCAATGGCGGCTCCACCGTCCAGTGGCTGCGCGACGAGCTGAAGATCATCAACGATGCCCACGACACCGAGTACTTCGCCGGCAAGGTCAAGGACAGCAACGGTGTCTACCTGGTCCCGGCCTTCACCGGCCTGGGCGCGCCCTACTGGGATCCTTATGCCCGCGGTGCACTGTTCGGCCTGACCCGTGGCGTGAAGGTCGACCACATCATCCGCGCGGCCCTGGAATCGATCGCCTACCAGACCCGCGACGTGCTCGACGCCATGCAACAGGATTCGGGCGAGCGCCTCAGCGCCCTGCGCGTGGATGGCGGTGCAGTGGCCAACAACTTCCTCATGCAGTTCCAGGCCGATATTCTCGGCACCCGCGTCGAACGCCCGCAAATGCGCGAAACCACGGCGTTGGGTGCCGCCTACCTGGCGGGTCTGGCCTGCGGGTTCTGGAGCAGCCTGGATGAGTTGCGCGGCAAGGCGGTGATCGAGCGCGAGTTCAGCCCGCTGCTGGGTGAGGAGCAGAAAGAGAAGCTGTATGCCGGTTGGTTGAGGGCGGTAGATCGTACCCGTGATTGGGAGCCGCACGAGGAGAATTGACGGCCCCCCTCGTTCCCACGCTCCGCGTGGGAATGCCGATTGTGACGTTCCGCGTCACGCCCGGACGCATCGACGCTGGAGCGTCTGGCACTGCATTCCCACGCGGAGCGTGGGAACGAGTAGGTTCCAGCCCCTGAAGGTAGCAGCAGACGCATTCATCCGGCATGATGGCGGAATTTGCATGGCAGCCCGAAGGAAAGCCCATGAACCTGCCTCCTCGTCAGCAGCAAATTCTCGAACTGGTCCGTGAGCGCGGCTATGTCAGCATTGAAGAAATGGCTCAGCTGTTCGATGTCACGCCGCAAACCATCCGCCGTGATATCAATCAATTGGCGGAAGTGAACCTGCTGCGCCGCTACCACGGTGGCGCCGCCTATGACTCGAGCATCGAAAACACCGCCTATGCCATGCGCGCCGATCAGATGCGCGATGAGAAGCAGCGCATTGCCGAAGCCATTGCCGCGCAGATCCCCGATCATGCTTCGCTGTTCATAAATATCGGCACCACCACCGAATCCATTGCGCGCGCCCTGCTCAATCACAACCACCTGAAAATCATCACCAACAACCTGCACGTGGCCTCGATCCTCAGCGGTAAAGATGATTTCGAGGTGCTGCTGGCCGGCGGCAATGTGCGTCGCGACGGTGGCGTGGTGGGTCAGGCCAGCGTGGACTTCATCAACCAGTTCAAGGTCGACTTCGCCCTGGTCGGTATCAGCGGCATCGATGAAGACGGCAGCCTGCTGGATTTCGATTACCAGGAAGTGCGCGTCTCCCAGGCGATCATCGCCAATGCACGCCAGGTCATACTGGCCGCCGACTCCAGCAAGTTCGGGCGCAATGCCATGGTGCGCCTGGGTCCCATCAGCCTGATCGATTGCCTGGTCACTGATCAGGCGCCGGTGCCGGCACTCGTCCAGTTGTTGAATCAGCACAAGATTCGTTTGGAAGTGGTCTGATTCAGCCACTCCTGTATTGCCTGTCCGGGCCTCATCGCTGGCAAGCCAGCTCCCACAGTGGAATGTGCAACACAGAACCCCTGTGGGAGCTGGCTTGCCAGCGAATGGGGCCGCCAGAATGTTCGATAATTTTCACTTACAGCCGCCGCGATGAGTATTTTCTATCGATCGCAGGTGGAAGTGCGCGTTTTATTCGGCTACTATTTTCGAAAATGAACATTGATGTTCGAATTCAATTCTCGAAAATGCTTTTTCCTACAAAAAAGCAGGAGGCCGTTACATGCTCCAGTCCACCTTATCCACACCTCCCTTGGCCGAAACCTATGACCTGGCTGTCATCGGTGGCGGCATCAATGGCGTGGGGATCGCAGCCGATGCGGCGGGGCGCGGCCTCTCGGTATTTCTGTGCGAGAAGGACGACCTGGCCAGCCACACGTCCTCGGCCAGCAGCAAGCTGATCCATGGCGGCCTGCGCTACCTCGAACACTACGAATTTCGCCTGGTACGTGAAGCCCTCGCTGAGCGCGAAGTGCTGCTGAGCAAGGCGCCGCATATCGTCAAACCCATGCGCTTCGTATTGCCCCATCGCCCGCACCTGCGCCCGGCGTGGATGATTCGCGCCGGCCTGTTTCTCTACGATCATCTGGGCAAGCGGGAAAAACTCGCAGGTTCGCGCACCCTGCACCTGGGTGCCGATAGTCCGCTGAAAGCCGACATCACCCGTGCTTTCGAATACTCCGATTGCGCCGTCGACGACGCCCGCCTGGTCGTGCTCAATGCCATGGCAGCCCGCGAACAAGACGCGCATATTCACACCCGAACCCGCTGCCTCAGCGCCCGCCGCGTCAAGGGTGTGTGGCTTGTACAACTGGAACGCGCCGATGGCAGCCTGTTTTCCATACGCGCCAGGGCACTGGTCAACGCAGCAGGTCCCTGGGTGGCCAAATTCATCCGCGACGACCTGAAGATGGAATCGCCCTATGGCATCCGCCTGATTCAGGGCAGCCACCTGATCGTGCCGAAACTGTACGAAGGCGAACACGCCTATATTCTGCAGAACGAAGATCAACGCATCGTCTTCGCCATTCCCTACCTGGACCGTTTCACCCTGATCGGCACCACCGACCGTGAATACCAGGGCGATCCATCGAATGTCGCCATCACCGACGTCGAAACCGACTACCTGCTCAATGTGGTCAATGCGCACTTCACCCGGCAGCTGGAGCGCAGCGATATCCTCAACACCTACTCCGGTGTGCGCCCGCTGTGCAATGACGAATCGGACAACCCTTCGGCAGTGACCCGCGACTACACCCTGGCCCTGTCTTCCCTGCCGGGTGAAGCCCCCTTGTTGTCGGTGTTCGGTGGCAAGTTGACCACCTACCGCAAGCTGGCCGAATCGGCAATGGCGCAACTGGCGCCCTTCTTCAAGGACATGAAAGGCAGCTGGACCGCCACCGCCCCCCTGCCCGGCGGCGAAGGCATGACCACTTCGCGGGAACTGGCCGATGCAATCCTGGCGCGCTTTGGCTGGTTGCCGGCGCAAGTCGCCCGACGCTGGTCGACCAGCTACGGCAGCCGCAGCTGGCGCCTGCTCGAAGGCGTTCAAGGGCCTGATGACCTGGGCGAACTGATCGGCGCCGGTCTCTACACTCGCGAAGTCGATTATCTGTGCAGCGAAGAATGGGCCCTCGAAGCCCAGGACATCCTGTGGCGACGCAGCAAGCTGGGGCTCTTTACCACAGCGTCAGAGCAGGAACAGCTACAGCGCTACCTGGATAAGGTCAAACTCAACAAACACAAGATCGAAGCCGCCTGAGCGCAGGCACGCTTTTGCAAAAACGCCTCGCCGTGCCTGCACCGCGAGGCGTTTTCATTGCGGCGGATATCGTTCGGTTTCCCGAACAACAATTGCATGAAGAGTTCGGCATCCCGGACGTCAACCCCCTTCATTTTACCTTCAATAAATATTAATTCCCTTTAAATTCATACAGTTAACAGTGAAAGCCTGGCCTGGCACGGGTCATGCTCTACACTCCAGACGAATGCGCCAACACTTCATTGCTGCGTTCGCTGAACGACAGGGCCAGCCAAGGGCCCCATAAAAAAAACAACATCGAGGAAAGTTTGATGCGTATCGTTCCCCATCTAGTGGGCGCAGCCATTGCTGCCGCTCTGATTAGCACTCCAGTTTTCGCCGCCGAATTGACCGGCACACTGAAGAAAATCAAAGAGTCCGGCACCATCACCCTGGGGCACCGCGACGCCTCCATTCCGTTTTCCTACATCGCAGATGCTTCGGGCAAACCCGTCGGTTACTCCCATGACATCCAGATGGCAATAGTCGAGGCCCTGAAGAAGGACCTCGACGTTCCAAACCTGAACGTCAAATACAACCTCGTCACCTCTCAGACGCGCATCCCGCTGGTGCAGAACGGCACCGTGGACGTCGAATGCGGCTCGACCACCAATAACGTCGAGCGTCAGCAGCAAGTCGACTTCTCCGTCGGTATCTTCGAGATCGGTACCCGCCTGCTGTCCAAGAAGGACTCCGCCTACAAGGATTTCCCGGACCTCAAAGGCAAGAACGTGGTCACCACCGCCGGCACCACCTCCGAGCGTATCCTCAAATCGATGAACGCCGACAAGCAGATGGGCATGAACGTCATCTCGGCCAAGGACCACGGCGAGTCCTTCCAGATGCTCGAGTCCGGCCGTGCGGTTGCCTTCATGATGGACGACGCCCTGCTCGCCGGTGAAGCGGCCAAGGCCAAGAAAGCGGACGACTGGGCCGTCACTGGCACCCCGCAATCCTATGAGATCTACGGCTGCATGATGCGCAAGGGCGATGCGCCATTCAAGAAAGCCGTCGACGACGCCATCGTTGCCCTCTACAAATCGGGCGAGATCAACAAGATCTACGATAAATGGTTCATGCAGCCAATCCCGCCGAAGGGCCTGAACCTGAACTTCCCGATGAGCGACGAGCTCAAGGCACTGATCGCCAATCCCACCGATAAAGCCGCTGACGAAAAAAAATCCTGAGCAGTGACTAACCTTTCACTTGAGAGCGCCCCGGGCGCTCTCAAGTGCTCGAAGGTGCCCGTGAATTGACTGATCCGAGGGGAGACCCTGATGAATTACAACTGGGACTGGGGCGTGTTCTTCAAGTCCACCGGCATCGGCAGCGAGATCTATCTGGACTGGTTCGTGACCGGCCTGGGCTGGACCATCGCCATTGCTGTCTGTGCCTGGATAATTGCCTTGCTGCTGGGTTCGATACTCGGCGTGATGCGCACGGTTCCGAACCGCTGGGTATCGGGCTTCGCCACTGCGTATGTGGAACTCTTTCGTAACGTGCCGCTGCTGGTGCAGCTGTTCATCTGGTACTTCCTGGTACCGGACCTGCTGCCGGAAAACCTGCAGGAGTGGTACAAGCAGGACCTCAACCCGACCACTTCGGCGCTGATCAGTGTCGTCGTGTGCCTGGGCCTGTTCACCGCCGCCCGGGTCTGCGAACAGGTCCGCACCGGGATCCAGGCGCTGCCACGTGGCCAGGAAGCCGCGGCCCGCGCCATGGGTTTCCGCTTGCCACAGGTCTATTGGAATGTCCTGCTGCCGCAGGCCTACCGCATCATCATTCCGCCGCTCACCTCTGAATTTCTCAACGTGTTCAAGAATTCGTCGGTGGCCTCCCTGATCGGCCTGATGGAGCTGCTCGCGCAAACCAAACAGACGGCCGAGTTCTCCGCCAACCTGTTTGAAGCCTTCACCCTGGCAACCCTGATCTACTTCACCCTGAACATGAGCCTGATGCTGCTGATGCGCATGGTCGAGAAGAAAGTCTCGGTGCCCGGCCTGATCTCCGTGGGGGGTAAATGATGGACTTCAGTGGAATCATTCCCTCCCTGCCGGGCCTGTGGAACGGCATGCTGATGACCCTGCAGCTGATGGTCCTCGGGGTAATCGGCGGTATCGTCCTGGGCACCATCCTGGCCCTGTGCCGGCTGTCCTCGAACAAGCTGCTGAGCAACCTTGCCGGCGCCTATGTGAACTATTTCCGTTCCATTCCGCTGCTGCTGGTCATCACCTGGTTCTACCTGGCGGTGCCGTTCATATTGCGCTGGATCACAGGCGAAGATACGCCGGTAGGTGCATTCACTTCGTGCCTGATCGCCTTCATGATGTTTGAAGCGGCGTACTTCTGCGAAATCGTCCGTGCCGGCGTACAATCGATCTCCAAGGGTCAAATGGGTGCCGCCCAGGCCCTGGGCATGAACTATGGCCAGACCATGCGCCTGATCATCCTGCCCCAGGCCTTCCGCAAGATGACCCCGCTGCTGCTGCAGCAGAGCATCATCCTGTTCCAGGACACCTCGCTGGTCTATGCCGTGGGCCTGGTGGACTTCCTCAACTCCGCACGCGCCAGTGGCGACATCATCGGGCGCTCCAACGAGTTCCTGGTCTTCGCCGGCTTCGTTTACTTCGTCATCAGCTTCTCCGCCTCCTTCCTGGTCAAGCGCCTGCAAAAAAGGTTAACCGTATGATCTCTATCAAGAACGTCAACAAGTGGTACGGAGACTTCCAGGTGCTGACCGATTGCACCACGGAGGTGAAGAAAGGCGAAGTGGTAGTCGTCTGCGGCCCTTCGGGTTCGGGTAAGTCCACCCTGATCAAATGCGTCAACGCCCTGGAACCCTTCCAGAAAGGTGACGTCGTGGTCGATGGCACCTCGATCGCCGATCCCAAGACCAACCTGCCCAAGCTGCGCTCGCGGGTCGGCATGGTGTTCCAGCATTTCGAACTGTTCCCGCACCTCACCATCACCGAGAACCTGACCATCGCACAGATCAAGGTGCTGGGGCGCAGCAAGGAGGAGGCCACCAAGAAAGGCCTGCAACTGCTCGAGCGCGTCGGCCTTTCCGCCCACGCGCACAAGCACCCGGGGCAGTTGTCCGGCGGTCAGCAACAGCGTGTGGCGATTGCCCGCGCCCTGGCCATGGACCCGATCGTCATGCTGTTCGACGAACCGACCTCGGCACTGGACCCGGAAATGGTCAACGAAGTGCTCGACGTGATGGTGCAACTGGCCCACGAAGGCATGACCATGATGTGCGTGACCCACGAAATGGGTTTCGCCCGCAAGGTGGCCAACCGGGTGATCTTTATGGACAAGGGCATGATCATCGAGGACTGCCAGAAGGAAGAGTTCTTCGGCAACACCGGCGCCCGTCATGAGCGCACCCAGCACTTCCTGGCCAAGATCCTCCAGCACTAAGGTCGGTTGTCCCGTGCCCGGCTCCGTCGGGCACAGGCGGCTGGTCGTACCAAGGCGACTGTGATGAAATGCGACCCCACTCTCTATCGCGCATCAACGCCTGCCCTTGCCGTGAAACCCCGCCTGATTCGCCATTTTTTCCTGCCACCACTGATCATCCTGCTGATGCTGGGGCTGGGTTATGCCGCCTACCTGGTCAGTGAACGCATCGGCATCCGCACCCTGAGCGAAACCGGTGAACGGCAGCTGGAGCTGCACGCGCGCGGGGTCGAAAGCGAAATCAGCAAATACACCTACCTGCCGAGCCTGCTCGAGCTGGAAGACAATGTTTCCAAACTGCTCACCGAACCGGACGGCGAGCATCGCCAGGCCGTCAATACCTACCTGGAAGGCCTGAATCGCCGCAGCCGCAGCCGGGCAATCTATGTGCTCGATACCACCGGCCGCGTCCAGGCCAGCAGCAACTGGCGTGACAACGACAGTTATCTGGGTGAAGACCTGTCCTTCCGTGCCTATTTCCAGGACGCCGTGCGCGGCCTGCCAGGTCGCTTCTATGGCATCGGCAGCACCACCGGCGAACCCGGCTATTACCTGGCCCATGGCCTGGAAGAGCGCGGCAAGATCATCGGCGTGGCGGTGATCAAGGTGCGCATGGAAGCCCTTGAAGAGCGTTGGCAGCGGGCCCGTCTGGAAGCGTTCGTCAGTGACGAGAATGGCATCATCATTCTATCCAGCGATCCGGCCCGACGCCTCAAGTCGGTCGCCCCCCTGACCCCGGATGTTAAGGAGCGCCTCGCGCGCAGCCTGCAGTATTACTGGTGGCCGCTCAACGAACTGCAGCCCCTGGCACGTGAGCGCCTCGGCGAGAACGTCGAAAAGCTGACCTTCCCGGCCATGGATAACAGTGAGCGCGAAGTCAGCTATCTGGCACAGACCCGGGGGCTGAGCGATACACCCTGGCATTTCACCTTGCTCACCCCCCTGCAGGACCTGCGCCATGAAGCGATCACCCAGGGCGTGCTGATGGGCGTGGCCTTCGCCCTGCTGGCCATCCTGCTGATTGCCTGGAACGAACGACGCAAGGTCATCGCCACCCGCCTGGCCGCTCGTGAAGCGCTGGAGGAAGCCAACAGCCAGCTCGAACGCAAGATCACCGACCGCACCGCCGACCTGCGCGCCAGCAACGAACGCCTCAAAGGCCAGATCCGTGAACGACGCCAGGCCGAGGAAACCTTGCGCCGGGCCCAGGACGAACTGGTCCAGGCCGGCAAACTGGCGGCTATCGGGCAGATGTCGACCAGCATCGCCCACGAACTGAACCAACCGCTGGCGGCCTTGCGTACCCTATCGGGCAATACCGTGCGCTTTCTCGAGCGCGGTGCGCTGGACACGGCCAGCACCAACCTGCGCACCATGAACGAGCTGATCGACCGCATGGGCCGGATCACCGCCAGCCTGCGCTCCTTTGCAAGGCGTGGAGACGACCGTGGAGAAGCGTCCCTGGCCAAGGCCGTGGATGCAACCCTGCAGGTACTCGGTACGCGCCTGGAAAACAGCAACCTGCGCCTGCACCGCGACTTCAGTGACCAGAAGCTGGCCATTGATCAGACCCGCCTGGAGCAAATCCTGGTCAACCTGATCGGCAATGCCCTGGATGCCATGCAGGCGCAGCCGCAGCCCGAGCTCTGGCTCGAGGGCGAGCGGACAGACGACAAGTACCGATTGCGCGTTCGCGACAACGGCCACGGTATCGATTCCGAGGCCCGCAAGCACCTGTTCGAGCCCTTCTTCACCACCAAACCCGGAGAACAGGGGCTGGGCCTTGGCCTGACCCTGTCCGCCAGCCTCGCCGCGGCCGCCGGTGGCAGCCTCAGTGTCGAACATCCTGCCAGTGGCGGGACCGCCTTCACCCTGAGCCTGCCCCTGCTTGACGCCCCATCCCAGCCAGCCGAGCCGATATGAACACTTCGCCCCTTACCGTCCTGATCGTCGAAGACGACCCCCATGTACTGCTCGGGTGCCAGCAGGCCCTGGCCCTGGAAGACATCGTCAGTGAAGGCGTCGGCAGTGCCGAAGAAGCGCTGGAGCGCATTGGCGACGACTTCGCCGGGATCGTCGTCAGTGATATCCGCCTGCCGGGTATCGATGGCCTGGAGCTGCTGACCCGGCTCAAGGCACGTGACCGCAGCCTGCCGGTGGTGCTGATCACCGGCCACGGTGACATCAACATGGCGGTGGGTGCCATGCGTGACGGTGCCTATGACTTCATGGAAAAGCCCTTCTCGCCGGAACGACTGGTCGATGTCGTGCGCCGCGCCCTCGAAAAGCGCGGCCTGGCCCGGGAAGTCTTCTCGCTGCGCCGGCAACTGGCCGAGCGCAATTCGCTGGAGGGGCGGATCATTGGCCGTTCACCAGCCATGCAGAACCTGCGCGAGCTGATCGCCAACGTCGCCGACACCTCGGCCAACGTGCTGATCGAAGGCGAGACCGGCACTGGCAAGGAACTGGTTGCACGTTGCCTGCACGACTTCAGCCGGCGCCAGGCTCAGCCGTTCGTTGCCCTGAACTGCGGCGGCCTGCCCGAGAACCTGTTCGAAAGCGAAATCTTCGGCCACGAGGCCAATGCCTTCACCGGCGCGGGCAAGCGTCGCATCGGCAAGATCGAGCATGCAAACGGAGGTACGCTGTTTCTCGACGAAGTCGAAAGCATGCCCATCAACCTGCAGATCAAACTGCTGCGCGTCTTGCAGGAACGTACTCTGGAGCGCCTGGGTTCGAACCAGAGTATTGCCGTGGATTGCCGCATCATCGCGGCGACCAAATCCGACCTGGATGCCCTCAGCCAGGCCAGCCAGTTCCGCAGCGACCTGTACTACCGCCTCAATGTGGTCACCCTGGAACTGCCGCCATTGCGCGAGCGCCGCGAAGATATCCTGCAGCTGTTCGAACACTTCCTGCAGCAATCGGCCCTGCGCTTCGACCGTGATATCCCCGAGCTCGACAGCCAGACCCTGTCGCGCCTGATGGCCCACGAATGGCCCGGCAACGTGCGCGAACTGCGCAACGTCGCCGAACGTTATGCCCTTGGCCTGCCCGCCTTCAAGAAACCCGGTACCAGTAGTCAGACCCAGGGCCTGGGATTTTCCGAGGCGGTCGAAGCCTTCGAGCGCAACCTGCTCAGCGAGGCCCTGCAACGCAGCGGCGGCAATCTGAGCCAGGCCAGCCAGGAACTGGGCATGGCCAAGACCACCCTGTTCGACAAGGTCAAGAAATACGGCCTGGGCTAGGCCTTTGACCAGTAGAGCAGGCTATAGCTGCGCCCAGTGGCTGACATCCTCGCGGTGCGCCTTGAGATACGGCAGCACCGCCGCCAGCAACGGCCCCTTGAACTGCTCCTGGAAGCGATGGGCCAACCCCGGTATCAAGCGCAACTGGCTGCCCTGGATATGCGCCGCCAGATGCACTCCGTGCATGACCGGCAGCAAGGGGTCGGCGGTGCCGTGCACCACCAGCGCCGGAACGCGCAATTGGTTGAGCAATTCGACCCGGCTCGGCTCGGCCATGATCGCCAGGATCTGCCGCTTCACGCCTTCAGGGTTGAATGCCCGGTCGTAGGATTCGGCCGCCTGCTGCAACAGTTGCTCGCGGTCATCGGCGACCGTCGGGCTGCCCAACGCAGCCAATAGATCAGCCTGTTGCTCCAGCGCGACTTCGCGGTTGGGCGCGCTGCGCCTGGCCAGCAACTCCATGAGGGCAGCACTCGGCGCCGGCAACCCTTCGGCACCGGAACTGGACATGATCAGAGTCAGGCTCTCGACCCGTTGCGGCGCCATGGCGGCCAGGTGCTGGGCGATCATCCCGCCCATGCTCGCGCCCAGCACGTGGAACTGCTCCACATGCAACGCATCCATCAATCCCAGCGCATCATCGGCCATGTCGGTCAGGGTATAAGGCGCCGACACCCCGAGCCCGAGCTTGTAGCGCAGGGCTTCATAGGTCAGGTTGGCGCTGGCCGGGGTCTGGTTCCAGCTCGACAGACCCACATCGCGATTGTCGTAGCGGATGACCCGAAAGCCCTGCTGGCACAGCGCGACCACCACTTCGTCCGGCCAATGAATGAGCTGCCCACCCAGGCCCATGATCAGCACCAGCGCAGGATCCGACTCGCGACCGATGCTCTGGTAGGCGATGCTGACTTGCGCAAGTGTGGCCCGCTCAGTCGGCACCTCGACCGAGCAGCGCTGGGCCGCAAAGGCAGAAAAGCCGCACACAAGTGCGGCCAGAAATAGAATGACCCGCATGAAAAACACCAAAAAACAGATTCCCAGTAGAGCGAGAGTCTGATGATGTTTGTTCAAGCGCGCTGCCACAGTTCCGTGACAATTTGATGACGGGCGCTCAACGGTCGGGTTCTATGTTGTTCTTTAGGGCCCTATCGCTGGCAAGCCAGCTCCCACAGGGAATTGCGGTGCACACTGGACCTCTGTGGGAGCTGGCTTGCCAGCGATGAGGCCCTTAAGGCCACCCATCACGCCAACTGATTACGCAACTGCCGCGCCGCCGCCACCATATTCACCAACGCCGCCTCGGTCTCCGGCCAGCCACGGGTTTTCAATCCGCAATCCGGATTGACCCACAACCGCTCGGCCGGAATACGCTGCACCGCCTTGCTCATCAACTTGACCATCTGCGCCGTATCCGGCACCCGTGGCGAGTGGATGTCGTACACCCCCGGGCCGATGTCATTCGGGTAGTCGAACGCCTCGAAGGCATCCAGCAGTTCCATGTCCGAACGCGAGGTTTCGATGGTGATCACGTCGGCATCCATGGCCGCGATGGCCTGGATCACGTCGTTGAACTCGCTGTAGCACATATGCGTATGGATCTGCGTCTCGTCGCGTACGCCGCTGGCACAGAGGCGGAAGGCCTCCACGGCCCAGTCCAGGTAGTCCTGCCATTGCGCACGGCGCAGCGGCAGGCCTTCGCGGAAGGCGGCTTCGTCGATCTGCACGATCTTGATCCCGGCCTGTTCCAGGTCGACCACTTCATCGCGGATCGCCAGCGCCAGTTGCTGGGCCTGGACCTTGCGCGATACATCTTCGCGAGGGAAAGACCACATCAGCATGGTCACGGGACCGGTCAGCATGCCTTTCATGGTTTTTTCGGTCAGGCTCTGGGCGTACTGGATCCAGCTGACCGTCATCGCTTGCGGGCGGCTCAGGTCGCCATAAATGATTGCCGGTTTCACACAGCGCGAACCGTAGCTCTGCACCCAGCCGAATCGAGTAAAGATGTAGCCGTCCAGTTGCTCGGCGAAGTACTCGACCATGTCATTGCGCTCGGCTTCACCGTGCACCAGCACGTCCAGCCCCAGGCGTTCCTGCACTTGCACGGCATGGCGGATTTCGCTGTGCATGGCATCGGTGTAGTCATTGGCCGAGAGCTTGCCCTGCTTGAATGCCTGGCGCGCCAGGCGGATCGACGCGGTCTGCGGGAACGAACCAATGGTGGTGGTAGGAAATGCCGGCAGTTTCAGGCGAGCCTGCTGAGCCTGGATACGCTGGGCGAAGGGCGACTGGCGCTGGCTGTCTTGCGCCGTAATCGCGGCCAGGCGCGCCTGGACCTCGGCCTTGTGAATCCGTGGCGACTGCGCCCGGCTCTGCTGCACGGCACGGCTGGCGGCCAGTGCCGCTTGCACCTTGGCCGATTGCGGGTTGACAAGCGCCTCGCCCAGCACGGCGATCTCGCCACACTTTTGCACGGCAAAGGCCAACCAGCCCTTGAGCTCGGCGTCCAGGCGATCCTCGCGGGCCAGGTCCACCGGGCTGTGCAACAACGAGCAGGATCCGGCCACCCACAGGTTCGCGCCAAAGCGCTGGCGAGCCTGTTGCAATTGCTCCAGGGCCGTTTCCAGATCGCAGCGCCAGACGTTACGGCCGTTGACCACGCCTACTGACAACACTTTGTAGCTGGGCAGGCGGTCAAGCACGGTGTTGAGCTGATCGGGCGCGCGGACCAGGTCGATATGCAAGCCATCGACCGGCAATCCAACGGCCAACCCAAGGTTGTCTTCCAGGCCGCCAAAGTAGGTCGCAATCAGTTTTTTCAGGGGCGAGTACTGGAGGATGTGGTAAGCGCGCTCGAAGGCATTCTTCCACGCCTGCGGCAGGTCCAGGCACAGGATCGGCTCATCGATCTGTACCCACTCCACCCCCTGGCGCGCCAGGCGGCCGAGAATTTCGCCGTAGATCGGCAACAGGCGCTCGAGCAGGTCGAGCTTGTCGAAGTCGTCGCCCTTGGTCTTGCCCAGCCAAAGGTAGGTCAGCGGGCCGATCACCACCGGCTTGACCTTGTGCCCCAGCGCCAGGGCTTCATCGACTTCGTCGAAGAGCTGCTCCCAGCTCAGCAGGAAACGCTGGTCAGCCGTGAACTCCGGTACCAGGTAGTGATAGTTGGTGTCGAACCACTTGGTGAGTTCCTGGGCGTACTGGGCCTGACCATGGCCACCGCCGCAGCAATGACTGGCACCACGTGCCATGGCGAACAGCGTGCCAAGGGTTGGCAGACCGTTTTCGCCGCGTGTGTCGCTGAAGCGCTCAGGCACCGCGCCAAAGGCCAGCGAGTGGGTCAGGACCTGGTCGTACCAGGCGAAGTCGCCGACCGGCAGCAACTCGATTCCGGCGTCTTTCTGCAACTGCCAATGGGCGGCCCGCAGTTCACGACCGACTGCCTCGAGGCCTGCTTGATCGAGGTCGCCCTTCCAATAGGATTCCAGGGCTTTTTTCAGTTCGCGGTCGGCGCCGATGCGCGGGAAACCGAGGTTGTGGGCCAGTGCCATGACAAACATGCTCCATGTAAATGATGGTGCTATTGTCGACAGCGGGACCAACATGAGACAAACTCAATAAATTCGTGTTCATCTCAAAATATATTCATGGAGCCTGTTGTGCTCGAGATTCGTCACCTGAAAACCCTGCACGCCTTGCGTGAGGCCGATAGCCTGGTCGAGGCCGCAGACCGCCTGCACCTGACCCAATCGGCCCTGTCTCACCAGTTCAAGGAGCTGGAAGAACGCCTGGGCATGCCGTTATTCATGCGCAAGACCAAACCGATTCGCTTTACCAGCGCCGGTTTGCGCCTGCTGCAACTGGCCGATGCGACCCTGCCGCTGCTGCGCGGCGCCGAACGTGACATCGCCCGGCTGGCAGGCGGCACCGCTGGCCGCCTGCATATGGCCATCGAATGCCACAGCTGCTTCCAGTGGCTGATGCCGACCATCGATCAGTTCCGCGATGCCTGGCCCGAGGTCGAACTGGACCTGGCCTCGGGCTTTGCCTTCGCCCCCCTGCCGGCGCTGGCGCGCGGTGACCTGGACCTGGTGGTGACCTCCGACCCGATCGATCTTCCCGGCATCACCTATGTTCCGCTGTTCACCTACGAAGCCATGCTCGCGGTGGCCAACCAGCACGCGCTGGCAAGCAAGCCCTACATCGTGCCCGAAGACCTGGCCAGCGAGACGCTGATCACCTACCCGGTGGAACGCGATCGCCTGGATATCTTCACCCGCTTCCTGGAGCCGGCCGACATCGAACCTGCCCAGGTTCGCACCTCGGAGCTGACCGTGATGATGATGCAACTGGTCGCCAGCGGCCGGGGCGTTTGCGGCATGCCGCACTGGGCACTGCATGAATACAGTTCGCGCGGCTACGTGAAGGCCAAGCGCCTGGGCGAGAAAGGCCTGTTCGCCACCCTCTACGCGGCGGTGCGCACCGATATGCTCGATGCGCCGTACATGCGCGACTTCCTCCTGACTGCCAAGGACACCTCGTTCTCGACTCTGGACGGCGTCAGTGCGGTGCGCTGAGGCGACTCATACCGTGCGCCGCTGCTCCTGCAGCAGGCGCAGCGCCAGCCCGGCCAGCACCAAGCCCATGACGTAACGCTGCAGCATCAGCCACAGCGGATAGCGCACGAACCAGGACGCCAGCCCGGCGGCGAACACGGCGATCAGCAGGTTGACCGAGAAGCTGACGGCAATCTGGGTCAGGCCCAGGGCCAGGCTCTGCAGCAGCACCGAGCCACGCTCGGGGGCTATGAACTGCGGCAACACCGAGAGATAGAACACCGCCACCTTGGGGTTCAATGCGCTGGTCAGAAACCCCATGAGCATCAGTCTGGGCACCGAGTCCGGCGGCAGTTGACGAGGCTCGAAGGGCGAGCGCGCTCCGGGCTTGACCGCTTGCCAGGCCAGCCACATCAGGTAGCCGGCTCCGGCCCACTTGAGCAGGTCGTAAGCCATCGGCACCGCCAGAAACAGTGCGGTCAGCCCCAGGGCGGCTGCCGTCATGTGCACCAGAAAGCCGCCGACTACCCCCACCAGCGAGGTGACCCCGGCCATCCGCCCCTGGCAGATCGAACGTGAAATCAGGTAGATCATGTTCGGCCCGGGCGTCAGTACCATCAACAACGCCGCGCCGGCAAACAACAGCCACTCATGGATTGGGATCATGTGCATTCCTTCGCAAAGAGCGTCAGGCAGGCAGTGCAGTTAACGTCCGGTACAGGGGCAAGATCAAGTCTCGCGTGAGCGGGGCCAATACCTGATCGATGGGGCCAGTGGCGTCGACCCAGACCACTTCTTCGATCTCGGCCGCCGGCACTACCTGCACCTTGGTGTGCAGCTGAAACAGTTCGGCCTGCACGATAAAGCCTGGTTCGTTGGCTGCGGGTGCGCTGAACTGGCCGAGGTAGATTGCCTCGGCTGGATCGACCTGCAAACCCAGCTCCTCGAACAATTCACGGGCCAGGGCCGCTGCCGGTTGTTCGTGCGGCTCGATTTTGCCACCGGGCTGCATGAATGCCTGGGTGCCGCGCTTGCGCACCAGCAGGGTCTGGCCCTGGGGGTTGAGCAACAAGGCGGCGGCGATGCGGATGGTTTGGGGCATGGGTGGGTCCGGTGCGGAAAAAGAGACAAGGATCCCATTGTTGTGGTGACCGTTCAATCGCATCGCTGGCTTGCCAGCGATGAGGCCGGTGTTGCCTGTAGAGATCTACAGTGCCCAACCACAAAACTTTGTAGAATCGGAAATTTCCCATCCCCAAAAGCGAATCTAGATGGAACTGATCCCTTGGTCGCATGACTGCGCCGAACATTTCACCCTGCGCGGCTGGCGTTCGCCGGCCAGCGGCAAGCCGCTGCTGCACTTTCTCCACGGCAACGGCTTCTGCAGCCTGGCCTATCAGCCGATGCTGGAGGTGTTGGCCACTCGCTTCGACCTCTGGCTCAGTGACGTGCAGGGCCATGGCGACAGTGACCATGGCGGCGCCTTTGTCGGCTGGAACCGCAGTGCCGAGCTTGCCATCGAAGCCTTCCAGGCAGGACGGGCCGAATATGGTCAGGTACCCTGTTTTGCGGTGGGGCACAGTTTCGGCGGGGTGCTGACCGGGCTGATGCTGGCCCGCGAACCCGGGTTGTTCCAGCGCGCCATGCTGCTCGATCCCGTGGTTTTCAGTCGCTCGATGATCGGCGTGATGGGCGTGGCTGCCTGGTTCGGCATGCACCGCCGGCACACCCTGGCGCGCAAGGCCGCGACCCGCCGCAGTCATTGGCCGGACCGGACCGCGGCCCATGCATCGCTGCACGGCCGGGGCATCTTCAAGGGCTGGAACGACGCCGCCTTGCAGGCCTATATCGACCATGCCATCGGCGACTGCGGCGAGGGCGTGGTGCTCAAGTGCCGGCCAAGCCGCGAAGTGGAGATCTTCAGTTCTTTCCCGCAGCGCATGTGGGCGTCGCTGGCACAGGTACAGACGCCGAGCCTGATCTTGCATGGCGAAAAGACCTACCCCTTCGTACCGGTGTCGGTGGCTCGCCTGACCCGACTCAACCCCTGCATCGAACGGCAGGTGGTGCCCGGGGGACACTGCTTCATGCAGGAAGATCCCCATGGCAGCGCGCACTTGGTGGAGCGTTATCTATTGACCACACCCAATGCCTGAACGCAACTTCAGCAGTATATATGTGTGGAAAAGCGCCCCTATGAGTAACAAAAATTCAAAGTAAATAACGAGGTAAATATAAAGCGTCGGCGTAGTCTTCAGAACGAGTAACTTCACAGGACGAATCCTATGCCACCCCTCATCTTTCCTCAGCATCCTTACTTGGAAGAGCGTTACCGCCATTCAGAGACACTTATCCAGTTTATCCGCGCGCGCCTGGCGTCTGCGACGAGTCGCGATCGCTTGCATCATTCAATGGCATTGGTGATCACAGGCTCGTTTGGACGTCATGAAGCTTCACCCAGCTCGGATATCGACTTTTTCCTGCTGCACGATAGTGAGAAACTCGACAGGCCGATGATCCAGGTTATCGAGCTACTTGAAAGGGAAATCGCCCCTCATACGCTGGCCAGCGACAATGACGCACAAAAGTTCAGTCTCACAGCCATCAGTCGATTTTCCGATATCATCGGGCACATCGGCGGCAAACAAGATACCTATGTAGCACTCACTCGCAGAATGCTTCTTTTACTTGAAGGCGACTGGTTGTTCGGTGAAGTCGCATTCCAGAACTACCGTCGTCATCTGCTGGAAAACTACATCAAGGTGGACGACAGTGACCGGTGCATTTCACGGTACTTGCTCAATGAGGTAGTGCGCTATTACCGCACCCTCATGACCAACTTCGATCATCAGGTAAGCGTACAGAATAAGCCCTGGGGATTACGTAACATAAAACTCCACTTCTCGCGCAAACTGCTATTCCTTTCGGGCATTGTTGCCATTGCTGAAACGACGACAATGCCACGGCTGGAAAAAATAGACCGCCTGTGCGCATTGTTCAGTTTGCCCCCATTGCAACGATTGGAAACACTGGGTCGGACCAACCCACTCACAACTCGACTACTTGATCTCTATGAGTGTTTCCTGAAGGCAATTTCCTCGACAGTTAATCGCCTGAAACTCGATGGCACCACTCGCCACAGTCGGCTCGAATGCTCACTCTATTGCGAGTTGAGAAACCAGGGAGAGAGTTTCTCGCAAACCTTGGAAGAATGGCTGCGTCTTCAGTATCCAGGGCATCCCATCCACCACGCATTATTGTTCTGAGCCAGACGACGAACACACCTTGCATCGCGTCGCCTGTGCCCGCATAAAGGCGATATGACGCTACCCGCCCAAAAGGACCCGCTCCTGCACGGCTTCCACCCAGCCGTCAGTGCCTGGTTCAACGCCAGCTTCCCCGCGGTCACCCCCGCCCAGGCGCGGGCGTGGCCGCTGATTCAGCATGGGGAGTCGACCTTGATCGCAGCCCCTACCGGCTCCGGCAAGACCCTCACCGCGTTTCTCGCCGTGCTCGACGAACTGGTGCAACAGGGCCTGGCCAATGGCGGCAAGCTGCCCGACCAGACCCTGGTGGTTTACGTGTCGCCGCTCAAGGCACTGTCCAACGACATCCAGATCAACCTGCAGACGCCCCTGGCCGGCATCACCGCCGAACTTGCCAGGATGCACCTGCCGCCCCTGCAGATTCGCACCGCCGTGCGCACCGGCGATACCCTGCAGAAAGAGCGCGCGGCAATGCGCAAAAACGCCCCGCATATTCTGGTGACCACGCCGGAATCGCTCTATGTGCTGCTCGGTTCGGACTCGGGCCGGGCCATGCTCGGCGGCGCGCACACGGTGATCGTCGACGAGATTCATGCTATGGCCGCGAGCAAGCGCGGCAGCCATCTGGCGCTTAGCCTGGAGCGCTTGCAAGCCCTGTGCAAGACACCATTGCGGCGCATCGGGCTGTCTGCGACGCAGAAGCCCATCGAGCAGGTCTCGCGCCTGCTGGTCGGTACCGATCGCCCCTGCAGCATCGTCGATATCGGCCACGCCCGCCCCCGCGACCTGGGCATCGAAGTGCCACCGGTACCGCTCGGTGCGGTGATGGCCAACGATGTCTGGGAGCTGGTCTATGAGCGTCTGGCCGAACTTGCCCGGCAGCACTGCACTACGCTGATATTCGTCAACACCCGGCGTCTGGCCGAGCGCTTGTCGCGTCACCTGAGCGAGCGCCTGGGTCGCGAAGCGGTCGCCGCCCACCATGGCAGCCTGGCCAAGGAACACCGGCTCGACGCCGAACAACGGCTCAAGCGCGGCGAACTGCAGGTGCTGGTAGCCACTGCCTCGCTGGAACTGGGCATCGATATCGGCGAGGTCGACCTGGTCTGCCAGATCGGTTCGCCACGCTCGATCTCGGCGTTCCTGCAGCGTGTCGGCCGCTCCGGCCACCAGGTCGGTGGCACGCCCAAGGGCCGGCTGTTCGCCACCTCCCGCGACGACCTGATCGAATGCGTGGCCTTGCTCGACTGCGTGCGTCGCGGCGAGCTGGATATCCTGCACATTCCTGTAGCGCCACTGGACGTGCTGGCCCAGCAGATCATCGCCGAGGTCAGTTGCCAGGAGTGGCACGAGCAAGCGCTGTTCGAATGCTTTCGTCGAGCCACGCCCTATGCGACGCTCGATCCGGCCCACTACCAGGCCTTGCTGCGCATGCTCGCCGAAGGCTACAACGGTCGGCAGGGGGTACGCAGCGCCTACCTGCACCGCGATGCCGTGGCCGGCACCCTGAGAGGACGGCGCGGCAGCAAACTGACCGCCGTCACCAGCGGCGGCACCATCCCGGACAATGCCGATTATGCGGTGATTCTCGAACCACAGGGTTTGAACATCGGCAGCATCAATGAAGACTTCGCCGTCGAAAGCATCGCCGGTGACGTCTTCCAGCTCGGCAACACGTCTTACCGTATCATCCGGGTGGAGACGGGCCGAGTACGGGTCGAGGACGCCCAGGGCCAGCCACCCAATATTCCGTTCTGGCTCGGCGAGGCGCCGGGGCGCAGCGATGAACTGTCCCTGGCGGTGGCGCGATTGCAAGCGAGTATCGATGAGCGATTGAGCGCCAGCGCCGGTGACCCGCAGCCCGTGATCGACTGGCTGAGCGACAGTCTCGACCTGAACCGCGACAGCGCTGAGCAGCTGATCGATTACCTGGCGCGCACCCGCCAGGCCCTCGGCGCCCTGCCCTCCCAGGACACCCTGGTGATGGAGCGCTTTTTCGATGAGTCGGGCGGCACGCAATTGGTGATCCATTCGCCGTTCGGCAGCCGTCTCAATCGTGCCTGGGGCCTGGCCCTGCGCAAACGCTTTTGCCGCACCTTCAATTTCGAACTGCAGGCCGCTGCCAGCGAAGACGCCATCGTCCTGTCGTTGTCCACCAGCCATAGTTTCGGCCTGGAAGACGTCTGGCGTTACCTGCAATCGGGCAGCGCCGAACACCTGTTGATCCAGGCCGTGCTCGATGCGCCGCTGTTCGGCGTGCGCTGGCGCTGGAGCGCCGGCATCGCCCTGGCCCTGCCGCGCTACAGTGGTGGGCGCAAGGTGGCGCCGCAGATCCAGCGGATGAAAAGCGAAGACCTGATCGCCGCGGTGTTTCCCGACCAGATCGCGTGTGTGGAAAACCTCGCCGGAGAACGGGAAATCCCCGACCACCCCCTGGTCGAGCAAACCCTCGACGACTGTCTCCACGAAGCGATGGATTGCGAGGGTTGGCTGGCCTTGCTGCGTCGTATCGAGCGGGCCGAGGTGCGCCTGATCACCCGCGACCTGCCGGCACCTTCGCCCTTGGCCGCGGCCATTCTCAATGCCCGCCCCTATACCTTTCTCGATGACGCACCGCTGGAGGAACGGCGCACTCAGGCCGTGCTCAACCGCCGCTGGAGCGAACCGCAAAGCGGTGACGACCTTGGCGCGCTGGACACCGATGCCATCGCGTCGGTGCGCGAGGAAGCCTGGCCAGCACCGGCCAATGTCGATGAAATGCATGAAAGCCTGATGATGCTTGCTACTGTCAGCCAGGCTGAAGTCGTTGCCCATTGCGACTGGCAAGGCTGGCTGGATAGCTTGGCCGACTCAGGTCGAGCCACGCGTTTGCAGGTAGGTACTGGGCAATTTCTGTGGCTGGCACTGGAACGCCTGACCTGTCTGCAGGCCGTCTACCCCCATGCCCCAATGACGCCACCCTTGGCTCCTCTGCCCGGCTTCGATGAGCCACAGGAACCGGAGCAGGCACGGGTGGAATTGATCCGCGCCCGGCTCAGCGGCTTCGGGCCGGTGCGCCTGCATGAAATCGCCGGGCCGTTGAACCTGCCGTCACTGCAGGTCGAGCAGGCCCTGGCGCGCCTTGAAGGCGAGGGCTACGTGCTGCGCGGCCAGTTCAGCCCGCAACAAAGCGAAACCCAATGGTGCGAACGACACCTGCTGGCGCGCATCCATCGCTACACGGTCAAGCGCCTGCGCCGGGAAATCGAGCCGGTGACGCTGCAGGACTTCATGCGTTTTCTGTTCGATTGGCAGCACCTTGCCGCCGGCAGTCGCCTGCAGGGCAGTGCCGCACTGGGCGAACTGCTCGGCCAGCTCGAAGGCTACGCGGCGCCTGCCAGCGTCTGGGAAAGCGACGTGCTGCCCATGCGCCTCACGGACTACTCGATGACCTGGCTGGACGAAGCCTGCCGCTCGGGCAGGACCATCTGGGCCAGGATCGCGCCACCCGGCAAGACCGCCGGGGCCACGTTGAAGACGACGCCTATCGTGCTGTTGCCTCGGGCCCGGATCAATCTCTGGCGCGGCTTGTGTGAGCAGAGCGAACTGAGCGAATTGTCCCTGCGAGCACAACATGTGCATGCCGCATTGGCGGAGCACGGTGCGCTGTTTTTCGATGAACTGATGACCGAGGCGCACCTGCTGCGTACCGAGCTGGAAAACGCCCTGCAGGAACTGGTCGCGACCGGGCTGGTGAATGCCGACAGTTTCGCCGGCCTGCGCGCCTTGATCACCCCGGCCAGCAAACGCGTGAACCGCAGCAGCCGACGCGGCCGCGGCGCCTTTATCGGCGGCATGGACGATGCCGGGCGCTGGGCGTTGTTGCGCCGCGCAAGTTTAGGTGTCGAACGCAACGAAGCACTCGAACATGTCGCCAGGACCTTGTTGCGCCGCTATGGCGTGGTGTTCTGGCGTTTGCTCGAGCGCGAGGCCGGCTGGTTGCCGAGCTGGCGTGAACTGTTGCGCACCTTTCACCGCCTGGAAGCCCGGGGCGAGATTCGCGGGGGGCGATTTGTCAGTGGGCTGGCGGGTGAGCAGTTTGCGTTGCCCGAAGCCATTCCGCTGCTGCGCGAAGTGCGCAAGCGTCCGATCGATGGCAGCCTGATTGCTGTCAGCGCCAGCGACCCGCTGAATCTGGTTGGGACGTTGTTGCCTGGGAGCAAGGTGCCGGCCTTGAGTGGCAATCGGGTGGTGTACCGGGATGGGGTGCCGGCGGCGGCGTTGATTGCGGGGCAGCAACAATACTGGCTGGAGCTGGAGGGGCAACAGGCGCTGGCGTTACGGGAGAAGTTAGTCAGACATCAGTGAATGTAGATGAATTGAAGGCCCCTCACGATCAAAACACGCCCGGCTTTTTGCGCGATTGCCGCGAGCAACAACTTCAAGCCTACAGAATTAGAATATGATCGCACCTGAGGTTTTCAGACCTTTCTGCTAAGGCCTTGGGAAATTTCCTGCTTACTCCAAACCTCATTGAGGTAATTCTCTGGCTCACCCATTCCCGCGAAGGCGATCGTTACGCTTCGCTCATCATCAATGGATTCGAAACGCTCAACTCACTGTTTGAGCCTGTACTTTATTAGGGGGAATACATGATGGGACTGCGCCTTATTCGTCGGCAAGATCGTGAACGACAAGGGATTAGTTTCGACAAAATTGAATCGCCTTTTTTTGCTGTGGTTGATGTTCGAAGCGCATTGAACGGCCCCAGCTACAGCACTGTTTTGGACCTTACTGATTTTCTTCGTGCCCATGGTGTTTCGTTTGGTCGTATCACAGGCGATAAGTTGAAGCAAATCCTTGAAACGGTGGAAGATGGTCAGTGGTTGTTAGTGAAGGACGACCCCCTCAGTCCATTGAGCCGCGACATCTCAGGCATGTATTCGCGCATCACTGGGAAATACCCTTTGGAAAGTTTTCACAGTAGCCCGCAGTTTCAAGAGAAACCACGGCGGATTGCTGAATCGATAGTGAATCCCGAGCCGCAAGAGCCCGGCTTTTATGTAGTTCCCAAAAGCACGACTCGCGACCAGCTGGAAGCCACCTTGTTCACGGAGCGCAATCCAGCAGTGATGCGTAAATTTAAGTCGCTGAACCCCAACCTAAGCGATGTCAAAGCCGGCTCAATGATCGTGCTCAGCGATCCAGACAACCTTCAATGCACCCGTGAAGAAGCGTTGCTGATGGAGGCTGCGGCCAGGACGAATGACGCTCTCAAACCGCTAAGCGCGGAAGAGAGCGACTTTATGGTACGGCACCGTCACGAAATCGAAACTTTTCTTGCTCAGGGCTCGACCAGTATCGGTATCGGTGAAGCAATGTTCGCCAAAAACCTGGAGGACGTTAAAACCGTTCTGAGTGAAATTGAAGCGTTGCATCAACGCACTTTCCAAGCAGATGGACATTTGCGGTCCCCGAAGTTTTTTGCAGAACGTAAACGGCTACTCGCAAAGCTCAACACCAATATGACAGCCCTGACTCGAAAGGGCATTGGCTTCCCTGATCACCCGAATCTGAAAAGCGCCCTGGGCATCTCCAGTCGCAGTTTGGTTCATCGCTGGACGAAAGCCGGTGCCGCAAAGCAAATCCCGGGATATGCCACGCACATCGAAGGGGTGGCCAAAGCTGTCAAAGTCGTTAAATACGGTGGCTGGATCGGCACAGCTATCGGCGGTGGAGCGTCTTACCTAAAGGTTCAAGACGTATGTGCAGCCGGTAACGCCGAGGCCTGCGAGCGCGTCAAATTTACTGAGGTCGGCAGCTTTGCCGGTGGTGTCGTTGGAGGAGCAGTCGTAGGTTTGGCGTTAACCGCTCCCACAATTGCAGGATTGTGTGTTGGTCTGGGTATACCGACAGGTGGTGTTGCCACACTGGTATGCGGTGTCGTTGTGGTCGGGGCAGCCTCATTTACCGGTGGCGCTTTCGGCGGTTCCTTTGGTGAGAGCGCCGGTGAAATTATTTATGAGCAAGCTCGATGAGTGATTTCACACCTCGCGAAGTTTTTATTATTTTTGGTGGGGGTGGTATTTTATTGGGGGCGCTGTTTTGTATTGGAGCCGCGCTGTACATCGCTTATACCAAGATGGATTTGATGCTGGAGCACCTAAAAAACTCCTCCGGCGTCATGAAACTTGCTCCGCTTAGACGAGGTGGCCCTTGGGGCAAGCTTTTGCTCGTGGGTGGCATTGCAGGGTATGTCACCTTTCCCGGCTTTTATATTAAGCGCGGTAGCGTAAGTGCTGAGGATATAAGTAATTTCCCCGAATCGCTTAAGCGCATGTTGGCAATATTGCACCTGAGTTCAATAATAGTTGTGAGTTTTCTTTTTCTGCTGGGAGGGATCGGCAAATTCCTCGGTTGGCTGAAGTAATCTCACTTACACTGCTTACCATGGATCCAACAACCCACCCGCCCAATTCACCGAAACCCGACTCCCGGTAAACTTGGCCACCACCGCCCCCTGCGGCACCAGCCGGTCGCGATAGCGCGTCACCATCCGCCCGGTCTGGGCAGCATGCAGTACCACTTCAGACGTCGGATCGCCGGGCCTGCCGAGAATCCTGGCAAAGCGCTCACCCTCCTCCACTACATCGCCCAGTGTTTTCTCAAAAACCAGCACCCCGGATTGCGGCGCGAAGATCGACTCCATATGCCCGATGTCCACCGCCTCGCCCTGCCATACCTCCAGGGGCACGCTGTCATCGATCACGCCACAGGCACACAGCCAGGCATACAAGCCTTGGGCATCCTGCTCGGCCAGATCATCGCTGACGTCGCCCTGCCCACGAAGTTCAAGGGTCGCGGCCAGACGCTGGCCCACTTCACCCGATCGCAGCCAGGGCGCAATGATGGTTTCTTCGAAGGAACCATCGCCGCCCTCGTCCCAGATGATCGCCACGTCCGCCTTCAGCGCCGCAGCCAGCGTCCGCCCCTGGGGCCAGAAGCTGCGATGGATGTAGAGGTAGGGCAGCGCTTCGTCATCGGTGTGCAGGTCGAGCATCAGGTCGGCCGTTGCTGCCAGCTCGACCAGGTATTTTTGCCAGTGCCCCAGGTTGGTTGCCTCGCGCGTCAGTCTCACCGATTGATCGAACAGCCGGTTGAAGTTCTGCCCGGTTGCCTCATGTACCCGACCGAGAATCCGCCCCTGGCGAAACTGCCCGATGCCGAAGGGGTTGGCCTGGGGCACCACGGTCACGCTGCCCTTGAGCAGCCCCTTGTCCTTCGCCGCCTGCAGGCGGGGCATCAGCCGGTGCAGAACCAGCATCCCAGCGATTTCATCGGCATGCACGCCGGCCTGCAGATGCACGGTCGGCCCGCTGCCATCGCCCAGGTAGCGCCAGGCCGGCACGCGCAGGGGTTCACCTGAATCACTGCGAACATTCAAGGAGACGTCGACTGCCATGCATTCACCTCACTGTGGATTCATGAGTTCTCGGGTTCGAGCGGCGCCTGGACCGGCGCGTGGTCAGCACCCTGTCGGGCGCAGATCATGGCCAGGGTGCCGCTGACGGCGATGAGGCCGGCACCGACCAGCAGCGACATGTCCATGACCGTGCCCCAGACCAGGCTCGACAGCAGAAAGGCCCAGATCAGCCCTGTGTATTCGAAAGGTGCCAGTACGGTCGCGGTGGCCCGCTGGAAGCTGGCGAACAGCAGGTATTGGCCGATCCCGCCCACCAGCCCGGCAGCCAGCATGCCCGACCAGGCCGACATCGGCGCCGGAGTGAAGGACCAGGGCAGCGGCACGGCCATGCAGATCACGAACACCACATTGGTGACCAGCATCTGTTCCAGCACCGAGGTGTGCTCATCGACCTTGCGCAGCTGAATGTAGGTGAAGGCCCAACACAAGGCGGCCAGCAGGGTCAGGACAATCGGCAGCGGCTCGACCATGTTGCCGGGCTTGCAGGCAATCAGCACGCCAATGAAGCCAAGCACCAGTGCCACCCATTGCCAGCGACTGACATGCTCCTTGAGAAATATCGCCGCCAGCACCGTGACCATGATCGGCGCGGAGAAATACAAGGTAGTCATTTCCGCCAGGCTCAGGTCCCGCGCCGCGGTGTAATACAGCAGCCAGGCAACGATCGACAACAGGCCTCGCTCCACCAGCAGGCGTTTGCTGGTAGAACGCCAGGTTCGCTGCATCAACCCCTTTCGGCCCAGCACCAGGCAAGCGACCACCACCATCAGGCTGCGCCAGAACAGAATGGTCACGACCGAATAGTCGGCCACCAGCCATTTGAGCGCTGCATCCTGCAGCGCCAGAAAGGTATAGGCCAGGGTGCACAGGGCGATGCCCTGCAGCGACCGATCCACCCGAGGCAGCCCTGTCATACCGCTCTGCGCATCGGCGTGCCACGCCGCTCGGCAAAGGCAAACAGCCCCTCGATCAGGAACGTCAGGCACACATACACCCCGGCGACCATCAGCAACGGCTGATAGACCTGGAAGGTCTGGGCCCGCACCACGTTGGCCGCACCCAGCAGGTCGATCACGGCAATGGTCGAAGCCAGCGCCGTGGACTTGAGCAGCATCACGCTTTCCCCTGCCAGCGTCGGCAGCAGCAAGCGCATGGCCCGTGGCAGGCGCACCCGCAGCAAGGCCTGGCGCGGGGTCATGCCGAACGCCGAGGCGGCTTCCATTTCACCCTTGGGCACCGCCAGCAAGCCACCGCGGATCACTTCTCCGACGTAGGCGCCAACCGACAGCACCAGGGCAAAGACGATGTACCAGTAACCGTCGCGCAGGTACGGCCAGAGAAAGCTGCCGCGCAATGCCGGAAGCTGTGCAAAGAGACTGCCCAGCCCGTAGTAGAAAATGTAGATCTGGATCAGCAGCGGTGTGCCGCGTATCACGCTGGTGTAGGCCAGGCTGCATTTGGCGATCACCTTGCGCTTCGACAGCCGGGCAAGCGCGACCAGCACTGCCAGGGCAAAGCCGATCACGCTGGAGATCAGCAGGATCGACAGGGTCGTCTGCACCCCACGGCCCAACAGCGCCGCATAATTGAATATCCATTCTGGAATCATATCGGTCACTCGGCCAAAGGCATCCAGCGCCGCACGCGTCGCTCGAGCCGTCCGGACAGATGGTTGGACAATAGCGTCACCAGGTAATAAAGCGCGGCCGCTGTGAGATAGAACAACAGATAGTGTCGCGTCGAACCCGCCGCTTGCTTGGCGGTGTAGAGCAGCTCATTGGTGCCGACCACGCTGATCAGGGCACTGTCCTTGATCAGGTTGATCCAGAGGTTGGCCATGCCGGCCATTGCGTAGGGCGCCATGATCGGCAGGGTGACCCGGCGAAACAGCGCGAAGCCATTGAGCCCGAACGCACGTGCCGCCTCGATCTGCCCGTGGGGAATCGCCAGGATGGCTGCGCGGAAAATCTCCGAGGCGTAGGCGCCCTGTACCAGCCCCAGTACCAGGACCGCCACCACTGCACCACTGACGTTGACCGAACTGTAACCGGCCCAGGCCAGCAGGGAATTCAGGCCCATGGAACCGACGTAGTACAGCAACAGAATCAGCAACAGCTCGGGAACAGCTCTGAACAGCGTCGTGTAGCCGCGCATCAGCGAGGCGATGGGCCTTGGCCCGTTGAGCTTGAGACAGGCGACGACCAGGCCAATGAACAGACCGACCACAAAGGCGCCGGCCGATATCTGCAGGGTCATCAATAACCCTTTGAGCAGCGCACCACCCCATCCCTGCTCGCTGAAATTGATCAATTCGAACATTGCAGCTCTCCACCGATTGTCGCGATACCTGTAGCCGCTGCCACAGGCTGCGCTCGCCTGCGAAGCAGGCGCAAGATCTCAAGATCGCAGGGGCGTCCCTTCAGGACGCCAGCGCAGCCTGATGGCAGCGGCTACGGGGCCAATTGCGCTTAGTTAGCCGGTTTGACGCTGATATCGAAGTATTTGCTGGAGATGTCGTCGTAATCCTTGCTGGCCAGCAAGGAGGCGATGGCCGTGTCGAGTTGAGTCTTGAGCGCGGTATCGTCCTTGCGCACACCGGCGCCCACACCACGACCGAACAACGGGTCGTAAGGCACGATGGCAAGGTTTTCCAGGCCGCTGGCGTCGGGGGATTTGAGGAAGCCCGCCACCGCCGTGCCGTCTGCCATCATCAGGTCGATACGGCCGGCAATCAGGTCGGCGTTGGCCGAGTCCTGGGTGTCGTAGTAGCGCAGATCGGCGATATTTTCGTAGTGGGCCTTCAGGTAGTTGGCGCTGACCGTGGAGATTTGCACGCCGATCGTCTTGCCTTTGAGGCCCTCTGGCGAAATGTCCACCTTGGTGCCCTTGGGACCGGCAATGGCAACCGGGGTGTCGTAGTAAGCCTTGCTGAAGGCGATCTGCTTTTCACGTTCTTCGGTGATCGACATCGAGGAGAAAATCACATCGATCTTCTTGGCCAGCAAGGAGGGAATGATCCCGTCCCAGGCCACTTCCTTGATTTCGCATTGGGCCTTCATTTGCTCGCACAACTTGTGGATCAGGTCGACCTCGAAGCCTGACCATTGCCCGTTGGCCTGCTTGAGGGTGAACGGTGGATAAGGTTCCGCTGCTACCGCGAACTGGATGGGTTGAGCCTGGGCCATCCCGGTACCGACCAGGAATACACAAGCCATGCCGCCCAACCAGTTTGCCAAACGCCGATTTCCCATGATGTTTCCCCGTCTTTTTATTGTGTGTTGGTTTTAGCGAGTTTGATGTGCGTTGACGAATTGCCGGCAACGTTCACTGCGTGGGTGCACGAACACTTCATCCGGCGTGCCGGCTTCCTCGATCTGCCCTTGATGGAGAAAGGCCACTTTGGACGAGACATCGCGAGCGAAGGCCATTTCATGGGTCACCAGGATCATGGTCCGGCCTTCTTCGGCGAGAGAACGGATGACCTTGAGCACATCACCGACCAGTTCCGGATCCAGTGCCGAGGTGGGCTCATCGAACAGCATGACCTTGGGCCGCATGGCCAGGGCCCGGGCGATGGCGACCCGCTGTTGCTGGCCCCCGGAAAGAAATGCCGGGTATTCATTGCGCTTGGCCGCCAGCCCTACTCTTTCGAGCAATGCTTCGGCCCGCTCGGTGGCTTCAGCGCGGCTTTCGCGCAGCACCTGGGTGGGCGCCTCGATCAGGTTTTCCAGCACCGTGCGGTGCGGCCACAGGTTGAAGTTCTGGAACACCATGCCCAGGCTCGAGCGGATCCGCACCAGCTGCTTGGCATCGGCCACCAGTGGCGCGCCGGGACGGTCGTAATTCAGGTGAATGCTTTCGCCATCGACCAGGATGCGGCCCTGGTCCGGCACTTCGAGCATGTTGATGCAGCGCAGCAGTGTACTTTTGCCTGAACCACTGGCACCGATAAGGGAAATCACATCGCCTTCACGAGCCGTCAGGGACACCCCCTTGAGCACTTCGATATTGCCGAAACGTTTGTGCAGGCGGTCGACCTCAATCATGGTCTTCACCGCTTCGGCCTTGGCCACTGGTGCATCTGTCGCAATGCTGGTCACTCTGGCTTTCGGGGTCTCGCCCTTGAGCACCTGGACGAAATCCCGGATGCGCTGGCACGCACGCAACAGTTGCTCTTCACCCAGGGTAAAGGACAGCCGGACAAACCCTTCGGCAGGCTTGCCGAACGCCGCCGCATCGAGCACCGAGACGCCGTGTTCGCGGAACAGGCGCCAGGCGAAGTCCAGCGAGGTCAACCCGGTATCGCGTACATCCACCAGCACGAACATGCCGGCATCGGGCTTGAGCACCGAGATGCCCTGGCAACCAGACAACGCCTCGATCACCAGGTCGCGGCGCCGGCGATAGGTTTCGCGCATGCCCCGGGTGACTTGCTCATGGGCCTGCACCGCCGTCAGCGCGGCTTCCATGACAAAACCCGGCAAGCCATAGAGCATGCTCAGCACCAGGGTTTCGGCATGGGCGATCAAGGCCGGATCGGCGACGATCCAGCCAATGCGCCAGCCGGTCATGGCGTGGGATTTCGACAGGCTGCCGATCACCACGCAGCGCTCGGTCATCCCCGGCAAGGCCGCCAGGCTCATATGTTCGCGTTCGAAGGCCAGGCTTTCGTAAACCTCATCCACCACCACCCAAAGGTCGTGAGCGATGGCCAGGTCAGCAATACCCTGCAGCTCTTCGCGGCTGAGTACTACACCGGTGGGGTTATTGGGGTTGGAGAGGAAGATCGCCCGGGTCCGCGGAGTAATGGCCTTGGCCAGCAACGCAGCGTCGAGGCGAAAGCCCGAGTCGGCCGAACAGGGTACGCGCACCAGATTCGCGCCCGAGGCCTTGAGTGTCGCTTCGTAGGTTACGTACATGGGATCGAGGACGATGACTTCGTCACCGGCATGCAGCAGGCACATCGAAGTGATGTACAGGGCGTTTTGCGCGCCGGCGACGGTGATGACGTTTTGCGCTTGCAGAGGGCGTTGCAGGAGAGGGCTGTAGCGGGCGGCGATGGCCTCTCTGAGTGCGAGGCGGCCGGCGATTTCTGTGTAGTGGGTATCACCCTGGCGGAGGGCTTCGATGGCAGCGTCGGTAATGAAATCCGGTGTCGCGAAGTCCGGATCGCCGACGCTCAGTATGATCACATCCTCGCCTCGGCGCTGGGCCTCGAACGCTTCGTGGTGGATGTCCCAGGCTGCGACACCCTGCCCTGATATTCGCTCAACAAAGGGTGAAAACCGCATGCTGGTGCCTCTCGTTCGAATAGAAAAAGCGCGAGCCGACAACATAGATAACACTGAACAGTCGTTCAACAGCAATTTTCGGAATACGTCGTTTTGAGAGCAATCGTGTCGTTTTCGTATCATCGGTATTGCGCCCGCTTCGCGGTCGAGCGCAGCCTACGGCAGCGGCTACAAGTGCTCGGCATGACACGGTCGGCGTAGCCGCTGCCGCAGGCTGCGCTCGACCGCAAAGCGGGCGTCGCTTTTCCGGCACCGGAGACATCCGGTAATACCCCGCCTTTGCATTTGCCCACAAAAAACGCCACCCTCCGCGCCGCTGATCGACATCGATCCCGCGCGTGGAACCGCAGCGGTTCCCCCCACCTATCCTTAGCGAACTACCACCTGCACAGAGCCCAGCGTCATGACTAACGACCGAGATCATCGGATCGATTTCTTTCGGGGTTTGGCGCTGATCTTCATCTTCTGGGATCACATTCCGCAAAACCCTCTGGCCCACTTCACCGTGCGCAATTTCGGCTTCAGCGATGCGGCGGAAATCTTCGTGTTCCTGGCCGGTTACGCAGCCGTCCTGGCCTACGGTCGGATCGCCCTGCGCGACGGTTACCTGGTCGCCTGCGTGCGCATCCTGCGACGGGCCTGGGTGTTGTATGTGGTGCATATCTTCCTGCTGGTGCTGCTGATGGGCATCGTGTTCGTAGCCAACGCCCATGTCGAAACCCGCGACCTGATCCAGGAAATGGGCCTCAATTACTTCCTGAGCAACCCGCAACAAGCGCTGATCGATGAGCTGCTGCTGCGCTTCAAACCCAACCTGATGGACCCGCTGCCGCTGTACATTCTGCTGCTGCTCGGCTTGCCGCTGGTGTTGCCGCTGATGCTGCGACGCGCTGAGTATGTGGTCGGGTTGTCGGCCGCGCTTTACGTGCTGGCGCAGCTATTTCACTGGAACCTGGCGGCCCAGGAAGGTGGCGTCTGGTTCTTCAATCCATTGGCCTGGCAATTGTTGTTCGTGCTCGGTGGTGCAGCGGCCGTGCGCAGTCGACACACGTACTCGTTCGACCGTCGACCGCTGTTGCGCCAGCCGCTGTTCAGCCTGGCTGCACTCTATCTGCTGGCGACCGGTTTGATCGCGCTGTCCTGGAAATGGCCGCAGGTGCACGATGCGCTGATGCCGAAAATACTCGCCGAGTGGCTGTACCCGATCAGCAAGACCAACCTGTCGCCGACACGACTGCTGCACTTCCTGGCGCTGGCCTATGTCACGGCCAGGCTATTGCCGAGCGGGCCTTGGCTGCAGCATTGGCTGGCCCGCCAGGCCTGCGCGATGGGGCGGTATTCGCTGGAGGTGTTCTGTTTTGGCGTGTTGCTGGCGCCATTGGCGGACATGGTCAATGCGCTGGCCGACGATGGCCTGGGGATGCAGGTGTTCAGTGCGTTGGTCGGGGTGGGGTTGATGGCGATCCTGGCGGCGTGGCTGGATCTGAACAAGCGGTTGGGTCGGCCGGTGCAGGCGGTGCCGGTCTGATCAAACCCCGTTCGGACCTCGTTCCCACGCTCTGCGTGGGAACGAGAAGTCGCCTGGCTACACCATCACGACGCCGTACGCGCCAATGCTGCACTGCCCTCTTTCGGAGACAGTTTCAACGCATAGAACAACACCGTCAGCAGCACCAGAAATGCCGGGCCGACATACAGCGCAATACGGGTTTCCTCGAAGTACGCCATCAGGCCCACCACCAGGATCAGGAACGCCAGCGCCAGGTAGGAGCTCAGCGGCCACAGCCACATGCGAAACTGCAGACGGCTACGCTCGGCTTCGCTCAGGCCCGCGCGGAACTTGAGTTGGGCCAGCAGGATCATCACCCAGGTCCAGATCGCGCCAAAGGTGGCGATAGCAGTCACCCAGACGAAGACTTTTTCCGGTACCAGATAGTTCAGCAATACACCCAGCAGCAAGGCACCGATGGACAGCAGCAGCGCGTTGCGTGGCACGCCGTTGCTGGCGGTCCTGGCGAAGGCTTTCGGCGCCTGGCCGTTCTGCGCCAGGCTGTAGAGCATGCGCCCGGTGCTGAAGATACCGCCGTTGCAGGACGACAGCGCAGCGGTGATCACCACGAAGTTGATGATGCCGGCAGCGGTCTTGATGCCCAGACGCTCGAAGGTCATGACGAACGGGCTGCCCTGGGTACCGATTTCACCCCACGGGTAGATCGACAGGATCACGAACAAGGCACCCACGTAGAACAGCAGGATGCGCCAGAACACCGAGCCGATGGCGCTCGGAATGGTCTTTTGTGGGTTGCGGGCTTCGCCGGCCGTCAGGCCGATCATTTCCACGCCCAGATAAGCGAACATCACCATCTGCAGTGACATCAGTACGCCGGGGACGCCATGGGGCATGAAGCCACCGTTGCTCCACAGGTTGGAAATACCCAAGGCCACGCCATCGTTGCCGAAGCCGAATGCGATCACCCCGATGCCACCCAGAACCATGGCAATAATGGTGACGATCTTGATCAGGGCGAACCAGAATTCAAATTCGCCGAAGGCTTTCACCGTGATCAGGTTGACGGTGCCCATGCTTGCCAGCGCGGCCAGCGCCCAGATCCAGCGCGGTACCTCGGGGAACCAGATGCCCATGTAAATGGCCACCGCGGTGATTTCCGCCACGCAGGTCACCAGCCACAGGAACCAGTAGTTCCAGCCGGTCAGAAAGCCAGCCAGTGGGCCGAGGTAGTCCTGGGCGTAACGGCTGAAGGAGCCTGCGACCGGATTGTGCACGGCCATTTCGCCGAGTGCGCGCATGATCACCAGGATCGCCAGACCGCCAATGATGTAGGACAGCATGATGGCGGGACCGGCCATCTGGATGGCCTTGGCCGAGCCCAGAAACAGACCGACACCGATGCAGGCGCCCAGCGCCATCAGGCGAATATGTCGCTCGCCGAGGTCTCGCTTGAGTGGACCGCCCTGGGCGGTTTCACCGTGAGAGGGGGAGTTGCCGACTGGCATAGAAATACAACCTCGTCTTGTTATTGGATATCAACCGTCTGAGCTACGCGGCGTGGGTCGATAAACCTGCGCAACGTTTTTTGCCGGGCTCTGCCTTATGAGAGAGCCCGCCTGACAGGGCATACCTGCCAGATCGACGGGGCGTGCAGTGTAATTAAGCTTGAACAGCACTTTTCACTGTATGACCGGTAATATTTGGAGAGAACTCTCGGTAAATCACGCATTACCTGAGGAGCTTTCTCCATACTTCCTACCCGAAGGTGCCCTAATTGCCTGTTACCGCAAGGCTGAAAACCCGGGACGCACCATCAGGGCGCGTAAAATAGCACCAAATTGGAGCAATCGATCTACAACCAAAGGCTTTAGCACACGGCTGGAAGTGAAATTTCCGACAGCTCGGCGACAAATTTTTCACTGCTGCTGACCAGCGACTAAGCTTCAGGCAAGTGCGATGAATACTTGTGATCGGGTCGAATACTATGGGCGCGTTGTGGCAATCCGAACCAACCGAGGCTGACGCCTCTGCTGAAAGTCTGGAAGAATCGCCTACGCCCAAAAGCCCTCGGCAACCTCAACACCGCCGTTGGTGGTGGAGGCTGTTCTGGCTATTGGTGTTGATGGGCCTGGTGGCCCTGGGCTTTGCGGTCAAGTCGGAAGTTCGTACTTCCAAGCTGCAGGCCCGCGAATTCAGCCGTTATGCGACTTCGCTGAATTACGCCCTGCACGAAGGCCCCAGTGCTGACGTGGTCTATCCGGGAGAAGGCCCGTTCGACAAGCGCCTGGGCTACAGCGCCATGGACGAGTTCCTGCCGCGCCTGCTCAAGCGCGACTACCTGATCAAGGAACAGGCTCAGTTTTCCCCAGCGTTGTTGAGCTACAGCAAACACGGTTTCTTCGTCCCCTACCCGGAAAAAATCCAGGCAGGTCTGTCGATCACCGATTGCAAAGGGGATCTGCTGTACGAGTTCCATTACCCACAACAGCTGTACAACAGCTTTGACAGTATCCCGCCGCTGATCGTCAACAGCCTGCTGTTTATCGAAAACCGCGACTTGCTCGACCCCAGCGAACCCCTGGCCAATCCGGCCGTGGACTGGCCACGTTTTGCCATGGCCGCCTACACCCAGGTGGCAAAGATGTTCGCCTTGCCAGGCCAGTCGGCCGGTGGCAGCACCCTGGCCACGCAATTGGAAAAATATCGCCACTCCCCGGACGGCCTGACGATTTCGGGCAGCGAAAAGCTGCGGCAAATGTTTTCTGCCAGCGTGCGGGCCTATCAGAATGGACCGCAGACGCTCGAGGCCCGGCACAAAATCGTACGCGACTACCTCAACAGCGTGCCGTTGTCGGCAGTGCCCGGGCATGGCGAAGTGCATGGCATGGCCGAAGGCTTGAGGGTCTGGTATGGCGCCGACTTCAACAAGGTCAACAAGGCCCTGGCCTCCACCGCCACCGACCCGGCCAGCCTCGCCGCCCGCGGCCTGGCCTTGCGTCAGGTGCTGTCGCTGATGATCGCCCAGCGGCGCCCTTCGCATTTTCTTGCCAAGGGTCGCAATGAACTTGCCCTGCTGACCGACAGCCACGTCCGCGTGCTGGCCGCAAACGATGTCATCGATCAACCCCTGGCCGATGCCGCCCTGGCAAGCCAGGTGACATTCCGTGACTGGATACTGCAACCGACCATCCAGCCGATCGTCACCAACAAAGGCATCAGCGTCGCGCGCAGCAAGCTGTCGGCCATGCTCAACCGACCTTTGTACGATCTGGACCGGCTCGACCTGTCGGCCACCAGCACCCTGCAATCGGACCTGCAACGCCAGGCCAGCCAATACCTCAGGGAACTCGCCAACCCTGCCTTCGCCGAAAAAATGGGCCTGTTCGGCGAACACCTGCTCACCCCGACCAGCACCACCCAGGTGCGCTACAGCTTCACTTTGTTCGAACGCACTCCTGATGGCTCGCGGGTACGGGTGCAGACCGACAGCACCGACCAGCCGTTCGACATCAACGAGGGCAGCAAGCTTGAACTCGGGTCCACAGCCAAGTTGCGCGTATTGACCAGCTACCTGCAGATCATCACCGAATTGCGTGAACGCTTCGGCAACCAGTCCCCGGCCGATTTGAAAAAGGTCGAAGTCGCCGATGTCGACCACATCACCCGTTGGGCCGTGGACTACCTGATCCAGAACAAGGACCGCAGCCTCGCCCCCATGCTCGACGCGGCGCTGGAGCGCAAATACTCGGCCAACCCCGGCGAGGCCTTTTTCACCGGCGGCGGCATGCATGTGTTCAATAACTTCCGCAAGGAAGACAACGGCCGTAACCCGACGCTCAAGGAAGCGTTGCGCGAGTCGATCAACCTGCCGTTCATCCGCCTGCTGCGTGACATTGTGCGTTACACCACCTATCAGTCGCCCAACAGCAGCCTGGCGTTGCTCAGGGACGACAGCGACCCCCGCCGCCAGGAATACCTGGCCCGCTTCGCCGACCGTGAAGGCACCGACTTCATGCTGCGCTTCTGGAAAAAATACCAGCGCAAGAGCTCCAAAGAGCGCCTGGACACCTTTCTCGACAGCATGCATGTCACCCCGATGCGCCTGGCTGCCGTGCATCGTTATCTGTACCCCGAAGCGGACCAGGCCACCTTCAACACTTTCGTCCGCACGCACCTGAAAAAAGACCTGAAAAAAGGCCTGAAAACAGATGTCAAATCAGACACGGTGACCGACTCCAAGCTGGACGATATGTATTACGCCTATGGCCCGGGTAAATACGATCTGCCCGACCAGGGCTACATCGCCAAGGTGCATCCGCTGGACCTCTGGTTGCTCGGCTACCTGTTGAACAATCCCGATGCACAGTTCAAGGACGCCGTCACTGCCAGCCACTTCGAGCGCCAGGAAGTCTATAGCTGGCTATTCAAGAGCCGGCACAAGCTGGCCCGCGACAGCCGCGTGCGGACCATGGTGGAAATCGAGGCATTCCTCGACATCCACCGCCGCTGGAAGCAGGTCGGCTACCCCTTCGATCACCTGGTACCGTCGCTGGCCACCGCCATCGGCAGCTCCGGCGACCGCCCAGCGGCACTGGCCGAGCTGATGGGGATCATCCAGAACGATGGTATACGCCTGCCGACCCTGCGTATCGATACCCTGCACTTTGCAGCCGATACCCCTTATGAGACCCAATTGGTCGCCGACCCGGACAAAGGCAAGCGGATATTGCCTTCGGAAGTTGCCGCAGCGTTGCGCGGCGCCCTGTCTCAAGTCGTCGAAGCCGGTACGGCACGGCGCATTTCCGGCAGTTTCAAACTGGCCGATGGCAAGGTCCTGACCATGGGCGGCAAGACCGGCACCGGCGACAACCGCATCGAAAGCTTCGGCTCCGGTGGTCGAATGATCGGCTCCAAGGCCATCAACCGTACGGCGACCTTTGTGTTCTATATCGGCGACAACCATTTCGGCACCCTGACCGCGTTCGTACCGGGCCGGGCAGCCGAAGCCTTCAAATTCACCTCGGCATTGCCGGTGCAAGTGCTCAAGGGCATGGCACCGATCCTGGTGCCTTACCTGGAGCCCGGCAACCACACCCAGTGCAAGATGCCACCGACGGCCTCGCAGGTGGCGATGCATTGATACCTGCTGCGCCGATCCCTTGTAGCCGCTGCCGCAGGCTGCGCTGGAGTCCCGAAGGGGCTCCCCGGCGGTCTTGAAACTTTACGACCGCTACGCGGCCGAGCGCAGCCGTTCGGCAGCGGCTACAGATCCCGGAATTCCACGAATATTCTTTTTCCTTGCGCACTCTTCAAGATATATCTTAAGTTACATCTTAAGTAATATCTTGTCCGCAAGGAGAACAGCATGAGAGACCACCCTCCTCACCGCGATCATGGCGACAGCCACGACCTCTTCGAACGGCGACCGGGCCGCGAGCGTGGCGGTCGCGGGCCGCGCGTCTTTGCCCCAGGCGATCTGAAACTGCTGCTGCTGGCGCTGGTCGCCGAACAGCCCTGCCACGGCTATGACCTGATCCGCCAGATCGAGGACATGTTCGATGGCGCCTATAGCCCAAGCCCGGGCGTGATCTACCCGACCCTGACCTTTCTCGAGGAAAGCGAGCTGATCACTGGCGAGGCCCATGGCGGCAAGAAGCGCTACAGCGTGACCGACGCAGGCGTTCGTGCCCTGACCGAGCAAGCCGTTGCCCTGGACGGGGTACGCATGCGCATCGAGGTCAGCAAGCGCTCGCTGCGTGGCCAGGACCGACCGCAGGAGATTCACGAAGCGGTGCACAACCTGCGTCACGCCCTGCAGATGTACCACGGGCGCTGGAGTCCCGATGAAATCCTGCGAGTGCGCGACCTGCTCAACGACACCGCCAAAGCCATCGTTGCCGGGCCGCAATCGCCCACCAATGCTCGGGAGAAACCTGAATGAATGCCGACAATACCGGTGCCATCCACCGTGTCATGCACGAGATCAAACGCCGCAAGTTACAAGTACTGCGCGTGACCGACCTGACCCCACGCATGCGCCGCATCACCCTGGGTGGCGCGGAGCTGGCGGGCTTTACCAGTCTGGGCAGCGATGACCACATCAAACTGCTCTTCGCCCGCACGCCCCGGGAACAGGCCGCCCTGGACACCCTGGTGCTCGGCGCTGCCAGCAGTGAAGACAGCGCCAAACCGGCCATGCGCGACTACACACCGCGCAGGATCGACCTGACTGCCGGCGAACTGGACATCGACTTCGTACTGCATGGCGATGGCCCGGCCTCGACCTGGGCTGCCCAGGCGCAACCCGGCCAGGACCTGTACATCGGCGGCCCGCGCAGCTCGATGATCGTGCCGGACATCTTTGACAGCTACCTGCTGATCGGCGACGAAACCGCCCTTCCCGCCATCGCCCGGCGCCTCGAAGAACTGCCGACCGGGCGCAAGGTGCAAGTCGTGGTTGAGGTCGAGAACGCGCGGGAATGCCAGGCCCTCAGCAGTGCCGCTCAAGTCGAGGTGACGTGGGTTCATCGCTACGAGCAGAACCTGCTGGAGGTCGTGGCCGGGCTGCAGCGCCCCGAGGGTGAACTTTATGCCTGGATCGCCACCGAAGCAGCCCTGTCACGCAAGCTGCGGCGGGTCCTGCTCGATAACCACGGACTGCAGGAAAGTCAGATCAAGGCCGCTGGCTACTGGCGCCTCGGTGAACACGACGAAGCGTGAGCCTGGCGTTTGCCCTGCCAACGATCGATGCCGATCAACAGCGCGGCGATCAGCACGAACCCCAGCATGATCGCCAGGGCATTGGTGAACACCTGGCCATAGCCCAGCCGGGCAACATCGAGAAATGGATACTGATAGACCCCGATCCAATCACCTCGCAACAAGGCATAGCCAAAGTAAAGTATCGGATAGATCAACCAGACCAGCAGATGCCCCAGGCGCAGGCTGCCCTTGGCCACGCACTGCCACCAGTAGAGCAGATAGATCACGGGCATGACGTCATGCAGCAACTCATCGGCCAGCCACTGCCAGCCCTGGGGTTGCCATAGATGGCGTAGCAGCAGACTGTAGGCAATCGCAACCAGGGTGGTACTGGCGGCGATGCCAGTACTGACCCGGGGCGAAAGGAAAAACCGCTTGGCGCCACCCTCCCTGCCAAACGATGCATAACTCAGCACCACAGCGGCCAGGGTATTGCTCAGCACGGTGAAATAGCTGAAAAAATTGATCAGCCCGCCCATCAGGCTGGCCTGCAGTTCCCAACGCGAAAACAGTACCAGATACAGCTGAATGGCCAATGCTGTCCAACCCAGGCACGCGGCCCCCGTGATTACGCGGCGCATGGGATCAGCCCTTGCGCTGCAACTGCACGTACAACTGCTCGACCTTTTCCCGGGCCCACGGCGTCTTGCGCAGGAAGGTCAGGCTCGACTTGATGCTCGGGTCACTCTTGAAGCAGCGAATATCGATGCGCTGGGCCAGGCCTTGCCACTGATAGTGGGCAACCAGCGTGTTGAGGATCTGCTCCAGCGTGACGCCATGCAGGGGGTTGTTGTTGGGTACGGTCATGCCGGGCTCCAGTAAAGTAGCAATCTCTTTCAGACAGTCTACAGGTAGCGTAAGACCTTTTGATTGTGTCTCCTTCATCGCGGGCAAGCCCCGCCAACCCAACTATTACTGTCACCGCAACACTCCATGTCACGCCTCCACCTTTTTTTCTGCGCCCTGCCTCTATATCCTTCCGCGCCTAACTGAATCGCTTCACCCTTCAAAAGACAGCGCTATCTCAATGCAAAGTTCCTCCACTTTCACTAAAACCACTGCTCCCCTGATCAGTGGTGCGCTGGCGCTTGGCCTGGCCACCTGTGCCCATGCCACCCCTGCATTCGCCCCCGACTCACCCTGGATGCTGGGCGACTGGGGCGGCGCGCGCACCGAGCTCGCCGAGAAGGGTTATGACTTCAATCTCGACTACACGGGCGAAATGGGCGCCAACCTGCACGGTGGCTACGATCATGACCGTACGGCCCGCTACAGCGATCAATTCGCCCTCGGCACCCACATGGACCTGCAAAGGATCCTGGGCTGGCAGGATGCCGAGTTTCAGCTGACCGTCACCGAACGCAGCGGCAACAACATCAGCAATGACCGGATCAACGACCCCCGGGTCGGCGGCTTCACTTCCGCCCAGGAAGTCTGGGGACGTGGCCAGACCTGGCGCCTGACCCAAATGTGGTACCAGCAGCGCTTCTTCGATCAGAAGCTCGACATCAAGGTCGGCCGCTTCGGCGAAGGCGAAGACTTCAACAGTTTCCCCTGCGACTTCCAGAACCTGGCGTTCTGCGGCTCCCAGGTGGGCAACTGGGCCGGCGACATCTGGTACAACTGGCCGGTCAGCCAGTGGGCGCTGCGGGTCAAGTACAACCTTGCGCCCGAACTCTATGCGCAGATCGGCGCCTATGAACAAAACCCTTCCAACCTTGACCGTGACAATGGCTTCAAGCTGAGCGGCAGTGGCACCCAGGGCGCACTGTTGCCGATAGAGCTTGTCTGGACACCCGCCTTCGAAGGCCTGTCAGGGGAATATCGCGCCGGTTACTACTACAGTAATGCCAACGCAACGGACGTTTACAAAGACAGCAACGGCCAACCTGCTGCGTTGAGCGGTCAGGCTTATCGCAGCAGCTCGAGCAAGCACGGGTTCTGGATCGGTGCCCAGCAGCAACTGACGTCGCAGGCAAGCGACCACTCGCGCGGCTTGAGCGTGTTCGCCAATGCCACGATGCACGACAAGAAGACCAATGCCATCGACAACTATGTGCAGGCAGGTGTGGTTTACAACGGGTTGTTCGATGCCCGCCCCAAGGACGATATCGGTTTCGCCCTGGCCCGCGTGCACGTCAATCCGGCCTACCGCAAGAATGCCCAGGCCATCGATCAGGCCCGGGGCATCGACGACTACGACAACCCGGCCTTCCTGCCACCACAAGACACCGAATACAGCGCCGAACTCAATTACGGGATGCACCTGGCCCGATGGCTGACTGTACGCCCCAACCTGCAGTACATCCGTCATCCCGGTGGCGTCGACCAGGTCGATGACGCTCTGATTGGCGGGATCAAGCTGCAGACATCCTTCTGATGCGACTGAACAACTGACTGACCCGAGCTTGACTCGATGCCTGACAACTTTATGGAGAATCACACGATGAGCACAGAGGGTGCCTTGAGTAGATACCGCGTGCTACCGCGCCTGCTCGGCCTGGTATTGCTGCTGATGGGCCTGGCCATGCTGGCCGGGGGAAACAAGCTCAACGAACTGGGCGGCTCGCGCTACTACCTGATCGCCGGTGCGGGCATCGCCCTGACCGGCCTGCTTCTGCTCGCCGCACGCCGTGCGGCGCTCGGCCTGTACGCCCTGGTGCTGCTGGGCAGTACAGCCTGGGCGCTGTGGGAAGTGGGCCTGGACTGGTGGCAACTGGTACCACGCCTGTCCTTGTGGTTCGCAATCGGCGTGCTGTTGCTGCTGCCGTGGTTTAGGCGCCCGCTGCTGCGTGGCGAGTCGGCATTCGTCGGTACCAGCCTGCTGACCCTTGCCGTGGCAGCCTCCGGTGCGACCGCCATCGCCAGCCAATTCACCCACCCGGGTGAAATCAAGGGTGAACTGGGCCGCGACAACGCCGGTACGCAAAGCGCCGCCCCGACGATGCCCGACGGCGAGTGGCAGGCCTATGGCCGTACCGAGTTCGGTGATCGCTATTCGCCCCTCACCCAGATCACGCCAGACAACGTCAACACGCTGCAGGAAGCCTGGCGGATTCGCACCGGTGACCTGCCAACGGCCGATGACCCGGTCGAGTTGACCAACCAGAACACGCCGCTCAAGGTCAACGGCATGCTCTATGCCTGCACCGCCCATAGCAAGGTGCTGGCGCTCGACCCGGATACCGGCAAGGAACTCTGGCGCTTCGACCCGCAGATCAAGAGCCCTTCTGGCTTCAAGGGCTTCGCCCACATGACCTGCCGCGGCGTCTCCTACTACGACGAAAACGCCTATGGCACGAGCAATGTCGGCGCCCCGCCGGCAGCCCTTTCCGCCGCAGGCAAGGCCATCACCACCGCTTGCCCGCGTCGCCTGTACCTGCCCACCGCCGATGCCCGCCTGATCGCGCTCAACGCCGACACCGGCAAGGTCTGCGAAAACTTCGGCAACCAGGGTGTGGTAGACCTGCGCGCCGGCATTGGTCCGTTCACCCCCGGCGGTTACTACTCCACGTCGCCTGCGGCCATCACCCGCAACCTGGTGATCATTGGCGGCCACGTGACCGACAACGAGTCGACCAACGAGCCGTCCGGCGTGATCCGCGCCTACGACGTGCATGACGGCCACCTGGTATGGAACTGGGACAGCAATAACCCGGATGCCACCGAGCCCTTGGCGTCTGGCCAGTTCTATTCGCGCAACTCGCCGAACATGTGGTCGCTGGCCAGCGTCGATGAAAAGCTCGGCCTGGTCTACCTGCCTCTGGGCAACCAGACACCCGACCAGTGGGGCGGCAACCGTACGCCGGGTGCCGAGAAGTTCAGTGCCGGTGTCGTTGCCCTTGATCTGGGTACCGGAAAGGTTCGCTGGAACTATCAGTTCACTCATCACGACCTCTGGGACATGGACGTAGGCAGCCAGCCAACGCTGGTCGACCTGAAAACCTCCGCCGGGATCAAGCCCGCGCTGATCGCCCCCACCAAGCAAGGCAGCCTGTACGTCCTGGACCGCCGCGACGGCACGCCGATCGTACCGATTCGCGAGATCCCGGCCCCTAACGGTGCAGTACCGGGCGACCACACCTCGCCGACCCAGGCCCGTTCCGACCTCAACCTGCTGCCGCCGCCACTGACCGAACAAGCCATGTGGGGGGCAACGCCATTCGACCAGATGCTGTGCCGCATCCAGTTCCGTTCCTTGCGTTACGAAGGGCAATACACCCCGCCTTCAGAGCAGGGCAGCCTGATCTACCCGGGCAACGTCGGGGTGTTCAACTGGGGTGGTGTGTCCGTGGATCCGGTACGCCAGTTGCTGTTCACCAGCCCGAACTACATGGCCTTCGTTTCGAAAATGGTCCCGCGCGCCCAGGTCGCCGCCGGGAGCAAGCGCGAGAGTGAAACCAGCGGTGTGCAACCGAACACCGGGGCACCTTACGCCGTGATCATGCATCCGTTCATGTCGCCACTGGGCCTGCCTTGCCAGGCGCCTTCCTGGGGTGACATGGCTGCCATCGACCTGACCACCAACAAGGTCGTCTGGAAGCACAAGAACGGCACCAGCCGCGACAGCTCTCCGTTGCCGATCGGCCTGCCGGTGGGTGTGCCCAGCATGGGCGGCTCGATCGTCACCGCCGGTGGCGTGGGCTTCCTCAGCGGTACTCTCGACCAGTACCTGCGCGCCTATGACGTGAACAACGGCAAGGAGCTCTTTGCCGCGCGCCTGCCAGCGGGTGGCCAGGCCACGCCAATGACCTACACCGGCCGCGACGGCCAGCAATACGTGCTGGTGACAGCCGGTGGTCACGGTTCGCTCGGCACCCGGATGGGTGACTATATAATCGCCTATAAATTGGCCAAATAAACCTCAAGACCAGGAGCGGCCCGGGCCGCTCCTGTGCCGCTGTTCGCATCCCTACCATTGAAACCGCAGTTCGCCCGCCCCATCTAAGCTCCATAGCCATTTGTGCAGGTGCCCCATGAGCGATCAGCAAGCCCTCTTCGATAACCCCGACGAACACGCAGAAGCCGAACACCTCGAACACTCCACCGCCGCGGGTACAGGCCTGGCCCTGCCAGGCGAACAGCTGCCGGACAAGGTCTACATCATCCCGATTCACAATCGGCCGTTCTTCCCGGCGCAAGTGCTGCCGGTCATCGTCAATGAAGACCCCTGGGCCGAAACCCTGGACCTGGTCGCCAAGACCCCGCACCACGCCCTGGGCCTGTTCTTCATGGACACGCCTCCCGAAGATCATCGCCATTTTGACACCTCGGCCCTGCCCCTCTACGGCACCCTGGTCAAGGTTCATCACGCAAGCAAGGTCAACGGCAAATTGCAATTCGTCGCCCAGGGCCTGACCCGGGTGCGCATCCGTACCTGGCTCAAGCACCATCGCCCGCCATACCTGGTCGAGGTCGAATACCCGCATCAAACAACCCAGCCGACCGATGAGGTCAAGGCCTACGGCATGGCCCTGATCAATGCGATCAAGGAGCTGCTGCCGCTCAATCCGTTGTACAGCGAAGAGCTGAAGAATTATCTCAACCGCTTCAGCCCCAACGACCCGTCGCCGCTGACCGATTTCGCCGCCGCCCTCACCTCTGCCACCGGCAATGAACTGCAGGAAGTGCTCGACTGCGTGCCCATGCTCAAGCGCATGGAAAAAGTCTTGCCGATGCTGCGCAAGGAAGTCGAGGTCGCGCGCCTGCAGGGCGAGATATCCGCCGAAGTGAACCGTCAGATCGGCGAGCATCAGCGCGAGTTTTTCCTCAAGGAGCAACTCAAGGTCATCCAGCAGGAACTGGGGCTGACCAAGGACGACCGCAGCGCCGACCTCGAACAGTTCGAGCAGCGCCTGGAAGGCAAGACCTTGCCGGCGGCCGCACGCAAACGCATCGACGATGAGATGGGCAAGCTGTCGATCCTCGAAACCGGCTCGCCGGAGTACGCCGTTACCCGCAATTACCTGGACTGGGCCACCGCACTGCCCTGGGGCGTTTACGGCAAGGACAGGCTCGACCTCAAGCATGCGCGCAAGGTGCTCGACCAACACCATTCGGGTCTTGGCGACATCAAGACGCGAATCCTCGAATTTCTTGCGGTCGGCGCCTACAAAGGCGAGATCAGCGGCTCGATCGTCCTGCTGGTCGGCCCACCGGGCGTGGGCAAGACCAGCATCGGCAAATCCATTGCCGAATCCCTCGGCCGACCGTTCTACCGCTTCAGCGTCGGCGGCATGCGCGACGAGGCGGAGATCAAGGGCCACCGGCGCACCTACATCGGCGCCCAACCGGGCAAGCTGGTGCAGGCGCTCAAGGATGTCGAAGTCATGAACCCGGTGATCATGCTCGACGAAATCGACAAAATGGGCCAGAGCTACCAGGGCGACCCTGCCTCGGCTCTGCTGGAGACCCTCGATCCGGAGCAGAACGTCGACTTCCTCGATCACTACCTGGACCTGCGCCTGGACTTGTCCAAGGTGCTGTTCGTCTGCACCGCCAACACCCTGGACTCGATCCCCGGGCCATTGCTCGACCGGATGGAAGTGATCCGCCTGTCCGGCTACATCACCGAAGAGAAACTGGCCATCGCCAAGCGTCATCTGTGGCCCAAGCAACTGGAGAAAGCCGGTGTCAGCAAAGGCAGCCTGAGCATTACCGACAGTGCCTTGCGCGCCGTGATCGACGGATACGCCCGCGAAGCCGGCGTACGCCAGCTTGAAAAGCAATTGGGCAAGCTGGTACGCAAGGCCGTGGTGCGCTTGCTCGAAGAGCCGAAGGCCGTGATCAAGATTGGCAACAAGGACCTGGAAGCGTCATTGGGCATGCCGGTGTTTCGCAGCGAACAAGTGCTGTCCGGTACGGGTGTCATCACCGGCCTGGCCTGGACCAGCATGGGCGGCGCGACACTGCCGATCGAGGCCACGCGTATCCATACCCTCAACCGCGGTTTCAAGCTCACCGGACAGCTGGGCGAGGTGATGAAGGAGTCCGCCGAGATCGCCTACAGCTATGTCAGCTCCAACCTGAAGCACTATGGCGCTGACCCGACCTTCTTCGACGAAGCCTTTGTCCACCTGCACGTACCTGAAGGTGCCACGCCCAAGGACGGCCCAAGCGCCGGGGTGACCATGGCCAGTGCGTTGCTGTCGCTGGCGCGCAACCAGCCGCCGAAAAAGGGTGTGGCCATGACCGGTGAACTGACCCTGACCGGGCATGTCCTGCCGATTGGCGGCGTGCGGGAGAAAGTCATCGCGGCGCGGCGGCAGAAGATCTATGAACTGATCCTGCCCGAGCCCAATCGTGGCAACTTCGAAGAACTGCCGGATTACCTCAAGGAAGGTTTGACGGTGCACTTTGCCAAGCGGTTTTCGGATGTGGCCAAGGTGTTGTTCTGATAGACCGCGTCGCCTTCATCGCTGGCAAGCCAGCTCCCACAGTGGTCGGTGTTGCACATACCCTGTGGGAGCGGGCTTGCCCGCGATGAGGCCCTGTGGCTTTGCCGCAAGCTTCGGTTATGCTGAGCCCGTCCTCGTCCGACTGGAGCCCACATGTCCGCCGTCCGCCTGCTCGCCCCACTGAGCCTCGCCCTGCTCGCTGCCTGCGCCCACACCCCGCCGCACAACGTCAACCTGCAAACCCAGAGCGAATGCCCGTTGCAATTGCAGACCGGGCAGATGCTCACCCTGACCTTGCCGAGCAACCCCACCACCGGCTACCGCTGGCTGGTACAGGACCCTGTGGCCAACCTCCTGCGCAGCCTGGGCCCTGAGGTCTACAGCAATCCCGAAGACGCCGGGCTGGTAGGCAGCGCCGGCCAGTCAGTATGGCGGTTCCAGGTGCAGGGCGCAGGTGCTGGTCATCTGTTGCTGGTCTATCAACAACCCTGGGCTCCGGAAGTCCCCCCGGTAAAAACCTTCGATTGCGCGATCAGCGTGAAGTAATCCGTGCGCTGGCTGATCGTCGCGCTAGTGGGCGCAATGACTTTTCTTTATGGCCTGAGCAGTGGCTCGACTTTGATCTGTCTGCTCAGCAAGCCGCTGCCAGTACTGGCGTTGCTCGGTTGGTTGCGATCGGCAGCGGTGGGCCCCTATCGGCGCTGGGTAGTCATCGGCCTGCTGTTTTCCTTGCTCGGCGATATGCTGCTGGCATGGCCGGCGGATCTGTTCGTGTTCGGCCTCGGGGCATTCCTGTTCGCCCACCTGGCCTACCTGAAAGCCTACTTGAGCGACACCCGGCGCCTGGCACCGCTGGCCTTGATCCTGGCCGCAACTACCGGCGCGGTCTTGCTCGGGGTGTTGGCCTCCCATGGCCTGGGTGAGCTGCTGATTCCGGTGTGCGTCTATGCGCTGGCAATCAGTGCCATGCTCTGGCGGGCGCTGGCGTGTGGCGGGCTGGCGGCCGCGGGGGCACTGGCGTTCGTGTTCTCTGATAGTCTGATTGGTATCGATCGGTTTGTGATGCCGTTTGAGGCTGCACCCTATCTGATTATTCTCAGCTACTGGCTGGGGCAATGGGGGATTGCGGCGTCGGTTGGATCGTCTACGGCCGCTCCGCGCCCGAGCGCAGCCTGCGGCAGCGGCTACAAAGGTTCGGCTTGATGCGGTGGCGGTGGCGGTGGCGGTGGCTGTAGCCGCTGCCGCAGGCTGCGCTCGAGTGCGAAGCACTCGCAGATCGTCTATCCGCGATGCAACCTACCGCTAACTTGGATAAAATGCCGCCCTTTTCCCCTTCTGCACCGTTGGAACTCCTGTGAGCAAAGAGCCCGATCGCCTATTCGCCCAGCCGCTGGCCCAGGTGCCCGACTTCGCCTTCAACGAAGACGTGGTGCGGGTCTTCCCGGACATGATCAAGCGTTCGGTGCCCGGTTACCCGACCATCGTCGAGAACCTTGGCGTGCTCGCCGCCCAATTCGCCCAGCCGCACAGTGTGCTCTATGACCTGGGCAGCTCGCTCGGCGCAGTCACCCAGGCACTGCGCCGGCACGTGCGTAGCGAAGACTGCCGGGTCATTGCCGTGGACAACTCCCAGGCCATGGTCGAGCGTTGCCGCGAGTACCTCAATGCCCAGGATTCGATGTTCCAGGAGTTGCTGCCGGTGGACGTCATCGAGGCCGACATCCTGGCGCTCGAATTCAAGCCGGCGTCAGTGGTGGCCCTGAACTTCACTTTGCAGTTCATTGCACCGGAACAACGCCTGGCCTTGCTCGGCCGCATTCGCCAGGCATTGGTCCCCGGTGGTGCACTGATTCTGTCGGAGAAGCTGCGCTTCAACGATGCCGATGAACACGCCCTGCTCACCGACCTGCATATCGCCTTCAAGCGCGCTAATGGCTACAGCGACCTGGAAATTGCCCAGAAGCGCAGTGCCATCGAAAACGTAATGAAACCCGACAGCCTGGAAGAACACCGTGAACGCCTGCTCGCTGCTGGCTTTTCGAAAGTCGTTCCCTGGTTCCAATGCCTTAACTTCGCCTCGTTGATTGCCCTGCCATGATAGATCTAGCCCCACTGGTCCGCCGTCTGGCGGGCACTCCCCTGGCTGACTGGGCGAACGGCCTGCAGGCACAACTCGATGCCAAGATGGAAAAGGGCCACGGCGACCTCGAACGCTGGCAAAACGCGCTCGATGCCCTACCCGTCCTGACGCCGACCGAAGTCAACCTGACCGACGGCCTGACCCTGGACACCGATTGCGACAGCGAAACCCGTGCTCGCATGCGCCAAGCGCTGATGGGCCTGTCGCCCTGGCGCAAAGGGCCGTTCGACCTGTTCGGCGTACACGTCGACACCGAATGGCGTTCGGACTGGAAGTGGTCGCGGGTGTCACCGCACCTGGACTTGCGCGGCAAGCGCGTGCTGGATGTGGGCTGCGGCAACGGTTACTACCAATGGCGCATGCTCGGCGCCGGTGCCGACAGCGTGATCGGCGTAGACCCGAACTGGCTGTTTTTCTGTCAGTTCCAGGCCGTTCAACGCTATCTGCCGGAGCTTCCAGCCTGGCACCTGCCCTTCGCCCTGGAAGACCTGCCGGCGAACCTGGAAGGCTTCGACACCGTGTTTTCCATGGGAGTGTTCTACCACCGCCGTTCGCCCATCGAACACCTGCTGGCCTTGAAGGACTGCCTGGTCAAGGGCGGCGAACTGGTGCTCGAAACCCTGGTAGTTGCCGGCGACGTACACCAGGTGCTGGTGCCCGAAGATCGCTATGCGCAAATGCGCAATGTCTGGTTCCTGCCCTCGGTACCGGCGCTGGAACTGTGGCTGCGACGCGCGGGCTTCAGTGACGTGCGCTGCGTCGATGTGAGCGTTACCAGCGTCAAGGAGCAGCGCAGTACCGAATGGATGCGTTACCAGTCGCTCAGCGACTTCCTCGACCCCAATGATCACAGCCGTACCATCGAAGGCCTGCCCGCTCCGATGCGAGCGGTGATCGTCGCACGCAAGTAATACTCGCGAGCCCTTCAATCCTCAAAAAAAGGCGCCCGTATGGGCGCCAAAAAATTCACCCTTCCAAAGGAGCTGAAAAGCTTCAAGGTGAATATCCAACGCAACTCGTACAATCAGTCTTTCGCCAGCTTATCCTTGGCTTTCTCGGTGTTATCACTCTTTTGCTTGCTCGGTTCGGCATTACGCTGCGCCTGAATGCGAATACGCTCCTGACTGGCTTTGTATTCTTTCCAGAACGCTTGAGAACGCTCACTGCCATCTGCAGCCACCACCGAAGTAGAACCCAACGCCAGCACAGTAATAAACAACAGTTCAAACCTGCTCATAACACTCACCTTATCCAGATTAAACTTCAGATCAAGCAGTCGATTGGTTCTGCTTTTGGAGTTGGCTCAATCATAAGCAAGTGAAACTAACAGGACGGTGAGTGCCCCATTACATTCCTGCAAGAATACCCGCGTGAAATTAACTAAGTGCTTTTAAAGCAAAGCCAGTGGATATTCGACGATCAACCGAACTTCATCCAGATCAGACTCGAATGCCGTCGCTCGCGTGTTCGCCTGGCGCAGTCGCAGCGACATGTCCTTGAGCGAGCCGGATTGCACCACATATCGGGCCTCGAAATCCCGCTCCCAGCGCTTCTGATCGGTCAGTGGATTACCGTTGGCATCCGAGCGTGTGTAAACGGCATTGGCATTGGAATAGTCCGCACCCGTCCCCTTCCCATAACGGGTCATGAACGACAGACCAGGCACTCCGAAGGCGGCCATGTCGAGGTCGTAGCGGACCATCCAGGACCGCTCCCGGGGCGCGTTGAAGTCGCTGTACTGGATCGAGTTATCCAGGAAGATCGAATCGGACTGGCGCAAATAGTCGAAATCATTGTCACCGTTGTTACGTTGGTGCGACAGCGCCACGCTGTGAGCGCCGTACTTGACCCCGACCTTGCCGCTCCAGATGTCGTTATTGAATTCTCCCAGCTGTTGTTTGCCCTCATCCACCGCCTTGTAATAGTTCAAGCCGGCGAAGACGCTGAGTTCGCTGGAGATCGGGTACTTGAAGCTGGTACCTGCGTAGTACTGGTTCCAGACATCCTTCAGACGGCTGGAATAGAGACTCAGAGACAGGTTCGAATTGACGTCGTAATCACCGCCGAAGTACCCCAGCCAAGGAGAATCCACCGCCCCACCATAGAAGGTGGCGAAACCATCGCGCCGGTTGCTCGACAATGGCTGACTCATGGCGTGCAAGCGGCCGCCCTGAACCTTGAGCCCCGTGATGCTTGAGTTCTCGGCTGTCCACCCGGTGAAGCTTTCAGGCAACAGACGCGAGTCACCGTAGTGCACCACTGGCGTGGTCGGGAACACGTCACCGACTTTGACCACCGTGTCGAACGCACGCAGCTTGGCCGCCCCGCCAACCTTGCTGAACTCATCGGAGGCCTTGCCGTTACCGTCGACCGGCAGCATGTCGAACGAACTGCGTCCGCCATTGCGGCCATCGCCGGTATCGAGCTTGAGGCCCAGCATGGCGAACGCGTCCAAGCCCACGCCCACGGTGCCCTGGGTAAAGCCCGATTCGAAACGGCCAATGATGCCGTGAGCCCAGGCCTCGGAATAACCATTGCCAGTCGGGCTGGACTGCCCTTTGCGATAATCGCGGTTGAAATAGAAGTTGCGATTGAGCAGCGTCATGCTGCTACCTTCGATAAAGCCATCCTTTGATTCTTCGGCCATCGCTTCTAATGGTGCAAAACTCGCCAAAGCCGAGAAAACAGCCAAAGACGTCGTGATCCTTTTTCCCATCTGCAACTCCAGAACTGTCGGCAGTTATTAGTGTTATGTGCCGCCCTGAAAGTTGTTTTCGACATTATTCAGGGGACTTCGACCACCCATGGCAGCCGATGTCCTATCCTTGCAATTCGTGGATAACCTGAAGATGATTTGAAAATTACAATTCTGTTAGTTAGCAATTTCCCCGTTTTCTTCGTTTCGGTGCGCCCAATAATAAAGTGCCGGCAACACCAACAATGTCAGCGCCGTGGAAGACAGAATTCCGCCAATCACTACCGTCGCCAAAGGTCTCTGGACTTCGGCACCGGTACCGGTGGCAAGGGCCATGGGAATGAAGCCCAGCGAAGCCACCAACGCGGTCATCAATACCGGGCGTAGCCGTGTCAAGGCACCTTCATCGATGGCCAGGCGCAACGGCCGCCCCTCTTCGCGCAGACTGCGGATGAAGGCAATCATCACCAGACCGTTGAGCACCGCCACTCCAGACAGGGCAATGAACCCGACACCGGCAGAAATCGACAGGGGAATATCACGCAGCCACAAGGCGATCACCCCGCCGGTCAAGGCAAAGGGAATACCGGTGAACACCAGCATGCCGTCCTTGAGGTTGTTGAACATCATGAACAGCAAGGCAAACACCAGTAACAAGGCCACCGGTACCACGATCTGCAGTCGCCTGGCCGCCGACTGCAGTTGCTCGAACTGGCCTCCCCAGGTGGTCCAGTAACCCGCCGGGACCTGCACCTGTTGCTCGATGCGCTCGCCGGCCTCCTGCACGAATGAACCGATGTCGCGGCCACGCACGTTGGCGCTGACCACCACCAGCCGCTTGCCATTCTCGCGGCTGACCTGGTTGGGGCCCAGCACCAGGTCAAGGCTGGCCACATCCGCCAGGGCAACGAAGCCGATCTGCCCGGCACTGCCGACGGTGGCCGGTACGGGAATCAGCAAACGGGAAAGGCCCTGGATGTCGGTGCGCAAAGTGTCCGAGAGCCTGACCACCATGTCGAAGCGCCGATCGCCCTCGTACAGGGTACCCGCCTGCCGACCGCCTACGGCCACGGCAATGGTGTCCTGTACATCGCCGATGTTCAGGCCGTAACGGGCCGCCTTGTCGCGATCGATGTTGATGGTCAGTACCGGCAGCCCCGAGGTCTGCTCGACCTTGACCTCCGAGGCCCCCGAAACCTTCTGCAGGGTCTCGGCGATCTGTCCGGCCGTCTGGTTGAGCACGTCCATGTCATCACCGAACACCTTGACCGCAACATCGCTGCGCACCCCTGAAATCAGCTCGTTGAAGCGCAACTGGATCGGCTGCGACAACTCGTAGTTGCTGCCCGGCACCACCGCGCTGGCACGCTGAATGTCGGCGATCAACTGCTCGCGGCGCTTGCCTGGATCCGGCCATTGGTCCCTGGGCTTGAGCATGACGTAGCTGTCGGAAATGTTCGGCGGCATCGGGTCGGCGGCTATCTCGGCGGTACCGGTACGCGCGAACATCCGCTCGACTTCCGGTACCCGCTCGATCACCGCTTTTTCCAGCCGCGACTGCATGTCCACCGACTGCGTCAGACTGGTACCCGGCACCCGCAGGGCCTGCAAGGCGAAATCGCCTTCGCTCAGGCTCGGGACGAACTCACTGCCCAGGCGGCTGACCACCAGGCCCGACAGCACAATGGCCGCAACAGCCACGGCAAAGGCTGCCGGACGATGGCCCATTACCCACCTGAGCACCGGCTCGTAGCCGCGCCGTGCGCCGCGCATCAGCCAGTTTTCCTCTTCCCTGACCTTGCCGGTGACGAACAGCGCGATTGCCGCTGGCACGAACGTCACCGAAAGGATCATGGCACCGAACAAGGCAATGACCACCGTGAACGCCATCGGGTGGAACATCTTGCCCTCGACCCCGGTCAGGGCGAAGATCGGCAGGTACACGACCATGATGATCAGTTGCCCGAAAATCAGCGCCCGCCGCGCCTCCTTCGCCGCGGCGAACACCTCGTGCAGGCGCTCGGAACGCGTCAACAGGCGGCCATGCTGTTGCTGGGCGTGGGCCAGGCGCCTGATCGCATTCTCGACGATCACCACCGCGCCATCGACGATGATGCCGAAATCCAGTGCACCCAGGCTCATGAGGTTGGCGCTGACCTTGTTGGCGAACATGCCGGTAAAGGTGAACAGCATCGCCAGCGGAATCACCATCGCGGTTATCAGCGCCGCGCGTATGTTGCCCAGAAACAGAAAGAGCACCGCGATGACCAGGATCGCGCCTTCGACCAGGTTTGTCCTGACCGTGGCAATTGCCTTGTCGACCAGCGTCGTACGGTCGTAGACCGTGACGGCCATCACGCCCTTGGGCAGAGAACGATTGATCTCCGCCAGCTTCAATGCGACAGCCTGGGAGACCGTCCGGCTGTTCTCGCCAATCAGCATGAAAACCGTGCCCAGCACCACCTCTCGACCATTCTCGGTGGCAGCACCGGTGCGCAGTTCGCGCCCGATGCCGACGTCGGCCACGTGCCTGATCCGGATCGGCGTGCCATCGACATTGGCCATGACGATATTGGCAATGTCATCGACACTTGCGACCTGGCCCGGCGCACGAATCAACAACTGCTCGCCACTGCGCTCGATATAGCCGGCACCGACGTTGGCATTGTTGCGTTCCAGCGCGGTCAGCAGATCGCTTAGGGTGAGCTTGTAGGCCGCCAGGCGCTTGGGATCGGGAGCGATCTGGTACTCCTTGGCGAAACCGCCGATGGTATTGATTTCGGCGACGCCCGGCACATTGCGCAGCTGCGGCTTGATGATCCAGTCCTGGATCACCCGCAGATCGGTCGGCGTGTAAACGCTGCCGTCTTCCTTCAACGCGCCTTCGGCGGCCTCGACCGTCCACAGGAAGATCTCACCGAGCCCAGTCGATATGGGCCCCATGACCGCCTCGACGCCTTCAGGCAGTTGTTCGCGCGCGACCTGCAGACGCTCGTTGACCAACTGGCGGGCGAAGAACAGGTCGGTGCCATCCTTGAAGATGACTGTCACCTGGGACAAGCCCGAACGCGACAGCGAGCGTGTCTGCTCCAGGCCAGGCAGGCCGGCCATGGCCGTCTCGATGGGAAAGGTGATGCGCTGCTCGGTTTCCAGCGGCGAAAAACCCGGCGCCGCAGAATTGATCTGCACCTGGACGTTGGTGATATCCGGCACGGCGTCGATCGGCAGCTTCTGGTAGCTGGCAATGCCCAGCCCGGCCATCAGCAGGACCGCGAGCAGCACGATGATGCGCTGCTCTATCGCAAATTGGATGATGCGTTCGAACATGGGAGGCTACTCGTTCAGGGGAGCGATTCAATGGGCGTGCTCGGCCGAGTCCTTGCCCAGCTCCGACTTGAGAATGAAACTGCCGGTGGTCGCCACCCACTGGCCCGCCTCCAGGCCTTGCCTGATCTCGACATACCCGGCCTGGCGGGCGCCCAGGACTACCGGCCGGGCGACAAAGCCCTCATCGACGCGGACGAACACCGAAGGCTTGTCTTCCAGGGTCTGGATGGCATGCTCGGGCACCGAGACCCGGGCCGGCTGCGTGTCGCTCGGCAGCAGCACCGAGACGAACAGGCCCGGCCGCCATGCGCCAAGAGGGTTATCCAGGGTCACGCGGACTGTTGCGGTCCGGGTCTGCTCGCCGAGCAGGCTGCCGACATGACTCACGGAGCCGGTCACCTGTTCGTCGAGCTCCGCCGCGCTGATGGTGACTGATTTACCGACCCGGACCTTGCCCAGATCCCTGGCAGAAACACCGAAAGTGACCCAGACCCGCGACAGGTCCGACAGGGTGAAGGCATTGCTCGCCTCGTTGACCACCTCCCCCGGGACCAGGTGTTTCTCTACCACCACAGCGTCGAACGGCGCGCGCAACTCATAGCGGTTGCCACCAGCCAGCAAGGTGTTGCCGCTCAGTGCACTCATTTTCTGGCGGGCATTGCTCAAGGCGATCTCGGCCTCCTGCAGGCCCTGGCGCGCCTGCAGGAAATCCTGTTCGGCAGAGATTCGTTCCTGCCACAGCTGTCGCTCCCGCTCGTAGGTAGTGCGTGCCAGTTCGAGTCGGCGCTGGCTAGCCGCCAGCTCGCTGCGCTGATCGGAAATCTGCTGGCTGGCGATAACCGCCAGCAGATCGCCCTTTTTCACTGCCTGCCCCAGATTGACCTGGACCGACTCGACCACACCAGCGGCCCTGGGAACCACGTGGGCCGTGCGGTCCTCGTCGAAGCGGATTTCCCCGGGCAGGGAAAGCGTGCTGTTCAACGCCCGAAGCCGGGCTTCGGCCAGTTCGATGCCAACTGCCTGGATCTGTTCGGCACTGAGTATCAGCCGATCGGCCTCGCTTTCAGGCTGCCGAGTCTCGGCATGCCCGGCTTCACCGTGTTCCTCGGTACCTTCATGTCCGTATTGAGTCGCTGATGGGGGCGCGCCAACCTGGCGTTGCGTCCATGCGCCGACACCCAGACCGATCGCCAGGGTCAAGACGGCGACCATGATGTGTTTCTTGTCCATGCGTACTCCCGAGAGCATTGGCATCCGTCGTGACATCACCAGAGCGACTGTCGCGGCGGATCTTTGAGATTCGATGAAAAGAGCGCGCCCAATGCGCGATGAAATTCGTGGCTGCACCAGTGCCGGGGCTCCTGCATCTGGAAGATCGGGCGATGTAGCCGGTTATCACTGAGCAGCAGGCCGCTGACACACAAAAGGCAAATCACCAGACGTTTCAAACGTGCAGCCCTGGGCCGAGGAATGCGCTCACGGTGCCCCGGACAAGTCGCCGAACACCCGCTCGATCCGTACCCAGGCGTCAGTGACCTGGGCCGTCGCCTGGAGATACTGGGTGCGGGCGTTGACCAGGGTCCGTTGCGCATCGAGAACATCGAGGAAATTGAACTTGCCAGCCTCGAAGCCACGGGTGGCGGTGTCGACCGCGTCTTGCGCGGCAGGCAGGATGATCCGGTTGAATGACGTCACTTCGTTCTGCGCCGTATTCCACTGGTCCAGCGCCTGGCGCACATCGGTACGCAAGCGCAGTTCGGCGGCATTGCGCAGATCACGGGCCTGGTCGGCACGGCGCGCTGCCGAGAGGATGTTGCCCTGGTTGCGGTTGAACAGCGGGATGGGCATCGACACGCCCACCAGGTTGACCCGCTCGCGTTCGGCTTCGCTGTATTGGCTGCCCAGGCTTAACGTGAGGTTGGGTATACGCTGGGTCTTCTCCAGTCCCAGCGACGCCTCGCGTTGATCGATCTGCAATTGCGCCAGACGCAGGTCGGCGGTATCACCGATACGCTCAAGAAGGCCTGCTACCTCCGGGATACGTCCAGGCCCTTCGACATGGGTATCGACCCGTGCGAACTGAGCAACTGGCGCGCCGGTGACCTCGGCCAATCGTTGATAAGCGTCGGCTCGCTGAGCCTGCGCGCGATTCAACTCCAGGCGCACCTCCGAAAGCTGCACCTGCGCGCGAGTCGCTTCGACGGGCGAGGCTTTACCGGCTTTGATCCGCACCTGAGCGACACTCAAGCCCCGCTCGGCGAGTGCCTTCGACTGCTCGGCCAGCTGCAGGCGTTCCTGTGCACGCGCAGCGCCATAAAAAGCGCCGATGACATCGGCGCGCAACAGGTTGCGCTGACGCTCCAACTCCACCTCTGCGGCATCCTGACCACGCCGTGCCAACTCGACGCGAGCGCCGCGCTTGCCACCCAGCTCCAGCGCCTGGCTGACACTCAGGGTGGTGGTTCGAGTGTTTCGGCGGGTGTCTTCGGCCTGCCAGGAAAGTTCTGGATTGGGAATCAAGCCCGCTTGCTGGCGCTCTCCCCTGGCAATCTCGATACCCCACTGTACCGCCGCCAGCTCGGGGTTATTGGCCAGGGCAGTCTGCAGAGCATCATCGAGGGTCAATGCTGCGCCTTGTGCTGCCTGAAGGCGTTCGGCCGTGGTTGCCACCTGCACCACAACAAACATGGGCAGAGCCAAACGACGCCACGCAGCCCTTTTGCCTCTGGATCGGGGAAGTTTACTGTTCCAAAACATTTGCACTCTCCTTCCTCACCGCTCGCATTACCTTCGTCCATATGTGACGAGATAAAGCGGTACAGTTTTCAGTGGAGTGCAATGTAGTTTCCGACCTTTATCAGCAGGGTGACTAAAACATTACAAATACGTTATCCGGGAACTTTTAACACTGCAGTGAACTACTATCGGGGGGGGCACCATGAGGCGCCACTCAACAATATCCGCCAGCAATGAAAAGCAACAAATACCCGGAGCAAACCACCCCGAAACGACCACCCGACAAGGGATTACAGCTTGACCACAAGGTCACTTCAGGGTTTACGATCACATTATCAAACAACTCCAAACCCAAGAAAACTTATTACAAAAACTCTATGTTTTCTGAGCAACCACCCCTCAACCTTTCTGACTTCATAGAGTATTATCTCATGCGAATACTGGTTATCGAAGACGAAATAAAAACCGCAGAATATCTACATCAAGGTCTTACCGAAAACGGCTATATCGTCGACTGTACCAACAATGGAGCCGACGGTTTGCACCTGGCACAGCAACAGGCCTATGACCTGGTGATCCTGGACGTCAATCTTCCCCAGGTCGACGGCTGGGGCGTGCTGGAGCAGCTGCGCACCCACAGCAATACCCGAATCATGATGCTCACCGCTCGCGGTCGCTTGGCCGACAAGGTCAAGGGGCTGGATCTGGGCGCCGACGACTACCTGGTAAAACCCTTCGAGTTTCCTGAACTACTGGCCCGCGTGCGTACGCTGTTGCGCCGCAGTGAACACAGCCTGGCTCCGGAAACCCTCAAGGTCGCCGACCTGGAACTGGACCGGGGGCGTCACCGTGCCTACCGGGGCAGCCGACGCATCGACCTGACCGCCAAGGAATTCGCGCTGCTGCACCTGTTGATGCGTCACAACGGCGAAGTGCTGTCGCGTACCCAGATCATTTCGCTGGTCTGGGACATGAACTTCGATTGCGACACCAATGTGGTCGAGGTATCGATTCGCAGGCTGCGCGCCAAGATCGACGATCCCTTCGACAACAAGTTGATCCATACCCTGCGCGGCGTCGGTTACGTGCTGGAGCCGCGCGAATGAAATCGGTCCGCCTTTCCCTCAGGCTCGGCTTGACGGTCAGCCTCATGGGCGCCGGGTTGGTCGTACTGCTGGCAACCTTGGCGGTGCTCGCGCTCAACCGCGAGCTGAACATGCGCGTCGAGCGCAACCTGGAAAAGAAAATGGAGCAGTTGCAGCACAACCTCAGTGTGAATGTGACGGCCGATGATCCGTCCTTGCGCACCCACGCGCTGCTGGACCTGGTCATGGGCCACGACAACCTGAACCTGACGATCATCGGCCTGCTGCCGGCACCGTTGTCGCTGGGGACAGCCATCGACGGTCGGCAACTGGCACCTCTGGCGCCCCGGCAGCAACTGAGTTACCGAAGCTGGACCGACAGCGACGGCAATCGCTGGCTGACGGCTGCGCAACTGATTCGCCGGCAAAGTGGCGAGCCGTTAGGGGTATTGCTGTCGGCCAATCGCGCCGACGATCAACAACTGCTCGGCGCTTACCTGCGTTCAACGGTTGTCGCCTTGCCGCTGCTGTTACTGTCGATCGGCGTCGGCGCCTGGTGGCTGGTGCAACGCGGGCTGTTGCCGCTCAGGCAATTTCGCCGGGTCGCAGCCAGGGTTTCAGCCCAGGACCTGTCCCATCGGCTTTGCGTGGAGAAGCTGCCACAGGAACTCAGCGAGCTGGCTCACGGCATCAACTTCATGCTCAATCGCCTGGACAGTGGCGTGCAGCAACTCTCGCAGTTTTCCGATGACCTGGCGCATGAACTGCGCTCGCCCATCAGTAACCTGATGGGTAAGGCCCAGGTCACCCTGGCCAAGGATCGACCGGCAGAGGAATACAAGGCGGTGCTGGAATCCAGCATCGAAGAACTCAAGCGGGTCACCTGGATCATTACCGACATGCTGTTCCTGGCCCAGGTCAGCCATCCGGCAGCGTTGGTGCCGTTTGAAAAGGTGGCGCTGGGAGATGAAGTGCAGCGGGTTGCGGACCTGTTCGTCATTGCCGCCGAAGAGAAACAGATCCATCTGCAGGTCATCGGCCAGGCCACGGTGGCAGGTGATCGATTGATGATCCAGCGCGCGCTGTCCAACCTGCTGTCCAATGCCCTGCGCCACAGCCCCCCAGGTGCACGAATCGGCCTGGAGATCGAGCAACATGCCGAGTGCTTTGCGGTGGCTGTGAGCAATGATGGCGCAGGTATTGCCGCCGAACACTTGCCGCATTTGTTCGAACGCTTCTACCGTGTCGACGACAGCCGCTCGCGGCTCGAAGGCGGAACCGGCCTGGGCCTGGCAATCGTGCGCTCCATCATGGAAGTGCATCGGGGCCGCGCAGAGGTGACCAGCGTACCGGATGGCCTCACGGTTTTTCGGCTGGTTTTTCCGAAGAACACGGCGGCTCGATGACTTCGGCAATGAAGATCACCGAAGCGGGCTTTTGCGTCTCAGGGTGCAGCGGCTCACGGATTTCCAGCAACCGCCAGCCATTGCTGCGCAACAGCGCCACCCAACCTTCCAATGTGCGAAAGTACCAGGGCGCCGGGTCGCTGAAAGCTTCACTGAAACCCGTCCATGATCCACCTCGCCAACCCTCCACATAAGCCTGATCGCCGCAACCGAGCACAGGGTGAAGCGTCTGGATGACCAGTGTTCCGGTTGGGTTCAGCAGCGCCGGCAAGACCTTGAGCAGGCCTTCGACCGACTCCTTGCCCAACAGGGAGAAATTGCACGCGACGACATCCACCAGGCAGTTGAAGCCGCCCGCAACGATCTCCTCGTAGGACACCTGCTGGAACTCGCCACCGGCCTGTCGCGCCTGCTCCACCAGTTCGGCGACGCCATCGACGCCCAGCGCGCGGATGCCCGCATCAGCCAGGGCGCGCACCAACCAACCCTCGCCACAGCCCAGGTCGAGCACCGAAGCGGGTGCGCGACCCAGCACAGCAGCCAGCATCGCATCATCGGTGACCAGGCGCCGGTTGGCGATCTGCCCGCTGCGTACGGCAACGCTCCAGGGCGCGGCATTGTGCTGCCAGGATTCCATGATCCTGGCATCACTCAGCGGATCGACAGGCGTCTTCATTGCGTCAGGCTCAGCCGCGACTGGCAGCCAGGATCAACGCTTTCATCTCCGAGACCGCCGACTTGAAGCCGACGAACAGCGCGTGAGCCACCAGCGCATGGCCGATGTTCAACTCGTTGATGCCCTTGATGGCGGCCACGGCTTCGACGTTGTGGTAGTGCAGGCCGTGACCGGCATTGACGATCAAGCCCTGGGCCAACCCGAACGCTACGCCATCGGCCACACGCTTGAGTTCTTCGGCAACTTCGGCCGGGGTGTGCGCATCGGCATAACGGCCGGTGTGCAACTCGATGGCCGGGGCACCCACGCGGCGCGAGGCTTCGATCTGACGCTCGTCGGCATCGATGAACAGGGAAACCTCCGATCCCAGACACGACAGGCGCTCTACCGCCGCCTTGATGCGTGCTTCCTGCCCGGCCACGTCCAGGCCACCTTCGGTAGTCAGTTCCTGACGGGTCTCCGGCACCAGGCAGATATGCGCCGGGCGAATGCGCTCGGCGAACGCCATCATCTCTTCGGTGACGCCCATTTCGAAGTTCATGCGGGTCTGCAGCACGTCCTTGAGGACCAGGACATCGCGTTCCTGGATATGCCGACGGTCTTCACGCAGATGCACGGTGATGCCATCGGCACCCGCCTCTTCAGCATCCAGTGCCGCCTTGACCGGGTCAGGGTAGCGCGTACCGCGGGCCTGGCGCAGGGTAGCCACGTGGTCGATGTTGACGCCAAGAAGAATGCGGTTGCTAGTGGTCACGGAAACTCTCCTGAAGATTGAGCGCTACAGCATACGACGAGCTCAAGGCTTTCGGAACAGTTCCCGGCTGACTAATGGGCGCCCACCCAGATGCACGGCCAGGGCCTGGCGCATCAATCGCTTGGCTGCCGACAAGGCGCCGGGGGCGCTCCAGTCGGCTTGGGCCATCGCCAGCAGCTCCTGCCCCTTGAACAGCCCGGGCTGAAACAGATAGACACGCTCAAGGCCGGCGTCCACCTGCAAGCGATACAACCCCTCTTCGGCCAGCGGATCACCGTTGATGTCAGCATCCAGGGCAAAGCCATAGCCCAGCTCATCGAGCAGGCGCCATTCGAAGGAGCGCAGCAACGGCTCGAGCGCAAGCCCGGCGGCCAGGGCCTGCAGCGTCGCGGCATAGTGATCGAACAGCGCGGGCAGCGGGTCTTCGGCGGGCAGCAGGCGTATCAGCAGCTCATTGAGATAGAGGCCGCTGAACAAGGCGTCGCCGTTGAGCCAGAGGCTGAGCCCCGCGCTCTCCATGCGGCCGACATTTTTCAGCTCGCCACGCCCGCGGAACTCGACTTCCAGGGGAACGAACGGCCGCGCCAAGGTTCCGGCCTTGCCGCGCGCCGAGCGCAATACCGCGCGCAATCGACCCTGGGGTGTAAGAAAGTCCACCAGCGCGCTGCTTTCGCGGTAGGCCCGGCTGTGCAGGACATAGGCCGGTTGAGCGACGGGCTGACTCATGGAATCTCGCTGACAGCGATGGGGAGGGGGTTGCCTGCCCGGCTAAAGCGCCGGGCAAGCCAGGTATTACAAGTCGCCGTAGCCCAGCGAACGCAGGGCGCGCTCGTCGTCGGACCAGCCACCCTTGACCTTGACCCAGAGGTTGAGCATGACCTTGGAGTCGAACAGCAGCTCCATGTCCTTGCGCGCTTCGGTACCGATGCGCTTGATCCGCTCGCCCTTGTCGCCAATGATGATCTTCTTCTGACCATCGCGTTCGACCAGGATCAGGCCGTGGATGTGCAGCGTCTTGCCCTGTTGCTTGAATTCTTCGATCTCGACGGTGATCTGGTAGGGCAGTTCAGCGCCCAACTGACGCATGATTTTCTCGCGGATCAGTTCGGCGGCCAGAAAGCGGCTGCTGCGGTCGGTGATCTGGTCTTCCGGGAAGAAGTGATCGTTTTCCGGCAGGTGCTTGGCAATCAGGCCTTCCAGCACGTCGAGGTTGTGCCCCTGCTGCGCCGAAATCGGCACGATTTCAGCGTTCGGCAACTGCTGCTGCAACCACTCCAGGTGCGGCATCAGATCGGCTTTTTCCTCGATCCGATCAGTCTTGTTGATCGCCAGGATCAGTGGGCCCTGAACATACTGCACGCGATCGAGCACCAGCTGGTCCTCTTCGGTCCAGCGGGTACGGTCCACGACGAAGATCACCACATCGACGTCTTTCAACGCCGCCGAGGCGGTCTTGTTCATGTAGCGGTTGAGGGCTTTCTCGTTGCTTTTGTGCATGCCGGGGGTGTCGACGTAGATCGCCTGGATATCACCCTCGGTCTTGATCCCGAGCATGTTGTGCCGAGTGGTCTGGGGCTTGCGCGAGGTAATCGCCAGCTTCTGCCCGAGAATATGGTTCAGCAGCGTGGACTTGCCCACGTTGGGACGGCCGACGATGGCGACATAGCCGCAGCGGGTTACGTTTGTATCAGTCATTGCCATTCTCCACGCCCAGGGCTATCAGTGCTGCTGCGGCCGCCACCTGTTCGGCGATACGGCGGCTCACACCCTGACCTCGGCTTTTTTCGTTCAACAGGGTGATTTCACATTCGACGAAAAACGTCCGGCAATGGGGCTCACCCTGAATATCCACCACTTCGTAGCGGGGCAATTCGCAAGCCCGCGACTGCAAAAATTCCTGCAGGCGCGTCTTGGGATCCTTGTTGGTGTCGACCAGCGTCAGGCTTTCGAACTCGTTGGCCAGCCAGGACAGCACGCGATCACGTGCCGTCTCCATGCCCGAATCCAGATAGATGGCACCGATCAGCGCTTCCAGGGCATCGGCCAGGATCGATTCGCGGCGAAAACCACCGCTCTTCAATTCGCCGGAGCCCAGGCGCAGGTACTCGCCCAGGTCGAAACCGCGGGCCAGCAGGGCCAGGGTCTCGCCCTTCACCAGGCGGGCGCGCAAACGCGACAGCTGGCCTTCGCGTGCCTGGGGAAAGCGCTCGAACAGCGCCTCGCCGGCAACGAAGTTGAGAATGGCATCACCGAGGAACTCCAGGCGCTCGTTATTGCGTCCGGCGAAGCTGCGGTGAGTCAGGGCCAGGACCATCAGTTCCTGGTCCTTGAAGGTATAGCCGAGCTGACGCTCGAGACGGCTCAAGGAAACGCTCACAATGTACCCACGCGCATTTCGTGGTCGAATTTCACCACCGGATCGATGAACCGGGGCTCACACTTTTGTACTTTCAAGGAGGTCGGGACCGAAGTCCCCGCCACCGTCACGCTTAACGCATTATTCAAATCAGGATCCTGAAGGCTGTTGGGCCGTGGGCCCATACGGCGGAAGCTGTGAAGCCATCGAAGTCGACCGACCTGATAATCACAGCCTATGCCAGAAAAGCATTCGGCGCTGTCCCAGGACAGCGCCGTTGTGGTCTTACTTGATCAGACCCACTCGCGAGAAGTTCGGCAAGTGGCTCAGTTTCGGCTCCGGCCAGCTCATCCAGACAGCGAAGGCCTTGCCGACGATGTTCTGGTCCGGAACCATGCCCAGCAGATTCTTTGGAATCCGCGGGTCATCCCAGAAACGGCTGTCGTTGGAGTTGTCGCGGTTGTCACCCATCATGAAATAGTGACCGGCCGGCACTACCCATTGCTGATCGGGTGGCATGCGGTAGCGGCTCATTTCCTTGCGGATCAGGTGCTCCGCCGCGCCCAGTTTCTCCTGGTACAGCTCGGCGCTGCCCAGGGTGCCAGGCTCGCTACCGACCAACTGCTCGGCAATCGACTGGCCATTGACGAACAGGCGCTTGTCGTTGGTGTAGCGAATCTGATCGCCCGGCAGGCCCACGACACGCTTGATGTAGTTCACGTTCGGGTCGCTGGGGTAGCGAAACACCATCACGTCGCCACGCTGCGGGTCACCGACTTCGATGACCTTTTTGTCGATCACCGGCAGACGAATACCGTAGGAGAACTTGTTCACCAGGATAAAGTCGCCTACTTCCAGGGTCGGCTTCATCGATCCCGACGGGATCTGGAAGGGTTCGACCAGGAACGAGCGCAGTACCAGCACGATGAACAGCACCGGAAAGAACGATTTGCCGTACTCGACCAGCAACGGCTCCTTGTTCAACCGCTCGAGCACCGCCATCTCGGGCTGGCTGACGCTGCCCTGATAGTTGGAGATCGCCGTGCGCCGACGAGGCGCCAGGATCACCAGGTCGAGCAAGGCCAGCAGACCGCAAACGGCTACAGCGATGACTAACAACAGCGGGAAATTTAGAGACATAGGACCTAACTATCCAACCTGAGCACGGCAAGGAAGGCTTCTTGTGGAATTTCCACGTTGCCCACTTGCTTCATGCGTTTCTTACCGGCCTTCTGCTTTTCCAAAAGCTTGCGCTTACGGCTGACGTCACCACCGTAGCATTTGGCCAGTACGTTCTTTCTGAGCGCCTTGACAGTGGTCCGCGCCACAATCTGCCCGCCGATGGCGGCCTGGATTGCCACGTCGAACATCTGCCGCGGTATCAGTTCCTTCATTTTCTCGGTCAGAGCGCGACCTTTGTAGTGCGCATTGTCCTTGTGCACGATCAGCGCCAGGGCGTCGACCTTGTCACCGTTGATCAGCACGTCCAGCTTGACCAGGTTGGCCGACTGGTAGCGATCGAAATGGTAGTCCAGGGACGCATAACCGCGACTGGTGGACTTCAGACGGTCGAAGAAGTCCAGCACCACCTCGTTCATCGGCAGGTCATAGCGGACCTGCACCTGAGAGCCGAGGAACTGCATGTCGCGCTGGACGCCACGCTTTTCGATACACAGGGTAATGACGTTACCCAGGTGTTCCTGCGGCACCAGAATCGTCGCAGCCACGATCGGCTCGCGGAAATCCTCGACCGAAGAAACATCCGGCAATTTGGACGGGTTATCGACGTAGATCGTCTCACCGTTCTTCAATTTGACTTCGAAGATAACGCTCGGTGCGGTGGTGATCAGGTCCAGGTCGTATTCGCGCTCCAGGCGCTCCTGGATGATCTCCATGTGGAGCATGCCGAGGAAGCCGCAACGGAAACCGAAGCCCAGTGCGTCGGAGCTTTCCGGCAGGTATTGCAGCGACGAGTCGTTCAGGGTCAGCTTCTGCAGGGCATCGCGGAAGTCTTCGAAGTCGTCGGAGCTGACCGGGAACAGGCCGGCATAAACCTGCGGCTGTACGCGCTTGAAGCCCGGCAATACATCGACGTCGGGGGTGCTGCTCAAGGTCAGGGTGTCACCTACCGGCGCACCGTGAATGTCCTTGATGCTGGCAATGATGAAGCCTACTTCACCGGCTTTCAGATCAGCGGTCTGGGTGTGCTTGGGGGTGAAGACACCCACGCTGTCGACCAGATGCACCTTGCCGGTGGACTTGACCAGGATCTTGTCGCCCTTCTTCACGCGGCCATGACGCACGCGTACCAGGGAAACAACGCCCAGGTAGTTGTCGAACCAGGAGTCGATGATCAACGCCTGCAGCGGATCCTCGATATTGCCGGTCGGGGCAGGAATGCTGTGCACCAGGCGCTCGAGCACTTCGTCGACGCCCAGGCCGGTCTTGGCGCTGCAGGTCACGGCGTCGGTGGCATCGATGCCGATGATCTTCTCGATTTCTTCTTTCACGCGGTCTGGATCGGCCTGCGGCAGGTCGATCTTGTTCAGCACCGGCATGACTTCCAGACCTTGCTCGATGGCGGTATAGCAGTTGGCCACGGACTGGGCTTCCACGCCCTGGCCGGCATCGACCACCAGCAGTGCACCTTCACAGGCCGCCAGCGACCGGCTGACTTCATAGGTGAAGTCGACGTGGCCCGGGGTGTCAATGAAGTTCAGCTGGTAGTTGATACCATCCCTGGCCTTGTAATACAGGGTGACGCTGTGGGCCTTGATGGTGATCCCGCGCTCACGCTCGAGGTCCATGGAGTCCAGGACCTGGGCTTCCATTTCGCGCTCGGCGAGGCCGCCGCACATCTGAATGAACCGGTCGGCCAGCGTCGACTTGCCATGGTCAATGTGGGCGATGATGGAGAAATTGCGGATATGACTCAAATCACTCACGGATCAACACTCAAAAAGGCTGCGGGACGGACGCCCACCGAAAAATAGCCGGGAATTGTACCTGAAAGACGCCTGACCCGTCACGCGTGCAACCATTTCCTTCATCAGAAGCATCAGCTGCTCGTTCCCACGCTCTGCGTGGGAATGCAGTGTCAGACGCTCCAGCGTCGCATTCCCACGCGGAGCGTGGGAACGAGGCTCTGGCTTGGTCGCCACCCACACACAAAAAAAGGGCGGTCAATGACCGCCCTTTTCACCTTTCGTCGGCTTATTCAGCCAGCTTGAAGGTTATGAAGCTGGCGCGCCCCTGACGCAGGACGCGCATGGAGACCGAACGGTTCTTCGGCAGCCCCTTGGCGATTTCGGTGAATTCCTTCGCATCGCCAATCGCCTGGTTGTTCAGGTGGGTAATGACATCGCCCGGCTGCAGGCCAATCATCGCGGCAGGCCCATCCTGCACTTCCTTGATGACCACACCTCCCTTGAGGTCGAGCGTCTTTTTCTGCTCGGCGGTCAGGTCAGCCACGGCCACACCCAGGCGGTTGCTGCTGCGCGCGGAACCATCGGCACTGGCAGCGATGTCCTCGTCTTCATCCGGCAGCATGCCCACGGTGACGTCCACCGTCTTGCGCTTGCCATCACGGATCACTTCCAGGCTAGCCTTGGAACCTTCCTTCAGACCACCAACCAGGTGCGGCAGGTCTGCGGACATGACGATCGGTTGACCATTCATGCTCAGGATCACGTCGCCGACCTGCAAGCCACCCTTGGCCGCCGGACCGTCTTCCAGAACCTGGGCGACCAGTGCACCGGCCGGCTTGTCCAGACCGAAGGATTCAGCCAGATCCTTGTTGACTTCCTGAATCACGACGCCCAGCCAACCGCGACTGACCTTGCCCTCTTTCTTCAACTGATTGGACACATCCAGCGCCACATCGATCGGGATGGCGAACGACAGGCCCATGAAGCCGCCGGAGCGGGTAAAGATCTGCGAGTTGATACCCACGACCTCACCGTTCATGTTGAACAGTGGACCGCCGGAGTTACCCGGGTTGATTGCTACGTCTGTCTGGATGAACGGCACATAGGTGTCGTTTGGCAAGGTACGGCCCTTGGCGCTGACGATCCCCTTGGTGACCGAGTGATCGAAGCCGAACGGCGAACCGATGGCCACCACCCACTCGCCAACCTTGAGTTTCTCCGAATCGCCGAGCTTGACGATCGGCAGGTCCTTGCCTTCGATCTTCAGCAGTGCCACATCGGTACGCGGGTCGGTGCCGACCAGTTTGGCCGGGAACTCGCTGCGATCGGACAGACGGACGAGGATCTCGTCAGCATCGGCGATCACATGGTTGTTGGTCATCACATAGCCATCGGCGGAGATGATGAAGCCCGAGCCCAGTGATTGCGCTTCACGCTGGCGATCCCCCCGCGGCGTGCGCGGGGATTGCGGCGGCATGTTGCGTTCGAAGAACTCGCGAATTGCCGGCGGCAAGCCCTCGAGATCCGGCATCTGCCGTGAAGCAATGCTGCGATCGGGGAGCTTCTGCTTGGTACTGATGTTCACTACGGCCGGCGAGGCCTGCTCGACCAGACCGGTAAAATCAGGCAAGGCTTCGGCCTGGGCTGTGAACACCTGACCGAGCATCAGCACGGCGGCAAACAGAGGAAGGCAGGATTTCAAGCGTGGTATCAACATACGGCTCCCGTAGCAACGAGCATGGTTAAGCAATAGGGACCAGAAAACGCAAAAAACCCGGACACTGCAATAGGCTGCGACCAGGTTTCATGCATTGGCTTGTTTTTTAATGTTTCAACAGCAAGCAAGGCCAGACCCTGTAGGGACTGACCTATAGAAAGATTTTGGCGATTTTGCAAACGGTAATGTTCACCAAACATGTCAGCATCTCAGACGCGGATCGGGCATTTCAGACCTCGCGCCATACAATACCGCATACCGGCAAGCATCACCCCACCCCCTTCATTGCTTGGTCTGGACGTCTTGCGCGCGCATCGACAGGGCTATGCGCTCAGCGGTACCGATCGGGATCTCGCCCACCACGGTGACCATCATGTCGCCCTTTGGCGTGGTCAGATGCCGCGATACGGCAACGGTCGGACCGAGCTGGGCGCGGGTATCAGTCACTGATTCACCGTCAAGGGACTCCAGGAATACCGAGAAACGCGCCAGACCATCGTCGTACATCAGGCTGCTGACCGTAGCCTTGGTTTGCGGGTCCTTGCGCACGTAGCTCTTGACCAGTTCGAAGCCAGGCGGCACCCAGTCCGAGCGCCAGCTCGCCAGGGCTTCGGCTGCCTGCGGCGGAACCTGGGCAACAGCCTTGCAGTTGTCGCTCGGCTTCAGCTCCTGCTCAGTCGGCACGGCTTGCGTGTTGAGCCCGGTGAACTGAAAGCGTTCCAACAGTTGCCCCTTGTCATTGATCAGCAGTGACTTGAGGGGCAAACCGGTGTCTTTATCCAGATGCAGCTCGAAGGCGTATCGGTGCTGATCGCGCGGCTTCAGCGACACGATATCCACCTCACGGCCGGCCACGCGCGTCTCGCCCACGGTCTTGATGTCATACCACGACATCAGTTTGAGGGGATCGAGCAAACGACCGGATGAATCAGGGGTATTGCCGACACCTGCAACCAGCGTCCCACTCACGCATTGGGTTTTCCCGTCGACCCGTAGCACTTCCTGGGGCAAACCATCGAGTTGCAGCAGCCGCTCGATGACCTTGCCATCCTGAACACGGTGCCAGATCCTGTGGGTCGAAAAGATACCGTTACGTTCGTAGACAAAAGTGCCCTGGAAGTCTTGCTCACGCTCGGCCTGGGCCAGACGGTTGAACAGAGTGGCGATCCTGGCATCCGCAGGGTCTGCGGCATGCGCCGGAAGAGCCAACCATCCACCGAGCAGAAGCGGAATGAGAGGTAGGGCGCGCATGGTCCTCCTTAGCGATTTTCCAGGCTGGCGGCGCGTGCGTATGGCAGTGCGCTTTCGGTGCCTTTAAGAGCAGCTTCCTGGGCGTGCTGGCGCAAGTAGCCAGGCAAACGCTGGTTGTCCCAGCCGGCCTGACCTTGCAGAACGCCGTTGGCCATCGGGCCGGTCGCTTGCTCGGAACTTTCACTATAGCCTGCCAGAACGGCGGGGCCTTGAACTTGTGGTACAGCCACGCCTTGTTGGGCCGATTGCTGCGCCGCGAGTTGCACGCCGGAGATTTCATCCTGGTTGTACAGACGCACGCCGGCCAGCACGGCAACCGTCACCGAAGCTGCGACCGCGAGGCGGCCCAGGCTGCGCCAGGGACCACGAGAAGCCTTGACCGGTGCTGCTTCGTCCGCCAATGCCGCCGAGACTGCGGCCGCGATATCCAGCTGCGGCAACAGCAATTCTTTGTGCATCGCTGCACGGGCAACCTGATAACGCGACCAGGTGGCACGGGTTTCAGAATCGTCGACGGCACTCAGTACCCGACGTAATTCCAGTTCGTCCGCTTCGTTATCCATCACCGCGGACAGCGATTCCTGCAGGGCTTCACGACTCATGGCGGTTCCTCTCTTGGCTGTCGCCGCTGTCTCAGTGTTCCTGCAACAACGGCTGCAGGGCTTTATCAATGGCCTCCCGAGCGCGGAAAATTCGAGAGCGCACGGTACCTACCGGACACTGCATCACACTCGCAATGTCCTCATAACTCAGACCATCAAATTCACGTAAAGTTAAGGCCGTACGCAAATCTTCTGGCAGTTGCTGGATGGTCCGATGGACAGTGCCTTCGATCTCATCGCGCAACAACGCACGCTCCGGTGACTCGAGATCCTTGAGGCCATGATCGCCATCATAGAACTCCGCATCTTCAGAACTCACATCGCTATCAGGTGGCCGTCTGCCACGGGACACCAGATAGTTTTTCGCCGTATTAATGGCGATGCGGTACAGCCAGGTATAAAACGCACTGTCGCCGCGAAAATTACCCAACGCCCGGTAAGCTTTGATAAAGGCTTCCTGCGCCACATCCTGGGCTTCATGGGTGTCGTGCACGAACCGCACGATCAACCCGAGAATCTTGTGCTGATACTTGAGCACCAACAGATCAAACGCTCGCCTGTCGCCGCGTTGGACGCGCTCGACAAGCTGCTGATCCTCTTCCTGGGTTAGCATGAACACTCCTCGTTGTTCTTGAAGGAGCGTTGCAACAGCCATCGATCAGGCTTGCAAACATAGACTCGGGCTTTTCGCAAAAGTTCTCCCCTCCAAGCAAGTTTCCTGCAGGCCTGCATTTCACCTGCACGAAAAACGCCGCACGGTCTTGGCCGGCTGCGTCAATAATCTGGTCGTCGAGTCCGCCAGCAGGGCCAGGACCTCAGCTCTGCCTCACACCGACGCTGCACCTTTTATGCGGGGCAACCTGCTATGGATACCCGGGCCCTATAGAAAGTTCCCATACACCACAGCGACTACCCGGAAACACTGGGCGAAACGGCATCTGTTTCACAGGCGAAACCGCAACAAGGCGCGGGTTTGCGTAGCAAACCTCACCGCCTGACTGCTATAAAGGCTGCCCGATACACTTCACAATAGTTCCACAATGCCATAAAGGCTCAGCTATTGTGCCGATCCCCCCCTCTATATACTAGGGGGCTGAACCCGACAGACATGCCTGCAAGGTCGCTTTGCGCGGAATCCGGAAATGAGCCAACAATATCAACATGATGTACTCGTGATTGGCAGCGGCGCGGCCGGCCTGAGCCTGGCCCTGAGCCTGCCTGGTCACCTGCGCATTGCCGTATTGAGCAAGGGCGACCTGTCCAATGGCTCGACTTTCTGGGCCCAGGGCGGCGTGGCGGCGGTGCTCGATGACGCCGACACCGTGCAGTCCCATGTCGAAGACACGCTCAATGCCGGTGGCGGCCTGTGCCACGAAGATGCCGTGCGCTTTACTGTTGAGCACAGTCGCGAGTCGATCCAGTGGCTGATCGATCAGGGCGTGCCCTTTACCCGGGATGACAGCGCCAGCGCCGACGATGGCGGTTTCGAATTTCACCTGACCCGCGAAGGCGGTCACAGCCATCGGCGCATCATTCATGCTGCCGATGCAACTGGTGCGGCGATATTCACCACCCTGCTGGCCCAGGCGCGCAAGCGTCCCAATATCGAGCTGCTGGAACAGCGCGTGGCTGTGGACCTGATCACCGCACGTCGGCAAGGCCTGGAGCAGGACCGCTGCCTGGGCGCCTACGTGCTCAACCGCGCAACCGGCGAAGTCGATACCTTCGGCGCACGCTTTACCGTGCTGGCCACCGGCGGCGCGGCCAAGGTCTACCTCTATACCAGCAACCCGGACGGTGCCTGCGGTGATGGCATCGCCATGGCCTGGCGCGCCGGTTGCCGGGTCGCGAACCTGGAGTTCAACCAGTTCCACCCGACCTGCCTGTATCACCCGCAGGCCAAGAGTTTCCTGATTACCGAAGCCATTCGCGGCGAGGGTGGCCTGCTCAAGTTGCCCAATGGTGAACGCTTCATGCCGCGATTCGACCCGCGCGAGGAATTGGCACCCAGGGACATCGTGGCCAGGGCAATCGACCATGAGATGAAGCGCCTGGGTGTGGATTGCGTCTACCTGGACATCAGCCATAAACCCGCTGACTTCATCAAAAGCCACTTCCCGACGGTCTACGAGCGCTGTCTGAAGTTTGGCATCGACATCACCCAGCAACCGATCCCGGTGGTGCCGGCTGCCCACTACACCTGTGGCGGCGTGCTGGTCGACCAGCACGGCCTGACCGACGTGCCCGGGCTCTATGCCATCGGTGAAACCAGCTTTACCGGCCTGCACGGCGCCAACCGCATGGCCAGCAACTCACTGCTCGAATGTTTCGTCTATGGCCGCTCGGCTGCCAACGACATCATTGCCAAGCTGGGCGACATGCCCATGCCCGAACAACTGCCCGGCTGGGATGCCAGTCAGGTTACCGACTCGGACGAAGACGTGATCATCGCGCACAACTGGGACGAATTGCGGCGTTTCATGTGGGACTACGTGGGCATCGTGCGCACCAACAAGCGCCTGCAACGGGCCGAGCATCGGGTCCGCCTGTTGCTGGACGAAATCGACGAGTTCTACAGCAACTACAAGGTCAGTCGCGACCTCATCGAGCTGCGCAATCTGGCCCAGGTGGCCGAACTGATGATCCGGTCGGCCATGCAGCGCAAGGAAAGTCGCGGCCTGCACTACACCCTCGACTACCCTGAGCTGCTACCCGAGGCCCTGGACACTATTCTGGCGCCGCCCACCTACGTCGACTGAATTTCAGGCGCAAGCGCAGGCGCCGGTGCTGCACCGGCTCCAGCGCGTCAGCAGGAATGCACAGGCCGTGCACCCAGCGCCGGCCTGCCCAGCGAAAACGCAGCACGACCAGCCCGGGCAATGCCAGGCTGTCACGCTGCAACTGAACAGGCTGCCAGCCGCAGGCGTCGCGCCACAACTGCCAGCCCGAGGCGTCACGACGCAATCCCGTAACCGCCTGGGGATGATTCAACAGGATGTAACGCGGCAGTGACCAGGCAGCATGGGCCAGGCACAGGACGATGCCAGCCAGGCTCAGCCACAGGGGTATCTCAAGCAGGACCAGTGATACCAGCGCGAGCAGCTGGCCGATCAGGTAAGCCGCCAGCAAGTACCCGGAGGCCCGCCAGCGGCATTCGAAGCCTTCACTTGGGCTGGACACGATCCAGGATCATGCGCACCATGCGCTGCAGCTCAGGGTCTTCGGACTCGGTACGTTCCATGAACCAGCCGAACATGTCCTGGTCTTCGCATTCGAGCAGATTGCGATAGCACTCGCGGTCCACTTCGTTCAGGTGCGGGTAGACCTCTTTGACAAAGGGGACCAGCAGCACATCCAGCTCGAGCATGCCGCGACGGCTATGCCAGTAGAGCCGGTTGAGTTCAACATCTTCGACCATGGAGCTCTCCTCAAATAGGCCGCCAGTATACAGGGGCCAGCCGCCCGGAGCACTTCTCGATGGTCGGCTTGCCCAACTACCTATTTTCCCGGCAGCGCTCTATGATGGAGCCCAGTCTTTTCTACCTTGCGATGACCAATGGCCGATTCAGCTTTTTTCTGCACGCTATCCCACGAAGGCGTCCTCGCCGTCCGCGGCTCGGATGCCGGCAAATTCCTGCAAGGCCAGTTGACCTGCAACCTCAATTACGTCAATGAGCATACCGCCACCCTGGGCGCCCGCTGCACCCAGAAAGGCCGCATGCAATCGAGTTTCAGACTGTTGCTCGAAGGCGATGGCTGCCTGCTGGCCATGGCCCGTGATCTGGTCGAGCCACAGCTGGCGGACTTGAAGAAATACGCCGTGTTTTCCAAGTCGAAGTTGACCGATGAGAGCGCTGCCTGGGTTCGCTTTGGCTTGAGCCAGGGCGATGGCGCACTGGCCAGTCTCGGCCTGGAGCTGCCACCAGAGGTCAACGCGCAGGTTAACGCCAACGGCCTGATCGCTGTTCGCGTTTCCCCCAGCCGCGCCGAACTCTGGGTGCCGGCCGAGCAGGCACCGAGCGTTCAAGCCAAGCTTGCCGCACAGCTGCCCGAGGGCGACCTCAATGCCTGGCTGCTGGGCCAGATTCGCGCCGGTATTGGCCAGGTCATGGCCCAGACCCGCGAACTGTTCATCCCGCAAATGCTCAATTTGCAGGCAGTGGGCGGCGTAAGCTTCAAGAAGGGTTGCTACACCGGCCAGGAAATCGTCGCGCGCATGCAGTACCTGGGCAAACTCAAGCGCCGCCAGTATCGTCTTGAGCTGGAAGGCAGTGACTTGCCCGAACCTGGCACCCCGGTATTCTCACCGATCCATGCCAGTTCGATTGGCGAAGTCGTTCTGGCTGCCGCCAGCGCTGCAGGCCGCATCGAGTTGCTGGCGGTGCTGCAGGCCGAGGCCGTGGACAATGGCATCCTGCATCTGGACAGCTTGGAAGGCCCGCGCGCATCCTTGCTCGATCTCCCCTACGAACTGGACCGCGACCGCGAAATCCAGCGCTGAGCAAATCCCCTCTCCAAGCGTCGACGAGCCTGCTCGTTGACGTTTGCTCCGTGACAACGCTTTAGAGAACACAGATGAGTGAGCTGGCCCGGATGGTTCAAACGCAGTTGCTGGCGGCCATCGACAATGATGATCTGGTCCTGCCGACACTGCCCGAAGTCGCCCTGAGAATCCGCAAGGCGGCAGAAGACAGCGATATCGGCGTCGGCACTTTGAGCCGCGTGATAGGCAGCGATGCGGCGCTTTCTGCGCGCCTGATCAAGGTGGTCAACAGCCCGTTGTTGCGTGGAACTCTTGAAGTCACTGATCTGAACGCCGCCATAACCCGGCTGGGCGTCAATTACAGCTGCAATCTGGCCATCGGCCTGGTCATCGAGCAGATCTTTCATGCCCGCTCGGCCGTGGTTGAACAGAAAATGCGCGAGGTCTGGGCCAACAGCCTGGAAGTGGCAGGGATCAGCTACGAACTCTGCCAGCGCTATACCCGGCTCAAGCCGGATCAGGCGGCCCTCGCGGGCCTGGTGCATCAGATTGGCGTGCTGCCCATTCTCACCTATGCCGAAGAGCACAATGAGCTGCTCTCCGATCCGGTATGCCTGAACCATGTCATCGAGCGCATTCACCCGTTGCTAGGCGACAAAATCCTCAGCGTCTGGGAGTTCCCGGAAATGCTGATCAAGGTCCCCAGCCTGTCCCAGGACGCCCAGCGTCGCTCTGCCCAGGCCGACTATGTCGATGTGGTACAGGTCGCCTCGCTGCTCAGTCAGGCCGATGATGAAAACCGTTCGTTCGACGCCCTGCCCGCCTGCCGACAGCTGGGCCTGGACCTGTCCACCCTTGGTGTCAGCGACCTGCATGCAGCACGGGCCATGTTTCACTGATCGGGAATAAAGCTCACACGCACTTTCAATCCGGCCTGCGCACCTTCGTGCAGGCTGATCTGGGCCAGGTGCGCCCGGCAGATTTCACCGACGATCGCCAGGCCAAGTCCGGTACCCTGGGCGCGGCGCTTGTAGAAACGCTGGAAAACCCGCTCGCGCTCCTCTGCGGGAATGCCCGGGCCGTCGTCTTCGACTTCCAGCACCGCCGGCGCGCCGACCCGCAGAATGACATTGCCACCGGCTGGCGTGTGGGCCAGGGCATTGTCGATCAGGTTGCTCAGCAGCTCATTGAGCAGGGTCGGCTCGCCGCGCAACCACACCGGTTCTTCGGCCTCCAGCGCCAGGGCCACGCCCCGCGCATGGGCCAACGGCGCCATGGCCATGCCCAGTTCGCGGGCCAACTGGCTGAGATCGAGTCGCTGCGCCCCGCCTTCGGCAATCGCTCGGGCACCGTTTTCGACCCGGGCCAGCGACAGCAGTTGGTTGGCCAGGTGGGTCATCTTGTCGGTGCCTTGCGCCACGGTTTCCAGGGTCTCGCGCCAGACCTCGGGTTGCGGTGAACGCAGGCCCAACTCAACCCGTGCCTTGAGCGCAGCCAGCGGGGTACGCAGTTCATGGGCAGCATCGGCGATGAACTGCGCCTGCCGTTCGAACTGCCCACGCAAGCGCTCGGTGAAATGGTTCAGGGCCCCTACCAGCGGCGACAGTTCCCGTTGCACCTCCACCAGCGGCAAGGGCCGCAAATCATCCGGCTGGCGATCCTCGACCGCTGTGCGCAAGCGCTCCAGTGGCCGCAACGCCGCACTGATGGCAAACCACACAAGCAAGATAGCCCCAAGACCCAGCATGCCCAGGCGCAACAGCGTGTCCGTCATCAGACTGCGCGCCATGCGCACCCGCGCCTCTTCGGTCTCTGCCACGCGGATTTCCGCCATGCCATTCATGTTCGGCTCGGAGACGGCCTTGAGCAGGCTGACCACGCGCACGTCCTGGCCCAGGTACTGGGCATCATAGAACCGCGCCAGGGCCGGATAATCATCGGTCCGCGGCGTGCCTGGCGGTGGCGCCGGCAGGTTCTCGTAGCCGGAAATCAGCCGCTGGTTGATATCGTTGACCTGGTAGTAGATTCGCCCGGCGCTGTCATAGGCAAAGGTGTCGAGCGCGATGTAAGGCACATCGGCGCTCAGCGTGCCGTCACGCTGGGACAGACCGGCAGAGATCGTCCGTGCCGAGGCCAGCAAGGTACGGTCATAGGCCGTGTCGGCGGCTTCGCGGCCGTTCCAGTAAGCACTCATGCCACTGGCCACCATCAGCACCAGCAACAGTAGCACCAGGTTCCACAACAGGCGCCAACGCAGGCTGCCGGCGCTATGTCTCACAGAGCTAAGCATCACGATGCTCAAGCAAGTAGCCCAGGCCCCTGAAGGTCACGATGGCCACCGCGTGCCCATCGAGTTTCTTGCGCAGGCGATGCACATAGATTTCGATGGCGTCGGCGCTGGCCTCCTCGTCCAGACCGAAGACCTGGGCCGCCAATTGCTCCTTGCTCATGACCCGCCCGGGCCGGGCAATCAAGGCTTCGAGCACGGCCTGCTCACGGGAGGTCAGGGTCAGCAGTTCATCACCCAGGGTAAATCGGCGGGTGTCGAGATCATAGACCAGCACCCCGCAACGCTGCTGGCGTTCACCACCCAGCACGCTGCGGCGCAGCAGGGCCTTGACGCGGGCCTCGAGCTCCGTGAGTTCGAAGGGCTTGGCCAGGTAATCGTCGGCCCCCAGGTTCAGGCCATGGACCCGATCCTTCACATCGCTGCGGGCCGTCAGCATCAGCACCGGCAGGTTCTTGCCGCGGGCACGCAAGCGCGCCAGCACTTCGAAACCGTCCATGCGTGGCAGGCCCACATCGAGGATCACCACGGCATATTCCTCGCTGCTCAAGGCCAGGTCGGCCGCCACGCCATCATGCAGTACGTCCACGGTCAGGCCCGTACTTTTCAAGGCCTGGGCGATGCTTTCGGCCAACTGCAAATGATCTTCGACGAGTAAGACACGCATCGACTTCTCCTAAGGCGCTGGCCTCTCGGGGGGCCATTTCTGGCGCGGAGTTTACAGGCGCTTGGGCGTCTGTGAAGCCATGTCGACAATGAAAGCTGTTTGAAAGGTTAGCGAAAGCTTCAGGTCTTAGCATCGGTTAACGGTCGAACTCACAGGCCGTAATAACGAAATACGCCTCGACGCGTTTTCGGCACTTATAAGAACAATAACGGAGTCACAAACGATGCTGTCCATGCAGCCTCAGGCCACCTCGCCTGCTCGTATCTTCCGTCTGCACCCCACAGCACTCGCCAGCGCCGCCGCATTTGCCGGCTTCTCGCCACTCGGCCACGCCGCCTTCTTCGAAGACAGCAGCGCAACCTTCGAAACCCGCAACATGTACTTCAACCGCGATTTTCGTGACGGCACCAGCGCGCAGCAATCCAGGCGCGACGAGTGGGCCCAGGGGTTCATGCTCAACCTGGAGTCGGGTTACACCGATGGCGTCGTCGGCTTTGGCATCGATGCCCTGGGCATGCTCGGGGTCAAGCTTGACTCCAGCCCCGACCGCACCGGCACCGGCTTGCTGCCGACCCATGATGATGGCCGCGCAGCCGACGAATATTCCAAGCTCGGCGTGACCGGCAAGGTGAAGATTTCCGCCACGGAGCTGAAGGTCGGCACCCAGATTCCCGAACTGCCCATCCTCAAGGCCAATGACGGGCGCATCCTGCCGCAGACCTTCGAAGGTGGCCTGCTGACCTCCAGGGAAATCAGGAACCTGACGTTCACCGGTGGCCGCCTGGACAAGACCAGGGACCGCGATGACACCAACTGGGAAGACATCGCCCTGAACAACAAAAACGGCCGCTTCCTCGGTACAGCGACCGGCAACCATTTCGATACCGCGGGCCTGGACTACAAGTTCACCGACAAGATCACCGGCAGTTACTACTTCGCCCAACTCGACGACGTCTACCGACAGCACTTCGTCGGTCTGACCACCTCGCAGAAACTGGGCCCGGGGACCTTCGCCAGCGACCTGCGCGCTGCTTTCAGCGATGACCAGGGCCAGGCGCGCGGCGGCAACATCGACAACACCTCGCTCAACGGCATGCTCAGTTATGGCCTCAGTGGCCACAAGTTCAGCGCCGCCTACCAGCACATGTCCGGCGATACGGCGTTCCCCTATGTGGATGGCAGTGACCCGTACCTGGTCAACTTCGTTCAGATCAACGACTTCGCCGGCGCCGACGAGCACTCCTGGCAAGCCCGTTACGACTATGACTTCGTCGCCCTGGGCATTCCCGGCCTGAGCTTCATGAGCCGTTATGTGAGCGGCGATAATGTGAAGCTGAACAATGGCGGTACAGGCAACGAGTGGGAACGCAACAGTGAAATCAAATACGTGGTGCAAAGCGGCGCGTTGAAAAACGTCGCGGTGCGCCTGCGCAATGCCAGCTACCGTTCGGATTTCGCCCGCGACGCGGACGAGATGCGGTTGTTGGTCAGCTACAGCGTGGCTCTCTGGTAAACCCTGATAACAATAACTTCCGTGGAGACTGACGATGACCCTTTCACTGCGCCAAATCGCCCTGGCCGCCGGCTGCGTGCTTCTGTCCAGCCAACTGTTCGCCGGCGAACCGAAACGTCCCGAATGCATCGCGCCGGCATCGCCCGGTGGTGGCTTCGACCTGACCTGCAAACTGGTCCAGAGCGGCCTGCTCAATGAGAAGCTGCTGACCAAACCCATGCGTGTGACCTACATGCCTGGCGGCGTTGGCGCGGTGGCCTACAACGCCGTCGTCGCCCAGCGCCCTGCCGATGCCGGGACCCTGGTGGCCTGGTCCAGTGGTTCGCTACTGAACCTGGCCCAGGGCAAGTTCGGTCGCTTCGACGAGAACGCCGTGCGCTGGCTGGCAGCCGTGGGCACCAGCTACGGCGCCATCGCCGTGAAAAGCGACTCGCCCTACAAAAACCTCGATGACCTGGTGAAGGCCATCAAGGCCGATCCGAGCAAGGTGGTGATCGGCTCCGGCGGCACCGTCGGCAGCCAGGACTGGATGCAGACCGCACTGATCGCCAAGGCCGCCGGCATCAACCCGCGCGACCTGCGCTATGTGGCCCTGGAAGGCGGCGGTGAAATCGCCACCGCCCTGCTCGGCGGGCACATCCAGGTCGGCAGCACCGACATCTCCGACTCCATGCCACACATCCTCAGCGGCGACATGCGCCTGCTGGCCGTGTTCGCCGAAAAACGCATCGACGAACCGGAAATGAAAGACATCCCGACCGCCAAGGAACAGGGCTACGACATCGTCTGGCCAGTGGTGCGCGGCTTCTACCTGGGGCCGAAGGTCACCGACGAAGAATACGCCTGGTGGAAAGACACCTTCGACAAGATGCTCGCCTCTGAAGAGTTCGCCAAATTGCGCGACCAGCGCGAACTCTTCCCCTTCGCCATGACGGGCCAGGAGCTGGACACCTACGTGAAAAAACAGGTGGCCGATTACAAGGTGCTGGCTCAGGAATTTGGCCTGATCCAATAAGTCCCTAAATGTAGGGAGATCCTTGCTGGCCTCATCGCTGGCAAGCCAGCTCCCACAGGGACAACTGCAATCCACAGATATCTGGTTTGACACAAAACACTGTGGGAGCTGGCTTGCCAGCGATCGACCGCAAAGCGGTCGCCTATCCGAGGATTCCACCCATGATCCTGCAACGCATCTTCGCGCTGGCGCTCCTGCTCGCCTGCGCCGCCCTGGCCGTCATGGCCTGGCCCTACCAGGCCGCCTTTTCCTATGAACCGGTGGGCCCGCGCGCCTACCCCTTGTTGATCCTGCTCCTGATGGGCCTCGCCCTGCTGTACATGCTGTTTCGTCCCGCACCGATCGTACACAGCGATGAGGACCCCGAACTCGATCGAGCCACCCTGAACAAGATCGGCGCCTGCGTGGTGCTGCTGCTGGTGTTCGCCGGCCTGTTCGAACCACTGGGCTTCATCCTCAGCAGCATGTTGATCGGCATTCCCATGGCCCGCCTGTACGGCGGTCGCTGGCTGCCCGGTGCGCTCATCATCAGCCTGATGAGCGTCGGCCTCTATGTGCTTTTCGACCGAATCATGGATGTGCCATTGCCCCTGGGCCTGCTCGACGTTCTGGAGAATTGACATGGATACCCTCAACTACCTGGGCCAGGGTTTCGGCGTTGCCCTGACGCCGTACAACCTGGTCACCGCCCTGACCGGCACCCTGATCGGTACCGTGGTCGGTCTGCTTCCGGGCCTGGGCCCGATCAATGGCGTGGCTTTGCTGATCCCCATCGCCTTCGCCCTCGGCCTGCCACCGGAATCAGCATTGATTCTGCTGGCGGCGGTTTATCTGGGCTGCGAATACGGCGGCCGGATCAGCTCGATCCTGCTGAACATCCCCGGTGAAGCCTCTACGGTGATGACCACCCTGGACGGCTACCCCATGGCTCGCCAGGGGCTGGCCGGGGTCGCACTGTCGCTGTCGGCCTGGAGTTCATTCATTGGTGCGTTCATCGCCACCTGCGGCATGGTCCTGTTCGCACCGCTACTGGCCAAATGGGCGATTGCCTTCGGTCCGGCGGAATACTTCGTGTTGATGGTCTTCGCCATCGTCTGCCTCGGCGGCATGGCCGGCGACCGACCGCTCAAGACCTTTGTCGCGGCATTGATCGGGTTGTTCCTGTCCAGTGTCGGCATCGATGCTAACAGCGGCGTGTATCGCTTCACCGGGGACAACGTGCACCTGGCCGACGGCATCCAGTTCGTTGTGCTGGTGCTCGGCCTATTCTCCATCAGCGAGATCTTCCTGCTGCTGGAGAAAACTCATCGTGGCCAGGAAGCGGTCAAGGCCACCGGGCGCATGATGTTCAATTTCAAGGAAGCCGCCTCGGTGTTCGTGGTCAATATCCGCTGCGGCCTGCTGGGCTTCATCATGGGGGTTCTGCCCGGTGCCGGCGCGACCCTGGCCAGCGCCGTGGCCTACATGACCGAGAAGCGCCTGGCCGGTGCCAGCGGCACCTTCGGCCAAGGTGACAAACGCGGCCTCGCCGCACCGGAAACGGCCATCGGCGGCGCAGCCTGTGGCGCCCTGGTGCCCATGCTGACCCTCGGCGTACCCGGTTCGGGCACCACGGCGGTGATGATCGGCGCCCTCTCGCTGTACAACATCACCCCTGGCCCACTGCTGTTCCAACAGCAACCGGACATCGTCTGGGGGTTGATCGCGTCGTTGTTCGTGGCCAACGTCATGCTGGTCATCCTCAACATCCCGATGATCCGCCTGTTCACCCGCATCCTCTCGGTGCCGAACTGGGCGCTGGTGCCGGTGATCGCGATCATTACCGCGATCGGCGTCTACGCCGTGCATGCGACCACCTTCGACCTGTTCCTGATGATCGGCATCGGCATCTTCGGTTACATCCTGCGCAAGCTGGATTTCCCGCTGTCGCCGCTGTTGCTCGGTTTTATCCTCGGCGGTCTGATGGAGCAAAACCTGCGCCGGGCCCTGTCGATTTCCAATGGCGCACTGGAAATCCTCTGGTCCAGCCCGATCACCTTCGGTGTCTGGGTACTGACCGCGATCATGTTGCTGGTGCCGCTGCTGCGTATCTGGCGCAAGCGCAGCGTTCAGCGTCGTGCCTTGGCCGATGTCTGATACAGCCTTCAAACAATGGTGGGGCACGCCCCTTGTCGGTCTGGCGGGCGGTTACATTGCCAGCCAGATCGGCTGGCCGCTGCCGTGGATGGTCGGCTCGTTGCTGGCGATCATCCTGGTGCGCTGCCTGACACCCTGGCAGTTGGGCGAGATTCCCGGTGGGCGCAAGTGCGGTCAGTGGATCGTCGGCATCGGGATCGGCCTGCACTTCACACCATTGGTGCTGGAGCAGGTACTGAGCCATTTCGGCCTGATCTTCTTCGGCGCATTGGTGACCAGCCTGTCCAGCGTGGTCGGGGTCTGGTTGCTGCGCCGCACCGGTGAGGATCGCGCTACCGCTTTCTTTTCCAGCATGCCGGGCGGGTCCGGTGAAATGGTCAACCTCGGTGCGCGCAATGGTGCAACGCTCAGCCTGGTCGCGGCCGGGCAGAGCCTGCGGGTACTGGTGGTAGTGCTGTGCGTACCCGCCGTCTTCAAATACCTGTTGGGCGACGGTGTTCCCCTGCAGGGTACGGGTAGCGTGGATTGGCGCTGGCTGGCCCTGGTTTTCCCGCTGGGTGCCCTGCTCGCCTGGCTCTGGCAATCCCTCAAGCAACCCAACCCCTGGTTGTTCGGCCCCCTGCTGGTCAGTGCCGTGATCAGCATCGTCTGGAACCTGCACATCAGCTTGCCCCATGGCGCCAGCCAGGTCGGGCAGTGGTTGATCGGCAGTGGGTTGGGCTGTCACTTCAACCGGGCATTCTTCCGCAGGGCCCCCTCTTTCCTGGGGCGCACCCTGATCGGCACCGCCCTGACCATGCTGATCGCAGGCCTGGCCGCCCTGGGCCTGAGCACCCTGACCCAGCTGGACCTGCGCTCGTTGACCCTGGGCATGATGCCCGGCGGCATCGCGGAAATGAGCCTGACGGCCGAGACCCTGCAATTGTCCGTGCCATTGGTCACGGCCTTGCAGGTGATGCGCTTGTTGTTTGTGCTGTTTTTGGCGGAACCGTTGTTCAGGCACTGGAACAAGGAGGACCTTGTCTGAATCGCGCTGCCCCTTCTGCTACCCGGTGCAGCCGGGTAGCAGGCCTTTACTCACAGGTCAGGCAGCTTCCAGTCGATAGGCGCCAGCCCGTTCTGCTCGAGGAATTTGTTGGTACGGCTGAAGTGCCCATTGCCGATAAAACCACGATAGGCCGACAGCGGCGATGGATGTACGGAAGTCAGGACCAAATGCTTGGTCGCATCGATCAGCTTCTGCTTGCTCTGGGCATGCGCCCCCCACAATAGAAACACCGTGCTGGCCTGATGCTCGCTCACGGTCTGGATGACACGGTCGGTGAAATGCTGCCAGCCCTTGTTGGCATGGGAGGCTGCAGTGGCCCGCTCCACGGTCATGGTGGTATTGAGCAACAGCACGCCCTGGTCGGCCCAGGATTGCAGGCAGCCATGGTTGGGGATGTCGATATTCAGGTCGCGTTTGAGTTCTTTGTAGATATTGAGCAGCGACGGTGGCGTCGGCGTGCCCGGCTGGACCGAGAAGCACAAGCCATGGGCCTGGCCCGGGCCATGGTAGGGGTCCTGACCCAGAATCACCACTTTGACCTGGTCCAGCGGGGTCGAATTGAGCGCGTTGAAAATCAATGGGCCTGGCGGAAAGATTTCCTTGCCGGCAGCGTACTCCTGGCGCAGAAATTCGCGCAGCTCGACCATGTAGGGTTGGTCGAATTCGGCACGCAGGGCCTGTTTCCAACTGGGTTCAAGTTTGATGCGGTCGTCGTCGGCGGTCATGGGGTCACCAAAAAAACAATGGGCGGACACTAGGAAAGTGAGCCGTGCTTGTCAATTGATCCGACCGATAACCAGCACATTCTCTGACAGCGTACATACTTGGTATCCACCAACCGACAGGGGGCCGCGATGAACCTGCATTTTGAAGAGCGCACCGGTGTCGACGGTGCCCGGATTGGAATCGCCACGCTGGATGTCGAAAAATCGCTCAACGCCCTTTCGCTGCCGATGATCGAGGTACTCAGCGAACAACTGGATGCCTGGGCACTGAACCCGGAGATCGTCTGCGTGCTGCTGCGCGGCGAAGGTGCCAAAGCCTTCTGTGCCGGCGGTGACGTGCGCAGCCTGATCGAAGCCTGCCGCCACCATCCCGGCGTCGTGCCACCGCTGGCCGCACACTTTTTCGCTGCTGAATATCGCCTGGACTACCGCCTGCACACCTACCCCATGCCACTGATCTGTTGGGGCCATGGCTATGTATTGGGCGGCGGCATGGGCTTGTTGCAGGGCGCCAGCATCCGCATCGTCACCCCCAGCAGTCGGTTGGCCATGCCGGAGATCAGCATCGGCCTGTACCCGGATGTCGGCGCCAGCTGGTTTCTGGCACGCATGCCCGGCAAGCTGGGGTTGTTCCTGGGGCTGACCGGCGCCCATATCAACGGGCGCGATGCCCTGGACCTGGGCCTGGCGGACCGTTTTCTGCGCGATGAGCAACAAGAAGACCTGATCGACGGCTTGCTGCAACTGAATTGGCAGGAACAGACGCCCATGCAGCTCAACAGTCTGCTCAAGGCTCTTGAGCAGGAGGCACTGGGGCAGATGCCCGAAGCCCAGTGGTTGCCGCGCCGGCATCAGATCGACAGCCTGCTCGATGTCAGCGACCCGGTCTGCGCCTGGCGAGCCATCAGCCGCCTGCAACATGACAACGATACCCTGCTCAGCCGTGCCGCGCGGACCATGAGCGAGGGCTGCCCGCTGACCGCACATCTGGTCTGGCAACAGATTTACCGGGCCCGGCATATGTCCCTGGCCCAGGTATTCCAGATGGAATACACCATGAGCCTGAACTGTTGCCGTCACCCGGAGTTCAGTGAGGGAGTGCGTGCGCGGCTGATCGACAAGGACAACAAGCCGCATTGGCATTGGCCGGACATTGCCGCCATTCCCGAGGCCGTGATCGAAGCGCACTTCGCCAAGGCCTGGGAGGGGCGCCATCCGCTGGCGGATTTGAACGGTTATTGAAGGGGGCGGTCAGCGGTGCCCGCCTCGGCCGTCGCGACCGCGGCGACCGTCGTGGCCGTCATGTCCGTCGTTGTTGCTGTGGCCCCAATCCTGCCTGTTACCGCGATCCCAATTCCCCCTGTTGCCGTGGTCCCAATCACCTCGGTTACCACGGTCCCAATTCCCCCTGTTGCCGTGGTCCCAATCACCGCGGTTACCGCGGTCCCAATCCTGCCTGTAGCTGGGTGGCCCGTGGCGATAACGCGGGTCCGGGCCCCGGCCCGGGTAGTATCGGTTATAACCGGGCACTGGCGCAGGACGGTAGTAAGAGTGAGGAGGTGGCGCGTAGTAGCGCGGTGACGGTGCTACGTAATAGCCACGGTTGTTGGGGTAGTAATAAGGGCGATAACCAGGGTTGTAATAGCCTGGATAGGAGTAGCGATCGACGGTATAGACTTCGCTTTGGTAATAACCATCTCCTTCATAAGGAACACAAGCAGTCGTCAGCAAACCCAGCAACACAATCAGCAAAAGTCGGCGATACATGGCGGCCTCCTGGACCGCAAACTGCCCATCCCAGCGACGCTGGTCGGCGTCGATCAGCAGTTGCTCATCGACATAAGATCAGACAGCGAAAAGGGGGTGCGGTGCCCTTGCTGAAATAATTTGATACAAGGGGTTGTGGATCCATTCACGGGGCTCATCGCTGGCAAGTCGAGGCGTAGCACCGCAGCTCCCACAGAGGTCAGTTCAGTGGTTCCCTGTGGGAGCGGGCTTGCCCGCGATGAGGCTACAACTGACAAAACGCTCCAGCCCAGTGCACGCCCGCACCACAACACAGCAAAGCCAAACCTGCGGCCGCCCTGAACAACCCCGCCTACCGCTCTAAAACAACCCTCTCAAACACTTGGCACGCCTCTCGCTTTACAACCCCCAGGCAGGCGTCATCAAAGGTTCGCGACATCACAATTTGCAATGGCTGACTAGGGTTCCGGCTCGCGCAAGCGAGTGGCTGGTCCGAGAGTCGGCGACCTCCAGTTGAGGTTACACGGCGGGATAAAAGCCCGGGAGACAGGACACCAACGGGTGTCGCTCGACTCCTGCCCCGCCCTTGATCAACTGGAGAACCCTTCATGCACAAGCCACGATTGCTCGCCCTGCTCGCCGCCGGTTTCGCCGCTGCATTGAGCATCTCCTCCCATGCTGCCAGCAAAGACCATTTCAGTGTCTGCTGGACCATTTATGCCGGCTGGATGCCATGGGACTACGCCAGCGCCCAGGGCATTGTCGACAAGTGGGCGAAGAAGTACGACATCAGCATCGATGTGGTCCAACTCAACGACTACGTCGAATCGATCAACCAGTACACCGCCGGCCAATTCGATGGCTGCACCATGACCAACATGGACGCCCTGACCATCCCCGCCGCCGGCGGCGTGGACAGCACCGCGCTGATCGTCAGCGACTTCTCCAACGGTAACGACGGCATCGTGCTCAAGGGCGAAGGCAAGACCCTGGCCGACCTGAAGGGCATGGACGTCAACCTGGTCGAGTTGTCGGTCTCGCACTACCTGCTGGCCCGGGGTCTGGAACGCGCGCGCCTGTCCGAGAAAGACCTGAAGGTGGTCAACACTTCCGACGCCGATATCTCTGCCGCCTTCGACACCGCCGACGTCCAGGCCGTGACCACCTGGAACCCGATGCTTTCGGATATCAAGGGCAAGCCGGGCGTGACCGAAGTGTTCAACTCCAGCCAGATCCCGGGCGAAATCATGGACATGATGGTGGTCAACAGCGCCACCCTCAAGGACAACCCGGCCCTGGGCAAGGCGCTGACCGGCGCCTGGTTCGAAGTCATGGCGCTGATGAACAGCCAGGGTGCCAACACGACTGCCGCGCTGGAACATATGGCCAAGGCCTCCGGCACTGATCTCGCGGGTTTCCAGGCGCAACTGGCGACCACCAGACTCTTCTACACCCCGCAAGAAGCCCTGGACTTCGCCACCAGCCCGAAACTGCCGGCAACCATGGACAAGGTCGCGCAGTTCTCCTTCAGCCATGGCTTGCTCGGCGAAGGCGCCAGGAGTGCCGGTGCCGTCGGCATGGCCTTTGCCAAAAACATCACCAGCGGCGACAAGGGCAACCTCAAGCTGCGCTTCGACCCGACCTACGTGCAAATGGCCGCCGACGGCACCTTGTAATCTGCTCAAAGGTAATTGCCATGCGCCTGATCAATCGCCACCCGGACCGCTCCAGTCGCCTGCTGCTGGTGATCCTGCCGTTCGCCCTGCTGCTGTGCGCCTACTTCATGGGCTCGACCACCCGGCTGACGGAAAACCCCAACGACAAACTACTGCCCAGCGCCGCGCAAATGGGTGATGCGGTCAAGCGCATGGCTTTCATCGAAGACAATCGCAGCGGTGCCTACCTGCTTTGGCAAGACACGGGTTCCAGCCTGCAACGCTTGGGGCTCGGCCTGGGCATCAGTGCGCTGGCCGGCCTCGGCCTGGGCATTGCCGCAGGTACCTTGCCATTGTTCGGGGCCTCCTTGTCGCCGTTGCTGACGGTTCTGTCGATGGTGCCGCCGCTGGCGATCCTGCCGATCCTGTTCATCGTCTTCGGCCTGGGTGAGCTGTCCAAGGTGATGCTGATCGTGATCGGCATCACGCCGATCCTGGCCCGCGACCTGGAGCAACGGGCCCGGGAGATTCCAGCGGAATTGCTGATCAAGGCGCAGACCCTCGGTGCCTCGACCTGGACGCTGATCCTGCGGGTGATCCTGCCGCAATTGCTGCCGCGCCTGCTGATCTCCCTGCGGTTGGTACTGGGGTCGGCCTGGTTGTTCCTGATCGCAGCCGAAGCCATCGCCTCGACCGACGGTCTGGGCTACCGGATCTTCCTGGTGCGCCGTTACCTGGCCATGGACGTGATCCTGCCCTACGTAGTCTGGATCACCCTGCTCGCCTGGCTCATGGACCTGGGCCTCAAGCGCCTGACCCGACTGGCGTTCCCCTGGTACGAAGGAGCGCGGCCATGAGCTTTATTTCGGTCAACAACGTGTGGCAGCAATATGCCGAGCAAGTGGTACTCGAACGCCTCAACCTGACTATCGACGAGGGTGAGTTCTGCACTCTGGTCGGCACCTCAGGTTGCGGCAAGTCGACCTTCCTGCGCCTGCTGCTGGGCCAGGAAGTGCCGAGTCGCGGCCAGATTCTGCTCGACGGCCAGCCACTGATCGGCGAGCCCGATGCCAGCCGTGGCGTGGTGTTCCAGCGCTACTCGGTGTTCCCGCACTTGTCCGTACTCGACAACGTTGCGTTGGGTCTGGAATTGCCCCGCTCACCGTTTCTCGGCCGCCTGTTGGGCAAGGCCAAGCGCGATGCTCGCGAACAGGCCGCCGTCATGCTTGCGAAAGTCGGTCTGGGCCATGCGCTGGACAAATATCCGGCACAGCTGTCCGGTGGCATGCAACAGCGCCTGGCCATTGCCCAGGCCTTGATCATGCAGCCGCGCATTCTGCTGCTCGACGAACCCTTCGGCGCCCTCGACCCCGGCATCCGCAAAGACATGCACGCCCTGCTGCTGGAGTTGTGGCGCGAGACGCGACTGACGGTGTTCATGGTCACCCATGACTTGTCCGAAGGTTTCAGCCTCGGCACCCGCCTGCTGGTGTTCGACAAAGTTCGCCTGGACCCGCACGCCCCCCATGCCTATGGCGCCCGCATTACCTACGACATTCCCTTGAACAGCGATCGCCGTGCCGCCCGCGCCGCCGTCGACGCTCTGCCCGCCCATGTGGCCGGCCGCCTGCAAACAGCCTGAAGGAAACCACCATGACCGACTCGCCTGTGTTCCCCCTGCTTGCCGAAGAAACCCTGCCCGGTGGCGGCCATCGTTCATTCGTGCTCAAGCGCGGGCAACTGCTGCGCCTGACCGACCTGCACGGTGGCGCCAACGTCAGCCTGACGATGCTCAACGCCCATGAAAAATCCGAACGCCTGAACCTGCCCGACAGCCTCAAGTGCCAGCACACCGCCAAGCTGACCCGCGGCCACTGCCTGTACTCGGACATGGGCCGGGTGCTGGCTGCCATCACCGCCGACACCTGCGGCTGGAGCGACAGTTTCGGTGGTGTGCTCTGTGCCGAGGAAGTCACCGAGAAATATGGCCAGGGGCGCTTCCAGGAACTGCGCAACGGTTTCTACCGCAACGGCGTCGACAACCTGTTGGTGGAACTGGGCAAGTGGGGCCTGGGCTTGTCCGACCTGTTGATGACCCTGAACCTGTTCAGCCGGGTGGATGTGGATGCCGATGGCCAGTTCCATTTTGTCGAAGGCCATTCCAGGGCCGGTGACTACATCGAGCTGTATGCGCCCATGGACACCCTGGTAGTGCTCACCGCCCTGCAGCACCCGATGGACCCCAACCCCGAATACGCCCCCAAGCCGCTCAAGCTGACCTGGATGCACGCCGATGCCAGCGTCGCCGAGTACTGCCGTACCTCGCGCCCGGAGAACGAGCGCGGCTTCATCAATACCGACCGCCTGTTCGCCTGAGGAGCGCCATCATGACCATGACTCACTCAAAACACCCGGAAGCTGCCGTGTACCGCGCGACCATCCCGGCCGGCGAACCCTGGCTGACCGAGGTCAAGTCCGGCCAGACCCTGCGTATCCTCGACGTCGAGGGTAACCAGGCCATCGACACCCTGTTCTACAGCGTGGCCAACCCCAGGGAGCGCTACGACGTACAACGCACCCTGCGCCGGCAGAACAGTGTCTATCTGAGCACCGGCAGCGTGCTTTATTCCAATCTCGGCAAGCCCATGCTGACCATCGTCGCCGACACCTGCGGGCGCCATGACACCCTGGGCGGTGCCTGCGCCCAGGAGAGCAACACGGTGCGTTACGCACTGGAGAAGCGCTACATGCACAGTTGCCGCGACAACTACCTGCGCGCCTGCTGTCATGACGGCCGACTGGGAAAGCACGACATTGGCCCGAACATCAATTTCTTCATGAACGTGCCAGTGACCGCCGAGGGCGGCCTTACCTTCGCCGATGGCATCTCTGCCCCTGGCAAATACGTCGACCTGCGCGCCGAGATGGACGTGATCGTGCTGATCTCCAACTGCCCGCAACTGAACAACCCGTGCAACGCCTACAACCCCACCCCGGCGGAGCTGCTGATATGGGACTGACCCTCGCACGCTGGCGCCTCTGGCTCTTTGCCCTGTGCCAGGCCCGCTCCGGGCAATGCCTGCATTCCAAGCACTGATGCGCGCCGGGGACGACCCCGGTGGCCACCTCACAAACTGCGGGACGGCCCGCATCCCAGACGAGGCCAGGCAACTGCCGCCTCCGGGAGTTCTGCCATGTTCGACACACTGCTGATTGCCAATCGCGGCGCCATTGCCTGCCGCATCCAGCGTACCCTGCGCGCGCTGAAGGTCCAGGGCGTTGCCGTCTACAGCGAAGCCGACGCCGCCAGCCGGCACATCCTCGAAGCCGACCAGGCCCATAGTCTCGGTGAAGGCGCAGCCGCCAACACCTACCTGGCCGTGGACAAGATCCTCGCCGTCGCCAGGGCCAGCGGTGCCCAGGCCATCCATCCCGGTTACGGCTTTCTCTCGGAGAACGCCGCGTTTGCCCAGGACTGCGAAAACGCCGGCATCGCCTTTGTCGGGCCTACCCCTGAGCAACTGCGTCTGTTCGGCCTCAAGCACACCGCCCGCGCCCTGGCCAAACAGCACGGCGTGCCCTTGCTCGAAGGCACCGAACTGCTGGAAAACCTCGACATCGCCCTGGCCATGGCCGAGCAGATCGGCTATCCGGTCATGCTCAAAAGTACGGCCGGCGGGGGTGGTATCGGCATGCGCGTGTGCCGCGATGCGATAGAGCTGAGCGAGTCGTTCGAGGCCGTCAAACGGCTTGGGCTGAACAACTTCAGCGATGCCGGGGTATTCATCGAGAAGTACATTCAGCGTGCCCGTCACCTGGAAGTCCAGGTGTTCGGCGATGGCCAAGGTGAAGTGCTGGCTTTGGGCGTACGCGACTGCTCGGTACAGCGGCGCAATCAGAAAGTCCTCGAAGAAACCCCGGCACCGAACCTGCCTGACGGCATGGCCGAAGCCCTGTGCGCGGCTGCGATCAAACTGGCCAAAGCGGTCAACTACCGCAGCGCCGGGACCGTGGAATTCGTCTTCGACAGCGATGCCCAGCGCTTCTACTTCCTGGAAGTGAATACCCGGCTGCAGGTCGAGCATGGCGTCACCGAGCAAGTCTGGGGCGTCGATCTGGTGCAGTGGATGGTCCAGCTGGCGGCCGGTGATCTGCCACCGCTGGCTACACTTGCCCAGACGTTGAAGCCCAGCGGCCACGCCATTCAGGCGCGCCTGTACGCCGAAGACCCAGGCAAGGACTTCCAGCCCAGCCCGGGGCTGCTCACCGCCGTCAGCTTCCCGCCTGCCGACGGCAAGCACCTGCGCATCGACACCTGGGTCGAAGCCGGCTGCGAGATCCCGCCCTACTTCGACCCGATGATCGCCAAAGTGATCTGCTGGGCGCCGGACCGCGATCAGGCGCGCCATGACTTGCATCAGGCACTGTCCGACTGCCAGTTGTACGGTGTAGAAACCAACCGCGATTACCTGCGGCAAATCCTGCTCGACGCCCCCTTCGCCAGCGGCCAGCCCTGGACCCGCTGCCTAGAGGGCTTGAGCTATCACGCCAATACCTTCGAAGTACTCAGCGGCGGCACCCAGACCAGCGTTCAGGACTTCCCCGGCCGGGTCGGTTACTGGGCTGTGGGCGTTCCGCCTTCGGGACCAATGGACAGTCGCGCCCTGCGCCTGGGCAATCGCCTGCTCGGCAATCCTGAAGGCAGCGCCGCGCTGGAAATCACCATGAGCGGTCCGGTGCTGCGCTTCAACTGTGATGCCGTGGTGGCCGTCACCGGTGCACCGATCCCGTTGAGCCTCGACGGCCAACCGCAGGCCATGAACACCGCGCTGTTCGTACCGGCAGGCGCAACCCTGAGCCTGGGCACCCTTATGGGAGCCGGTGCGCGCAGCTACCTGTGCCTGCGCGGCGGCATCGACGTCCCGGATTACCTGGGCAGCAAAAGCACCTTCACCCTGGGCCAGTTCGGTGGCCATGGCGGCCGTGCCTTGCGTGCCGGCGACGTGTTGCACTTGAACCCGTTGCGCGACGCCAGCGCCGGCGCACAACTGCCGAGCGAACAGGTCGTCGACTTGCCAGCGGTGCGCCGCATCCGCGTGATCTATGGCCCCCATGGCGCACCGGAGTATTTCACCCCGGCCTACATCGACACCTTCTTCGCCACCCAGTGGGAAGTGCACTTCAACTCCAGCCGCACCGGCGTGCGCCTGATCGGCCCCAAACCCGAGTGGGTTCGCACCGACGGCGGTGAAGCCGGTCTGCACCCGTCCAACATCCACGACAACCCTTACGCCATCGGCGCCGTGGACTTCACCGGCGACATGCCGGTCATCCTCGGCCCGGACGGCCCGAGCCTGGGGGGGTTCGTCTGTCCGGTTACGGTGATCGAGGCGGATCTGTGGCAGCTGGGGCAGCTCAAGGCTGGGGACAAGGTGCAGTTCAGTCCTGTGGACCTGAAAACGGCACGTAAATTGGTCGTAGGCACCTGGTCCCCATGTGGGAACGATCATCCTGGGAAAAACGGGGACACCTGTGGGAGCGGGCTTGCCCGCGATGAGGCCCTCACTGACACCGCGTCGCCCTCATCGCTGGCAAGCCAGCTCCCACAGAAAAGCAGCCCCGCGCAGCCCCCTAATATCCAATCCCCCATCGTCCTGGACATCGGCCAAAACGACACCCGCCTCGTCGCCCGCCTTTCCGGCGACACCCACCTGCTCCTGGAAATCGGCGCCGCCGAGCTGGACCTGGTACTGCGCTTTCGCGGCCATGCCCTCATGCAAGCCCTGGAAGCCAAAGCCCTGCCCGGCGTCATCGACCTCACCCCCGGCATCCGCTCGTTGCAGGTGCACTACCAGCCCGAGCAGCTGCCGCTGTCCGACTTGCTCGGCATCGTCGCCGGCGAATGGGATGTGGTCTGCGCCACCAGTGACCTGCACGTGCCCTCGCGCATTGTCCACCTGCCGCTGTCCTGGGATGACCCCGCGTGCCAGCTGGCCATCGAGAAATATATGACCACTGTGCGCAAGGACGCCCCCTGGTGTCCGAGCAACCTGGAATTCATCCGCCGCATCAACGACCTGCCCAATCTCGACGAAGTGCAGCGCACCGTGTTCGAAGCCAGTTACCTGGTGATGGGCCTGGGCGATGTCTACCTCGGCGCGCCGGTGGCCACGCCGCTGGACCCACGCCATCGCCTGGTGACCACCAAGTACAACCCGGCGCGCACCTGGACCGCCGAAAACTCGGTGGGCATTGGTGGCGCCTACATGTGCGTGTACGGCATGGAGGGCCCGGGCGGCTATCAGTTCGTCGGCCGCACTCTGCAGATGTGGAACCGCTACCGCGAAGTCGCCGCCTTCGAGGGCAAACCCTGGTTGCTACGCTTCTTCGACCAGATCCGTTTCTACCCGGTCAGCGCCGATGAACTGCTGCGCATCCGTCGTGACTTCCCCCTGGGGCGTTTCGACCTGAACATCGAACACAGCCAGCTCAACCTCGCCGACTACCAGGCATTTCTCGACAAGGAGGCGTCGGGCATCGCGGCGTTCCGCAAGCAACAGCAAGCGGCCTTCAACGCCGAGCGCGAACGATGGATTGCCAGTGGCCAGGCGCATTTCGACAGTGAAGAAATGCTTGCCGAACCGGCCGAAGACGCCCCGCTCGGCCAAGGCCAACAGAGCGTAGACAGCCCGATTGCCGGCAACCTCTGGCAGGTCCAGGTCGAGGCCGGTCAGGTCGTGGCCGCCGGCGATGTGCTGGTGATCCTGGAGTCGATGAAGATGGAAATCCCGGTGCTGGCGTCGACCGCCGGCGTGGTTCGCGACATCCGTGTGCAGCCGGGCTCGGCAGTGCGCGCCGGCCAGCGCGTCGTCGTTCTCGAAGCCCAGTGAGCCAATGAATTCAAGGAGTATGACCCCATGACCCAAGACCTGCGCCTCGACGCCCTGCGTGCCGCCTACAGCAGCGGCCAACTCACCCCACGCGCACTGATCCGCAGCCTGCGTGACAAGGCTGCCGCACTGAACCCGGATTATCATCTGTTCATCCGTCTGCTCAGCGACGCGGAACTGGAACCCTACCTGAGCGCGCTGGACGGGCGTAATGTCGCCGCCTTGCCACTGTACGGCGTGCCGTTTGCGATCAAGGACAACATCGACCTGGCCGGCATCGAAACCACGGCCGCCTGCCCGGCGTTCGCCTATACCCCGCAACGTTCGGCGACCATTGTCGAACAGCTGCTGGCACTGGGCGCCATTCCACTGGGCAAGACCAACCTCGACCAGTTCGCCACCGGCCTCAATGGCAGCCGCTCGCCCTATGGCGCCTGTCGCAACAGCGTACTGCCCGAGTACCCGTCGGGCGGCTCCAGCGCCGGCTCCTCGCTTGCGGTGGCCCTGGGCGTGGCCAGCTTTGCACTGGGCACCGACACGGCCGGCTCCGGGCGCGTCCCTGCGGCACTGAACAACCTGGTCGGGCTCAAGGCCAGCAAAGGCCTGATCTCCACGGCAGGCGTGGTGCCGGCCTGCCGCACACTGGATTGCGTCACCTTCTTCAGCGCCAGCGCCCGTGAAGCCAGCCACTTGCTTGCCCTGACCGCCAGGCTCGACCCGCGCGACGAATACAGCCGCGCCAACCCGCTGTGGAACGACGCCTCGGCCTTCGGCACACCACGACCGTTCCGTTTCGGCGTGCCGCGCAGCGAAGACTTGCAATTCTTCGGCTGCACAGAAGGACCGAAATTGTTCGTCGCCGCTATCGAGCAATTGCAAGCGCTGGGTGGCGAAGCCGTCCCCCTCGATCTCTCGCCATTCCTCGAGGCCGCACGCCTGCTGTATGAAGGACCCTGGGTCGCCGAGCGCTACAGCGTCGCCGGCGAGTTGATGCAACAAAATCCCGAGGCGGTACTGCCTGTGATCCGCGCCGTACTGGCCAAGGCGCCCCAGGTCGATGGCGTGCAAACCTTCCGCGCCCAATACCGCCTGCAAGCCCTCAAGGCCCAGTGCGACCGTCTGCTCGAAGGCCTGGACTGCGTACTGACCCCGACGATCGGCCGACCGGTGACACTGGCCGAGCTGGAAGCGGAACCTGTGCAGCGCAATGCCGAACTGGGCTACTACACCAACTTCATGAACCTGCTGGACTACGCCGCCGTGGCCGTGCCCAGCGGCTTCATGGCCAACGGCCTGCCGTGGGGCGTGACCCTGTTCGGCCGCGCCTTCACCGATCAATACCTGCTAAGCCTGGCCGATGCCCTGCAAGCGCTGCCGCAACTCACGCCTCCGGTCACGCCGGCACGCAATGACATGGCCAGGCTGGTCGTCTGTGGTGCGCACCTGGACGGTCTGGCCCTGAACTGGCAGCTCAAGCAACGCGGCGCGCGTCTGCTGGAGGTCACCCGCAGCTCAGCGGACTACAAACTCTATGCCCTGGCCGGCGGGCCACCGATGCGCCCCGGCATGTTGCGGGTGGATCAAGGCGGCGTGGCAGTCGAAGTGGAAGTCTGGGAACTGCCGAGCCGCGAACTGGGCTCGTTCCTGACCGGCATCCCGGCGCCGCTTGGCCTGGGCAAGGTGCAGTTGGCTGATGGGCGTTGGGAGTGCGGGTTTGTTTGTGAGCCTTATGGATTGCAGGGGGCGACTGATATCAGTCATTTGGGTGGCTGGAGGGCGTGGTTGGCGGTGTCCTGATTAGAGACCGCGTCGCCTGCATCGCGGGCAAGCCCGCTCCCACAGAAGTTAGAGGAACCTCGTTCCCACGCTCCGCGTGGGAATGCCATGCCAGACGCTCCAGCGTCGAGGCCTCCAAGGTGCTTTGCCGGCCGTCACAGGATGCATTCCCACGCAGAGCGTGGGAACGAGTAGGGAGTCCCCGACCAAATTCCCTTATAAAAGATGCAGTTATTTTCCCACAGCGACATTAGAATGATGGCCACCAGGAATCTGCCAACGGAATCGCCATGCCGCTTCGTTTCGCGCTGTTCTCGCAACGTTCACTCGTATTGACGTTGCTGTTGCTGCTTGGCGGCGGCTTCCTCGCTACATCCCTGCTCAGCTACCACACCTCGCGCGACTCGATCCGCGACAGCATCATCAACACCGAACTGCCACTGACCTCCGACACCGTCTACTCGGAAATCCAGAAAGACCTGGTCCGGCCGATCCTGATTTCCTCGATGATGTCACGCGACACCTTCATGCGCGACTGGGTCGTGGCGGGTGAGCGTGACCCCGACCAGATGACCCGCTATCTGCGCGAAGTCATGGACCACTACGGTGCCTACACTGCATTCTTCGTCTCCGACGTCAGCCTGACCTATTACCACGCCAAGGGCGTGCTCAAGCACGTCAAACCCCAGGAGCCCCGCGACACCTGGTACTTTCGCGTGCGCGACATGGCCGAGCCCTACGAGATCAATGTCGATCTGGACATGGCCAACCAGGACAGGATGACCGTTTTCATCAACTACAAGGTCTTCGATTACCAGGACAAATTCATCGGTGCGGCCGGGGTCGGTCTGACCGTCGATGCGGTGATCAAACTGATCGACACCTACCAGCAGCGCTATCAGCGCAGTGTCTACTTCGTCGACACCAACGGCAAAATCGTCCTCACCGGCGCCGAGGGCGGGCCTGATGGCGCGCGCGCCGGTCAGTCGATGAACGAACTGCCAAACATGAAAGAACTGCTCACACAGCTGCCCAGGCCCGCCAGTGGCAGCTACGAATATGCCACCCAGGGTCAGGGCCACTTTCTCAATGTGCGCTTCATTCCCGAGCTGAACTGGTACCTGTTCGTCGACAAACGCGAAAAAGGCGCAATGGACGGCATCCGCAAGTCGCTGTACCAGAACCTGCTGATCTGCACGCTGGTGACGCTGGTGGTACTGTGGTTGCTCAATGGCGTGATCCGCCGCTTCCAATTGCGCCTCGAAGCACTGGCGACCCTCGACAGCCTCACCGGCCTGCCCAACCGCCGCGGCTTTGATCTGCTCGCCGCCCAGGCACTGGGCGAAGCCCAGCGCGAACCTAAGCCGCTGATGGCGCTGATGCTCGACCTGGACCACTTCAAGCAACTCAACGATACCCACGGCCACCTGGCCGGCGATGAAGTGCTGCGCGGCTTTTCGCGGCTGCTGGAAAACTGCCTGCGTCACTCCGACATCATTTGCCGATGGGGCGGCGAAGAATTCATTGTGTTGCTCAAGGACACCGACAGTCATAATGCCCGGATGATCGCCGAGAAAATCCGCTTGCAGACCGAGCACGAAATATTTACCTATGCCGACCAGGCCATCCACTTGACCACCAGCGTCGGCCTGACCGCACTGAAGCCCGGCGACACCTTGCACGCCCTGATCGCCCGCGCCGACCAGGCGCTGTATCGAGCCAAACAGAGTGGACGCAATTGCGTCTGCAGTGAATTGCCAAGGTCTCAATATGCCTGACAGCACTATTTGCCCTGCCTGCGGTGCCCGTAACAGCTGCACCCTGGCCGACCCACGCACCGTAGACCAGCCCTGTTGGTGCTTCGAGGTCAGTATCGCCCCCGGGGTACTCGAAGCCTTGCCCGCCGAGTTGCGCGACAAGGCCTGCCTGTGCCCGCGCTGCGCGCAGGTCGAGGCGCCATTGCAGGCGGCTGTCAAAGACGCCCCGATCCCGTAAGCTAGTTGCCCTTTTTCCTGTCAGCCCAAGTCCATGCGCGTCGACCGCTTTCTCAGCAACCTGCCCCGCTTCAACCGCAAGCAAGTACGCATGCTGCTGGTGGAGCGGCGTGTGCGGGTCGACGGTCAGGCGGTCAGCGATCCACACTTCGAGGTCCGCGAGTTCAGCCGTGTGGAGTGCGACGATGAAGTCCTGCAGGAGGGGCGCCCGGCGCGCTACTTCATGTTGCACAAGCCCATGGGCTGCGTCAGCGCCACGGTCGATCCGCAGCACCCGACCGTGCTCGACCTGATCGATGAGCCGGACAAGCATGACCTGCACATCGCCGGCCGCCTGGACTTCAACACCTCGGGCCTGATGCTGATCACCAACGATGGCCAATGGTCACGGCGCCTGACCCAGCCACAAACCAAACTGCCGAAGATCTACTACGTCGAGACCGAGCAGGACATCGAACCCGAGTACGTCGAGAAATTCAGCGAAGGTTTTTATTTTGCCTTCGAAGACCTGACCACCCTGCCCGCTGAATTGACCCTGCTGAGCTCGCGAAGCGCTCGCCTGAGCATCGTCGAGGGACGCTACCACCAGGTCAAAAGAATGTTCGGTTTCTTTAATAACAAGGTCTTGCGTCTGCATCGCGAAAGTATGGGGCCACTGCGTCTGGATCATGACCTGGCGCCAGGACACTATCGCCCCCTCAGCCCGGACGAGATCCTGCAAATCTGAGCGCCTGCCGCCCGGCAGAAAGATGTGCCCTTATGCAAAAAAGACACTTGCGCCTTGGGCCTGACCCTGCTTGAATCAAATCGCGGGTCCGGATGTGACCTGCGAGTCACCAATGCATTCTAAGAAACCTTTTGTCGGCCATCGGCGCCTTGAAGCACCGAGTCCGGCAGATCGCCCGCCTATAACAAAACTCGTCGACCAGACTCCAGCGGATCGACAAGGGCCCCTCTCTCAGGCGTATGCCTACCTGTCATAAACAACGTGCAAGCTTGGTTGCGCGAATACCCGCTTTCGCCAGGAGTCTATGACATGAGGCCAGAAATCGCTGTGCTTGATATACAAGGTCAGTACCGGGTTTACACGGAGTTCTATCGCGCAGATGCCGCAGAAAAAACCATCATTCTGGTTAACGGCTCAATGGCCACTACGGCATCCTTCGCACAGACAGTGCGTAATCTTCATCCGCAATTCAACGTGGTGGCCTACGACCAGCCCTATGCTGGCAAGTCCCGGCCGCACAACACCAACGAGCGACTGCTGACCAAGGAAGAAGAAGGCCAGATCCTGGTGGAACTGATCGACCACTTCGCCGCCGAGCAGGTGATGTCGTTTTCCTGGGGCGGAGCCTGCACCCTGCTCGCCCTGGCGCACAAGCCACGGCGCCTGGAAAAGGCCGTGATCAGCTCGTTCTCGCCGGTGATCAACGAACCGATGCGCGACTACCTCGAGCGCGGCGTGCACTACCTGAGTCGCTATGACGGCTATCAGGTCGGCAACCTGGTCAACAACACCATCGGCAAGCACTTGCCTTCGTTGTTCAAGCGCTTCAACTTCCGCCATGTGAGCAGCCTGGCCGACCACGAATACGCGCAGATGAACTTCCACATCAACCAGGTGCTGGCCCACGAACTGGGCAATGCCCTGCATGGCGCGAAGGTGGTCGACATCCCGGTGCTGTTCATGAACGGCGAATGGGACGAGTACACCTCCGTCGAGGATGCCCAGCTCTTCGGCAAATATGTGCGCAACAGCCACTTCGCAACCATCCAGAGCGCCGGCCACTTCCTCGACATGGAACACAAGTCCGCATGCCGCGACAGCCGTAACGTACTGATGGATTTCCTCAAGCCAGCAGCCAAGGAAAGCCGCATTCGTTACCAACACATCCAGGGCAACCATGCACTGGCTATCTGACGAAAATGGTTGCCTGTAGCACAGCACCCTGCATCGACGCCTGACCGGCACAAGGAAGATGCAGCACTGGCGCTACCGGCAACCCGCATCATCATTGCCTGGTCGCAAAGAAACGCTTCAAATCGGGCCTGACATCTGGTACAAAGTCAGCCGTTGCACGCGGGTGTCGTATAATGGCATTACTCCAGCTTCCCAAGCTGATAACGAGGGTTCGATTCCCTTCACCCGCTCCAGCTTCCCCTCCTCTCTCGACGCGATAAAGAACGAATGGCCTGATGGCCTTTTTTTTCGTCTGGAGAAAATCCCCGCCCTCATCCATCCACGAGAAAAAGCTGCTGGCTCGTCGACCCTCACTGAAATCAACACCAGATGTGTATTGTGTGTATTTCTCCATTACCACTACACTAACGGTGTGTACCATACACACCACACGGATGCGGTGGTGGTACGATGCGAAGTCGAGAAGTCATTGAGTTGATCGAAGCGGATGGCTGGTTTGAAGTGGCAGTGAAAGGTAGTCATCACCATTTCAAACACCCAACCAAACCGGGCCGGGTGACAGTTCCTCATCCTAAATCAGAAATCCCGAAAGGGACGCTGCACAACATACTGAAGACCGCAGGACTCAAATGAGACCGGCAATGAAGCCTGATAGCACCGGGTTCAGGCTTGGGAGACAGCCATGAAATTTCCAGTCGTACTGCACAAAGACACCGATTCTGATTACGGAGTGACCGTGCCAGACGTGCCAGGCTGCTTTACAGCCGGTACCACCGTTTCTGAAGCACTGGAAAACGCGCAAGAAGCGCTAGCCTTGCATTTTGAGGGATTGGTGGCCGACGGAGAGGATCTGCCTCAGCCGAAGGAAGTTGATGTGCACATCGAAAATCCAGACTATGCGGGTGGCGTATGGGCAGTGGTTGACTTCGACGTGACGCCTTACCTGGGAAAGTCTGTACGGTTCAATGCCTCTCTACCTGAGCACCTCCTGCATCGTATCGATGAGCGGGTGCAAAAGGATCACCGCTATGCGTCACGTTCGGGATTTCTGGCAACCGCTGCACTGCGTGAGTTAAGCGCCTGAGCCTGATAGCAGAAACAAAAAGAGCGCCAAGCGGCGCCCTTCCTCATTCCCACGCTCCGCGTGGGAATGCCTTTCGCGACGCTCTGCGTCGTACTCGAGCGGGTCGACGCTGGAGCGTCTGACACTGAATTCCCACGCAGAGCGTGGGAACTAGAATTACCCTTACCAACGCAACTCGAACGAATTTTTTCCTCGTTCCCACGCTCCGCGTGGGAATGCCGTTCGCGACGCTCTGCGTCGCACTCGAGTGGGTCGACGCTGGAGCGTCTAACACTGATTTCCCACGCAGAGCGTGGGAACTAGAATTACCCTACCAACGCAACTCGAACACATTTTTTGCGCCCAGCTGAATGCTGCTGCCCAAGCGTGCGCACTCGCGAGAAAGCGTGTCGTGCAGCCGTTTGCGGTCTTCCCCTTCGGCGCGGCAGAGGCGCAAGCGACGCAGACGAGTGGGTATCAGGTCCAGCGACTGCAGCTGCCCGCCCGGGTCCAGCGAGGCAAAGTACAGAAGCCCCAGGTCGCCGCGAAAGGCTGTGTAGCCCTGGATGCCTTCGTAATCGTTCAGCAGATCACCGCAGCCATAGAGAATCAGGTGTTCGCGGTACACCTCGATGCCCTTGATGTGGTGCGAGGAATGCCCATGCACCACGTCAACGCCGGCCTCGTCGATCAAGGCATGGGCGAACCGAACCTGCTCCCGCGGGACATCGAACCCCCAATTGCCGCCCCAGTGAATGGAGGCGACCACCAGATCCCCCTGTTTTTTACCCTCCAGCATCCGCTTGGCCACAGGACGCAGGCTTTGCATCGACAGATCCTCCAGCCGCGCGACGCCTGCCCGCTTGTCCGTGGCGGCCCATTCCGGCGGAATACCGCAGTCGGGTGCGCCGAGGCCGAACACCAGCAAGCGCCGCCCGCCAGGCTGCGGCAGGACGGCCGGCGCTTCGGCAGATTGCCGGTTGTGCCCGGCGCCGGCGCTGCACATACCGTTGTTCGACAGGGTTGCCAGCGTATCGGCCAGGCCGACTGCCCCCCAGTCCAGCACATGGTTGTTGGCCAGCATGCAGCAGTCGATGCCGGCTGCGCTGATGACCGGGAAGTTTTCCGGGCTCATGCGGTAATTGATGCCCTTTGGTTCCGGTCGTCCGCGGCGGGACACCGCGGTTTCCAGATTGATGATGCGTGCGTGTGGCTGGCGAAGTTCGAACTCATCCAGCGCAACGCCCCAGACATAGGTGAAATCGACCGGGCGGGGAATCGGGCCATTGAGTCTTTCTGCCTGCCGGACGTAGTCATCAGCATGCTTGACGTAAGCTTCGTACAGGCGCGGATCGCCAGGATGCGGCAGTATTGCGTCGACGCCGCGGGCGGTCATGACGTCGCCGGCGAGAAACAGCTTCAGCGTATCGGTAACAGCTGCCATGGCACCCTCCCGCGACAACGCTCATCACACCTCAACTATATCGCCAGGTAGCGTTCTCAATCAGCCCATTCACCCGGGGGCCGACCATCTTGACGCCCCCAACCCCGCATGCTACCGGGTGCTATACTTCCTTCGGATTGCATGAAGTGTGCAACCTTCCCCATGGACACAGAGACCGACAGCAAATTCCGGTTAACGGCTGCAGGACAGAGGAGGTCTACGACAAACACGCGATGGGAGGTGTGACATGAATCGACACTACTACATCAGTGATAATCTCGACGATCTTGAAGCCGTGGAAACTGAACTGGAAGCCAGCGGCATCAATTCCGAACAAATTCATGTGCTCAGTGAAAAAGTGGCTGATGTTGAGGAGCATCATCTGCACGAAGTCAATTCGTTGATGAAGCAGGATGTCGTGCACTCTGGCGAGATTGGTGCGCTGATCGGTGTGCCACTCGCGGCTCTGGTCCTTGGCGGCGCCTGGTGGCTGGGTTGGACCGAAACCGCCGTAGGCTGGATGCCGTTTATTTTCCTCGCCATAGTTATATTTGGCTTCAGCATCTGGGAAGGCGGCTTTTTTGGAATACAGGTGCCCAACGCGCACTTTCGCAATTTCAAACAGATGGTTGAAGAGGGCAAACATGTCTTCTTCGTGGATGTTGATCCGAAGCAGGAACCGGTTTTGGATCAGGTCATCGGACATCATCCAGGACTGCAGATAGCAGGATCGGGAGCGGCGGCCCCGCACTGGACAGTTGCCTGGCTGCACAGATGGCATCAGTTCAAGCGAACGATATAAAGCCATTCATAGTGAGTTAGCCCCGGTGGCTCGAAGCCACCGGACGTTGCTTATCGGCCGAAGGAAACTACCCGACTGAGGAAAACATAGTCCGCCTCGGTGGCCATGAGTCCCACGAGCACCAGTAAACATAACGGTGGCACCAATATGGCATAGACCATGGCCAACCGCTCCCAGGCCATATGCATGAAGATGGAGACGATTAAACCTGCCTTCAACAACATGAGCGTAACAATCAGCGACCACCTCAGGTAGCCCTGGAAGTGAAAGTAGTCGACCAGATACGACAGCGTGCTGAGGACGAATAACAGCCCCCAGATTTTCAGGTACAAACTGATTGGATGTTGCTGACCCTGAGCATGCGCCATCATCAGTGCTCCTCTTCAGAACCTGTTGACGATAGACCTACCACAAATAGAAAAAAGCAAAAATAAACACCCACACCAGGTCCACGAAGTGCCAGTAAAGCCCGGCTATCTCGACGATCTGATAGTTTCCGGAGCGCTCATAATCTCCCCGCAATACTTTCAGCGCCACAATGCTGAGGTAGATGACGCCGATGGACACATGCAGTCCGTGGAAACCGGTAATCATGAAAAAACTGGCGCCGAATTGCGCCGCCCCCATGGGATTCCCCCAGGGACGTACCCCTTCTGCGATGAGCTTGCTCCATTCAAATGCCTGCATGCCCACAAAGGTCAAACCCAAGGCTGCGGTCGCCAGCATCAGGGCCGTGGTTTTCGCGCGATCACGGCGATAGGCGAAATTGACGGCCATGGCCATGGTGCCGCTGCTACTGATCAGCACAAAGGTCATGATGGCGATCAGAATAAGTGGGATTTCCTTGCCGCCGATCGTCAATGCGAACACTTCACTGGGATTCGGCCAGGCGGAGGTGGTGGCCATGCGTACCGACATGTAGCCGGTCAAAAAGCAGCTGAATATGAACGTATCGCTGAGCAGGAATATCCACATCATCGCCTTGCCCCAGGGGACCTGCTTGAAAGCGTCCTTATCCGAGGCCCAGTCGCTGGCGATGCCCTGCCATCCCGGTGCGGGCGGCAAGACGGGTGGATTGGATGAACTGGACTCGCCTGGATCTGGTGGGAGCGATGCCATGGCTTTTCACCTCAGGCCGCAGAATCTGGCGATGGCTTCATAGGTTTCCGGTGTGCTGGTCAGCAGGGCGAATAGCACGAACCAGAGACCCAGCAAGTAGTGCCAATAAATGGCACAGAGCTCAACACTGGCGCTGAGTTGCGACAACGGCACGCGACGCAGGAACTTAGCGACGGTTCTGCTCCAGGCTACCAACCCGCCCAGCAGGTGGAACCCATGCAGGCCGGTCAACAGGTAGAAGAAACTGTTGGCCGGATTGCTGGCGACAAAGTAGCCCCAGGCGACAAACTGCTGCCAGACCCAGAGTTGCCCCACCAGAAAGGCAATTGCGAATACCCCTCCCAATGCAAAGCCAATGACAGTGGCCTCCAGTCGAGCCTGTCGGGCGGCCATGCGCGACCATTGCAGGGCGATGCAACTCAAGACCAGAAAAGCCGAGTTCAGCCATAGCTGCCATAGATTGGCTAATGGCGCCATGGGCTCTGTCAGGGGTAGCCAGTCGGCCATTTGCGAGCGGGCGATAAAGGCGATCAGAAAAAGAAAGAATAACGAGCTCACCACCACCAGAAACAAGCGCAGGCCGATTCTTGCGGTCTGGTGTCTATCGGCGCCTTCGGCGGCATGAATACCCTCAGGGCCGCGACTCGAACTGCCACCGGGGTCAGCGCCATCGGCGTTTCTCAATAGCAGTCTGTTCATGTTTTAACGTCCGCCGTCCTGGTTCCGGCACTGAGTTGGCGCATCTGCTCCAGCTCCTCGGCGGAGACTGTTTGCGGAACGAAATCCTGTTCGATCCCCGGCACACTGTAGTCATAGGCCCAGCGATGCACGACCGGCAGCTTCGCGCCCCAGTTACCGTGTATCGGCGGCGTGTCCGGCGTTTGCCATTCCAGGCTGGCCGCCCCCCACGGATTGCTGCCTGCGGGTTTGCCCTTGAAGGTACTCCAGGCCAGGTTGAACAGAAAAAGCAGTTGGGAAACGCCGACGGTCAGGGCGACCACCGTGATAAAGGCATTCAACTCCTGCGCCGACTGCGGGATGAACGCGTAGTTTTCATACGCGTAGTAACGGCGTGGCATGCCCTGGAAACCCAGGTAGTGCATGGGGAAGAAGATGGCGTAGGTGCCCAGGAAGGTAATCCAGAAATGCAGCTTGCCCAGGGTGTCGTTCAACATGCGCCCGGTGACTTTCGGGAACCAGTGATAAATGCTGCCGAACACCACCAGTACCGGTGCGACGCCCATGACCATATGAAAATGGGCGACGACGAAATAGGTGTCCGAGAGCGGAATATCCACGATCACATTGCCGAGAAACAACCCGGTCAGGCCGCCAACCAGGAAGGTAACGATAAAGGCCAGGGCAAACAGCATCGGCACGGTCAGGTGGATGTCGCCTCGCCACAGGGTCAGCACCCAGTTGTAGACTTTCAGTGCGGTCGGTACCGCGATGATCAAGGTGGTGGTGGCGAATAAAAAGCCGAAGTACGGGTTCATGCCGCTGACATACATGTGGTGCGCCCAGACCACAAAACTGAGCACGCCAATCGCAATAATCGCCCACACCATCATTCGGTAGCCGAAGATATTTTTACGCGCATGGGTGCTGATCAAATCGGAGACCAGCCCGAACGCGGGAAGTGCAACGATATAGACTTCCGGGTGGCCGAAGAACCAGAACAGATGCTGGAATAATATGGGGCTGCCACCCTGGTGATCGAGCTGCTGTCCCAGCGAGATGATCGCCGGTATGAAGAAGCTGGTGCCCAGGACTTTGTCCAACAGCATCATGATCGCACTGACAAACAACGCCGGGAAAGCGAGCAAGGCCAATATCGAGGCCATGAAGATTCCCCATACGGAGAGCGGCATGCGAAACAATGTCATGCCGTGGGTGCGCGCCTGCAACACCGTGGTGACGTAGTTCAACCCGCCCATGGTGGCTGCAACGATAAAAATCGCCAGTGAGACGAGCATCAGTACGATGCCCCACTCGGTCCCCGGTGTCCCCTTGGTAATGGACTGTGGCGGATAGAGCGTCCAGCCCGCACCGGTGGGCCCGCCTGGAACAAAGAAACTGGAGAGCAACACCAGTACCGCAAGCAGGTAGAACCAGTAACTCAGCATGTTGACATAGGGGAAGACCATGTCGCGGGCGCCCACCATCAACGGAATCAGATAGTTGCCGAAGCCCCCCAGAAACAACGCCGTCAGCAGATAAATGACCATGATCATGCCGTGCATGGTCATCGCCTGGTAGTAAGTGCTGGCATCCATGAACGCCAGACTGCCGGGGAAGCCGATCTGCATGCGCATCAAGCCGGACAACACCAGCGCTACAAGACCCACGAAAATAGCCGTCAAGGAATATTGAATGGCAATGACCTTGTGGTCCTGACTCCAGATATATTTGGTCAGGAAACTTTTGGGTTCGTGCAGTACTTCTGTTTCGGCTTGCTCCGCATAGGCCATCACGTCATCCTCCTGCTGAAGTTTCGGTGTATTTCTGGCTCCTTTACGGCTGTTTTCCTGGCTCCGTCTTGCTCGCATCAGCAGCGGCATTCGCTGTGGATTTGATAAAAGCAATCAGTGCGTCCAACTCCTTGTCGCTCGGCGCAAAGGCCGGCATGACGGGTGCATAGCCCTTGACGATCCTGGCACCGGGATTAAGAACCGACTCTTTGATATAGCCCTCATCGACTTTGATTTCTGCTCCGTCGGCAAGGGTTTCTGTCTTGCCATACAGGCCCTGCCAGCTGGGGCCGACGCCCTTGCTGCCATCGACGCTGTGGCAGGCCAGGCAGCCGAGCGACTGGGCCAGTTGCTGTCCCTGCGCTGCCAGGTCGTCACCCGAGCCTGACTGGCCTTGCTGCTCAGCACCCAGGGATTTGATCAGGGCGACCAGAGCACCCAGCTCAGCTTCACTGAGAGTATAGGTCACCATGACCGGCGGGTAGCCCTGCACCAATCGTGCCTTCGGATCGAGGATCGACTCTTTCAGGTAAGCCTCATCGACCAGCACACTGGTGCCATCGGCAAGTTGCTCCATGCGGCCGTACAGCCCCTTCCATCCCGGGCCGAGACTGGCGCTACCATCCTGGCTATGGCAGGCACTGCAACCGTGTTGTTCGACCAACTGGCGGCCTTTTTCCAGCAGACTGTCCCGACTGGGCTTGGCAGCTGTGGTCAATGTCTGCGCAAAGGTCGGTTGGCTGTTCAGCCATTGATCGAAGGCGCCCTGCTCTTCCACGACCATGTGGCCGCGCATGTTGTAATGACCCACGCCACAAAATTCAGCGCACAGGACTTCATAGTTACCGGTTTTAGTCGGCGTAAACCAGAAGTGCGACACCATCCCTGGCACCATGTCCATCTTGCTGCGAATTTGCGGTACATAGAAATCGTGCAGCACATCTTTGGAACGCAGTAGAACTTTCACCGGCCGATCGAGCGGAAGGCGAACTTCATTGTTCTTTACAAGCACATCGTCCTGCCCGGCAGGATCCTTGGGATCGAGGCCGAAGGGATTGGTGGCATCAACATACTTGATATCCGATTTGCCCAGCTTCCCGTCCTGGCCGGGAAAACGATAGGCCCACTGCCATTGCTGGGCGACTACTTCGAGTTCATAAGCATTTTTCGGCACCCGGACGAAATCACTGTAAACAATCAGACCTGGCGCCAACATTGCGGCAATACCTACCGAGGTAACGATAATCAACCATAATTCCAGCTTTTTACTTTCTGGCTGGTAGTGGGCTCTGCTGCCCTCCTTGTGCCGATAACGGATCACGGCTACCGCCATGAATACCGTGATGGCGATGAAAAATATTCCGCTGATGATCAGGGTGATGAACAGGGTGGTGTCGATAGATCCCCAATTGGACGCCGCCGGGGTCGCATGCCAGGGCGCCAGGATATCGAACAGCACTGATGCAATAACGATTAGTATTAAAGCAATTGCTATTGCCATTTTTCATCGTCCTGTTTCTGTCACTCATTGGCTTGCAACAGCATCGCCACTAAACAGCATAGATTGAGAAGGCCAGGGCGCAGGTGCGGTCGAAGGTCGTCAAACAGGTTCCGGCTGCAAGCTATACTCAAACAATCCACAGCGGAGGCTTCGTCATGAGTGCTCTGACCATCGAAGGCTGGTGCAAACCCAGCGGCGCCGAAAAGTCCACCCCGATCGGGGAAGTCCGTTTCTATGTCGATGGCCCTCTGCATGAGCATCTTGAGGCAGCCGAGGAACGCCTGCAGGAGACCCAGGAACGTGAAGCCATGGTCGATGTCGACATGAATACTCTGGATTTGATCATTCCAGAGGGATACGGCCCCTTGTCCGACTGCCAAATGCGTGTCTATCTGCAGCACAGTCGCGGTCAGTTCCACCTGGTTGGGCATCGCGCGAGCGATGGCAGCTTGGTCTATACCAACGCGGTTTTGATTGATCAGTTGATTGATTAGCGAACCGTGATTCCCGGAGCTTCATTTCTTTAGACGGACCGCGTCGCCTGCATCGCGAGCAAGCTCGCTCCTACAGAGGGCGGGCTTTTGCACGCCCCCCGCCATCTATCGCCCTCCCAACCTGCCTGACATGGACACACAAGGGGTTGGCACGCACAACAATTCCCTTCATGACCGGGCAAGGCAGACTTCGACTGCAGACTTCCACCCCTGTATCCGCGATCTGCCAGTCTAATAATCAAGGGAGCACCCTATGCGAATATCCAGGATCCTGGCCCACACCACGCTGGCTCTTGGCGCGTCGCTCGCTGGCCTGTCCAGCGCCTACGCCGATTTGCCCGCGGACCCGACCATCGGTCAGACCACGCTGCCGTTTCCGCCGTCGCCGCACCGTGCCTACATCATCGATGTCGAATTCGACAGCTTCGTGACCGGTCGAGTGACGGTAGTCGACCCGGAAGCCAAACGCATGCTCGGCATGGTGCCCACCGGTTTCGCAGCGCCCTCGACCCTGAGCCGTGACCAGCACACGCTCTACAGCGCCGACTTGTTCTACTCTCGTGGCACCCGCGGTGATCGCACTGACGTGCTGACCGCCTGGGATACCTCGACCCTGTCGCCGAAATGGGAAGTGAAGATTCCGTCCAAGCGCTCTGAAAGCCTGACTCAACGTTACGGCTTGAACACCAGCAGCGATGATCGCTTCGTTTATGTCTATAACTTCACGCCGTCGACGTCGGTCACTGTGGTGAACACCACTGACAAATCCGTGGTTGGTGAAATCGCCATCCCTGGTTGCGTCCTGAACTACCCGGTCGGCGCCCGCGCTTTCGCCTCACTGTGCGGCGATGGCAGCCTGCAACTGGTCAAGCTCGATGACGCTGGCAAGGAAATTTCGCGCAGCAAGACCAAGTTCTTCGATCCGAACGCGGAAAAGTTGGTCGAACGCGCAACCAACATCGGCGATACCTACTACTTCGTCACCACCACTGGCACGGTCCGCCCGGTGGACTTCTCCGGTGCCGAGCCGAAGGTCCTGCCGAGCTGGTCGCTGACTACCGAAGACGAAAAGAAAGCCGGCTGGGCACCAGGCGGCTGGCAGCTGATCGCTGCCGCACCGAAGCTCAACCGCATGTACGTGCTGATGCACGACGCCAATGAAGCGATGAAATGGGAAGACCCGAGCCCCTTCGTCTGGGTCTACGACCTCAAGACCATGAAGAAGATCGGCACCCTGGAATCGAAAACCCCTATCTGGAGCCTGAACGCCACCAGCGACGACAAGCCGCTGTTGCTAGGCGCCAACATCGAGGGCGGTCTGGAGGTATTTGACCTGGATGCCGGCAAGTACACCGGCACCATGGAAAAGATCGCCAAGACGGCGACCCAGATTCTCACCCATTGACGAGATGCAGCCATGCAACCTGATCCGATATTCGTCATCGCCAGCGCCGTTACGGTCGCGGTGATCCTGGCCAGTGCCGCGACACACAAAGTGCGCGCGCAGGCAAGGTTCGCCAACCAGGTCGAGGACTACCAACTGCTGCCCAAGATGCTGGTGCGGTTGTTCGCGCGCCTGCTGCCGGTGCTGGAGTTGACCACCGCCCTGGCCCTGCTGGCACCGTTCAGCCGCCCTTACGCAGCGCCAGTCGCCGCCGGCCTGCTGGGCCTGTACGCGGCGGCTATCGGCTTCAACCTCTGGCGTGGCCGCAAGGACATCGACTGCGGTTGCGCCGGCCCTGACCAGGCGCAACCGATCCGCCCTGCGCTGTTGTTGCGCAACAGCGTGTTGGTAGGCCTGGCCGTGGTCGCCAGTCTGGCGCCGTATGCCCGTGAAATGGGCTTTTTCGACGGTTTCGTGGCAATTGCCGCCAGCGCCGTTGCCCTGCTTGTCTACGCCACGGCTGACGGTCTTCTGGCCAACAGCCCACGTCTGCTCAAATTGATTGGAAGGTGATTTATGGAAGGCTTGATAGTTTCCAACGTGTTGCTCTGGTGCCTGCTGCTGGCACTGGCTTTTGCCGTGATGGGTCTGGTTCGCCAGATCGGTGTCCTGCACTCGCGCCTGGCTCCGGCCGGTGCCTTGATGGTCGATAAAGGCGTGTCCGTGAATGAGCCAGCACCGAAAGTGACCGCTGCCGACCGCAATGGTCGCCCGGTGAACTTCGGCTATGCCGGCCAGAAGAGCCAGCTGCTGTTCTTCCTCTCGCCGACCTGCCCGATCTGCAAGTCGTTGCTGCCGGCGATCAAATCCATCGCCAAGGACCAGGCCGACCGCCTGGACGTCATCTACGTCAGCGATGGCGACATGGATGCGCAGCACGCACTGATCAAGGAACACAAACTGGAAAACGTGACCTACGTGGTCGGCCCGGAAGTCGGCATGACCTACCAGATCGGCAAGCTGCCTTACGCAGCATTGATCGATCAGAACGGTGTGCTGCGTTCCAAAGGCCTGGTCAATTCTCGCGAACACCTGGACAGCCTGTTCGAAGCCGAACACCTGGGCAGCGCCACCCTGCAGCAATACCTGCACGGCACCCAGGAACACGCGCATTCGCATTCGCACTCGCACGCACACCCTCATAACCACTAATAAGAAGGCCGACCCCTCATGAAACTGCTCGACCTCCTGTTCGAACGCTCGACCCGGCACGTTGCCGACACCACCTCACGGCGCAAGCTGCTGGCCCGCCTCGGTTCGCTGATGGTGGTCGGCGCCGCTCTGCCGGTACTGCTGCCGATCGACCGCACCAGCAAGGCCCTGGCCGCCGACAAGCCAATGGCCGGCGACCCGGGTGACCCCAACAGCTGCGACTACTGGCGTTACTGCTCCATCGACGGTTTTCTGTGCAGCTGCTGCGGTGGTAGCGTCTCTTCCTGCCCACCAGGCACCGAAGCCTCGCAAGTGGCCTGGGTTGGCACCTGCCGTAACCCGGCCGACGGCAAGGATTACATCATTTCCTACAACGACTGCTGCGGTAAGCACAGTTGCACGCAGTGCGCCTGTACCCGTAACGACAGCGAGGAACCTGCGTACCGTCCGTTCAACAACAACGACGTGAACTGGTGCCTGGCGGCCAAGTCGCACATCTACCACTGCACCGTTTCGGTCATCCGCGGCGTCGCGATCTGATCCCGGGGGCTAACATGCGCCATCTGTTGATTGTTGGACTGATTTGCGCCATGGCAGCCCCGCTCGCCCTGGCGCGGGCCATTCCCAACCCGAACCAGAAACATGCCCCAGGCAATGAGTCGCCACAAACGCCCATTGCCCAGGCCGGCTACAGCACACCGGTGAACTACCAGTTGCAATGCGCGGGTTGCCACCTGGGTGGCGGCGAGGGTTCTGCGTCCAATGACACCCCGCGCATGAAAGACTTCGTCGGCAACTTCCTGAAGGTGCCGGGCGGGCGTGAGTTCCTGGTGCGGGTGCCGGGCATGTCGCAATCGGCGCTAAACGATGCGCAGTTGGCGGACCTGGTCAACTGGATCATGCGGCCCGATGGCATGGCGGGCAAGAGCATGCCGGAGCACTACCAGCCGTATACCACAGAGGAAGTGTCGTCGATTCGCAAGGTGTCGATGTTGAACCTGCCGCAAGCGCGGGCCGGGTTGATTGCGAAGATGCGTGAGCAGGGGATTGCGATTGAAGATGGCATGACGCCTCAGTATTGATTTGAGTCGATTTCCCTATCAGGCCCGCCGTTCTGGTGGGCTTTTTTTTGCCTTGGGATTTTTGCGGCCGCTTCGCGGCCGATCGCTGGCAAGCCAGCTCCAACAGGGAATGTACAACGCCGACCCTGTGGGAGCGGGCTTGCCCGCGATGAGGCCACACCTGACACACAGACAAAAAAAAAGCAGGCCCTAAGGCCTGCCCCAAAAGAGCTCGCTCAGCAATCAGTGGGCAATGCACACCGACTTCAATTCCGTGTACGCCTCGATCACCGCCCGACCGAACTCACGCCCCATGCCCGACTGCTTGACCCCACCAAACGGCATGTTCGGGTCGAGCAACACGTGGGCATTGACCCACACGGTGCCTGCTTCGATGCGCGGCACCAGGTTCATGGCCTTGGTCAGGTCGTTGGTCCACAGGCTCGCGGCCAGGCCGTAAGGGCTGTCGTTGGCCAGCTCGATCACCTTGTCTTCATCGGTGAACGACATCACCGACAGTACCGGGCCGAACACCTCATCGCGGGCCACGCCCATCGAGTGATCGACATCGGCCAGCACGGTCGGCTGCACGAAGAAGCCATCGCCCTGCAACAGTTCGCCACCGCACACCACGCGAGCACCTTCCTTACGGGCGGTTTCGATGTGTTTGAGGACGCTGGTCTGTTGCTTGCGCGATACCAACGGGTTGATCGCAGCAGTCGCATCCATGCCGGCGCCGATGGACAGGCCCGAGACGGCCTTGGCCAGGCCGTCGACAAACTCGTTGTAGCGCGACTGGTGCACGTAGAAACGCGATGCCGCGGCGCAGACCTGGCCCTGGTTGAGCAAGCCACCGAGCATGGCGCCCTGGATGGCCTTGTCGATGTCGGCGTCTTCGAGAATGATCATCGGGTTCTTGCCACCCAGCTCCAGCGCGAAGCGGGTCATGTTGGCCATGGCGGCCACACCGACGCTCTTGCCCACGGCAGTGGAGCCGGTGAACGAGACCTTGCTGATCAGCGGATGCGCCGCCAGGCCGGCGCCAACGGTGGCGCCTTCACCGGTGATGACGTTGAACACGCCCGCCGGGATGCCGGCCTCGAACGCCAGCTCGGCCAGGCGCAGGGCCGTCAGCGGCGTTTCACAGGCTGGCTTGATCACCACCGTGCAACCGCAAGCCAGGGCCGGCATCAGTTTCCAGGTGGTGATCATCAGCGGGAAGTTCCACGGCACGATACCGGCCACCACGCCGACCGGCTCGCGGCGAGCGAAGGCAGTGAAGTTGGTGCCTTGCGGAATCGGGATCGAGACGTCCAGGGTCTGGCCTTCGATCTTGGTTGCCCAGCCGCTCATATAGCGCATGAACTCGACCGTAGCACCGACATCGAGCATGCGCGCCATGTTGATCGACTTGCCCTGGCTCAGGGTTTCCAGCTGTGCCAGTTCTTCAGCATGGGCTTCGACCAGGCTGGTGAAATTCAGCAGGATGCGTTCACGGTCAGCCGGACGCAGGCCGGACCAGACCCGCGATTTGAAGGCGGCATGAGCCGACTCCACGGCACGGTTCATGTATTCGAGCGGTACATCCGGGACTTCGGCGATGGTTTCACCGGTGGCCGGGTTGAACACCGGCGTGGTAGGGCCTTCGGGCAGTACCCATTGGCCATCGATGAAGCAGCCGTGGCGACGCGCCAGGAATGCTGCAACCTGCGGCAGAATCTCAACCTTGCTCATGTGTGTTCCTCTCATCCCACGGTTCGGGACCTGAGTCCCGCCGTGCTTGTTTTGGTCGATCTAACGGGCAGCCGAAAGCTGCGTTGACTGGATTCTCGACGCTGGGGGCAAGAGAGGCTTTATTCTGTATGCCAGCCGTATTGGCGGGACTGCCAACTGCACGAACGGTGCTCGGGAGGGCCGACCGGCCACTCAGGACCGGTCATTTTGCAGGGCTCAGGCTTGGCTGTAACGCTTGCGGTACTCGCCGGGAGACACGCCGAAACGCGCCTTGAAGGCGGTGGAGAAGTAACTGGAATCGCTGAAGCCCCAGGCATAGCCAAGTGCCGACAGCTTCTGTTCGCTACCGGCCTCGCGCAGGCTCTGCGCGCAGAAATCCAGGCGACGGTTCTTGATGTACTGCGCCACCACCATGCCGTTCTTGGAGAACAGTCGGTACAAGCCACGCACCGACACGCCGACTTCCCTGGCGACCATTTCCGGGCACAGCTCTTCAGCGCAAATGTGCTCGTCGATAAAGCGCAGGGTCTTGTGGAAGACCCTGGTCTGCACGTCGTCTTCGACTTCCATGGCACTGAGCGCGGGCCGCAACAGGCTGACGATGGCCTCCAGGGTCGCTTCGCTTTCCTGCAGGCTGAAGTTGCTCTGCTGGGTCGACTCGACAATCAAGCGCTGGGCAAGCACCGCCACCGACGATGTGGCGGGAATCCGTTGGCCGCACTTGATGCGCGAAAAGCGCAGGCTGCTCTCGACCAGTTGGCGCGGCAGGATCAGCGACAGTTGGCGCGCAGAATCGCTGTAGACGAAGTTGCTCGGCAGGGTCGAGTCGATCAGGGTGATATCCCCCGGCAGCAACTCGATGCTGTTGCCAGCCTGCTCCATGAAGGCGCGCCCACGCAGCTGGAAGGCAGCGTAATAGTGCGAGCTTTCGTTAAGCGACAATTCGCGCTCGGTCCGGAAAAGACGAGCCTGGGCGATATCGACGACGCTCAACTTGATGGAGCCGGCGCGAAATTCATTGATGGCCCCGGCGAACTCTCCGCCCAGGGTCTTGGCACTGAACGAGCCACAGACCTGATTGACCTCGTGCAGCCACTGGTCGAACTGGTCCACTCTTGTTTCAGTAGTCATCATGGCTGTAAAGCCTCGTGTAACGTTATTTTTGTAATTGCTTCTATCTTTCATCTGGCAAGAGGCATGCCAGGGTCGACTTGATCACAGGTGCCGAATATACCCCCCGCCCACCTCCATGACTATTGGGGAAAGCCTCATATCGACGGTCGGCGACGGCAGTCCCGACGAGTTGGCATGCACAGCCAAGTAGTTGGCAAGCACAACCAAGGACAGCCCCGACTTTGCTCCTACTATCGAACGGGACGGCAGCACGATCGCCGCTCCGATCTTTCTTGCAAATGCAGTAACGACACCACTGCAACACGGTAAATCCTCACAAATAACAATAAACGACCCTCGGGTCGCGGGAGATTCCTGTGCTTAAGAAAAGTGCGTTGGGTTGGCCAAAAATCGCCGGGCTGGGCATTGCCCTGGTGGTGGCCGGACAGTTTTCCGGCTGGAACTACGGCCTGGCCGCCGGCGGTTGGCTGAACATGCTGATCGCCACCCTGTTGATGGCGCTGTTATGCGGTGGATTGGCCTTGTGCGTCGCCGAACTGTCCACGGCCCTGCCCAGTGCCGGCGGCGTATTCGCCTATGCGCAAACCGCCTTCGGCCCCTTCGTCGGCTACCTGGTCGGCACCGCCTGTGCACTGGCGCTGACCATCGGCACTGGCGCTGCTGCCACCTTTGTCTCGGCCTACACCGAGTCGATGTTCGGCATCGGTGGCTGGCCGGTCAAATTCGCCATGTTCGCGGTGATCATCGGCTTCCACATCCGTGGTGTCGGCGAGGCCATGGGCCTGACCCTGATCGCCGGAGTCATAGCCGTAGTCGCCCTGCTCACCTTCGGCGTGGCGATGGCCCCGCATGTAGAACTGACCACCCTGCTCAGCCTGCCGGCCAGCACCGGACAAGCGATCAGCCTGGGTGGAATCTTCGCCTGTGTGCCGTTCGCCATCTGGCTGTTCATCACCGTCGAGCAAACCGGCTCTGCAGCCGAAGAAGCCGCCAATCCGGGCCGCAGCATGCCACGCGGGATTCTCGCGGCCGTCGGCACCCTGCTGGTTACCGCGCTGGTGGTGCTGGTATGCGCACCCGGCGCCGGTGGCGTGGAACTGGTTGGCGCGGCAGGCGACCCACTGTACGCGGCGATGTCCAGCAACAACGTGTATGGACCGGATTCCTGGCTGGCCAAGGTGATCGGCTCTGGCGCGGTATTCGGCTTGATCGCAACCTTCTTCTCGCTGATCTATGCCGCCTCTCGCCAACTGTACGCCATGGCTCGCGATGGTCAGTTTCCGCAATGGCTGGGCAAGACCGGAAAACGCGCGACACCGATCAATGCCCTGGTGCTGATTGGCGTTATCGGCCTGCCGATGTCTGCGGTAGACCCGGCCACGGTGATGCTGGCTGTGGTGCTGCTGCTGAACGTCTGCTACCTGTTCATTTTCGGCGCCTACCTGCGCATCCGCCGTACCCAACCTGACCTGGCGCGCCCTTTCCGCCTGGCCGGCGGCACGCTGGTCGCCTGGCTGGGCCTGGCCCTGACCCTGGTGGTCATCGCCGCCTGCTTCCAACTCGATGTGTACATGCTGGTCGCCCTGGCGGTGACCCTGGCGCTGTGCATCCTCAACTTCTTCGTGCGCGCCCGACTGGGTGATCGCACGGTCGCTCTGGAGACTGCTGACAATGTCTGAACTCACTCTGTTGCAACGTCGCCATCGTGTACTCGGCAGCCAGTCGCCGCTGTTCTATGACAACCCGCTGCACCTGGTACGCGGCGAAGGCGTCTGGCTGTTCGATGTGGACGGGCGCCGTTACCTGGACGTGTACAACAACGTGCCCTGTGTCGGTCATTGCAACCCGCACGTGGTCGAGTCGATCAGCCGCCAGGCCGCGCAGTTGAACATCCACACCCGCTATCTGGACGAGCAGATCGTCAGCTATGCCGAGCGTCTGACCGCCACCTTCGACGCCCCGCTCGACACCGTGATGTTCACCTGCACCGGCAGCGAGGCCAATGAACTGGCGCTGCGCCTGGCGCGCTTTGCCAGCGGTGGCACCGGGATCATCGTCAGCAACTACAACTACCACGGCAACTCCGCCTCGCTGGCGCAAGTGACCACGGCGCTACCCTCCCCCGAGCCCTTCGGCGCCCATGCCCGGGCGGTGCCGATCCCTTGCCTTTATCAGGCCCCGGCCGGAACCACGCCGGAACAGTTGCTGGCGCAATACACCGCCAATATCGTCGAGGCCATCGCTTCGATGAAAGCCGAAGGGATTCGTCCTGCCGCCCTGTTGATCGACACCCTGTTCGCCAACGAAGGCCTGCCGCGCGTACCGGCCGGTTTTGTGGAGAAGGCCGCAGCCTTGATCCGCGAGGCCGGTGGCCTGTTCATCGCCGACGAAGTGCAATCGGGCTTCGCCCGCACCGGCGACCATTTGTGGGGGCACCAGGCCCACGCCGTGGTGCCGGACATCGTCACCCTGGGCAAGCCCATGGGTAATGGCTATCCCCTCGCGGGCCTGGTAACCAATGGTGCACTTGTCGAGTCGTTCGGGCGCAGCGCCATGTACTTCAACACCTTCGGCGGCTCGCCGGTGGCCGCTGCCGCCGGCATGGCAGTGCTCGATGTGATTGAGCGCGAACAGCTGCTGGCCAATGCCCGCAATGTCGGTGCCTACGTCCAGCAGCGACTCGATGGCCTGGCGGAAAAACATGACCTGATCGGCGATGTGCGCGGCAAGGGTCTGTTCTTTGCCGTCGAACTGGTGCGCGACCGCACCAGCAAGGCGCCGGCCGGAATCGAGGCACGCCGGGTGGTCAACGATATGCGCGAGCGCGGCGTGCTGATCAGCAAGATCGGCGCTGACGACAACATCCTCAAGATGCGCCCGCCGCTGGTCTTCTCCGTCGCCAACGCCGACCTCTTCATCGACACCCTCGACGCCGCCCTGAGCGCCCTGTAAGGAGATGCCATGAGCACGTTCAACGCCTTGAGCCATGAACAGCAAGTCGCCCATTTGCACGATCTGGCGTGTAATGCCCTGCGCCATTGGGAGGGTGAGTTCAGCGAAATCGAGCTGGTGAAATATCGCGAGAACGCCGTGTTTTCCGCCCGCCGAAACGATGGCCAGCGCATCGCCCTGCGCGTCCATCGCAACGGCTATCACTGTGAAAATGCCCTGCGCTCCGAGCTGCAGTGGATGGAAGCGCTGGCCCATACCGGCATCACCGTGCCGCAAATCATCCGCGCCCAGGAGGATCGGCACCTGATTGAAATCCACAGCGAAAAGATCGGCGAAGCGCGCCATGTCGACATGCTCGCCTGGCTGCCCGGCGCCACCGCCGGGACCTCCGAACACGGTGTTGAAGCCGACGCCGACGTGGACTTCCTGTTCCGCGAAGCCGGTGCCCTCGCCGCCCGTATCCACAGCCATTCGGCCCAATGGCAACAACCCGACGAGTTCATCCGCCACGCCTGGGACGAGGAAGGCCTGATCGGTGCCAACCCTTTCTGGGGCCGCTTCTGGGAACTCGCCAGCCTGACCGATGAGCAACGTTCGCTGCTGCTGCAAGCACGTCGCATGGCGCGCATCGACCTGCGCAAGTACGGCCGCACGCTGGACAACTTCGGCATGATCCACGCCGACCTGGTGCCGGAAAACCTGTTGATCGAAGGCACGCGCCTGCGCCTGATCGACTTCGATGACGCAGGCTTTGGCTGGCACATGTTCGAGCTGGCCACCGCCTTGTACTTCTGCCTGGACGACCCGCGCTACGAGCAGATCAAGGCCTCGCTGCTCTCGGGTTATGACGCGGTCAAACCGCTGAGCGAGGCCGATCGCAATGCCTTGTCGCTGTTCCTGATGTTGCGCGGCACCACCTACCTGGGCTGGATTCACACTCGCAGTGAAACCGAGACGGCACGGGAGATGGCGCCGATGTTGATTGAGCGGGCGTGTCAGTTGGCGAGCGGGTATCTGGCAGTCAGATAGTGGTGAACCCATCGCGGGCAAGCCCGCTCCCACAGAGGTATGCATTGACCCTGTGGGAGCTGGCTTGCCAGCGATGGAGCCGACATAAATCCCCAACTCTGGCACCCACAATCAAACAAATGGCAAGCAGGCAAAAAGCCAGTGACGGGCAACGCCTTAGTATCGGGAAAAGGTCCAAGACCCGCTCCCGACACTAATAACAAACGGAATCCCGTCAATGCCCAAGTCGCCCTTGCTCCGTATCTCCACTCTGGCAATGCTGATCAGCGCTGCCACCCAGGCTGGCGCGTACGAACTGTATGCCGATGACGACAGCCACCTGAACGCCAAGGTCGAAGCCGTGTTCGGCCTGTTCCACAGCGAGGAAAACTACGCATTGTCCGGTCGCCTGGATGAGGGCTCCTCGTCCTGGCGCGAAGGCTACATCAAGTACGGCCTGAGCTTCGACCAGAGCCTGGCCGGTGTCGGCACCGCCTATGGTGCCTTCGGCCTGCTCAGCTCCGGCACCTGGGGCGATGGCGATGCGGCGGGTTTCACCGACGGTTCCGAACGCACCACCAAGATCGAAGATGCGTCCCTGGGCTGGCGCTCGGGCAAGCTGTTCGAGGCACTCGGCGAAGACGGCATCGACCTGTCCTTTGGCCGCCAGAACATCGTGGTCGGCGATGGCTTCCTGATCGACGGCGATGCGCTCAACCTCGGCAAGGGTGTTGCCGATGGTGAGTTCAACCGGGGTGGCGCCTACTACCTGGCCGCCCGCAAGAACTTCGACGAGACCGCCGTGCTGCGTATCGGTGGCAAGGAAGGCTGGCGCAGTGACCTGATGTGGTTGAAATCCGACAACCGCGCCCAGGCCAAATCCGAAATGGTGGTGGGTACCCTCGAACACGTGGCCGAAGCCGGTACCGTGGGCCTGACCTACGTCGATGTCACCGATGTCGATGAAGAATTCGCCTCGCCCCTCCAGCTGGAGCGCGACGGCATGAAAACCTACAGCCTGCGTGCTACGGGCAATGCCGGCGTGGAAAACCTGTTCCTCTCCGGTGAATACGCCCGTCAGGACAAGCAAGACACCGATAACGAAGACGCCTGGTACCTGGAAGCCGGCTGGACCTTCGCCGATGTGGCCTGGAAACCCTACGTCAGCTATCGCTACAGCCGCTTCTCGGAAAACTACGACACACTGTTCTACGGCTTCAGCCGCGGCTACGGCACCTGGTTCCAGGGCGAAGTGGCAGGCAACTATGCCGGCCCGTTCAACACCAACTCGCGCATCCAGAACGTCAGTTTCAAGGTCAGCCCGATGGAAAACCTGAACGTCGGCGTACTGCTGTTCGACTTCAACACCATCGACCGCAATCTGGGCAATACCGATGGTCATGAAGTCGATCTCTACGCCGAATGGGGCGTGACCGAAAACATCATGATCATGCCGCTGATCGGCCTGTACGAGCCGGACAAGAGCTTCGAAAACGGCGGTACGCAACTGGGCAACAACGACAGGAACCTCTACAGCCAAATCGTGTTCGCCACGTCGTTCTAACCGTGGGCGGGTGGCAAGCGCCACCCGCTTCCGATTTCCGCCGACCGATACAAGGTCCTGATCATGCGCGCCAGTTCCCTGACCATACAAAGCAAGATCACCCTGCTCGCCAGCCTCTGCCTGATCCTGGTAGTGACGCTGCTGGTGGGTCTCTCGCTCTATCAGAGCAACCTCAGTACCGAGAATGTGAAGGCCTCGAGCAGCCAGATGCTGGCCGAAGCCGCCGAGCAGAATCTGCAAGCCGAGGGCAAGGGGCAAGCGCTGCAGATCCAGCGATCATTCATGCGCACCCATGAGTACGGCGAGGGTGTGGCAAGATTTCTGCTGTACCTGCGAGAGCGCTCGGTGCGCGGGGAAATTACCCCGCAGGCACTGCGTACCGAACTCACTGGCGTGCTGCGCACGTCCCTGGAAAAACGGCCCGAACTGCTCGGGCTTTTTGTCATTTTCGAGCCCGATGCGCTGGATGGCCACGATGCCGACTTCCATGGCCAGACTGAGCTTGGCAGCAACGAGGCCGGTCGTTTCGCGCAGTATTGGGTGCAGCCAAAACCCGGTGAACTGCAGCCGGTGCTGGGCGATGAAAAGCTCCTCGGCGACACCTCCCCTGGTCCCAGTGGTAACCCGTTCAACACCTTCTACACCTGCTCGCGAGATAGCCGCCAACTGTGCGTGCTCGATCCCTATTTCGACGAGTCGTCGGGCAGTCGCCGACTGGTCACCAGCATCACCTTCCCACTGATTGAAAACGGCCGCACCATTGCCGTGCTGGGCCTGGACATCAGCCTCGACAGCCTGCAACAAAACAGCGTGGCCAACAGCCGCAAGCTGTACGATGGAAAAGGTCAAATCAGCATTCTCAGTCCGGCCGGCTTGATTGCCGGCAGCAGTCAGGACGCCGACAAGCTCGGCAGTCCGCTGCAACAGACGCAGCCGGAAAAGGCGCCTGAAATCCTGGCCGCTCTCAACCAGGCCCGGGCCAGAAGTTTTACCGACAGCCAGCAGATCACCGTACTCGAACCCCTGGAGCCCATTGCCGGCAGCAAAGCCTGGGGCGTGCTGCTGAGCGTGCCGCAGAAGGTCCTGCTGGCACCGGTGGAAGTGCTGCAAGGGCAACTGGATGCCGCGCGCCTGCGTAGCTCCGGCCTGGAGTTCGGCCTAGGTACCCTTGCCGCCCTGCTCGGCATGCTGATGATCTGGCTGACAGCCCGCGGTGTGACCCGTCCGGTGCTCAGCCTGGCGGCAATGCTCGAAGACATCGCCCAGGGCGAAGGTGACCTGACCCGCCGGCTGAATTATCCACACCGCGATGAGCTGGGCCGGCTGGCCCAAGCCTTCAATCGCTTTCTCGACAAGTTGCAGCCGGTGATTGCCCAGGTTCAAGGCTCTGTACAGGATGCCCGGCAGACCGCCGACCAGTCCGCGCAGATCGCTCGCCGCACCAGCGAGGGCATGCAGCAGCAGTTTCGCGAGATCGATCAGGTCGCCACCGCCCTGCACGAAATGTCTGCCGCCGCCAACGCCTCGGCGCACAGCGCGGCGCAAGCCGCCGATGCTGCGCGCAATGCCGACCAGGCAAGCCAGCAAGGTCTTGATGTCATCACCCAGACCACCGACGCCATCAATGCCCTTGCCCAGGACATGGGCCAGGCCATGCACCAGCTGCAGGGGCTGGCCGGCAGCAGCGAGCAAATCGGCTCGGTGCTGGAAGTGATCTGCGCCATTGCCGGGCAAACCAACCTGCTGGCACTCAACGCGGCCATCGAAGCGGCGCGTGCAGGGGAAGCCGGACGCGGTTTTGCGGTAGTGGCCGACGAAGTGCGCAACCTGGCACGACGTACCCAGGATTCGGTCGAAGAAATTCGTCAGGTGATCGAAAACCTGCAATCAGGCACCCGTGACGTCAGCCAGGCGATGCACAGCAGCCATGGCCTGGCCCAGGACAACGTGGCCCAGGTCCAGCAAGCCGTGGATGCTCTGCAGCGTATCGGTACTGCCGTAAACCTGATCACCGAAATGAACCTGCAGATCGCCAGCGCCGCGGAGGAACAAAGCAGCGTCGCCGAAGAGATCAATCGCAATGTCGAGGCAATTCGTGATGTGACCGAATCACTTTCCGGGCAGGCGCGGGAGTCGGCGCAGGTAAGTGATCAGCTCAATGAACTGGCTAATTATCAGGGCGGATTGATGCAGCAGTTTCGGGTTTGACCTTTCGGGCCTCATCGCTGGCAAGCCAGCTCCCACAGGTATTGCAGTGTTCTTGAAACTGATATCTGTCCTGTGGGAGCTGGCTTGCCAGCGATGGGCACGACGCGGTCTCCAGCCTTGAACTACTTCATCCACTCCCGAATCTGCTCAAGGCTCGCCGTCACCCCACCACACACCACCACCAGCACATTGCGGTACCCGGCCAGCTCCGCTCTACGCTCGTAGACCAGCGACAAGCTCGCCCCACACGCCGGCTCGACCAATACCCGATGGTCAGCCAGAAACCGTTCACAAGCTGACAACGCCTCCCGGTCCGACACCACCGCGCAGGTGATCGGGTGAGACTTCGTCAGTTCGAAAGCCTGCTCGCAAACCTGCTTGGCTCCCAGCGACGTGGCGACACTGTCGATCGCCGCCAACTCGACCCGCCGCCCAGCCTTGACCGACTGTGCAAGCGACGAGGCCCCTTCAGTTTCAGCGGCAATGACGGGCACATGGCCCCAGCCATTGCGCTTGAGCCCTTCGACGATACCCGACAGCAACCCACCACCGCCGACCGAAAGCACCACCGCATCAGGCACCAGGCCGGCCTGGGCGACTTCGTCGATCAGCGTGGCATGGCCCTGCCACAGCAAGGGATTGTCGAAGGGATGCAGAAACGCGTCCTCGGCCGTCAGCAACGATTGTGCGTGGGCATTGGCTTCCATCCAGCTGGCGCCATGAACGATGACCTCGGCGTTCTCCTGGCGGATCAGCGCCTTGGCCCGCTCGGTGGTGGTTTGCGGCACGACCACGGTGACAGGAATGGACAGGCAGCGCCCGGCATAGGCAACAGCGATACCGGCATTGCCGCCTGAAGAGGAAATGAAGCGCTTCTTGCCCTGCCGGGCATAGTGCTCACAGGCGGCGCCAATGCCCCGGATCTTGAAGGACCCGCAGGGCTGCAAGGCGTCGAATTTGAGCCAGATGTTCTGCCCCGTGAGCAGGCCCAGATGGCGAGATTCGAGCAGAGGTGTATCGATGTGCAGTGGCATTGGATTTCCATATTCCAGGGATGGGCGATGACGTCTGCCCCTATCCTACGCCAAGCCGCACAGGTCATCAGCATCCCCTCCAGCGACTACACGGGCTTGCGCCCCAGCAACCCCGGCAGTGCATGCATCAGCGCATTGACGGCAAAACCGATGAACATCAGCCCGCACAAACGAGTGATCCACAACTCATGGCGGGTATAGAGGCTGCGCACCTGCCGCGCGCCAACCACCCCTACCAGAATGGCATAGGCCAGCAGGCCACCGACAAAACTCAATGCGATCAAGCTCGGCAACATCGACCAGTTGAGCAGTTCGGCGCGACTGGAGAGCAAGGCGGTGAACGTGGCTACTGCAACCGGATACGCCTTGGGGTTGGTCAGGCCGAACACCACGCCATGCCAGAACGGTTGGCGCGCCGGGCCTTCGCTGACCGTGCCATTACCCGGCCGGCTGCGCAGCGCACGCAAGCCTAGCCAGAACAGGTACAGGCCGCTGAGCACGCCGAGGATGTCAAAGACTGAACTGCCGATCTCACGGGCCCCGACAATCGCCACCAGCGCGGTGCTGCACCAGAGCACATCCCCCAACAGATGCCCGCAGAGAAAACCCGCGCCCGCACGCCGCCCGTGGGAGGCACCGATGCCGAGCACCGCCAGCACGCCGGGACCTGGGGTGATCCCATAGATAAAACCTGAGGCGAGTACGGCGAAAAGCATGGAAAACGTCATGACAGGGCTCCTGGACGGTTGCTCAGTCTACGATAATTTCGCTCTCGTCCTGCTGGCGTTACGAACGACCGGAACATTTTCCTACAGTAACTTCTGTTTTTTCTCTTTGGTCTTCCGTCAGCGAAATTCGTCGCTAAAGTTTCGATGCTCTTAACTCACCAAGGAGAACGGTAATGAGCGTATTGAACAGCAACGACCTGCAATACAGCTACGCACAGGGAACTACCAAGGGCGATGACCCGAAGTTGCGGGGCGAGCCTGACAGCAATCTGTTCAGTCGGCATGAGAAACACGAGATGCTGTACCTGATCAATCAATTCGCCCAGATGAAGCGCCTCGACAGGTCAGACGCCCTGAAAGTCGAGCACCTGCTGCGCGAGAAACTCCCTTCCGATACACGCTCGCAAGCCAACGTAATCGCCTGGCTCAAGGATGCCTGGGCCAAGCACAAGCACTGATGCGCGCTTCGTTGGCCAACTGAAGCACACGCCTCGACCATTCAACATGGTCGAGGCCCCCATGGTAAAGTCGCGCCCTGCCCACCGACTCGACCGCGACCGACCAAAACCATGGATTTCGACTCATTCGATGCCAGCCTGGCCCCATGGCCTGAGCTGCAAGCCACCTGCAACTGCACCGGGCTGCTGGTGGGTAATGGCGCCAGCCGCGCCGTGTGGCGCAACTTCGCCTACTACTCCTTGTTCGAACTTGCACAAAAAGTTCGCAACAAGCCACTCGGGCAGACTGACCTGGCGTTGTTCAAGGCCATGGGCACGGAAAATTTCGAACAGGTACTCAGTGCGCTGAACACCACGGTCAAGGTCAACGCGGCGCTGGCGATCAGCTCCTCCTCGCCGCTCAATCGCTACTACGCGATCAAGGAAGCGCTGATCCATGCCGTGCGCAGCGTGCACATTCCCTGGAAGCTGGTGCAGCCATCGACCTTGCAGGCACTTAACGTCGAACTGCGTAACTACCGCACGATTTTCTCGACCAATTACGACCTGCTCAATTACTGGGCGATCTTGCACAACCCTGAGGGGTTCGAGGATCTTTTCCGCGCCGACAGCGACTTCGATATCAGCGATACGCACACCCGGGGCACGCGCATCCTGTACTTGCACGGCGGCCTGCACCTGATCAAGAACCTCGATGGCAGTACCCGCAAGCGCAATGCCGCAGGTAGCGGCCTGCTCGACGGTTTCGCCATCAATACCCCAGGCGATGTGCCGCTGTTCGTCAGTGAAGGCAATACGCAAGACAAGCTCGGCGCCATACGCGATTCGGATTATTTGAACTGGTGCTACGGCGAACTGGCCGGCCATGAAGGGGCCCTGTGCATCTTCGGCCATAGCCTGGGTGCCGAGGACGAGCACATTGTTCATGCCATCCGGAAGGCCGGGATCCAGACGCTGGCGATTTCGGTCTATTCCCTGAGCGAGGCCGCGATCATCAGCCAGAAGCAGCGCTATGCACGATTGTTCGATGGCCAGGGTGTGCGTTTGCAGTTCTTTGATTCAAAGACTCATCCCCTGGGGGCTGAGGCGTTGAATGTGCCCGTGGAGTTGCTCGGACCGAGCAAGCGCAAGCGCTCGAAATAAGATGAGATCCTCGTTCCCACGCTCTGCGTGGGAACGAGGAAAACTGTACGGATAACTCTGTCGTCAGCTGTAACAGCATAAGTGCCTGGGCTGTGGCTCAATGAAGACTCTTCCGTGTCTTTATTGCCAAGGCCCCTGTATGTCTACCCGCGAAAACACCGGCATGGCCCTGGGCCTGCTCGGCGTCATCATTTTCAGCCTGACCCTGCCCATGACCCGCATCGTGGTGCAAGAACTCCATCCATTGCTCAATGGCCTGGGGCGGGCCTTGTTCGCGGCGATTCCAGCGGCGGCCCTGTTGATCTGGCGCCGGGAAAAATGGCCGACCTGGGCACAGGTCAGGGGCCTGAGCCTGGTGATTCTCGGTGTGATCCTGGGTTTTCCGGTGCTCTCGGCCTGGGCCATGCAGACTCTTCCGGCCTCCCATGGCGCACTGGTCAACGGCCTGCAACCGCTGTGCGTGGCAATCTACGCCGCCTGGCTGTCCCACGAACGTCCCTCCAGGGCCTTTTGGGCCTGTGCAGCCCTGGGCAGTGCCCTGGTACTGGCCTATGCCATGATCAGCGGGGCCGGCAGCATCCAGGCCGGCGACCTGCTGATGCTGGCGGCCATTGCCGTCGGCGGACTGGGGTACGCCGAGGGCGGCCGCCTGGCGCGGGAAATGGGGGGTTGGCAGGTCATCTGCTGGGCGCTGGTGCTGTCCACTCCCTTGCTGATCGGCCCGGTAATCTACCTGGCGCTCCAGCATCAGGGGCCAGTGTCCACGCGCACCTGGTGGGCATTCGGCTATGTCGCGATGTTCTCGCAGTTCATTGGTTTTTTCGCCTGGTATGCCGGTCTTGCCCTTGGCGGCATTGCGCGCGTCAGTCAGATCCAATTGCTGCAGATTTTCTTCACGATCGCCTTTTCAGCCTTGTTTTTTGGCGAGCATATCGAACCGATCACCTGGTTGTTCGCCGCTGGCGTCATCATGACCGTCGTGCTGGGCCGTAAAACCAGTGTGCGACCGGCGCGCGGCACAACCTTGTTGCCCAAGACCTGAAAGGCCGACGACAGTCCCCGTTCATGATGCAAGTTCCGCTGCAACAGCGGGACGCTGAATCATCGGTTTGACTGCCGCTCGGCGCAAGTCGCAACCGGCACTGGGCAAGCTGACCTCAGGGTTTGGCATGCCGCTGGGAGACAATTCATGGGTCATCTCGAACTCCGCCCGCACGGACCAACCACAGGCTTCATTGGTACATTGCAAATAGGCAATGCGTAAAAAGATGTGCCGCCCCTCACTGGTACGGATACGCATGCGACTCAAGCAATGCGGACAAACCAATTTGTAGGTACTCATACTCGCTCTTCCTTATTTAAGCTTTTGAACAAAAACATGGCCACTCCGGGATCTACGCATCCCCTATCCCGTTGGCAATTTCTCATCCACTGGATGCTTTCCTGTAAGTTAACGGACCATACAAAGAAGGAAATTTCCTTCTATCGTTTAAGAAAAAACAACATTGCGATATATCTGTTGATAGGTAGTGTTCGATATTGCAAAAAGTGTCTATGCAAATCGAGTAAATATTTGCGACAAAGTACATCAATACACACGGGTAATACTCACCATGAGTAGCAAAGGATCTGCTGCAGTGCTGGCTCGATTAAAGCTAATCACCGACTCCAAGACGGACGCGGCGTTATCCTCTGTACTTGGAATCAGCCCACAGACGTTGAGTAGCTGGAAATGCCGAGACAGCATTCCCTATGCACATTGCGTGGACATTGCAGAACGGCACGGCATCTCCCTCGACTGGTTACTCATCGGCAGTGGACCCCAACGACGTGAACACACGCGAATGCGTTCAGTGAAATCGACTCACACTTCGCCGTGGGAAAAAGAACTGCTCAGCCAACTGCGCGCCTTGAACGAAGTCGACCGGCACGCTATCGGGATTGCAGTTCAGGAGAAAAAACGCATCCTCGACCTTGAACGTCGACTTGAAGCCTTGACCAACTGCCTGCCCCAGCAAATAACCACGTCCTGAATAACCTTGAGTAACGCAACTCATCGCCCACCTCTCATGCGCTGGAAAATATCCCGCAATTCGGCGGCATCCAGCCATACCATGACCTTGATACTGATTGGGATGACCACCACGGCACCTACAAAAGCTGCCACACCGCTGGACAGAAACGGCCCCATCGATAACACCAGAGGTGTGAACAAATAGCCGACCCCGGCTGATAGCAGCAGCGACCCCATGCGCTGCCAGGCTTTCAGGCTCTGCCGGGTGCTGGTCACAAGCCACGCACCCAGCACGGCACCAAACAATGCATCGCCGTCTATCAAGGGGATGACTGAAGCCAGCCCCAGTCCCACATACAGACTGGTGATACTGGTAGAGGCCGGTTCAGTCACGATCGAACGCTCCTTCGATACGGCAAGGTGTTTCGCGGAATGCGGGCGACAACACGCCTTGCTCGAACGCTTTGAGCAAGGCCGCTGAGCGCGTAGAAACGGAAAATTTCTGGCGGATATTGCCAAAGTGAAAATTCACGGTCGCTTCAGTGCAGCTCAGGATGCGGGCAATTTCCCAAGAGGTCTTGCCCTGTGCATACCAGCCCAGCACTTCATGCTCGCGTAGCGTCAAGCGAACGGAGGCGTTGAGACCATCCTCCTTGATTTGTCGTGACATCGTGTCCTGCTCCCTGTGATTTGCTCACAGGGAAAGTACTCAGGGTGCCGTGACCTGACAACGAGGCCAGGTTGTAGGGACAGCGGTGACAATACGCACCCTGCCCCGGGGCTATCAGGCGAGCAAACCATCGGCCTTGAGGAGGGTTTCCAGGCAATGCTCTTCGATTGCGTAGAAATCCTTCAGGGCCTGGATCTTCACCAGCAACGCTGCCGGGTCCTGGGGTTGCTCACGCCGGACGGCCAGGATCATCTTGTTTTTATTGGTGTGCTCGAGCGAAATGAACTCGAACACCTTGGTCTCATAGCCGCAGGCTTCCAGATACAGCGCACGCAGGCTGTCGGTAACCATCTCCGCCTGCTGCCCCAGATGCAGTCCATACTGCAGCATCGGTTTGAGCAGGCTCGGGCTCTGGATCTGCTGGCGAATCTGTTTGTGACAGCAGGGCGAACACATGATGATCGCCGCACCGCAACGGATGCCGGTGTGAATGGCGTAGTCGGTGGCAATATCACAGGCATGCAGGGCGATCATCACATCGATCTCTGCCGGCACCACCGTGCGCACATCACCGTGCTGGAACACCAGGCCCGGGTGTTCCAGCCGTGCGGCAGCGTTGTTGCACAGGGTGACCATGTCTTCGCGCAACTCAACGCCCGTCACCTGCGCCTCACGCTGCAGGCTGTTGCGCAGGTAATCGTGGATGGCGAACGTCAGGTAGCCCTTGCCCGAGCCGAAATCGGCAACCCGTACGGGCTGCCCTTCGGCCAATGCCGAGGAACTCAAGGCATGGGAAAAAACCTCGATGAACTTGTTGATCTGCTTCCACTTGCGCGACATGGCCGGGATCAACTCGTGCTGCTTGTTGGTCACGCCCAGATCGGTCAGAAACGGCCGGGTCAGCTCCAGGTAGCGTTTTTTCTCGCGATCATGCCCAGCGGCTGGGGCTTCGCGCATTTGCTGGGGGGTGTTGCGGTGCAGCATGGGCTTGCCCTTCTTGCTGAACTCCAGCTGAACCTCGTCGGTCAGGGTCAACAAGTGTGCATTGCGAAACGATTCGGGCAGCAGCTCGGCAATCAGCGCCTGCGCCTCGGGCAGCGGCAGGTTACGGGTGATGTCGCGGGTCTTGTAGCGGTACACGAATGACAGGCACGCCTGGTCCTTGACCGTCAGCGGCTTGATGATCACCCGCTGCAAGTCCGCCTCGCTGCCGACGTGGCGTGCCAGGACCAGCTTGATAAAGGCATTCTGCTGCAGGCTGGTTTCAAGCTGCGCCAGAAATTGCGCACGGGGATCCAGTGCGGGCTTGGCGGGGGTTGTGGTAGCGGACATGCGCGGGGTGCCTCAAAAAATGCGGGGCGATCGCCGAGGATCGCAATGGCCGCTATTTTAAGGGGGATAGCGGCCGAGGGCACGGGCAATTTCTCCTGACCCGATCTCCAGGCGTCCACCGCACCCTATCGCAGCCAATACAAAGTAACGCTGCGATTCGCTTATTAGTGCTCAGACAACTTATATAAAAACAAACATCGCAACTTCCTATACCAAGTCAGTCTACTCAGGACAACACAACCAGGCGATTAGGTAATTCATTGCGCACATGCGTCAACGGAACATGCACCTTGAGCAATTCGCCACAGGCCTCGATGCAACTGACGAACCCTTGCAACGTCTGCCCTTGTTTAACCTGCAAGGTAAAGGTCCCGACGATTGACGCCCAGACACTGTTATCCAGTCGACTGGAGATGCCTTCATCCACAAGGATTTCTACATAACGTTCGGCTTCGCTGACAAAAATCAGTACGCCGGTGCTGCCAACGGTGTGGTGCAGGTTCTGTTCGAGAAATTGTCGGCGAGCCAGGTTGGAGGCGCGCCAGTGGCGGACCGAACGGGGAATCAGGTGGGTGGTAATCCCGGGAATGCGGAACAACAGACTGAGGCCGATGAAGCTCAGCCACTGCACCATCAACAAGGTGTGCACGCTCAGCCAGCCGGACAGGTAATGCACGATGCCCGGCACTACCAGGGCAAACAGGCTGGCCCAGAGCAAGGGGATGTAGGCGTAATCATCGGCGCGGGCGGCCAGTACGGTGACCAGCTCGGCATCGGTTTCCTGTTCGACGCGCGCGATGGCTTCAGCGACCTTGCGCTGTTCGACTTCACTCAATAGAGCCATGGGTTGCAATACTCGTTCATTATTGTTTTACCAACCGCCCGACGAACCACCTCCGCCGAAAC
>NZ_VXCP01000019.1 GCF_011355085.1 Pseudomonas akapageensis | reverse complement strand
TCTGTCAAGCGTTTATTTTGCGAAGTTTTCAGAATTTCTCGTTTAACTTCAAACACTTGGCTCGCTTCGATCGCTCGGTAGCGGGAGGCGAATTCTACAGCGTTACAAACTACTGTCAACAACTAATATGCGAAAATATGAGCGCCCCAACTTCCTGCTTATATATAAGCAGGAAGACACGCCAACGCTTTCGCCGGCGTGCGCATTCGGCAGCACAAGGTGCGGCTTATGTGGCCTTGCCATAAAGGGTGACCACACAGGCGCCCCCCAGCCCCAGGTTGTGTGCAATCGCCAATCGTGCACCTTCGACCTGACGCTGATCGGCACTGCCGCGCAGCTGATGAGTCAGCTCATAACACTGCGCAAGGCCCGTGGCCCCCAACGGATGGCCCTTGGAGAGCAGGCCGCCCGACGGGTTGATCACGATCCGGCCGCCATAGGTGTTGTCGCCGTCCATCACGAACTTCTCGGCACCACCCTCGGGGCGGAAACCCAGCGACTCGTAGCGAGTCTTGCCCGCGATTGGAAGGCGCAGCCTTCCCTTGCGATGTTCGGACTGAAATAGCAGGGGGCCGCTGCGCAGCCCATCATGGGCAAGCCCGTTCCTACAGATAGACCGAAGCCTCGATCAGATCATCTGCTGCATGAGGCGATGCATTGGCGTGACAGTGCTCAGAGTAGGATAAGATGGCCGCAAATAAGGCTTGCTGTGAGTAGCCCCGCATGACAGATAACAGTCGGAACACCACCCGTCTGATCAAGAAGTACCCGAACCGCCGTCTCTATGACACGCACACCAGCAGTCATTTGACCCTTGCGGACATTCGCCAGTTGGTCATCGATAAAATACCGTTCGAGGTGGTCGACGCCAAAACTGGCGAGAACCTGACCCGGAGTATTTTGCTGCAGGTCATTCTGGAAGCCGAAAGTGGCGGTGAGCCGATATTTTCCAGTGAGATGCTCATGGGCATCATCCAGTTCTACGGCCCCTACCAGAGCGTTCTTGGCAGCTACCTGGATAAAAGCATCCAGACGGTCATCGACATCCAGTCACAGACTGGCGCTCAGTCCTCTGAAGCCTGGAGCAAGTTCATGCACCAGCAGGCACCGGTCATGCAGGATTTGATGCGCCAGTACGTCGATCAGTCAAAAGCCCTTTACCTGAACACTCAGAACCTCTTCGGCCTGTTTGGCGGCATGCCACCGGGCAAGCCAGGCGACGGTGGCGGGCCAAAAAAAAATGGCGATGGGGAGTAAACCCATCGCCATCAGTGTAACTGTTTCAATGTTACTTACTTGTTACCGCTTGATGCCTTGCCTGCCTCTGGGGCGGCTTTCCCGGCTGCTGCGGTTGCAGTTGCTGCGGTTGCTGCAGTCGCTGCGTCAAAACCGCTCTGGGCAACATCAGCAGCCTGTTTTACGGCTTTCTGGGCGCTTTCGAAAACGCTGCCGGCATTGGCCAGCGTCGACTTGAACGCAGCCACCACAGGCTCGGCGCCAGCCGGTGCATTCTTGCTGATCACTTCAACGAATTCTTGCACCTGCTGGGTGCCCGCCTCGACCTGACGCGTGGCCAGTTTGGCGATTTCCGACTGGGTGCCGACAATCAGCGCTTGTACCTGGCGATTGTACTCAGCCAGGCGTTCGGCTTGCACATTGGGCTGGGTGAAAGATGCCTGGAGCTCGGCGAACCCTTGTGGGTCACGGACTGCCAGCAGCTTGCGAAAACCGTCGAACTGCTCCTCGGTGGAGGCCTGCAGCGTCTTGAACTGCAATTGGGTGAGCTGTTCAACGCTGGCGAAGATTTTGCCGCTGATTTGCTGCAGCAGGTCCAGGTTGGCTTTCTGAGCGTCTTGCAATTTTTCCGAGTTGAAAAAAGACATGCTTGAATCTCCTGATTCTGAAAGGCCGGCACGGGCCCGAGGACGCGATAGCGATCCTGCCGGTCATCGCGTTAGCCTTGATATTGCAGTGCACAAATTCGTTTGGCAAGAATTTTTTGTGCGCTGCACAAAAAGCTTTATCTTCCCGCAACCCTTAGCTATTACCGGTGTATCCGATCAGCGAAGGTGCTGGCGTATCCTCCAATCCTTTGATCTGTGCGCAGACCGACGGAGTGCATGAGTCGCACCGGCACGGTTTCCTCGACCGCAATCAAAGACTCGTCGGCCCGATATTGACCGGGCGACATTCCAAACCAGCGGGTGCATGCCTTGTGGAAGCTGCTGTGATCATGAAAGCCGAGCAGATAGGTCACATGCTTCATGTTGAAATGAGAATGGCGCAAATAGAAGTCAGCCAACTGCCGGCGCACATCATTGAGAACATCCTTGAACTGCGTGCCGTCCTTCTCAAGGGCGCGTTGCAGCGTTCGCTTGCTGATGCTCAGTGCCGCTGCAATGGATTCCATGTCACATTGCCCTTGCCCCTGGCTCAAGCGCTCGGTAATCAGCGCGCGAATCCTGCCGACAAAAGCGAAACCGGGCAGCAGGTCCAACTGAGCCTCGGCAAAACTGTCATGGAGTGTGGCCAACGCCTCGTTGGCCATGGTCAAGGGACGCAGAAGCTCCTGGCCATCGAACAGGATGCTGTCATAGGCAGCTCCAAATCGCAGCGGACAGCCAAATAGCCGCTGATGCTCGGACGTGTCTTCAGGTTCGGGATAGGTGAACTCCACACACAACGGTTGCGGCGAGTTGTCACCCGCCAGCCAACGGCAGAAACCCAGCAGAGCAGCCAGTCCCGCATCCGAATATTGCCGGGGCTTGAACGAACCACGTTGCTCATGATCGAGCGCGGCAAGACGGTAATTCTGCTGCTCCGGGACAAAGAACAGGCTGCATCCGGTACTGATCAAAGGGCTGAAACGAACCAGACGTTCGAGCGCCCTTTTCAGATTCGAACTGGACATCATCGTGTAGCCCACGATCTGGAAACTGCCAGGATGGAACTTCCCGTAGGCCTTCAGCCCGATGTCCGGATCATCCGAGACCTGGGCGGCCAGCGCCCACAAACGATAGATAACGCTTCGCTCGCAGAATACGCCCGGTTTATTCACGAGCGTGACATCAAGTCCAGCCTCCTCGCACAGACCGGCAAAATCCAGTCCTTGAGCCAAAAGCGTATTCGCCAGCACGCTGGCATAACCTGAACTCATGCAATACATAGCGTCCTCAATGACCTATGGAACCGAACATCCTGTCTGGCGCCAATTCTGACCTGCCCTGAACATATTTCAACTATGTTTCATGCATATTACTAATCCATTCAGTTTTAAGAATTGATCCAGGTCCAGGTACTCCTCATTTCTTGCCAACAGGCCAAAACGACCGCGTGGCACCGTTGGACACCAAACAGTCACCTACCAACACTTCCGCACGGCCCGTCGATGTCGAACAATCGCCTCTCCTGCAGCGCAAAAAAGGAAGTAGAAGTATGGAGTCGCGTAGTCGTATTGCGGTGGTAACAGGTGGCATGGGTGGCATTGGTACAGCGATCAGCCAGCGTCTGTACAAGGATGGATTCAAGGTGGTCGTGGTCTGCAGCGCCAATTCCAGCCGCAAGAATGACTGGCTGGTGCTCCAACAGGAGGCGGGTTATCAGTTCGAGTGCGTCGAAACCGATATCACCGACTGGGAATCGACCCGCCAGACCTTCGAACTGGTGCGCGAACACTTCGGCCCGATCGATGTGCTGGTCAACAACGCCGGCATCACTCGCGATGCCTCCTTCCGCAAGCTCACCCCGCAAGACTGGAACACCGTGATCGGGACCAACCTGACCGGCTTGTTCAACACCACCAAGCAGGTCATCGAAGGCATGCTGTCCAAGGGTTGGGGGCGGATCATCAACATCTCTTCGATCAACGGCCAGCGCGGCCAGTTCGGTCAGACAAACTACTCCGCCGCCAAGGCCGGCATCCATGGTTTCACCATGGCACTGGCCCGGGAAGTCTCCGGCAAGGGCGTCACAGTCAATACCGTTTCTCCTGGCTACATCCAGACCTCCATGACGGCGGCAATCCGCCCGGACATTCTCGAAGGCATGATCGCGGCAACACCGGTAGGTCGCCTTGGCCAACCCGAAGAGATCGCCTCGATCGTGGCCTGGCTGGCCTCCGATGAGTCCGCCTACAGCACCGGTGCCGACTTCTCGGTAAACGGCGGCATGAACATGCAGTAACGCACCAACCAGGGCATTCATGCCCTGGTTTGTTCGACGAGTCTTGTCATTTTCAATGAGGTCACGCATGAACGAAGTCGTAATCGTTGCCGCTACTCGTACCGCCATTGGCAGTTTCCAGGGTGCCTTGTCTGCAATTCCCGCGACCGAATTGGGTGCCGCTGTGATTCGCGGCCTGCTGGAGCAGACAGGTATCGATGCTGCGCAAATTGATGAAGTGATCCTCGGCCAGGTACTCACTGCCGGCGCTGGGCAAAACCCGGCACGCCAGACAGCGATCAAGGCCGGCTTGCCACACACCACGCCTGCCCTGACCCTGAACAAGGTCTGCGGCTCCGGTCTCAAGGCGGTCCATCTCGCCGTCCAGGCTATCCGTTGCGGCGACGCGGAACTGGTGATCGCCGGCGGTCAGGAAAACATGAGCCTGGCCCCCTATGTTCTGCCCAAGGCACGCACCGGTCTGCGCATGGGCCATGCACAACTGCAGGACAGCATGATCCAGGATGGCCTCTGGGACGCCTTCCACGACTACCACATGGGTATCACCGCCGAGAATCTGGCGCAGAAATACGAGATCTCTCGTGAAGCCCAGGATGCCTTCTCTGCCGCCTCGCAACAGAAGGCCGCAGCGGCCATCGAGGGCGGGCGTTTCCACAGCGAAATCACCCCGATCCTGATTCCCCAGCGCAAGGGCGAACCGCTGGCCTTCGACACCGACGAACAGCCGCGTATCGACAGCACCGCGCAAGCCCTGGCGAAACTCAAACCAGCATTCCAGAAAGACGGCAGCGTGACCGCCGGCAACGCCTCGACCCTCAATGATGGTGCTGCCGTGCTGTTGCTGGCCAGCGCTGCCAAGGCACAAGCGCTGGGCCTGCCGGTATTGGCACGCATCAAGGCCTATGCCAGCGCCGGTGTGGACCCGTCGATCATGGGCATCGGCCCGGTCCCGGCGACCCGCCAGACCCTGCAAAAGGCCGGCTGGAGCATCGAGGACCTGGACCTGATCGAAGCCAATGAAGCCTTCGCCGCCCAGTCGCTGGCGGTTGGCAAAGAGTTGGGTTGGGACACCAGCAAAGTCAACGTCAACGGCGGCGCGATCGCCCTTGGCCATCCGATCGGCGCTTCAGGGGCTCGGATCCTGGTGTCGCTGGTGCACGAACTGATCCGCCGCGACGGCAAAAAGGGTCTGGCCACCTTGTGCATCGGTGGCGGACAAGGCGTAGGCCTGGCCATCGAGCGCTGATCAACGGCATCCAATAGCGAATGGGCGGACCTGGCCCCCTGGTCCGCGCATCACATTGGCGTCAAGGAATTTTATGGACAATAACGCGCATACATTCAAAACCTATTGGTCTGGCCAGGTTCCGTTCATCGCGTCCTTCGCCGTGCAGCAATTGCGCCTCTGGGTCAGCACCAACCCCTGGTTTTCCGGGCAGGATCATGCCGCCTGGTTCGAGCTGCCTCGCGAAACCCTGGACAGCCTCCAAGCGGACTATCAGCTTCAATGGGGCCAACTCGGCATGCAGCTGCTGACCGGGCAGCCCTTCAGCTTCGACGATCGACGTTTCGCCAGCGGCAACTGGAGCGCGCCACTGTTCGGCTCCGTCGCTGCGTTTTACCTGCTCAATTCCAACTTTCTCCTGAAGCTGCTCGACAAGCTGCTGATCAAGGAAAAGAAACCGCGCGAACGCCTGCGCTATCTGGTGGAGCAAGCCATTGCCGCCAGTGCGCCAAGCAATTTTCTGGTCAGCAACCCTGATGCGCTCAAGCGTGCGGTCGAGACTCAAGGTGCCAGCCTGCTCACAGGTATGGCGCATCTGGCCAGCGACATGAACGAAGGCAAATTGCGCCAGTGCGACAAGGGTGACTTCAAGGTTGGCGTCGACCTGGCCAACACCCCTGGCGAAGTGGTCTTCGAGAACAAGCTCTTCCAGCTCATTCAGTACTATCCGCAAAGCGAAACCCAGTACCGACACCCGGTTTTCGTCGTACCGCCGTCGATCAACAAGTACTACATCCTTGATCTGCGCCCGGAAAACTCGATGATCCGCCACCTGCTGGAACAGGGACATCCCGTCTTCCTGATGTCCTGGCGCAACTTTGATCAGGAGCACGCCGGCACGACCTGGGATGACCTGATCGAGCACGGGGTGATCGACGCGCTGCAAGTGACCCGCGAGATCAGCGATGAGCAACGACTCAATTGCGTGGGCTTCTGCATCGGCGGCACCCTGTTGAGCACGGCCCTGGCAGTGCTTGCTGCACGCGGCGACCGAGAGATCGCCAGCGTCAGCCTGTTGACCACGTTCCTTGATTACCTGGATACCGGTCCTATCGACATATTTGTCGACGAAGAACTGGTGGCCTATCGAGAGCGCACCATCGGCGGCAAGAATGGTCCCATCGGCCTGTTCCGTGGCGAGGACATGGGCAATACCTTTTCCCTGCTGCGCCCGAACGATCTGTGGTGGAACTACAACGTCGACAAATACCTCAAGGGGCAGAAGCCGATTCCGCTTGATCTGCTGTTCTGGAACAACGACAGCACCAACCTGCCGGGGCCGATGTACTGCTTCTACCTGCGCCACACCTATTTGCAGAATGATCTGAAGTCCGGGGAACTGGAGTGCTGTGGCGTCAAGGTCGATCTGCGAGCCATCGATGCGCCGGCCTATCTACTGGCCACCCATGATGATCATATCGTGCCCTGGAAGAGCGCCTACGCCAGCACTGCACTGCTGTCGGGCCCCAAGCGCTTTGTTCTGGGCGCTTCCGGGCACATTGCCGGCGTCATCAATCCACCGGCCAAGCAGAAGCGTCATTACTGGACCAACAATCGGGTCACGAAAAACCCGGAGACCTGGTTCAAGAATGCCGAGGAGAATCCCGGCAGCTGGTGGAATGACTGGTTCAACTGGCTGGCCGGACACTCCGGTGAGCGCCTACCAGCCGTTGCGCAGATCGGCAGTGACAAATACCAGCCTCTGGAGCCGGCGCCAGGCAGTTATGTCAAGCAATGAATGACCGCTGTGGGCTGTGAAGGACTCAGCCCGCCAGGAAGGACATCCCCTCCTCGTTCCCACGCGCAGCAAAGGAATGCATCCTGAGACGCGCCGCAAAGCGCTCTTGAAGGTCGACGCAGAGCGTCTGGCACGGCATTCCCACGCAGAGCGTGGGAACGAGATAGGGAGGATTCACCCCCTGGCCGGGCTCGGGTCAGTCAACAGCGCGTGCAGCATGCGCGCAAGCGACTCGGCCGTGTCCTCGTCAGCGAGGTAGCCCGGTCTTTCCAGCAGGATTGCCCGCGGTAGCGCCGTCAATGTCTGATAGACCAGAAACTCGGCCTTTTCCCGGTTCTTCATCTGGATTTCACTGGCGAAGCGCTTCATCAAGGCCGAGCTCGCCGTGGCGGTCCAGAGCTGCTTGGCCTTGACCACATCCAGTCGCACCAGTTCGTCATAATGAGTGGAACGCACGCTGAACGCCGGATCGAGCAGGGTTTTCTTGTGGTGGCTGGCCAGCACGGCCCGCAAGGCCAGTAAAATGCCGTCGAACAGGGTGGCCCCAGGCGCCAGCGTCATGATGCCGGCGTACAGTTCGGTGCGGGCTTCGTCCCGGTAATCATCAAAAACCGCAGCGATCAACGCCTCCATCGTCGGGAAGTACTCATAGATCGAACTGACCCCCACGCCCGCGTAAGCGGCCAGGTGCGCGGTGTTCAAGGCTTCCCGGCCTTCGTTGTCGATAATCTGTCGAGCCGCTTGCTTCAGGGCCGTGACCAGCGCGATCGAGCGCGCCTGGCGCGGTGCCTTGCGTGGCTGGGCAGGAATTTCGACCTGGAGCACGCTGACGTCCGCGGCGTCCGTCCTGTCACGGGTTGATTTGCTCATTTGCACAGTCTCCAGGAGTACAGACTGCTGCCACGGCGGCAGGTTCGCCGGGTGGCAGCAAGCTGGAGTATGCCCGAGCCGCGTCACTTAGTCAGTGATACGCGTGAGCACCGTGCGTATCGAATCCGGGATGGGCACCGATCGGTTGCTGGCCCGGTCGACATACACATAGATGATATGGGCCGCTGCGGCTGCTTCGTGTTCATCGTTGCGAAACAGTGCCACCTCATATCGCGCGCTGCTGTCGCCCAGCCGGGAAATTTTCATTCCGACAGTGATCTCGTCCGGGAAGACGATGGGCGAAAAGTAAGTGCAACCGGAATTGACGATTAACCCGATCACCGGACTGCTGGCAATGTCGAGGGTGCCCTGTTCGACCAGAAAGGCGGTGATTGCCGACTCACAGTACGAGTAGTAGACCACATTGTTCACATGCCCATAGGAGTCATGGTCACCCCAACGCGTCGGCATCCGGGTGAAGCGACGAAACGCTTCACGGCGCGGTCGATCGATCTTGTTGCTCATAGGATCTCCCGGTAGATCGAGCGCACGTCTGCCAGGTCGAGTGGCCGAGGATTGTTACCGAGCAGGCGCGATTGCTTCATGGCATCGGCAGCCAGCGCGTCGATATCGGACTCGGAGATGCCCAGATCGCGCAAGCAGGTTGGCAGATGAAGCTCACCGGCCAGGGCGCCGAGGTAGTCAGCCAGGGCCGCGGCTTTCTCTGTGTCGTTGCCACTGATGCCAGGCAGGACGATGTCAGCCAACTGCGCATACAAGGGCGCCACCGTCTCGAGGTTCAAGCGCATCACCGGCCCCAGCACCAGCGCATTGGAGAGCCCGTGTGGAATGTGAAAGCGCGCGCCGAGCGGATAGGCCAGGGCATGCACTGCCGCGACCGGCGCGTTGGCGAAGGCCATGCCCGCAAGGCAGGCACCGAGCAACATGTTTTCCCGTGCCGCCAGGTTGGTGCCGTCCTGGCAGGCCTGGAACAGGTTGGCCGACAGCAGCCGCAGCGCCTCACGCGCCAGGCAATCGGAAATCGGGTTCTTCAGGTGTCTGGTGGTATAGGCCTCGATGGCGTGCACCATGGCATCGATCCCGGTCGCCGCGGTGACATGAGCCGGCAGGCCCAGGGTCAGCTCGGCATCCAGCACGGCCACGTCGGGCAGCAGCAGTGGCGAGATGACCACATTCTTCTCACCGGAACCCGTGGTCACGACCGAGACCGCCGTCACTTCCGAGCCGGTCCCCGCCGTCGTCGATACCAGAATCAGCGGCAAGCGCGGGCCCTTGGCCTGATGGGTGCCGTAGACCTCCGCCAGGGACTCGCCACTGCGCGCCAACAGCGCCGCAAGCTTGGCGGCATCCAGGGAACTACCGCCGCCCAGCCCCACCACGCAATCGGCGCCACAGGCTTTGGCGACATAGGCCGCGGCCATGATCACGGACTCTGGCGGGTCAGCCTGTACCTGGGAAAACACAGTAACGGCTATCCCGGCTTCCTCAAGTCCGGTGAGTACCGCATCCAGTAGCCGAGCGGCAATAACTCCGGGATCGGTCACCAGCAAAACCGATGCACAGCCCATGGCTTTGACGTGGACGGCCAGCCGGGTTGAAGCGCCAGGTTCGATGACCATCGATGGGGTGGTCTGAAATACCATTTTCAGCATGAAAGCCTCACGAATAGTTGTGTTGCGCTGACTTTTCTTGGCAATTGCACAGCACAGGCGCCAACCGCAAACCGCTCGGAAAATGGCGTTGGCCGGCAGTGCTCTCCCCTCTGAAATCGAGCGAGGGAGCCCGAGTATATGTCCGCAAAACCACCGCAATGGTCTCAAATCGGGGCTCCGGCCGCGGATCCGGAAAGTCCGCCAAACCGCCCTCGTCCAACTGATATTTTTCGTTATTTTTCAGCTATTTAGCGATCACGACGCTTCACTCCAATCCGGAAGATATTCCGAGATCGCATCCCCATACTCGAAAAACACCTGTCCCCGGCCCTCGCCGGTTTCCACTAGTCGAGTAGCGAGCCAGAAAATGCCCACTGCACAACTGTCGATAGAACAAAAAACCCAGCAGCTGCTGAACAACCCGGCAGAATTGGCCAATTATTCCCAACAGGCCTGGGACCTGCTGCCCCGCGCCGAAATCGACGCGCTACAGCTATGCGCCCTGAAGCAGCGTTTCGCAGAACTTCGCGAGCGGATACCGGTGCTCAAAAAGCTCGCCGACGGCGAAGGCGTGGCGTGCGTCGAGCACGTTGAAGACGTGGTGCCTCTGCTGTTCGAACACACCGTGTACAAGTCCTACCCACCCTCGTTGCTGGAAAAGCGCAGCTTCGGCCAGATCAACAAATGGCTGGGCAAACTGGTGACGCCGGAGGTTGCCGAAGCCATCGCGGCAGCCAACGTCAGCGATTGCCAAGGCCTGGACGACTGGTTCGAGACCATGGACGAGGCCGTACCACAGCTACGCATCAGTCACACCTCGGGCACTTCCGGAACCCTGTCATTCCTGCCCCAGGCCGTACGTGAATGGGAAAAATTCGCTCAACTGCGCAAGATGATGGTATGGAACATGGAGGGGCCGGACACCCCACAGCCCGACTTGCACACGATTTACCCGTACTACCGCAAGGGCTACCTGAGCCATGTGCGCGTCCACGCCGCCATGATTCCAGCGCTGTTGCCGGACGAATCGCATTTCCATGCGGCCTACCCGACCACGCTCAGCACCGACGTGCTCCATCTGGGCGCCAAGCTGCGCGCGGCACAGTCCAAGGGCACCCTCGATCGCCTGGAGATCAGCCCGGAACTGCTGGCCAAGAAGAAGGCTTTCGACCAGTTGCAGGCCGACATGCCGCAGCACCTGGCGGCTTTCTTCGATCATATGTCCACCGAGCTCAAGGGCAAGCGCGTGTACATCGGCGCGACCTGGAACCTCCTGCACAGCATGGCCAAGGCTGGCCTGGAGCGCGGTCTGGAAGGTGTTTTCCACCCTGACTCGTACATCCACACCGCCGGTGGCGGCAAGGGTGTCGTACAGCCCGAGGGCTGGCGCGACGACGTGCTGCGCTTCACCGGTGCCCGGACCCTTCACGAGTCCTACGCCATGTCCGAAATCGTCGGCGGCGCCCATGCGCGCTGCGAACAGGGCCATTTCCACTTCGCCCCCACCGTCATCCCCTACCTGCTCGATCCAGAAACCAGCAAGCCGCTACCGCGCGAAGGCCGTGTGACCGGCCGCGCAGCCTTCTTCGACCTGGGTGCGGAAATCCGTTGGGGCGGCTTTATCACCGGCGATGAAATCACCGTCGAGTGGGACAAGCCTTGCGCCTGCGGCCGTCCCAGCCGCTACGTGGTCGGGCCGATCCAGCGTTACAGCGAACTGAATGGCGGCGACGACAAGATCACCTGTGCGGCAACAGAAGACTCCCATCGCCAGGCGATGGATTTCCTGAACACATTAGAGGGCTAACCCCATGAGCAAACCTATTGCGCCAATGATCATTCGCGGCAACGTCATCACCGACAACCTGATCGACGTAGGCGGCCGTGGCGGCGATCTGGTCTTCCAGACCCCGGATGCGCACAAATACATCGACCAGCTGCCGCTGGGTAACCCGGCCAGGCTGGCCGACCTGTATACGCTCACCTTCAATGACATCCTCGACTACGCCGAAGCCCTCGGTGAACGCCTGGAATTCAACAGCAACCCCTACCTGCAGGAAGCCTGCGAGCTGTCCTACCTGACTGCGCCGGTCACCCCGACCATGGTCAAGGGCAGCTACATGGGATTGCGCCAGATGCTCACCCGTGAGTCCGTCACCGAACAGGTGGAGAATTCAGTGGGCGTCAAGTACCTGGAAGGCTGGGTCAGGCAACGCTTGATCGACGGCACCGAACTGGATGTGCGCTGCTTCGGCGCGCGCACCCTGCATATCGTCGCCGGCAACGCGACCGGTCTGTCCCTGCTGACCATCCTGCGCAACATGGTGCTGCGCAGCGATGCAATCATCAAGGCGCCGTCCAACGACCCGTTCACGGCCCTGGCCATCGCCCGCACCATGGTCGACATGGCACCGGACCACCCGCTCACCAAGCACCTCAGCGTCGCCTACTGGAAAGGCGGCGACCAGGCCTTCGAAGAACGCCTGTACCAGCCGCAGAACCTTGAGAAGATCGTGGCATGGGGCGGATTCGCTTCGATGAAGCATGTCACCCGCTACATCCAGCCGGGTCTGGAGCTGATCTCCCTGGACCCGAAACGCAGCGCCAGCATCATCGGCAAGGGCACCTTCGCCAGTGAAGCGACCATGCGCGAGGCCGCTGTGCGCCTGGCCAGCGACATCGGCGCGCTGAACCAGAAGGCCTGCGTCTGCGCCCGGGTGGTCTACGTGCAGAGCGGCACCGACGAAGCCGGCCTGGCGCAGTTGAACACCCTGGGCCGTTATGTCTACGACGCCATGCAGACCCTGCCCAACACCCTCAGTACCGTGCCCAAACGCTACGACCAGACCCTGAAGGCCGAAGTCGACGCGCTGCGCCTGGATGATGAATGGTACAAGGTGATTGGCGGCAAGGACGGCGAAGGCGCAGTCATCTGCTCGCAGATTCCGGAGTCGGTGTCCTTTGCCACCCGGCTCGACGACCGCACCGCCAACCTGGTGCCGGTCGATGACCTGACCGAGATGATGGATGCGGTGGATGCCTACACCCAGACCGTCGGCGTCTACCCGGAAAGCGTGAAGGACGAACTCAAGGACATCCTGCCCCTTTATGGCGCCCAGCGAATCGTCTCGCTGGGCTATGCGGCAGGGCTTAAATGGGCGGGTCCGCAGGACTCCATCGAGCCGCTGCGTCGCATGGGCAAGTGGATCGTCAACCAGATCGCCTCGCCGGAAACGACCCCGGCGCCCTGGCTGCGTCCGTCGATCTAACCCTCTGCACCCGGTACCCCGGAACCTGTCGGGGTACTTGTAGTCCATCATCAGGATTTTATACCCATGACCACTTGCCTGGGATTTGCCGCACACGAGGCCCACGCCGCCCTCACCCCGATTCGTTTCGAACGCCGGGCCTTGCGCGCCGACGACGTCGCCATCGATATCGCCTATTGCGGTGTCTGCCATTCGGACGCCCATCAGGTAAACAACGACTGGAACAACACTGTCTACCCCATCGTGCCCGGCCACGAGATCGTCGGGCATGTCACTGCCGTCGGCAGTGATGTCACCCGTTTCAAGGTTGGCGACCGGGTCGCCGTCGGTTGCCAGGTCGATAGCTGCCTGCAGTGCGCACCCTGCTCGGAGCATCAGGAGCAGTTGTGCATCCATGGCCCGACGACCACCTACAACGGCAAGGATCGTCAGACCGGCGAGATCACCTATGGCGGATATTCCGAGCATATTGTGGTCCGCGAACAGTTCGTTCTGCGCATGCCCGTAAACCTCGACCCGCGTTACGCCGCACCTTTGCTCTGCGCCGGCATCACCGTATGGAACCCGATGCGCCGTTACGGCGTGGGCAAGGGATCGAAAGTCGCGGTGGTCGGCCTGGGCGGACTCGGCCATATGGCCGTAAAACTCGCCACCGCCCTTGGCGCCGAAGTCACGGTCATAACCACCTCACCGGGCAAGGCTGACGACGCCCGCACCCTTGGCGCCAACCACGTGCTGCTGTCCAACGATTCGGCGGCAATGCAGGCGGCGGCCAACGCGTTCGAATTCATCATCGATACCATTCCCAGCCGGCACAACGTCAACCCTTACCTGATGCTGCTGGGACGCGAGGGCGTGCTGGTGCTGGTCGGTGCCATCGAACCGCTGGAGCCCATCCATGGTGGCTTGCTGATACGCAATAACCGCACCCTGGCCGGCTCGCTCGTGGGTGGCATTCAGGCGATCCAGGAGCTGCTGGATTTCTGCGCCGAACACCAGGTACTGCCCAGTTGCGAAATGATTGATATCAAGGACATCAACACCGCCTTTGAGCGCCTGCAGCGTAATGACGTGAAGTACCGCTTCGTCATCGACATGACCACCTTGCGTGACGTAGCGCTGTTGTAGGAGCGAGCTTGCTCGCGATGGCACTTTCCAAAACGCAATCGCGAGCAGCCGTGATCAACAATCAATTCAAAGCGAGCTGCACAAATGCCCCGCATCCACGACGATCTCACTGCCCGTCATGCCGCGACTGGCATCGGAGGCGAGCAGAAGCAACGCACCGTCGAGATCGGCAGGTGTGCAGAAACGTCGGGTGGGAATTCGGGCGCGCAACTTTTCGCCCGCCTCACTGGCCAGGAAGTCGCTATTGAGCTCAGTCATCACATAGCCGGGCGCAATGGCGTTGACCCTGATCTGGTGACGCGCCAATTCCAGGGCCAGGGAGCGGGTCAACTGGCTCAGACCTGCCTTGGCCGCCACATAGGGCGTCAGGGTGCCTGCAACGCGACTGGCCAGAATGGATGTCACATTGATCAAGCTACCGCCACGCTGCGCCTCGACCATCCGCCGGGCGACTTCTTGCGCAACGATCCAGGCACCCTTGAGATTGGTATCGAGGACTCGATCCCAATCATCATCGGCGTACTCCAGCACGTTGCGACTGTCGCTGACGCCCGCGTTGTTCACCAGGATATCCAGGGGGCCAAACGCCTCGGCCATCCGCGCCAGGCAGTTGTTGACCGATGCCCGGTCGGTCACGTCCAGGGCAAAGGCATGGGCGCGCCCGCCCTCGCCTTGGATTTCTTCGACCAGGGTCTGCAGCTGTTCGACACGTCGCGCCGCAACCGCCACCTCGGCGCCCGCCGCCGCCAGCGTGCGGGCGAAATGGCGGCCAAGCCCACTGGAGGCACCGGTGACCAGGGCACGACGGCCACCAAGATCGAAAAGCTGAGTGATAGCAGGTTTCATCGGGAAATTTCCTTGTGTCCGTCGAGGATCTTTTTCGCCAGGCTCATGCGATGCACCTCGCTTGGGCCGTCGTAAATGCGGAATGGGCGGATGTCGCGGAAGATGCGCTCGACCACGGTTTCCCCTGTCACACCGCGTCCACCCAGGATCTGTACGCAGCGATCGACCACGTGCCACAAGGCTTCGGCACTCAGTACCTTGGTCATGCTCGACTCGACATTGCCCCGACCGCCTTCGTCCAGTACCCAAGCGCAATGCCAGATGGCCAGACGGGTGCTGTGCAGCGCCATCTGGTTGTCCGCCAGCATGAAGCCAACGCCCTGGTGGTCACCCAGTCGTTTGCCAAACGAATCACGGGTTCGCGCATAGTCGCAGGCGATATCGTGGGCACGGCGGGCAGCGCCCAGCCAACGCATGCAGTGGGTCAGTCTCGCGGGCGCCAGGCGTACTTGCGCGTAGCGCATGCCCTTGCCGATCTCGCCCAGTACATCGGTGGCCGGAATCCGCAGGTTTTCGAAACGCAGTATTGAATGGCCGCCGGCAAAGCAGCTGTCCAGGGTGTCGAGTTGCCGCTCGTGGATAATCCCGGGCGTGTTCATGTCCGCCAGGAACATGGTCGCCGAGCCGTCTTCCATGCGCGCCATAATGATCGCGAACCCGGCACCGTCGGCCCCGGTGATCAGCCATTTACGGCCATTGATGACATAGTGGTCGCCGTCACGCACGGCGACGGTCTTCAGCATCGACGGGTCGGAGCCCGCACCCGGCGCAGGCTCGGTCATGGCAAAGCAGGAGCGGATCTGGCCATTGACCAGAGGACGCAGCCAGCGATCTTTCTGGGCATCGCTGGCCACTTCGTCCATCAAGTGAATATTGCCCTCGTCCGGGGCATGGATGTTCAGCGCAATCGGGCCCAGCGGTGAATAGCCGGCCTCCTCGAAGACGATGGCCTTGGCGAAGTGGCTGAGGCCCGCGCCCCCCATTTCGCAACTGGCGTGCGGGCACAACAGACCGGCCCGCCGGGCTTTGTCCTGCAACGCTTGACGCAAGCCTTCGCTGGGGCCGTGCGACGTGAGCCCTCCAGCGGTTTCCATGGGGATCACCTGCTCGGCGATAAACGCGCGAGTCTTGTCGCGCAGGTCCAGCAATGGTTGGGGAATCGTGAAGTTCATGGCGTTCCTTGATTCTGTTCGACTAGGTTCGTTGCTCGCAAACAGGCGCGAGCTGTGCGTGTATGCGTTCCATCACGGTCTGTCGCTGGCCGACCTTGGCGAGGTCATAAGGCGTCAGGTTCACGGCCCGGACGAAGCGCCGCAGGATGCGTCCCGCCTGCATGTCGACATCGATGATGTTCAGGCAGGCGTTGTCCTGCTCCAGGTTGGCGGCGCAACCCCGCGCGCCTCCCAGGGCCCAGCCCAGCAACAGGCGATTGACCGCGTCATGACTGACCAACAGCAGGCTCTGCCAGTCGGGCTCGGCAAGGAGCGCCTCGAAGCGCGCCATGATCCGGCTGTCGAAATCGCTCCAGCGCTCCCCGCCCATGAAGCTGCCGGCGTGATGGCCGAAGCTGTCATAGGCGTAGCAGACCCGCTGTTCCAGTTCGTCGGGCGGAATCTCACGCAGACGCCCGGCGCGGACTTCGCGCAACTGCGCACTGGTTTCCAGCTCGACACTGTGATCACCCAGCAACAACTCGGCGGTCTGCCGGGCTCGCGGATAATCGGAGCACAGCGCACGATCGAAACCGACTGACGCCAGTACCTCGGCCAACTGCCGAACCTGATCTTCGCCCTGGACGGAAAGCGGCACAGTGCGCGGATCCAGGGGCTGGCCAGTGGCCGAGAAATAATCCACATGACCATGTCGTACCAGGTAGCAACGACGACGATAGACTGGCGGCAACACCGCTTGCCTGGTCATTGGGCCAGCACCTTCGGGTTGCTGATGGACAGCCACGCCCGGGTAATGGTCGAGAGTGCCGAGAACAGACGCTCCTGGTCGCTCCCGGCACTATCGAAGCAGCCTTGGCGAATAGCGCTGCAAAGGGCCTGACGGGCGTCAGTCAGTGCTGGCCCGGCCTCTCCTCGCAACGACTCGAGTACAAGCGCTTCGATTGCATCCGCACGCTCGCCGTCACGGCACTCACGACCGGCAATGGCCATGGCATTGGCGACCATCAGCGCCTGGTAGCGCAGGCTGTCGGGTAGCTGCGGCAGCAATTCGTCGAGCAGGGTCTGACGAGCGATCTCCAGCAATTCACTTGCATCGGGACGGATATTCATCGACGCAATCCTCCGGTCAAACGCAGTATGTCCAGCTCCAGTTCAGGGATCAGCCTTCCCGTCAGTGCCAGTTCCAGCGAAGGCTCCTCTCCGGACAAGTGACGCTGGGCTTGCTGCAGGGCAATGACCGCCCAACGCAAGGTGGCCATGACCTGCCAGAAGGTCAGTTCGTCGCGCTCGATACTGAGCGGTGAAACCGCTGTGTAGCCGCCCATGAAGTGTTCCAGCGTACCGATACCGCCGGCCTCCAGGTCAGGCCGGGCGAAGCGCCAGCAACGGGCGGTGAACCAGCCGATGTCTTCACGCGGATCGCCCCAGCCGGTGAACTCCCAATCCAGTACCGCCTGCAGCCTGCCGGACTCGGCCAGGTAATTGCCGGTGCGGAAGTCACCATGGAGCAAACTCGGCGCTGCACGCTTCGGCGCGTTTGACTCACACCAGCGCAACCCCCACTCCAACACTGGCTGATGCACCCCGAGACGGTCGATCACGGCGCGGTGGGCGTCGATCGAGGCTTGTACCGATGCCTGTTGCGGGTCGCCAAGGAAATCCAGCCGGGCCTGGGCAGGCAGGATGCGGTGAATTCGCGCCAGGTTGGCGCCCAGGTCGGCCACCAACTGCGGATCGCCTTCAGCCCCCAGCTGGCTGGTGAGCCTGTGACCCGCGGTGATACCCGCCACCCACTCCATGATGAAAAACGCTCGCCCGTGAACCGAGGTGTCTTCGCACAACCAGAGTGGCCGCGGCACCCTGACGCCGGCCTGGTGAACCCTGGTCAGTACTGCGAACTCCTGTGCGCGGCTCAGGCTCTCCTGGACTGCCGATTGCGCGTCGCTGCGCAGGACCCAGCGCTGGCGGCCAGCATGCGGGCCGCCTTCCACGCACACGTCCAGCAACCAGTTTTCCTGGATGGCACCGCCAGACAGCAGCTTCTGATGTTCGACGGTGACCCGCTGCGCGCCAGCCTGGACGCAAAGAAAATCTTCGAGCCTGGTATTTTTCAACTGCCTTTCGGCCGGCGGCACGGTCACCGCGGCCATGTTCGAACCACTCATTATTCAATGCACCTCTCACTTTCCCGGATCAATTTCTTGTTGATCTTTCCGACACTGGTTTTAGGGATCTCGGCGACGAACCTGAACTGCTTGGGGATGGCCCATTTGTTGATCCGGCCAAGCTCCACAAACTGTTGCAGGTGGGCTTCCAGCATCTGTGTATCGACGTGTTTGCCCGGCTCGCACACCACCAGGGCCATGGGCCGTTCACCCCATTGCTCATCCGCAATGCCGACCACCGCGACGGACGTGACCAATGAGTGCTCGCTGATCAGGTTCTCCAGATCCAGCGAGCTGATCCACTCCCCGCCCGTCTTGATCACATCCTTGATCCGATCCTTGATTTCCACCCTGCCCTGGGGGTCGATGGAAGCCAGGTCTCCGGTGTGCAGCCAACCGCTGTGCCAGAGCTCAGCGCCCTTTTCAGGCTCCTTCAAATAACCTTGGGTCAACCAGGGGGCCCGCACGACGATCTCGCCCAGTGACTCACCATCGTGAGCAACGCTATTGCCGCTGGCATCCATGATTTTCAGATCGACCATCGGCACGGGCATGCCGGTCTTGATTCGATTGACCAACTGCGCTTGTGTGGTCTGTTCGAGCTCCTCCCCACGCAGGTAAGACGAGCAAAGCATCGGGCAGGATTCGGACATGCCGTACCCGCTGTGCACGCGAATGCCTCTGGCGCTCGCCTGGCTGGCGAAACCCAGGGTCAGGGCGCTGCCCCCCAGGAGCATTTTCCAGCCATCGAAGCGGGTCTGCGCGGCTTCGTCGCAGCCCAGGATCATTTGCAGAATGGTGGGCACGCAATGGGAAAACGTGACCTTCTCTTCACGAAAAAGCCTGACCAGGCGATTGGGCTCGTAACGACCGGGGTACACCTGCTTGATGCCCATCAGGGTCGCGACATAGGGCACGCCCCAGGCATGCACGTGGAACATCGGGGTGATCGGCATGTACACGTCGTCGGAACGTAACAGCGGCAAGCTTTGATAGACGCCCATGGCACCCACGGCGTTCAAGGTATGCAGCACCAACTGACGATGAGTGAAGTACACCCCTTTAGGGTTCCCGGTGGTCCCGGTGGTGTAGAAAATCGTCGCCACCGAGTTCTCGTCGAAGTCCGGGAAGTCGAACTGGCATGGCGCCTGCGCCAGCAGGCTTTCATATTCGCCCAGCACCGGCAGCCCGGTCGGTTTCGCGTCGTCGTCGCTGAGCTGGATGAAGCCTTTGACGGACGTCAGCTCACCCTGGATCTGCTCGAGCAAGGGTAGAAAATCATCATGCACCAGCACCAGGTCATCCTCGGCGTGGTTCATGGTGTAGAGCACCTGCTCCGGGGACAGCCTGATATTGACCGTGTGCAACACCGCGCCAATCATCGGCACTGCAAAGAAGCACTCCAGGTAACGGTGGCTGTCCCAGTCGAGCATCGCCACCGTATCCCCAGCCTTGACGCCGGCCGCCGCCAGGGCATTGGCCAGCCTGTGGATCCGCTCGATCAGGGTCTTGTAGCTGTAACGCAACTTGTCGGCATAGACGATCTCCTGTCCGGGCTGGTATCGCACCCCCGACAGCAGCAAGCTCTTGATCAACAGTGGGTAGGTGTATGCGCCTTGCGCCGGTGGAATTATTTTTGTCTTCACCATGGTTGCAGTTCCTGAAGCTGAAATTTGAGACAAGAGTTGGCTATTCGGTCGTGGTGAGGGCATGGCGCCTGTCGGCCGCACTGACTGGCACCGGCGGTGCCTGTACCACCGGCTCATCGAACGCCCCACGACGGGTCAGCGAGGTACGGGGCAGGAGGAAATACGACAGCGCCGGAATCAGGATCAGGGCGCCGAGCATGTTCCACAGGAACATGAAGGTCAGCAGGATGCCCATGTCGGCCTGGAACTTGATCGGCGACCACACCCAGCACACCACGCCAGCCGCCAGGGTAATGCCCACCAGACCGACCACCCGGCCGGTAAAGGCCACCGCCTTGCGGTAGGCATCGGCCAGCGACAGGCCCTGGCGCTGGTGATGCAACTGCACGCTGAGCAGGTACAGCGCATAATCCACACCAATGCCCACGCCCAGGGCGATCACCGGCAGCGTCGCGACCTTTACGCCGATACCCATGGCCACCATCAACGCCTCGCAGAGGATTGAGGTCAGCACCAGCGGCAGCAAGGCCACCAGCGTGGCGCGCCAGCTACGGAAGGTGATCAGGCAGAACAACGTCACCGCCGCGTAGACGTACAGCAGCATGGTGCGATTGGCTTCGCGCACGACGATGTTGGTCGCTGCCTCGATGCCGGCAGTACCGGCGGCCAGCAGGAACTGGCGATCGGCTGTGCTGTTGTCCCTGGCAAACTTGTCGGCAATGGCCACCACGGCGTCCAGGGTCTCGGCCTTGTGGTCCTTGAGGTAGGCGATCACCGGCATCACCGAGCAGTCGTTGTTGAACAGCTCCGGGGAGTTGACCGAGGCTTGCTGGGCGGCATAGTTCAGCACGTCCTGGTTGCGCTGGATGCTGTTGAGCTTGGGGTTGCCTTCGAAGGAGCCGGCGGTGATCTGGCGTACCGCGTTGACCAACGACGACGTTGCCTGCACGCCCGGGTACTGCTGCAGCTCCCAGGCCAGGCGGTCGGCCAGGATCAGTGTCTGGTAATTCAGGCAACCTTCGGCCGGGGTCTTGATCATCACCGCGAACAGGTCGCTGGACAGCGCGTAGTGGCTGGTGATGTAGGCGTTATCGCGGTTGTAGCGCGAGTCGGCGCGCAGCTCCGGAGCCCCGCTGTCGAGGTCGCCGATTTTCAGTTGCAGGCTGACCACAAAGCCGCCAATACCCATCAGCGTCGCCACCAGTACCGCGCCGGTTGCCCACTTGCCGGTGGTGAAGCGATCGAGCAGGTCCCACAGCTTGCCGAAACCGCGGTGCTCGGCGGCCCGGGTGTCGATCTTCAAGGCACGCTCGGCAGCCTTGGCACCGACGCCGATATAGGACAGCGCCACTGGCATCAGCAGCAGCGAGGTGAAAATCAACACGGCCACACCGATACTGGCGGTAATGGCCAGGTCCTGGATCACCGGGATGTCGATCAGCATCAGTACCGCGAAGCCGACGGCATCGGCCAGCAGCGCGGTGACACCGGCGATAAACAGGCGGCGGAAGGTGTAGCGCGCGGCGATCAGCTTGTGCGTGCCACGGGCTATGTCCTGCATGATGCCGTTCATCTTTTGCGCCGCATGGGACACACCGATGGCGAAGATCAGGAACGGTACCAGGATCGAGTACGGGTCCAGGGCATAGCCAAGCCAGGCGACGATGCCCAGTTGCCAGATCACCGCAATCAGCGAACAGCCCACCACCAGCAGGGTGCTGCGCACACAGCGGGTGTAGAGGTAGATGATGACCAGCGAGGTAGCCACAGCCAGGCCGAAGAACATCATCACCTGGATCAGGCCGTCGATGAGGTCGCCCATCAACTTGGCAAAGCCGATCACGCGCACCTTGTACTTTCCCGTGCCCTCCTCTCCCGCCTGGCGCGCCGCGCTATCGCCGGCGAACTCGATCTTGTCGCGCAGCTGCTCTTCGAGTACCCGCGAGAACTGGTGGTAGTTGATGCCAAGGCCCGTGGCCGAGGCCTTGTCCAGCAGCGGCACGATCAACATGGTCGATTTGAAATCGCTGGCCACCAGGTTGCCGACAATCCCGGCGCGGTTGATGTTCTGGCGCAGCTGTTCGATGTCCTTCGGCGAGCCCTGATAGGTATCGGGCATTACCGGGCCACCCTGAAAGCCCTCCTCGGTGACTTCGGTCCAGCGCACTGCCGGGCTCCACAGGGATTTCATCCAGGCACGGTCAACGCCCTCGACCAGAAACAGTTGGTCGTTGACCTGCTTGAGTACCTCCAGGTAACCGGGGTCAAAAATATCGCCCTGGGTGTTCTCGACCACCACCCGCACCGAATTGCCCAGGCCGCGCAGCGACTTGCGATTCTCCAGGAAATTCTGGATGTAGGGCTGGCTCTGCGGAATCATCTTCTCGAAGCTGGGGCGCAGTTCCAGGCGGGTCGCAGCCATATAGCCCAGCACCAGGGTGGCCAGCGTCATGAGCAGCATGAACAGCGGACGCTGGTTGAACACCCATCGCTCCAGGCGGTTGCCGGAGCATCGATCGAAGTCACGCAGGTCGCGGATCACCGGCATGGTGTCTTGTTTGATATTGCCCATGGCAGGGGTTACTCGCTCTGATTTTTATTCAATGGACAATGTGTGGACGCCACGGCTGCCAACCACCACCAGCGAGCCGTCGGCAGCCAGCGCGGCGCCGACGGCAGGTGCGGGATTGTGTTGCGCCAGTAACTTCAGGCTTGCCCCACCTTCCTGGCTGACCAGCCGGTGTCCGGCCTGGGAGAACAGGCGGTAACGGCCGTGGCCATCGACGACCGCAGCCGTGATGTTGACCTGCAGACCGGTTTGCAGCGGGCTCCAGCGGGAGCCGCCATCGGTGCTGCGCAATACATGCCCGCGCAGGCCGTAGGCCAGGACTTCGCCCGGCTTGCCCACCACGCCGAAGTAGCTGCCGTGGTAAGGCGTCTGCACGGCACTGAAACGTTCCAGAGTGGTGTCCCACTTGAGCAGCAGGCCCTGTTCGCCAGCGATGTACAGCGCATCACCGGTCGAGGCGATGGCATTGAGGTGGAAGCCTTGCGGGTTGTCGGTGCGATCCTGAAATGGCGTCCAGCTCTGTCCACCATCCTCGGTACGCAGGATCAGGTTGAACACGCCGACCACATAGCCAAGCCTGTCGTTGGCGAACCACACATCGAGCAAAGGCTTGTCGGCGCCCTGCTCGACCAGACGCTGACCTTCGGCAACCAGCAGTGGCCATTGCTCGTTGGCCGGCTCGGCCCTGGCCAGATCCCCATAGTGCTTGACCAGCAAGGCACCGATCTGGCGACCGTCGAGCTGTTTGTGCCAAGTCACGCCGGCATCGCTGCTGTGCAGCACGACACCGTCGTTGCCAACCGCCCAGCCCTGCCTGGCGGAAGGAAAAAACACCGCATTCAGGTCACTGCTGAGCGGAACATTGGCCTGCAACCAGTGCTTGCCAGCGTCATCGGAATACAGAATATGGCCACGCTGGCCGACAGCGACCAGGCGCTCACCCACACGAGCGATGCCGAGCAACGGGCTACGCACGGCCAATGCACTCGGCTTGGCCGGCAGGTCCAGCACATCAACGAAATCTGCCGCCTGAGCGAAACCCTGCAGCAGCGCCAGCATCGAGCACAACAGCGCCAGCACCAACTTTTTCAACGAACCCATACCGCACCTTCCAGGAAAACGACGCCGCCAGGCACACGAGGTACAGCACGGCGTCGGAGTCGGTAACCCAGGACGAACGACGCTCAGGCCGCTCATCCTCCAGTCACTCTGCCGGGGCACCACAACCGATCGCCCCGGACCTTGGTCGCCTGCTGTCTAGCGGATACCGGATCCCGCCAGGGCATCCGGTGCCCACTGCGCCTTCGACAGTGGCTCGCCGTACTTGATGCCGCCGTACGGGCCGGTGATGCCATTGATGTTGTAGGAGCCGCCCACCAGGTCGTAGATCATGAACGCCGAGGTGTCGGGGATCTTTTTGTCATAGCTCTGGCTGAGGAAGGCGAAGGAGCCACGATAGAGGTTACCGGCCGAGTCATATTGGTCAGAGGCCAGAGCGACCCAGCTGTCTTCATCCAGATAGAAGCGACGCTTCTGGTAGATGTGCCGCGCACCGGGTTTGACAGTGCCCTCCACCACCCAGACGCGGTGCTTCTCCCAGCGCACATAGTCGGAGGCGAGGTGATTGGGCGTGGTCAGCGGCTTGGTGTCCCGGGCGTAGGTCAGCTTGTAGGTGTTGTAGGGCACGATCATTTCCTGCTTGCCCACCAGCTTCCAGTCGAAGCGGTCCAGCGCGCCATTGAAGACGAATACATCATCGTAAGTACCGGCGCCGGCGGTACCTGGGTTAGGCGTGTCGTAGGCCAGGTCCGGCGCCAGCTTCACTCGACGCTGGCCTGGCAGGTACTGCCAGCTGCGGCGTGGCTGTGCCAATGGGTTGGCCGTATCCTTGAGCATGATCGCCTCGCCCGCACGGCGCGCGGGAGCGGTGTAATACACCTTCAACTGAAAGAACACGTCAGTGCTGTTGAACGGCTTTGACATGTCGTCGTAGAACGGATAACTCGCGAACGACTGAGCCGTGGTAGACAGCGCCGGCACACCCGCCGCATCGACGTTCCAGGAGTCATACTTGACGGTGCGATTGGTCCCCAGGTAGCGCAGCAGATGGTTCCACATGGCCTCGCTGCCGGAAGTCGGGATCGGAAACGGCACGCCGGGCAGCGCATTCTCGATGGCCACGCCACCGTCGAGCGACCTGGCACCGGTGGCATTCTTCACGCTGTTGTCCAGCACGGCCTGAGGCACGATCACCGTCCGGTGGGTCGGATAAACATTGACGTGGTAACTGGGGTAACGCCTGACCAACTCTGCTGTGGTAGCCGTCAACAGGCCCTTGTACTGGTCGAGGTTCTTGCCATCGATGACCAACAGCGGCTTCTCGTCGGCAAAGGGGTCCGGACGGATGCCGTCGCCTTCCTTGAAACTGGCTGGCGGCGTTGTCAGCCCGCCGTTGTAGGGCGGAATCGAACCATCGGCATTGCCCGCCATCTCGGCGCCCACACGGGTCAGGCTGGTGCCCAGCTTTGCGGCTTCCTGGGCCGATACGGCCGCCTGGGCCGGTCCGACAATGGCAACCGCGAGGGAGGCTGCCAGCACGCTTTTCAGGAATCTCATCTGAATTCTCTCCACTTGTTTTTGTAATCCGAGCGTCAATCAGAAGGTGGTTTTGAACGAAGCCGTGACCATCCCGCGATCCTTCAGCAGAGGCGACAGGCCTCCCTGGGAAGTGATCTGGCCAGGGATGCAGCGGTACTGCCCACTGCTACCGGGGGTGTTGTTGTCAAAACCGGTATCACAGGTATCGAACGGCCCGAAGGCATCTACGTACTTCAGGTCGATCTTGTATTTCTGATAGATGTCCGCAGAGATGCCCACGGAGTAGCTACCGGCGTTCTCGCTGCCACCCAGCTGGACCGCCGAGTTGCCCTTGAGGCCGACGTTGTAGGCCATGGGCATGGACATATCGACACCCGGGAACACCTGGAACCAGGTCGGGGTGAAGTTGGCAGCGAGGGTGTAGGCATTGGTGTCGACCTTGTCGACCCCCCTGTAGCTGGAGTCGCCCTTGAAACTCTGCTGGCCCTTGTCGACACTGACCAGATGCGTCATGGCAGCTTCCATGGCCAGCGCGGAGGAATCCCACAACGGGGTATTGCCAAAGCTCACCAGGCCATTGAGTACCACGTGAAAAGTCTTGCCGCGGGCCGTTCCGGTTTCACCATGGCCCGGCAGGGCACTGATCAGGTTGGCGCCGTTGACCAGACCCTGGTCGGCCTGCGCACTCAACGTCGGATTGATGGTGGTGAAATTGCTCAGCAGCGGCATGTTCTCGCGATAGTTCAAATCGAGACCGACGCTGACCGGCCCCACACTTTTCGACAGGCTGATGCCATAGATGTCGATGTCATCGGCGTAGGCGGCCAGGTACTCAGTGCCCGTGAGGCCCGCGAGGCCTGGCTGGTGCAGGTTGGGTGCATTGATCAGCACCACCGGCATGGTGTCCGAGGTGTTGCGGTAGTAGAAGCCCAGGGTGCCGTCCAGCCATTGCGGGCTCCACTTGACCATCAGCCCGAAGTCACCGGCGTTGTGCGGTTTGCTGTCGTGCCCGCGCGGCGCGCCGTAGAAAGCGCCGGCACCACCGAGCAGCGTCGGCACCGGCAGCCAGAACAGATCTGCGCCCTCGCCGAGCATGTCGTAGCCACCCATATAGGTGCCACCCTCCGGCAGTCGCGAGTTCTGAAACTCCAGAAAGTACTGCGCGCCCAGGGTCAGTTCCGGATTGACGGTGAACGACATGGAAACCTGGTTACGCGGCAGAAACAGTTCCTTGGTCTCGGTGCCGGGCACGTTGTACAGCTTGGCAAGGTCCAGGGCAGCCTGGCCGTAGTTGATGCCGTTGGCGGCGTTGAACAGCGTCTCGCCCCAGTACATGTTGTGCTTGCCGAGCTTGGCGCTGAGCATCGACTCCTCGCCGATCTCGGTGCTGTAGAACACAAAGGCATCGAGGATTTCGCCGGAAGGGCCGTTGTAGTAACGATCGGTATAATTGCTGAGCCCATGCTTATGGGCGACATTGCCGTTGAGCGAATCACCCGGCTGAATGCTGCCTGCAGGACGGGCTGCAATCAGGTTGCCAGCATTGCCCGCCTGCCCTGGAAAAGGGTTGGAGTTGGAGCCGACATCGTCATAGGCATGGTCGTACCAACTGGCCGCGCTGACACGAAAGCCCATTTTTCTCTGGTAGATCACATCGAACTCGGTCAGCAGATCGACCCGCTGGGTCACTGCACTGCCGACACTGAAATTCTTGTCGCCATCGTTGTAGTTGGCGGCGTTGGCGATCTTCGCGTTCTGGCCTTCCACCCGTTGGCCGTAGCTGGTCTTGAAGGTGTTATCAAAGCGTGCGGTCCAGTCTTCACTGCCATTGTTGAATTCAAAGGCGTGGACAGCCGGCATGACGGCGAACGAAACAGCCGTGGCCAGCACGCTGCGCAGCAAGGGGCTGTGACCTGTAGTGGTCTGCATTACGTTGTCTCCGTTTCTTGTTTTTCTTGTTTTGGGTGCGAACAACGGCCCACATCCAGCCCGGGCGGGATGCGAGTGTCTTGCGGTCGGTTTGATTCCGGTGTTTGCGCCCTGGCTTCCAGGGCGGCGTGCGCCTAGCGATCCAATGTGCGGATAAAGGCTTCAGCCTGGGGCCATTCGCCGTAACCGGCGGCCGGGTTGAGGTGGCCTACGGCGCCCAGATTGACCAGCTCGCTGCCCCAGTTGCGGGCCATTCGGGTAACGGCTTCGAGGCTTGCAAGGTGGTCGTTGCTGCTGGCAGCGACGATCGAGGGGAACGGCAGAGGCGTCCCGGGCAGCGGGTCCCAGCCGTTGGCCTGCAGACTCTGCGGGGTCGGATAGCCTGCCGGCCAGCTGGCTTCAAGGTCCGGTGGTGCGGCCAGCAAGGCGCCTTTGATCGGGCGGTCATGTCGAGCAGCCCAGTGCACCACCATCAGCACACCGGCACTGTGCGCCACCAGGATCACCGGACCGGAGATGCTCTCCAGCTCGCGCTGGATCGCGTCGACCCGCGCCGCCAGGCTGAGTTTGTTCTCCTCCAGAGGAGGCACCGAGCGGACGTTATCCAGTTTGGCCTGGAGCAGCGTTTGCCAATGATCGGGTACGTGATCACGCAAGCCCGGAACAATCAGAATCGTGGTTTCACTCATCGCCATTCCCACTTTCGAATAATCAATCCAACGGTTCGCCAGTTCTTCGAACCCCTCGCCGTACAGTAGGTTTCGCCCATTGGCAGTGCTTCACATTTTGTGTCAGCCGCTTCACGTTTGATGACAGCGCTTCAGGATCGGGTCAGTGAATACCCGGGGATTGGTCAAGTGAATGTGCCGCCAGGTGCTTTCCATTTCCCGACCAAGGCTCTATAAGGGGCAGGCAGCTGCGACAGCGAGATCTCATTTTTCACCGAATGGAAGAATTGCCCGCCATGACCTGTCTTTCCCGATCCGCCGTACTGACCAATTACCTGGAAGTGGCTGGCCATCTGCGGTTGAACGCGAACGCCCTGCTGGCCGAGGAAGGCTTGAACCTTTCGCTCCTGAGCGATCCCAAACAGCGCATCCCGGCCAGCGCCGCCGCCAACCTGCTGGAGAAGTCGGCGTACTTGAGTGGTTGTGAAACCCTCGGCCTGCGCATGGCCGAGCTGCGCGAGCTGGCGGACTTCGGTGAAGTGAGTCTGCTGCTCACTCACCAGAAAAATCTGCGCGACGCCCTGCAAGTGATCGTGCAATACCGTCACCTGCTCAACGATTCACTGTCGATTTACATTGAGGAAACCGGCAAGACGGTCATCATCCGCGAGGAGCTGCTTTCCGAGCCGGCCACGCAAAACCGCCAGTCCATCGAACTGGCCGTCGCGATCATGCACCGCTTCTGCGCAGCACTGCTCGGCGCACACTGGCAGCCGATCAATGTCTGTTTCACCCATGAGGCGCCGAAGGACCTCGCCGTGCATCGGCGGATCTTCGGCTGCAAGGTGGAATTCGGCTGCGAGTTCAACGGCATCGTTTGCCCCGCCGCCAACCTCGACACTGCCAACCCACTGGCCAACGCCGCCATGGCCCGACACGCACAGCGCTACCTGGATTCGCTGCAAGGCAAACACGACCGTTCCCTGGCGTTCGAAGTGCGCAAATCCATTTACCTGCTGCTACCGATGGGCCGTGCCAGCATCAAGCAGATTGCCCAAAGCCAGGGCCTGAACGTACGCACCCTGCAACGTCGCCTGGACGAGGAAGGCGCCAATTTCAGTGATCTGATCAATGACGTGCGCCGCGACCTGGTGGTGCGCTACCTGGAGAACCCCGACTACACGCTGGGACGGATCACCGACATGCTCGGCTACTCCATGCCAGGCTCGTTCACCCGCTGGTTCGTTTCCCAGTTCGACATACCGCCAGCGGCCTGGCGCAGTGAACGCAAGATCGTGCCACGCCGGGACAACTGATCACAGCTGGTTGGCCTGCTACCCAAAAAAAACGGCCGCCTGTTGCAACAGACGGCCGTAAAAAGCAAATCTGGGGGGGGGGTTACAACCCCCAGCGCATCAGTACCAGCACCAGCGCCACGAGGAAGACCGTCTCCCCCACCATCAGCAGGATGGGCTTGATGCCCACCGCGGCAAGCTCCTTGAGCTGGGTTTTCATACCCAGGGCGCTAATGGCGATCACCAGACACCAGCGCGACAGTTCATTGGTGAATCCCTGCACTGCCGGGACAACCCAGCCAGTACTGTTGATGCACGCCAGTATCAGAAAACCCACCGCGAACCAGGGCAGTAACGGCGGTCGCTTGCCGGCCGGATCAGCGCCCTGCATGCGGGCCATCATCGCCGCGCAAACGATCACGGGCAGCAACATCGCCACCCGCATCAACTTGACCACAGTCGCCGTATCGCCGGTCTCGGTAGACATGCTGTAGCCGGCACCCACCACCTGGGCCACGTCATGGATGGTTGCACCGAGGAACACCCCGGCTTGCTGGGGCGACATCGCGAGCCAATTGGCGATCATCGGGTAGACGATCATGGCCAGGGTCGACAGTGCCGACACGCCAATCACGGTGAACAGCGTCGCGCGCTCCTTCTGTGGATGGCTGGGCAAGGCCGCCGCCAGCGCCAGGGCTGCCGAGGCACCGCATATCGCCGTAGCACCGCCGGTGAGCATGCCAAACACACGCTGGAAGCCCATGGCCTTGGCCGCCACCATCGAGACGAGGATGGTCACCACCACCAGGCTCACCACCAGCGCCACCGGTTTCCAGCCCAGTGCGGCGATCTGCTCCAGGGTGATACGCATCCCCAACAGCGCCACACCGATACGCAATACAGTGCGCGCAGTGAACTCGATGCCGACCTTGCACGTGCTGTCGCCAGCGAGAAAGTTCAGCGCCATGCCGAGCAGCAGCGCGAACAGCATCACCGGCGCGCCATAGTGCTCGGCGAGGAAACTCGCCGCGGCGGCGACAATCAGGCTGACGAGAAAGCCGGGGACCCGTTCTCGCGCACGGCTGTGAACATGCGCCAGGGCAATGGCACTCACGGCCTCACCTCCAGCGCGGCCTTGGGAGGCGTTTGATCAACCGCCTCGCCCTGCGGACGAGCAATGTCGTCGAGATAGTGACAGCGGATATAGAAGAACACCGCCGCTGCCGCGATGCTCATCAGCGGCACCAGCTGAAAGGCCCCGTGCAGGCCGATAAGATCGGACACCCTGCCAGTGACGAAGGGCCCCGGGGCCAGGCCGATAATGTTATTGACCAGGGTCAGGGTGGCGAAAGCGGTGCCATGCACTTTGTAGTGGGTCAGGTTCGCGATCGTGGCGATGATCGGGCCGTTGATACCCGTCACGAACAGCATGGCCAGGCCGATCAGCCCCAACTGGACAGGGCCGACCGCCTGAACCAACGCCAGCGACATCAACAGGCAACTACCCAGGCAGAAAACAATGGAAATCTCGATCTTGCGCAGCGGAGATTGACGGCACAAGCGATCGCTGAGCATGCCGCAGAGAATCGCCCCGGCGCCGCAGCACAGCACCATGACGCCGGCCATAACGCCGGCCTTGCCCTCGCCCATCGCGTAATAGCGGTTGAAATAGCTCGGCATCCACACAATCATGCTACCGGCAACGAATGTCTGCAGGCCGCTGGCGACATAAGCGGCTATAACCGAACGCGTGCCGTACAAGGTGCGCAGCGGACGCTCGACCGCAGCCTTGGTCTTGCTGCCGATCGCGGCGAGACGCTGCGGGGCAATACGGGCTTCCTTGACGATGATCGGGTAAAGCGCTGCCAGCATCAGACCAAACAGCGCCATACTGGCGAACGACCAGCGCCAGCCCAACTTCACGGCAATCGCCCCGCCCAGGGAGATGCCCAACACCGAGCCAAACATGGCGCCGGCCATGAAGGCACTGGCGAGAGTTGCACGCATGCTCTTGGGAAACACCGACACCACCACGGCGACGCCGACGCTCCCGTAGGCAGCCTCACCGACGCCCACCATGAAGCGCGCAATCAACATCTCCTGGTAGTTCTCTGCCAGGGCGCAGCCCAGGGTGGCAAGGCTCCACAGCAAGGCCATCAGCGTCAGACTCCTGACCCGGCCAAAGCGGTCGGCCAGCATCGACAAGGGGACCGTCAGCAGGCCTACCATCAAGGCGACAATGCCGCTGAGCAGGCCGAGCTGACCGTCACTCAGTGTCCATTCGCTCTTGAGAATCGGGAACACGGCATTGAGCACCTGCCGTGACATGTAATCGGAAATCAATAGGCCAAAGGTCAGTGCGAACACAATCCACGCGTACCTGCGTGGAATACCGACCGAAGTATCCTCTTCATCAGCCACTTTACTGTGGTGATAGGCCATGCTGCCTCCTCGGTGTCTTGCACCTGTTTTGTTATTGTTTTTGGTCTGCTCAACGCGTTTCAGGTTGGCCGGGGCAGGATACCAGTGGCGTCCTGCCCCGCAACCTCTATCACCCGCGCTGTGGTACGCCCTTCTGACCCGGCTTGCGGTTCGGCGCCATGCCGTTGGCCAACAGGGTTTCTTCAACACTCTGGTACTGCACACCGATACGGTAGATGTCGCGCGCCTCTTTGCCGGTGGCGATATCACGTCCCAACTCGTGGGCAATACGCACCGTCTGCTTGATCTGCTCCACGGAAGAGAAGCGATTGCCGTGTTGATCGATAATGGTGTCTTCGTTACCGAGCCGTGGATGCAAGCCCATGGCCAGGGCGATGGTGTTCAGTGGCAGCACATTCTTGAGCAGCGACTCGGCCGTCAAGGTGCAACCATCCGGAACGCGATTGATGAAGTTGATCATGTTCATCGGGTTCGGGCCGTCGAAGCCGCCGCCAATGCCGATCCAGGTCAGGTTCAACGGGCCCTTGTAGATGCCCTTGCGCACCAGTCGCTCGAGGGTCTCGTAGGCGTGGATGCCGGTCAGCTGGAAGTGCGGCTGAATGTTGCTGGCCTGTAGGCGCTTGAGGTGCTCCTCGACCCAGGCAGGACCTGCCGGTACAGTCATTTCGCTATAGGCGGCATTGGTGGCTGGTTCAAGCAGGGAGGTGCCTTCAATGCCATCCGGATACAGCAGCTCCGCGATATTCATCTGAATGGTGTTGATGGCGATGGTGACCTGATCCGGCTTGGGCGACAGCTCCGCGAGCATGTGCCGGGTATCGTCGGAGAGCCACAGGGCTTCGGCGCCCTCGCCTTCAGGAGCAAAGGAAATCGAGCCGCCGACCTGGATGATCATGTCCGGCACGGCTTCACGTACCCCGGCGATCAACTCGTTGAACTTGGACAGACGCTTGGACCCTTTGCCGTCCAGTTCGCGCACATGCAAGTGCAGCACGGTGGCGCCTGCTTCATAGCAGTCGACAGCCTTCTGTACATGCTCGTCCATGGTCAGCGGAATGTCTTGCGGGAAGTCTTCCGGCATCCACTGAGGGGCGTAAGGGGCGACGGTAATCACCACCTTTTCCATGTTTTCCGGGTGCAGCGAATCGTCGAAAAACTGCATTTTCGTCTCCTGTTGTTATTGTTGCCCGCCCGACGGGCTGTACGGAGCGGGCGTTTGCGTGAGTGCAGGTGAGGTTGCTCAGTAAGGCTTGTCGCCAATGATCCCGGCGCGATCCATCTTGCGATGGCAGGCCGGGTAATCCATCACGGCGTAGTGCTGTGTGCTGCGGTTGTCCCAGATGGCGAAGCTGTTGGGCCTCCAGCGCCAGCGCACCTGATACTCCGGGATGCTGGCCTGGCTGATCAGGTAGCGCAGCAACTCGGACGAACCCTGGGTGAAATCCTGGCCGTAACGCACCCGTTCGGCAGTGTGAAAGTTGCTGAAGTGCGTCGTGAACGCATTGACGAACAGTATCTTCTCGCCAGTCTCTGGATGAGTGCGCACCACGGGGTGCTCCGCGTCCGGGTACTGGGCCTTGAGCGCCAGGCGCTTTTCGATCGGCATCGCCGCGCCGAACGTCGCCTCGATGCTGTGACGGGCACGCAGGCCTTCGATCTTCGCTTTCACGTCGTTCGGCAGTCGCGCATAGGCCTCGACCATGTTGGCCCACATGGTGTCACCCCCGACAGGCGGGCACTCCACGCAGCGCAGCACGCCCCCCAGCGACGGTGTTTCGCGCCAGGTGCCGTCGGAGTGCCAGGAATTCTCGTAACGGTCGAGGGGACTGTCCGGGCGCTTGTAGATCTGCACCAGGCCCGGGTGGTCCGGGTCGCTGCCAGCCACCGGGTGATCTTCCAGCTCGCCGAAGCGTCGAGCGAAGGCAACGTGCTGGGCACGAGTGATGTCCTGGTCACGCAGGAACACCACACGATGCTTGACCATCTGGGCACGAATCTCGGCGAACAGACCGTCGTCATGGATGGCATCGGCCAGGTTGACGCCAATCAGCTCTGCGCCAATGCTGCAGGTAAGTTGTTCGACTCGCATGGCGGCAGACCTCCTTAGATGACGAAGATCGATGAGCCCGTGGTCTTGCGCGACTCCAGGTCACGGTGGGCCTGTACGGCATCCTGCAAGTCGTACTGCTGGTTGATCTCGATCTTGATCCGACCGCTGCCGACATGGTCGAACAACTCGCCGGCCAGGTCGGCCTTCTCGGCCGGGTCGGCGATGTAGTCGGCCAGTGCCGGACGCGTCACGAACAGCGAGCCCTTCATCGCCAGCTGCGCCGGCTCGAATGCCGGAATCGGCCCGGAGGCGGTACCGACGCAGACCAACAGGCCCCGGCGCTTGAGCGAGTCCAGAGAATCCATGAACGTCGTTTTGCCGACACTGTCGAACACCACGTTGACGCCAACGCCATCGGTGAGTTCGCGAACGCGCTGGGCGAAATTTTCATGGCTGTAGTTGATGATGTGGTCGCAGCCATGAGCCTTGGCGAGTTCGCCCTTGGCTTCGGTGGACACGGTGCCGATGACCGTCAGGCCCAGCAGCTTGGCCCACTGCGAGACAATCAGGCCCACGCCACCGGCGGCGGCATGCAGCAGAACGGTGTCGCCTGCCTTGAAATCGTAGATGCGGCGCATCAGGTAGGACGAGGTCAGGCCACGCATGGTCATGGCGGCGGCGGTCTCGAAACTGATGGATTCGGGCAGTTTGATCAGCGGCGCGGCCGGGATCAGGCGCTCGGTACTGTAGGCACCCAGGGTATTGATGAAGCCGGTGTAGGTAACGCGATCACCAACGGCGACGTTGGTAACACCCTCGCCGACGGCCTGCACGATACCGGATGCCTCGACCCCCATGCCGTTGGCCAGCGGGATCGGGTAGGTGCCATTGCGAAAGTAGGTGTCGGCATAGTTCAAGCCGACCGCTACATGACGAAGACGGACTTGACCAGGACCTGGATCGCCAACCTCGACGTCTTCATAGCGAAGGACTTCGGGGCCCCCTGTTTCGTAGAAGCGTACGGCTTTGGCCATGCTTGTATCTCTCCAATCTGCGTTTTTATTGTGTGTGTAAACAGGCGCTGATTGGAATGTAATCAGCAGACGGGATGAGTGCTTCACATCTAATGTCAGCGCTTTCACACTTGGTGACAACAGCGTCTTGCTGCAGCGCTTGCTCACTGCTATTCAACGGCCCGTAACAGCCACATATGCACCTGTCATCCGGGCAGCTCGTCGCTCTCGTCCAAAGGTGATGATTGACGCGCGCACTCTCTCAGCCAGTTCATGAAAACCAGTAATCGCTTCGGGACAGTGCCGAGCGGCGGGTGAACCAGATAGTAATCGTAGTGGCCTGATCGGCTGAATCCGCCGAGGGGAAGCACAAGTTCGCCACGATCCACACGCGTCTGCACCAGTTGCTGGCGACCGATCGCGATGCCGGCGTGGTTGATGGCTGCCGTCACGCTCAGGTCAGAGCGATCGAAGGTCAAACTGCGCTTGGGAAGTGCCGCGAACAGGTTGTGTTGTTCGGCCCAGAGCGACCATTCTGCATCGTAGGCCGCATGGTCCCAGGCCAAGGAGTCATGCAGGATTGTGCAGTGCTGCAAATTCTCCGGGTTCTCTTCCAGACGATGACGTCGCGCATAGTCGGGACTGCACACAGGGGCCAGCCGTTCACGCATCAACCGCTGGCTCGTCAGCCCGGGAAACTCGCCATTGGCGTAGTACAAGGCCAGGTCGATCTTGCGCGTTCGAAAGTCGACATTGTCGTTGCCTACCCGCAGGTCCAATGACACCAACGGGTAACGCTCGACGAAATCCGCCAGCCTGGGGACCAGCCAGCATTGGGCGATTGAAGGCCTGACATACAGCGCAATGGACCCGGCAACTTCTGCCCGGGACGATTGCTCCAGTGCTTCGGACAATTCGCCCATCGCAGTCTGCAGTATCTCGAAGATACGCTCGCCCTCATCCGTCAGGCTGACCTGCCTGGTCAGGCGCTTGAACAGCTTCATGGACAACGCGGTTTCCAGCCGGCTTATGCGGTGACTGACAGCGCTGGCGGTCAAGCACAGCTCCTCCGCTGCACGGGCAAAGCTCAGATGTCGAGCGGCCACCAGAAAGGTGTGAAGGTTCGCGAACTGGCTACTGTTGAGCCTGGAGCTGATACGAGGAGGAAGGTTGAGCACGACGGTTTACCCGCTTTTTAATCTGACATTGCTTTAGCAAGTGTACCGGGTGTGGCAAGACAATCACCTTGCCACTCCCCGGTCTTTACTCTTGCTTCGGCAAGCAGGTGGCCTGATCAGCCTTTGGCAAGCAATTGACGACCCTTGGCCAGATAAGCATCCATCTCGTCGGACGGCACCATGTTACCGCCGGTGGCCCAGACCAGGTGGGTCGCTTGCGCCATGGCCTGGCTGCTCAGGCCGGCACGCGCCAGGTAGCCTTGCTGCTCACCCAGAACTCTGGCAATGCCTGGCACACCAGCCAGCGCCGACGGTTCCAGGCGAGTGCCTTCGCTGCTCTCCATCAGCGCCAACAAGCTGTACATCTCCTCATCGCTGACGGTGTAGAAACCGTCGAGCAAGCGCTGCATGGCCTTTCCGACAAAGCCCGAAGCGCGCCCCACGGCCAGTCCATCAGCCGCCGTCACATTATCGATGCCAAAGTCTTGCACAGACACTTCGTCGTGCAGCCCGGTATAGACACCCAACAACATGCACGGCGAGTGCGTGGGCTCGGCGAAGATGCAGTGGACAGCGTCACCGAAGGCCAGCTTCAAACCGAAGGCGACGCCACCCGGCGCACCACCCACGCCACAAGGCAGATACACGAACAAGGGATGTTGCGCATCCACTGCAATATTGGCGGCGGCCAATTGCTTTTTCAGTCGTTCGGCGGCGACCGAGTAGCCCAGGAACAAGTTGACCGAGTTTTCATCGTCCACGAAATGACAGGCCGGATCGGACTCCGCTTGTTTGCGCCCTTGCGCAACCGCCACGCTGTAATCCGATGAATATTCGACCACCGTAACGCCGTGTGAGCGCAACTTGTCTTTCTTCCATTGCCGCGCATCCGCCGACATATGCACCGTCACCTGGAAGCCCAGCGCGGCCCCCATGATGCCGATGGACAGGCCGAGGTTGCCGGTTGAACCGACGGCAATCTTGTACTGGCCGAAAAAGGCTCGCGCTTTATCGCTGTGCAGCACGGCGTAGTCGTCGTCCAGTGTCAGCAATTTCCCCGCCAATGCCAGGTCTTCGGCATGCTTGAGGACTTCATAAATACCGCCGCGCGCCTTGATGGAACCGGAAATAGGCAGATGGCTGTCGCGCTTGAGCCACAGCGCCCCTGGCAGTGTCTGGCCGTAGCGCTCGCTCAGCAAATTTTGCAGTTGTGGCAGCGGCTGGATGTCCGACTCGATAATGCCACCGCTGCAATCGGTTTCCGGAAAGGCGAGCCTCAAGTAAGAAGCAAAGCGCGTCAGCCGGGCACTGGCGTCGGCGACGTCCGCGGCCGTCAACCCCACATCGCCAATCGATTCCGCGACCGGCGCCACAGCGGGATTGAACCAGGTGGTTTCTTGTAGCGCGACCAGATCGCGAATCAATGGATAGCTGGAATACCAGTTTTCAAGTGTTCTTCCCAAAATCATGACGGGGTCCCTCTAGACAATCAGACTGAAAATACGGGTTGAGTCAAACAACGTGCGACAGCAGCAGGGTCAAACCCAGCGCGATCAATGAAGCCAGTACGGTGGCCGAGGTGAACTTCTTCAAGGCTTCGGCCAATGAGACCCCCAGGTATTCCTTGACTACCCAGAATGCCGAGTCCGTCACATGGGTCCAGCCAATGGCGCCGGCACCGATGGCAACACAAATGATTTCCTTGCTCACCGTTGGATGAGCGCCCAGCATCGGCATCACCATGCCGGCGGCGCTGATCATTGCCACCGTCGCCGAGCCGACGGCGAAGTGCATCAATCCCGCCACTAGCCACGCCAGGACGATGGGGTTCATGTTCAACTGCGTCAACGAAGCGGCCAGCGCGTCACCCACACCGCTGTCGACCAGGATGCCGTTGAACGCGCCACCGGCACCGATGATCAGAAGAATGCTGGCCAGCGGAGGAAAGCTCTTCTGAGTGTGCGCGAGCAAGTCAGGCATCGATAGGCCACGGCGCAAGCCCAGCGCCCAGTAAGCAAACAGCACGGCAATGGACAGTGCGATCAGCGGCGTTCCCAGGAACGTAATAACGTTAAAGGCCATGGAGTCATGAGGCAGGCCGGTGGCGAAGGTTTTCCCTACCATCAGCAGAAGTGGCAACAGGATAGTCAGCAGCGTCACGCCCAGGCCCGGCAAATTTCGGCTAGTGCTGTCGTCGCAGTGTTCCTCGAGAAAGGCTTCTTGATCGGTAGGCGCTTCACTCTTGCACACCAGCTTGATCCACAGCGGCCCGGCAATAATGGCGGTGGGCAGTGCGACCATGAGACCGTACACGATGACCTTGCCGACATCGGCGCCCAGCATCCCGGTGATTGCCATGGCGGCAGGATGAGGGGGCAACATGCAATGAACCGCCATCAATGACACGGCCAGGGGCACGCCCAGGTACAGGAGGTTGATCCTGGTCTCTTTCGCGACGACGTAGATCAGCGGAATGAGCAGAACGAATCCAACCTCGAAGAACACCGGTATACCCGCAATAAAGCCTACGAGCATCATGGCCCATGAAGCACGTTCTTTTCCCAGGGCGTTCAACAGCGTCTGGGCAATGCGCTCCGCGCCACCGGACTCTTCCAGCATCTTGCCGAGTATGCCACCCAGGCCAATGATCGCCGCCAGGAACCCGAGTGTTCCGCCGACACCCTTTTCAAAGGCAGAGGCAATTTGCACCAGTGGCATGCCTGAACCAATACCCACCACAAAACACGCGGCGGTCAATGCCAGGAAAGCATGGACGCGAACTTTGACGATTAGAAAAACGATCAGAATGATGGCGCAAAACAGCACCAGCAATAGAGTGGGACCACTGTGCATGGTGTCTCCTGGAAGAGCTTTTATTATTGAAATAGTGATAGGGATCACTCACCTTCGCGGCATTAGAGGCCACAACACAGGGGCTGACAAAGGATGGATTTTCAGGGGATAGATGACGTGGGGTCATCTATGAAAGCGCAAGGCCCTGGGTCAGGAAATAAAGATTTGCCAGAGCCCTGGCCTCAAACGCCAGAAACGAAAAAGCCCTGAGGAGTCAGGGCTTTTACCGCTGGTTGTGAACAACTACGCCCTAAACGATCAGATCAGTAGTATCCAACGTGGTAATCCCCGTCAGTTGAACTGTGAACTCTGCGGCGGCATCACTATCGGTATTCCCGTACAGTACGCCTGCAGAGAATTTCAATTGCCCTGCCGCCGTAAATGCGGCCGTACTGGCTATGAATGTAGTAAACGAGTTATCTGCATTCGTTGCTGTGTTGGCGTCCAGCACGGATAAATCGATTTTGTCGATGCCGCGGACAAAGTCGGTGATCACGTCTCTGGTCGAACTGGTGACACCTGTTTCCGACAGTGTGGTGAATTTAAATACATCAGCCCCCGCGCCTCCGGTCAGAATGTCCTTGCCCAGACCGCCGATGAGAATGTCATTGCCATCTCCCCCCGATAGCTGATCATTGCCGCGCCCGCCGTCCAGCAAATTATCGCCACTACTGCCCGTGAGTTTATCGGCGGAATTCGAGCCAATCAGGTTCTCGATGCCTACGACCACGTCAGCCCCGGAGATGCCGCTGGCAGTGGCCGCCCCTGAATCATTCAACGTCAAGGTCACACCGCTTTGGCCTCTGGGCGTTGCGAAGGTATAGGCAAGGGTATCGACGCCAGCACCGCCATTGATGATATTGACGCCGTTCCCGGCATAGATCAGGTTATCCAGCTCATTGCCGGTGATATTGGATGCGCCCGTCGCAAAAATACGCGCATTTTCGACATTATCGCCCAAGGTGACAGTGCCGTTTTCCAGATAGCTGTAAACGGTATCCAGCCCCCCTGTACTGCGGCTGGCGTTGGTTTCCAGCACGCTGTCATTGGCGTTATCCACGTAATAAATATCGTCGCCCTCCCCGCCAATCATGGAGTCGGCGCCTGTGCCGCCATTCAGGGTGTCATTGCCGACACCACCCTCCAATATGTCGTTGCCGGCGCCCCCATTCAGCAGGTTGTCCAGTCCGTTCCCGGTGATCACGTTGTTCAGTCCGTTGCCCGTTCCTGAAATGGCCGGACCGACAAGCACGAGGTTTTCGACATTATTGCCAAGGGTGTAATCAGCAGCAGAAGACTGAACGGTATCCGTACCCTGCCCACTCAACTCAGTCACGATGTCACGACTGTCGTCGATCAAATAGCGGTCATCACCCTGACCGCCAACCAGGGTGTCACGCCCGGCACCACCGTCCAGCGTGTCATTGCCGGCACCGCCGGTCAGAATGTTTCTGCCACTGTTGCCGGTCAACAGATTGTCGAGGTCATTGCCGGTACCGTTGAGGCTGGACGTGCCTTTCAAAAGCAGGTCTTCGAGATTGGCCCCCAGGATGTAGTTGATGCTGGCCTCCACCAGGTCTCGGCCGCCGTCAGGATTTTCGATGACCACATCCCCCGCAGCATTGACCACATAGCGGTCATTACCTGCACCGCCGTACATCCGGTCATTACCGATACCGCCGTCCAGGGTGTCGTTCCCTGCTCCACCCACCAGTTGATCGTTCCCCGCCCCGCCATTGAGCAGGTCATCGCCATCAAAACCGTAGAGCACATCGTTACCGGTGGTTCCGGTTACGGTATCAGGGCTGTTGCTACCCACCTGGCTACCTGAGACCGGGGTGATGCCGAGCAGGAACTCATCGCTGACTGTCAGGCCGGCCGGATCGCTGACGGTGACCCGAATGTTGAAGCTCCCGACATCAGGAATGGCCGGATTACCGGAAAGCGTTCTGGTGCTCACGTCGAATTGCAACCAGGCGGGCAAGGGAGCACCGTCGGTCAACGTCGCCGCATAGCTCAGAACATCGCCATCCCGGTCAGTAAAGGTGCCTGCCGGGAGGGTGAATGTGAACGCAGCGCCGGACGCAAAAACCCTGTCTGCCAAGGGCGTGCTCACGATGGGCGCAGTATTGATGTCGGCGGCCGCCACAGCGACCGTCACGTTAGCGCTATTGCTGTTGGCCTGCCCGTCGCTGGTGGTGTAACTGAAGCTCGCCGCTCCGACGAAGTCCGTGGCAGGTGTGAAGCTGACGTTGCCATCGGCGTCGAGCAGCACTGTGCCGCCGCTGCCGCTGGAGACCGAAACAATGACCAGGGGGGCGCCTTCAACATCGCTATCGTTGCCCAGCAACTGCGCAGCGGTGTAGGTCACCGGCGTGTTTTCAGTTGCAGTCAGGGTGTCGGGATTGGCCTGCGGAGCATCGTTGACCGGTGTCAGGTCCAGCGTTGCGCTGCCTGCAATGTTCAGGCTGCCGTCGCTGAGGGTATAGCTGAAGGTGACGGCGCTGTCGTCGTTGAGGGCGGGCGTATAGCTCCAGCTTCCGTCCAGGTTGTCGATCAGGCTGCCGCTGCCCGAGGCAATGGCCAGGGCACTGGCCGTCAGGGCATCGCCATCGATGTCGCTGGCGTTGGCCAGCAGCTCGGCCTGGGTGATCAGGCGCGGGACGCTGTCCTCGGCGATGGCAGTCAGGGTGATCGGCGTGGTGGTCGGGACATCGTTGACCGCTGCGAGGTTATAGCGCTGCACCGCGTTCGCGCTGCCGCCCTTGCCGTCGACGACGACATAGCTCAACGCCACCGGACCGTTGTAATCGGCCGTAGGTGTGATGGTCCAGGTGCCATCGCCATTGTTGGCAACCGCGCCGTGGTCGGATACCAGGTTGGCGACAGAAAGCGCATCGCCATCCACATCGGTGAACCCGGTCAGCAGTGCTGCGATGCTGACGATGTAAGCCGTATCCTCGCTGCCGTCTGGCAATACGGCGCTGGCGGTCCCGGTCGGTGCAGTATTGGCATTGCCCGATACATGCACGAGGAGATCTGCTTGTGCAGGCACCGCTTCGGTATTGCCCGTATGGTCACTGGCGACAGAGTAGAACGCATAGGAATGCCCCGCCTGCCCGACATACGTGGCGCTGGTCAGCGTCGTGTTTTCAAGCCAGGGGGTGTACGCACCATTATTGTCGGAAACGTAAACCGTGTAGCCCGCCAGGCCTGACCCCGTGTCATCGCCACTCCAGCTCACGTCGAATTCGGTGCTCTGGACGGTTCGTTCCGCCGGGCTGCCAGTGGCGGCGGCAGTGTCCATCTGACTGGAGGGCAGCAAGGCATCGATGGTGTTGAAAATGGCCGGCGTGTCGATGGGCTCGTTGGTGTCGAAAATGATGGTTGCCTTGGCATCAATAACCGCGCCCGTTGCGGCACCCGCGGCCGGCTTGACGATGAAATTCACATAACCTTCGCCGATGCCGTCGGCATTATTTGGCGGCAGAAAGCCGACGGTGGGGTTGTCGGGTTGTTCGCCTGTGTTCGGGTCGATTGCCGTCAGCGTCCAGAAGGCCTGATGGCTTTGAACGTCGATCCCGGCCACGACGTCGACCAGGAAACCCTTGGTGGCGGTCAGGTCGATACGGTTGACGTAGAAGGCGACGCCTTCGGGGACCTGAATGTCGATGTCGCCCCAGCCAAAGTCGCCGAGGCGGAAGCTGTTGACGCCTATGTCGGCATCCAGTGCGAGCGTGATGGTGACTTGCCGGGCCGGCGCAGTTGCGGTTGGCTGGTTCTCGAAACGGATGGTGTAGGGTAAGGCGTCGTTGCTGTTGACCCAGTGCTGGTCGCCGTAGCCGTCCGGGCCGATGATGTCGTTGGGGTCGGAGGGGGCGATGATTCTCGTAGAACCATTGACCTGAATATTCCAATGCTCGAATGTTTCTCCGATTGATTGCCCAAAATATATATCATCCGCAACAAGGATCGCATTTATTTCTGCATCATTCCAAAGTGTTTTTACATGGCGAAAATCTTTATCAATTATCGCCCAGCCAATTTTTGCGAGTGGATAAAGCAAACGTGGCGGAATCCCTGTCTCCTTCGAGTACGCTGTTAATGTCAATGCCCAATCTAAATCAACGCCACCATAATCACTGGTGATTCCACCCAAACCTGATACAGGATCATCTTTTTCGTCAAAATTTACCAGATACCAAGAGTTAGCTCCTCTCGTCGCACCTCTCAGACCAAACTCAGAAATTGGGGCTGGATTATATGTATTTGCAGCACTAGCGGTCCCGTTCAGGGACTCAAAGTTAAGTAATTCCTGCAGCCTTTCCGCTCTCTCATCCGGAGATAAATTAGCATTTTGCCTACTTTCTAAACCAAGTGGATCATTAAGGAGAACGGGGTTGTTCATGGCGTAATTTGTTAGATTTAATAATGACCCGTAAATATCTAGAGGATCATTGGAAATAAACTTAGAGGTGTCAGACGAGTAAAATCTAGCTCGCATAAAATCTAGCCCATTGCCCTCATCCATTACCCCCCACTGGCCAACATACTCAAACGGATTGGCAACGGTTTCACTGGTGCTCAGACTCTCGCCAAACGGCATATAACGATACTGATTGACATAAGCGCCATTGGTATTAGTTAAGCCCATCGTCGAGCCAATCGCATCGAAGTCGTAATAACTGACACCGTTCGCGGCACTAATCAGGCTTTCCAGCCCCACCCCATAGCTATAAACGGCCAGCTGGTTGCCCGCTACATCGTATTCGGCCGCCACATTCACCATGCCGATCGGGTCGAGCTGGTAGTCGGTGCGTATACCGCTGTGGATGCTGGCAATACGATTGCCGAGTGCATCGTACTCATACGCCCAGCTATCTCCCGGCATGGCGACACTTATCAGGCGGTTCTCAGCGTCGTAGCCGTAGGTGGTGGTGATGCCGTTTGCGGTCTTGCTTTGCAGGTTGCCGTCAGCATCGTAGGCGAAAGTCGCGTTGCCGGACTGGGTGTATTGGTTGAGGTTGTTGGTGACGTAATTGTCGGTACTGCCATTGTCACTGACCGAGAGTCGGTTACCGGCGGCATCGTAGCGGTACTCGATGTGTCGGCCGTCCGGTAGAGAGACGCCGGTCAGTTGGCCGATGGCGTCGTAGTCGTAATGAGTGTTGCCGTCCAGTGTAGAAACATCGGTGCGGCGCCCCATCACATCGTAGCTGTAGTCGAAGCGCGAGTTGACCGTGCCATCGGCCTTGAAGTTGACCAAGTGGGTGAGTTGACCGGCGGCGTCGTACTGGTAGCTGGTATAGGTGCCATTGCCGTTGTCGCCCCGGGCCAGGTGGCCGGTGTTGTCGTAGCTGTAGCGGGCGATCAGGTTGCCGGCGCCGTCGGTCAGCTCGGCCAGTTGGCCGTCGGCGTTGTAGCTGTAGTGAGTGACGTGGCCAGCCTGGTCGACCATTTGGGTGCGGTGGCCGGCCGTATCATAGCTGTAGCTCAGGAAACGACCGGCCGCGTCGGTGACCTTGATCAGGCGGTCGGCCGCGTCGTACTGGTAGGCGGTATGGCTGTCGGCGTCGGTGGCGCTGGTCAGGTTGCCGCGGGCGTCCCAGGTGTAGCTGGCGCTGCTGCCATCGGCATAGGTCTTGGTGATGAGCTGCCCGCGAGCGTCGTAGCTGTAGCTGATACCGTCGCCGCTGCGATTGAGCGAGCCGGTGAGATGGCCCTGAGCGTCGTAGCTGTAGGTTTTGCTGCTGCCGTCGGCATAAGCGATCTTGTTCAAGTTGCCGTGATCATCGTAGCCATAGCCGATGGCGTTGCCACGCTGGTCAGTGACGTTGGCCAGCTTGCCGAAACCGCTTTCGTAGCTGAATTTGACCTGGCCACCCAGGGCGTCCTGGACCGAGACAGGGCTACCGTCGGCATCGTATACGAGGCTGCTAGCGGTACCATCGGGATTGACGATGCCGGTCAGGTTGCCGTCGGCGTCGTACCGCAACTGGCTGACATGGCCCTGGGCGTCTTCGATCTGCGCTACCTGGCCTCGGTCATTGAAGAGCACATGGGTGACCGCGCCGCTGGCATCGGTGATGGTGATGCCATTGGCGCTGTCATAGGCGTAGCTGTACACAACCGCACCGGTGCTGTAGTGGCTCAGGCGCCCCTGGATGTCGTATGCAAAATGCTGCACCAGGCCATCGGCCTGGGTAATGGCGCTGACCATGCCAAAGGAGGCACCTGGTGCCGTTACATAGTCGTAATGGGTAGTGCCGTTGGCTGTGGTGATATCGGTCAGCAAGGTATTGCTGGGGTCGTAAGTGTAGGTAACGGCGTGGCCTGCTTGATCGGTCATACCGGTCAGGCGGCCGGCAGCGTTGTAGGTGAAACTCAAGCTATCGCCGTTGCTGGCAACAACCTGGCTCAGATGCCCATTGTTGTAGGAGGCAAGGAGTTGGTTGCCATTGCTGTCGGTGATGCTGTTGAAGCTGCCGTCCGGGTTGAAGGCAGTCTCGGTACCATCCTGCTGGTGCAGGAAGAAGGCACTGCCAATTTGGATGAGTTGCGCAGTACCGGCGCCAAGAAAGCTACCATCGGCCTGATGGGCAAAATTGACCTGAACACTACCCTGTCGGATGACGACATCGCCGTTGGCTTGCTGGGTAGCGGTGATGTCCCAATTGAAGGTATGGCCGCTGCCGAGAACACCCGGCAGGGCGGGACGCAGCAAGGCGCCATTGGCGGTGGCTTGGGCGTACTCCATGCCGAACAGGGCGCCGACATTGTTGCTAACCCCTTCAATTTGATCCAGGCGAGTGGCATTCTCGGCCAGGGCGTTCTGGTAGTCGGTGGTGGTGGCCCCCAGTTGCTCGATGAGGTTGATCTTGAGCTGGGCCCAGGAAGCCTCATCGATGCCAGCCGGTCTTACGGCCTCCAATTGAGCATTCCAGTCGATGGCCTCGTCCGGCGTCATGCTGGAGACGCCGATGTTGACCGCACCTCGGCCGACGAAATTCGGCCGGAAGTACAGCTGGATGCTGCCTTCGGCCCCGGGGCTGAAGATACCCGCCGGCCCCTCCTCGTTGATCGCCAGGAACTGCAGGCTGGTACCACCGAACTCCGCATCTTCCGGCAGCTTCAGCAACGCATTACCGGAAACGTTGAGCAGCGGTGCAGTGGCGTCCGTCTCGCCGACGTTCTTGTAAACGATGCGCACGACTCCGCTACGCCCAACCAACAGCGCCGAAGGCATCTCGACGCCATACTCGACGTGGCCGAGGGCGCCGGTGTTGACGGTAAAGCCATCGTTCAACAGCGCGGTCCGGGCACCGTCCGATAGCTTGAGGTCGTAGGCTTCGGTGGCCAGGCCGGTCAGATCAAAGGTCGCCCATAGCTCGGTACTGTCCTTCCAGAGTATCTGGCTGGCAGTGTGCGCCACCCCGTCACTGCCCACCAGTTGGGCTGTGGTCTGTTCGGTGAATTTGGCGCCGTCGATGCGCAGGGTGACTTTGCCCTTGTTGCTGCCGGCGTGGGTGCCAATGTCGGTAATCGAAAACTGCATGATGTCGGCCGCCAGGGTGTAGGGGGCCGGTGAGTAGGTCTTCACTTCGTTCAGCGGATTGATCCGCTCGACCATATTCGCATCCGGGCTATAGGCCATGATGTAGTAGGTGCCGGCGTGGGTGTTGGCGACCACCAGGCTCTGGTCAGGCGAGTCGGCCAGCGTAAAGGCAAAGTCGAACGCGGACCGGGTCGGCATATGGCCATAGCTGACATACAACTCGGTGTGGCCGCTGGCTGCCAGGCTGTCATAGGCAAATTTCAGCGTCTCGCCTGCTGCCACATCGACCCGGTAGAAGGCTTGGCCCGCTTGTGGTTTGGCGTATACGCCCTCCTCCAGCAAGGTGTCGGTGACCGGGTTGCCCGGGGTCAGCGTCGGTACATCGACATGAACCGTTTCGGTGGAAACGAACTGGTTGTTGCCCTCATTGGTTTCGGTTTGTTGATTGCGGATATCGCTGCGGACAATGACGTAGTAGTCGCCCGGCAGCAGGCCGGGCATTTCGCCGGTGGCGGTTTGTGAATAGTGGCTGCCACCATCGACTGGCCCGCTGCCATCGATCCGGGCAAACAAGGCGTCGTTGACGTCCCAGACTTTATCTTTGGACAGATACACCGCATCACGCCAAGTCCCGGTTGCGGTGTTGCCGCTCAGGTTGGCAACGGTATAGGTGATGCTGGCAAGGCTGCCGGCGACGCCGAGCGTTGGCACCGCAATGGCCGTAGGGGCAAAGTCCACTGGCGGCGGCAAGGCGATCTGCAGAGGTTGGCTGCCAGGCGTGACGTTATTGGCCTCGGCGTTGCGCTCGTATATGTCATTCCTGCTGTCGACCATGCCAAACAGGTAGTACTGACCAGCTACGCCTTTGGGTATCTGGAAACTCTGGCCGAACGACACCGTGCCGTTTGCTGCCAGCAAGGATTGATAATCGGTATAGCCCAGGAAAATGTCGCTACTGCGATCGAACACCGGATCCAGTGACAGATAGAAGGATTGTCGCCACCCGGCTTGCGTCGCCACACTGCTCTGATTCTCGACGTCCCAGTTAACCGTAATGTTCTGGCCACTGATGGTATTGCCGGTTACATGCAGATTCTGCATGACGAGATCCGGTGTGGGGCTCAGGGCAATGGTGGTGAGCGTGGCGCTGATCGCCGAATTGTTCGCAAGTTGGCCCCCTTCGGGGATAGCCCCTTGGGTGTCGGTCCGTACGAACGTCCAGTAATCGCCTTGCAGGTCGATGGGCAGATCAATACTGACCGAACGATGCTCCTGTTGCTGGGCACCCAGTACACCGACGTGCTGGGCCGCAAAGAAGCTCAGGTCATCAGCGTTACCCAGTATGGTGTCCTTCGATAGCACAACCTGATCGAACCATGGAATTCCCGCCACGAAGTTGGTCGGCCCAGGCCCCTGATTGCTGACCGTATAATTGACGATGAAGCGCTGCCCGGAATTGGCGGCCGCGGCAGTGGTGACTGCGGAAACCTGCAGATCGGCGGGCCAGGGTTGGACCTCAACCGTGGCAGGGGTGCCGTTATTGTTTTCGCCGGCACCTTCGTAAACGACATTCGGAAGATCGCCATTGTCAGTCACGACAAATAGCTTCGAATCCCCCGTCCATTCGGCCGGCAGGGTGACGATAGTGCTTGCGGAATAGCTTTCGCCTGCATCCAGCAGGCCTGCATGCTGAATCTGGGCCAGCGTGCGATCGTCCTCATTGCCCAGTACCGAATCCCTGGACAGAACGATCCTGTCACCCCAGGTATTGACGATGCTGTCGCCCAACCCCTGATTGGTCACCGTCCAATTGACCCTCAGCCCCCCGCCCTGGAGAACGGTAGCAGGAACACTGACGGCGCTGACGACCAGATCGGCCGGCATGGAAACGACCGCAATCGGGGCGGAGGCCAGGACGTTGTTTGCATTGTCCAGTTCAAAGACGCTGTTGCGACTGTCGGCACTGGCGATCAGGTAATAGCTACCGGAAATGCCGTTAGGCAAGGTGGCTGTGAAATTCTGGACATACTGGTCGCCGATACTGAGGGTGCCGGTACGATGCAAGTCGGTCGGACTCAGCTTGATATCGTTGGCGTCAAGGGTCGTGTCACTGGACAGGTAGACGGTGTCGTACCAGCCGCTGACCGCCGGGGCACTCAGGCCGTTATTGACCACGGCGAAACTGATGTTGAGGCTATGGCCAGCAACAGCCGGTCCGGACGCGCTGATGGATAGCGGCTGCAAGTCCGGTGGCGGAGTCAGGCGTACCAGGGTCGGTTCACTGTCAAACGCCTTGTCATTCGATTGCAGGGGATTGCTGACGCCCGGTGCCGGCGTGAGCCGGACGAAGAAATAGGCGTCGCCTGAATAACCGCTCGGCAACACCACATTCATGCTGGTTGCAAACAGGCTTTGGTGGTTGGGAGCCGGCAATGAAGAGATCGGTGAGCTCGCGGAGCTTATCGCGTCGTTCGATACGCTTCCCGTGCCAGCCGGCGTCGCGCTGATTGTGCCAAACGATACGATCCGGCCCCCGCCCCCACTCGACGCACTGCCCTGCCCGGTCTGGCTAGTAAGAAGGAGCGCGTTCGGGTCATAAAACGATTGCACGACGGTATGCAACAGTATGTCGCTGTTATCCAGCACGTTGTCCGTCGAGAAGAACACCTGGGCCGCCCAAGTCCCGGACTTCGGATTCCATGAAATAGGGGTCTCGCCAACATTGCTGACGGAGTACCTGATGTTCACCACCTGGTCCGAAAATGCCTGGGCAGGTGCACTCACCAGTTCAACTTGCAGATCGGACTGTTGCGCCAGGGGTATTGGCTGGATGTCGATCACTGGGCTAGCCAGTAGATTGTCGGTTTCGTGGCCTATTTCCAGCAGGTTTTGGCGGGAATCGGCCTGTACCAGGATATGGAAGTTGCCCTGCAGATTACTCGGGACTGTAAAGGTCGCCTGGTTGACGTAGGACTCGCCAATGCCCAGGTAGCTGGGGTTCTGCACATGCCCCAGTAACAGGTCGGTATTGAATGCCCCGGTATCCAGCTTGTCATCGGTCGACAGCCAGATAGCATCGGTCCAGGTCGGTGATGTGGTCGGGCTGGTACCGGTATTCTTGACCACCCATTCGACGGTAATCGTATTGCCCTGAAGAACGGATGTCGGGGCTGTGATGCGGTCGACGATCAGATTGGGGCTGGGTGGCAGGCTGAAATGGATCAGTGAGCTCGACGCTGTGACGTTATTGGCTTCACCGATCCCACCTTCCGGCACTGTATTAGCCGCATCTGTGACAACGACGAAACGGTAGTCACCCACAGCATCGAGCGGTACCTGGACTGACTGTATGCGTTGAAGTGAAGCGTTCGGATCCAGCGTGCCAGTAAAGCTGAACTCACCCAGGAGACGGTCAAACTCTGGGGTATTGGGATCATCCAGATAGACCAGGTCGCGCCAGGTACCGTCGAGCGGGGCCTCGCCGTGATTGGTGACTGTCCAGACAAGCTCAATCGGCATTCCGGTATTTGCCGAACTGGTCGGGTAACGGGACGAGACCTGGCTGACGACCAGATCGCCGTCGACATTTCTAACTGTGACGGTCAAATCCTGATCTACGCTCAGGCCCCCTTGATCGGTCGAACGAACCCTTATGGCATGGGTCGGATTGGTTTCGAAGTCGATGAGACTGGCGTTGGCTACCAGAATCTCGCTCCCACGCAGCGAGAAACGGCCACCGGCGTCATCGAGCAGCAGATAACTGAATTGTGTGTCGTGATCGGGGTCTGCCGTACTCAGGCTGCCCACCAATTCGCCATCGACACCTGATTCGTAGATACCAGCAGACGTTAGCGAGACGGCCGAAGGTTGCTCGTTGACGTTGTTGATGCCAATGGTCAGGGTTTTATCGAAACTCAGTCCCGTGCTGTCGGTGGCACGGACCTGAATGTTGTGAGCAACTGCGCTTTCGTGATCCAGAAGGCTGCCATTGCCGACCTGCAATTGATTATTGACCAGCACAAAGCGGCCATTGGCATCGTCAAGTAGTTGGAATGTCTGCTCGTCACCATTGTCAGGATCGGTGGCCGAAAGCGTTCCAATCACCGTTCCAGAGGCAGCGTTTTCGTCGACGGACGCCACATCCAGCAGAATATCGGCTGGTGCTTCAGGCAGGTTGACAACGATCAGGGCAAAATCGCTGCTGGCCTGAGCGCCGGCATTGTCCGTCGCAACCACTCTGACATTGATAGTGCCGATGTCGGGATCATCAGGCGTACCGGTGAATGTTCGTGTAGCTGCATCGAAATGCAGCCAGGCCGGAAGGGCCGAACCCGCAGCAAGGATCGCGGTGTAGCCGAGCGTGTCTGCTGCGTCCTGATCGACGAAGGTGGTCGCAGGTACGGTAAAGCTGAAAGGCTGGCTGTCGGTTGCCGTTTGGGCGGCAATGGGCTGAGCCGCTATCGGTGCGTGATTGAGGGTGCCAATTGTCAGGGTGAACGTATCTGCGACACTGGCACCAGCTGCGTCGGTTGCGGTTACGTTCAGGTCGAGCGAGCCGGCATCTCCAGCGCCGGGAGTGCCGGAAAACTTACGGGTAGTCGGATCGAAGTTCAACCAGGTCGGTAGAGGTGCGCCGTCCGCCAGCGTTGCGACGTAACTCAATGAATCGCCAACATCGACATCAAGGAAGGTGTTCGCTGGAACCGTGTAACTGAAAGGCTGGCCTTCCGATGCCGTCTGATTGGGAATGGCAATCTGTACGACAGGCGCGTCATTGACGTTGGCCACGGTCAGGGTGAACGTGGCCGCGACGCTGGCGCCAAGGTTATCGATAGCATTGATTCGAATACTGAGCGTGGCCACATCGGCATTCGCCGGGGTGCCGCTTAGCGTACGAGTCGCGTCGTCGAAATGTAGCCAGACGGGAAGCGCCGAACCATCGGCCATGTTTGCCGTGTAACGCAGGATGTCGCCGGCATCCGCGTCAGTGAAGGTGGTGACGGGGAAAACCAGACTGAATGCCTGATCCTCTACGGCAGACTGATCGGCAATCGGTTGTGCCACCGTAGGCGTGTGATTGTTGCCAATTGAGGCTGCGGTCCATACCGTGCCGTCGGCGAATTCGATGCGCTCGATCTGATATTGCGAGTTGTTTTGGGAAGGGGGCTGAAGAAACCAGTTCTGCACCGTGACCCGGTCCACCCCGTTGCTGTGGGCCAGCACGAGGTCCGTGCCGTTCTTGCTGACCAGGATGTCGCTCGGCGCAATGCCGGGGCCGAACTTCAGCACATCGGTGATCGAGTTGAAGACAAAACCTTCCTGGATCAGGTCCTGGCCGTCGCCCAGGTTGAACTCGTAGAGGTCGGCACCGCCCGTGCCGCGCAAGGTATCGTTGCCGGCGCCGCCCCGGTAGATGTTGCCTATCGAAGTAGAGAAGTCAGCCGATGAGTTCGGGCCGCCCCCGAGTACGTCATCGCCCAGTCCGCCGATCAGCGTGTCCTGGCCTGAGCCGCCATCGAGGGTGTCATTGCCATCGCCACCATCGAGGGTGTCATTGCCACCGCCGCCATCCAGCGAGTCCGCCCCCTGCCCGCCGAGCAGCGTGTCCTGACCTTCACCACCGGCAAGGGTGTCGTTGCCGTCGCCGCCATCGAGGGTGTCATTGCCGGCATCGCCGTTCAGCTTATCGGCCCCCAGCCCGCCGATCAGCAGGTCATCTCCGCCCAGGCCATTCAGCTCGTCGTCGCCATCCAGGCCGCTGAGGGTATCGGCGTAACCCGCAAGACCGGTCAGGGTGTCGGCACCCGCGGTGCCGGTCTGGGTCTGGAACGGCGCGGTGATCTGCGCGGAGGTCAACACCGTGCCATCAGCGAACTCGATGCGCTCGACCTGATACTGCGAGTTGTCTTGAAAAGGCGGCTGAAGAAACCAGTTCTGCACCGTGACCTGGTCCACCCCGTTGCTATGGGCCAGCACCAGGTCCATGCCGTTCTTGCTGATGACGATGTCGCTTGGCGCAATGCCGGGGCCGAACTTCAGCACATCGATAATCGAGCTGAAGATCATGTTTTCCTGGATCAGGTCCTGGCCGTCACCCAGATTGAACTCGTAGATGTCGGTACCGCCCGTGCCGCGCAAGGTATCGTTGCCGACACCGCCCCGGTAGATGTTGCCTATCGAGGTAGCAAAGTCAGACGAGGTGCCTCCGAGAACGTCATCGCCCAGTCCGCCGATCAGCGTGTCCTGGCCTGAGCCGCCATCGAGGGTGTCATTGCCATCGCCACCATCGAGGGTGTCATTGCCACCGCCGCCATCCAGCGAGTCCGCCCCCTGCCCGCCGAGCAGCGTGTCCTGACCTTCACCACCGGCAAGGGTGTCGTTGCCGTCGCCGCCATCGAGGGTGTCATTGCCGGCATCGCCGTTCAGCTTATCGGCCCCCAGCCCGCCGATCAGCAGGTCATCTCCGCCCAGGCCATTCAGCTCGTCGTCGCCGTCCAGGCCGCTGAGGGTATCGGCGTAACCCGCAAGACCGGTCAGGGTGTCGGCACCCGCGGTGCCGGTCTGGGTCTGGTACGGTGCGGTAATCTGCGCGGAGGTCAACACCGTGCCATCAGCGAACTCGATGCGCTCGACCTGATACTGCGAGTTGTCTTGAAAAGGCGTCTGAAGAAACCAGTTCTGCACCGTGACCTGGTCCACCCCGTTGCTATGGGCCAGCACCAGGTCCATGCCGTTCTTGCTGATGACGATGTCGCTTGGCGCAATGCCGGGGCCGAACTTCAGCACATCGATAATCGAGCTGAAGATCATGTTTTCCTGGATCAGGTCCTGGCCGTCACCCAGATTGAACTCGTAGATGTCGGTACCGCCTGTGCCGCGCAAGGTATCGTTGCCGACACCGCCCCGGTAGATGTTGCCTATCGAGGTAGCAAAGTCAGACGAGGTGCCTCCGAGAACGTCATCGCCCAGTCCGCCGATCAGCGTGTCCTGGCCTGAACCGCCATCGAGGGTGTCATTGCCATCGCCACCATCGAGGGTGTCATTGCCACCGCCGCCATCCAGCGAGTCCGCCCCCTGCCCGCCGAGCAGCGTGTCCTGACCTTCACCACCGGCAAGGGTGTCGTTGCCGTCGCCGCCATCGAGGGTGTCATTGCCGGCATCGCCGTTCAGCTTATCGGCCCCCAGCCCGCCGATCAGCAGGTCATCTCCGCCCAGGCCATTCAGCACGTCGTCGCCATCCAGGCCGCTGAGGGTATCGGCGTAACCCGCAAGACCGGTCAGGGTGTCGGCACCCGCGGTGCCGGTCTGGGTCTGGAACGGCGCGGTGATCTGCGCGGAGGTCCATACCGTGCCATCAGCGAACTCGATGCGCTCGACCTGATACTGCGAGTTGTCTTGAAAAGGCGGCTGAAGAAACCAGTTCTGCACCGTGACCTGGTCCACCCCATTGCTATGGGCCAGCACCAGGTCCATGCCGTTCTTGCTGATGACGATGTCGCTTGGCGCAATGCCGGGGCCGAACTTCAGCACATCGATAATCGCGCTGAAGATCATGTTTTCCTGGATCAGGTCCTGGCCGTCACCCAGATTGAACTCGTAGATGTCGGTACCGCCTGTGCCGCGCAAGGTATCGTTGCCGACACCGCCCCGGTAGATGTTGCCTATCGAGGTAGCAAAGTCAGACGAGGTGCCTCCGAGAACGTCATCGCCCAGTCCGCCGATCAGCGTGTCCAGGCCTGAGCCGCCATCCAGGGTGTCATCGCCATCGCCACCATCGAGGGTGTCATTGCCACCGCCGCCATCCAGCGAGTCCGCCCCCTGCCCGCCGAGCAGCGTGTCCTGACCTTCACCTCCGGCAAGGGTGTCGTTGCCGTCGCCGCCATCGAGGGTGTCATTGCCGGCATCGCCGTTCAGCGTATCGGCCCCCAGCCCGCCGATCAGCAGGTCGTCTCCGCCCAGGCCATTCAGCACGTCGTCGCCATCCAGGCCGCTGAGGGTATCGGCGTAACCCGCAAGACCGGTCAGGGTGTCGGCACCCGCGGTGCCGGTCTGGGTCTGGAACGGCGCGGTGATCTGCGCGGAGGTCCATACCGTGCCGTCAGCGAACTCGATGCGCTCGACCTGATACTGCGAGTTGTCTTGAAAAGGCGTCTGAAGAAACCAGTTCTGCACCGTGACCTGGTCCAACCCGTTGCTATGGGCCAGCACCAGGTCCATGCCGTTCTTGCTGATGACGATGTCGCTTGGCGCAATGCCGGGGCCGAACTTCAGCACATCGATAATCGCGCTGAAGATCATGTTTTCCTGGATCAGGTCCTGACCGTCACCCAGATTGAACTCGTAAATGTCGGCACCGCCCGTGCCGCGCAAGGTATCGTTGCCGGCGCCGCCCCGGTAGATGTTACCTATCGAAGTAGAGAAGTCAGCTGATGAGTTCGGGGCGCCCCCGAGTACGTCATCACCCAGTCCGCCAATCAGCGTGTCCTGGCCTGCGCCTCCATCGAGGGTGTCATTGCCGGCGCCACCATCCAGGGTGTCATTGCCATTGCCGCCATCCAGTGAGTCCGCACCCAAGCCACCGATCAGCGTATCCTGACCCTCGTCACCCTTAAGGGTATCGTTACCATCGCCGCCATCGAGGGTGTCATTGCCGGCACCGCCGTCCAGCACATCTGCACCCTGCCCGCCGTCCAGTAGGTCGTCTCCACCCAGGCCATTCAGCACATCGTCGCCATCCAGGCCGTTGAGGGTATCGGCGTAACCCGCAAGACCGGTCAGGGTGTCGGCACCCGCGGTGCCGGTCTGGGTCTGGAACGGCGCGGTGATCTGCGCGGAGGTCCACACCGTGCCGTCAGCGAACTCGATGCGCTCGACCTGATACTGCGAGTTGTCTTGAAAAGGGGTCTGAAGAAACCAGTTCTGCACCGTGACACGGTCCACCCCGTTGCTGTGGGCCAGTACCAGGTCCATGCCGTTCTTGCTGATGACGATGTCGCTTGGCGCAATGCCGGGGCCGAACTTCAGCACATCGATAATCGAGCTGAAGATCATGTTTTCCTGGATCAGGTCCTGACCGTCACCCAGATTGAACTCGTAGATGTCGGCACCGCCCGTGCCGCGCAAGGTATCGTTGCCGGCGCCGCCCCGGTAGATGTTGCCTATCGAAGTAGAGAAGTCAGCCGATGAGTTCGGGGCGCCCCCAAGTACGTCATCACCCAGTCCGCCAATCAGCGTGTCCTGGCCTGCGCCTCCATCGAGGGTGTCATTGCCGGCGCCACCATCCAGGGTGTCATTGCCGTCGCCGCCAAACAAAAGGTCGTTGCCACCACGACCTGTAAGCGTATCACTACCTCCATTTCCATTAATTTCGTAGTCTGCATCGTCCGGCGCGATCAGGTTGTCAGAAGAGGGAGTACCATCAATTCTGGTTGCCATTTCCTGTTTCCTCGCTTTTTCGATGGTCTTACTGAAGCCAGACTCCTTCTTCCTTCCTGAAAATATCGATCCGTCGGTTGATGCGATGAAGTCAGCGTCAATAACGACTTTATGGTGAGGTAGCCGAATCCGTGACTTCGGGATCCGTGATCCGAGCCTTTTCTGACGCCCAGGCGTCAAGGATTTCGATTGGGCAATCGAGCACAGCAGCTATTTTGGGGATAGCAGAGTTTGCACCTGCCATGACCAGGCCGATCTCAACGGAGTGGGGGGAAGGGACGTCGGTGAAATCGACACGAACGCCTTCATGCACATTGGCCATGCTGAACTTCCTCGCTGTACCTGACGAAATGGTCCACTGTTGTGTGGAGCATTCGGCACCCAGGCATTGCATCTGCACATAGCCGTACCTGGCAGAGGCGCACAACTAAGATTCAACAAAGCGCTAGCAGAGGGGCAATCTGACTAACCGGGAGTAGTCAAGGATTGGACACATACCTGATAAATTTAGCTTCTGGTAAGAAATTGCGCCAGGCAATCAGCGAATTTTATAGAGAATGTACTGCAGCTATCCGAATGAATGTTCAAGATCACCAGGCCATGGCTCGCTGCAGCTTCAGGGATGTGCGAAGTTCCGGCTGGCACTGCCCGGACTCAACCAGGCATTGACACTTTCAACACTCTCGGCAGGCGGATTTCCCGCCCAGCGATTGAGCGTGAATACATGCGTGACGAAGTCGTACTGTGTCTTGAGCAGATCGCGACGAGCCCGGAACTCGTTGCGGACACTGGTCAGTACATCCACGGCACTGACCATTCCGTAGGTGAGCGCTTTCTCTGCCGCCACGGTGGATAGCTGCGCCGAAGCCAGGGCATTGCGGCTCGCACTGATTTTTTCCCCACTCGAGTTGGCGGTCAGATATGCGCTGGTGATCTCCTTGACCACCCGGCGCCGATTCAATTCCAGCTGCTGCTCGGCCACGATCTGATCCTGATAGAGCCCGCGTACTCGCGCTGAAGTAGAACCGCCGCTGTACAGCGGAACTTCCAGGTCAACGCCTGCGACATAACTGTCGGTGCGCGGCGTCAGGGAATTGTTGTAGCCTTCGTTGCTCTGCTGCGCGCTCAATGCCAGGCTCAGGGTCGGATAGTGCCCGCCTTCGCCGCTGCGCAATGCCGCACCGGCCGCTTCGACAGCACTTTGGTTGGCCTTGATCACAGGATTTTGCACGATGCCCTGGCGCACCCACGTCTCAAGGCTCTGCGCCGAAACCCCCAGGTGCACGTCGTCACGAATGCGGCTGAGTTTCTCCTTGACAGGCCGACCTACGATCTCCGCCAGCGCCTCCCGACTGACGCTGACCTGGTTCTGCGCGTCGAGCTCCTGGGCGGCCAGCCCATCGACCCTTGCCTTGAGGTCGAGCTGATCGGTGATAGGTGCCAGCTGCTTTTCGTAGAGCGCATTGACTCTATCCAGACTCTTTTGCGTGGTCCGGCGCTCGGCCCGCACCAGCTCCAGTTCATCTTCCGCGGCCAACGCAGTGAAGTAACGCTGCGCCAACTCCACCGTAGCTTCGGCCTGGGCCTCCAAGGCTTCGGATTCAGACTGTCTGGCAAGACTTTTGAATTTTTGGTAGTTCTCCCAGGAAGCCTTGTTGTAGAGGTACTGACGTAGTACCAGGCTGTACCTTTCGCTATCAAAACTCTGCCGTACCAGGTCATTTTCCTGGTTGATCCGATTCGAACCTGCATTTAATGAGACCTGTGGCAACAGCGCCCCCATGGCCTCCCGCTGATGCTCCTGCCCCGCCTGCGCTTGCGCAAACGAGGCCAATACCCGCGGGTCCTCCAGCCGGGCTTCGCGATACAGCTGCATCAAGTCGCTGGAAAATGCGGAAACACTGACCCCTGTAGACGTCGGCGCAGGGGCTTGCGCCAGGACAGCGTCGGTGCCAGGTGCAAGCATCAACAGGCCACTGAGCAGAACTGTCGGCGCTCTCATGATCATCGCTCGATCATCGATTGAGAGAGAGCATTTCGAGCTGGTTGCATCAGATACTGCAACAGCGTGCGCTGCCCCGTGATAATCAACACATCCGCGGGCATCCCGGGCAATAATTTTCGCTCACCCAAGGCGTGCACACCGGCTTCGGTTACTCGAACCCTGGACAGGTAATAAGGCGCTCCGGTTTTTTCATTGACCAACCGATCCGCGGATACGGAACTGACCTCACCTTCAATCACCGGTGTGGTCGAGCTGTCGAATGCACCGAAACGGATATCAGCACGCTTGCCGATGGCGATGCGGTCGATATCGACCGGCGCCACCTGAGCCTCTATGACCAGTTCGGATACCGACGGGACAATGTCCAGCAATGGTGTCGCCGGACGAACGACGCCCCCAATCGTATGCACAATCATGCCGATCACCATACCGGCGTCCGGGGCGCGAATGACGATATGGCTGAGCCGGTCTTCCAGGGACGCAGTTTTCTCTTGCAGGTCGTAGATCCGGGTCTGAACCTCGGCCAGTTGCTTGACTACATCGGCGCTGAAATCCTTGTCGATCTGCAGCATCCGCAGCTGGGTTTCATTGATCTCCAGGCGGGTCCGGGTGATGGTCGAGCGATGGTCGACCATTTCGGACCTGAGTATTCCAAGCTTGCGTTCCTGTTCGACCAGACGTTGCTTGTCAACGAACCCCTGAGACAGCAGGTCGGTCAGTTCGTCGATTTCACCGCTGTAGGATTTCTCCAACCTGCGTTTGGCATCGATCATTGCCTCCATACCCTTGATCTGCTGATTCAGCTGACCAATGCGCTCCTGCAGCACAGCGATCTGGCCCAGTCGCGCCCCCCTCCTGGCACTGAATACCTGGGTTTCACCCTGGCGCGCTTCCACGCCTCGAAGGTTTTCGGAATCGTCCGCAATGCCAAAGTCGATCGCCGCCAGATTGTCCCGTTCTGCCCTTAGTCTTGCCTCCATGGCTTTCGCGGCAACGAGTTGACTGCGGGTCATCCCGCATTCGAATCGCAGCTGGGCGTCGTCAAGAATAATCAGCGGGTCATCACGATTGACGATGTCACCGTCATGGGCCAATACGGCTTTGACGATGCCGCCTTCAAGGTGTTGTACCGTCTTTCGGTAAGCTTGTACGGTGACCACGCCAGGCGCATAGGCTGCGCCATCGAGCGGTGCAAACGCCGCCCAGGTGCCGAACAGGCCGAAGGTAACGAACAAAATGCCAAAGCCCAGGCGCCGTATATTGCGGTCCGATGTCGGCAGTTCGGCAAAGTTATCCATTTGACGACTGGGGATCGTACGGTTCATCGACATCTTCCTTGCAGGCATCAGCCGAAGTCACGCTGGCGCCAACTTGCGCGGCTTTTTTTTGCGCTGCCTGCTGCTGCGCGTTGAGCTCGGCCAGCACCTGTTCACGTGGCCCGTAGAGACTGATCCCTCCGCCATTCATGACCATTAGCCGATCTAGGTGGGTCACGATGTTCGCTCGGTGCGTAATCACAAAAAGGGTCGCACCTCTCAGCTTGAGTTGCTGGATGGCTGCTGCCAGGGCGCGGTCACCCACTTCATCGAGATTGGAGTTTGGCTCGTCGAGGATGATCAGCCGTGGGTTGCCATACAGCGCCCGGGCCAGTCCGATGCGCTGGCGCTGACCACCCGAAAGCATGACGCCATCGCCGCCTATGAGGGTGTCGTAGCCATCGGGCAGCAGCAGAATCATTTCGTGAACGCCAGCAATCATGGCCGCCTGAATGACTTTCTCGGAATCGACCTCGGCGAAGCGGGCAATGTTCTCGCCGATACTGCCTTCGAACAATTCAATGTCTTGGGGCAAATAGCCTATATGTGGCCCAAGCTCTTTTTTTTCCCACGCATTGATGTCGGCACCGTCGAGCCGAACCACGCCATGCTGCGGCATCCATACTCCTATCATCGCCCTGCCTAGCGTGGACTTGCCCGCCGCACTTGGACCGATGATTCCCACTGCACAACCCGCGGGTACGGCAAAGCTGATATTTTTTATGATCGGCGTTTTCGAGCCAGGCGCAGCGACGATCAGATTTTCTACCTGCACATGCCCTTGAGGCGCGGGCAACGACATACGCTCGGGCTGAGCCTGTTGCTTGTCGAGAACTTCATTCAGACGAGTGTATTGCGAGCGGGCGACGATAAAACCCTTCCAGCTCCCAATGATCAGATCGATAGGAGCCAACGCGCGCCCCAGCAGCACAGACCCGGCAAACACCATACCTGCACCGATCTGATGGTCCACCGCCAGGTACGCCCCCAATCCCAGGACCAACGATTGCACCAGCAGTCGAAAGGATTTTGAAAGCGTGCTGATTATCGAGGCTCTATCGCTCGCCAGGGACTGGAGCAGCAGAACGGTTTTTTGCCGTCGCCCCCAACGCTCCATGAGGGTATCGAGCATGCCCATGGACTCGATGACTTCGGCGTTGCGCAGGTTTTTCGTGGTGTGGAGCGTTGCGGCCAAATGCTCCTTGCTGGCCTGGGCGAGTGTCGCCCCTGTCAGCTTTTCATTGAAAAATGCCAGCAACAGCAACAACAGTGCACTGCCCACCGCGACCCAGCCATACCAGGGGTGAAACAGGAACATCACGGCTATATAGATTGGCAACCAAGGCGCATCGAAAAAAGCGAACAAACCGTTACCGGTGAGAAACTGTCGCAAGCCGCTCAAGTCATTCAGTGACTGGGCCGACGCATCCAGGCCGCCGCTTTCCAGTGCGCGCTTGAAACTTGCGCGATACACCTGGTGACTCAGCAGCACATCCAGCCTGGTACTCACACGCACCATGATGCGTGAACGTATCCACTCCAAAGCGCCGAGCGTGATCACCAGCACCGTCATGATCAGCGTCAGCATCGCCAAGGTCGATAGGCTTCCGCTGACCATTGCTCGCCCATACACCTGCAGCATGTAAAAGGTCGGAACGAGCATTAGCGCGTTAACGAACAAGCTAAAAAAGCCAACGCAGATGAAACTGCTTCTACAGGCTTTCAATGCATCTTGCAGGCCGTATTCAGGGGGGCTTCGCATGATCTGGGGTGCCTGGAGGTCGGATAAAAACGCGAGCGCGTGTCACCCACACAAAAGACACTGAATGAACGCGCCATCGATCCAGCAATGCGGCTTGCATTCTTCGAGGCCCGCACAGTCACTTCCCCCGCAGGTAGAACCATCGCCATGTTGGAATCACTGCACAAAACCATCCCATGTAGAGATTAGATCATGCCGAATGTCTGTGTGTAGCAAATGGCCATATCCCGTCTCGGCAGTGCTGCTGTGCAGGGGGTGGCTGGTGTGGTTCGCCATGGAGTAAGCGAGGGGTTGGCAATTACCTGCCGAAATTGGCCTTCCAGCCCTCCCTACCCTGATCAAATGTCCAGTTTTTCAAGGTAGCCCTTTGGTGATAGGGTTCGGCCTCTTCAGGGGCATCAGGCCCTGTACACGGCATGGATGCCATGCCTTATTGGAGTAATGAAATGGACGGCATCAGCAAAAATCATGCGGCAGCGGCCAGTATCAAGGAAAGCATCAGCTCACTTCGCAAATACGGCGATCAGCTCCAGGCGCACGGACACGTCAACGAGGCCCAGGACATTCATGGAGCACTCGACCGCCTTCAAAAATCGCTGAAGCGCATTCGGGTTGACGAGGATGGGAAGCTGAAGGCAGTACACTGAGAAACGTGCGGTCCGAACCTTATCATCGCCCGTGTAGAAACTCGCAGGACTGCTCGCACGCCAGGATGCCCCCGGGAGAAGTCAGTCAAATGTCGCGAACCTTCGTGTGGCTCCTGGCAATTGTTGGAGTCTTGTATCTCGCACTTTGCGCCGCCTTGTTCGTGTTTCAGCGCGCGCTGATCTACTTTCCGCAACCGCGCACCCAGAGTATCGACGCAACCATTTTCAAGTTGCCTGTAGCCGACGCCCAAGTGCTGGTTTCAGCGAGGCCCCACGAGGGTCCAGATGCGTTTATCTACTTCGGCGGCAATGCCGAGGATGTAACGCTCAACTTGCCCGCCTTTTCCCAAGCCTTCCCGAACCAGGCGATCTACCTGCTTAACTACAGAGGTTTCGGCGGGAGCTCCGGATCCCCCTCCGAGGAGGCGCTGCAGCGCGATGCCCTTGCCCTGTTCGACATGGTTCACGCAAAACACCCCAATACAGTGATCGTGGGACGTAGTCTGGGTACGGGCGTTGCCATTCACCTGGCAAGCCAGCGGCCGGCTTCTCGCCTGATTCTGATCACGCCGTACAGCAGCCTGGAGGATCTCGCCGCGATAAAAATGCCCTTGTTTCCAGTGCGATGGCTGCTCAAGGACAAATTTGAATCATGGAAGGATGCCGCTCGAATCACGGTCCCTACGCTTTTGATCGCGGCCGAACACGACGAAATCATTCCGCGTGCAAATACCGAGAAACTCTTCCGGCATTTTCCTGCCGGCATCGCTTCGCTTGAGGTCATTCCGAACACCGATCACAACTCGATATCGGAAAGCCCTCAGTACTTGAAACTGCTCGCACGCGGGATGTAATCCAAGGGCGGTAACCGTGAAAACCGCCTTCAGGACTTAACCATCAATTTGTGACGCCATGCATAAAGGCAAACCATTTCCATTGCTATTGTTGCACCTGCTAGGGCTGTAATCTCTGCATGATCATAGGGTGGTGAAACCTCAACAATGTCCATGCCAACAATATTGATGCCTCTTAATGCACGCAGAATCTCCAGAGCCTGGAAAGTCGTTAATCCTCCCGCAACGGGCGTGCCTGTCCCTGGGGCAAATGCCGGATCCAGACAGTCAATATCAAAAGTGAGATAGACGGGGTTATCGCCTACTCGCGCCAAAATACGCTCTGCGATTTCCGATGGCTGCAGTGTATTGGCCTTCCTTGCGTCCAGAACCTCAAACCCCATTGGGTCATCATTGGTGGTTCGCATACCAATCTGGATGGAGCGACTGGGGATGACCAATTCTTCCCTGGCCGCATGGAAAAACATTGTCCCATGCTCAATACGCTTCACTTCGTGATCCGGCCATGTGTCAGTGTGCGCATCGAAGTGAACGAGTGAAAGTGGGCCATGTACCTTGGCGTGCGCCTTGAGCAGTGGATAACTGATGAAGTGGTCACCGCCCAAGGTCAACATGCCGCAACCGCCCTCGAGGATCTTCGACGCATGCGCTTCGATGGCCGCAGGCACAGACTCAGGGATCCCCGAGTCGAATTGACAATCACCATAGTCCACTGCGGCCAGAAGATCGAAGGGATCGAACTCCCATGGCCAATGACGTGCCCATGCAATTCCAGTTGAGGCCGTTCGCAAGCCACGGGGTCCAAAACGTGTTCCCGGGCGATGTGTGGTGGCGGTGTCGAATGGGACACCAGTGATTGCGAGATCCACGCCACGCAGATCGCGGCTGTAGCGTCGGCGCATGAAGCTCGTTGCCCCGGCAAATGAGGATTCCGCCTGGGTGCCGTAGAGGCTTCCACGGTTGAAAGCGAGGTCGTTGCTGCTCATTCTGTCTCAAATCCTGTCGAAATGGCGGGTTAGCGTGGGACTTACTTCAAGTTGCCGCATTTTCATCAAGAACCCTCTGCATTCAGTTAAAGGACAAACACCCAACGGCCGATTCATCGCTGAACCAACCGCTCGGCAGCGGTATTACAGAATATTGAACGGAATGGTGGTCACGAGACGGAACTCGTTGACGCTGCCATCTATCTGGTTCTCACTGGCGCGGTGCGCGCTGTAGTTCGCGCGAATAGCGGTGTCCTTGAGTGGGCCGCTCTGCACGGCGTAGGTCGCGCCGATGCCGTATTCGTCGTGGAATTCGCCGTCCTGGGCCTGGATGCCGTCGTAACCTTTGCCTGCCACGCCGCCGTTGCCGGTGTAGTGAGTGCCGTCGATGCCCCAGCCGCGAACCTGGTAGATGATGAACTTCAGGCCCGGTACGCCGTATGCGACCATGTTCAGGCCGTAGGCCACCTTGAACGATTTCTCGTTCGGGCCGTTGAAGTCCGACAGCATGGAGTTGGCCAGGTAGATGCCGTTGGTTTCGTGCAGGTAGTCGAAGTACTCGTTACCGTTAATTTCCTGGTACGAAAAGGTCAGGGTGTGGGCCTGATGGGTCAAATCGAACGACAGGGAGTAGGCTTGGTTGTCGATGTCGCCGATCAGGGCCTTACCGGTTTGCTTGGTTTTGTAGTAGTTCAGGCCGGTGGCCAGGCTCAGTACCTGGCTATCGCCCAATACGTGGGAGGCGCCGAAGTAGTACTGGTTCCAGATGTCTTCAGCCTGGGTCGCCCAGATGCTGGTGGTCAGGCTGGCAAGCGGGTTGTAGGTGATGCCGCCGGTGTTGACCTGGTCGGTTTCGACAATGCCGTTGGCGTATTCGGTGCGGAACTTACGCACGCTTTCTTCGGTTCGCGGTGAGTTGCGATCGAAGGTGCCCAGGTCGAATGCCAGGTTGTTCAGCTCTTCGCTGTGAACCGCGACCCCTTGGAAGCTCGATGGCAGTGCACGACTACTGATCACATCCACTTGCGGGCTGCTGAAGTTCATGCGGCCGGCAGTCAGGGTGGTGTTGGAGAAGCGAGCCTTGACGTTAGCCAGCCCCAGCTTGCTCCACTGACCTTGCGCCTCGCCACCTTCTTTGGTCAGGGTACGGTTGTTGCCCGCGCCTGGACGAGTGCCCGGTGCGCCACCGTTGTTGGACGCCAGGGCCTTGCGATCCCGTTCCAGCGCGACTGCGTTGTAGGCCGCCACTTCAGTGCTCAAGCCTACGGCGCCTTCAGTGAAGCCGGAGTTGTATTTGACGATGGTGCCTTGATCCCAGTTGATGCGACGATCAGTGGGGGTGGGTACACCGTCTTTGAGGTAAGTGAATTTGTTGCCGCGATGCAGTTGTTCGTTGGCGTACCAGTTACGTGTGGTGCCGGAAATCGACTGGCCTTCGACGAAGCCGGTAGCGTCGGCTTGTGCACTTTTGGTATTGACCGTAACCGGTGTGAACGCCTGACTTTGGGTCTCGGCGTAAGCCGTGGCGGTGATGCTGCTGATGGCCATGGCCAATAACGCACCGCTGCTCAGTTTCATGGGTAAAGCTCCTTACTTTCTTGTTGTATGCCAAATCGGCTATCGGGTTTAGAACTCATACAAAGCTTCGCGAACGTTTGCTGAACGCCTGATTGGCGAATTACGGCAATACGCTTGCGTGAGGGCGCATAGCGCCCTCTGCGGTCTGGCTAATGGGTTATTGGTCGAAACTGACTCTCGAGAACACGTTGCGGCCGAAGGGGCTGACTTTTAACCCTTCAACGTTTGCGCTCTAAGGTTGGGACTTACTTCAAGTTGCCACTGAGAAACTGCTGCAGGCGTTCGCTCTTGGGATTACCCAATACGTCCTCGGGCGCGCCTTGCTCTTCCACCCGCCCCTGGTGCAGGAACAGCACCTGGTTCGACACTTTGCGCGCAAAGCTCATTTCGTGGGTGACCATGATCATGGTGCGGCCTTCTTCGGCCAGCCCCTGGATCACCTTGAGTACTTCGCCCACCAGTTCCGGGTCCAGGGCCGAAGTCGGCTCGTCGAACAGCATGATCTCCGGCTCCATGCTCAGGGCACGGGCAATGGCGACACGTTGCTGCTGACCACCCGAGAGAAACGCCGGGTACTGATCGGCAACCCGCGACGGCAGACCGACCTTGTCCAGATAGCGGCGGGCGCGCTCTTCGGCGTCTTTCTTGCTGACCCCCAGCACCCGGCGCGGCGCCATGGTGATGTTGTCGAGCACGGTCATGTGGCTCCACAGGTTGAAGTGCTGGAACACCATCGCCAGACGTATACGCAGGCGCTGCAGTTCATCGGCGTCGGCCACGCGCATGCCGTGGCGGTCATGGACCATGCGGATCGTCTGGTTGTCCAGGCTCATGGCGCCGTCGTTGGGCGTTTCCAGGAAGTTGATGCAACGCAGCAAAGTGCTTTTGCCCGAGCCACTGGCGCCGATCAGGCTGATCACATCACCGGTTTTGGCGTTCAGCGAAACACCCTTGAGGACTTCGTGGTTACCGTAGCTTTTGTGCAGGTTTTCAACAGTCAGTTTGTACATGTGCAGGCTTCCTGAATTAATGAGCCGGGCCGAGGAAAGACAGCCAGCGGCGTTCGGCCACGCGGAACAAACCGACCAGTGAGAAGGTGACTGTCAGATAGATCACAGCGGCGATGCCGAACGACTGGAAGGTCATGAAGGTCGCCGAATTGGCGTCCCGGGCAACCTTGAGAAGGTCCGGCACGGTAGCGGTAAAGGCGATAGTGGTCGCGTGCAACATCAGGATCACTTCGTTGCTGTAGTTCGGCAGCGAGCGGCGCAGGGCCGACGGCATAATGATGCAGGCATACAGTTTCCAGCCGCGCAGGCCATAGGCCTTGGCCGCCTCGACCTCACCGTGGTTCATGCTGCGGATAGCACCGGCGAAGATCTCGGTGGTGTAGGCGCAGGTGCTCAGGGAGAAGGCCAGGATGGTGCAGTTCAATGCATCGCGGAAAAATGCGTCGAGCACCGGCTGGGCACGCACGGCGGCGAAGCTGTAGATGCCGGTGTAACAAATCAGCAGCTGGATATACAGCGGCGTGCCACGGAACAGGTAGGTGTAGAACTGCACCGGCCAACGCACCCAGACATTCGTTGAGACCCGGGCAATCGACAGTGGAATCGACATCACGAAGCCGAAAAAGAGCGAGGCGCTGAGCAGCCAGAGCGTCATGGCCAGCCCGGTGATGTGATTGCCGTCGCGAAACAGGAAAGGTTGCCAGTATTCCTGCAGAAGTTCGATCATCGTACGGCCTCCCGGGTGCCAGCGGCGTAGAAGACTTCCAGCCGGCGCAAGATGTAGTTCGAAGCAGTGGTAATCACCAGATAGATCAGGGCGGCCAGTACCAGGAAGAAGAACAGCTGGTAGGAGCTCTTGCCCGCATCCTGGGCCACCTTGACCAGATCGGCCAGGCCGATGATCGAGACCAGCGCCGTGGCCTTGAGGATCACCATCCAGTTATTGCCGATACCCG
>NZ_VXCP01000018.1 GCF_011355085.1 Pseudomonas akapageensis | reverse complement strand
GAGGGTGCAACAGGGGATGAGTTTCCGGGGGAATGGTAGAGTTGCTATCGACCCAACACGGACGTTCGCGGATCCATGGCTGGCACGGATCCCTGTAGCCGCTGCCGGAGGCTGCGCAGGGCCGTAAGGCCTCGGCGATCCTGAGAACCAGCGCCCGCTTCGCGTGCGAGCGCAGCCTGGCGGCAGCGGCTACGCCGATCGTGTTGCCGGCGCGTTCAATAGCTGCTTCTGGCCGGTAGTTGCTTGTGGCGAAGGGCAGCTACCGACCCATAGCTGTCTGTGGCTTCTGCCAAGCAACAGGTCAAAATTGGGTGCGAGTCGGCCTTTAACTCGTCCAGTGTTCCTGAGCAACTTTATCCGGCCACGCCGAACCAAGATGCAACAGCGTCAGCCAGGTTTCTGCGAGCTTGTTGGCCTCGATTCGATAAAGCTGAATGCCCGCCCGGACTTGAGTAGTCCCCGTGCTCGGGTCAGTCCATTTCAAATTGAAGCGGAACCAAGCGCGGTCGCCGACGAAGCTGTGCTCGTAGATTACGAAACGGGTATTGGGGCGTGCCTCTCGAGCCTTGGCAATTTCCTTGGCATATTCTTCAGGCGTTACCGTGCGGTCACCAAGTTCATCGTGCCGGATGTACGCTTGCGCCATGCACTGAGGAATCAGATCGTATTCACCCTCGTGCCAGACGCGTTCCCAACGATCAAAGATGTCCTTCAGGTTCGAAGCAGTAGCCATCAAAAATACCTCTCGCTGATTTGCACTATGCCGAGGCAGGCTAACACACGTCTCGAGCGAGGCAGGTACATGGGCATAAGGCGCGTAAGGCCAGAAGGCTGTTTTTTACCAATTTCTGCCTGTCACGAAGGAGTGCAACCGACCCATAACTGCCGGTCGCGACAGACAGAAATCGGTCAGAAGTGTTTACTCAGATGTGTCTACGAAAACAGGAGCGACTCATACCGGGCAAAGGAACAGTGCCAACGACTTAACCTAACAGCCACTCGCGAGCTTCGAGCCGCATCTCAGAAACATCCCATTTGAATAAGCAGTTTTGATCTGTGAATACGGGATTATTAGGCTAACAGTACTACTGTTCGCCTCTCTAGTTGCATTCCCTTCAGCTCGTCCCCGAGCAACTAGGGAGGCGGGCTCCCCGCAGTCAAGTCTCAAACCCCGCAGTCGGCCAGTTCGCGCCGGATTTCAACAGACCGACGCCCATTTAACCCGCACGTGTTTTGTTCGAGGGGACCTAACGCAGCCTTTGCCCGGGGATCTGATTCTTGCCGATGACTGTTCATCAAAAAGGGCAACAATCAATCCACGATTGACTTTTCAATCGTGGGATCCACATCGAACATTAGAGTAATTACTCGACCAACGGTTATCCTAATCGGCGCTTGCTTGATCCAGATTAATGCACGGCCGATTGCGCATTGACCTGACGATTTCTGACCAACAGACTTTCAGGCTCTAGTGAATTTCTTGAGGACTGTCAGATGCGTAAATTATTGTCTGTCGTTGCGTTTAGCCTTCTTGTATCTCATTACGCTTTCGCCGGTGAAGCCACAAACACAGCAGTCGGCGGAGGTATCGGCGGTGCCCTCGGAAGTGTTGTCGGGCAGGCTGTAGGGGGCAGCACTGGCGCGGCGATCGGCGCCGGGGTAGGCGGTGCGGCCGGGGGCGCCATGACGGCGAAAAGCGGCAAGAAGACCGAGTCTGCCATTGGCGGGGGACTCGGCGCAGCGGGTGGTCAGGTGATCGGCAATAGCGTCGGTGGTACCACTGGTGGTCTTATCGGCGCAGGACTGGGCGGGGCTGCAGGCGGTGCGGTCGGCAACAGTTTGGCCGATGATAATGACCATCACTCCGACCACAAGCATACGAATAAACACAAGCACAAGCATGGCGGCTAATCCGTTAAGTCTTCCGCATAGCCACTCCATCCAGCGGACTGAAGTATTTTCGGTTTGCTCACTCGTAAGACTTATTGTCTGCTTCTGACCGATTTCTGCCCCTCACGGAGGGCCGCTATGGGTCGGTAGCTGCCCTTCGCCACAAGCAACTACCGGCCAGAAGCAGCTATTGAACGCGCCGGCAACACGGTCGGCGTAGCCGCTGCCGCCAGGCTGCGCTCGCGCGCGAAGCGGGCGCTGGTTCTCAAGATCGCCGGGGCCTTACGGCCCAGCGCAGCCTCCGGCAGCGGCTACAGGGATCCGTGCCAGCCATGGATCCGCGAACGTCCGTGTTGGGTCGATCCAAGTCATACAGCCGCCAATCATCCGCCTCGTCAAAGGCTTCGTTGGAACCCTTTTTTGATAGCGCTGAAGGGCGCACGTGTCAGTAAGACGCGTGCACCGGCTTTCCCCTGTGGTTCTAACATGACATCCGGGCGACCAGCGTCATATTCGTCGAAGATCAGCGCCATGGGCCGGCAGTGCCCAGGACAGGATGCCTTCCTGGAATTCACAAGTTCGATATGTGCTGCAGGCAAGATGAGGGCTTAGTCAACCATCACCTCGTCCAGTGCCTGCTCGAGGGTGCTGACCGTGCGCTCGATATTGTGCAGCTTTTCGAGTCCGAACAGACCGATGCGGAAGGTCTGGAAGTCGGCCGGCTCGTCGCATTGCAACGGCACTCCGGCGGCGATCTGCAGGCCGTGGTTGGCAAATTTCTTACCGCTCTTGATGTCGGCATCATCGGTGTAGCTCACCACTACGCCAGGGGCCTGAAAGCCGGCTGCGGCCACGCTTTTGATGCCTTTGCCGGTCAACATTGCGCGCACCCGATCGCCCAGAGCCTGTTGTTCGCCACGGACCTTGTCGAAACCGTAGGCTTGCGTCTCTTTCATCACTTCGTTAAATCGCGCGAGGGAGTCGCTGGGCATGGTCGCATGGTAGGCATGTCCGCCCTGTTCGTAGGCCTGCATGATCTGAAGCCACTTTTTCAGGTCGCAGGCGAAGCTGCTGCTATGCGTCTGTTCGATGCGCTCGAGGGCCAAAGAACTGAGCATCACCAGGGCGCAGCAAGGGGAGGCGCTCCAGCCTTTCTGCGGTGCGCTGATCAGCAGGTCGACGGCGCATTTCTGCATATCAACCCAAAGCGTGCCTGAGGCGATGCAGTCCAGCACGAACAGGCCACCCACCGCATGCACGGCGTCGCCGACGGCCCGCAGGTAGTCATCGGGCAGGATAATCCCTGATGAGGTTTCAACGTGGGGGGCGAAGACAATCTGCGGCTTCTGCGCCTGAATGGCTGCCAGCACTTCGTCCAGAGGGGGTGGGGCGTAGGCAGCCTGGCGACCAGTCTCGACCGGTCGGGCTTTCAGCACCGTGGTGGCCGCCGGGATGTTGCCCATTTCAAGGATCTGGCTCCAGCGATAACTGAACCAGCCGTTGCGTATCACCAGGCATTGCTGGTCGGTGGCAAACTGTCGCGCCACCGCTTCCATGCCGAATGTGCCGCTGCCCGGGACCACCGCAACAGCCTGGGCGTTGTAGACCTGTTTCAGGGTCCTGGAAATGTTCTTCATCACACCTTGAAATGACTGCGACATGTGGTTGAGCGAGCGGTCGGTGTAGACCACTGAGTACTCGACCAGCCCCTCAGGATCGATACTGGGATATAGCTTTGACATGGGTGACTCCTTTGGCAGAAATCTCAGTGGTATCGACCCTGCCCTAAGCCTTGGCAAATGACAAGATTGCTCGAGATTGAATTGCGACTTCTGTCGAGCGGCTGGCATCACCTGCGGGCGGCAACTGGTTCTAACTGCGCAGATTGCGCACAAGAAATACAACGGTAAAAAGCAGGCAGTTACCTATGCACGAGTAAAATGGTGCAACTGCCCCCAGTCCGGCTGGTCGACAACGATGGCGCAACGCGGCAATCAGGTTGCACCTGGTCTGTCCTCTGACTGCTTATGGCTGTGGATTCAACCGGTTGATTGCTGCCTTTCAAGGTGGATCGCAAATGACCTGAAGCAGTCAGTTCAACTGTGGACGAACGTCCAGAGATCGGTATTCAATTTTTCGATAGCGGTTTTAAAGTCTTGGGTGGTGATTTGCTGACTCTCGTTCTCTAGCTGGCTGCCGAATACCTTGCGCACCACTTTGGCCATTGTCTGATTGGTTTTCGCGTCAATGAACTCGGCTTCGATGAACAGATTCGTGTCTTGATCCCGGTGACCGGTGGCTGCCTGTGTCGCTCCGACAACGGCCGCGATCGGCATCACTTCATACCACTTCATGCCTTCGTTCGAAGCGCTGACGCCAGTGATTGCCGCACGCAGGATCAGCGGGTGTGACCCCGCCGGTGCAGCGGCCGCGTTGGACACCCTCTGGTATTTCTGGCCCAGCACGAGTTTGGCCTTTCTGGACATGAAGTCCTGCAACTCGGCCAGGGTCTTCCGATTGACCTGCTCATTGGGTTTTGGAGCGGGATAAAACTCCAGCGTTCTGAACGCTATGGTGTCATACGCATCCGGGTTCCACGACGGGCTCACCCAGCGCATCGACTTCTCGCCCGTGGCGGTGGTCACTTCCTTCAGGTTGTTGTAGTTGGACAGGAAACCGGAGTACTGCTCGCGCTCAGTGACCTGGGAGGTACAACCGCCGAGTAGCAGGCAGGCCAGTGCGACGCCAACAAACAGTTTATGGGCCAAGGTCATAGTGGGTTCACTCCACGATTGAGTCGGGTTCCATCAACTGATCTGTTCCACCGGCAGGTCGCCGAGTCAGACCATGGCCCAACTGACGTTGATGTCGGTGTCCTTGTCCAGAGCGTAGGTGGCTCCCGTGACTATTCAAGATGAACTTCCCTATGGGATTTGGCGCTCTGTAAAATGCCTTGCTTCGCCTGCACGGCGACTCAATTGGTGACCACTGTGCCCGCTGCTTACGGCATCGTCAGATTCGCAGGGGTCGCGTATCTGGCCTTTCTCGCATGGAGGGCGCGCCTGGCGCTGTTTTCTGGAAGGTGAGTCGACCTTGGCCGAGCCTCACACGCTACGCTACTGCCTAAGGTTTTCCTGACATCCGGGCGTTAACGTCGCGAAAAGGGGGGATCAACCCGTGCAGGCACTCTTCACGTTTCTCAATACCAACCCCTACATGTTGTTGTTCCTGGTGGTCAGCCTGGCGGTACTGATCGGCCGCTTCACTATCAAAGGTTATGGGTTGGGTACCGTTGGCGGCGCCATAGTGGTGGGCTGTGGCATTGCCATTGCCGCATCCCTCTATGGCATCACCTTCAAACTCGACACCTTCACCATGAACCTCTTTTACTTCTTGTTCATGTACGGGGTAGGGTTGCGGGTCGGCCCTTCCTTCCTCAATAGCCTCAAGGACGATGGGCTGAAGTTCACCATCCTGGCGGTCATCTGCAGTTTGGTCAGCCTGGCCGTGGTGGTATTGGGAACTCGTCTTCTGAACTTGCCGACAGGCGCGGCCGGCGGCATCCTCGCCGGGGCCACGACCATGTCCTCTGCCATCGGCTCGGCCGAACAGGCGGTTGCCTCAGGTGCCGTCAAGCTCGCACCCGCAGACACAGTCGAGGGGGTGTCGGCGATGATCACCTTGTCCTATGGCATTACTTACATATGGGGCACCGTCGGCATCGTCCTGATGTGCAAATACATGCCGCGCTGGTGGGGTGTCGATGCAAAGGCTGCGGCCCGCCGCTATGAGGAGGAGCATGGCATGCATGATGTCGAGGACGATGGCCTCACCGCCAACAAGGCCTTCGGATTGCGTGCTTATCGCCTGGGAAATCCTGCGACTATCGGCCTCAGCATCCGCGAGTTCATCGCTCGGTTCCCGGAATATCGTATCGTCGATGTCCATCGCAGCGATGAATCGATAGGGGCGGATCCTGAAATCCGGCTGCAGTCGGGGGATGTGATTGTCCTTGGAAGTACACGTACAGGCCTGACCTCCAATATCGGCCTGATCGGCCCGGAGGTCGATGACGCCAAGGCGCTCGCCGTACCACTGGACTATGCGGAAATCCTGGTGACCGAGAAAGCCGTCATCGGCAAGACGCTCAAGGAGTTCCGCGGACTGGACCTGGCCGGGCAGCTTCAGTTGACTCGCATCCAGCGCGGCGGAGTACCGCTACCCGCAGGGCCGGAGACCCGGTTGCAACGCCGCGACGTGCTTTTCGTCACCGGCCTGTCCGGTGCCGTGCAACGTGCTGGCGAGCTGTTTGGTGTCATCGCCCGGCCAAGCAGCTTGACCGATTTATTAACGCTGTTTGTCGGAATGACCCTGGGACTGCTGATCGGTCTGATCCAGTTCCCCGCCTTTGGCGCTTCTGTCGGCCTGGGTAGTGCTGGCGGCCTGATGGTGTCGGGCATCATCGTCTCGTCACTTTCCTCGCGACTGCGCTTCTTCGGCAACACACCTAACGCAGCGCGTAACATCCTTGAGGACATGGGCCTGCTGGTGTTCGTTGCGATTGTCGGGATCAACGCCGGTGCCACCCTTTTGGCCCAACTGACCGGAACGCTCGCCGTGCAGATATTCCTGGTGGGCTTCGTCGCCTGCATGCTGCCGCCTTTCGCCGTCTGGGTGGTTGGCTATCACTTGATGAAGATCAATCCGGCGGTGCTGATGGGCGGAATGGCCGGCGCTCGTAGTCATTCCGGGCCGTGTCAGGAGGCCGCGACAGAGATCGGCAGCAACGTGCCGTGGGTCGGTTTTCCCGTAGCCTTTGCCGTCTCGGGAATCCTGTTGACGGTCTTTGGTTACTTCGCCATGGTCCTTGCGGATTGACGCTGAAACCCACGGCTAGCATGGGGTTCAGTTCGAGGAAGAGATGGCAGCCTCAACGCTCCATGACATAGGTGCCAGGTGCGGGGCAGAGGGGCGGGTACTTGCGCGAGCCGAGCTTCTTCGGCGCCGGCAGGCTGTCGCCCGAGCGCTGCCCGATCCATTCGCGCCAATGCGGCCACCAGCTGCCTTGCTGGCGCTCGCCGGCGTTCTGCAGCCAGGCTTCCGGAGTCTCGGCGGCGGCAGGCGCCGCGTAGTAGAACGATTTCGGGTTGCCCGGCGGGTTCACCAGGCTCTGCAGGTGGCCGGCGTTGGACAGCACGTAGGTTGTGTCCTCGCCAAACAGCCGGGCGGTGCCGTAGCAGCCCTGCCAAGGGGTGATGTGGTCGGTGGTGCCACCAATCACATAGGCACCCACCTGCACCTGGGTCATGTCGATCGATTCGCCGGCAATCTCCAGGGTGCCCGGGTTGCTGTAGGGGTTTTGCTGGACCAGGTCGAGGTAGTCCGCGTGCAGTTGGGCGGGTAGCCGCGTGGTGTCGTTGTTCCAGGCCAGGATATCGAAGGCCGGCGGCTTGTTGCCCAGCAGGTAGTTGTTGACCCAGTAGTTCCAGATCAGGTCGTTGGGGCGCATCCAGGCGAACATGCGGGCCATGCCCTGGCCGCTCAGCACGCCCTTGCGCCGGGAGCTGGCCTTGGCCGCGCGCAGGGCGGACGGGGTGGTGAACAGCCCCAGGGTAGTGTCGTCCAGCGCCGAGGGCATGTCGAGCACGCACACGGCCCAGCTGGTGTTGGCCACCTTGTGGCCTTCGCCACGGGCCGCCAGCCAGCCCAGGTAGGCCGCCAGGGTGATGCCGCCCGAGCAGGAGCCCCACATGTTCACATCCGGGCTACCGGTGATCCTGCGCGCCACGTCCACAGCCTGGTCGAGGCATAGCGCGTAATCGGACAAGCCCCAGTCGCGGTGCTCGCTGGTGGGATTGCGCCAGCTGATGACGAAGAGGTTCACGCCGCTGTCCTGGATCCATTTGATCAGGCTTTTCTCCGGCGCCAGGTCGATGGCGTAGTACTTGTTGATTTGCGGCGGCGACATCACCAAGGGCCGGGCATAGACATTTTCGGTGGTGGGCGCGAACTGCAGCAGCTCGAACATCTCGTTGCGAAACACCACTTGGCCCTTGGCCGTGGCGATGTTTTCCCCGACCTTGAACGGCGTGCTGTCGACCTGTCTCGGGAGGCCACGGTTGTTCAGCATATCCTGGCCGAATTGACGGAAGCCCCTGGCCAGGCTCATGCCACCGGTGTCCACCAGCTTGCGCAGCGCCGCCGGATTGGTCAGTGGCGAGTTGCTCGGTGCCACTGCATCGGCCAGCAGCGCTGCCACGAACCGGGCTCGGCTCTTTTCCAGCGGGGCAAGGTCGGTGGATTCGATGAAGCGGGTCAGCTCACTCTGGCCGGCCAGGTAGCTCTGCAGCAGCGCGCGCAGGAAGGCGTTGGATTGCCAGGCTGGATCGGCGAAGCGCTTGTCCTTCGGGTCCGGCGCGATGCTGGAGTTGCCGCCGACGATGCCGCGCAGCTCCTTCAGGTAGCCACCCAGATGAGCGCCAGCCTTGAGCGGCGACTTGCCCACGGCCTTGAGCAGGTAACCGGCCGAGCTGGCCAGGTCCGCCGCGCGCACGCTGACCAGCGGATTGCCTGCCAGGGTCTGGTTGGCAGCCGTGCCGATCAACTCTTGTTGCTGGGTGTTGTCCGGGAGATCGCCATCCTTGCGAGCGCGACGCTTGCGGCCGGTCGCCGGGGCGCGCTGGGTGGGGGTAGCGGTCTCGCTCGTTCGGGTGGATCTGCTCATGGTGGCTCTCGTGTTTCCGGGTGCTGGGCCCGTTTGTGGTTTTTGCCACCGACTCTAAAGTGCAGCGGATGCGGCCACCTTTCATCGCACGACAGCGAATTTTCATTTCATGACAAGGGGAGTCGTGGGCTCTGAAGACTGCGTTGCTACGTAAAATCTGTCGGCGCTTGGTTGATCAGCAGACCAAAAATTTGCGTAGAAACGCGATTTTCGTCCCGATCCTGACAGTCAAACCTGCTCTTAGGCCCCATTGTGTGTCCGGGGCCGAGCGGCCAATTGCGAGCGGGGCGTCAAGATGGCCAAGGCAACCGCCACGATGAAGAGCGCCGGCACGTCACCTGCCAAGTGCCCCATTTGCCCCGGCTGGGTGACCGCCTGGACGGCCATGATTCCTGCGTGTAGGGCGCTAGACCACACGGTGAACCAGATTAGGCTCAGATTGGCTAATGGATCACGTGCGGCCAGGATCAAGAACACGCCAAGTGTGGCGTAGATGCCAACGATCATCATCGGGTAGTCCGAGTGACCGACGTGCCAGGCCCAGCCGGACGGCCAGAACAACATAAGTGGGTAGAGAGCAAGGCACGCGAGGCCAGCCAAAACTAGAACGACGCGCAAATACTTGAGGCGATCGACTACGGTCATGGCGGACTCCTCTTTGGGCCTGACTCTAAATTGACCCCAAGTGGGGTGATAACGCGCCGCTATGGGTCGATAGCTACCGGTGAGCGTGGAAGTTCGGTTGAGCCATTCCCCGCCCGGCGTATTACCTTTCCGGGTTATGCGCCCTACGGTACTAGCGTTGGTTGCGATAGCGTTCGGTCAAGGACTGCACGAGGGTGACGTAGGATTGCGTCTCGGCGTAGGGAGGCACCCCGTTGTACTCTATCACGGACGCTTCGCCGGCGTTGTAACCTGCCAACGCCAGCATCTGGTTGCCGTTGAAGCGCTTGAGCAGCCAGGCCAGGTAGCGCACGCCGCCACGAATGTTCTGTCGTGCGTCGAACGGATTGTCCACGGCGAAGCGCTCGGCGGTGGCGGGCATCAACTGCATCAACCCCTGGGCGCCGGCTTCGGAAATGGCGTTGGGGCGAAATGCCGATTCGGCATGTATCACTGCACGGACCAGCGCCCTGTCGACACCATAATCACCCGAAGCGGCTTCGATCTCCCGCCGATAGGACTGGGTGTCCAGGCGCAGTGAGGTGACCTTGAAATCTTTCGGCGCCATGCACAGATAGCAGTCCTTGATGTAATAGAGATCAAGGACATCGACCCGTGCGGAGATCCCGACGGGGCGCCGGCTCACATATTGACGAATACCCCTGTGGACGAAGGTCCACACCCGAATCCGCATCGCGCCTGAGTCGTCGTCCCGCACAACCCGTGGCAGGGCCCTTGCCTTGGTGCCGACACCGGCGCCCGCCATGCCATTCACGCGAGTGCAGCGGGCGCTGGCGATGGCTTGGCTGGTATAGCTGATGGCTCCGTCCCTGGCTTGGCACTTGTACATGGCGCTGGCGCACAGTGGAGCGACCAGCAAGGCCAGCTCGATGCAACCAAGAAGGCTCTTGCGAGCCCATTGCCATACTCTGGAACTCATCACATCGCTCCGCGCCGCAGGCGCCGATCAGGCCTGGGGCGCCTGGCCCGGGCGCTGCCTTTGGAGGGCCTGTTCCGGGTGACCCGCCTTTTGTTCTGATAGTTATACCCCTTGTAACCGGCCTTGGAACTTGTGTTGACGTACGGGCTGCCGGCGTTCCCAGGCGAGGCGCAGGCCTGATTGCTCGCACGACGCGCCTTCCCGGCTTGCCAGGGCCGGGCGCAAGTCCGATCCGCGGGTTACGGACCCGGAGCCGGGGCGGGACAGGCCCGCGACCATCTCAACAGTGCTTAATGCCTGGTTCCGTCGTTTAAACAGCTCAAGGCTCCAGTTCGAACTGGTGGAGTTTCTCCGCTGCCGTGCCGAAGTGACCCAGGTGGTAAACGGCCGCACCTGCCGGCGAGAACGTGAATTTCTCAAAGGGTTCGGCGGCCATCTTGTCCAGATATGCTATGGGCGCGAGGCCGGTGGTGACGTGCGGATGGTAATTTTCGCCGGACGACTTCGGCACAAAGTCCGAAACGTAGGTGATCAAGGCCGGGAGGATCTCGGGAACGTCACCGGTGACAAATGCGGCCGAGGTTCCGGTTTTCACCGTGAACGGGGTCACAGCGTCAATCACTTGCATTTCCAGCTTGATCAATTCGGGGGTCGGTTTAATGACGATGCCCGACAGGCCAAGGTCCTTGTCCGGTATATAGTAATACTCGAAAGCTTCCAGTTTCAGGCTGGTCACATTGGCACCGGCGAAGACTTTGCCGACGGCGGCGTACACTTTGTCAAGATTCTCGGTGAGGACGAATCGCTGTACCAGGGTGATGTGGGGACGGTGTGAGGCGTCAAGTGCAAAGCCCTTCGGAAAGACTTTCAGCAGACGGTCGTTCACGGCTTGCGCGTGCTGGAGCATCGTGGCGTCCGGCTCAAGCAGGATGTCGATGGCGGTGACCGCAGGTGTTGCTTGTTGAGCATGCGCTGTTGCGCCCAGAATCACCAAAGCGCAGGCCATCAAGCCTTTCAACAAAAAATGCTTCAGATCCGATAGCTTTTTCATACCAGATACCTTTTTCACTCATTGGCTAAGGCCCATGGCGAAGTCTAGTGCGGCATTGTCCATTTCGCGCGGCGCAGGCGACGACTCTGAAATGGACTTTCCTGGATTTCATTGGAGATATTCAGCATTGGTTTTCAACACTCGGAATTTCACTCTGTCCTCGGGACTCAAGCTGCTGCTGGCGCTATACGCGATAAGCCTGCTTGGCTGTTCACGTAGCGACGAGGTAGGGCAATGCAATGCTGCACCGCAAGCCCCCGCCCGGCAGGTGGTCATCATCGGCATCGACGGCCTGCGTACCGACGCGGTTAGCCCAACACTGACCCCCTTCCTGTTCCAGTTGGCTGAGTCCAGGGGTTTGGCTTGGGGGAGGGTCGATGTCAGCAACGGCCGCACGCAACAGACTTATTCCGCACCTGGCTGGATCAGTGTGCTCACCGCAAGCTGGGCAAGCGCACATGGCATTGTCGATAACAACAGCCCAGGTCCCGTCAAAAGCGAAACCGTGTTTGAGCGCCTTCAAGCCCGCAAGGCCGATAGTCGCAGCATTCTCATGACCTCCTGGAAGCCGCTGTACGACCTGGTCGAGGGGCGTTTGCGGGGTTTGCCGGAGCTACACCATGCGGCGTTTTTGCGTAAGAACGATGCAGCGGTCGAGCAGGAAGTATTGACTACCTGGCGAGCATGCCAGCCCGATCTGGCCTTCATTCATCTCGATGCTGTAGACGAGGCGGGCCATGACGGCGCTTTCGACCCGTCTGATCCGGGCTACGCTGCTGCCGTGCGAGAAACGGACGCCCGCATTCGTCGCTTGTGGGAGAAGGCATTGGCGTCACCCTCCGCCCAGGGTGCGCTGCCTCAGCGCCTGGTCATTTTTGCCAGCGATCACGGGGGCATCGGCAATAAGCACGGCCGCTATTCAGAAGCTGAACGCTGGGCGCCACTGTTGGCAATATCGCCGTCTGGTTATCCTGCAGTGAAGATCAGCGAGCTGGTTGAGATTGGTCAGGCTTCGCTGGATTTCGTCCAGTGAGGGTTGGGCTACCCAGGCTCAGATAGACATCGTTGTTTCTCGCGACGCCATGTCGACACACTGCAACCGAAGCGACCCGAGAACCATCTCGAAAAGGCACTCAAGGAAGAGAAACCCAGAAGAATCGCTATTTCTGAAAGCGATCGCTCGCGGTTCTCGACATAGCGGTTCACCAGATCGACCCGCACGGCATCGACAATGGATGAGTAGCTTTGATCGTGGTGGGCGAGATGGCGATACATGGTCTTGCGGTCCACGCCAAGCTGCTGGGCCACTTTTTCGGCTACGCACTCGCCCGTGGGTAATAGCGCGAAGACTAATTTCCTGACCTTGTCGGGCATCGTAACGTCGGACTGTGCCAGTTTTGCATCGAGGAATTCCCGTGCATGACGCGCAATCAATGGGTCATACGATTGGATCGTTGTATCCAGATCGGCGGTGGCCAATACAATGCCGTCGAATTCATGGTTGAACCGAACCGATGTACCAAACACATGGCGGTGCTTCGCCGGATTGACTGGCGCATTGTGCGTGAAACAGACACCGAGAGGCGTCCAGGCGGGACCCAGTAGCTGTTTCAATGTTCGGAAAATCACGCAGGTGACGAGCTCTGTCCCCTGTCGCACCGCGCCCCCCATATCGTCCGTGACTTCTTGCCTGAAAATCGCCACGCCGTTCGCTTCTTCAATGCGCAAGACCATTGATCCGTTGGTCAGCCCGAGACGACGTGTCAGCGATTGCCAGGCTTTGCGCAACGTCTGCTCCTCACGCAGGGCAATGGCCAGGGGACCGAGGTTTTCCAATTGACGGGTTTCGCCCATACGCAGGCCAAAGTCTTCGATCCCCGCGGCATGAGCAGAGTCTTCCAGCAAGTGCATGACCGATTTCGCCGGGACCATGATGCTCGGGTCCATCAAGGCCGAATAGCTGATACCTGCCTTGCGCAATTGCCGATAGGGATCCAGTCCAGTGGCCAGAGCAACCTCGATAAAATTCGTCAGGCTTGAACTTCTAAGAAAACTCGGCATAAGGGCTCCACTTGTGCCACGAAATGTAAAAAAAATACCCCAAAATGTCAAATTCGCCCACGGACGTTCACGGATACTTTTTCTACGAGTGGAACTAACCACACGGCTAGTTAGCGCAACCGATCAAACTTTCGTATTCAAGGAGAATCAAGTTGGCACATGTTATTCGTATGAATGAAACAGGTGGTCCGGAAGTTCTGCGTTGGGAAGAAGTGGAAGTTGGCGATCCTGGTCCTGGGCAAGTTCGATTGCGTCATGAAGCTGTGGGCCTGAACTTTGCCGATACCTATTTCCGCTCAGGGCTGTACCCGATGCCGCTTCCCGCCGGCATGGGCGTGGAAGGCGCAGGTGTAGTCCAGGCCGTTGGCGAAGGCGTGAGCAATGTTGCGGTCGGCGATCGAGTTACCTACACCGGCTTCCTTAACACCTTGGGTGCCTATAGCACCGAGCGCCTGATACCCGCAGCACCCTTGATCAAACTACCCGATGCGATTTCGTGCGAAACAGCAGCGGGGATGACCATGCGCGGGCTGACGTCGTCCTATCTGATGCGTCGCATCTATGACTTCAAACCGGGCGACACCCTCCTTATGCATGCTGCGGCCGGCGGTGTCGGACTGATTGTGTCGCAGTGGGCCAAGCTACTGGGTCTGACTGTTATCGGCACCGTATCGAGCGAGGCCAAGGCCGAGATTGCGCGGGCTCATGGCTGCGACCATACGATCAACTACAGCCACGAAGATGTGGCCGCGCGGGTCCGCGAATTGACCGATGGCGTTGGCGTAAACGTGGTGCTCGACAGTGTGGGTAAAGACACCTTCGAGGCCTCTTTGAATTCGGTCAAGCGGCGCGGGCTGATCGTTTGCCTGGGCTTCGCCTCCGGCCCCGTTTCAGGCTTCGATCCGCAAATCCTTGCCACCAAGGGTTCCCCCTATCTGACCCGTCCTGCACTGGCCGATTACATCGCCGACCCGGTTGAAAAGGCCGCACTCGCTGAGGAAATCTTCGGTCATGTTGCAGCCGGTCGCATCAACATCCCGATCAATCAGCGTTACGCGCTACAGGATGCTGTGCAGGCCCATCGAGATCTGGAAGCGCGCAAAACCACGGGTTCCTCGATTTTTGTGATTTGAGGCGGTCATCATGCGAGTTGAACAACTTACCTGTTCCATCGGCGCCGAGCTGACCGGTGTCAATGTAGCCGACGCAATCCACGACGATGAATTGTTCAGGCTTATCCGCGAGGCGTTGATCAAGCATCGGGTGCTGTTTCTGCGTGACCAGGACATAACCAGGGCTGAGCATGCGAGTTTTGCACGCCGCTTTGGTGACCTGGAGGACCACCCCGTAGCGCCATCCGATCCCGAGGCGCCCGGCCTGGTGCAAATCTACAAGCGTCCGGACGTCCCGGTCGATCGCTATGAGAATACCTGGCATACCGATGCGACCTGGCGTGAGGCGCCACCCATGGGAGCCGTGCTGCGCTGCGTGGAGTGCCCGCCAGTCGGCGGTGACACGGTGTGGGCCAACATGGTGCTGGCCTACGACAACCTGCCGGATCAGGTCAAGACGCAGATCACTGATCTGATTGCCAGTCATAGCATCCAGTCGAGTTTCGGCGCTGCGATGCCGCGTGAAAAGCGCCATGCGATGAAGGCCCAGTTTCCGGACGCGGAGCATCCGGTCGTGCGCATCCATCCTGAAACCGGCGAAAAGGTCCTGTTCGTCAATGCCTTCGCGACGCACTTCGTGAACTACCACACCAAGGAACGCGTGCGCTTCGGACAAGACTGCAACCAGGCCGGTGGCGACCTGCTGCAGTACCTGATCAGCCAGGCGTACATACCTGAATATCAAGTGCGCTGGCGCTGGAAGAAAAACAGCATGGCCATCTGGGACAACCGCAGCACCCAGCATTACGCCGTGATGGATTACCCGCCGTGCCATCGCAGGATGGACCGCGCAACGATCATCGGTGACCGGCCTTATTGAGCGGGTATGCACACCCTTTTTCCAATCCGATCCAACCAGCTGACAGTGAGACAAAGAATGCAATTTCTAGATGATTCGCTGCACCCGGAAAACCAGGAAAAAGTTGTCATTACCGTCGCTCCATACGGTCCCGAGTGGATGCCCGAGGATTTCCCGGAAGACATCCCTGTCACCATGGAAGAACACATCGAAAAGGCTGTGGAGTGTTACGACGCTGGCGCCACCGTGCTGCACCTGCATGTGCGTGAACTGGATGGCAAGGGATCAAAACGGCTGTCCAAATTCAATGAGTTGATCGCCGGTGTACGCGAGGCTGTACCGGACATGATCATCCAGGTCGGCGGTTCGATCTCATTCGCTCCGGAAGACGAAGGCCAGGCTGCCAAGTGGCTGTCCGATGACACACGCCACATGCTGGCAGACCTTGATCCGAAACCCGACCAGGTGACAGTGGCGATCAACACCACGCAGATGAACATTATGGAGTTGCTCTACCCCGAATATATCAAGGGTACATCACTGGGTAATCCGGCACTCGGCGCAGCCTATAGCGAGATGACAGTGCCCGCGGGACCCGCTTGGGTAGCGGAGCATCTGCGCCGCTTGCAGGCATCCGGGATTCAGCCGCACTTTCAGCTAACGGGTATTCACGCGCTCGAAACCCTGCAGCGCCTGGTCCGCAAAGGCCTCTACACCGGGCCGTTGAATATGACGTGGATCGGGGTGGCCGGAGGATTTGAAGGTCCAAACCCGTTCAACTTCATGAACTTCATCCAGCGCGTGCCGCAAGCTTGCACATTGACCGCCGAGTCTCTGCTCAAGAATGTGCTGCCGTTCAACATGATGGCATTGGCCATGGGCCTGCACCCGCGCTGCGGCAACGAAGACACCATCATTGGGCAGCATGGTCAGCGCTTCGGCTCTGTGGATCAGGTCAAGCAAACCGTGCGTGTGGCCAGGGAGCTGGGTCGCGAGATTGCAACCGGCAAAGAGGCGCGCCAAATCTACCGCATCGGTACCTGGTACAAGGATGCAGACGAAACGCTCGCTGCAAACGGCATGCTCCCGAACCGCACTGCCGGTCCAATCGTCCCTTCAACGTGCGTTCGATAGTTCGCGTGTAAGTACATCCACGCGCTACCTGCAATGTCGGTAGCACGAGCAGGAAGGCCGTATGGGTTTCCTGCTCGGTTGTGCCGGTGCGGTCGTGCGCAGTTCGCTTGAATTGCGTGGCATAAAAATAATGGGGGCAGTATGCAGGCAGAGCAATTTTCCATGTCGGTTGCAACGAACCCGCCGCGTGAGATGTCACGCCCGCGTGCCTATTCCTGGTTTGTATTTATCATTGTCTATGCATTGATGCTGTCCGATTACATGTCGCGCCAGGCACTCAATGCAGTCTTTCCTCAGTTGAAGGCAGAGTGGGTCTTGAGCGATGCGCAACTTGGCTTGCTCAGTGGCATCGTGGGGCTTGCAGTTGGCTTGCTGGCTGTTCCGGCCGCATTGGCGGCTGACCGCTGGGGGCGTGTTAAAAGCGTCGTGATCATGGCGCTGTTCTGGAGTCTGAGCACCCTGGCGTGCGGACTTGCAGAACACTATAACCAGTTGCTGCTCGCCCGATTGTTTGTCGGTATTGGCGAGGCCGGCTACGGCAGCGTTGGGCTTGCAATCATTTTGAGTGTATTCCCGTCTTCCATGCGGGCCACGCTCACCGGGGCCTTTACCTCCTCCGGCATGTTCGGCTCGGTACTGGGCATGGCCTCCGGCGGCGTGATAGCGACTCACTTTGGCTGGCGCGCCGCACTGATTGCCATGGCGGCGTTCGGATTTCTACTGATTCTGTTCTTTGCGTTCACCATTACTGAAACTCGCCTGGCGCGGCACACGCCCCTTCAGTTGGCCGAATCACCGGTAAAGGGGAAATGTGTCAAGAAAATTCAGTTCCGCTCACTATTAAAGGCCCTGTTCGGCGCGCCTACGCTGGTGTTCACTTATGTTGGCAGCGGACTTCAGCTCTTTACCGCCTACACCATCATTGCCTGGATGCCCAGCTACCTTAACCGCTACTACGATTTACCCGCGGACAAGTCGGCACTGGCGGCGGCAGTGCTGCTGATTGCCAGCGGGGTAGGTATGGGTTTGTGTGGCTTTTTCGCTGACTGGATGGGACGCAAGTCGGCCAAGGATAAAGCTTCGCTCGCAATCATCTACTGCCTGGGCTCATGCGTGCTGCTGATGATCAGCATGCGCTTGCCACCCGGAACCGGGCAGTTCGCGGTAATCGTCGTGGGCGTTTTTTTTGCGGCTGGCACTTATGGCTCAGCGGGCGCCATGGTCACCGATCTGGTGCACGTCTCTCTTCATGGAACCGCCATTGCCACCCTGGCGCTGGCCGGCAACATCCTGGGTGGTGCGCCGGGACCCTATCTGACGGGCCTGCTCGCCGACCGGATCGGCCTGCTGGGTGCATTGCAGTGGGTCCCGTTAGCTTCGATTGGCGCAGCGCTGGCGTTTGCTTTTGCGAGGGCCAATTACCTGCGCGACCTGCGCCGCCATGAGTCCTCAAGCTGCCAACAATCGCTTTGAAAAACCACCTCTCACATCCCATCAGGAAATACAGACGATGAATCACACCCATTCAAAACCGCTCAAGGGTAAAGTCGCCATCATCACCGGTGCCGGTCGTGGCATTGGTCGCGCCATTGCACTCGCTTATGCGCAGGCCGGCGCCGCTGTGGTGTGCAGTGCACGCAGCGCAGCAGAAATAGCCGAGACTGTCCGCCTGATTATCGAAGCAGACGGGCAGGCTGTCGCTCAAACAGCTGACGTTGGTGACTACGACGCAGTCGTCGCACTGTACCAGCGCGCCAGCGATGAATTCGGCGGTGTCGATATTGTGGTCGCCAACGCCGGCGTCGCGACCGAGCAACGGCGGATCGAGGACAGTCACCCGGCACAGTGGCGCGAGACCATCGACATCAACCTGACCGGTGCATACCACACCGCCCATGCCGCCATCCCCCACCTGCGGCGGCGCGGGGCCGGGAAAATCATCATGATCGGTTCCGGCCAGCGCAACCGTGCCACCCCCGGCTTTTCGGCCTACTCCTGCTCCAAGAGCGGGATGTGGATGCTCACCCAGTCGCTCGCGGTGGAGCTGCTTGAATACAACATCAGTGTCAACGAACTCATCCCGGGGCCTGTACAGACCGAGATGACGCGTAATGCAGCGATCCCCCCAGGGGAGTGGTTCAAGACCCCGGAAGACGTGGTGCCCCTGGCCCTGTTCCTGGCGGGCATGCCCGATGCAGGACCTACCGCTCAGAGTTACAGCCTGATGCGCCGCGCGACCTGAGATACCGTCGCAACATAGGCTGCCACCAAACAAGGCCATTTCGAATGGGCACAGGAGAATGGCCGCTTAAATATATAAGACCTGGTTTTGCCTGGGCATGCCTTGCCCGTACGGTAGTTGTGATGGCCTCAATTTGATTGTTGAGCGTTGCCTTGACGAAAATTCATCATGATGAGAAGAATAAAATGAGCGAAAATGCACTGTTTACCCGGATGGATCAAAGCACCCAAAAAGACTGGGATATTATATCCGCCGAATTTAAAAACTTTGCCACCGCTCTGCCTGATCGAATACTCGCGCACATGAATCTGCTCGCGGGTGATTTTTCCGGCTTTCCAATTGATCGCCTGAGCCACTGCCTGCAAACCGCTACGCGCGCCTACCGTGATGGTCGCGATGAAGAATATGTGGTTTGCGCGCTACTGCATGACATCGGTGATACGTTAGGCGCCTACAATCACTCTGAAGTTGCGGCAGTCATCCTGAAACCCTTTGTCAGCGAAGAAAATCACTGGATGATCCAGAATCATGGGGTTTTTCAGGGTTATAACTTTTTTCACTACATCGGCATGGATCGCAACATGCGCGACATGTTCAGAGAACATTCGAACTATGTGCGGACGGCGGAGTTTATCGAGTTGTACGACAGTCCTGCCTTCGACCCTGAAGGTGAAACTTTACCCATGAGTTTCTTTGAACCGATGCTGCGGCGCGTTTTTGCCAAACCCAAGTCCTCACTCTACGGGCTTATGCTTGAGCGCTGCAGCCAGGAGGGCTCTCCAGATGCCCCAAAATGTAAAGTTATTACCCCAGATCGTCAAAGCTGACTCCATTTTTTTGCAGATACTTGTCCTACGCCTTCCGACGTGGGGCCAACATTTCAAGGCTGCAAATTGATGCCCCGCGGCTGATCCCAGCGTTTGCCACTTCATCCAGATACCGGAGACATTTATGCAATTGGACGAGCAGGTTGAACACGTGCCATTTGGGATGGCGCAAGCAAGCACGCGAAACTTTGCAGGTCGTGTCGTATTGATCACCGGCGCGGGCCGTGGTCTGGGGGGAACCATTGCCCTGCATTTCGCCAGGGCCGGTGCGGATGTTGTCATCTGCGATATCGATATGCCTGCCCTTGAAGAGACCCGAAAGGCTGTCGAAGCGGCGGGCGCCAACTGTTTGGCCCTGCGCTGCGACATCTCCTCGAGCAGCCAGGTCGTCGACATGTTCGCCAGCATTGTTGAGCGTTTTGGCACTTTGCACATTCTCGTGAATAACGCGGCGCGGGCTCCCACGGCGGCGGCTGACGAGGTGCGACGTAACAAGCACTACGCGTACATCACTACACCGCAGCCGAGACAGTCACTGGGTTTCACCAGTGAAATCACGGACGAGGAGTGGCACCGGTACTGGGATGTCAACGTGCATGGCATGTTCTATTGCACGCGCGAAGCGCTCAAGCTGATGCAGGAGCAACGCTATGGTCGTATCGTGAACCTCGCGTCGATCGCCGGAATCTCGGCAATCAGTGCGCACAGTCCGCACTACAGCGCGTCGAAGGGGGCCGTTATTGCCTTCACGAAGTCCGTCGCAGCAGAAGTTGCCGGGGGCAATATCCTGGTCAATGCACTGGCACCGGGTGGGGTGTCGACCCCCTTCTTTGAAGAGTATCTTGACTCCATCGGCGAGGAAGCCCGGCGCAGGTTCTGGCAAGTCATACCAGCCGGACGGTTCGGGACAACTGACGAATATGCGTCCGTGGCGACGTTCCTTGCAGGCGATCACTATTTTGTGGGTCAGGTGATCAGTCCCAATGGAGGCGCAGTCCTTTGAACAGCGCAGCGCGGTTCATGCAAAACCGCGCGGCCTTTGCTGTTGAGCACATGACCCAACCAGAACATTTGGACGAAATTATGCGACTGGTAAGATTCGGAGAAAAAGGTAAAGAGAAACCTGGCCTGCTCGATAGCCAGGACATCATTAGAGATCTAAGCGGTATTCTCAGCGACATCGATGCAAGCACAGTCACGTCATCATCACTCGAGCAACTACAAAAAATCGACCCATTGACTCTCCCAGCCGTAGAGGGGAGTCCAAGGCTGGGGGCGCCACTGCGGGTAACCGGCAAGTTCCTCGCGATTGGGTTGAATTACCGGGATCATGCGCAGGAGGCAAATCTGCCAATCCCAGCAGAGCCTATCGTTTTCATGAAGGCCAACTCCTGTATCACAGGCCCCAATGATGAAATCATCATTCCACGCGATAGCCAGAAAACCGATTGGGAAGTCGAACTTGGAGTCGTCATTGGCAGCGAGGGTGCCTACCTCGAAAAGGAGGATGCACTCGCGCATGTAGCAGGGTATGTCCTGATTAATGATGTCTCGGAAAGATCATATCAATTGGAGCGTGGGGGCACTTGGGATAAAGGAAAAAGTTGCGATAGCTTTGGCCCGATTGGTCCATGGTTCATCTCCAGGGATGAGATTGAGGATGTTCAGAACTTATCTATGTGGCTGGATGTGAACGGTGTTCGGAGGCAGACAGGGAATACGTCCACGATGATTTTTGATGTGCCCACCATCGTGTCTTATATCAGCCAGTTCATGCGACTTTACCCGGGTGACATTATCACTACGGGTACACCTCCTGGCGTAGGGATGGGTATCAAACCCACGCCTGTTTTCCTTGAAGAAGGCGACATCGTCACCCTGGGTATTGAAAGCCTCGGCCAGCAACGCCAGACGTGCGTTCGCTACAAAGGTTAATTTCACGCGGCCCCCAATGCATTGGATGGTACGCAGCACTACACCTGCTATGCCGGGGGCCTCTCGTCCTTTTCCGGTGGCGGCGCTACAACGCAAGACTGTGGCGCGATGTACCTGACCTTGAAAACCACCTTCTAAACATTCGCATTGCCCGGTTCCCGGGCAGGAGTTCTACGAGATGATGTTCGTGAAAAGTTTGATGGCGACTTCGCTTGCAGTGGTTTTCACAGGTGCGGTGCACGCCGCAGTTTCCCCTGAAGAGGTGGCCAGGCTGGGCACCAGCCTGACCCTGGTGGGGGCCGAAAAGGCTGGTAATGCCGATGGCTCCATTCCGGCCTACAGCGGCGGCCTGACCACCGCTCCGGCCAGCTTCAAGGCGGGCGACACTGTGCGCCCCGACCCCTTTGCCAGCGAAAAGCCGCTGCTGGTGATCGACGGCAAGAACGTCGAACAGTACCAGGGCATACTCACTGCCACCACGCGGGAGCTGGTCAAGCGATTTCCCAGCTACCGTATCGATGTTTATCCGACCCACCGCACCGTAGTAATGCCCCAGGCGATACTGGATAACAGCGTGAAGAACGCCACCGGCGCCAAGTCCCTCGAAGGCGGGTTGGCCATCGACAACGTCCTGCCGGGCGTGCCGTTCCCGATTCCGCATTCGGGCGCCGAGGCGATGTGGAACTTCCTGCTGCGTTACCAGGGCGTCAACATCAATGCCAAGTACGACTCCTGGAACGTCGACTCGGCCGGCGTGGCCAGTCTGGCGACTACTGCCCAAGCGTTCATTACCTACCCGGTCTACGAGAACATGGCGCAGCCGATCACCAGCTCCGACGTGTACTACCAGATCAAGCTGTATTACACCGGGCCGGCGCGCCGCGCCGGTGAAGCCATCATGCTGAAAGACTCTGCCAACGCAGTCGAACAGCCGCGCCGCGCCTGGCAGTACCTGCCTGGCCAGCGTCGAGTGAAGCTGGCCCCGAGCCTGGCCTACGACACGCCAAACCCGGGTACGGCCGGCGCCGGTACCTACGACGACGTGTTTGTGTTCAATGGCGCGCTGGATCGTTATGACTGGAAGTTGGTGGGCAAGCAGGAAATGATCGTGCCCTACAACACCTACAAGCTGACCTACGCCCAGGATCCGAAGTCGTTGACCACCTCCAACCATCTGGCACCGGATATGGTGCGCTGGGAGAAACATCGCGTCTGGGTCGTGGAAGGCAACCTGAAGCCCGGCGCACGTCACGTGTACCAGAAACGCCGCTTCTACCTGGACGAAGACAGCTGGGTCGCTCTGGCATCTGACCAGTACGACGCCCGTGGCCAGCTCTACCGTGGATCCTTCGCTTTCCTGAGCCAGAGCTATGACAAGCAGGTTCCGGACTCCACGCCATACATGATCTACGACCTGGTCGGTGGTTCCTACAACATCAACGGTGTGGTAGGCCCTTATGGCGGCATCCACTACATCAATTCGCTGTCCAAGGCGCAGTGGTCGCCTGAGTCCCTGGCAGGGGCTGGTATTCGCTAGCACAGGTTGAGCACCCATTCGCTCCAACGGCGATCCTCGCCAGTGTGGCCGGACGTCTGTCAAAACATCGCGTCCCTCGCTCAGGAATCTAGACTTGTCTGTAGGCCCGGGGTTACCGGCTGATTATGGAAGGGCGAGGCGAAGAAACGAGCTGCAGGCGTTGAGGTTCATCCTGGCGAGGAGGGAAGGCGATGAGAGCATTGCGATGGGGCACGTTGGTATGGGTGGTATGGGTGACCCTGGTGACGGCATCGGGAGTTGCCCGCGCCGAGGGGGTTGCCATGATCACCGGCGAGCAATGGATGCAGTCGTCGGAGGAGCTCAAGAAGGTCTATCTCATCGGCATCGCCAATGCCTACGAGGTGGAGGCAGCGTACTATGGGGCGAAGCCGCCGTCCGATGAACACAGCCTGATTCCACGTTTCGGCCGGGGCTTGAAGGGCCAAACGCTCGATACCGTGCGCGAAGGGCTCAACCAGTGGTACGCCGCCAATCCCGACCGAGTCAAGCGGCCCGTCATCGAGACCATCTGGTTCGAGATGGTCCTGCCCGGTCTGAAGCAGAATAAGTAGCGGAGGTGAACATGAAGAGGTTGCAATTGTTTGCCATAGTCCTCGCCGCAGCGAGTGTGATCGGCTGCACCTCGATGAACGCCAAGCAGCAGGGGACGGTGAGTGGTGCGGCCATCGGTGCTGCGGCCGGCGCTGGCATTGCCGCGATCTCCGGTGGCAGTGGATGGACTGGCGCCGCGGTCGGCGCCGTCGCCGGCGGGGTTGTCGGCAACATCAAAGGCAGCAGGCAGCAGAAGTAGAGGGGCCAATCCGCGCTAGGGTAGGGCCTCACTGTGACATGGATCTTCGGCGAACCTGTTCGCCGGGGCTAGACCCTTCTGCTCGTCGCGACACCTGAAGCTGCGGCGCTACAGCCGATAGCTGTTCGAGATTTCTACCAAACGTGGGGCGATTCAAGCCGATTGTGGAGGCGCAAGTGATGTGTTTGGCATTTCAAATTTGAAAAGCCTGGCAACTTCACCTACACCTCAAGTAATTCGCGTGTCGTTCAGTTAGGAAGTCGTACGAGTCATCGCGCGTGGGAGTTGGCCAACGAGTAATGACCAAGGAACACACACCATGGGTACGAAACTGATCGGCAAAGTCTTGATCTTCGGGCTTCTCAGCACGGCTGGCGTGGTAGCACACGCGGCACAGGCCGGTGGAGGAGGGTGCGGCTGGGGCAATATGCTCTTCGATGGCAAGAGTGGCCTGGGCCCTCATTTGCTGGCTACCACCACCAACGGCACCTCCGGTAACGCCACTTTCGGCCTGACTTCGGGTACCAATGGTTGCGACTCCAGCGTCCGTCTCGGCTACGGTGGCAAGTCGTGGCTGGCCATGAATGGCATGCTCGATACTGTTGCCGAAGACATGGCCCAAGGCCATGGCGAAGCCCTGGATGCATATGCCACCTTGCTGGGTATCGAGCAGGGCGATCGGGCCCACTTCGCCCAGGTTGCCCAGGCGAACTTCTCCACCATCTTCTCCGCTCCCGACGTGACCGGGGAACAGGTGTTGAGCGCAACGCTGGATGTCATGAGCCGCGACCAGCAACTGGCGCGCTATGTCAAACAGCCAAGCTGAGTACTCGCGGCGTACAGTGAAAAGCCCTTTTCGAAGGGTTTTTCATCAATCACCATAAATACTCAACAGTTATGGTTTTACTGCGTGACCCTCGTCAATGTGAGGGGCTTCAGTTGGTTTTTTCTCCGGAACGGTAAAACTCACTACCGTACTGGTGAGGATCTTGTGAGTCGGGTCGGCCACTTCAAGAAGAACCTTATGAGCGCCGGGTGTCAGTCCAACCACAATAATCGGGTCTTCACTGGTGTGCGCCCATGTACCTTTCCAATCGTCTACGGTCACATGAAGGTGACCGAGTCGTGGTGATACATCAACAGCCGCTTTGCCGAATACCGGCATGATCCTGGCGTGCTCTGTTCGATATTGGATAATGACCACGCCGCGGGCGAGCGGCTCGGCAAGCGGCGGATAGGCAATGAGCTCTGGCACCGTTTCAGATTCCAGCGGGAGTATGGCTGGTGGCTGATGGGTGTCTGCTACACCTTGGCCCCACGCTGCCGTGCAAAAACAGACTGCCGAAGCAAAGGCCAATAGATTTCTGAGGGCGAGGGACATGGTGTTTTTCTCCCGCGTGATTTCATGCAAGCCTAGATCAAACCGAGTATTGGGGGAGCCAGACCAAAAGGACTAGCCAGAAATCCTCTGAAAGAGTACAAATGTACTCCATGACTACTCTATCTCCTCGCCGCGCCGCCATCCTCACCTTCATCCGCGACCGCATCGCCGATCACGGCCAGCCGCCGAGCCTGGCCGAAATCGCCGAGGCCTTCGGTTTTGCCTCGCGCAGCGTGGCGCGCAAGCACATCGTGGCCCTCACCGAAGCCGGCTTCATCGAGGTCGCGCCCAACCAGGCCCGCGGCATCCGCCTGGTGCACCAGGGCAAGCGCCCCGAGTTGCTGGAGATCCCGGTGCTGGGCCGGGTCGCGGCCGGTGCGCCGATCGGGCCGGATGTGGACATTCATGAGCAACTGATGCTCGACAGCCGCATGTTCTCGCGCACGCCGGATTACCTGTTGCATGTGTTCGGCGATTCGATGATCGAGGACGGCATTCTCGATGGCGATCTGGTGGGGATTTCGCGTCAGCCCGAGGCGCGTGACGGGCAGATTGTGGTGGCGCGGTTGAACGGGGAGGTGACGATCAAGCGTTTCGAGCGCAGCCGCGACTGTGTGCGCTTGCTGCCGCGCAACCCGACCTATGCGCCGATCGTGGTCACGCCGGATCAGGAGCTGGAGATCGAAGGCGTGTTCTGCGGCCTGGTGAGGCGCGGCTGATGGGCGCCGTGGTCAGTCTTGACGGGCTGCTGGACGAGCGGCGGGTCTGGAAGGGCCGGCCGAGTGCGCCTGCGGTCGGTGTGCAGCCGACCGGGCATGCGGTGCTGGATGCGGCGTTGCCCACGGGTGGCTGGCCGCCGTCGGCGTTGACCGAGTTGTTGCTGGAGGCCAATGGTTGTGGCGAGTTGCAGTTGTTGTGGCCGAGCCTGGCGCGGTTGACCGGCAGCGGTGAGCGGGTGGTGTTGGTGGGGGCGCCGTTTATTCCGTATCCGCCGGCGTGGCAGGCGGCGGGGGTGGATCTGCGTTGGTTGTCGTTGATCGAGGCACGGGGCACCGATGCCTTGTGGGCAGCGGAGCAGTGTTTGCGTTCGGGCAGTTGCGGGGCGGTGTTGTGTTGGCCGCAGAAGGCGGATGACCGTGCCTTGCGCCGCTTGCAGGTGGCGGCGGAAACGGGGCAGACCCTGGCGTTTGCCTGTCGGCCGCAGCAGGAGGCGCATAACCCGTCGCCGGCGGCGCTGCGCATTGCCGTGGATGTGCGTCCGGCCCAGTGGCGGGTGCTCAAGTGTCGGGGTGGGCTGGCGTCGTCGACGCCGATTCCGTTTGCCGGGCGGGCGTGAGGTTGCTGTGTACCTGGCAGATCAACTTGCCAGCACCAACCGCGCCTCAAGCTTGTTCAGCAACTCAAAAGTGTTCATATACGGAACGCCGAACATCTCGCACACATTCGGGATGATGAACTTGCGCTTCACTTCCCGATTCAGCACTTCATGGGTAACAACGGTTGCCCCCGTGGTCATGGCTTTAGCAATCAGCCAGGGATCGGCACCGGCGAGAAACTCATCCAGCGCACCGACCTTCATCCTGCCACTCTGTTCTGCAATGGCCGCAACGATTTGACCAAATGCAGCCTGTGTTGAGTCATCGCTGATGTCGTGAAACAGGGTTGCATTGTCTTTGGCCCATTCGGCCAGGTCGTCCTTGCCTCTGGTCAACTCGTCTTTGACGGAGATGATGCTGGCCAATTCGAGTGCCTGGTTTTGGAGAAGCAGCCACGACCAAAACCCGGGGCAGATGGTCATGCCGTAATAGCGATTCTTGGCTTCAATGAGGGTGTTGGCGTCTAGTAGATGCTTCATCCGTGAGCTTGTTGGCATAGGTCTTAAGGTTGGCAGGTTGCACGCCGAGCAGTCTGCCCGCATCGCGTAGCAGCATCTGGCCGCTCATTGCTTCTGTCACTACGGCTCTGCTCAAGCGTGCGCTGTTTTTGGCTTTTGCGGTGCGGTAGTAATCACCACCGCCGCCATCCTTGTCCTGGAAGGCTCGGAGTATTTGGCGGTAGTAGAGCCCGTATTGATCGTTGCTGATGTAACCCAGGTCACGCGCGCGGTGACCGATCACCAATGTGCTGACGTGGAAGTGAGCGGCCAGCGGGGCCAAGTTGTCCTGCCAGTCGATGTCGTTCTTCCAGGCTGCTCGGAACGCTTGCTCAGGGGCGAGAAACTCTCCAGCCACGGCATTGCAAAAGGCTTCTTCGCGGCGACCGCCGGGGTTGCCGCCATCGGACACGCCGCTGCTGCCGATCCAGATATGGGCAAGTTCGTGCATCAGCGTAAACAGGCGGGCGCTGTCGGCGTCGGCACTGTTGATGAACACGACAGGTGCCAGGGCGTTGCTGATGGCGAAGCCTCGGAACTCGGCAACATCCAGCTTGCGGTGAGTATTGCCCAGGGCAATGCCGCTGCGCATGACTAGTATGCCGACAGCTTCGGCGGCATCGATCAAGGTGCGTACATAAGCGTCATGGTTCAGGCGCGACGCTTCAGGATCTACTCCCAGGGTGTGTCGGATATCGGCCACCACGTCCTTGACCGAAGTCTGGGTTGTGAACCTGCCAACGAAGGGCAGGGGAGCGCTGTCCTGTTCCTGTAGGTACTCCAGGTACCACGCCTGTTTGCGTAGCACGTCCTTCACTGTATCCAGCAAGTTGAGGCTGGGACGCAACGGTGCAACGCCGCCTACCGTACGCAGATCTGGCAGGGGCAGACTTTCGGCCGGTGGCTCCTTGAGAAAGAGAAAACCAAACGGAACGTGGGCGATGTTTGCCCAGTGCTGTGCCTGCTTGAACGTGGGTTTGCTTGCGCCAGCCTCCCATTCCAGAACGCGACCCGGTTTCGTGGGCAGTTTTTTGGCCACATCCTCAGCGCTAAGGCCGGCGCGCTCGCGGGACCAGGTGAGTAGCGTGGGGTTGATAAGGGCGGCTTGGCTCATGGGGGCATGGGTGGCATGTGGATTGAGTGACTATAGGTGGGCGTGAGCGACAAGGTCAATGTAAGGGAGCGCGCTAAATATCCAGCATTTGCTGGGTGGTATTACGTTGAAACGAATTAATATCAGTCAGAGGGGGTCGCCCGAAATCTCCTACAAGAGTGTAGATGTGCTCCATGATGACAAAATGCAGCCCGCATATAGCCGAGTGAATTCGGCACCTTCGCTGTAAGAATGTTTTGCTGGGAATCTCAGGAATTACTTAAATTTAAATCCGATTTCCGCGCGCGACAAATGCAGTTAATATTTTAAAATTGAAATAATCCCATTATAGCGGCAAAGCTTAGGGGCTTGTCTGTCTCACGGAATTCATATTATTGCACGGAGCACCTTATGCAAGAACCCATCACTCTTCCTCCGCTTTCGATAACGCCCGACTCTCTGCCTGCGCCACCGAGAGGGAGTCAAACTTTTCCTTCGGGTTTCGATAGTATTTTATTTTGGGATGGGGCTGTTCCGCCGGTCACCACGCCCTACAGCGTTGAAAGTGTGAAAAATGATCGCGACGCATACACAAAGCTGGTGGCAATAGGCCTTTCAGTTCAAGGTCAAATAGGGAATGCTTTTTCGGGCAGTACATCAAATGTTCGAGGCGAGCTGGAGAGACGTATAGCTTCAGCCATTGATAGGCAACAGCCCAATACACTGGAGGTTGCTTTAAAAAACAAAGCGTTCATCGTTGATCTTTTGCAAAAGGCCAGGTTGAACAAAAGCTGGTACGAGGCGAATGTTTTTTTCGGCATAGATGCTCTGTCACTGGGCAGTTCCGAAAGTTCCGAACTCTTTGCGGCCTACGTGGATGCAGAAGAACATAGCGCCGATCGACGAGGTTTTTATGAAGATTTCCTGAGATCACTGACCGCCGCCTACGTTAAACGAATCCTCGCCGAAGCCATTTCCATTCTGGAAGATGCTGCCACGGAGGTAGACGCTGTAATCGATTCCGCCTTGGCCAAGGGCGAAGCTGCCTACACCTTCAGGCTACCTATTGGCCAAACCGCACAGATTGGAACCGTAGCAGGTGCTGCTGTCATCCACATCGCCAACGGTTGGACCTTCGGAGCAGCGATCCGTAAAGGAATTCAGTTGTTGAGCGGATTGGGGGAAGCATTTCTCGGTCGCGCTACTGCCGTTGGCATTGGAGCCTTGTTCTATTCACCCGCTCTTGGCAACGGTGAACGCTATCCTCAGACGACACTCAGCCTGCCTGGCAGCACACTTTTGCCGGTGTTGCCGTCTAACCTGAATGAAATCGCCGCTGTCGAAGGAACCATTGACCTTCCTTATCGGATCTATGGCGACGTCGGGCAATACACGCTCATTGCAACCCCGGCCGGAGGGAACGTTTCGGCAAAAGTGCCAGTGCGGGCCTTGGTGTTCGATCCGACGACCAGTAGCTACAGTTTCACGTCTAATGATACGCGGCCCATTACTCTCAGCTTTCCCATTATTCAATTGGGAAGCAGTTCGACGACTTCGCCCGCCCATCCCGCGGAGGTACCGATCTACACTGGCGTTACGCTGACGCCATTGCTCGTGCAGCCTGAACCGTTGCCCGCTGTTGAATTGCCGGATTTCAGGGATTGCATTTACTGCTTTCCGGTCGAGAGCGGTCTGCCGCCAATCTACGTTGTTTTCAACAGTCCTTATAAAGGGGCAACCACGAGAGGAAAGTACAGTGATCGACCATTCAATCCCGCCAAAGCCGGGGGGGCAATCCTGGATCTGGATTGGAGCAGTGCTACAGTGACGCAAGCGGGTATTGATCTGGTGAAATTGCATACGGGACGCTTCAGTCCTTCGGACGGCAATGCCATCATGATTGACCGCCTGGAAAAAATCCTGCGGGGTGAATTGGCAATTCTGGATGTCGACAAGCGTTTTTATACTCATGAACTCAGAGAGTTGGAGCGTTTCAGAACATTAGGGGGTAGCTGACGGTGTATACCCGAATGACGATGGTGTCACTTGGAATAATACTCATTCTGCGACACTGGAAGACTACAAGCTCAAGGATGCTTTTGAATTGCTCTATACACCTGACGCTATAGAGGCGGATGAAAAGCAAAGGGAAAAAGAGTATAAGAAAATGGTAGGAGAAAAGCGATGAGCATCATAAGAGCAATTGTACTCAACGAAAAGCCTGAAGAAGTAATTCTATTTTTCACCAAGAATGAGTTGGGTATCTCCTTTCCTCAGCTCGATGGTTTTTATAATAGAGCTAACTATGCTCATGTGACAGATGTTGTGGGGCTATTGAGCGTCGTCAAAAGTATGAGCAACGCCGGCTTTATCAAATATAGCGGGGGCGGAATTGTCAGGGGGCCCAAATGGAGAGAGCCCGCGTTCATGCTCGAAGGCAAATATACCTTTGATTGACAGGCGCCTGGCCCAGAGGCTGGTGATCAATAGCCGTCGTTTCGTGGACGTCTGGTTTTTTGATCCTGGCGATTAAATCCTCGATTATTTTCCCAAGTTGAGCCGCTGCCGCAGCGGCTCTTCTCTTTGGCGTTCGCGCATGCTGAAGCGAGCAAATGCAGCCATGTCTGCAGGCAGGTGAATTCCCGCAATGGAGGTCCTGCGGACCTCAGCGCAGCCTGGCGGCAGCGGCTACAGGGGCCGCAGGGGGCCCGTTTTATTGGTTGGTCCTGGTCGATTTTTGCTTTCTGCATCCATTTGATTTGGCTCGATTTCATGGAGGTATTTGCCCTTCTGATCGAAGGGACTAGTCAGAAATCTCCTACAAGAGTACAAATGTACTCCATGACGACTTTATCTCCCCGCAGCACCACAATCCCCACCTTCACCCGCGCCCGCACCGCGCCGATCCCGTTCGCCGGGCGGTCTTGAGGTTGCCATGTTGTGGGCTTGTATTTTGTTGCCGCAATTGGCACTGGACGGCGTACTGCGCCGGCGTGATGACCCGGATGCGCCGCTGGCTCTGCTCAGTGGCCCGGCCCAGCGTCGAGTGCTGCAGGCGGTCAGCCCGGCGGCGCGGGCGTTGGGTTTGCGCGCGGGGCAGTCGCTGACGGCGGCGCAGGCGCTGGTGCGGGATTTTCAGTGTGTGGAGTACGACCCGGCGGCGGTGGAGCAGTGGCAGCAGTTTCTGGCGGCCTGGGCTTATCGCTTCAGTTCGCAGGTCAGTCTGCATTACCCGCGTGTGCTGTTGCTGGAGGTTGAATCCAGCCTGGCGTTGTTCGGGCCGTGGCCGCGGTTCGAGGCGCGTTTGCGCGAGGAACTGACGGGGTTGGGGTTTCGTCATCGCATTGTGTTGGCGAGTAATCCGGTGGCGGCGCGTATGTTGGCCAATGTGCACGATGGGTTGGCGGTGACCGATGCGGAGCAAACCCGTGAGGCGATGCGGCAGATGCCGATCGATCGGGTGGGGCTCACGGCCGAAGTGGCCAGGGCCTTTGCGCGGATGGGTTTGAACAGTGTCAGCCAGGTGCTGGCGTTGCCTCGGGAGACGTTGGCCAAGCGCTTTCCGGCGCAGGTGCTGCAGCACCTGGATCGCCTGACCGGTCTGCGCGCCCAGGCGCTGGACTATTACACGCCGCCGGATTTTTTCGATGCACGGCTGGAGCTCAATTTCGATGTGGAATCCCATCAGGCGTTGCTGTTTCCGCTGCGGCGGTTGATCAGCGATCTGTCGGCGTTCCTGGCCGGGCGCGATGGGGCGGTGCAGCGGTTTATCTTGCATCTTGAGCATGCCCAGGCCGAGGACACCCAGGTGGTGGTCGGTCTGCTTGGCGCCGAGCGTGAGGCGGGCATGTTGTTCGAATTGGCCCGTGGGCGGCTGGAGCAGGTGACCATTCCCGAGCCGGTGCGTGCGGTGCGGTTGCAGGCGCGGGACTTGCCCAATTTCGTGCCGGCCCTGGGCGAGCTGTTCGATGCCCGGCCGCAGCAGAGCCAACCCTGGGAGCAGTTGCGCGAGCGCTTGCGTGCCCGGCTTGGCGATGAGGCGGTGCAGGCGCTGCAGGCCCATGCCGACCACCGACCCGAATGCGCCTGGCGGCCGGGCAGTGCGAGCAAGGTCAGTGTGCCGGTTGCCGAGGTGGCGCGGCCCGGTTGGTTGCTGGCTGAACCAGTCGCCCTGACCGAGGCTCGACCTCGGGTGCTGGCCGGGCCTGAGCGCATCGAGTCGGGCTGGTGGGACGGCGGCGATGTGCGCCGGGATTATTACCTGATCGAAACCGCCTCCGGCCAGCGTGGTTGGGCCTATAAGGTGGTGGGCGAGGCGGGGCCGTTGCTCCTGCAAGGTTGGTTCGCATGAGCCTGGGATATGCGGAGCTACATTGTCTGTCCAACTTCAGTTTTCAGCGCGGGGCATCGAGCGCCCGGGAGTTGTTCGAGCGGGCCAGGCGGCATGGGTATGAAGCCCTGGCGATTACCGATGAGTGCACCCTGGCCGGGATCGTTCGCGCCTGGCAGGTGGCTCGGGAGATCGGGCTGCCGTTGATTGTCGGCAGTGAAATGCAGATCGACGACGGGCCCAAGGTGGTGTTGCTGGCGGAGAACCTGGCTGGTTATCAGGCGCTGTGCAAGGTGATTACCCTGGGCCGACGCCGGGCGAAGAAGGGCCAGTACCAGCTGTTGCGCGAGGACTTCGGCGGCTCGCTCGAGGGGCTACTGGCGCTGTGGGTGCCGCACAGTTGCACCGACCCCGCACCGGGGCGCTGGTTGCGCGAGGTGTTCGGCGAGCGCTTGTGGCTCGCCGTGCAATTGCACCGTGGCCCCGATGACCGTCAGCGCTTGCAGCAGTTGCTGTCGCTGGCCGCTGCCGTGGGAATTCCGGCGGTGGCCACGGGCGATGTGCACATGCATGCGCGCGGACGGCGGGCGTTGCAGGATGCCATGACCGCGATTCGTCATCACACCACGGTGGCCGACGCCGGGCACTTGCTGTTCGCCAATGGCGAGCGCCACTTGCGACCATTGGAACAGTTGGCAGAGTTGTACCCGCCGGCCTTGCTGGAGGCGTCGCTGCACATCGCCCGGCGTTGCCAGTTCGACCTTGGCCAGTTGCGCTATCAATACCCCCGCGAGTTGGTCCCTGAAGGGCAGACGGCCAGTTCCTGGCTGCGTCATTTGAGCGAGGAGGGCATGCGCTGGCGCTGGCCCGAGGGCACGCCGCAAAAGGCCCGGGACCTGGTCGAGCGCGAGTTGGCGTTGATTGCCGAGCTGGGCTACGAGAGCTATTTCCTCACCGTTCACGATATCGTGCGCTTCGCCCGCAGCCAGAAGATTCTCTGCCAGGGCCGGGGCTCGGCGGCCAACTCGGCGGTGTGTTTCGCCCTGGGCATTACCGAGATCGACCCGGCGCGGATGAACATGCTGTTCGAGCGCTTCATGTCCCGCGAGCGCAACGAGCCGCCGGACATCGACGTCGACTTCGAGCACGAGCGTCGCGAAGAAGTGCTGCAGTACGTGTTCCAGCGCTACGGCCGCAACCGCGCCGCGCTCACCGCCGTGGCCAGCACCTATCATGCCTCGGGGGCTGTGCGGGATATCGCCAAGGTACTGGGTTTGCCCGGTGATCAGATCAACGCCCTGGCCGATTGCTGCGGCAGCTGGAGCGACCGGCTGCCGTCACCCGAACGCCTGCGTGAAAACGGCTTCGACCCGGACAGCCCGGTGCTGCGCCGGGTGCTGGCACTGACCGGCGAGTTGATCGGCTTTCCCCGGCACCTGTCCCAGCACCCGGGTGGTTTCGTGATTTCCGAGCAGCCGCTGGACACCCTGGTGCCGGTGGAGAATGCGGCCATGGACGAGCGCACCATCATCCAGTGGGACAAGGATGACCTGGACCTGGTCGGCTTGCTCAAGGTGGATATTCTCGCCCTCGGCATGCTCAGTGCCCTGCGCCGCAGCTTCGATCTGCTGCGCCGTTATCGCGGTCGCGACCTGAGCCTGGCGACCATTCCTTCCGAAGATGCGCGCACCTACGAAATGATCGGCCGCGCCGACACCATCGGCGTGTTCCAGATCGAGTCGCGGGCGCAGATGGCGATGCTGCCTCGGCTCAAGCCGAAGAATTTCTATGACCTGGTGATCGAGGTGGCGATCGTGCGCCCCGGGCCGATCCAGGGCGACATGGTTCACCCCTACCTGCGCCGGCGCAATAACGAGGAGGAGGTGGTGTACCCCTCCGAAGAACTGAAAAAGGTGTTCCAGCGCACCCTCGGCGTGCCGCTGTTCCAGGAGCAGGTGATGGAGCTGGCCATCGTCGCCGCCGGCTACAGCCCGGGCGAAGCCGACCAGTTGCGCCGGGCCATGGCCGCCTGGAAGCGCCACGGCGGGCTGGAGCCGCATCAGCAGCGCCTGACCGAAGGCATGCTCGCGCGTGGCTACAGCGCCGAGTTCGCCGCGCGCATCTTCGAGCAGATCAAGGGCTTTGGCAGCTATGGCTTTCCCGAGTCCCATGCCGCCAGTTTCGCCTTGCTGACCTATGCCAGTTGCTGGCTCAAGTGCCATGAACCGGCCGCCTATGCCTGCGCCCTGATCAACAGTTGGCCGATGGGGTTCTACAGCCCGGACCAGATTCTGCAGGATGCGCGGCGGCACCGTATCGAGAACCGGCCGGTGGATGTGCGGTACAGCGATTGGGATTGCACGCTGGAGCCCAGTGAGGGCGAGCAGATGGCGATTCGTCTGGGCTTGCGCATGGTCCGCGGCTTTCGCGAGGACGATGCCCGGCGCATCGAACAGGCGCGGGGCGAGGGCGACTTCAGCGATGTGGTCGAGCTCAGCGAGCGCGCCCGGCTCGATGCCCGTGCCCGGGAGTTGCTGGCCGATGCGGGGGCCTTGGCGGGGTTGGCCGGGCACCGGCACCTGGCGCGCTGGGAGGTGGCGGCGGTGGAGCAGCAATTGCCGTTGTTCGCCGGGCTTGAGCGGGAGCCGGAGGTGAAAGTTGCGCTGCCGGTGCCGAGCGTGGCCCAGGACCTGTACAGCGATTATGCGACGGTGGGCACCACCCTGGGGCCGCATCCCTTGACGTTGATCCGCCGCCAATTGGATGCGCGAGGGTGCCGCAGCTCCCAGGGCTTGCTGGCCGCCGAGCATGGCGATGTGGTGTCGATCGCGGGGCTGGTCACCGGCCGCCAGCGCCCGCAGACCGCCAGCGGAGTGACCTTCGTCACCCTGGAAGACGAATACGGCATGGTCAATGTGGTGGTCTGGAAGGCTCTGGCCGAGCGCCAGCGGCGGGCCCTGATCGAGTCGCGGTTATTGAAGGTGTATGGCCGTTTCGAAGCGGTCGACGGCGTGCGCCACGTGATCGCCCGACGCCTGGAAGACCTGACGCCGCTGTTGACCGGGCTCGATGTGCGCAGCCGCGATTTTCACTGATTTCAGACCATGGCCAGACCTTTCTTGCGCGACGGCGGCGGGAAGGCACGGTCAATGGCGCGCAGGTCTTCGGCGCGCAGTGTCAGCAGGGCCGCAGCTGCGTTCAGGCGTACATGTTCGGGCTTGACCGCCTTGGGAATGGCGATCACCCCGTCCTGGCGCGCGGCCCAGGCAAGGCAGATCTGCGCCGGTGTCGCGCCGTGGTGTTCGGCGATTTCCAGCAGGGCCGGATGGCCCAGCAAGCGCCCGCCCCGGGCAATCGGGCAGTAGGCCATCAAGGGCATGCGGCGGGTTTTCATCCAGGGTAGCAGGTTGAACTCGACGCCGCGCTCTTCAGGGTTGTACAGCACTTGGTTGGTGGCGCAGGCGGGTGAGGGCAGGGCGTGCATATCGTCCAGATCGAAATTGGACACGCCCCAGCGGCCGATCTTGCCGGCCTCGCGCAGGCGTTCGAAGGCTTCGACGGTTTCTTCGAGGGGGTACTGGCCGGGCCAGTGCAGCAGGTACAGGTCGATAAACTCGGTATTCAGCCGCTTGAGGCTGCGCTCACAGGCCGCCGGGATGCCCTTGCGGCTGGCGTTGTGGGGGTAGACCTTGCTGACCAGGAACACCTGGTCGCGCTGGCTGGCGATGGCTTGGCTGACCACCTCTTCGGCACCGCCCTCGGCGTACATTTCGGCGGTGTCGATCAGGTTCATGCCCAGGTCGATGCCCAGGCGCAGGGCGGCGATTTCCGCGTCGCGCTGGTGGCGGTCTTCGCCCATGTGCCAGGTGCCCTGGCCGATCACTGATACCTGTTTGCCAGCGAGTTCGAGTGTGCGCATGCAACAACCTCTGTTTCAAGACTGGAATTTGTGGACACCGCCGTAACTGTAGCCGCTGCCGAAAGTTTATGATCAGCCAGCATCGTCACACCGATACGCCGCTCGATGGTCGGCTCCACCAGCCCCACGCAGCAAGCCCCCAACTCTTGCATCTGCTGGATACACAACGCCGGCACCGCACTCACGCCCAACCCGTTGGCCACCATGCGGCCAATGGTCGACAACTGGTGGCTTTCAAACGCCACCGCCAATTTGCCATGTTCGGCCAGCAGATGCTGTTCCAGCAACAGGCGCACCGCCGACGGACGTTGCAGGGCGATGAAGTCTTCCTGCAGCAGTTCATGCCAGGTTATCTGGGCCTTTTGTGCCAGGGGCGAGTCGGTGGGGACCACCGCGACGAAGTGGTCCAGGTACAGCGGCTTGAATATCAACGGCTCGCTGGATTCGGGTTCGAAGCCCACCCCCAGTTCGACGCGACGATGGCGGACCAGCTCCAGTACTTGTTCGTTGATCACGTCGTGCACCACCACATTGACCCGTGGGTAGCGGCTGCGAAACACCTTCAGTGCGCGGGGCAGCATGTTGCCGGCAAAGGCCGGCATGGCGGCGATGGCGACCCTTCCCAGTTGCAGGGTGAAGCGTTGGCGCAGCAGCTCCTCGGTGTTGTCCCAGTCGGCGAGCAGTTGCCTGGCCAGCGGCAGCAGCGTCTCGCCCTCGGGCGTGAGGGCTACACTTCTCGTGGTGCGGCTGAGCAGCGGGCCGCCCAGGTCGTCTTCCAGCGCCTTGATGGTCAGGCTCAGGGCCGGCTGCGACAGGTGCAGCCGTTCGCCGGCCTGGGCAAAGCTCAGGCATTGGGCGACGGCGATGAAGGCGCGGAGCTGTTTGACGTTCATTAATTTGAAAAGCCAATGAATTTATCAAAAAAACAAAATTAACAAATTATTCCAACCGGGTGAAGATGCCTCCAACGCTTCCGACAGCCTAATGTCGGCCCCTACAACTACAAAAGGCGAACCAGCATGTCCGGACTCGACAAGCGCGTATACACCTACGAAGAGGCGCTCGAAGGCCTCACCGACAACATGACTGTACTCTCCGGCGGTTTCGGTTTGTGCGGTATCCCGGAAAACCTCATCAACGAAATCAAACGCCGTGGCGTCACCGGCCTGACCGTGGTTTCCAACAACTGCGGCGTCGATGGCTTTGGCCTGGGCGTGCTGCTCGAAGACCGCCAGATCCGCAAGATGGTCGCCTCTTATGTCGGTGAAAACGCCGAATTCGAACGCCAGCTGCTCAGCGGCGAACTGGAAGTGGTATTGACCCCCCAGGGTACCCTGGCCGAGAAAATGCGCGCAGGCGGTGCCGGCATCCCGGCGTTCTACACCGCGACCGGCTACGGCACCCCAGTGGCCGAAGGCAAGGAAGTGCGTGACTTCAACGGCCGCCACTACATTCTCGAAGAAGCCATCACCGGCGACTTCGCCATCGTCAAGGGCTGGAAGGCCGACCACTATGGCAACGTGGTGTACCGCAACACCGCGCAGAACTTCAACCCGCTGGTCGCCACTGCCGGCAAGATCACCGTGGTCGAAGTCGAGGAAATCGTCGAGCCGGGCGTATTGCTGCCCAGCGAAATCCATACCCCGGGTATCTATGTCAATCGAGTGATCCAAGGGACGTTCGAGAAACGCATCGAGAAACGCACCACCAGGGACTGACAGCTCGCTGCAGTTGCGTCACTCACCCGAACAGAACAACAAGAGATCCTGACCATGGCACTGACCCGCGAACAAATGGCACAGCGTGTTGCCCGCGAACTCAAAGACGGCTACTACGTGAACCTGGGCATCGGTATTCCGACCCTGGTGGCCAACTACGTCCCCGATGACATCGACGTGATGCTGCAATCGGAAAACGGCCTGCTCGGCATGGGCGAGTTCCCCACCCAAGCGACCATCGACGCCGACATGATCAACGCCGGCAAACAAACCGTAACCGCCCGCCGCGGCGCCTCGATCTTCAACTCGGCCGATTCCTTCGCCATGATCCGTGGCGGCCATGTGGACCTGACCGTGCTCGGCGCCTTCGAAGTCGACGTGCAAGGCAACATCGCCTCCTGGATGGTCCCTGGCAAGCTGGTCAAGGGCATGGGCGGGGCGATGGACCTGGTGGCTGGCGCCGAAAACATCATCGTCACCATGACCCACGCGTCCAAGGACGGTGAGTCCAAGCTGCTGCCGGTGTGCAGCCTGCCGCTGACCGGCGCCGGCTGCATCCGCAAGGTGCTGACGGACCTGGCTTACCTGGAGATCCAGGACGGCGCCTTCATCCTGCGCGAGACGGCGCCGGGGGTCAGTGTTGAAGAGATCGTGGCCAAGACGGCCGGCAAATTGATTGTGCCGGACGACGTGGTCGAGATGACGTTCTAAGCTTCAGCATTTGTAGGGGCCTCATCGCGGGCAAGCCCGCTCCTGCAGGGGCCGTGTCGCACCGAATATTGGTGTATGGCACGGACCCTGTAGGAGTGGGCTTGCCCGCGATTCGTCCTGTCTGACACCCCACAAATCCCCGCCAATAACGACACCAAAACAAGGAAGGACCCATGGCCGCCGCCGACATCGAAGACAGCCGCTACGCCCGTTTCGCCTTGCACTGCTCCAACTGGGCCGAGCGCTGGTTTCCCGATTCCTGGGTATTCGCCGCCCTGGCCGTGATCATCGTCTCGGTTGCCGCCATGGCCATGGGCGCCGCACCCACGGCCACCGCCACTGCCTTCGGCGATGGCTTCTGGAGCCTGATCCCGTTCACCATGCAAATGGCCTTTGTGGTCATCGGCGGTTACGTGGTCGCCAGCTCGCCACCCGCGGTGAAACTGATCGACCGTCTGGCGCTCCTGCCGAAAAACGGTCGCTCGGCTGTGTGCTGGGTGGCGTTGATTTCCATGGTCGCCTCCTTGCTGAACTGGGGGCTATCGCTGGTGTTCGGCGGCCTGCTGGTGCGCGCGCTGGCGCGCCGTACCGACCTGCACATGGACTATCGTGCCGCCGGTGCTGCCGCCTACCTGGGTCTGGGCGCAGTCTGGGCCCTGGGGCTGTCGTCGTCGGCCGCGCAATTGCAAGCCAACCCCGCGAGCCTGCCGCCCTCGATCCTGGCCATCACCGGGGTGATCCCGTTTACCGAAACCATCTTCCTCTGGCAGTCGGGCGTGATGCTTGGCGCCCTGGTGTTGGTGTCGCTGGTGATCGCCTATGCCACCGCGCCCGGGCCGGGCTCGGCGCGTGATGCGCAAGCCTGTGGCGTCGACCCATCCTTCAGTCTGCCACCGTCGCCCAAGCGCACCCGCCCCGGCGAGTGGCTGGAATACAGCCCGATCCTGATCCTGCTGCTGGTGGCCCTGGCAGCCGGTTGGCTGTACCACGAGTTCTCGACCAAGCCGGCCATCACCGCCATCTCCGGCCTGAACACTTACAACCTGCTGTTCATCATGCTCGGTGCGCTGCTGCACTGGCGCCCGCGCAGCTTCCTCGACGCGGTGTCCCGGGCCGTGCCGACCACCACCGGCGTGTTGATCCAGTTCCCCCTGTACGGCTCGATCGCGGCCATCCTGACCACGGTCAAGGGCAGCGATGCCCAGACCCTGGCGCACCACATCTCGACCTTCTTCGTGCAGATCGCGTCCCACGACACCTATGCGCTGTTGATGGGCGTGTACTCGGCGGTGCTGGGCTTCTTCATCCCGTCGGGCGGCGGCAAGTGGATCATCGAGGCGCCCTATGTGATGCAGGTGGCCAACGACCTGCAATACCACCTGGGCTGGGCAGTGCAGATCTATAACGCGGCGGAGGCCTTGCCGAACCTGATCAACCCGTTCTACATGCTGCCGCTGCTGGGTGTGCTGGGACTCAAGGCGCGGGATCTGATCGGCTTTTCGTTCGTACAGTTGCTGGTGCACGTGCCGCTGGTGCTGGTGCTGCTGTGGGCGTTGGGGACGACGTTGCAGTATGTGCCGCCGGTGATGCCTTAGGGGCCTCATCGCGGGCAAGCCCGCCCCCACAGGGGATCACTGGTGTTAGATCCGACGCGAACCCCTGTGGGAGCTGGCTTGCCAGCGATAGCGGTTTAACGGCCCTCCGCCCGAGCAACCAACACCGCATGCTCATTGCGTTCCACCTCGATAAACGCCCCGATCATCGTCCGGTACACCTGCTCGGTAACCCCCGGATGCGCCCCCAGCTCCAGCGACAGCGCCTTGACTCTGGACAGTACCTGTTCCACGCGCTGGGATGTCTTGACCTCTTCATCATTCTTCTTGAAACGGGCAGCCTGCTTGACGAATCCGCCGCGAGCGGCGAGCAGGGCCACCAGTTCCTTGTCGATCTGATCGATGTGAGCGCGGACTTCGGTGATGCTGTTGCAGTGCTTGGCTTTGTTCATCGGTCACTTCCTCAAGGGCGGATGGTTTCTGAGCCTAGCACCTCTTTGAAAATGCGCCTTGCGACTACATGACCGGAAATTTCCTCAAGGCAAATAGATACTGAACTTGCCCCCACCCAGCTCGCCACCATTGGCAATCTCGATCCGCCCCCGCGCACCCTGGCGCTGATGTTGGCGCGCAATACGCGCAGCAAAGTACAGCCCCAGACCGGTACTGCCACTGTGCTGATTGATCCCCAGCACGTAATCGGTCTGATTCTCCACCAGCTGCGCAGGAAACCCCGGCCCATCGTCGTTGATGGTAATCACCAGTTGTCCGTCCACCTCACCTGCGCTGAGCAGGATCTCCTTGCGCGCATAGCGGATGGCATTGACGACCACGTTCGACACCACCGAGCCAATCAGCTCCCGATCGAAGAACCCCGGCAAGCCAAAGTCATCCACCTCATAGCGCGCAACGATGCCGCGGCTGTTGAGCACTTCCTCGTGCAGCGCCAGTTGCGCTTCGAGGAAGTCGTCGAGTTCATGGTAATCGGGGCGCAGGGGCAACTGGTTGACGCCCAGTTTGTACAGCCCCAGCAATTGCACCAGCATGCTGTTGAGGTGGGCGAACTGGTAGTTGATGACGCCTTGCTCCGGCACCCCGCGTTGATCTTCGGGCAGTTGCGTCACCCACTGGCCGTGGGCGTGCATCAGGTTGGCCAGGGAGTTTTTCATGTCGTGCACGGTGGAGGCGATCACCATGGAAAAATCGAGCCCCTGATCGAGATCTGTCATACGCCAAATGCTCTGCTGCGCAGTTTCTGATAACGCTCGAAACGCGAGTCGGTTTCGGGCATCTTGCCGACCAGTTTCAGGCAGGCCTGACACTCTTGCAGTCCGGCCGCGCCGAGGTGCTGCACGCCCAGGTGCAACAGCGACTGGGCCATGTTCAGGGCAATACTGATGTTCTTCGGTTGCAGAGCCAGGGCGCGGCGGAACAGGTCCTGGGCCTCGGCGAGATTGCCCCCGCGATAGCTGCGGATGCCCTGCAGGTTAAGGTCCATGGCGACCTTGCCGGTGCCGAGGATTTCCGGGTCGTCGGTCTGCTTGGCGATGTTTTTCATCACCACCGGATCGTCGCCATAGACTTCGGCGCAGATCTTCAGAATGCCGGCGCCGGCGTCTTCCTGGCCCAGTTGCTTGAGCTGCAGGGCGACGGCCAGAGCGGCGTCGGCGCTGAGGAAATGATCCATGCTTTCGAACCGCGCCATGGCCTGTTCGGTGAGCTTGGCGGCCATCTCCGGGTCGGACGACTGGACGCTGGTGGCCTTGATCAAGCGTGCCCGTACCTGCACGCCCGCGTCGTCGGTGTGTTCCTTGGTGACGTCGGTCAGGGTCTGGTTGATCTCGACCCGGGTCCGCGCATCCAGCCCGCGGTCGCCACATTTATTGATCAGCGCCTGGGCCAGGCCGAGATTGCTTTCCGGGTCCTTGAAGCGCGAGAACTGACCCTGGGACACCGCGTGGCGGTAAGCCTTGGAGGCGCTTTCGAAGTCTTCGTTGTTCATCGCCAGCTTGCCGAGCAGGCGCTGGCGACGCACGGCAAATGGCGACAGCCGCACTGCATCCTCCAGCACCTGCTGAGCGCGTTTGCCGTCGCCTGCAGCCACCAGCACATCGGCGAGGCCGTCGTACAGCACCGGCATCATCGGGAACGCCTTGACCGCCTGCTCGTAGATGACTTGGGCTTCGCTGTGGCGACCGCGCTTGAACAGCAACTTGCCCAGCGCGGAGTAGGTCCAGGGCTGCGGGCGGTCGGCGAGGATGCCTTTGAGGAAGGTTTCGAGCGGTTCGTGCTGGTTCAGATCGCGCAGGGCGTCGGCCTTGTAGCGCAGGCACAGCGGGGCGAAACGCGGATCTTGCTTGGTCAGCTGAATGCAGGCTGCCAATACCTCGGCCGGCTTGCCGCGATCGAGGGCCTGGAGGATCGGCTTTAGCAGGTTCTTGCGCTGGATGATCTTCTCCAGTCGCTGGGCCAGGCTGGCGCGGTTGAACGGCTTGGTCAGGTACGCATCCGGCTCCCACTCCAGGGCGCTCATCACCATGGCCTGGCTGTTCTCGGCAGTGACCATGACGAACACGCTTTCGTGGCTCATCAGCTTATCGGTCATCAGGTCTTCGAGTACCTGCTGGCCGTTCTTCTTGCCATCGCCGAGGTTGAAGTCGTGGAGGATGAAGTCATAGCGCTTTTGCGAACACAGGCGCAGCGCCTGTTCGCCGGTGTCGGCGATATCCACTTCCTGGACCCCCAGCTCGCGCAACATCGACCTGACCGAGCTGCGAAAATCGGTGAAATCATCGACGATCAAAAAGCTTTTTTTGTTCCACGCCAGCATCGAGATTCCTGTCAGGGGAGTAAAAAATGAGTCCGGAGGCAATGACAAGAATGTTGGCGACGCCACAACTTGCCGACATGCCGTTGCTCGATCGCGGGCGGCTTTTGCTCGCGAAAGAACGGCTTGTCAGGGTTATCGGCGGCATGGCGGTAAAGCTTAGGTTAATTCCTACAGAATCCGGGCTTTCAATGCGCCCCCAACCCAGGGGTTAGGTCGGGGGCGCAGCCGGAGCAGGAGCGGGCCGGGTTCAGCGATTGAGCCAAGGGTAGCGGGCGGTATCCTGGAAGCCGTAATCCGGGTCCAGGTAGATGAAGCAACGCTGGATCTTGAAGTCGCGAATCTCGAACACGTCGCACCAATAGCCGGCCGCCGCTGGCGTCGGCACCCCGGCACGCCAACGGCCTTCGATATGTTCGCCGTGGCTGGTGCCTTCGCACACCAGCGTATCGCCGCCGGAAAAGATCCAGTTGAAATGGGCGTAGTCATGGGTGATCGACTTCAGTCGCGCGCCCAGGTCGCCGAACATCCGGCCGATCTGGTCACGGCCGGTGGCCAGGCCCCATTTGGGGAACAGGACCTGGGCGTCCTCGGCGAACAGGTCGAGGATGCTACCACCGGTGGAGGTGATGCCGCCGTTGTCGAAGGCCTTGAGGTACTCGAGGGCGACCGATTTGCGTTGTTCGTCGGTCATGGTCTGGGTGCTGATCATGTCTGTCTCCGTGCTGCGTTGAGGCTGCAATCAGTGCAGCGACTTGATGTACTGGATGATTTTCTGGCGCTTGGCCGGGTCGTCCTGGGAATAGACCATGGCGCTGCCCGGGACCAGGGTCTGGGCATCGGTCAACCAGGCGTCGAGCCTGGCTTCGTCCCAGACATTCCCGGCCATCTTGTTGCTGTAGGCGCTGCTGTAGGTGAAGTTGGTCTGGCTGGCGGCCTTGCGCCCGATCAGCCCGAACAGGTTCGGGCCCTGGCCGGGCGGGCCGTCTTTTTCGAAGGTGTGGCAACCGGCGCAATGGTTGCTCACCAGTTTCTGGCCCATGGCCAGGTCATCGGCCTGGGCCATGCCGCTCAGGGCGATGGCCGCCAGGAACAGGCTGCGTTGAAGAAGGCGCGTCATATCAATGCTCCCAGGGATCAGGCCCGGCTCGGTTCGGTGTGAGCCTGGTTGGCCGCGCGATAGGCGAAGCCGATGATGGGGCCCAGGGTCGAGCCACCGGACCAGTAAGCGCGTCCGGAGGCGGACGCCACGCAGTTGCCGATGCCGTACAGGCCGGGGATCGGCTGGTTGTCGTTGTTCAGGACCTGGCCGTGGCTGTTGGTTTTCGGGCCGCCTTTGGTGTCCAGGTTGCCGCCGGTAATCAGCGCGGCGTAGAACGGGCCTTTCTCGGCCAGCGGGTACAGGGTGGTGTTGCCCTGGCTGCCCGGCTTGACCGGGCCGGTGAACAGCTTCTGCACGGCCAGCTCGCCACGGGCGAAATCCAGGTCCTTGCCTTTGCGCGCCATTTGATTGAAACGCTTGAGTGTGGCCTTCAGGTTGGCGACGAAGTCGGGGGCGAGCTTCATGCCGCCAATGGCGGAGGCGTGGGTGTCCAGCCGTTCGGCAATGGCCTTGGCCAGTTCGTCGAGGGTTTCGCCGCGCACCACATGGCGGTCGTTGCCGCCCTTGGGCACGATGGGCGAGCCGTATTCATCGCTGTGGCAGTAGTCCTGGGCGCGCTGGTCCCAGATGGAGAACATCACCAGGTTCGGGTATTCGGACTTGTTGCCGTCCCACTGGAAGAAGGTCGGCACCAGGTCGTTGTAGACGGTCTTTTCGTTGACCACGCGCTTGCCGTATTTGTTGACCATCAGCATCGAGTCACCGGTCATGGTGAAAATGCCGGACATGGATCCGTCCTTGGCCAGGGCCTTTTCCAGCAGGATGGGGCATGACCAGGCGTAGTTCATGTTGCGCAGCTGCACGCCCAGCTCGCTGGAGATGCGCACGAAATCGCCTTCGTTGGTCAAGGCCGCACAGCCACCGTAAACCGGTGCATTGAGGAAGTTGCGGCGCAGCTCCGGGTCGTGGGTAAAACCACCGGTGGCGAAGATCACCGCCTTGCGCGCTTTCACACGCAAGCGCGCGCCTTCTTCGGTCTCGACTTCGACGCCGATCGCTTCGCCCTTGTCGTTGAGGATCACTTTCATGACGCGCTCGCCCGTGCGGATTTTCACGCCGTCGCGCTTGGCCGCTGCGGTCAGGGTACGAATCGCCACGCGCCCGCCATCGGACATGCTTTCGCGTGCGTCCTTGGGCACCAGTACCCGGCCCTTGGGCGCCTTGTCTTCGGGCAGCTCGGCCCAGTAGTCCGGCACGTCCGGGCAATGCCGGTAGGTCAGGGCGTCGCGCTCGGCCAGCAGGTCGGCAGCCGGTGCCGCGCTGTCGTAGATGGCTTCGCACATTTCATATTCCCAATCCGACAGACCCAGCTTGGGCAACGAGGCGTCATAGGATTGCGGGCGAGTGAGGCGGGCGACATAGCGCATGTAATCGGGTTTTGCATCGACCAGGCCGGCATTGCGCATGGGCGTATTGTTCGGCACCCAGTACCAGAACGCGGCTTTTGCTGCTGTCCCGCCGGGGCTTGCAGCCTTTTCCAGAATGACCACGTCATTGCCCAGCCAGCGGGCAAACAATGCCGCCGGCAGGCCGCTGCCGCCGCCACCGCAGACGACGATGTCGTGTTCGCTGTCGAAGGGCAGGGAGTCGTTGGCCATGACGTGGGAGGCCACGCCGGCGAGGGCGGCGACCGCGGTGCTGGCGCCGGCGGCCTTGATGAAGGTACGGCGCGACAGGGAGAGATTTTCGTGCTCGTTGTTCATTGGAGTGTCCTGCAAGGAGTGTTCAATGTGGGCGTGGGAAACACAGGCAGCGTTCGGCGCTTACCAGTAGTGCCAGAGCTGCACGAACAGGCCGTCGGTGACGGTGGTGTTGCGACCGTTCACACCCTGGGAGTAGTGGATGGACACCTGGTCCCAGGTTTTCTGCGGGATGACGCTCTGGATGCCGGGCTTGAGTTGAAACAGCACACCGGCGCCGACTGCGGTTTCGTTGGAGTCGGAGAAGGTGATGGGGTTGTTGTCACGGTCGTCGGAGCTGTAGGTTTTCTGGTAGTCGACGCTCATGAACGGCGTGACCTGGTAGGTCGGTCGGTCGAGGATGTTGTAGCCCAGGCGCAGGTTGGCGTGGGCGGTGTTGCCGGGATCGGTGCCATGGGGGCCGTCGCCACGGATGATCGCGCCCACCAACAGGTCGATGTTCACCTTGCCCAGCCATTCGTCATAGAACAGCGACGGCCACAGGGCGTAGGTATCGCTGCTGACCGAGTCGGCCCCGGTGGGTAGTTGCACGTAGGCCTGCATACCAATGGTGCGCAAGGGCGTCGGGTTGTACCAGACCAGGCCGCCCACCAACGGGTCGCCCAGCCCACTGACGCGGGTGCCGTTGCCGCGCACGGCGATTTCCGGGAGGGTGATGCTGGCGATGAAGCCGGTATTGGGCAGGCCGTCCATCTTCCAGTAGTGCAGCAGCGAGGTCAGGCCAACGTAGGTGTCGGTGCCGGGACCGTCGACCTTGTCGCCATGATCATCGAAGCGCTTTCTGTCGTCGTTCCATTCGAACTCCTGGCCGACCGAGTTGTAGGGTTCGGTGAAGTCCGAGCTGAACTGAAAGCTTTGCGGGCGGTTGCTTGCATAGGGGATGCCGGATGCTTGTGCACTGACCATGGGGGTCAATACACCCAGGACGCACAATCCCAGGCCAGCAGCGCTGATTGTCGGGCTTGATCCAACTCGCATCGAAGGGACTCCAGTTGTTGTTATTTTTGTATTGGGTCGTACGATAGGCGTGGGAGATCCCGGCAACAATCGCAGGAAAAGCGACAACTTTGTTTGTGGAAAACGAACAATTCAGGAGCGTGTGAGTCGATGAAGACCGTTGCGAACAAACCGACCATGGACCCGGGGCAATCCCGATTCTGGCGCGACGACGCCGTGCCCTTCATCGAAGCGCGGGGTGTCGAGGACGGCCGCAAGTTCTGTTATGCGCGGCATTCCCACGAGACGTTTTCCATCGGCGCGATCACGGCCGGGTGCAGCACATATCACAATGGCGACGCGCAGTGCCGGGTCGCCCAGGGCACCGTGGTGCTGATGAACCCGGGCGATGTGCATGCGTGCAATCCGATTGCCGACCAGCCCTGGTCGTACCGCATGTTGTATGTCGACACGCCATGGCTGGCGGCGCTGCAACGCACCCTGAGCATCACCTCAGGCCCGGGGTTTCGCCCGCTGGCCACGACGCACACCACTGACCCCGGGTTGTTTGCCGGCTTGAATGGGCTGTACGAAATCCTCACCGACGCGCAGATTTCCTCTGAGCAAAAGCACCGCGCATCGATCGAGTTCTTTACCCGAGTGCTGCAATCGTTGAGCCCTGCACCGGTCGCGGAGCAGGCGTCGAATCACAAGCTCGAACGCGCTGCCGCGTTCATTCGCGAGCATTGCACCGATACGCTCAAGCTGGACGACATCTGCCGGGCGGCGGACCTTTCGCCGTCCTACCTGATCCGCGCCTTCAAGCAGCATTACGGCATGACGCCCCATGGCTACCTGATCAACCGGCGCATTCAGTTTGCCCGCAGCCAATTGCGTCAGGGGCATTTGATCGCTGATGTGGCGCTTGAAGCCGGGTTCGCCGACCAGGCGCATTTTCAGCGGGCTTTCAAACAGTATCTCGCGGCGACGCCGGGGCACTATCGGGGCTAAGCCAGCAGCAAGTACAACGCGCAACCTGCCAGCAGCGCAGCCATCAGCCGATTGAACAGGCGCACCCCGGCGGCATTGTTCAGGTAGTGGCGCACGAAGGTGCCGGCGAAGGCCCAGCAGGCGATCGACAAGTAGCAGATCACGAAGTACACCCAGGCGAACTGCCACACCAGCAGTGCTTCGCCACTGGCGGCGAATGCGCCCATGCCGGCCACGCAAGCCAGCCAGGCCTTGGGGTTGAGCCACTGCATGGCCGCGCCGTAGCAGAAGGTGGGGGCCTTGATGACGTCATCGTTGCCGAGGCGGCCATCATCGCCGGCCAGTTTCCAGGCCATGTAGAGCAGGAACAACACGCCGGCCCATTTGATCGCCGTGGTCAGCCAGGGCCACAGCACCAACAGTTCATGCAGGCCCAGACCGATCAGCACCAGCAGCAGGGTGAAGCCCACCGTCGCACCGGTGACATGCCGCAGGCTCGCCTTGAGACCATGCCGGGCACCGCTGCTCAAGGCCACGATATTGACCGGGCCGGGGGAGATGGAGGAGGCCAGCGCAAAGGCGGCCATGGAAAGCATGAGGCTCATGAGGACCTTCTGTCATGGAGGGAAGATGACTGAGAAGGTAAGAGCCGGGCGCAGACCTGTATTGAAGAAAATGCCCCTGTTGCCGTGAACCGGTCATTGACTTGCAGCCAGCGCTCGGATAGTTTTCCAGCCATGACTTATTCCGCGCATTTGCCTCAGCACAGCATTATTACCGCCATTCCTCATTTGGCGGGCTAGCTGACATCTGCACCCAACCCGCCCTGGAGGCGGGTTTTTTCTTTCCCGCTCCTGGGCACTTGCAAGACTCAAGGAGCGATCATGACCCTCTTCCAAGCCTGCCCCGTTGGCCCCGGCACCGATGTTGCGCAGCTGCAATTGCTGTCGAGCTACGTCAAGAAGATCCTTGCCGCACCGGTCTACGACGTGGCCCAGCAGACGCCGCTGCAACTCGCCCGAGCGCTGAGCGAGCAGTTGGGCAATCAGGTGTTGCTCAAGCGCGAAGACTTGCAGCCGACCTTCTCCTTCAAGATCCGTGGGGCTTACACCCGCCTGGCGCAGTTGGACGAGCAGCAACGCGCCCGCGGCGTGATCACCGCGTCGGCCGGCAACCACGCCCAGGGTGTGGCGCTGGCGGCGCGCGAATTGGGGATCGTCGCGACCATCGTGATGCCGACCACCACACCGGAACTGAAGGTCGGCGGCGTGCGCTCGCGCGGGGGCAATGTCGTGCTGCATGGCGACAGTTTCCCGCAGGCGCTGGCCCATGCTCTGGCCCTGGCCGAGGAGCAGGGCGCGACCTTCGTGCCGCCCTACGATGACCCTGATGTGATCGCCGGCCAAGGCACGGTCGCCATGGAGATCCTGCGTCAGCAACCGGGTGCGCTGGATGCGATCTTCGTCCCTGTGGGCGGTGGCGGCCTGATCGCGGGCATCGCCGCATACGTGAAATACCTGCGTCCGGAGGTCAAGGTCATCGGCGTCGAGCCCCACGATTCCAACTGCCTGCAGGCGGCCATGCTGGCCGGTGAACGGGTGGTGTTGCCCCAGGTCGGCAGCTTCGCCGAAGGTGTCGCGGTGGCGCAGATCGGCGCCCACTGTTTCGACATCTGCCGTCACCATGTGGACGCGGTGATCACCGTCAGCAGCGACGAACTGTGCGCCGCGATCAAGGACATCTACGACGACACCCGCTCAATCACCGAGCCCTCCGGCGCGCTGGCCGTGGCCGGGATCAAGAAGTACGTGGCCCAGACGGGCGCACGCGGGCAGACCCTGGTGGCCATCGACTCGGGCGCCAACGTCAACTTCGACCGCCTGCGCCACGTCGCTGAACGCGCGGAATTGGGCGAACAGCGCGAAGCCATCATCGCGGTGACCATCCCCGAACAACCGGGCAGCTTCAAGGCGTTCTGCCAGGCCCTGGGCAAGCGCCAGATCACCGAATTCAACTATCGCTACCACAGCGGCAAGGACGCGCACCTGTTCGTCGGCGTGCAGACCCACCCTGTGACCGACCCGCGCGACGAGCTGCTGCGCAGCCTCGGCGAGCAGGGCTTTCCGGTGCTGGACCTGACCGACAACGAACTGGCCAAGCTGCACATCCGCCATACCGTGGGCGGGCATGCGGGGCCGGGGGCGAGTGAGATCGTACTGCGTTTCGAGTTCCCGGAACGGCCGGGGGCCTTGCTGAATTTCCTGGAGCGGCTGGGTAAGCGCTGGAGCATCACCATGTTTCATTATCGCAATCATGGGGCTGCCGAGGCTCGGGTGTTTGCGGCGTTGGATGTGCCGGAGGAGGAGCGGCATCTGCTGCCGGAGATGTTGGATAGCGTGGGGTATCGGTGGTGGGATGAGACGGAGAATCCGGCTTATCGGTTGTTTTTGGCTTGAGATAGTTTGTGGGCGCTGTGCGCCCGATCGCGGGCAAGCCCGCTCCCACAGAGGTCAAGCGTTGTACGTTCCACTGTGGGAGCTGGCTTGCCAGCGATGGGGCCTGTGCAGACAACATAGGAATCCCATTATCGATACATCAAGAAATACCTTCGTTATTGAGCCTATTCCTAGATTGGAATAAACAAACCTGAAATTGCGAAATTCCAGGTAGGAACAATGACAACAAACAGGGACGCAATGACAAGCCCACGAGCCAGCCTCAAACACTGGCTCGGCCTTGCAGTACTGATGCTGCCGGTGCTGCTGGTCACGATCGATAACACTATCCTCGGGTTCGCCCTGCCCAAAATCGCCGAAGCACTGTCCCCCAATGCCAGCCAACAACTATGGATGGTCGATGCCTACTCCCTGGTACTGGCAGGGCTGCTGGTAACCATGGGCGGTATCGGCGACCGTGTCGGCCACCGCCGTCTGTTGTTGCTGGGGGCGCTGGGCTTCGCTCTGGTCTCGGTGCTAACAGCTCTGTCAACTACGCCTGCGCAGTTGATTGGGGGGAGGGCATTGATGGGCATTTTCGGCGCCATGTTGATGCCCTCCACCCTGGCACTGATCGGCACGTTATTCGAAGACCGCGAGCAACGTCGGATTGCCGTGGCGGTATGGGCAACCTGCTTGACGGTTGGCTCGGCCTTGGGGCCGCTGATCGGCGGCGTGCTGCTGCAGTTCTTCAGCTGGAGTTCTATCTTCTTTTTGGCGGTGCCGGTATTGGTCCCGCTGTTGATCTTCGGTCCGTTGTTGCTGCCAGAGTCGGCCAGAGATCTGGCGGGCAAAGTCGACCTGCCAAGTGTGTTGCTGTCAATGCTCGCCCTGACCGGCATCGTCTATGCGATCAAGCACCTGGCCGGTGTAGGCGCCGATGGGATGGCGGCCGTGGCGCTGTTGGTCGGTGTGGTGGCTGGAGTGGTGTTCGTCCGTCGGCAGTTACGGCTTGCGGTGCCGCTGCTGGACCTTTCACTCTTGCGCAACGGCACATTCACCGGCGCCATCCTGGTCAATCTGTTGAGCCTGGCATTGCTGGTCGGTTTCGTGTTTTTTGCGACCCAATCGTTGCAGATCGTTCTTGGCCTGGCGCCGTTGGCAGCCAGTCTGGCGCTGGTGCCCGGGCAGATTCTGGCGATAGTGATTGGTATGGCAATTGTGCCGATCGCCCGGCGCGTGCCGGCTCACCGATTGGTGCCAGTGCTACTCGGGTTTGCGGGTGCTGCATTTTTGCTGGTGGCGGTCGCGGGTGGAAGCTTGCCGGTTCTGGTTGTGGCGTTTGCCTTGCTCAATATCGGGGTGGGGGCGATTGCCTCGGTGTCGACTGATCTGGTGCTGTCGGCCGCCCCACCGACTAAGGCGGGGGCAGCGTCGGCGATCAGTGAAACGGCTTATGAAGTTGGCGTCGTTTTTGGTACCACGGTTCTTGGGGGGCTGCTGGCGGCGGAGTATCGAGGTGCTTTGGTGCTTCCAGGCAGTTTGACTGACGAGCAGGCTTGGCTGTCAGGTGAGACATTGGCCGGGGCTCATGTGGTGGCCAGTGGGATGGGAGAGGTGGGTATCGAATTGATGGCGGTGGCAAACGTGGCCTTTGGTGCTGCTGTGGTCCAGGTAAGCTGGTTGGCGGTGATGTTGACAGGATTGGCGATCGCAGTGGCTTGGCGCTCGTTCAAGGCCATGGCTTTGAATTGATGGCTATTACGGGCGCTTTGCGCCTGATCGCGGCGGTCCGGCGATCCGGCAAGCCCGCTCCCACAGGGGACCTGTGTTCACCGGACCTGTGGGAGCTGGCTCGCCAGCGATGAGGCCCGCAAGACCTCAACAAAAATTGCCCCAGATCAATACCCGCCCCCTCATACAGGCAGATGCTCGACGCATTGGAAACTGTATGAGGGGCCCGCCATGAGCAGCACATTCTTTATCCCCGCCGTCAACGTCATGGGCATCGACTGTCTCGACGAGGCCATGATCGCCATCGGCAAGTACGGCTTTCGCCGGGCCTTGATCGTCACCGATGCGGGGCTGGCCGAGGCTGGGGTTGCGGCGAAGATTGCCAGCTTGCTGGTCGCTCAGGATATCGACTCGGTGCTGTTCGATGGCGCCAAGCCCAACCCCGGCATCGATAACGTCGAACAGGGATTGGCGGTACTGCGGGCCGGTCAGTGCGACTTTGTGATTTCCCTGGGCGGTGGCTCGCCCCATGACTGTGCCAAGGGTATTGCCCTGTGCGCTACCAATGGCGGTTGCATCAGTGATTATGAGGGTGTCGATAAATCGGCCAAGCCACAGTTGCCGCTGATTGCGATCAACACCACCGCTGGCACGGCCAGCGAGATGACCCGTTTCTGCATCATCACTGACGAAGCTCGTCATGTGAAAATGGCTATCGTCGACCGTAACGTCACGCCACTGCTGTCGGTCAACGACCCAGCCTTGATGGTCGCAATGCCCAAGGGCCTGACGGCGGCCACCGGCATGGATGCCTTGACCCACGCCATCGAAGCTTATGTGTCGACAGCGGCGTCACCGATTACCGATGCCTGTGCCCTCAAGGCGATCGAGATGATCAGCACCAACCTGCGCCAGGCGGTGGCCGATGGCGGTGATCTGACGGCGCGGGAGAACATGGCCTATGCCCAGTTCCTGGCCGGCATGGCGTTCAACAATGCTTCGCTTGGCTACGTGCATGCCATGGCCCACCAGTTGGGCGGCTTTTATGACTTGCCCCATGGCGTGTGCAACGCGGTGTTGCTGCCCCATGTGCAGAGTTTCAACGCCAGCGTCTGCGCCGAGCGCCTGTGCGATGTGGCCAGGGCCATGGGCGTGGATGTGCATGGCATGAGTGCGGAGCAGGGCAGTGCGGCGGCGATTGCGGCGATTCGGAGTCTGTCGCGGGACATCGACATTCCCGCCGGGTTGTCGCTGTTGGGGGCCAGGGAGAAGGATATTCCTGTCCTCGCAAGCAATGCGCTCAAGGATGCGTGTGGGCTGACCAATCCGCGGCCGGCGAGCCAGAGGGAGATTGAAGGGATATTTGCCAGCGCGTTTTGAGTTTGAGTTCACAGGTGGCGGGCACTGTGGGAGCTGGCTTGCCAGCGATGATATCACCGCGGTGATTCATACGAACCGCGGTGCCGGCATCGCTGGCAAGCCAGCTCCCACAGGGGTATCAAATCGGTGGCGTCAGACCACCAACGACAACAGCATGATAAAGATGATCCCCACCACCGACAGGATGGTTTCCATCATGGTCCAGGTCTTGAACGTCTCGGCCACGGTCATGTTGAAGTACTGCTTGACCAGCCAGAAGCCCGCATCGTTCACATGAGACAGAATGAGTGAGCCGGCGCCGGTGGCCAGTACCAGCAGTTCCCGGTTGACGTCCGGAATCAGGCCCACAACAGGGGCGACGATGCCGGCGCCGGTGATGGTGGCTACCGTGGCCGAGCCCGTGGCGATACGAATCACCGCCGCTACCAGCCAGGCCAGCATGATCGGCGAGATCTGCGCGTGTACGGCCATTTGCCCGATCACGTTGCCCACGCCGGTATCGACCAGCATCTGCTTGAAGCCACCGCCGGCACCGACGATCAGCACGATCGCGGCAGTCGGCGCCAGACTCTGGTTGAGCATCTCCATGATCTGGTTGCGATTGAAGCCGCGCGCTGCACCGAAGGTGTAGAAGGCCAGCAACAGCGCCATGAGCAGGGCGGTGATGGGGTGACCGATCAGGTCCATCCATTGGCGGATGATGTGGTCGGCTGGCAACACCACGTCAGCGAGGGTCTTGAGCAGCATCAGGAACACCGGCAACAGCACGGTGATCAGGGTGATGCTGAAGCTCGGCAGGTTGCGGGCTTCCGATTCCTTGGCAATCTGGTCCATCAGTTCCTGGGACGGGCTGCCAGGGATGTATTTGGAGATGAAATTACCGAACAGCGGGCCGGCGATCACAGCGGTCGGCAGGCCGACGATCAGGCCGTAGAAAATCGTCTTGCCGATGTCGGCATTGAAGATGCCGATGGCCAGCAGCGGACCCGGATGCGGTGGCACCAGGCCGTGCACCACCGACAGGCCGGCCAGCAGCGGGATGCCGATCTTGATCAGCGACACCCCGGAACGCCGGGAGACGATGAACACCAGCGGGATCAGCAGCACGAAGCCGATTTCGAAGAACAGAGGGATCCCGACCAGAAACGCCGAAAACATCATGGCCCAGTGCACGTTCTTCTTGCCGAAGGCGCGGATCAGGGTCTGGGCGATCTGATCGGCACCGCCGGAGTCGGCCATCAGCTTGCCGAGCATGGTGCCCAGGGCCAGCACGATACCGACGAAACCCAGCACGCCGCCAAAGCCGTCCTGGAAGGATTTCATCACCTTGACCACCGGCATGCCGGAGGTAAGCCCCAGGAAACCGGCGGCCAGCGTCAGGGCGACGAAGGGGTGGACCTTGAACTGGGTAATCAGCAGCACCAGGCCGACGATGGTGACCAGGGCATCAAGAAGCAAGTAAGTATCGTTGGCTAAACCGAGCATGGTTCAGTGCCTCGTTTTGTCGTTGTTGTGGGGCGAATCTATTAAAGGTAGCGCTATCTTTGTTGACCTGACGGAAATTTTCCGTCACGCCGATTGCGACAGGGTCACCGCACCGTTGCTGATGAGCCAGGCGTCGACCTGGTTGGCCAGTTCCGCTGGGCGTTCGGTGGCATCCAGGGTCAGGGTCAGATGCTCGCCATAGGGCGGCTCGAGGGTGGCGAACTGGCTTTCGATCAGGCTGGCGGGCATGAAATGGCCGGGGCGGGCAGTCACTCGACGCGTGGCTTCTTCGGGGCTGAGCTCGAGAAACACGAAGCCCAGCTCCGGCACGGCGGCGCGCAGGGTCTCGCGGTAGCGCAGCTTGAGTGCCGAGCAGGTCAGGATCGGACGCTCGCCGGCCTTGATGGTGGCGCTCAATTCCTTGCCCAGGCTGATCAGCCAGCCGGCACGGTCGTCATCGTCGAGGGGGATGCCGGCGCTCATCTTTTCGATATTGGCAGCGGGATGGAAGGCGTCGCCTTCGATCAGGCGGCCACCGCTAAGCGCGGCAATGGCGGCACCGATATGGCTCTTGCCACATCCAGCTACACCCATCACTACCAATGCGGGCAGGGGGAAATTCATCGGTACCTCCAACGGAAAGATAGCGCTATCTTGGTCGAGGCAGTCGACCGGACAGGAACGCTTCTTCCCTGTTTCATTGATCTTGTAGTTGTCGTCATCGGTTGTTACGCAATTGTGAATTGCTCCCAGCCCGGGACAGCGCTACCTTAGTGCCCGTTCCCTATTCTTTGCAAGTCGAAAATAATCAAATCCATGACCCGCATCGGCTCTCGTACTACCGGACGTCCCACCCTGGCGGAAGTTGCCCGCCTTTCCGGGGTCTCTCCCATCACTGCCTCCCGTGCCTTGCGGGGGGTGGCTACCGTGGCTCCGGACCTGGTGAAAAAGGTCGAGGAAGCAGCCTTGAGTCTAGGCTATGTGGCCAATCCGGCAGCCCGGGCGCTGGCCTCGGCGCAAAGTCAGTCAGTGGTGGTACTGATCCCGTCGCTGTCCAACCAGTTGTTCATCGAAACCCTCGAAGCCATCCATGAAGTGATGCGCCCCCGTGGCCTGGAAGTGCTGATCGGCAACTTTCACTACGACATCGAGGACGAAGAGAAGCTGATCCGCAACTACCTGGGGCATCAGCCGCGCGGCATCCTGCTGACCGGCTTTGACCGCACCGAAGGCTCGCGGCGCATGCTGGCGGCCAGTGGTGTGCCGTGCGTGCACATGATGGAACTGGTGCCGACGCCCGGGGTGATGTCGGTGGGTTTCTCCCAGGAGCAGGCAGGGGTCGTTGCCGCTCAGCATCTGCTCGAGCGGGGGCGACGCCGGCTGGCTTATGTGGCGGCACAACTCGACCCTCGGGTGATGCAGCGCGCCGAAGGCTTTCGTCGGACCTTGCAGGAGGCCGGTGTCTACGATGTCTCGCTGGAGGTCATGGCGCCGGATCCATCCTCGATCGGCCTGGGTGGGCAGCTGTTCAGCGACCTGATGCGCCGTCATCCGGACGTCGACGGAATCTTTTTCTGCAACGACGACCTGGCCCAGGGCGCGATACTCGAAGCGTTGCGCCAGAACATCGCCATTCCGGAGCGGGTCGCCATGATCGGCTTCAACGACCTGCCAGCCTCGGCCCACCTGGTGCCACGCCTGACCTCGATCCGCACCCCCCGCGCCGCCATCGGTCGCCGCGCCGCGCAGATGCTGCTGGCCATGCTCGACGGCAAGCCGGGTGGCGCCCAGACTCAGGACCTGGGCTTTGAACTGATGGTTCGCGAAAGCACCTGACCGTCAGCCACTGCCGGCTGGCGGTTTGGCTTGACTCGTTGTATTACGATCATCATATTATTGGCGTCATCCAATCAACGAATCGGAGTCAGCATCATGCGTTACAAGGTCTTCGGCCGGCATACCGGCTTGCGCGTTTCCGAACTGGCACTGGGCACCGGCAACTTCGGTACCGGCTGGGGTCATGGTGCCGAACGAGATGAAGCGAAAAAAATCTTCGATGGCTACGTAGAAGCCGGCGGCAACTTTCTCGATACCGCCAATGGCTACCAGGCGGGTCAGTCCGAGGTCCTGCTCGGCGAGTTCATTGCCGCCGAGCGTGATCGATTTGTTGTCGCCACCAAGTACACCCTGGGCACGACGCCGGCCGCGGGCATTTCCCACACCGGCAACAATCGCAAGAACATGATCCGCTCGGTGGAGGAGAGCCTCAAGCGACTCAAGACTGACCATATCGACCTGTTCTGGGCACACATCAGCGATTGCCTTACGCCGATGGAGGAGATTGTCCGCGGCTTCGATGACCTGGTGCGCTCAGGCAAGATTACCTACGGTGGCCTGTCGAACTTTCCGGCCTGGCGCATCGCCCGTGCCGATACCCTCGCCGAAGTCCGAGGCCAGGCACGGATCGCCGGGATTCAGGTGGAGTACAGCCTGGTCGAGCGCAGCGCCGATCGCGAATTGCTGCCGATGGCCGAAGCCCTGGGTCTGGGCATCACGGCATGGTCGCCGTTGGGCGGAGGCTTTTTGACCGGCAAGTACCGCAATGCCGGTGGTGACAATCGGGCGTCGAAGCTGGGCATGTTGGTCCATGCTGAAACCAGCGCCCGCGAAACGGCGATTATCGACACACTGCTGGCCGTGGCGGCCGAGCAGGGGGCGACGCCTACGCATATTGCGATTGCGTGGTTGCGCTACAAGGCTGCGCGCTCCACTACCGGACTGATCCCGATTCTCGGTTCGCGAACCCGCGAACAGTTCGATGCCACCCTTGGTGCCTTGCAGGTCACGTTGTCGGCTGAGCAAGTCGCTCGGCTCGACAGTGCCAGTGCGATTGCCCTGGGCGTACCCCATGAGCAGGTTACAGAGTCCTTCGAGCGGCTCAATGGCGGGCAACAACTCGACGTGCCGCTTATACCTGTTGCCTGAAAAAGCCCCATCTTTCGTCCGGGCGCTTTAATGCGCCCGGAACTTTGGATCCAACTTTAGTCGTGGTGCAAAACTACCATTGAAATTGCCGTATTGCCCATTTTGGTATGGCTCGCTTCTTGCCTTTAATCGTTTGCGCGCCCCTCGCTTGTGTAAAGATCCCGATCGCTGATATCAAACTGCTTGCAGTCTTGCGATGACTCGTTATGCTCTGATGCAAAGACCAACGGCCAGGCTGGGACATTAAAACCCTTCCTGGTTTTTTCAGTGCTCTAAATACCGTGGAGTTTCTCGTCGATCTCAATCAGGCGCTGTTTTGTTGTGGGTGAAAGTTGCGGTGCATTATCAAGTTTTTTGAAATCCGTTAATAATAAATTCGCACAAGGAAGAGTCGACTCATGTTTGACTTTCATCGTAAAGCCGATTTAGCCGAGATTGAGCGCTGCACCAAGGCATTGTCGACGGCTCATGGCAAACTGGATGCCATCAGCCGCTCCATGGCCATGATCGAGTTTGCGCCTGATGGCACCATCCTCGACGCCAACGAGAATTTCTGCACAACCGTGGGCTACTCGGTGGAGGAAATTCGAGGCAAGCACCACCGGATGTTTTGCGAAGACGCCTACGTGCGCAGCGATGACTATGCGCGGTTCTGGCGCGATCTGGCACGGGGCGAGCCTTCGAGCGGGACTTATATGCGGTTGGGTAAAGAGGGCAAGGAAATCTGGCTCGAAGCCAGCTACATGCCCGTCAAGGGAGTCGACCGGCAGGTGAGCAGCGTGATCAAGGTGGCTTCGGTCATTACTCAACGCGTCAACAAGGAACATGAGAGCCAGGGCTTGATGAATGCCATCAGTCGATCCATGGCGATGATCGAGTTTACTCCGCAAGGCAAAGTTATAACGGCCAATGAGAACTTTCTCGCAACTATGGGCTATCACCTCAATGAGATAGTCGGCCAGCACCACAGTATGTTTTGCCGCCGGGGCGAAGGGGATTCGCCGACCTACAAGGCATTTTGGGCGGCTCTTAATAGAGGTGAGTTTCATTCTCGTCGGTTCGAGCGTGTTAACAAGATGGGGCAGGTGATATATCTCGAGGCGTCGTATAACCCCATATTCGATGCCAAGGGCCGCTTGTATAAAGTTGTGAAATTCGCCAGTGATATTACCAACCAGGTGACGACTCAGCAGACGGCTGCCGAATCGGCCCATGCCACTTCTGTGCAAAACGATGCCTGCGCGCAAAAGGGCTCTAGTGTCGTTCAGCAGACGGTGCAGGTGATCCAGGAAATCTCCAAAGACTTGAACGAAGCGGCGCACAGCATCGATGCGGTCAACAGGCAGTCGGAGATCATCGGCAAAATCGTGCAAACCATTCGTGGTATCGCTGACCAGACCAATCTGTTGGCACTCAACGCCGCGATCGAAGCTGCGCGGGCGGGGGAACACGGTCGGGGTTTTGCGGTGGTTGCCGACGAGGTCCGCAGCCTGGCAGGTCGCACAAGTCAGGCGACCGTGGAAATTGTCGATGTGGTGCGACAAAACCACGATCTGTCGCTCAGTGCGGTTGCCAGCATGCAGTCGAGCCTGAGCCGCACGGGCGTGGGCGTGGAGCTGGCCAATGAGGCAGGCCAGGTGATCCTGGAGATTCAGATGGGTTCACGGCATGTGGTCGATGCCATCGGCCAGATCAACGCGACCCTGCAGTTGAATTGAGCGCCACCCCTTCGGCGGCACCGGTGCGCGCCGGTGCCGCTCAAGGTTCAAGCTCTGCTGCGATGCCAGATGCCGTACCCGTTCAGACGCTCGCGGTCGTGGCGGGCGGTAAAGTCCTGCGCCGGGCCCTTGGGCACGATGCCGGTCGGGTTGATGGTCTGGTGGCTGGCATAGTAGTGGTGCTTGATGTGGGTGAAGTCCACGGTCTCGGCCACGCCCGGCCACTGGTACAACTCTCTTAGCCAATTCGACAGGTTCGGATAGTCGGCGATTCGGCGCAGGTTGCACTTGAAGTGGCCGTGGTAGACCGCGTCGAAACGAATCAGCGTGGTGAACAGGCGCCAGTCGGCTTCGGTCAGGTATTCCCCGGCCAGGTAGCGATGCTCTGCGAGCCGTTTCTCCAGGTGGTCGAGCTCAGCGAACACATCATCGAAAGCTTGCTCGTAAGCTGATTGCGAGGTGGCGAAGCCTGCGCGGTAGACGCCATTGTTGACGGCCGGGTAGATGCGTTCGTTCAGCTGGTCGATCAACGGGCGCAGGGGAGCTGGATAGAAGTCCAGGCGATTGCCGGTCAAGCCGTCGAAGGCGCTGTTGAACATGCGGATGATCTCCGCCGATTCGTTGTTGACGATGCGCTGCTGTTGTCTGTCCCAGAGCAGGGGGACGGTGACCCGGCCCGTGTAGTGCGGATCGTCGCGGGTGTAGCGCTGGTGCAGGAGCTGGAAGTGGTCGAGCTTGTCGCCCGTGGAGCCTTTTTCAGTGTCGAAGGTCCAGCCATCCTCACGCATCAGCCAGCTGACCACCGACACCTCGATGAGGCTTTCCAGGCCCTTGAGCTTGCGCAGGATCAGGGTGCGGTGGGCCCAGGGGCAGGCCAGCGAGACATACAAGTGGTAGCGCCCGGCCTCGGCCTTGAACCCGCCTTCGCCCGAGCCGTCAGCGGTTATCCAATGCCGGCGTTGTGCGTTTTCGCGCTGGAAGGCGCCATCCTTGCTGCTTTCGTACCACTGGTCGCGCCAGCGTCCTTCGACTAACAGGCCCATCGTGAACTCCTCGGCTGTTTAATGCGTTGGAGTCCAGTGTAGAGCGGCTGGTTCGAACTAAAAGCGCAAAGAATGGGCCGGTATGTTCGGTTAAATCGAACGGTTGCGCGCTTCCCAGTACTGCAGGGCCTTCTCGAATGCCGTTTCCCGTGGCTCACCCAGTCCACGCAGGGCCAGGGCGATGGTCGACAGCAGGGCCATTTGGCCATAGCTGTCTTCGCGTTCGCCGCGCCATACCGCCTTGAGCTCTTGCGGATCGAGCTGCGCCGGTTTGACATGCCGTTGCGCCGACAGTGCCGGCCACTCTTCGTCCCAGCTCTGGCCGTCCCGAGTGCCGTACAGATGGCTGGCGCTGTCGGGATTGACCTCGATCTCGCCGCCATCGCCCTTGATCACTATGGCGCAATCGCCAAGCAGGCCGCTGGCATCGCGGTGTACGGCCTGGTAGCCGGGATGGAAGATGCTTTGCAGACCGCATCGCGCAGCCAGCGGGTTGAGGATGCGGGCCAGCGAGTGGATCGGCGAACGCAGGCCCAGGGTGTTGCGTAGGTCGATCATGCGTTGCAGCTGGGGCGCCCAGTCCATCAGCGGCATAAAGGCCAGATGCTGGTTGTCGAGGGCCACGCCAACGTCTTGCCAGTTGCGGCACAGCGGAATCTGCAGGGTTTCCAGCAGCTGTTCGGTGTACAGGCGCCCGGCGGTGTGTGCACCGCCGCCGTGCATGAAGATGCGTACGCCATTGTCGGCCAGGCACTTGGCCGCCAGCAGGAACCAGGGCAGATGGCGCTTCTTGCCGGCGTAGGTCGGCCAGTCGATGTCGACCGCCAGGCCCGGCGCCTGCAGGCGTGCGCGCAGGGCCTCGGTGAAGCCTGCGAGCTCTTCCGGGCTTTCTTCCTTGTGCCGCAGCAGCATCAGGAACGCGCCGAGCTGGGTGTCTTCGACTTTTTCGTCGAGCAACATGCCCATGGCCTCGCGCGCTTCCTCGCGGGTCAGGCTGCGGGCGCCGCGCTTGCCTTTGCCCAGAATGCGCACGAATTGCGCGAACGGGTGCTCGGCGGGGGTTTCAAGGGTCAACGGGGTAGAGTCGGTCATATGCAATTGGTCGGCTTGGGCAGGCCCGCCAGCTTGGCGGCAAGTTTGGCGGGAGTGCCTTTGAACAGGCGGTTGAGGTGCAGGCTGTTGCCCTTTTCCGGGCCGAGCTTCAAGGCGGTGTACTTGATCAGCGGGCGCGTGGCAGGCGAGAGCTGGAACTCCTGGTAGAACTGACGCAGCAGTTCGAGGACTTCCCAGTGCTCGGGGCTCAATTCCAGGTCCTCCTGGGCGGCGAGGGCGTGTGCCACGTCGCGCGACCAGTCGCCCAGGTCCTGCAGATAGCCATCCTTGTCCAGCGCAACGCTGCGTGAACCGACCGTCAAAGTACTCATAGCCAACTGTTGACCTTATCGAAGCGAATGGACAGCTCGACGAATGCCGGGTAGTCGATGGCGAGGGCCAGGCCAGCCGGGTCGATGGCGCGGGCCTGCAGGTCTTCTTCCAGTGCGAACAGGCGCGTCGCCAGCCGGCGTTCGCTCAGCTGGCGCCGGGGTTCGCTGCCTGGCTGCAAGGCGTAGACGGCATCACCGGTCAACAGGACCGCGTCCGCATTGCCGAGCAGGCGCAGGCAGCTGGCCAGGCGGTTGTCGCCGAACGGGGAGTGGGACAGCACATGTAGAGTCGTCATCAGAGTGTTATCACCTGGTCGTAGCGGTCGACAAGCGCAGACAGTTCGGCTTCGTCCAGTGGCTGGGCTGCGAGGCTCAAATTGCCGGCGTCCATGCCCCGTTCAGCCAGGCTGACGCTGGACACGAAGAGTTCGTCGACGCCGAACATGGGCAGGGCCTGCAGGTTGGCGGCGAGGTTTTTTTGCTGCAACTGGCCAGGTTGCTGGGCCGCCTGCAACTGGAAAACCCCGTCGTCGAGAAACAGCACGCCCAGCGGCAGGTCGAACGCACCGCCTGCCAGTGCGATGTCCAGCGCCTCGCGGGCGCCGGGGCCGGACCAGGGGGCCTGGCGGCTGATGATCAGTAGCGACTTGGCCATCTCAATTGCCCCCAAAGCAGACGAGCCGATCGGCGACCTGTGCCGCTTCATGCAGTTGTCCCAACCCGGACAATTCCCATGGGGCAGGCAGGTTCACCGCAGTACGCTGGTAGCGCTGGGCTTCCTGTTCATCGAGCACACCCCGGCGCAGGGCCGCGGCAATGCAGACCACGGCATCGAGGCCATGCTGAGTCACGAATTCGCGCCATTGCGCGGGCACATCCTGCTCGTCCTGCGGGGTAACGATATTGCCCGAGGCGCTGTGCACGCCGTCCTGATAGAAGAACAGGCGGACAATCTCGTGCCCCCCGGCCAACGCCGCCTGGGCGAACAGCAGGGCACGGCGCGAGGAGGGCGCATGGGCGGGGGAAAAAACGGCAATGGCGAACTTCATGGTCGGCTCTGTCAGCAAATCTGCTGGAATGATAAAGCCTGCCGCTCAAAAAAGCCCGCCGCAGAGGCAGGGAGCCCCTGCGGGACTCCAGCGCAGCCTGGCGGCAGCGGCTACAAGAGTTCGGCGTATCACGGTCGGCGTAGCCGCTGCCGCAGGCTGCGCTGAGGCCCGAAGGGCCTCCAATGCCACCGACCTCGATTCAGGCAGTTTGGGCCTTACCCGTCTCCGGCAAAAACCAGTTCAACACCAATGCACAAATACCCCCGGTCGCCACACCCGACTCCAGCACAGTGGCAATGGCGTGCGGCATGTGCGCCAGGAACTCCGGCACCTGCGCAACACCCAGGCCCAGGGCCAAAGACACCGAGATAATCAGCAAGGCCCGACGATCAAGCGAAATGCTCGCCAGGATATTGATCCCCGACGCCGCGACCGCCCCGAACATCACCATGGCCGCGCCCCCGAGCACCGGTTCCGGCACCGCCTGAATCACCCCGGCAACGCTGGGGAACAGCCCCAGCAGCACCAGCATGACGGCAATCCAGACACCGATATGACGGCTGGCAATGCCGGTCAACTGAATAACGCCGTTGTTCTGGGCAAAGATCGAACTGGGGAAGGTGTTGAATACACCGGCTAGCAGGGAGTTGGCGCCATTGACCAGCACACCGCCCTTGATCCGCTGCATCCACACCGGGCCTTCGACCGGCTCGCGGGACACCTTGCTGGTGGCCGTCACATCCCCGATGGCTTCCAGCGAGGTGACCAGGTAAATCACCAGCATCGGAATGAACAGCGACCAGGAGAAGCCCAGGCCGAAGTGCAGGGGGACCGGCACTTGCAGCCACGCCGCTTCATGCATGCCGGTAAAGTCCAGGCGCCCCAGATAACCGGCCAGGGCATAACCGACGGCCAAGGCGATGACGATGGCGCAACTGCGCATCCACACCACCGGAATACGGTTGAGCACCACGATAATCGCCAGCACCGTGCCGGACAGCAGCAGGTTTTCGCCATTGGCGAAGGTGCCGTTGGCCATGGCCGTGAAACCGCCGCCCATGCTGATCAGGCCAACCTTGATCAGCGTCAGGCCGATCAACAGCACCACGATGCCGGTCACCAACGGCGTGATCAGGCGTTTGACGAAGGGCAGAATCCGCGAAATGCCCATCTCCACGAAGGAGCCGGCAATCACCACGCCGAAGATCGCGGCCATGACCGCTTCGACCGGCGTGCCTTGCTTGACCATCAACGCACCACCGGCGATCAGCGGCCCGACAAAGTTGAAACTGGTGCCCTGGACAATCAGCAGCCCGGCACCGAACGGCCCGAAACGGCGACATTGCACAAAGGTCGCAATACCGGAAATCACCAGGGACATCGACACGATCAGGTTGGTGTCGCGCGCCGACACCCCCAGCGCCTGGCAGATCAGCAGGCCAGGAGTGACGATCGGCACTATGATCGCCAGCAAATGCTGCAAGGCAGCCAGCAGGCCGATCAACAACCTGGGCTTGTCTTCCAGCCCCAGCACCAGTTCATTGGCCTGGGGCAGGGATGAAGGTGTGGGTTCTATCGAGCTCATGAGGGTGCCTTGGAAAAAAAGAGCGCGATTCTACGGGGCCGCTTTCCATCAGGCAAAAAAAACCCGCCGAAGCGGGTTCTCCTCGTTCCCACGCGGAGCATGAGAACGAGAAACGCCCATCAGGCAAAAAAACGCGCCCGTGAAAAAGCCCGCCGAAGCGGGCTTTTTTGATTCCAGGTTCGATCAGTCGTCACGGCCCATCAGGCCGAACAGCTGCAGCAGGCTGACGAACAGGTTGTAGATCGATACATACAGGCTGATGGTCGCCATGATGTAGTTACGTTCGCCACCGTGGATGATCGCGCTGGTCTGGAACAGGATGCAGACCGACGAGAACAGCACGAAACCTGCGCTGATCGCCAGTTGCAGGCCGCTGATCTGGAAGAAGAAGCTGGCCAGCACCGCACCCAACAGCACGAAGAAGCCGGCAGTAATGAAACCGCCGAGGAAGCTCATGTCCTTGCGGGTGATCAGCACATAGGCCGACAGGCCGCCAAACACCAGTGCCGTCATGGCAAAGGCCGAGCTGACCACTTCGGCGCCGCCCTGCATACCCAGGTAGCGGTTGAGGATCGGGCCAAGCAGAAAGCCCATGAAACCGGTCAGAGCAAAGGTGGACACCAGGCCCCAGACCGAGTCGCGAAGCTTGTTGGTGAGGAAGAACAGACCGTAGAAACCGATCAGTACGACGAAGACATTCGGATAGCCAACCCGCATCTGCTGCGCCACATACGCCATCACACCACTGAAGGCCAGGGTGATGGCCAAGAGGCCGTAGGTGTTGCGCAGGACGCGGCCAACTTCTAGCTGCTCGGCCTGCAGGCTGTTATTAACTGCGTAATCCTGTTCGCGCATGGCGACACTCCTGTGGGTTTGAAACGTTCAGTCGCAATGATCATAACAGGTGCCTTGAAAAGGGCTACACAGAGAGTTTGACAGTGTGTTTCATTACGGTATTATGGCGCCCGCAACAAAGTGGAGGTGTGGCCGAGTGGTTTAAGGCAGCAGTCTTGAAAACTGCCGACTGTAACAGGTCCCAGAGTTCGAATCTCTGCGCCTCCGCCATATTTTGTACGTTAAAGCCCTGACTAGTCAGGGCTTTTTCGTTTCTGGCGTTTGAGTTTGCGGTGCTGGCGAAACGCTATGTGTACCGCAACTTTTCAAGGTGTTCCGCATCCGCCCGCCGGGGCAGTGACCTTCCTCAAAACAACACCGTAAGCACATCAAACAACGCCCGATCCGCCGCCGCTGCAGACCGGGCGCGCCGCTTGATCTCCATCAGCAAGCAGTCCTTGAAGCATTGCGCCGCTGTACTGAGCACGGCATTGCGACGGGTGATGACGCCCAGTTGGCTGCTATCGAAACGCTCTTGCAGCGGTAACTCAGTTACCCAACCTTGCATCCATTCGGTGCTCATCATCACGCTTGGGCAATGGGCGAGCATGCCCCCATGGCGGACCATTTCGAATAGCAGCGAGGTCGAGTGGGCGCAGTGCAAACGCGTTCGGTCAATCTGCGCACCATGTTGCCAGAACAGCTCCTGCATGAAAGAGCCATAGTCGGCCTGTGTGTAATTGACCACCCAATCCTGATCCAGCAATTGATGCAGGGAGGTCGCGTTGGCGCAGGGGTGGTCGCGATGAGCGATGACGCTCATTTCATAGGTCATCAACGGCGTGCTGTCGAACTCTTGTAGCGACATGGTCGGCGTTGCCGTTCCAACGGCAAAATCCAGCGTACCTTCGCGCAAGCGCGGCAGCGCCACAGCGGTCAAGCCTTCGAAGATTTCCAGCTGCACGCCGGGCATGCGTTCACGAAAGTGCTGCACCGCCTTGGTCAGGAAGGTCAGGATGATCCAGGGCGTGACCGCAATGGACAGCCGACCCGTTATTTCGCCGCGCAACTGTGCAAGCTGAGTATTGGCCCGTTCGATCTGGCCGACGACCAGTCGCGCATGCTCCAGGAGTATCCGGCCGGTCTCGGTGAAGTCGATCCCTCGAGCGGTTCGCATCACCAGCGGCAGTTGGGCCACTGCTTCAAGCTCGCGCAACGACTTGGTCACCGCCGCATGGGAGAGATCCAACAGGCGTGCCGCCGCGCGGATGCTGCCGGTATCGGCTACGGCAACCAGGGCTTGCAGGTAATGAACTTTCATGGAAAGTGCTCGAAATAATGGTTAAGGGGGGGCAACCAATGGTTGCCAGTGTAACCAATTTGGGTCTCCCGGGGTCGCAAGTGCCTGCTTATGCTTGGAACCAATCCACCCCTTACACCGACCAGGAAGCCCATCATGCAGCACGACGCCGTATTAGCCGGTATCCGCGATATTCAGGACGAGATGATCGAGTTGCGTCACCGCATTCATGCGCATCCGGAACTTGGTTTCGAGGAGTTCGTGACCAGTGATCTGGTAGCCGATTGCCTGCAGCGCTGGGGCTATGCCGTGCATCGCGGGCTGGGTGGCACTGGAGTGGTCGGCACCCTTCGCAATGGTGAGGGTCGCGCTCTGGGCCTGCGGGCCGATATGGACGCGCTGCCCATTCAAGAGGCCACCGGCCTTGCCTATGCGAGCAAGCTCGAAGGCAAAATGCATGCTTGTGGCCACGACGGTCATACCGCCACGTTGCTGGCTGCGGCGAAATACCTGGCCGAGTACAAACCGTTCCAGGGCACGCTGCACATGATTTTCCAGCCTGCCGAGGAAGGTGGTGGCGGCGCGCATGAAATGCTCAAAGACGGTCTGTTCGAACTGTTTCCATGTGACGCGGTGTTCGCGCTGCACAATATGCCTGGCTATCCAGTGGGCAAATTCGGCTTTCTGGCCGGTCCCTACATGGCTTCGGCCGACGAGGTCACCATTCGCGTTCGCGCCTTGGGTGGCCATGGTGCGATGCCGCACAAGGCAGTCGATCCTGTGGTGGTCAGTGCTTCGATAGTGATGGCGCTGCAAAGCGTGGTGTCGCGTAACGTACATCCGCTCGAGACAGCCATTATCACGGTGGGTGCTATCCATGCGGGCAAGGCGAGCAATGTCATTCCCGATAGCGCCGAAATGCACCTGTCGGTACGCGCGCACAGTGCGCAGGTGCGGGATCTGCTGCAAAGCCGTATTACCGAGTTGGCGCAGGACCAGGCCAAGAGCTTCGGAGCGACCGCCGATGTCGAGTACGAACGCAGCTATCCGGTGTTGATCAACCATGGCGAGGAGACCGCACTGGCACGTGAGGTGGCGCGCGAATGGCTGGGGGAGGCCGGTCTTATCGAGAATATGGTGCCGCTGACCGGCAGTGAAGATTTTGCCTTCCTGTTGGAGAAGTGCCCCGGGTGTTACCTGATTATTGGTAATGGCGAAGGCGAGGGCGGCTGCATGGTGCATAACCCAGGGTATGACTTCAACGATGAGTGTCTGCCGTTGGCAGCGACGTACTGGGTCAAACTGACTGAGAAATTTCTACCGTTGAATCCTTGAGCTGCACAGCTCACTTATTGCCGATGATACAAATCCAATAACGAGGTGATTATGTTCCGACTCAACACACTGTTTGCAGCCGCATTACTGGGTCTCAGCATTGCGACCAGTGCTCAGGCCGATACTGAAATCAGGTTTGGTGTGGACCCCAGTTATCCGCCCTTTGAGGTCAAACAACCTGATGGCTCCCTGACGGGTTTTGACATCGACCTGGGTAATGCAATTTGTGCACAGCTCAAGGTCCGTTGCGTTTGGGTCGAGCAACCTTTCGACGGCATTATTCCTGGCTTGAAGGCCAGGAAATTTGACGCAATTTTATCGGCGATGGCTCCCACTGAAGTGCGACGTAAACAAGTGGACTTCAGTGATCAACTGTACAACGGCCCATCGGCCATTATCGCCAAGGAACATTCAAACCTGCTACCGACCGTCGAGTCCTTGAAAGGCAAAACCGTTGGAGTTGTGCAAGGTACGATTCAAGAGGCGTTTGCGAATTCAGTGTGGGGGCCTCACGACGTCACCATTCTCTCCTATCAAACCCAGGATCAAGTTTATATCGACCTGATCAATGGCCGCCTGGACGCGGCTTTACAACCGGCGGTACAAGGCGATCTTGGGTTTTTGCAAAAGCCTCAGGGCAAAGGCTTTGCCTTTGCCGGTGAGCCCATTATCGATAAACGCTTGAACGATAACGGTGTCGCGATCGGGGTTAGAAAGGGAGACGATGCGCTTCGAGAGAAAATTAATGAGGCCTTTGCAAGCATTCGCGCGTCGGGCGAGTACGACAAACTGGCGAGTCAATATTTCACCTTTGATATCTACGGCAAATAATCCTTGCTCCATAAGGTTTAAATCGCTGTAACGTTTAGCGGTGGTCGACTAATTATTGGTTATATGCCAAGGATGGCGTGTGGATGAAGTTGCATCGAACAAATAAGTAGTCGCGCCGAATAAAACTGCTGGGTGACAGTACTTTTAATAATAAAAAAGAGCAAAGCACGATGTGTATGAAGGGCTGCACAATGTTAGAAAACCTATTACAGGTTCTGGGGCTGTCAGGATTCAGTCTCAAGGGCTTTGGCCCGCTGTTGCTGCAAGGCTCTTGGATGACGATTCAATTATCCTTCCTGTGCTTGCTGGTGAGCGTCGTTCTGGGGCTGATCGGCGCCAGCGCCAAACTTTCAAGAGTTGCCCTGTTGCGCATCCTGGCTAAGGCCTACACCACACTAATCCGTGGGGTACCGGACTTGGTGCTGATGTTGCTGATCTACTACAGCCTGCAAACCTGGCTGACCAGCCTGACCGAGTACCTGGGCTGGGACTACATCGAAATCAACCCGTTCAGCGCCGGGGTCATCACCTTGGGTTTCATCTACGGGGCCTATTTCACCGAGACCTTTCGCGGCGCCATCCTCGCCGTACCACGCGGACAGATAGAAGCAGCCACTGCCTACGGATTGACCCGTGCCCAACGTTTTCGCCTTGTGGTGTTCCCGCAGATGATGCGCTTCGCCCTGCCGGGTATCGGCAATAACTGGATGGTGATCCTCAAGGCCACGGCGCTGGTCTCGATCATCGGCCTGGCCGATCTGGTCAAGGTGGCCCAGGATGCGGGCAAGAGCTCCTACCAGCTGTTCTTCTTCCTGGTACTGGCCGCCCTGATCTATCTGGTGATTACCACTGCTTCGAACTACATCTTGCGCCGGCTGGAAGTCTTCTACGCCGCTGGCACCCGGGAGGCCGTACGATGATCGAACTGCTGCAGGAAGACTGTCAACCGTTCCTGGTTCGCGACGGCAATCCGATCACCGGGCTGGCCATGACGCCCTGGCCGGTCTGCGCCACGGTCGTGTTCGGCTTCGAGGTGGCTCTTCATCGGTCGGTGGGCTGGGTAGCGACGTCGGCGTGGGGGGG
>NZ_VXCP01000017.1:170127-229189 GCF_011355085.1 Pseudomonas akapageensis | reverse complement strand
ACGGGCAGCAACGGGAGGCAACCGGCAAAGCCCGCGACAAAAGGGCACCGGGAAAGCAACAACCCACCCAGGCCCGCCCCGCCCAAGCCCTGTACAGCTGGCCGTTGGCCGGTGCCTTGCTGGCGAGCCTGCTGCTGGTGCTGCGCGAGCGCTGGCCGGACAACCCGCTGCAGCGCCTGCTCACCAAGCCGAACTTTCTGCAACCGCATCCCGAATGGCGCGCGCAGCTCAAGCGCCTGCGCCTGCGGAGGCGTCGATGATCGCGCTCTGGCCTCACTGGTTCCGGCCCTGGTGGCTGCTGTCGTTGCCCTTGCTCGGCTGGCTGCTCTGGCAACTCTGGCACCGACAGAAGCGCGCCGGGCGCTGGCAGATGATTCTGCCCAAAGCCTTTCACCCGGTGCTGCTCAGCGGTGGTAGCGGACACGACAGCAAACTGCCGTGGGTCGCCCTTGGCCTGGCCTGGCTGCTGACCGTACTGGCGTTGCTCGGCCCCAGCTGGCAACGGGTGGAACAATCCAGCCAGAAACCGGCCGACCCTCTGGTGGTACTGCTGGAGCTGACGCCGGAAATGCTCGCCAGTGATATCGCGCCCAACCGCCTGGAACAGGCCCGGCGCAAGTTGCTCGATTTGCTGGAGCGGCGCAGCGATGCGCAAACGGCAATCATCGTCTACGCCGGCAGCGCCCACACGCTGGTACCGCTGTCCGATGACCTGACCACCAGCCGCAACCTGCTCGAGGCGCTCAAGCCTTCGATCATGCCCGAGCCAGGGCACCGCGCCGACCTCGCCGTGCGCAAGGCCCTGGCCCTGCTCGCCCAGGGCGCGATCGGCCAGGGTCGAATACTGCTGATCGGTTCTTCACTGAATGAGCAGGAGCGCCAGGGCATCCGTCAGGCCCTCGGGCGTCAGGGCCCCGATTTATTGATGCTGGGCATCGGCACCGCCGAGGGTGCGCCGGTGGCGCAGGAGAACGGCGAATTCCTCAAGGATGCCCAAGGCGCGATTCTGCTGCCACGCCTGGACAATGCCAGCCTCAGGGCGTTTATCGGCGAGGTCGGCGGGCGCTACCGCCAGGCGCGCGTGGATGACCTGGACCTGCGCAGCCTGGGCCTGTTGTCGGGGCCGCAAAGCCTGCGCAGCAGTGGCCAGACCGTACAGCTCGACAGCTGGGCCGACCAGGGCTACTGGTTGCTTCTGCCGTTGTTGTTGCTGGCGGCCTGCGCCGGCCGGCGTGGCTGGTTGTTTTGCCTGCCACTGCTACTGTGCCTGCCGCAGCCCAGCTATGCCCTTGAGTTCCGCGATTTGTGGTTGCGTCCCGACCAGCAAGGCCAGTTTCTGCTCGAGAGGCAGCAACCGGCCGCCGCTGCGCGCCATTTCGAAGAGCCGCAATGGAAAGGCCTGGCCCTGTACGAAGCCGGCGACTATGCCGGCGCCGCGCAACAATTTGCCAAAGGCAGTAGCGCCAGCGCCCATTACAATCGCGGCAATGCCCTGGCCCGCAGCGGTGAACTGGAAGCCGCCCTCGACGCTTATGAGCAAGCCCTGGAGCTTCAACCTGACTTGCAGCCGGCGTTACAAAACAAGGAACTGGTTCAAGGCCTGCTGGACGCCAGTCGCCAGCAGGCCGCTGAAGAAGCCGCCAGGAAGGAACAAAGCGCCAATGAGCAGGCGGCGCAAAACGCTCAGGCCGAAGCCGACAGTGCCGCGCAGCAAGAAGCCGCTGCCAGCGAGTCCGAGCAGAAAAACAGTGAAAATAGCGACGAACAGGCCAAGCCTGCCCAGCCCTCGACCGATGCAGCCCAAAAAACCACCGGCGAAGGCACCGACGACGAGTCGACCACCCGTCCACCGCCACGCCCTTCCAGCAATACACTGGACGGTGAACAGCGCCAGGCACTCGAACAATGGCTGCGGCAGATCCCCGACGACCCGGCGGAACTGCTGCGGCGTAAATTCTGGTATGAACAGCAACAGCATCAGGAAAAAACCCGATGAGTCGCATCAGCGTCATTTTACTCAGCCTGTTGATCGCCCTGCAGGTCGAAGCCGCAGAGCTGGTCGCCAGTGTCGATCGCACGCGGCTCAATTCAGGCGAAACCGTGGAACTGACCCTGGAAACCCGGGATGTCACCCAGTTCGGCAAACCCGACCTGTCGCCCCTGGATGCAGTGTTCGAAGTTCGCGACACCCGCCAGGTCAACCGCCTGACCACCATCGACGGCAACACCCAGGCCACCACCCGCTGGATCATCACCCTGTTGCCGCGCCAGAACGGCACGGTGGAAATACCCGCGCTGCACCTGGGCGAGGCGCAAAGCCAGCCGATCAGCCTGCAAGTCATCCAGAGCGAACAGAATGCTGCCACCAGCCTGGCACCGGTCTTCATCGATGCCAGCGTGGACGAGAACAGCATCTACGTTCAAGCCCAGGTCATCCTGACCCTGCGCATCTATCACTCGGTCTCCCTGTACGACGACAGCAGCCTCACCCCGCTGCAGATTCCCGATGCCCGTATCGAGCAACTGGGGGAATCGCGGACCTATGAAAAACTCATCAATGGCGTGCGTCATGGCGTCATTGAAATGCGCTACGCGATCTACCCACAAAAAAGCGGCACGCTGATCATTCCTGCCCAGGTGTTCAGTGCCACGCCCGTGGAGACCAGCACGGGCCAGGACGCCAGCGCGCCCAGGACGGGCAAGCAGACCCGGGTCAGCTCCAGTGAAATCTCCCTGACGGTCAAGGCCAGACCCGCCGACTATCCGGCCGACCAGCCCTGGCTGCCGGCACGCAGCCTGAGCCTCAGTGAAAGCTGGAACCCGGACACGCCGCAGATCAAAGTCGGTGACTCCGTAACCCGGACCCTGACCCTGAAAGCCGACGGCCTTTCCAGTGCGCAATTGCCGCCCTTGCCCGCCACCGAAGCCAATGGCCTGCGGCGCTATCCGGACCAGCCGCAACTGAGCAACGAGAACAGTGATCGCGGCCTGATCGGCATTCGCGATGAACGTGAAGCGCTGGTCCCCACCCGCAGTGGTAACATCGAGTTGCCGGCACTGGAGGTGGTCTGGTGGAATACCCATGAGGATCATCTGGAACACAGCAGCCTGCCCGCACGCAGTCTGCACGTGCTGATCAACCCGGAGCTGGCGGTGGATACGCCGGCCAGCAGCGACAGCTCGATCCCCTCCAGCACCGCACTGTGGCCCTGGCAGCTGAGCACCCTGCTGCTGGCCTGCACCACCCTGCTGGGCTTCGGTCTGTGGTGGCGAGCACGCCGGCAACCGGCGATCCAGCGTGCAGCGCAGAGCGGGCCCAGCCCGCGCAGCCTGCTCGACGACATCAAGCGCGCCTGCCAGGCCAACGACCCGCAGGCCACCCGCCAGGCCCTCGATGCCTGGGCGCGCCAGCAACCGGAAACCCTGGCCGACATGGCGGCACGCTTCGTGCCCCTGTCCGATGCACTCGATGGCTTGAACGGTGCGCTGTACAGCGAAACGGGCCAGTATTGGCAAGGCGAGGAGCTCTGGCGGGCGATCGGCACCATCCCACCCGCAGAGCATATTCAGGCACCGGTCACCGACCCCAGCAGCCTGCCGCCGCTTTACCCTAAATGAACTCTACATTAAATAAAACTCGGCCCGGATCGACAGGATCCGGGCCCATGTTGCGGAACTCTTCATGCGTCTGTTTCACACCTCCGACTGGCACCTGGGGCAAAACCTGCATGGCCAGGAGCGTGACTTCGAACACGCCTGCTTCCTCGACTGGCTGCTGGGGCAACTGGCCCGGCGCCAACCGGATGTGCTGTTGATCGCGGGCGATATCTTCGACACGGTCAACCCACCGGTCAAAGCCCAGGAACGTCTCTACGACTTCATCGTCAGCGCCCATGAGCAGCAGCCCGGCCTGACCATCGTGATGATTGCCGGCAACCACGATTCCGGCTCGCGCATCGAACTGCCCGCGCCACTGATGCGTCGCCTGCGCACCCATGCCCTGGGCCGGGTGCTGTGGCTGGACGATGGCCAACTCGACGCCGAACGCCTGCTGATCCCATTGCCGGACGCCAGCGGCGAGATTGCCGGCTGGTGCCTGGCGCTGCCCTTCCTGCGACCGTCCGAGGTCACCGGCGCGCACCTGGGCGACGACTACCTGCGCGGCATCGGCCAGGTCCACGAATGGCTGATCGAGGCGGCGCTCAAGCAGCGCAAGCCCGGCCAGGCGCTGATCGCCGTCAGCCATGCGCACATGGCCGGCGGTTCGGTCTCCGAAGACTCCGAACGCAGCCTGATCATCGGCAACGCCGAAGCGCTGCCCGCCAGCCTGTTCGGCGCGGACATCAGCTATGTCGCCCTCGGCCACTTGCACAAGCCGCAACGGGTCAATGGCGAGGAACGCATACGCTACAGTGGCTCGCCGATCCCCCTGTCGTTTTCGGAAATCGGCTATCAGCATCAGATCCTTGAAATCGAGCTGGATGGCGCCGTACTGCGCAGCGTCGAGCCGCGCCTGATCCCCCGCGCCGTGCATCTGCAACGGCTGGGCCCGGCGCCGTTGTCGGAGATCCTCGGGCAACTGGCCGAATTGCCGGACGTCGACCTGCTCGACGATCCGCAGCGCCAGCCCTGGCTGGAAGTGCGGGTACGCCTCGACGAACCGCAACCGGACCTGCGCCAACAGATCGAGACCGCCCTGCAAGGCAAGGCCGTGCGCCTGGTACGCATCGCCGCCGAATATGCCGGCAGCCAGGGTGCCGACGGCGACGACAGCGCGCGCCTGATCGAGCTGGGCCAGCTGAGCCCGCAGGAACTGTTCAGCCGTGCCTGGGAGCAGGCCTACGGCAACAGCGTCGATGAGCAGACCCTGGCCGACTTTGCCCTGCTCCTGCAGGACGTCCAGCAGGAAGAGGAGCAGCCATGAAGATTCTTGCCATCCGCTTGAAGAACCTGGCCTCCCTGGCCGGCCCCTTCGAGATCGATTTCACCGCCGAACCGCTGGCCAGCGCCGGCCTGTTCGCCATCACCGGCCCGACCGGCGCCGGCAAGAGTACCCTGCTCGACGCCCTGTGCCTGGCGCTGTTCGGCACCGTGCCGCGGCTGAGCAGCATCGGTCGGGAAACCAAGTTGCCGGAGGTCGATACCGACATCCTCACCAGTGACCCGCGCACCCTGTTGCGCCGTGGCACCGGCAGTGGTTTTGCCGAAGTGGACTTCGTCGGCATCGACGGCCGCCGTTACCGCGCCCGCTGGGAAACCAATCGCGCCCGCGACAAGGCCACCGGCAAGCTGCAAGGCAGTCGCCAGAGCCTGCAGGATCTGGACAGCAACCAGTTGCTGAGCAATCAGAGCAAACGCGAGTACGAACAGCTGATCGAGGCCCGCCTGGGCCTGAACTTCGAGCAGTTCACCCGCGCGGTGATGCTGGCCCAGAGCGAGTTCAGCGCCTTCCTCAAGGCCGACGACAAGGAACGCAGCGAGCTGCTGGAAAAGCTCACCAACACAGCGATCTACAGCCAGTTGGGACGCCGTGCCTACAGCAAGAGCAAGGAAGCCGAAGAGGCACACAAGGCCCTGCTGGATCAGGCCAGCGGCATCACGCCAATGGCACCCCAGGACCGTGCCGAACTCGACCAGCGCTACACCGAGGCCCAGCACCGGTTCAAGGCGCAACAGGCGCAGCTGCGCCAGCTGGAACAACAACGCAACTGGCTTGCCGAACTCAAGCAATTGCAAGACCAGCAAGGCGCCGCTACCGAGCAACTGCACAGTGCCCAGCAACACTGGGAGCGGCTCCAGGCCGAACGCCTCAACCTGGCGCGCCTCGAACAGCTCGCACCACAGCGTCATCAGTTCGCCCGGCAACTGGAACTGGTCAGCCAGCTCGCGCCGCTGGCCGCCAGCATCGAACAACAACGCCAGCAACACAGCGAGCTGCAGGTTCGCCAACAACAATTGGGGCAGGACCTGGGCGCTGCCAGCGAGGCACTGAGCCAGGCCCTCGCCCGGCAGACGGAAAACGCCCCGCTGCTGCGTCAGGCCTTCGCCCTGCAGAACACGCTGGCGCGCCTTGAGCAGGAATCGAGCACAGGTACCGCGCTCTGCCAGCAGGCCGAGCAGGCCAGTGCCAAAGGCCAGCAACAGCTCCTGGCACTGACCGGACAACAACAGCGCAACAGCGAACGACTGAACCAGATCAGCGAGCAGCTCGACCAGAGCGCGCACCTGGCAAGCCTGGGCGACGCCTGGAGCGCCTATCGCAGTCAGCTGCAGCAATTGATGCTGATCGGCAACCGGCTCAACAAGGGCCGTGAAGAACTGCCCGGACTCAAGCAACGTGCCGACCAGGTGGCTGGTCAGTTGCAGGAACACCGTGCCGCCCTGGCACTGCTCTACCATGAAGCCGGTGCCGAACCCGATGCCCTGGCCGAGCAGATCGGCCTGCTGGGCACGCTGCTGCAGGACAACCGCAAACAACAGCGCGCGGTCGAAGAGCTGGCTCGGCTCTGGGCCAGCCAGCAGGAACTGGAGCAACGTGTCCAGGCCTTGCGTGAACGCCAGCAGGCGGCTCAGCAACATCGCGAACGGCTCATCAGCGAAGGCCTGCAAGGCAAGAATGAGCTGACGGCCGCCGAACAGGCGCTGAACATCACGCGACAATTGCTCGAGCGCCAGCGCCTGGCCCGCAGCGCCAGTGTCGAGGAACTGCGCGCGCAATTGCAGGATGACCAGCCCTGCCCCGTCTGCGGCAGCCAGGAGCATCCTTACCACCAACCTGAAGCGCTGCTGCAAAGCCTCGGACGCCACGATCAGGACGAAGAGGCCAGGGCCCAGCGCGTCGTGGATGGGCTCAAGGACAAGCTCGACGAACTGCGCGCGCAGCTCGGTGGCGTGAATGGTCAGATCAAGGAGTACCTGCACCAGCAAGAGCAGTTGGCCAAGGAGCAGCAAGCGCTGGCACCAAGCCTGGAAGCGCACTCACTTTATCCACAACTCGCCGACCAGGACGCCAGCGCGCGTTCGACCTGGCTGGAGCAGCATCTGCGTCGCCTGAACGACAGCATCAGCCGCGACGAGCAACGGCAGAACACCCTGCTGACCCTGCAAAAGGACGCCGCGCGACTGCAGCAACAACTGCAGGCCACAATCGACGCCAGCCAACAGGCCGCCCAGCAGCTGAGCCAACAGCAGCATGCACTGAGCGCCGACGAGGAACGCCTGGAACAGGAGCTGGCGAGTTTTGCCAACCTGCTGCCGGCCGACATCCTTCAGGCCCTGTGCCAGGAACCCGCTGCCACCTTCCTGCAACTCGACCAGCAACTGGCCCTGCGCCTGGAACTGCAGGATCGGCAGAAGGACGAACAGCAGGAACACGGCGAACGCCAGCAGCAGTTGGAAAAAGCCCAGCTGCTGCAACAGACGCGGGTCCAGAAACAGGAAGAACTGCAACAGCAGGTCGCAGCGCTCGGCAATCAGATGCAACAGACCCGCGAGGCCCTGGCTGCGCTGATCGGCGAGCACAACAGTGCCGAACACTGGCAGCACCAGCAAGAGCTGCGCGTAGAGCAGACCCGCGACGCGGAAGCCACGGCCAACCGGCAATTGCAGGAGGCCCTCGCCCAGTCCATCGAGCAAGCGGGCGAACTGAAGGCCAAAGAGGAACGACGCGACGCCCTGGAACGGGAAAACCGTCAGCTGGACAGCGCCATTGGGCAATGGCGCCAGAGCCATCCGGAGCTGGACGATGCCGGGCTGGCACAACTGCTGGCGGTCGACGACGAGCAGTTGAACCAGTTGCGCCAGCGCCTGCAAAGCGCTGAAAAAGCCATCGAGCAAGCCCGGGTGCTGGTGCAGGAGCGGGAACAGCGCCTGCAGCAACATCAGGCCCTGGCCAGTGGCGAGCTGCCGACGGAGCCACTGGAACAGGCCCTGAGCGACCTGCAACAACAACTGGTCGCCAGCGAACAACAGTGCGCCGAACTCCGTGCCGAACAGGCCGACGACCAGCGTCGCCAGCAGGCCAACCAGGCCCTGGCCGAACGCATTGCCCAGGCCTATGGAGAATGGCAGCGCTGGGCGCGACTGAACGCGCTGATCGGCTCGGCCACGGGCGACGTTTTCCGCAAGATCGCCCAGGGCTACAACCTCGATCTGCTGGTGCACCACGCCAACGCCCAGCTGCGGCAACTGGCCCGGCGCTACCGGCTCAAGCGCGGCGGCAGCCTGCTCGGCCTGCTGGTACTCGACACCGAAATGGGCGACGAGCTGCGCTCGGTGCATTCGCTGTCCGGTGGCGAAACCTTCCTGGTTTCCCTGGCCCTGGCCCTGGGCCTGGCCTCGATGGCCTCCAGCACCCTGAAGATCGAATCCCTGTTCATCGACGAAGGTTTCGGCAGCCTCGACCCCGAATCCCTGCAGCTGGCCATGGACGCCCTCGACGGCCTGCAGGCCCAGGGCCGCAAGGTCGCGGTGATCTCCCACGTGCAGGAAATGCACGAACGCATCCCGGTACAGATCCAGGTGCGCCGCCAGGGCAACGGCTTGAGCAGTGTGGAGGTCAGCGGATGATTCTTTACTCCTTCCGCCGTTGCCCTTATGCCATGCGTGCGCGCATGGCGCTGCGCTACAGCGGCTGTCCGGTGGAAATCGTCGAAGTCAGCCTCAAGGCCAAGCCGGCAGAAATGCTGGCCTTGTCGAGCAAGGGCACGGTTCCGGTATTGAGCGTTGACGGGCAGGTGATCGATGAGAGCCTGGAGATCATGCGCTGGGCACTTGCACGCAACGACCCGCAGGACTGGCTACTGGGTGACGCCCCCGAAGCCCGGCTGCACGCCGACCGGCTGATCAGCGAAAACGATCAGGTATTCAAAGTGCATTTGAATCACTACAAGTACGCCGATCGCTATCCGCAACACTCGCTTGAGCACTACCGCGAGCAAGCCTGCGGTTTTCTGCAAACGCTCGAGGAGTGCTTGCAGCAGCAAGCGTATCTGTTCGCCGATCACCCGAGCCTGGCCGACATCGCCATCATGCCCTTCATCCGCCAGTTCGCCGCCGTCGACCCCGACTGGTTCGGGCAAGCGCCATACCCACGCTTGCAGGACTGGCTCAAGGGATTGCTCGAGTCGTCGCTGTTCAAGGCCATCATGGCCCGTTGAATCAAACCGCCGCCGGGTCCGCCACCGGAATGCAACGTGGCAACACGGAGCAATCGAGCAGGAACGGTCCGGCGATCACCTGCCGCGGCTTGCTCGGCGGCGTGCCGGCCAGCATGCCGTGCGCCTTGGCATTCTCGATACTGTGGGCGATGTTGTGATTGGACTCGATACCCTTGGCCAATGAGCCCGCCGAGGCCTGCCCTACCCCGAGCAGAGAGTCGCCATTGGTGAGCACTGCCAGAAAGGCGGCCACCCAAAGTCTTGTCCCTTTCATACGCCCACCGCGAACTGAGTCGAGATAATCGCGGCGAAGATAACGGCGAGGTACAAGGCAATGACCAGGTAGGCGCCAAGCTTTGCGGAATGAAGAATTGAACTGGCCATGGGGATCTCCGGGGGCGTCTGTCTTGCCCACAGAATCGATCAAACCCAGCTCAATGAGTAGCAACCTATGTTAATGGTCGCTATCGATTTCATTGATCCAGATCCCGCTGCTCAGCGCTGGACCACGCTGGCTTCTCGGTCGCGCACGGCATCGCCTTCCAGCGTGGCAGCCAGAATGGGTGTGGAATAGAGAAACAGAACGACAGTCGCGATACGCCAAATCATGCTTCGAATCCCATAGCGAGATAGAGTCAATATTTCAGCGTCAAATTTAAGCACATGGCTATGTGCCAGTGCCAAGGGTATTTCACCGTCGCGACAAAATAGGTCGAAGGTCTGTCTGCGCGAGTGCTCTGGTCAGGTTCAAGCGAGCATTCGCGCAGGCAGGCGGTTGTGTTCAGTGTTGGGCTTTGTGATCGAGTGCGGCGTAGAAGTGGGCGCTTTTCTGCAGGTATTGCTGGGTGTAGCTGTGGGTACCGGTTTTTTTGTCGTTGATTTCGACCTGAGCGCTGGCGGGCAGTGCGACGGTAGCGGAGATGGCCGATGCAGCGATAACGGAGAAGATATTGAAGTTCATGGCATTAACCCTCGAAGTCTTTGGTTTGAATGCATGCCCGGTTGGGCCGTGAATCAAACTTACGCCGCGAGGTTCATCGATAGAAATGCATTGGAACAGTAGCGAATATCAGCGCCATTAATAGATGAATTTCAGGTCCGACGGTGAGTCGATTGCCAGCTTCTGCACCGTCTTGCCCAGCAGGCCCGTGCGCGGATCCCGCTTGAGTACGGTGATCTCGTTGCTCTTCTGATTGGCAATCAACACGAACTTCCCGCTTGGATCAAGGCTGAACTCTCGCGGATGATCGCCTTCCACCGAGCGCCGCTGCAAGGGTTTGAGCTGGCCGTTGCCCGGTGCAATGGCAAAGGCCAGCAGCTCGTTGGCCGTGCCACGATTGCTGACATAGAGAAACCTGCCGTCGGCAGAAACATGAATCGCCCCGCCCGCCTTCGCCACCGTGTCCGGCGCATCGGTCAACGCCATGACCTGACGCTGCACCAGGTTACCGCCCTGATAATCGAAAACCGCCACCTGGGCACTCATCTCCAGCGTCAGGTAGGCCTGCTTGCCGTTCGCCCCGAACACCAGGTGTCGCGGCCCGCTACCCGGCGGCAAGGCCACTGCCGGCGGGTTGGCGGGAGTCAACGGATGCGTTTTATTCAGCGGGTCGAAACGGTAGACGAACACCTTGTCGGCACCCAGATCACAGGCAAACACATAACGGCCATCCTTCGATGACACGACCGAATGCACATGGGACGAAGCTTGCCGCTCAGGGTTGACGTGACTGGCCTCATGGTTTTCCTGTTGCACCACGGCCGACAACTTGCCATCGGCCGCCACTGGCAGCACGACCAGGCTGCCCCCGAGCTCGGGTTTCACCGCATAGTTGGCGACGAACAGATACGTCTGATCTTTGCTCAGGCTCGAATAGGTCGGTTCATCACCCAGGCTTTGCACCTGATTGATCGGGCTCAGTTCATGGGTTTTCGGGGCGATGGCGAAACTGCTGACCCGTCCGACCGGATCTGCCTGGCCAGGTCCGTTTTCGTTGACCACGAACAGATGTTTTCGATCACGGGACAGGGTCAACCAGGACGGGTTGGGGCTTTTAACCACCTGCAGCGGCTGGCTGGAAATCCGGCCTTTGTTGCTGTCGAAGCGATAGCGGTAGATGCCTTCGCTGCCACCCTGGGTGTAGGTCCCCACCAACAGGTCGTATTCAGTCGCTGCAGCATGCTGGGCAATCAGTCCCAGGGCACCGATAAGCAAAAGAGGGATCAGTAAGCGCTTCATCAAGTCGTTCCTCGCAGGCCCTTTCAACAGACAAGGATTCTGCGAGGCAGTTGGCAACCATCACGAAGGGACTTATTCCTCTTCGCTGTCGTCATCGCTGGCAGAAAAGGCGCTCATGCAGACTAGCTGGTGATTGCCATTGGCGGCGTTGATCAGCCATGCCTGTTGGGTTGCATCGAAAGTTGCTGCCTCGATTTCGGCCGGGGTGAAAAACCAGCGTTTCATGTCGCGGCCGTCCATGGACTCGATGCGCAGCCCTCCCTCCTCGGGCTGGGTGAAATCGAAGGCATGCAGGCCATCGATCAACAACATGTCGCAGGCATCAAGAACATCGAGCAGGGAATCGGTAGTACCAGTCATGACAAACAATCGCTTGGGGGTAGCCGGGCATTATACGCCAGTAAATCGGCAGTGAGGCCATCGCGGGGAAGCCCGCTCCTACAGGGTACGCTCCTCTCGTTCCCACGCTCTGCGTGGGAATGCCGTGTCAGACGCTCTGCGTCGAGCCGTGCGAGCGTGACGCGGAGCGTCTCGGAATGCATTCCCACGCGGAGCGTAGGAACGAGGTGGGGGCACAAAAAAAACCGCAGCCTGGGCTGCGGTTTTTTATTTCTGAGCTAATCAGTGAGCAAACAACGACCCACCCACCTTGCCCGCCAGTTTCTCCGGCTTGATCAGGAACCGGGCCAGCGCCGGCAACAGCCACAACGCACCGAACATGTTCCAGAGCAGCATGAAGGTCAGCATCAGGCCCATGTCTGCCTGGAACTTGATCGCCGAGAAGATCCAGGTCGCCACGCCGATGGCCAGGCACAGGCCGGTGAACAGCACGGCTTTACCGGTGGATTTCAGCGTCTGGTAGTAGGCTTCCTGCAACGGCATGCCGGCACGCAGGAAACTCTCCAGGCGGCTGTAGATATAGATGCCGTAGTCGACACCGATACCTACGCCAAGCGCTACCACCGGCAAGGTCGCCACCTTCACGCCGATGCCCATGAAGGCCATCAGGGCGTTACCCAGCACCGAGGTCAGCACCAGCGGCAGAACGATACACAAGGTTGCCGCGAACGAACGGAAGGTGATCATGCACATCACCGCCACGCAGATGTACACCAGGATCAGGATGGTCAGTTCCGACGACTTGATCACTTCGTTGGTGGCCGCCTCGATCCCGGCGTTACCCGCGGCGAGCAGGAACTCCAGGCCTTCCTTGTTGTTCTCCTGGGCGAACTCCTTGACGGCCTTGACTGCGCGGTCGAGGGTCTCGGCCTTGTGGTCGTTGAGGTAGATCAGTACCGGCGCCAGCGAACAGTCGTTGTTGTACAAGCCATCGGCGCGAGCGATGGAGTTGTTCAGCACATCCGGGTTACGCGACAGGGATTCCCATTTCAGGTTGCCCTCGTTCATGCCCTTGATCATCTGCTTGGACACGGTCACCAGCGAGACGGCCGATTGCACGCCCGGGGTGTTCTGCATCTTCCACATCAATTCATCGATCGGGGCCATGGCCGCATAGGTCGAGCAACCTTCGGCCTTGGTCTTGACCATCACCACCAGCACGTCGGAGCTGGTCGAATAGTTGTCGATGATGAACTGGTTGTCCTTGTTGTAGCGCGAGTCCGGACGCAGCTCCGGCGCACCCTGGTCGAGGTCGCCGATCTTCAGGTTCTGGCTGTACCAGAAGCCGCCGCCGAAGGCGAGCAAGGCCAGGACGATGGACACAGGCGCCACCTTGGGACTGGCGAATTTTGCCAGCAGGCGCCAGAACGGATGCTCGCGGGTTGCATCCTTCTTGCTGCGGGTGATCGCTCTTTTACTGATACCGACATAGGAAATCGCAACCGGCAGCAGGATCAGGTTGGTGAACACGATCACCGCCACACCGATCGATGCGCCGATGGCCAGTTCGCGGATCACGCCGATATCGATGATCAGCAAGGTGATGAAGCCCACGGCATCGGCAAGGATCGCGATCATGCCCGGCAGGAACAACTGCCGGAAGGTACGCCGGGCGGCCGTCAGGGCGTTATCGGCATCACTGGACTGCAGGGCGATACCGTTGATCTTCTGTACGCCATGGGAGATACCGATGGCAAAGATCAGGAATGGCACCAGCATCGAGTAAGGGTCCAGGCCGAAGCCGACCGCATGCATCAGGCCCAGCTGCCAGATCACCGCCACCAGGGTGGTGATCAGCACCGCGATGGTGCTGCGGATGCAGCGGGTGAACCAGTACAGCAGCACCAGGGTAATCATGAACGCGATGCCGAAGAACGCCACCACCATGATCAGGCCGTCGATCAGGTCACCGACCTTCTTGGCGAAACCGACGATGTGAACCTTCACATTGGGGTTTTGCACCTGGAACTTGTCACGGATCTTCTCTTCGAGCTGATGGGAGAACTGCTGGTAGTCCAGCTTCAGTAGCTTGCCCTGATCTTCCGGGTCCGGGTAGGACTCGAGCAGCGGCACGTCGACGATGCTCGACTTGAAGTCGTTGGACACCAGGCGACCGACCTGTCCGGACTTGAGCACGTTGTTGCGCAGGTCTTCGAGGGTGTCGGCCGAACCGTTGTAAGTCTGCGGGATCACCTCGCCGCCGGCGAAGCCTTCCTCGGTCACTTCGGTCCAGCGTACGCTCGGGCTCCACAGCGACTTGAGGCCGGAACGGTCCACGCCGGGGATGTAGAACACCTCGTCGTGAATCTGGCGCAGGGTCTCCATGTACTCCTTGCTGAAGATGTCGCCATCTACCGCTTCGACCGAGATACGCACGGTGTTGCCGAGGTTGGCCAGGTCATTGCGGTGCTCGATCATCTTCTGGATGAAGGGGTGCTTGAGCGGGATCATCTTTTCGAAGCTGGTCGAAGGTCGGATCAGCGTGGCCTGGTAGAACAGGAAGGCACTGACCAGCAGACAGATGAAAATCACTACCGGGCGATTGTTGAAAATCAGGCGCTCGAGAAGGGTCGCCTTTTCTTGTTGCTGGTTATTCATTGGAAACTGCTCCGGACCTGTCATTGCTGGCTCCTTTCGGCGCCGGTGGCCGCCGCAACACGCACGCCCCCCTGTCCGACCAGGATCAACTCGTCACCGTCTTTTGCCGCAACCCCGGCCAGCGAGATGCGGTCCGGACGGTTGTAAACGCGGAAGCTGCGGCCATCGTCGCTGCTGCGCAGCACACTGCCGCCGTTGCCGACCAGGACCAGCGAACCGTCCTTTAGCAACGTGGCGCCGGACAGGCCGAATTCGAGCGAGCCGCGGGCCCCCTTGAGCTCTACCTTTTCCCAGGTGCTGCCGAAGTCGCTGGAGCGGTACAGGTTGCCGCGCAGGCCATAGGCCAACAACGTCGAAGCCTGGGCCGTGCCGACCACACCGAACAGCGACCCCTCGTAGGGCCCGTCAACGCGTTCCCAGGTCTGGCCCCAGTCGGCGGAGCGGAACATGCTGCCCTGCTCGCCGACAATGAACAGACCGGCGTCTTTCACTGCGGCAATGCCGTTGAAGTGATACTGGTCTTCGTTGTCGATGCGGTCGCTGACATCTTCCCAATGCTTGCCGCCATCGGTGGTTGCCAGCAACGCGCCATAGGCGCCCACGGCATAACCGCTGCTGACGTCCTTGAACCAGACATCGAGCAACGGGGCTTCGCGTTTGAGGTCTTCGTATTGCTTGGTCCAGGTGGCGCCGGCATCGCTGCTGACGAGGATCTGCGCGTCGTGCCCGACCGCCCAGCCATGGCTGGCATCGACGAAGTACACCGCCGTCAGCAATTGCCGGGTCGGCACCTTGGCCTGGGTCCAACTCTGACCCTGGTCGTCGGAATAGAGGATGTGACCACGATCGCCCACGGCAACCAGGCGTGCGCCGGCTTGCGCCACATCGAGCATCAGCCCGTGTTGCGCCTTGGTCGATTGAATGGAATAAACGGCATCAGCGCTCTGCGCTGCGTGCACCGGCAGTACGATGGCGGTGGCCGAAAGCACACCGATCAACGACAACGCAGCAGTACGCAAGACGCCTCTGTGAAATGCCGACGGGCGCTTTGCCCCCATCTGGATTACGGGCCCAGTGCCAGCCATCACAGGCTCACTCATAGACTTGTCCCCGATTATTGTTATTTGGGTATAGCCGCAGGTTGCGCCTGGATTGCTCCGACTTCCGCCTGCTTTGGCTGGAAGCGGCAATCTAGAGCCCCTCGGTAGTTACCCCAATCCTATCGGGCTTTGCAAACGGAAAACAACGAATACGACGTTATGATTTGTTAAGAGCGCGCAGTGGCCTTTTGCCAAGACGCACTGGATAAAGGGCTGCGGCGGTGCTGGGGCCATTTTTCAACCCGACCATTGCGCCCGGATGAATACCAGCCCATCAACCAGGCCAATAAAAAAAGGCCCTTTCGGGCCTTTTTCTCACAAGCATCCGTCTCACGCGAGACTCTTGCTCACCACCTCGAACACATCGCTGGACAGCTCACCGGAGGCCAGGATGCGCTCCAGTTCAGCGCGCATCAGTGCCTGACGGGCGCTGTCGTATTTACGCCAGCGGGTCAAAGGCGCCAGTTGCCGCGAGGCGATCTGCGGGTTGAAGGCATTGAGCTCGATGACCAGGTCGGCGAGGAAGCGATAGCCCGTACCATCGGCAGCATGGAAATTGATCAGGTTCTGCCCGGCGAAGGCACCGATCAAGGCGCGGACCTTGTTCGGGTTTTTCAGGTTGAAGGCAGGATGCTTCATCAATTCCTGAACGCGCTGCAGGCCACCCGGCAAGGTACTGGCTGCCTGCACGCTGAACCACTGATCCATGACCAGGGGATTGTCCTTGAAGTGATCGGCGAAGCTCGCCAGGGCCTTGGCCTTCTCATCGGAGTACGGCGAGTTGACCAGCACCGCCATCGCCGTCAAGCGCTCGGTCATGTTGTCACAGCCGTCGAACTGCTCCAGGGTCGCGGCCAGCACTTCGGGCCTGGTGCTGAGCATCAGGTAGGACAACACAATGTTCTGCAGGCTGCGCCGGGCAAAGTGCTCGGCTTCGGCCACGTAGGCGGTCTGCTTCGAGATGTCGCGATTGGCCTGGTAGCGCTTCCACAGCGCATCGAACAGCGAATCGGCCAGCTGCATGCGGGCAAACTCGCGCGCGGCGTGGATGGCATCGACATCGGCCACTTCGCTGATTTCGGTGAGGTAGGCTTCGCTGGGCAGCGAAAGCATTTCGGCGACCATGGCCTGGTCCAGCTGTTCGTTGCCCAGGACGCTGGCGAGCGCCTTGACCAGACGCTGGTCGAGGACCAGTTGAGCACCTTGCTGGTACTGCCCGATCAACTCCTGCAGCACCTGTACCGACAGTTGCTGGCCCGCTTCCCAGCGATTGAAGCCATCGCTGTCGTGTTGCATCAGGAACATCAACTGATCGCGATCGTAAGGGAAGCTCAGCTTGACCGGCGCACTGAAGCCGCGCAGCAACGAAGGCAATGGCTTTTCGTTGATATCGACGAAAGTGAAGGTCTGCTCGGCTTCGGTCACCGATAGCACGCGAGTGGTGCCGGCGGTGGCGGTTTCACTCACAAGACGCAGGGCCAGTTCGTTGCCCTGGCCGTCGAGCAAGCCCACTTCCACCGGGATCACGAACGGCTTTTTCTCGACCTTGTCCGGGGTCGCCGGGCAGCTCTGTTGGAACGTCAGGCTGTAGGTCTTCGCTGTGCTGTCGTAGTGCTCGCTGACGACCAGACGGGGCGTGCCGGCCTGGCTGTACCAGCGCTTGAACTGGGTCAGGTCGACGCCGTTGGCGTCTTCCATGGCCTTGATGAAGTCATCGCAGGTCACGGCCTGGCCGTCATGGCGCTCGAAGTACAGGTCGCTGCCCTTGCGGAAACCCTCGGCACCGAGCAGGGTGCGAATCATGCGCACCACTTCCGAACCCTTCTCGTAGACGGTCAGGGTGTAGAAGTTGGAAATCTCGATGAAGCTGTCCGGGCGTACCGCATGGGCCATGGGGCCGGCATCTTCGGCGAACTGGTGGGTGCGCAGATAAGCCACGTCTTCGATGCGCTTGACCGTGCGCGAGTTCACGTCGGCGGAGAATTCGGCATCGCGGAACACCGTGAAACCTTCCTTGAGCGACAGCTGGAACCAGTCGCGACAGGTCACGCGGTTGCCCGACCAGTTGTGGAAATACTCGTGGGCGACCACCGCTTCGACACGCTGGTGCGCCGCATCGGTGGCCGTCTCGGCGCGGGCCAGCACGCAGCTGGAGTTGAAGATATTGAGGCCCTTGTTCTCCATGGCCCCCATGTTGAAGTCGTTGACCGCAACGATCATGAAGATGTCCAGGTCGTATTCGCGGCCGTAGACCTCTTCGTCCCAGCGCATGGACTTCTTCAGGCTGTTCATGGCGTGCTGGCACTTGTCGATGTTTTCCGGCTCGACATAGATGCGCAGGGTCACTTCACGCTGGGACATCGTGGTGAACGCGTCTTCCACGCACCACAGGTCGCCGGCCACCAGGGCGAACAGGTAGGCCGGTTTCATGAACGGGTCTTCCCAGGTCGCCCAGTGCCGCCCGCCTTCGTCCGGCCCGCTGGCAATCGGGTTGCCGTTGGAGAGCAGCACCGGGTAGCTGTTCTTGTCCGCGCTGAGCGTGGTGGTGAAGCGGCTCATCACGTCCGGGCGATCGAGGTAATAGGTGATCTTGCGAAAGCCCTCGGCTTCGCATTGGGTGCAGAACATGCCGCTGGACTTGTACAGGCCTTCGAGCGCGGTGTTGGTTTCCGGGTGGATGCGCACGCTGGTGTCGACAGTGAACTGTGCCGCGGTGGGCTGCAGGGTCAGGTGATCGTCGCTCAACTGATACTGACCGGCCTCAAGCACCTGGTCGCCCATGGCGAGCGACAGCAGTTCCAGTTGCTGACCGTCGAGCACCAGTGGCGGCAACCCCGGGCCACGCGCCGGATTACGGCGCATGACCAGTTGCGCGTGGACCAGGGTGTGGTCATCGAACAATTCGAAGGTCAGGTGCGTCTCGTCGATCAGGTACTCAGGCGCCTGATAGTCCTTGAGGTAAATCACTTGCGGCTGTTCTGTACGCATGCTGAAGTCCTTCTACTGATGCACGGCGAGCTGGTAGGCCGTGTACTTGCGGATATTGATCACACCGGTATCGAAGATCAGGTACTGGCCCTTGATCCCCAACAACGTGCCCTCGGCCACCGGGTTCTTGTCCAGATTGAAACTGACGATCTTGCCCGGATATTCCTGAACCGGATAGCGGATCTCGATCGGGTCGACATCGTGCACGGGCTGGATGGCTTGCAGGCCAAAGCGCGCCTGCAACTCGACAAGGCCATCGGCGCAGGTCGAGAAGAGCTGCTCACGCACCGCCGGCAGATCCACCGATTCGGCATCGCCCTTGAGCAGCGCGCGCCAGTTGGTGCGGTCGGCAACCTGGGAACGGAACAGGTCTTCGACCAGCCCCGACTGTTGCCGGGTCGCCACACGCATGATCGGCAGGGCCTGGCTGGCGCCCTGATCGAGCCAGCGGGTCGGCAATTGCGTGGCCCGGGTGATGCCCACCTTGATCCCCGACGAATTGGCCAGATACACCACATGGTCGGTCATGCAGAACTGCTCGCCCCACCCCGGCTCGCGACAGGTGCCGGCGTCGTAGTGACACTTTTCCGGGCTCATGATGCACACATCGCACTGGGCCAGCTTGCTCATGCAGGGGTAGCAATAGCCCTGGCTGAAGCTGGTCTTGGTCTTGCGCCCGCAATGGATGCAGTGAATCGCGCCCAGGTACTCCAGGCGCAGGGTCTTGCCGATCAATGGATTGACCGGCACCTCGCTGTCGCCCAGGCGAAAACCGTACTGCACCACAGGCCCGTCAAGACGCGCCGACATTTTGCTGAGGGTACCGCGACCAATCTCGATCAATGGACGGCATCCGACTTGAACAGGATATTGGGCACCGGTGCCGACTTGGAGCTGCACTCCTGCGGGCCCATGTAACCGGTGCGCTGATCCTCGGGCAGGTGCTGCATTTCCCAGGCGATCATGGCCTGCAGCGAGAGTTCGCGCTGCTCGGCGGTGAGCTTGCGGCCATCGGGCCACTTGCCGATCTCCACCGCCAGTTTCAGGCTCTGGTAGATGTCAGGGGTGATGTTTTCGATCATTTCAGCAAAAGAGGACATAACTTCTCCAAATTAGGCGGTCAGTTTACGCCGCGCCAGAGCCCCACCCAAGAGGCCCGTCAAGCAACCGACCAACAACCCGCCGACATGCGCCGCGTTGGCGATCTCGCCGAAGCCGAGCATGCTGATCAGGCCGGACATGCACAGCACCAGCCAGACCAGCATCATCACCAGTACCCCTCGGGGCATCTGGAACACCGGATCAGGCGCCAGCCATTGATAGATCCAGATATGCCCCAGCAGGCCATAAAGCACGCCGGACAGGCCACCAAACAGGCTGGGCCCGCCGAACAGGTACTGGGCGTAATTGGAAACCAGGCTCATGACCAGGGTCAGGCCCAGCATCGACCAGCCCCCCTGGCGCAACTCGACGCGGCGGCCCAGCTCCCAGTACCACATGGCATTCATGGCCAGGTGGAGGATGCCGAAGTGCACCAGCATCGGCGACACCAGGCGCCACCATTGGCCGGCGGCCAGGCTCTCGGCCAGCGGAGTGAAATAGATGTATTCACCCCCTACGCGGAAATCGAGGAAGGTCAGCCAATGCAGGGTCTGGAGATTGTCGCCGAGCCAGGTCAGCCCCGCGACGACCAGGCACAACAGCAGCACGCCCGTGGTGATGGGGCTGCTGCGCATCTGTGCAACGAAGCCTGGCCGGCTGCGTTGCTCGCGCACGGGCAAGTCCGCCAGTTCGTTGTCGATATCGCCCTGGGGAAAGCGCTGATAGAGCTGGCGGATATCTTCAGCCAGCTGTTCGTTGGCCACCCACAGCACCTGATCACCGCCCTCCTCGCTGACCCGGTGCGGCACCTGCAGGCGGCGCAACAAGCCGACGAAGCCGCTCAGGTCGATATTCAAGGGCAGGCGAAATACTGGCACCGGGCTCATTGCAAGACCTCCGGACGTTCCACATCGACCCAGACGAACTTGCGCGGATCGAGCCGGGTTTCCTCATCGAGCCGGTAGGCGACCAGTTTCCCGTAGAGCACCGCACTGTAGTCCAGGCAGGCCAGGTTGGGTCGGATCGGCGCCGGCTTGCCGCTGCGCCAATAATGGCCGACGAACAGCATCGGTTCGTCGAGGCCATAACGCAGCAGTGCGTTCTTCTGACTGGCGCTCAGCGGCGTACGGGCAACCTGCTCGGGCAAGGCGTCGGGCTGGAACACGATATCTCCATAGGTTTGCGGGTCTTCTTCCCAGAATTTGGTGCGAAAGAAGGCCCGCGTCAGGCCGTCGCCGCCGGTCAGCGTAAGGCCGTCCGGCAGGCGCATGTCGGTGCCGCGCAGCAAGCGGTCGAACACCGTACAAGCAAAACTGCCCGGCACGGCGGCGGCCTGGAGGAAGTGTTGGTCGATGCAGCCGTTGGCATGGTGGGCGCGCAACGAATCGATCAAGCCGCCATCCCAGCAGGCATGCACCAGGCGGAAGCGACCGGCATCGAGGAACAGCGGCAGTTCGTAAAACCATCCGAGAAAGTCATGCCAGTCGCCCGGGTGCTGGTCGAACTGGGTCAGCGTGGCCTCGATCAGGCGAGCATGCCGCGGTGTGTGCTCGCGCACATACTGCTTGCCGCTTTCAGGGGGCGCCGCCGTGCTCCAGCCCAGGGCATTGAACTCATGGTTGCCCATGATGCAACGTGCCTGGCCGGCTTCGACCATGTCATGGACGATGTGCAAGGCTTCGCGAATCCGTGGGCCGCGATCGATGATATCGCCCAGAAACAGCGCCATGCGTTGCGGGTGCCGCCAGACACCACCCTGGCGGCGATAACCGAGCATGTCGAGCAAATGCTCAAGGGTATGGGCGCAACCGTGCACGTCACCGATCAGGTCGTAGCTACGCGCGGGATCGAGCATCACTCGCCTCCACCGCCCAATCGGCTACCCCAGCCAAGCTTGGTACGACAGACCTCATAGTAATTGTGGTCCAGCGGATGGATCAGGCGCAGCTTCTGCGGTTTCTTGTTGATCGTGATGGTATCGCCCGGCGCGCAGGTGAAATGATTCTGGCCATCGCAGGAGACTTGCGGGTAGATCTGCATGTCCTTGGATACCACTATCTTCAGCTCGCTGTTGCCGTCGACCACGATCGGCCGGCCCGACAAGGTATGTGGATACATCGGCACGATGACGATGGCATCGAGCTTGGGGTGCATGATCGGGCCGCCGGCCGACAGCGCATAGGCGGTGGAACCGGTCGGCGTGGCGACGATCAGGCCGTCGGCCTTCTGGCTACAGACGAACTGGCCGTCGATGTACAGCTCGAATTCGATCATTCGCGTCGATTTGCCGGGGTGCAGCACCACGTCGTTGAGCGCATCGCCCTGGCCGATGGCCTCACCGTGCCGGCGCACTTCGGCCTGGAGCAGGAAGCGATTCTCCACCAGGTAATGGCCGTCGAGCACCTCGGCGACCTTGACCTCCAGTTCGTCGGGGCGGATATCGGTCAGAAAGCCCAGGCTGCCGCGGTTGATACCCAGCACCGGCGTGTTGTGGCGGGCCAGCGCACGGGCAGCGCCCAGCAGGCTGCCGTCACCACCAACGACGATGACCAGGTCGCAGACCTCACCGAGCATTTTGCGCGAAGACGTCTGCAGGCCGTGGCCGGGCAGCACTTCGGCGATGGTGTCCTCGAGGATCACGTGCAGGTGTCGTTCCAGCAGGAACCTCTTCAGGCGGCGAATGGTGTCGAGCACCTGGGAGCTGCCGAGACGGCCGATGATACCGATATTGCGAAATTGCTCCATGGGGCTCCCGCTGGGTCTGGGCCAGGCGCATAGGCGTGATACGCCAGCCAAAGAAGTAGATTATGGGGGAAAGCGCCGGGTAGCGGCAAACCCGGGACAAAATGCTGAATGCCCGCGCACAAGGGGCTATGCTCGCAGCATGAGCCTGTTTCCCAGCCTGACCGACCTGCCCCGCCAACTCCGCCAACCCCATGTGCGCGATCTGGCGTGGGTGATTCTTGCCCCACCGATGCTCAGCGTCACCCCCTGGACCCAGCGTCATCCCTTGAGTGGCAGCGACTGGGTCGACCAGCCGACGCAGCTGGCGCAGTGGCTGTTGCAACTGGATGAAGACAGCAGCGACCTGCTGGACTGGCTGTCCCAGGGCGCGACCCGCCGCCTGGGGCTGTATTACGAGCGGTTGTGGCAATTCGCCCTGAAACAGGCCCCGGGGGTGGAGCTGATCGCCGCCAACCTGCCGATCCGCAAGGATGGGCATACCCTCGGCGAGCTGGACATCCTGCTGCGCGACCGCGACGGCGTGCATCATCTGGAACTGGCAATCAAGCTCTACCTCGGGCCGCAGAACGGCGACGGCCTGGACCCGGCCCACTGGCTCGGCCCCGGCTGCCATGACCGCCTGGACCGCAAGCTGGCGCACCTGGCCGACCATCAGCTGCCGATCTCGGCTCGCAGCGAAAGCCGCGAGGTGCTGGCGGCACTGGATATCGGCCAGTTCAGCGCACAGTTGTGGTTGGGCGGCTATCTGCTCTACCCCTGGCCCGGCCATGCCGATTCCCCCCAAGGCGCCAACCCGCAGCACCTCAAGGGTCGCTGGCTGCATCAGCGCGATTGGCCGGCCTTCCATGCCCAAAGCCTGCCCGGGCGCTGGCAGTTGCTGCCCCGCCATGCCTGGCTGGCACCGGCGCATTACCCGCTCGAGCAAACCTGGACACCCGAACGCCTGGAGCAATGGCTTGCAGCCCTCGATCCCTTGGCCCCGGCGCAACTGCTGGTGCGCTTGAGCGAAAATGCCGAGGGTGACTGGGAAGAAGCCGAGCGACTGTTCCTGGTTTCGGACCTGTGGCCGAACGTCCCTGGTACGGCCTGATCAGAGCGACAAACGCAGCGCCAGTGCTGCCAATGTCACCAGCAACACCGGTACCGTCAGCACGATGCCGACCTTGAAGTAATACCCCCAACCGATGTGGATGTTCCTGCGCTCGAGCACGTGCAACCAGAGCAAGGTGGCCAGGCTGCCAATCGGCGTGATTTTCGGCCCCAGGTCACTGCCGATCACATTGGCATAGATCATTGCCTCCTTGACCACGCCCGTGGCCTGACTGGCATCGATCGACAGCGCCCCGATCAGCACCGTGGGCAGGTTGTTCATGATCGAAGACAGCAAGGCCGTCAGGATCCCGGTACCCATGGCCGCCCCCCAGACGCCCTGCCCGGCGAAGCGGTCGAGCAGCAGGGCGAGATTGGCGGTCAGGCCGGCATTGCGCAAGCCGTAGACCACCAGGTACATCCCCAGCGAGAAAATCACGATGTGCCAGGGCGCCTCCTTGAGCACTTTGCGCGTCGAGATCTTGTGCCCCCGACCGGCGATGACCAGCAGCACTGCCGCACAGACCGCGGCAATGGCACTGACCGGAATGCCCAGCGGCTCCAGCGCGAAACAGCCGAGCAGCAGGATCAACAGCACCAACCAGCCGGCAACGAAGGTTGCCGGATCGCGCACGGCATCGCGCGGTGGTTCAAGCTGTGCAGGGTTGTACTGCTCCGGTATGTCACGCCTGAAGAACCACAGCAGAATGCCCAGCGTGGCTGCCACGCTGACAAGGTTGACCGGCACCATGACTGCCGCATAGCGATTGAAGCCGATGCCGAAAAAGTCGGCCGAGACGATATTCACCAGGTTCGACACGATCAACGGCAGGCTGGCCGTGTCGGCGATAAAGCCCGCGGCCATGACGAACGCCAGCGTCACCGCCGGCGAGAAGCGCAGGGCCAGCAACATCGCGACCACAATGGGCGTAAGAATCAACGCCGCGCCGTCGTTGGCGAACAGCGCTGAAACCAGCGCGCCGAGCAGCACAATATAGGCGAACAACCGGCGCCCGCTGCCACGCCCCCAGCGTGCGACATGCAGGGCTGCCCAGGCGAAAAAGCCGGCCTCGTCGAGCAGCAGGCTGATGATGATCAGGGCGATGAAGGTACCGGTGGCATTCCAGATGATATGCCACACCAGGGGGATATCGCTGAGCTGGACCACACCCGTGAGCAATGCCAGCACCGCGCCCAGTGTCGCGCTCCAGCCCACGTTCAGGCCTTTTGGCTGCCAGATGACCAGGGTAATGGTCAGCAGAAAGATCATGGATGCCATCAGCACGGGTAGATGCCTCGAAAAAAAGGCGGATTCTAGCGACAGATCAACGGGCTTGCGCTTTTTATTGGTTAAAGTAGGAGCACGGCGACACACAAGATCGCAAGTCTGGGAGAAATGGACGATGAGTTGGAAGAACACCGAGGAGCGCTATGGAAGCCTCTCGATCAGCTTGCACTGGCTGATGCTGCTGTTGATCGCAGTGACCTACGCCTGTATCGAGTTCAGGGGCATCTTCCCCAAGGACAGCCCGGGCCGGGCCTTGATCAAGGACATGCATTTCATGCTCGGCCTGACCGTGTTCGTGCTGGTCTGGCTGCGCCTGGCTCTGCGCCTGTTCGGCCCCACGCCACGTATCGAGCCCAAGCCTTCGGGCTGGCAGATGCTGCTGGCGCATTTGATGCACTGGGGCCTGTATGCCTTGATGATCGGCATGCCGATCGCTGGCTGGATGATCCTCAGCGCAGCCGACAAGCCCGTGCCCTTCTACGGGTTCGAATTGCCACCGCTGATCGGGGCGAACGATGACCTGGCCGAAGAGATCGAGGGCTGGCATGCGCTGGGTGGCACCATCGGTTACTGGTTGATCGGGCTGCATGCAATTGCCGGGCTTTATCATCATTACGTGGTGCGCGATAACTCGCTGTTGCGGATATTGCCCAAGCGCTGAGCGGTCGCTCCGCGTGGGAATGCATCCGCAGACGCGCAGCAAAGTGACGCTGGAGCGTCAGACTCTGCATTCCCACGCAGAGCGTGGGAACGAGGAGCATGTCTTTACAGGAGGCGACTGACCGCATGGCGATCATCGCCTTGCAACCCGCCCGTATGCACAAAGATCAACCGTGAACCCCGCTCGAAAGCGCCCGCCTCGACCCGCTCACGCAACGCCATCAACGCCTTGCCCGTATACACCGGCTCCAAAGGCACCCCAGACTCCGCCTCGCTTGCCCGCATAAACGCCAACAAACCCGCATCCGCCTTGGCAAAGCCACCCCGGCTGGCATCGATCAACTCATAAACGGCATTCCCCGACGGCACCAGCGCCTCGACATTGCCGGCAACCCCATGATCACCCGGTACTGCAACGGCGCCATACACCTTGTGCGCACCTTGTTCGGCCAGCACCAGCCCGGCCAATGTGGTGCCGGTGCCCGCCGCCAGCCACCAAGCGTCGTAATCAGCCCAACCAAGCGCCGCCAATTGGCTGCGTGCCTGCTCGAGGATCAACAAGCAACCCTGGGCGCCCAGCGGTCCACCGCCACCCTCCGGCACAGCGTGCCAGCCGGGATAGCGCTCCAGCCAGGGCAGCCAGAAGCCAGGTTGATGCCGCTCCCGATAACCACCGTAGCCGAGCCAGTGCAACTGCATGCCGAAGGCTTGCAGGTCGCGCACGGTCGGGTTTTCCTGGGCATGCCCGCGCAACAGGCCGGCGGTGGCGAAACCGAAACGCTGGCCGGCCGCCGCCAAGGCATGCAAATGATTGGAGTGAGCACCGCCCAGGCTGATGATGCCGGCTGCACCGCTGTGCTGGGCAAGGCGCAGATGTTCGAGCAACTTGAACCATTTGTTGCCGCTGATCAGCGGGTCGATTCGATCCAGGCGCAGCACCGCCACCTCGACTCCGGCTCGTTCAAGCCAACCGAGCGAAAGCCGCTGCAAGGGCGCAGAGGGAAGACAGTCGAAGGATTCGAGAAGGGAAAAGGACACTGTGGTTTTCTTGCGCGAACGGAAACGCACAGTCTAACAGCGCAGCGACGCCCCCATGGGGGCGCCGCCGCGGATCGATCATTACAGCTGGGCAGCCAGACGCGAGCCCTGGTTGATCGCACGCTTGGCATCGAGCTCGGCGGCAACATCCGCCCCACCGATCAGATGCACCGACTGCCCGGCTGCGAGCAAGCCATCCTGCAACTCGCGCAGCGGGTCCTGGCCAGCGCAGATGATGACGTTATCCACAGGCAGCACCTGCGGTTCGCCTTCACCGATGCGAATGTGCAGCCCGCTGTCATCGATTTTCAGGTATTCGACGCTGTTGAGCATCTGCACGCGCTTGCTCTTCAGGCCCGTGCGATGAATCCAGCCAGTGGTCTTGCCCAACCCGTCGCCGACCTTGGATTTCTTGCGCTGCAGCAGAAACACCTGACGCGCCGGTGCGTGCGGCGCTGGCGTGACACCCGCAACACCGCCACGGGCCTCAAGGTCAGTGTCGATGCCCCACTCCTTCCAGAACGCATCGCGATCCTGGCTGGTGGCCACACCCTGGTGCACGAGGAATTCGGACACGTCAAAGCCAATGCCACCTGCGCCGATCACCGCGACCTTCTGGCCGACCGACTTACGCTCAAGCAACACGTCGAGGTAACCCAGTACCTTCTCATGTTCGATGCCGGGAATCGCAGGCAAGCGCGGGGCAATGCCGGTGGCGAGGATGATCTCGTCGAAGCCGCCATTGACCAGTTGTTCGACATCCACCCGAGTGTTCAGGCACAACTCGACATTCGTGGTCTGCAGCTTGCGTTTGAAATAACGCAGCGTCTCGTAGAACTCTTCCTTGCCCGGCACGCGCTTGGCGACATTGAACTGGCCGCCGATCTCGCTGGCCGAATCGAACAGGGTCACTTCGTGGCCCCGCTCAGCTGCCACCGTGGCAGCCGAGAGGCCCGCCGGGCCGGCCCCCACCACCGCGATCTTCTTGATCTGTTGCACCGGCAGGTAGTTGAGCTCGGTCTCGTGGCAGGCACGCGGATTGACCAGACAGGTGGTCAGCTTGCCGCCAAAGGTGTGGTCCAGGCAGGCCTGGTTGCAGCCGATGCAGGTGTTGATTTCGTCGCCACGTCCGGCTGCCGCCTTGTTCACGAACTCCGGATCGGCCAGGAATGGCCGCGCCATCGAGACCATGTCCGCATCGCCTTCGGCGAGGATCTGTTCGGCCACTTCCGGGGTGTTGATACGGTTGGTGGTAATCAGCGGAATGCTCACCGAGCCGCGCAGCTTGGCCGTGACCTTGGCGAACGCGGCACGCGGCACCTTGGTAGCGATGGTCGGAATCCGCGCCTCGTGCCAGCCGATGCCGGTATTGATCAAGGTCGCCCCGGCCTGCTCCACAGCCTTGGCCAGTTGCACGATCTCTTCCCAGGTGCTGCCGCCCTCGACCAGGTCAAGCATGGACAAACGGAAGATGATGATGAAATTCGGCCCGACCGCCTCGCGTACCCGTCGTACGATTTCGACCGGCAGGCGCATGCGGTTCTCGTAGCTGCCCCCCCAGCGGTCGGTACGATGGTTGGTGTGCGCGGCGAGGAACTGGTTGATGAAGTAACCTTCGGACCCCATGATCTCGACGCCGTCGTACTCGGCGGTCTGGGCCAGTACCGAGCAATTGACGAAGTCCTGGATCTGCTTCTCGATGCCTTCCTCGTCCAGCTCGTTGGGCTTGAACGGGTTGATCGGCGCCTGGATGGCGCTCGGCGCAACTTGTTTGGGGTTGTAGGCATAACGACCTGCGTGGAGGATCTGCATGCAGATCTTGCCGCCGGCCTCGTGTACGGCACGGGTGACGATGCTGTGTTTCTGCGCTTCTTCGAGCGTCGACAGTTTGGCCGCTCCGGCATACACCCCACCCTCTTCGTTCGGGCCGATGCCGCCGGTCACCATCAGGCCGACGCCACCACGGGCACGCTCGGCAAAGTAGGCGGCCATGCGCTCGAAGCCACCGGGCTTTTCTTCAAGGCCGGTGTGCATGGAGCCCATCAAGGTACGGTTGCGCAACGTGGTGAAACCCAGATCCAGCGGGGACATCAGGTGCGGGTAGTGAGCAGCGGCCATAAAGGACTCCACAGCAAGCAATATCACGGGATGCGGGCACCTCGCCGAAAGTGGCGGGCCCCGTCGGTTATCTGCAGCCGACATTAAAGGGCTGTGCCCACACACTCAATGACCGAAAATGACAAGTTATTGATCCTAATGCGCAGCACGACTACCCTAATGCAGACTCCAGAACACGTTGATCCATCCGCTCCATGCGCAGATTCCTGATTTCCCTCGTCGCCCTCCTCGCCATAGCTGTGTTGATCAGCTACGGGCTGTGGACGACGCATCGGCCCATTGGCCACTACCTTTCCGACCTGCGCATCCAGGTGGCGCTCGACGAAGGCGTGCCCGCAGACCGCGGCAACCTGCTGGGCATCGAACCCGAACTGTTTCCCGGCGACTACCAGAGCCTCACGCGCCTGCATCGCAAACTCGCGGCTTACTTCGAACAAGCCCGCGCCAAGGGCTTGCTCAACGCCAAGACAGTCGTCGTCCTGCCCGAACACGTGGGTACCTGGCTGTGGGCCCGGGGCGAGAAAGACGAGCTGTACCGCGCCAATCATCGGGAAGAGGCCATGCAATGGCTCGCCTTGAGCAATCCGTTGAAATTCATGGCTGCACTGCTGGGCGCCAAGGGTGAAAACCGCCTGGAAGACGCCCGCCTGCGCATGAAGGCCCGGCGCATGGCCGAGGACTACCAGGAACTGTTCGGCGGCCTGGCCCGGGAATTCGGCGTGACACTGGTCGCAGGCTCCATTGTCCTGCCCGATCCACACCTGGAAAACGGCACCCTGCGCGTCGGCGGCGGTGCGCTGTACAACAGCAGCCTGGTGTTCGGCAGCGACGGCACGCCACTTGGGCAGCCACAACGCCAGCTTTACCCGGGCAAGGAAGAGCGCCGCTACATCCGCGCCAGCGGCGAGCCGCTCCTGCACGTCGTTGACACCCCGGCCGGACGCCTGGGCGTGCTGATCGGCAGAGACAGCTGGTACCCCGCCAATTACAGCCAGCTCAACGCCCAGGCCGCGCAGTTGATCGCGGTCCCGGCTTTTGTCAGTGGCAAGGGGCATTGGTCGCGACCCTGGCGTGGTTACGCCAGCCGCTCGGTGCCTGAGCAGAGCAACCTGAAACCCGGAGAAGTCAGCGAAGGCGAAGCCTGGCATCGCCTGACCCTGACCGGCCAACCGCCGATCAGCACCGCCGTTGCCGGCATGAGCGTGTTCATGCGCGGGCAATTCTGGGACCAGGCCAACGAAGGGCAAAGCTTCGGCACCCTCCACGGCCTGGTCAATAGCGGCAACAACCGGCGCGGCGCGCGCCTGATCAATCTCTGGTTATAAGTCCATGAATCAACCAAGGGTGCGTCTGGGCGACTTGTCGGTAGGCTTTATCCACAGCCTGGCGAATGCGGTGCGCAGCATGGGCCAGGACCCGACCGCACTGCTCGAACAATACGGCCTGGACGGCGCACGCCTGGCCGAGCCCTGTGCGCGCCTGTCGATACCACGCTATATGCGCCTTGGGCATGCGGCGATTCAACTGACCGACAATCCTGCCTTGGGCCTGCACATGGGCATGTGCAGCCGCCTGAGCGAGGCAGGCCTGGCCGGTGTTACCGCCGCCCAGGCGCCGAACGTGCGCGAAGCCGCGCGCACCCTGATTCGCTTCGAGCCGCTGTACGCCTCCAACTACCGCGGTCAATCGAGCTTTCACGAAGACAGCCAGGGCGCCTGGTTGCGCTTCTATTCGATCAGCCCCTACAACACCTACAACCGTTTCGTGGTCGACTCGATCCTTGGCGGCTGGCTGGCGCAATTGTCGAGCCTGGCAGGCAGCACCCTGCTGGCCGAACGCGTCGAGATAGAGTTCGAGGCGCCCACCTACGCCGGCGAGTATCAGGCACTGAGCCATTGCCCCATCGTCTTTGGCGCGCACGACAATCAGCTACGCCTGAGTCATGCCAGCCTTAACCTGCGCAATGCAGCACATTGCCCAAGTACCTGGCGGCACCTGCTGCAATTGTGTGAAAAGGAACTGGAGCAGCTGACCCGAACCCGAAGCCTGCGCGAACGCATCACTCAGTTGCTGGGACCCTTGCTCAATGGTGGCCGTGAACCGGACCTGGAAGAAGTGGCGGCACGGCTGAAACTGCCGACCTGGACCCTGCGCCGCAAGCTGGCGGATGAAGGTACGCAGTTCCGCGCCATTCTCAACGACACCCGCCGCGACCTGGCCATGACCTACATCCGCGATACGGAACTGGCATTCGGCGAGATCGCCTATTTGCTTGGCTTTGCTTCGGCCGAAGCCTTCCAGCGTGCCTTCAAGCGCTGGAGCAACCAGACGCCGGGAGAGTTCCGGCGCAGCCAGCGGCAGTCAGCCTAGAGCTCGGTAGCGTCTTCGGCCGGCTCCGGTGGATCGAGCTCGAATGCCTGATACTCGAGCAACTCTTCTTGATAATCGTCCATAACCTATCTCCAGGATCATGTTTCGGTCGTTCGTTGGATCGACCCTGGACATCACCCTAATGCTCCCCCATGAAGCCATTGTGACAGTGATGCCCTCCTGGACTTAAACGTAGCAGGCTGGGGAAAATTTATCACCCTAAGGCTTTGCTTCGGTCACCGCTGGCGTTTCGGACGACTCTACCGGCACGTTTTGTTCTGCAGCGGGCGCTGCGGGCGCCTGGGCCGAGATCGGCTCGGGTTCTGCCGGTGGCGTCACAGGCTGGGACATCGAGCCTTCATCGGCACCAGGGGCTGCCTCAGGCTTTGCTTCGGCCTTGGCCGCGGGTGCCAATGGCGCGGCAGCAGGCGTCGGCTCCGGTACGCCCAGGTCGCTCTTGGGCTTGTCGGGAATGTGCGCGGCTTTCTTGGCATCGGCCGGCAGGAAGCTTTCCACCAGGGCAAAGTAGCGCTCGTAGAACTTGGACGCAGCGACGGTTTCGCTGGCAACCTTGACCATCGAATCATCGGACGAGCCTATCGGCATCGAGACCGAGCCCAACACACCGACACCCACGCTGGCCGAGTTGTTCACCTTCTTCAGGGCATAACGGTCCTGCAGGGCATTGGCGAAGATGGTGGAACGGTGCTCATCGCTGCCATCGGCGGCACAGACCACGTTGAAGCTGATCTCCATGTGCGATTCGCCGGTCTGCTGAAAGCTCTTGTGCCCGCTGACAAGCTTGGGATCGCTGCTGGTGATGATATAGCCCTGGCTGAGCAAGGCTCGCCGCGCCGCTTCACAGGACGTCGACTCGCTGACCGGATAGGACCGCGAGAAAGTGCCGGAATCGTCGAAGTTTTCGTGTTCGTAGATGGCTGATTTCTGCGAGGAGCAGCCTGAAGCTCCTGCCAGCACGAGTGCCAGCGCAAGCGCACCGAAGCCGGTTTTATTGAACATTGCAAATCCTGGGGGTAACGGTCTGCACCAATTGTGCAACACATTAGAGGATCAAAGTGTGAAATTGTCTCATTTGCCTTGGACAAAAACAAAAAAAGCGACCCGGAGGTCGCTTTTCTTGTTGCTTCAAGGAGTTCAAGGGCCTTGAAGCGAGTATGGCGCAGCGGACGGGACTCGAACCCGCGACCCCCGGCGTGACAGGCCGGTATTCTAACCGACTGAACTACCGCTGCGTATCGCTCGGACTTGCGCCCGATTGAAACTGGGATCTGGCCTGAAGGTTTCGGTACCCTCAAACCTCAAACCGGACGTTAATCCGACCTGGAGAAAAGTGGCGCAGCGGACGGGACTCGAACCCGCGACCCCCGGCGTGACAGGCCGGTATTCTAACCGACTGAACTACCGCTGCGCGATGTGGACTTGCGTCCGGTTCCTCTCAATTGGCGCTTTCTTTCGAAAGTGCCTGGGTCAGGAACTTCTCAGGAAGTGGTGGGTGATGACGGGATCGAACCGCCGACCCTCTGCTTGTAAGGCAGATGCTCTCCCGGCTGAGCTAATCACCCTTTGCTTCGCTGAGGCCGCGAAATTTACGCAGGTACCGAACCTAAGTCAATAGCCCGTATGAAGTTTTTTTCAAAAAGGCCATTTGAAGCATGTAATTACGTGTAGATCATCTTCTTGGTCATACCGCCGTCGACCACAAACTCCTGTCCGGTGACGAACCCGGCATTCTTCGACAGCAACCAGGCAACCATCGCCGCCACGTCTTCGACCGTTCCCACCCTGCCAGCCGGATGCTGGGCATGATCGGCCTCGGTCAAGGGCTCTGCACGGCGCTGCGACGGGTCGCGCACATCGATCCAGCCCGGGCTCACCGCATTGACCCGGATTTCCGGGCCAAGGCTGATTGCCAGCGCGTGGGTCAGGGCCAGCAAACCGCCCTTGCTCGCCGCATAGGCTTCGGTATCGGGTTCCGATTGCCCGGCACGGGTCGACGCCAGGTTGACGATGGCCCCGCAATGGGCGCGCAGATAGGGCGCACAATGCTTGGCCAGCAACATCGGCCCACCGAGGTTGACCGCCAGCACCCGATTCCAGTGGGCAAGCTCGAGGCTCTCCAGGGTCGTGTTGTGCGGGTCGGCGATCGCCGCATTGCACACCAGGGCATCGAGCCGGCCAAACTGGCCCAGCACCTGTGCCACCCCATTGATGACCTGCTTCTCGTCGGCGACATCCATGGTCACGAACCATGCATTCTCCCCGAGTGCCTTGGCCACCTTGAAACCGCGCGAGCGGTCCACGTCGGTGAGCACCACCTGCCAGCCTTCGCTGATCAGCCAGGCGGCGATGCCCATGCCGATCCCCCGGGCCGCACCGGTCACCAGCGCGACACGGCCGTTATGGCTTGCGCGCTGCGAGGACCAATCGATCACAAGGCAGCCAGCCCGCGGGCCAGATCCGCCTGCAGGTCGGCAACGTCTTCAAGGCCCACCGCCACCCGGATCAGGCTGTCGCGAATCCCCGCCGCAGCGCGTTCTTGCGGCGTGAGACGACCATGGGAGGTTGTTGCCGGATGGGTGATGGTGGTCTTGCTGTCGCCCAGGTTGGCGGTAATCGAGATCAACCGGGTTGCGTCGATAAAGCGCCAGGCGCCCTCCTTGCCCCCCTTGACCTCGAAACTCACCACCGCACCGAAGCCACGCATCTGACGCTTGGCCAGTTCATGCTGCGGATGGCTCTCGAGCCCGGCAAAGTGCACCTTCTCGATGCCGTCCTGCTGCTCCAGCCACTCGGCCAGCACCTGGGCATTGGCACAATGTGCCCGCATGCGCAGGTTGAGAGTTTCCAGACCCTTGAGGAAAATCCAGGCATTGAAGGGGCTCAGGGACGGCCCGGCGGTACGCAGGAAACCGACCACTTCCTTCATCTGCTCGCTGCGACCGGCCACCACTCCGCCCATGCAACGGCCCTGACCGTCGATGAACTTCGTCGCCGAGTGCACGACGATGTCGGCACCGAGCTTGAGCGGCTGCGCCAGCGCCGGCGTGCAGAAGCAGTTATCCACAACCAGCAGCGCACCTTTGGCGTGCGCCACTTCAGCCAGGGCGGCGATATCCACCAGCTCGGCCAGCGGATTGGACGGCGATTCGACAAACAGCAGGCGGGTATTGGCCTTCATGGCCTTTTCCCAGCCCGACAGATCAGCCAGCGGCACATAGTCGACCTGCACGCCGAAGCGCTTGAAGTACTTTTCGAACAGACTGATGGTGGAGCCGAACACGCTCTGCGACACCAGCACATGGTCGCCGGCGCTGCACAGGCTCATCACCGTGGACAGGATCGCCGACATGCCGGTTGAAGTCGCAACCGCCTGTTCTGCCCCTTCCAGGGCCGCAATGCGCTCTTCGAACGCGCGCACGGTCGGGTTGGTGTAACGCGAATAAACGTTGCCCGGCACTTCGCCCGCAAACCGCGCAGCGGCATCGGCCGCCGTGCGGAATACATAGCTGGAGGTGAAGAACAGCGGATCGCCGTGTTCACCTTCCGGCGTGCGGTGCTGGCCGGCACGAACGGCGAGTGTGTCGAAAGCGACCCCTTCCAGGTCGCTGTCCAGTCGCCCGGCATCCCATTCCTGTGTCATGCCGCCTGCTCCTATTTAGTTGTTGTAGAGATCGATGATCGCACTGACGACCTGGGTCTTGACCTTGGAGGCGTCGTTGCGCGCCTGCTCGATCTTGTTCAGGTAAGCCTCGTCGACATCCCCGGTCACGTACTTGCCGTCGAACACCGCGCAGTCGAAGTGCTCGATCTTGATCTTGCCACCGCCGACGGCTTCGATCAGGTCCGGCAGGTCCTGGTAGACCAGCCAGTCGGCACCGATCAGGTCGGCAACGTCCTGAGTGCTGCGGTTGTGGGCGATCAGCTCGTGAGCGCTCGGCATGTCGATGCCGTAGACGTTCGGGAAACGTACCGCAGGTGCAGCCGAGCAGAAGTAGACGTTCTTGGCGCCGGCTTCGCGGGCCATCTGGATGATCTGCTTGCAGGTGGTGCCGCGCACGATGGAGTCATCCACCAGCATCACGTTCTTGCCGCGGAATTCCAGCTCGATCGCGTTGAGCTTCTGGCGTACCGACTTTTTGCGGGCAGCCTGGCCAGGCATGATGAAGGTCCGGCCGATGTAGCGGTTCTTGACGAAGCCTTCGCGGAATTTCACGCCCAGGTGGTTGGCCAGTTCCAGCGCCGCGGTACGGCTGGTGTCGGGAATCGGGATGACCACGTCGATGTCGTGTTCCGGACGCTCGCGCAGGATCTTCTCGGCCAGCTTCTCACCCATTCGCAGGCGCGCCTTGTACACCGAAACGCCGTCGATGATCGAGTCCGGACGCGCCAGGTAGACGTGTTCGAAAATGCACGGAGTCATCTGCGGATTGGTCGCGCACTGACGGGTGTGCAACTGGCCGTCTTCAGTGATGTAGACCGCTTCGCCGGGTGCCAGGTCGCGAATCAGGGTGAAGCCCAGCACGTCCAGGGAGACGCTTTCGGAAGCGATCATGTACTCGACGCCTTCGTCGGTATGACGCTGGCCGAACACGATCGGACGAATGGCGTTGGGGTCGCGGAAACCGACGATACCGTAGCCGGTGATCATCGCCACGACGGCATAACCACCACGGCAACGCTTGTGCACGTCGGTCACGGCCGCAAAGATGTCTTCTTCGGTGGGCTGCAACTTGCCGCGCACCGCCAGTTCATGGGCGAAAACGTTGAGCAGGACTTCCGAGTCGGAGCTGGTGTTGACGTGGCGCAGGTCGGATTCGTAAATCTCCTTTGCCAGTTGCTCCACGTTGGTCAGGTTGCCGTTGTGCGCCAGGGTGATGCCATAAGGCGAGTTGACGTAGAACGGCTGGGCTTCGGCCGAAGTCGAGCTGCCCGCGGTTGGGTAACGCACATGACCGATGCCCATGTGCCCGACCAGGCGCTGCATATGGCGCTGCTGGAACACATCGCGCACCAGGCCATTGTCCTTGCGCAGGAATAACCGGCCTTCATGGCTGGTCACAATACCGGCAGCGTCCTGGCCGCGGTGCTGGAGGACGGTTAGCGCGTCATACAGCGCCTGATTGACGTTCGACTTACCGACGATACCGACGATGCCACACATGCGACGCAACCCCTACTTGATTAAATCTGTACTGAACACGACTCAAGGCGTTTTGGGCCCCAGGAGGTGCTCCTTGAACGGAAGATCAGCCGGTGCGCTGATTCCGCTGGCGAGCCACTGACTGGTCATCCCCAGAATGAGGTTTTTCGACCAGTCTGCAACCAAAAGAAATTGTGGCACGAGCCTCGACTCCTGCCACCAGTGATCCTGCTGTACCGGCCCCAGGCTCAGCAGCCCGACGCCGACGACCACCAGCAAGGCGCCACGCGCCGCGCCGAAGGCCATGCCGAGGAACCGATCGGTCCCGGACAGGCCGGTGACGCGAATCAGTTCGCCGATTAGAAAATTGATCATCGCGCCGACCAGCAGGGTGGCGACGAATAGAATGGCACACCCGGCGATCACGCGGGCCGACGGTGTCTGGATGTAGCTTTCAAGATACTGCGACAACCCGCCGCCGAACATCCAGGCGACGGCACCGGCGATGATCCAGGTGAGCAGCGACAAGGCTTCCTTGACGAAACCACGGCTCAAACTGATCAATGCGGAGATGGCGATTATCGCGATGATCGCCCAGTCAACCCAGGTAAATGCCACAGTGCAGCCTACAGACGGATAAGGCGGCGCATTTTAGCAGAGCCCATGCCCGTCGGTAAGCAGCGATTGTCAGTACTGTGCGCTTTAACCCCGATCAGTTGCGCTCAGGCTGGAAACGCACGACAAAACCCTTGAGGTTCTGTTGACGCCCCAGCAGGTCGCGCAGGCGCTCGGCTTCGGCACGCTCGATCAAAGGCCCGACGAACACCCGGTTCATGCCATCGGCCGAACGGATGTAGGCATTGTACCCCTGACTGCGCAGGGTCTTTTGCAGATTATCGGCGCTGGCGCGATTGGACAGGCTGGCCAACTGCACCGACCAACTGACCGGCAAACCATTGGTATCGATCTTTTTCGCCGGTTCAGGCTTGGCCGGGGCCGCCGCAGAAGCTTGTGCGGGGGTCGGCTTGGTGGCGGGCGCAGGTGCAGGCGCAGGAGTCGCCGGCGTGCTTGCAGCGGCAACAGCGGGCACCGCAGGAACAGCTGGAACCGCCGGCACGGCCGGAACAGGCGCGATCGGCCTGGCCGGTGCCTGCGGGGCCGCTTCGGCAGTGTCCGGCACCGGTTCATCGGCAGGCACCGGCTCGGGCACCTGCACCGGCTCGACCTGCACTTGCGGCATCACCGGCGTCGCCGGAGCCGCTGGCGCCTCGACGCGCACCTGACGCAACTCGTCTTCACGGGAAAACAGCATCGGCAGGAAAATCACTGCCAGCGCGACCAGCACCAGCGCGCCGACCATGCGTTGCTTGACCACGTTATCGAGCAATGCCATCTGCCACATCCTCCTTGGCGTGACGGGCCAGCCATTCCAGGGCCTCGCCGACACAGTAAAATGATCCGAACAACAGAATTTCGTCCTCGGCCATCGCCCTGGCACACTGCGCCTCAAGCGCAGCCTGCACGCTTGCATGAGACGTCACCGAGGCACCAAGGTTCTCCAGCGCGGCCTGCAACTCTGCAGCCGGGCGGGTACGCGGGGTCGGCAAAGGCGCTACCGCCCACTCCTGCACCTGCCTCTGCAAGGGCTCCAACACGCCGTCGAGGTCCTTGTCCGACAATAGACCAAATACCGCCAGACGCTTGCCCTTCGGCGCACGCGCGACCAGGCGTCGAGCCAGATAGTCGGCCGCATGAGGATTATGGCCGACATCGAGCAACAGCGTCAGGGACTTGCCTTGCCAACTGAAGTTGCGCCGATCCAGACGACCGACCATGCGAGTTCCCAGTAGCGCCGCAGAGATCCGTCTGGCTTCCCAGGGCAGATCCAGCAGCAGATACGCCTGGAGCGCCAGCGCGGCGTTTTCCATGGGCAAGTCCAACAGCGGCAAGCCCGTCAATTCGACGCTCTGCCCCTTGCCGTTGAGCCCGCGCCAATGCCAGTCCCGGTCAGTGATGCCCAGGTCATAGTCACGGCCTCGCAGGAAAAACGGACAGGCGAGTTTCGTTGCCTGATCCAGCAGCGGCTGCGGGGGATCGAGATCGCCACACAGCGCCGGACGGCCCTGGCGGAAGATCCCGGCCTTTTCGAAGGCCACCGACTCGCGGCTATCGCCAAGCCAGTCGGCGTGATCGATACCGATGCTGGTCACCAGCGCCAGGTCAGCATCGACCAGATTGACTGCATCCAGGCGCCCGCCAAGGCCGACTTCCAGCACCACGGCATCGAGCCCGGAACGCTGGAACAGCCAGAAAGCCGCCAAGGTGCCCATTTCGAAATAGGTCAGGGAGATTTCGCCGCGCCCCGCCTCAATGGCCTCGAAGGCCTCGCACAAGGCCTCATCGCTGGCCTCGACACCCTCGATCTGCACCCGCTCGTTGTAGCGCAGCAGGTGCGGCGAACTGTAGACACCGACTTTCAACCCCTGGGCGCGCAGCAAGGACGCGACAAACGCACAGGTCGAACCCTTACCGTTGGTACCGGTAACGGTAACCACCCGTGGTGCCGGCCGGCCAAGCCCGAGCCGGGTTGCCACCGCTTGCGAACGCTCCAGGCCCATGTCGATGGCCGAAGGGTGTAACTGCTCGAGGTAGGCGAGCCAGTCACCAAGGGTACGTTTCGTCATACCGTGGCAGGTGCCGGCGGGACCACCATCGGCTCGATCGGCGTAGCGACGAAGGCCGGGGTCGGCAGACCCATGAACTGGGCCAGCAGGCTACCCAGGCGCGGACGCAGCTCCTGGCGCGGGATGATCAGGTCGATGGCACCATGCTCGATCAGGAATTCGCTGCGCTGGAAGCCTTCAGGCAGCTTCTCGCGCACGGTCTGCTCGATCACGCGTGGGCCGGCGAAGCCAACCAGCGCCTTGGGCTCGGCAACGATCACATCACCCAGCATCGCCAGGCTCGCGGAAACACCGCCGTAGACCGGGTCGGTCAGCACCGAAACGAACGGCAGGCCTTCTTCGCGCAGACGCGCCAGCACCGCAGAGGTCTTGGCCATCTGCATCAGCGAGATCAGCGCTTCCTGCATCCGCGCACCACCGGAAGCTGCAAAGCAGACCAGCGGGCAGCGGTTTTCCAGGGCGTAGTTGGCCGCGCGCACGAAACGCTCGCCGACAATGGCACCCATCGAGCCACCCATGAAGGAGAACTCGAAGGCACAGGCCACTACGGGCATACCCAGCAGCGTACCGCTCATGGACACCAGGGCATCCTTCTCACCGGTCTGCTTCTGGGCAGCGGTCAGGCGGTCCTTGTATTTCTTGCCATCGCGAAACTTGAGGCGATCCACCGGCTCCAGATCAGCGCCCAGTTCGGCACGACCGTCGGCATCGAGGAAGATGCCCAGGCGCGCACGTGCACCGATACGCATGTGGTGGTTGCACTTGGGGCAGACATCCAGGGTCTTTTCCAGCTCCGGACGATAGAGTACGGCCTCACAGGACGGGCACTTGTGCCACAGCCCCTCGGGAACCGAGCTTTTTTTCACCTCGGAACGCATGATCGAAGGGATCAGTTTGTCTACTAACCAGTTGCTCATGCTTTCTTTCTCCAGTACCGGCGACCTGAACGCAATTGCGTTACAAAGTCCCGCGTATGCCCTTGAGCCAATTCATGTTTGAAGCGATGAGGTTGCAGCCCGGCGACCCGCGTACAGCGTCTAGCCGCCCTGACCCGCACCCTCCTCAACCTTTAAAGCGACCAGCCCCGGGGCCGTCACCGATTAATTTTGACCGTTCCTGCAACCCGGCCCGGCAGCACAGGGCTGCGGAGTTATGGACGGTGGCAGACTGCCAACCGTCACATCGGCGCATCGGGAGCTTTTCATGCGCTGCGCACAGCTTGCATGAATGCCTCGATCTTCTGGCGATCCTTGATGCCCTTGCCCTGCTCTACCCCGCCACTGACATCCACCGCATAAGGGTGTACCTGGGCAATGGCCTGGGCCACATTGGCAGCCGACAGGCCACCGGCCAGAATGATCGGCTTGCTCAACTGCGCGGGAACCAGAGACCAGTCAAAAGCTTCGCCGGTTCCACCGGGCACGCCGGCAACATAGGTATCGAGCAGAATGCCGCTGGCTTTAGCGTAAGCCTTGCAGCTGGCCTCCAGATCATCGCCCGGACGCACTCGCAGCGCCTTGATCCACGGGCGGCTATAACCTTCGCAATCGGCCGGCGTTTCATCACCGTGGAACTGCAGCAAATCCAATGGCACCGCTTCGAGAATCTCGTTCAACTCGCCGCGCGTGGCGTTGACGAACAACCCCACCGTGGTGATGAACGGCGGCAACGCCGCGATGATCGCCCTTGCCTGCTCCACCGTCACCGCACGCGGGCTCTTGGCATAGAACACCAGGCCGATGGCATCGGCGCCCGCCTCTACAGCGGCCAGCGCATCCTCTATGCGGGTAATCCCACAAATTTTGCTGCGAACGGCTGACATATCGCGTGAACCTCTAGAGGATCGGAAAACCCAGGATGTTAGCAAATGAGCTGGGGATCGTCAGCCGCCAGTGCATCAAAGCCGGTGAGGAAGTGTGGGCCAATGTAACGCTCCGGCAACGGGAACTCTTCGCGGTACTCAACCTGGACCAGGTACAGGCCAAACGGATGGGCGGTCACCCCGCCGGTTCGCCGCACACGGCTTTCCAGCACGTCCCGGGCCCATTCGGGTGGACGCTCACCGGCGCCGATGGTCATCAGCACGCCAGCGATATTACGCACCATGTGATGAAGGAAGGCGTTGGCGCGGATATCCAGCACGATCATCTTGCCGTGCCGGGTCACCCGCAGGTGATGGATCTGCTTGATCGGCGACTTGGCCTGGCACTGACCGGCACGGAAGGCACTGAAATCATGAGTGCCAACCAGATAAGCGGCAGCGGCGGCCATGCGTTCGACATCCAGCGGTCGGTGGTTCCAGGTGATTTCATCGCCCATGTGCGCCGGACGGATCTGATCGTTGTAGATCACATAGCGGTAGCGCCGGGCGATGGCCTTGAAGCGCGCATGAAAGTGCGCCGGCATCACACGAGCCCAGCTGACACTGATATCGTGGGGCAGGTTGATATTGGCACCCATCACCCAGGCCTTCATGGTACGCACCGCCTGGGTGTCGAAATGCACCACCTGGCCGCAGGCATGCACGCCTGCGTCGGTACGCCCGGCACACATCAGGGACACGGGCGAATCCGCCACTTTCGACAAGGCTTTTTCCAGGGTTTCCTGGACAGTCGGCACACCGGAGGCCTGACGCTGCCAGCCGCGATAGCGCGAACCTTTGTATTCCACGCCCAGCGCGATTCTGAAAAAGCCTTCGGCCGCCACTTCGGCAGCCGCGTTATCTATGATTTCCAAGGAAGTTACAGCCTGTCGGTTTGCGCAATGCGCGGCATTATAACGACAACGGCAGCCACCAGGGCTGCCGTCGGGATCAAGAGCCAGTCAAGTCAGGCCAATCGCGAGAGCATTTCCTTTGCTTCGCTGCGCTGCTCGTCATTGCCCTCCTTGAGGACCTCATCGAGAATATCGCGCGCACCATCGCTGTCGCCCATGTCAATGTAGGCCCGGGCCAGATCGAGCTTGGTTGCGGCCTCGTCGGTTCCGGAAAGGTAATCGAACTCGAGCTCGTCGTCGGCTGCGGCGGCGTCTTCGGCGGTGAAGGTAGGCGTCGCCAGGGGGGGTTGTTCCAGACTCCGGGACAAGCGGTCAAGCTCCGCATTCACATCGTCCAGTTCGGAGGCGAAGCTGTCACCGCTCTCGTCGGACAAGGACAAGTCGAAGTCTTCCGGCAATTTCAAGTCTTCGTCCGTCAGTGAATCGATTGCCTCATCGTCCAGCGTCAGGGAATCGTCGAATGCAGCCAGTTGCGCCTCGACATTCAGGCTTGGCCGGTCATCCGGGATATCCAGGTCGAAGTCCACCAGATCATCATTGCGCTGTGCCGCGCCCTGCTGCCGCAGCACCGACTCGAAGCTCAGATCTTTGTCACTGAGAGTCGGGATATCGAAATCGGCCGCATCGAGGTGCGCTTCAGGGGCAGCACCGGCCGGCGACACCCCGTCCAGATCGTCCAGGCTCAAATCGAAGACCGAATCGTCCGGCATGGCATCAGGTACCTGAGGCTCATCGAGCAACAGATCCTTGACGTACTGGGCATCCTGCTCGGCAGCGAGCGCCGCCGCGCTGACCCCGGCCGCCGCTACTGCCAGCATGGCCGGGAAGCGACTTTTCAATTGTTCGACGTCAGCGTGATTCTTGCCGGTGGCAATCAATTGGCGCTCCTGGCCGACGAACGCATCGCGGTCACCCTGATGGGCGTAGACCTCCATCAGCTTCAGACGCAAGTCACTGCGCTGCGGCTCTTTCGCGATAGCCGCCTCCAGCAGGTCGGCTGCGTGATTGAACCGCCCTTGTGCAATGCTACGGTCGGCCTCGACCAACACCTCGTCGCTGGCCGTCGCTGGAGCAACAGGCGCCCGAGCAGGAGCCAGTGCGACGAACACGGGTTCTGGCTGTGGGGCGGGCGCGGGAGCCTTCATTTCCGGTGCCAGTCCCGGTATCTCCGCCGCAGTGGCTGCAGCAGCGGAAGCAGCGACGAACGCAGGGGCCAGTTTCACGTTCGGCGCAGACACTTCCAGACCTTCGAAGCTGCTCGGCGGCAGATCGATGTCTGCACTCTGCTCGGATTCTTCAGCCAGCGCCCGGGCCATGCGCATATGCTTCTCGGCTTCCTGCTGTGCCTTGCGGCGCCGTGCCAGAAGAAGCAGCAGGAGCGACACCACCAGCAACCCGCCGCCACCGACCAATCCAACCAGCACCGGGTTGGCCAGCAAATCATTCAGGCCCTTGTCCGATGTATCCGTCGCCGCCTCTGGCTCCTGGACTTCGATCGGCTCTTGCGCAGGGGCTGGAGCGGTAGTTGCCGCATCCGCTGCAGGCGCTGCTGCCGGAGCAGGCTCGGCTTGCGACTGCGCGGCCAACTCCGCCGATATGGCCGGCGTTTCCGGAGTTGCCCGGGGCTGGGCAGCCTGCGCGGCAGCGTCCGCCGCGTTTTGTGCCTCAAGCTTGGCCAATTGATCATTCTTCAATTGGATCAAACGTTGCAGCTTGTCCAATTGGCTTTGCAGATCCGTCATCCGACTTTTCAACTCGGCATTGTCGCGCCGAGTCGTATCCAGACTCTCTTGTGCCACTGCCAGCTTGTTACTCACGGCCTTGCTGTCGCCGCCTGCGCCCTTGCCGGCCGACTTGCCACTGGCAGATACCAGGCTCAGTTTGTCCTTGATTTCGACTTGTGCCGGCGCGCCTTGCTTGCCGCTGCGACGCGTTGCATCGAGTTGTTGCGCCCGCGGCCCAAGGCGACGACCCTGGCGCCAGGCAGCGTTCTGCTGGGCGACTTCGGCGATTGCCTGAGGTTGTGGCGTGCTGGAGATCTGCTGCCCATCAGGCATGCGCAAGACCTGCCCGGTCTTGAGCCGGTTGATGTTGCCGTCGATAAAGGCATCCGGATTGAGCGCCTGGATGGCCAGCATGGTCTGCTGCACCGAGCCACCCTGACGCACCTTCTCGGCGATTTCCCACAAGGTATCGCGCTTGCTGGTGGTGTACTCGGACGGTGCGGTCACGGCCGGCGTGGCACCGTTGATATCAGGCGTCTGCGCCGCCTGCGGGGAGAATTTCGAAGGATCGAGCAACACGCTGTAGTCGCGCATCAGACGCCCACTGGGCCATACCACCTGCACCAGGAACTTCACGAAAGGCTCAGGCAGCGGCTTGCTCGAGGTGATACGCAAGACGCTCTTGCCGCTGGCGTTGATCACCGGGGTGAAGGTCAAGTCGTCGAGAAACGCCTGACGATCCACACCTGCCTTGGCGAACTCCTCGGCCGGCGCCAGGCTGGGCACCAACTCGGCAGCCGTAAGATCGCGAACATCGAGCAATTCGATTTCGGCCACGAGCGGTTGGTTCAGCGTCGACTTCAGGGTCAGTTCCCCGAGACCAAGCGCATGCGCCATACCGGAAGACAGCGCCGACGCAGCGGCTATTGCTAACACCAGTTTGCGAACTCGAACCATGACCTAATCCTATGTGTGAACGTTCCTCGGCAAGTGACGTCCAGCCAGTATCTTTAAAGCAAATTGTTGCCAAGTATCTTTTACAGAAGGTCTTTTATCAACAATTGTGCCAGCTGCACAGCGTTCAATGCCGCCCCCTTGCGTACGTTGTCGGTGGTCAGCCACAGATTCAGTTGCTCAGGGTCATCGATTCCACCGCGTACCCGGCCGACATAAACCACGTCCTGGCCCACGGCATCACCTACCGGAGTCGGGTAATCGCCGGCCTCGACCAGTTCGACCCCCGCTGCACCTTCGAGTGCAGCGTTGACCGCCGGCAGGTCGACCGGCGCGGCGCTACGCACCGACACACTGAAGCTATCGCCAAAAAACACCGGAGCTTGAATGCAGGCGACGGAAATCTTCAGCGCAGGCAGCTCAAGCAATTCGCGCAATTCTTCAACCAGACGACGCTCCAGCAAAGCATGGCCTTGCTCATCCGGCGTGCCGACCTGGGCCAGCAGGTTGAACGCCACTTGGCGGTCGAAGTAGCGCGGTTCAAGTGGGCGTACATTCAGCAATTCGGCCGTCTGGCGCGCCAGCTCGCTGACTGCTTCGCGGCCCTGGGCAGAAATCGCCAGGCAGGCGGTGACATTGACATGCTGCAGGTCGAGCAGCCCGCGCAGGGGCGCCAGGGCTACGGCTAGCGATACCGCCGATGCACTCGGGCTGCTGACCTGGACCGGCGCCGCCAGCGTTGCCAATACCTTGGCATTGGCCTCGGGCACGACCGCGGGCGCCTGGCTGGCCGGCAAGCCACCCGACAGGTCGATCACCATGCAGCCGGCGGCCGTGGCCCGCGGCGCGAAACTGCGGGTGACTGCGGGGCCAGCGGCGAAGAACGCCAGCTTGACCAGGCTGAAATCGAACTGGTCGACTTCCCGCACACGGACGTTCTTGCCCCGAAACGGCACCGAATGCCCGGCCGATTCACTGCTGGCCAGCAAATGCAGGGTGCCTACGGGAAAATCGAGTTCTTCAAGGATCTGGACAAGGGTCTCGCCCACGGTACCGGTGGCGCCGATCACGGCGATATCGAAAGACTGGCTCATGCAAATACCTCAGGTAGAACGGGGGGAGCGGCACTTTACTCGGATTGGAGGGGTTTGTCCGCTCCCCTCCTGCCTGGCTCCCACGCTCCGCGTGGGAGCCCATGTACTGACGCTCTGCGTCGAGACGCTGAGCGTCGGCGGCTGCATTCCCACGCAGAGCGTGGGAACGAGAAACCGCGTAAAAACAAAAAACCCGCATCTCTCACAAGACGCGGGTTTCAAGTTCAACGACTCAAGCAATCAACGCTCAAGCAGAATCCGCAGCATGCGGCGCAGCGGTTCGGCCGCGCCCCACAGCAGCTGGTCGCCCACGGTGAATGCACCAAGGTACTGCGAACCCATGTTCAGCTTGCGCAGACGACCGACCGGGATGTTCAGCGTGCCGGTCACCTTGTTCGGGCTGAGCTCCTGCATGCTGATTTCGCGCTGGTTAGGCACCAGTTTCACCCAAGGGTTGTGCTGGCTGATCATGCCTTCGATATCGGCGATCGGCACGTCCTTGTTCAGCTTGATGGTCAGCGCCTGGCTGTGGCAACGCATGGCACCGATGCGTACGCAGATGCCATCGACCGGGATCGGGCTCTTGAAGCGCCCCAGAATCTTGTTGGTCTCGGCCTGGGCCTTCCATTCTTCACGGCTCTGGCCGTTCGGCAGTTCCTTGTCGATCCACGGGATCAGGCTGCCAGCCAGCGGCACGCCGAAGTTCTCGGTCGGATAGGCTTCGCTGCGCATGGTTTCGGCAACCTTGCGGTCGATGTCGAGGATGGCGCTGGCCGGGTTGGCCAGTTCATCGGCGACGGCAGCATGGGTTGCACCCATCTGCTTGATCAGTTCACGCATGTTCTGCGCGCCGGCACCCGAGGCCGCCTGATAGGTCATGGCGCTCATCCACTCGACCAGGCCGGCTTCGAACAGGCCGCCCAGGCCCATCAGCATCAGGCTGACGGTGCAGTTGCCGCCAATGTAGTTCTTGGTCCCGGCATCGAGTTGCTGATCGATCACCTTGCGGTTGACCGGATCAAGCACGATGACCGCGTCGTCCTGCATGCGCAGGCTCGAGGCCGCGTCGATCCAGTAGCCCTGCCAGCCGGCTTCGCGCAGTTTCGGGAAGACCTCGTTGGTGTAGTCGCCACCCTGGCAGGTCAGAATCACATCGAGGGTCTTGAGCTCTTCAATACTGTAAGCATCCTTGAGCGGAGCAATATCCTTGCCCACTGCCGGACCCTGGCCACCCACATTGGAGGTGGTGAAGAACACCGGCTCAATAAGATCGAAATCCTGCTCTTCCAGCATCCGCTGCATGAGCACGGAACCGACCATACCGCGCCAACCGATCAGACCTACACGTTTCATCGCAACTACACCTTTGACAAAAAAGTGGGCGCTGGCTTCAAAAGAAGACAGCGGGCCCGAGAGATTACAGATTCCGCAGAGCTGCGACTACTGCGTCGCCCATTTCCTGCGTACCCACCTTGGTACAACCCGTCGACCAGATGTCGCCGGTGCGCAAACCTTGATCCAACACCAGGCTCACGGCTTTTTCAATGGCATCGGCCGCCGCGATCTGGTTGAAGCTGTAACGCAACATCATCGACACCGACAAAATGGTTGCCAGCGGGTTGGCAATACCCTGACCTGCGATGTCCGGCGCCGAGCCATGGCAAGGCTCGTACATGCCCTTGTTGTTGGCATCCAGAGAGGCCGAAGGCAGCATGCCGATAGAACCGGTGAGCATGGAAGCCTCATCCGACAGAATGTCACCAAACATGTTGTCGGTGACCATCACGTCGAATTGCTTGGGCGCGCGTACCAGTTGCATTGCGGCATTGTCGACGTACATGTGGCTCAGTTCGACATCAGGATAGTCCTTGGCCACTTCCTCGACCACTTCACGCCACAGTTGGCTGGATGCCAGCACGTTGGCCTTGTCCACCGAGCAGAGCTTCTTGCCGCGCACGCGCGCCATGTCGAAGCCGACCCGGGCGATACGACGGATTTCGCTCTCGCTGTACGGCAGCGTGTCATAGGCCTGACGCTCGCCGCCTTCCAGCTCGCGATTACCCCGTGGCGCACCGAAATAGATACCGCCGGTCAGCTCACGGACGATCAGGATGTCCAGGCCGGAAACGATCTCGGGCTTGAGCGACGAAGCGTCGGCCAGTTGTGGATAAAGGATTGCCGGGCGCAGGTTGCCGAACAGGCCCAGTTGCGAACGAATCTTCAGCAGGCCGCGCTCGGGACGAATGTCACGCTCGAGCTTGTCCCACTTCGGTCCACCGACGGCGCCCAGCAGCACGGCATCGGCAGTACGAGCACGGGCCAGGGTTTCGTCGGCCAGCGGCACACCGTGCTTGTCGATGGCAGCGCCGCCAATCACGTCGTGCTCCAGGGTGAAACCGAGCTGGAACTTGTCGTTGGCCAGCTCTAGCACCTTGACCGCTTCGGCCATGATTTCCGGACCGATACCATCACCTGGGAGAATCAGAATCTGCTTGCTCATGCTTTCCTCTATTCAATTGAAACGGCACGCCAAACAAGGCTGCCTGGTCAAGACTATCGCTCGGCCCAAAGCACCAGAACATCGGTACTGAAGGAGCCGTCGTCGCTGATTTCGTAATACTGCCGCACTTCTGCGCCCATGGCTTGCTGCAAATGGAGGATGGCAGCGCGCATCACTTCAGGCGCGCGCATACGCTCGACCCAGGAGCTGTACTCCAGGCGCAGGCGCTGACGGCTGTGGCTGCGCGTTTGCAACCCAGCCTCACTGACCTGGCGCAACCACTCTGCGGCAGAGTAATCGCGCACGTGACTGGTGTCGCGCAGCACTTCAACGCTCTGCAGGTAGGTGTCGAGCAGAGGGCTGCCCGGCGACATCACGTCGATGAACGCTGCCACGCCACCGGGCTTGAGCACGCGCCGCACTTCGCGCAGGGCCAGGCCCAGATCGCTCCAGTGGTGGGCCGAATAACGACTGAAGACGAAGTCGAATTCGCCGCCGGCGAACGGCAGGCGCTCCGCTGCACCCAACTGGGTGACGACATTGCCCAGGCCGCGCTCGCCAGCGGCAGCCGCCACCACGTCGAGCATCTTCTGGGAGAGGTCGTAGGCCACCACTTCGGCGACCAACGGTGCCACATGAAAACTGACATGACCGGCACCACAGCCCAGGTCCAGCACGCGAGCCGCGCCCTGCCCGGCCAGTTCGGCCTGGAGCAGCGCGAATTCAGTGCCCTGAGCGTGCACGGTGCTGCTCAGGTAGGCGGCGGCCTGTTCGCCGAATTGGCGCTGGACGACATCGGTGTGGGCGGTGGTGGTCATCTGGGAGTCCCTTTATTTATGGATTGGCCTTGAGGGCCTCATCGCTGGCAAGCCAGCTCCCACAGAGACAGGTGCAATGCCAACCACCTGTGGGAGCCGGCTTGCCGGCGATGAGGCCAGTACAGCCAACAACTACTCAAGCATCACGAAACAACCAAGGCTGGCTGGCCCGATGCTTGGCTTCGAACGCCGCAATCGCATCACCGTCCTGCAAGGTCAGGCCGATATCGTCCAGACCATTGAGCAGGCAGTGCTTGCGGAACGCATCGATCTCGAAGCTCAGGACCTTGCCGTCCGGACGGGTCACGGTCTGCGCCGCCAGGTCGATGGTCAGCTGATAGCCAGGGTCGGCTTCGACCTGCTTGAACAGCTCGTCGACTTCCGCATCGCTCAAGATGATCGGCAGCAGGCCGTTCTTGAAGCTGTTGTTGAAGAAAATATCGGCGTAGCTCGGCGCGATGATGCTGCGAAAGCCGTATTCCTCGAGCGCCCACGGCGCGTGCTCGCGGCTTGAACCGCAGCCGAAGTTTTCCCGCGCCAGCAACACGCTGGCCCCTTGGTAGCGTGCGTGATTGAGCACGAACTCAGGGTTCAACGGACGCCTGGAGTTGTCCTGGTAAGGCTGGCCGACATCCAGGTAGCGCCATTCGTCAAACAGGTTCGGGCCGAAACCGGTGCGCTTGATCGACTTCAGAAACTGCTTGGGAATGATCTGGTCGGTGTCCACGTTGGCGCGATCCAACGGCGCGACCAGACCGGTATGCTGGGTAAAGGCTTTCATGCTGCGCTCCCTTGAATCAACTCGCGTACATCGATAAAACGACCGGTCACTGCCGCTGCTGCCGCCATGGCCGGGCTGACCAGGTGCGTACGTCCACCGGCACCCTGGCGCCCCTCGAAGTTACGGTTGGAGGTCGAGGCACAGTGCTCGCCCGACTCCAGGCGGTCCGGGTTCATCGCCAGGCACATCGAGCAGCCTGGTTCACGCCATTCGAAACCGGCCTCGATGAAAATCTTGTCCAAACCTTCCTGCTCGGCCTGCGCCTTGACCAGGCCAGAACCCGGCACCACGAGGGCTTGCTTGATGGTCGAAGCCACCTTGCGACCCTTGGCGATTGCCGCTGCGGCGCGCAGGTCTTCGATCCGCGAGTTGGTGCAGGAACCGATGAACACGCGATCGAGCTGAATGTCGGTGATCGCCTGGTTGGCGCTCAGGCCCATGTACTTCAAGGCACGCTCGATCGAACCACGCTTGACCAGATCCATTTCCTGCGCCGGGTCCGGCACGTTCTGATCGACGGCCAGGACCATTTCCGGCGAAGTGCCCCAGCTCACCTGTGGCTTGATTTGCGTGGCGTCGAGTTCGACCACGGTGTCGAATTTCGCATCGGCATCGGAAACCAGGTCTTTCCAGGCTGCTACGGCCAGGTCCCATTCGGCGCCCTTGGGTGCGAATGGGCGTCCCTTGACGTATTCGACGGTCTTTTCGTCGGCGGCAACCAGACCCACGCGGGCACCGGCCTCGATGGCCATGTTGCAGATGGTCATGCGCCCTTCGATGGACAGGTCACGGATCGCGCTGCCAGCGAATTCGATGGCATGGCCATTGCCGCCGGCGGTGCCGATCTTGCCGATCACGGCCAGGACGATGTCCTTGGCGGTCACGCCAAAAGGCAGCTGGCCTTCGACGCTTACCTGCATGTTTTTCATTTTCTTGGCGACCAGGCACTGGGTCGCGAGCACATGCTCGACCTCGGAAGTACCGATACCATGAGCCAGGGCACCGAAAGCACCATGGGTCGAAGTGTGCGAGTCGCCGCAGACCACGGTCATGCCCGGCAAGGTTGCGCCCTGCTCCGGGCCGATCACGTGAACGATGCCCTGGCGCACGTCATTCATCTTAAATTCGGTGATGCCGTACTCGTCGCAGTTATCGTCGAGGGTCTGGACTTGCAAACGCGAGACCTGGTCGACAATCGCATCGATGCCGCCCTTGCGCTCCGGGGTGGTCGGCACGTTATGGTCGGGCGTGGCGATGTTGGCATCGATGCGCCAAGGCTTGCGCCCGGCCAGTCGCAGGCCTTCGAATGCCTGCGGCGACGTCACTTCGTGAATGATGTGACGGTCGATGTAGATCAGCGCCGAACCATCGTCGCGCTGCTTGACCAAATGCGAATCCCAGAGCTTGTCGTAGAGCGTTTTGCCAGCCATCAGACTGTTCCTCATCAGCGTCTTTCTATGCCAATAACCCCTTGGCTTGTATGGGCGATCCTATGGGGTTACATTGAATAACTCAAATTCATAATTTTTATGCTTTGGATAACCAATAGGAATCCAGCCAGATGGACCTCGCCAACCTCAATGCCTTCATAGCCATTGCCGAGACGGGCAGCTTCTCCGGCGCAGGCGAACGCCTCCATTTGACACAACCGGCCATCAGCAAACGCATTGCCGGCCTCGAGCAACAACTCGATGTACGCCTGTTCGACCGGCTGGGTCGCGAAGTCAGCCTCACCGAAGCCGGCCGCGCCCTGCTGCCAAGGGCCTACCAGATTCTCAATGTGCTGGATGATACCCGGCGAGCCCTGACCAACCTCACCGGCGAAGTCAGCGGACGGCTGACACTGGCCACCAGCCACCATATCGGCCTGCACCGCCTGCCGCCGCTGCTGCGCGAGTTCACCCGGCGCTACCCGGACGTGGCCCTGGACATCCAGTTTCTCGACTCGGAAGTGGCCTACGAAGAAATCCTCCATGGCCGCGCTGAACTGGCGGTGATCACCCTCGCCCCCGAACCCCATGCGCTGGTCAAGGCCGTCCCCGTCTGGGAAGACCCACTGGATTTCGTCGCCGCCCCCGAGCACAGCCTGGTGCTGCAGGGCCCGGTGAGCCTGGCCGATATCGCCCATCATCCGGCCGTGTTCCCGGGCGGCAACACCTTTACCCATCATATCGTCCAGCGCCTGTTCGAAGCCCAGGGGCTGACGCCCAACATCGCCATGAGTACCAACTATCTGGAGACCATCAAAATGATGGTTTCCATCGGGCTGGCCTGGAGCGTATTACCGCGTACCATGCTCGATGAACAGGTTGCACGCATTCCATTGCCGGGCATTCAACTCTCGCGCCAGCTAGGCTACATTCTGCACACCGAACGCACGCTCTCGAATGCAGCGCGCGCCTTTATGTCATTGCTCGACATGCACCGAGCCTCGCACTGACGCAAAAGCCTGGAAGTTCGAAGATCTGTCGCTCCAAGGACGCTTTACCCGCCAAAGGTCTGGTACCGATGCCCAAAACAGCTAGACGCTTTCCATATATGCCGCGCATTCATGCGGCAGACCCTCAAGAGTCGGAGCAAACCTGGGAGAGCGCACCCCAGTTGCTGGCCGCGCTCAATGGCGCGCACCTGGGCGCCTGGTTCTGGGATATCGAGAGTGGGCTGCTGAGCTGGTCGCGAGGTACGCAGGCACTGTTTGGCTTTGACCCGCAACAGCCGCTGCCCAATGACATCGACTACATCGATCTGCTGCCGGTGGAAGATCGGGCCCGGACGATTCAGGCCTTTCACGCGGTATTGTCCGGCGAGCCAATAGAACAAGCCATGCGCCATCGGATCCGCTGGCCCGACGGGACGATCCATTGGCTGGAGATCAATGGCAGCCTGGTCAAAAGCAAAAACGGTTCGCTACAGATGATTGGCGTGATTCGCGAGATCACGCGCCAGCGCGAGCGGGAAACCGCACTGATCAACTCGGAAAAGCGCTTTGCCACCCTGTTTCACCTGAGCCCCAATGTCATTCTGCTGACCCGCCGCGCCGATGGTCTGATCTACGAAGTCAACCAGCACTTCGAGAAGATCCTGGGCTGGGCGAGCCACCAGATCATCAACAAGACCACCATCGAACTGGGCCTGTGGGCCGACCCGGAACAACGCAAACAGGTACTGGAAGCGACCCGGGACAACAGCGAACCGGTCAACCTGGAAGTGCAATTGCGCGCCAGCAGCGGTCAGGTCCATGACGGCATACTGTGTGCGCAGAATATCGAGATGGAGGGTGTTGCCTACCTGCTCAGCACCTTCATCGATACCAGCGAACGCAAGCGCGCCGAGCAAGCCCTCAAAGACAGTCAGGAACGCCTCGACCTGGCCCTGGACTCGGCCCAGCTGGGTACCTGGGACTGGCATATCCCCAGCGGCATGCTGTATGGCTCGGCACGCGCCGCCGAGCTGCATGGCCTGGACCCCGTCCCATTCCATGAACCCTTCGATGCCTTCTTCGAAGGTGTGCCGCAAGAGGAACGCGGCAGCATGCGCCAGGCTTACCGCAGTCTGCGCGAAGGCCCGGCCGGCAACTATCAGGTCACGTACCGCATCCAGCTGGAAAACGGCGCTTCTCGCTTTATCGAAAGCCGTGCCCGCCTCTATCGTGACGCTCAGGGCAACCCGCTGCGCATGGCCGGCACCCTGCTCGACATTACTGATCAGGTCGAACGCGAACAGCGCCTGACCAGCTCCGAAGAGAAGTTCGCCAGCCTGTTCCAGGCAAGCCCCGACCCGATTTGCGTAACGCGCCAGGAAACCGGCCAGTTCATCGAGATAAACCCGGCCTTTACCCAGACCTTTGGCTGGACCGCCGATGAAGTGATCAACCAGAACGCCGAAGACATCGGTTTCTGGGCCGGCGCCGGCAGGCGCCCGCAACGGATCGAACAAGGCATTCGCGACAAGGACCTCGATAATGTCGCAGTCACCGTCAACCACAAGGACGGCAGCGTCCTGACCTGCGTGATCTCCAGCCGACTGATCAAGGTCGAGGACCAGCAGTGCAGTGTCACCACCCTGCGCGATATCACGGCGCAACAGCGCGCCGAAGCGGCCCTCAAGGCCAGTGAAGAGAAATTCGCCAAGGCGTTTCACTCCAGCCCCGACGCCATCACCATTACGGATCGCGAAACCGGCCGGTACCTGGAGGTCAACGACGGCTTCTGTCGCCTGACCGGTTACCGCGCCGACGAAGTCATCGGGCGCACGGTCTACGACATCGGCATCTGGGCCGACGAAAAGCAGCGGGCCAACTTGCTTCACGACCTGCAGGAGAATGGCCGCGCCCATCACCGCGAGATGCTCGGACGTAACAAGCGCGGCGAGATTCTCAGCGTCGAGGTTTCGGTAGAGCCGCTGACCCTCAATGACGCACCGTGCCTGCTGTTGACCGCCCGGGATGTCAGCCAGTTGAAAAACGCTCAGGCGCAGATTCGCCACCTGGCCTATCACGACTCCCTGACCAATCTGCCCAACCGTGCCCTGCTGATGGACCGGCTGAGCCAGCAGATCGCCCTGCTCAAACGCCACAACCTGCGCGGTGCGCTGCTGTTCCTCGACCTGGACCACTTCAAGCACATCAATGATTCGCTCGGCCACCCGGTGGGCGATACCGTGCTGAAAATCATCACTGCCCGCCTGGAAGCCAGTGTGCGCATGGAAGACACCGTCGCTCGCCTGGGTGGCGATGAATTCGTGGTGCTGCTCAGTGGCCTGGAGGGCTCGCGCAGCCAGGTCACCGAGCAAGTACGCAGCCTGGCTGATACCTTGCGAGAATTGCTCGCCGAACCCATGTCGCTGGACGGCCAACGCCTACAGGTCACGCCCAGTATCGGCATCGCCCTGATTCCCGACCACGGCACGACACCGGCCGACCTGCTCAAGCGCGCCGACATCGCCCTCTATCGGGCCAAGGACTCGGGGCGCAATACCACGCAGCTGTTCCACAACACCATGCAGAAAGCCGCCAGCGAACGCCTGCAGATGGAGAGCGACCTGCGCATGGCCATGACCCGTGGTGAATTGAGCCTGCACTTCCAGCCGCAGATCGACGCCCGGGATGACAGCATTGTCGGAGCCGAGGTGCTGCTACGCTGGTTTCACCCGCAACTGGGCCAGCAGTCTCCCGCCCAATTCATCCAGGTACTGGAAGAAAGCGGGCTGATCCTGGAGGTGGGCTCCTGGATTCTCGAAGAAGCTTGCGGCGCCTGCGCACAACTGCTCAAGGAAAACCTGATCGACATCAACGACTTCAGCCTCTGCGTCAACATCAGCCCGCGGCAATTTCGCCAGAACGACTTCGTCGAGCGCATCGAGCGCAGCATGAAATCCAACCACCTGCCCTGCTCGATGCTCAAGCTGGAAATCACCGAGGGCGTGGTGATCCAGAACCTGGATGACACCATCGCCAAGATGCGTGCACTGAAGAAACTCGGCGTGAGCTTTGCCATGGATGATTTCGGTACCGGCTACTCCTCCCTGACGTATCTCAAGCGCCTGCCCGTGGACGCACTCAAGATCGACCAGTCGTTCATTCGCGACGCCACCCAGGATCCCAACGACGCCGAAATCGTCCGCGCGATCGTGGCCATGGCCCGCAGCCTGGACCTGTCCGTGATTGCCGAAGGGGTAGAAACCTCCGAGCAACTGGAGTTTCTCGAGAAACTGGGTTGCCACCTGTATCAGGGCTACCTGTACAGCCGGCCCCTGCCGTTGATCGAGTTCCGCAAGTTGTTGCTCGAACAGTAGACCGCCGCCTCCTGCCCCTCGTTCCCACGCTCCGCGTGGGAATGCAGCAGACGCTCGCATGATCGGCGCGCGACGCGGAGCGTCGTTGGAGGCATTCCCACGCGGAGCGTGGGAACGAGAAAGAAAGCAGTTGTTCTACGTCCGTCAGCCACAAAAAAGGGCGCCCTGAGGCGCCCTTCTTGTTGGTTACAGCTATCAGTTCTGCAGGGCCGGCTGCACGCCGTTGATCGGGATGCGTTTGGCCTTGGCCTCTTCCGGCACGACGCGCAACAGATCGATGTTGAGCAAGCCGTTGACCAGCGCCGCCGCCTTGACTTCGATATGGTCGGCCAGGCGGAAGGACAGCTTGAAGGCTCGCTGCGCGATGCCCTGATGCAGATAGGTAACGTTTTCAGTGCTGCCGTCACGCTTACCGCCACTGACGGTCAAGACGCCTTTTTCGACTTGCAGTTCCAGATCCTGCTCCTGGAAACCTGCGGCGGCAACAACGATACGGTATTGGTCATCACCATGTTTTTCCACGTTGTACGGAGGGTAGCTGCTACCCGAGTCGTTACGTGCCGCCGATTCGAACAGATCATTGAAACGATCGAAACCGACGGAATGGCGGAACAGTGGAGCCAGAGAAAAAGCGGTAGTCATGGTACATCTCCTGAAAATCAGCGAGTGGTTGTCTTCGCGACCCGACTTCGGCATCGCTTACCCCCTAGATAGGGACCACCCACTGCATTTCAAGAACTGGCCTGCAAATTTTTTCAGGCCGCGATGCGATGCTCCACGCCGACAAGACGGCTGATCTGCGCCAAATCGCTCTCGCGGCGCAGGGCTGTGAACAACTCCACGGCCTCGGGATAACTGCGGGTCAACATGGCCACCCACTGCTTCAAGCGGCCCGGTGCGCTGCGTGGCGTGAGCTTGTCGACAACCTGGCACCAGAAGTCCTGGATCAGCGGCATCAACTCATTCCAGCCCATGGCTGGCAGTTCGATGCCGGCCCGTGCGGCTGCGATTTGCCGTGCCAGGTCGGGCCGCGAGACCAGTCCCCGGCCCAGCATGATGTCTTCCACGCCACTGACTTCGCGGCAACGCCACCAGTCCTCGATCGTCCAGACTTCGCCGTTGGCGAACACCGGCACCTTGACCACATCCTGCACGCGCGCCACCCACTCCCAATGGGCCGGAGGCTTGTAGCCGTCAACCTTGGTCCGTGCATGCACGACGATTTGCTCGGCGCCACCTTCGGCCAGGGCAATGGCGCATTCCATGGCACCGTCAGGGCTGTCGAAGCCCAGACGCATCTTTGCCGTGACCGGAATATGCGCCGGCACGGCCCGGCGCACGTGCACGAGAATGCTGTGCAGCAGCTCCGGCTCCTTGAGCAGCACCGCGCCACCGCGGGACTTGTTCACGGTTTTGGCCGGGCAGCCGAAGTTCAGGTCGATCACCGGTGCACCCAGCTCACAGGCCAACGCGGCGTTTTCAGCGAGGCACACAGGATCGGAACCGAGCAATTGCACCCGCAGAGGGACGCCGGCGTTGGTCACAGCGCCCTGCTGCAGCTCCGGCGCCAGCTTGTGGAATTGGCTGGGCGGCAGCAGAAGGTCATTCACCCGGATAAACTCGGTGACACACCAGTCGATACCGCCGACCTGGGTCAGCACGTCACGCAGGATGTTGTCGACCAACCCCTCCATCGGCGCCAGGGCAATTTGCATGGGAACATCTCGAGCGAAAAAGGCGCGCAGTGTAGCAAACCTGCGCTCGCAGCGGTTCAAGCGGTGGTGACGGACAGCGCGGCACCATAACCCTCGATAAACTCTTCCGGCATGCGCTTGGGCCGCCCAGTGGAAAGCTCGATGCAGACGAAGGTAGTTTGCGCGCGCAACAACGTGGTGCCGTCGCTGGGGCGTACCAGCTGAAAACGCCGGGTCATCTTCAAGCGCTGGTCCCAGTCGACGATCCAGGTCGCCAATTGCAACTCATCGCCCTCATAGGCGCTGGCCAGGTAGTCGATCTCATGGCGCACCACCGCCATTGCCCGGTCCAGGCGACGATATTCGACCAGGTCCAGGCCCAGGCGCTGGGAATGCCGCCATGCACAGCGCTCGAGCCAGGTGACGTATACCGCGTTGTTGGCATGCCCGAGGCCGTCGATATCTTCGGCGCCCACGCAAAGGTCAATTGTAAATGGCGATGCCAGATCCCAACTCATGCCTGCTCCCCGTTACATTGATTTGGCCGGGCTCCAGTGTAACGGATGCTCAGGCGGTTTGGCGCTCCTGATGACCGCTACGTACCAGCAACGCGAGTACCGCCTCGACCAACTGCGGATCGGCCAGCACACGCTGATGGCCGCCTTCGGGGAGCATCAACAGTCGACTGTCGAACCAGGCATCATGAATGGCCCGGGCTTCGCCGGCCGGCACCACCGAGTCATCCTCGGCATGCACGATCAGACCAGGCATATCCAATTGGTAGTGACTGACATCCAGATGGGTTGTCCGCAGCCCCACATCGCGCTCGACCTGATGGATGAACGCCGCCCGAGCCGGTGATGGCAAACCTACCTGCCGGGCAAATCCGCGCAGCACACCGATAAGCCTGGCCGGCGCCGAGATGCTCACCACCACGTCGGCCCGCAGGCCCATCTGCGTCGCCAGCAACACGGCCGCGCCACCCATGGAATGGCCAATCACCGCGCGCAAGGGCGGCAGTTCAGCAGCGGCTTCCAGCAATGCCCGAGCGAACAAGCCCACATGCGCCTCACGACCAGGAGAGCGTCCGTGCCCCGGGCCATCGAGCGCCACCGCCGTGTACCCTGCCGCCACCAAGGCATTGATCAGGCTGGCAAATTGAGTCGGCCGCCCTTCCCAGCCATGCATCAGCAGCACTGCCGGTCCCTGCCCCCAGCGCAGTGCCGAAAGTCCGAAGCGCAAGGTCACGCGCTCGGCCTTGGCCAGCAGCGGCAACTCCCACTCCTTGGGCGGCAGGTTGCGCGGCCGCATAAAGGCGAGCCGCATCTTGTTGGCGACCATATGCGGTGCCAGCCAGCCCAGCGTGCCATTGAAGCCTCGAATCCAGCTCATGGTGTTCATCGCTTCTCTCCTCAGGGATAACGCTCGATCAGATCACCGCCGACTTGGCGGCACGCAGGATTCGGTCAGACAACTGGTCGGTGCCCAGGGCTCGCGCCAGGGCCAGGCCACCGACCATCAGCGCCAGGTCGGCCAATACCTTGTCGGCTTCTTCGGGGCTGCTGGACAGTTGCGCCATCATCAACTCCACATGATCGGCGAGCGCCTGGCGAAACGCCTCAGGCAGGTTTGCCATCTCACCCAGGGAAGTCGGCAGCGGGCAGGCAGACTCTGTGGCATCGCGGTGCTTGCGCGAGAGGTAGAACGCTGCCACCAGGGCCCGCCGCTCATGCCCACTCATCGCCGGGTCGACTTCGGCAAGCAAGGCGCGGCGCTGGCTGAGCAACTTGTTGAAGGCCTCCAGCATCAGCGCATCCTTGCTCTCGAAATGGGCATAGAAGCCACCCACGGTTAGCCCCGCTGCGCCCATGACATCACTGACGCTCGGCTCGACCGGGCCGTGCTGGATCAATGCGCAACTCGCCGCCTGCAGAATGCGTTCGCGGGTTTTCGCCTTTTTATCGTTCATGGGAACCTCCGAATATTATGCAAGTAATATTATATGCATAATATTTTTTCGCAAGCGCACAAAAATACCGTTCGTCTAGATCAACGAAGCGCAATGCTGGAAAGAGACTAGGGGGGAGCTGCCAAAAAGATTTTCGAGGCAGAAAAACAAAAGGCTCATTCAATAATCGAATGAGCCTTGAAATCCCGCAGAGCGGGTAAAAGTGGCGTCCCCTAGGGGACTCG
>NZ_VXCP01000017.1:0-170001 GCF_011355085.1 Pseudomonas akapageensis | reverse complement strand
CCACTAGACGAAGGGGACGCAACCCTTCTACCACTTGACCAGGCCTTTGGCCTGATCATGCTCGAAGCCTCATTACAACCGACTTCGAACCTGGAATTTGGTGGAGCTAAGCGGGATCGAACCGCTGACCTCTTGCATGCCATGCAAGCGCTCTCCCAGCTGAGCTATAGCCCCACATAGTCGCTTTGAACTGAACCGCTTGGCTGGGTGCTTCGCGCTTCGTTTCGTTCATCGCTGTGGACGGGGCGCATATTAAGAGCGGATCGCAGACCTGTCAAACTTATTTTCAACAAAATCTGAATTTTTTTTCCGCGATAACAAACACTTACCGGTCTTTCTTTGTGCGAGCCCCGGAAAATCGGGGGTTTCACGGCTTAAGCACGCTGCAATTACTGTAGCCGCTGCCGCAGGCTGCGCTGAGGTCCGCAGGACCTCCAATGGCGCGATTGCGATTTTGCGCACGCTTTGCGCGCGAGCGCAGCCTGAGGGCAGCGGCTACGGGCTAGCCAATATCACCCAGCAGCTTCTCCCACTCCTTGTTTTCTTTCTTCGAAACGCCACCCAGCAGGTCCAGCGCCTGGCGCAAGCGATAGCGCGTCAGGTCCGGGCCGAGAATTTCCATGGCATCGAGCACCGAAACCGAGCTCGCCTGCCCGGTGATGGCGGCGAACATCAGCGGCATGGCATCGCGCAGCTTCAGCTCCAGCGAATCGACCACTGCCTGGATGCAGCCGGTGATCTGATCCTTTTCCCACTGACGCAGCGACTCGAGCTTCCACAGGATCAACTGCATCAACTGGCGCACCTGATCACCGGAAAGCTTCTTGTGCTCGAACAGCCTGGCATCGAGCTGCAGGCCACCGGCAAAGAAGAAACCACCCAGCGGTGCGATCTGGCTGAAGGTTTCCACCCTGCCCTGCACATGCGGCGCGATCTTCATCATGTACTCGGCGTTGAACGCCCACTTCTGCACGCGTGCGGCGAACTCTTCCACCGGCAGGTCGCGCAGCCACTGACCGTTGAGCCAGGACAGCTTCTCGATATCGAAGATCGGCCCACCCAGGGAGACCCGCGACAGATCGAAGTTCTCGACCATTTCCTGCAGGGAGAACTTCTCCCGCTCGTCGGGCATGGACCAGCCCATGCGGCCCAGGTAGTTGAGCATTGCCTCGGGCATGAAACCCATGCGCTCGTAGAAGGTCACCGAGGTCGGGTTCTTGCGCTTGGACAGCTTGCTCTTGTCCGGGTTACGCAGCAGCGGCATGTAGCACAGCTGCGGTTGTTCCCAGCCGAAGTATTCATAGAGCAGCATCAGCTTGGGTGCCGACGGCAGCCATTCTTCGCCGCGCAGCACGTGGGTGATGCCCATCAGGTGGTCGTCGACCACGTTGGCGAGGAAGTAGGTCGGCAGGCCATCGGTCTTCATCAACACTTGCATGTCCATGCGATCCCACGGGATCTCGACATCGCCACGCAGCATGTCCGGCACGACGCAGACACCTTCGCTCGGCACCTTCATGCGAATGACATGGGGCTCTCCGGCAGCCAGGCGACGCTGCACTTCTTCAGGCGACAGCAACAGGGCGCGACCGTCATAACGTGGTGTTTCGCCACGAGCCATCTGCTCGGCGCGCATCTGGTCCAGCTCTTCGGCCGTGCAGAAGCACGGGAAAGCGTGGCCCAGATCGACCAGTTGCTGGGCGTACTGCTTGTAGATGTCGCCCCGCTCGCTCTGCCGGTACGGACCATGGGGGCCGCCGACATCCGGACCTTCGCTCCACTCGATGCCCAGCCAGCGCAAGGCGTCGAAAATCTGCTGCTCCGATTCTCGGGTCGAGCGCAACTGATCGGTATCTTCGATACGCAGGATGAACTCGCCGCCGTGTTGCTTGGCAAAGCAATAGTTGAACAAGGCGATGTAAGCCGTGCCGACGTGGGGGTCCCCGGTGGGCGATGGCGCGATACGAGTACGAACGGTGGTCATTGAGGGTCTCGAGCTAGAGATGAAACAAAGCATGGATATTAACAGGCCAGACCGGACAGTCTCCAGTAACGCGCCACAATCCGGGGCACATCCGGCGTTTTCGTCGCTTGCCCTCGCAGCGATGGCTCTTGAATATCACCCTATCGCCGACGCGCATGATGCCCGGGCCGGCTAGGTGTTGGATCCAAAACACTGTTAAATTCCCTTACTTTTCCCTGAATACCCTTGCCCATGCCTGTCCAACTCAAACGTCGCCTGTTGACTTTTCTTACCCTGGTCGCACTGATCAGCCTCGCCTTCCTTGCCAACTGGTACTTCAAGGGACGCTTCTACGAGAGCACCGACAACGCCTACGTCCAGGGTGAAATCACGCGCGTATCCAGTCAGTTGGGCGCACGCATCGAGGCGGTACTGGTCGAAGACAACCAGCATGTGAACAAGGGCGACCTGCTGGTGCGCCTGGATTCCGATGATTTCCGCTTCGCCGTCGAGCGCGCCAGTGCCACCCTGGCGACGCGCCAGGCCGAACGCCTGCAGGCCGAAAGCAAACTCACCCAGCAAGCCAGCCTGATTGCCGCAAGCGAAGCCCAGGTCGCCGCCAACCAGGCCACCCTTGGCCGCTGGCAACTGGACCTGAGCCGCGCCCAGGCCCTGCGCAAACCCGGCTATGTTTCCGAAGAACGGGTCACCACCCTGGCGGCCGACAACAATGTGGCGCGCCTGCAGGTCACCAAGGCCCAGGCCGACCTGCAAGGCCAGCGCCAGCAGGTCAACGCCCTCACCGCCGAGATCAAGCGTCTCGACGCGCAGATCGCCAATGCCCGCACTGACCTGGCCCAGGCCCAGGTCAATCTGCAGCGCAGCGAGATTCATGCGCCGATCAGCGGCCTGATCGGCCAGCGTGTCGCCCGCAATGGTCAATACGTGCAGAGCGGCGCGTACTTGCTGTCGATCGTGCCGGACCAGGACATCTGGATCCAGGCCAACTTCAAGGAAACCCAGATCGGCCGCATGCAACCAGGCCAGCCGGCCAAACTGGTGTTCGACGCTTACCCCGACACCCCGATCGACGCCCGCATCGACAGCCTGTTCGCCGCCTCGGGTGCGCAGTTCAGCCTGTTGCCGCCGGACAACGCCACCGGCAACTTCACCAAAGTCGTGCAGCGAATCCCGGTCAAGCTGACCTTTGCCGCCAACAATCCCCTGCAAGGCAAGATCCGTCCGGGTATGTCGGTGACTGCCAAGGTGGACATCCGCGCCCAAGGCTTAGACGCGAGTGGCCGGTGATCAACTGATCCGCCCCGTCGGCGAGCCGAGCCGACGGGACTGGATCGCTGTGATGAGTGTCATGCTCGGCGCCTTCATGGCGGTGCTGGACATCCAGATCACCAACTCCTCGCTCAAGGACATCCAGGGCGCGCTGTCGGCCACACTGGAAGAAGGGTCGTGGATTTCGACCTCGTACCTGGTGGCGGAAATCATCATGATCCCGCTGACCGCCTGGCTGGTGCAGCTGCTTTCGGCCCGGCGCCTGGCGGCGTGGGTGTCGGTGGGCTTCCTGATTTCCTCGTTGCTGTGCTCGATGGCCTGGAGCCTGGAGAGCATGATCGTGTTCCGCGCCATGCAGGGCTTTACCGGCGGCGCGCTGATCCCCCTGGCCTTCACCCTGACGCTGATCAAGCTGCCCGACCATCACCGCGCCAAAGGCATGGCGATGTTCGCCATGACGGCAACCTTCGCCCCCTCCATTGGCCCGACCCTGGGCGGCTGGCTCACCGAAAACTGGGGCTGGGAGTACATCTTCTACATCAACGTCCCACCGGGCCTGATCATGATCGGCGGCCTGCTCTATGGCCTGGAGAAGAAAGCGCCCCACTGGGAACTGCTCAAAAGCACCGATTATGCCGGTATCGTCACCCTTGGGGTCGGTCTGGGCTGCCTGCAAGTGTTCCTCGAGGAAGGCCACCGCAAGGACTGGCTGGAATCGACCCTGATCGTTGGCCTGGGCAGCATTGCCCTGTTGAGCCTGATCACTTTCGTGATCCTGCAGCTTTCCAAGCCCAATCCGCTGATCAACCTGCGCATCCTGCGCAATCGCAATTTCGGTTTGTCGAGCATTGCCAGCCTGGGCATGGGCGTGGGCCTGTACGGCTCAATCTACTTGTTGCCGCTGTACCTGGTGCAGATCCAGAACTACAACGCGCTGCAGATCGGCGAAGTGATCATGTGGATGGGGATTCCGCAGTTATTCCTGATTCCGCTGGTGCCGAAGCTGATGAAAATCATCTCGCCGAAAGTTCTGTGCACGATGGGATTCGGCCTGTTCGGCCTGGCCAGCTTTTCTTCGGGCGTGCTCAACCCGGACTTTGCCGGAACCCAGTTCAACCAGATCCAGATCATCCGCGCCCTCGGCCAGCCGATGATCATGGTGACCATCTCAATGATCGCCACGGCGTACATCCTGCCCCAGGACGCAGGCTCCGCCTCGAGCCTGTTCAATATCCTGCGTAATCTGGGCGGCGCCATCGGCATCGCCTTGCTGGCGACCCTGCTCGATGCACGGACCAAGGTCTATTTCGATTACCTGCGCGAAGCGGTGGTGCCGAGCAATCCACAGGTGGCCGAACGGCTGGCGTTACTGACTGACAAACTCGGCAGCGAAGGTGCGGCGCTGGGCAGGATTAGTGAGATTACGCACCAGCAGGCGTCGATCATGGCCTATAACGATGCGTTTCATTTTGTCGGGATCGGGCTTGCGATCAGCATGGTGGCGGTGTTGTTGACCCGGGCGTTGCCGGCGGGGGTCACGGCCGGCGAGGTACATTGAGCCCGAGTCACATCTCGTTCCCACGCTCCGCGTGGGAATGCAGTGCCAGACGCTCCAGCGTCGACCAGGCCGGGCGCGACGCAGAGCGTCGGTGGAGGCATTCCCACGCAGAGCGTGGGAACGAGGTAGAGGTGAACCCGCCCTAAACGGTCAACAGCCGTTCACGTAACTTGGCAATCTCATCCCGCATCTGCGCCGCCGCTTCGAACTCCAGATCACGCGCCAACTGGTACATCTTCTCTTCCAGCTGCTTGATACGCTTGGCGATCTCGCCGGGCGAGCGCAATTCGTTTTCGTAGCGGGCAGCCTCCTCGGCAGCCTTTGCCATGCCCTTGCGCTTCTTGCTGCGCGAGCCCGGCACGGTGGCGCCTTCCATGATATCGGCGACATCCTTGAATACGCCCTTGGGCGTGATGCCATTGGCCAGATTGAAGGCGATCTGTTTGTCACGACGGCGTTCGGTTTCGCCGATCGCCCGCTCCATGGAGCCGGTCATGCGGTCGGCATAGAGAATCGCCCGGCCATTGAGATTACGCGCGGCACGACCAATGGTCTGAATCAATGAACGCTCCGAACGCAGGAAGCCTTCCTTGTCAGCGTCGAGGATGGCGACCAGCGACACCTCCGGCATGTCCAGGCCCTCACGCAGCAGGTTGATCCCCACCAGCACATCGAACGTCCCCAGGCGCAGGTCGCGAATGATTTCGACCCGCTCGACGGTGTCGATATCCGAGTGCAGGTAGCGCACCCGCACGTCGTGGTCGGCCAGATAATCGGTGAGGTCCTCGGCCATGCGCTTGGTCAGGGTGGTCACGAGCACACGCTCCTCGACCGCGACCTTTTTGCGGATTTCCGAAAGCAGGTCATCGACCTGGGTAATGGCCGGACGAATTTCCACCTGTGGGTCGACCAGACCGGTCGGCCGCACCACCTGCTCGATGACTCGACCGGCATGGTCGGCTTCGTAGGGTCCGGGTGTTGCCGATACGAAAATGGTCTGCGGGCTGACCCCTTCCCATTCGTCGAAGCGCATCGGCCGGTTATCCAGCGCCGATGGCAGGCGGAAGCCGTACTCGACCAGGGTCTCCTTGCGCGAACGGTCGCCCTTGTACATGGCCCCGACCTGCGGAACGCTGACATGGGATTCGTCGATCACCAGCAAGGCATCGGCCGGCAGGTAATCGTAAAGCGTCGGGGGTGGAGCACCGGCCGGCCGCCCGGAAAGGTAGCGCGAGTAGTTTTCGATGCCGTTGCAATAGCCCAGCTCGAGGATCATCTCCAGGTCGAAACGGGTGCGCTGCTCGAGGCGTTGAGCCTCGACCAGCTTGTTGGCATTGCGCAAGTACTCGAGGCGATCCTTGAGCTCTTCCTTGATCCCTTCGACCGCCTCCATCAAGGTTTCCCTTGGCGTGACATAGTGGCTCTTGGGATAAAAAGTGAAGCGTGGCAGTTTGCGGATGACCTCGCCAGTCAGCGGGTCGAACGCCGAAATGGTTTCCACCTCGTCGTCGAACAACTCGATGCGGATGGCCTCCAGGTCCGACTCGGCCGGGAAGATATCGATCACATCACCACGCACCCGGAAGGTCGCCCGGGCGAAATCCATGTCATTGCGGGTGTACTGCAGGTCAGCCAGGCGCCTTAACAACGCGCGCTGGTCGAGGCGGTCGCCGCGATCGACGTGCAGCACCATCTTCAGGTAGGTCTCGGGGCTGCCCAGACCATAGATGCAGGAAACCGTGGTGACGATGATCGCGTCCTTGCGTTCGAGCAATGCCTTGGTCGCCGACAAGCGCATCTGTTCGATATGGTCGTTGATCGACGCGTCCTTCTCGATAAAGGTATCGGAAGACGGCACATAGGCTTCAGGCTGGTAGTAGTCGTAGTAGGAGACGAAATACTCGACGGCGTTGTTCGGAAAGAACGACTTGAACTCGCCATACAGTTGCGCCGCCAGGGTCTTGTTCGGCGCCAGCACCAGGGTCGGTCGCTGCACCTGGGCAATCACGTTGGCGATGCTGAAGGTCTTGCCCGAGCCGGTCACCCCAAGCAGTGTCTGATGCGCCAGACCCGCTTCAATGCCCTCGACCATCAGGCGTATCGCTTCGGGTTGATCACCGGCCGGCTGAAAACGGGTAACGAGCTGAAACTCGGACATAACGAACCTCTGATTTCATCGCTTCCTGCCCTAAAACAGTGCAGCAACGAGAAAAATTACCGGCAACAGCAGTCGCCTGTATTTATAGACAGTATTTATACCCAAGTAATGCCATGAAACGCCAGTTTCAAGAGACGTTTGTATACATTGTCCGACCGACAGGTCCGAAAAAGACTAACGGTCGAAAAATAATCGCAAAAACCCGGGTAAAACCTGTCGCCACCTGTCGCCGCGCAAGATAAGCATCTCTATACTAACTCCCCGTTTGTGCACCGCTCTAGTGCATCCGGCTGGAGCGATGTGACCCCCTCTTTATTATCCATTCAGAGCCACGGTAAAAATGAGCCTGTTTTCTGCTGTCGAATTGGCACCACGCGACCCCATTCTGGGCCTCAACGAAGCTTTCAACGCCGATACCCGGACCAATAAGGTCAACCTGGGCGTCGGTGTTTACTGCAACGAGGAAGGGCGTATTCCACTGCTGCGTGCAGTGATCGAAGCCGAAACCACTCGCGCAGCCCAGCACGCCTCGCGCGGCTACCTGCCGATCGACGGCATCGTGGCCTACGACCAGGCCGTGCAGAAACTGCTGTTCGGCGCCGATTCGCCGCTGCTGGCAGCCGGCCGCGTCATCACCACCCAGGCCGTCGGCGGTACCGGCGCCCTGAAGATCGGTGCGGACTTCCTCAAGCAGATCTCGCCAAATGCCGTGGTTGCCATCAGCGACCCGAGCTGGGAAAACCATCGCGCCCTGTTCGAAACCGCCGGCTTCCCGGTCCAGAACTACCGTTACTACGATGCAGCCAGCCACGATGTAAACCGTGCCGGCATGCTCGAAGACCTGAACGCCCTGCCGTCGGGTTCGATCATCGTACTGCACGCCTGCTGCCACAACCCGACTGGCGTCGACCTGTCTCCAGCCGACTGGCAGAACGTCCTGGAGCTGATCAAGGCCAAGGGCCACATCCCGTTCCTGGACATGGCCTACCAGGGCTTTGGCGACGGCATCGCCGAAGATGCGGCCGCTGTGCGCCTGTTCGCCGAGTCGGGCCTGAACTTCTTCGTCTCCAGCTCGTTCTCCAAATCCTTCTCGCTGTACGGCGAACGTGTCGGCGCCCTGTCGATCATCACCGACTCGAAAGAAGAAAGCGCCCGCGTGCTGTCGCAGGTCAAGCGCGTGATCCGCACCAACTACTCCAACCCGCCAACCCATGGCGCCAGCATCGTCGCTGCCGTGCTCAACAGCCCGGAACTGCGTGCAATGTGGGAAGCGGAACTGGCTGAAATGCGCCTGCGCATTCGCGGCATGCGCAACGAAATGGTCGAACGCCTGGCCAAACTGGCACCTGAGCACGATTTCAGCTTCGTCGGCCGTCAGCGCGGCATGTTCTCCTACTCGGGCCTGAGCGTCGAGCAGGTCGCCCGCCTGAAGAACGAATTCGGCATCTACGCCCTGGACACCGGCCGCATCTGCGTGGCCACGCTGAACCAGAGCAACATTGATGTCGTGACCAAAGCGATCGTCCAAGTCCTGTAAGAATGGCAGGAGAAGTCAACCAGGGGTTGACTTCTCCTTACCAATCAGTAACATAGGCAACAGATTCCGCGATAGCTCAGTCGGTAGAGCAAATGACTGTTAATCATTGGGTCCCAGGTTCGAGTCCTGGTCGCGGAGCCAAATTCTCAAAGCCCCTCTTGTAGGGGCTTTGTTGTTTCTGGCGTTTAAAAAATCACCCGGTGCTCGCCGCTTGAGCTTTCGGCTGCTCTTCCAGCCGCTCCCACCCCAGGCAAGCCAACGCCAAGGTTCTTGGAACGACTTCGCGCCCATTGCTGTAACGACTGATACTGCGAGGTTTTACTCCAAGCGCATTCGCCGCCTGATCCAGCGTCATGCGATGGCGAGCGCGCCATGTCATGAAAATCCGAGTGTTTTCGTCCTTGGCCGCCTGAACCAATGAGTCAAGATAAAGCGTGTCGGCGCCAATCTGTATATCCAATGCCGGCCACTCGACCGTCCAACCGTTGTCACCCAGCACGACATCGCTAAAAGCCTTGCCCTTCAATGGCTTCAGCCCTTGGCACGTTTCAAGGTCATAACTCATGTCCAACTCGAATCTTTGACCATCGACAAAAGTCAGTTCAAGTCTGGCGTCCGGGAGAGCTTGCACAGCCTGCAGGCGCGGTCGCTTCATCGATGCCATTTCTTCCACTCCCTCAAAAGTTCGGCCTGATTAGCCTGAATCCAGGCCAAGGCCTCATTCAAGACTGCAGCGGGCGCCTTTCCTGCCACAACCTCGACAATTTCCAGATTGATCATAACCTCAACACCTCCGCCCGTCAGATGAACATGCGGCGGAAGATGTTCCTTTTCCCGCAGCTCAATGCGGTATTTTTCCCTGAGACGGTGTTTGGTCGACATTCAGGGATGATATCGCCAAATTGGCGATATCAAAAAAACCTGCCCATTACACCATGTAACCGAGCTGAATTCCTCTCCTTAATCATTCCTTGTATGGAACCGCCAGCGGATCCTTGTCATCAGTCAGGCTCCACACCAACAGCTTGGCCGGCTGCGTCTCGCTGGCATTGCGCGACATCAGGTGCACCGTGCCGGCTGGCTCGAACCAGTACTCACCCACCTTGTAGTTTTTTTGCTCCTGCCCCTTTATCTGGGAGATCACCTCCCCCTCCAGCACGTATGCCATCACCGCCCCGGGATGCTGATGGGGCAGCGAGCGCTGGCCCGGCGCGTAACTGACCGTGAGCATGATGGCTTTCTTGCCAGGGGCGTTGCTGAGCGCCTGCTCTTGCAGCACCATTCGCGTCTCCTTGCCGTCCTCACCGCCATGGGCCCAGGTGGCCGCACCAGCAAGGAGGGTGACGACGACGAGAATACCGGTCATGACATTTCTGCATTTCATCTTGCTCACCTCACAGGAAAGTATTTGCGCTGCGATGTCAGCGTAGAACGCCCCCACCGCCGGGCAAATAGCCAATCAAGAAGAAAAGCAGAAGTCCATTAACGGCAACCTATCAGGTTAAGGGAAACATTCCCTATGTATCTGCGCAGCATACGAACTTACTTTTATTGAACGGCGTAACTGACGTCGAATACGTTTCATTCATGCAGTATCAAATGGAGTTGACCAATGATTGATAAAAATGAACCAGCAGCAGAAATGGATATTACGCCTGAATACCGCGACCAAGACAGCAACCTGGGTATTTTAAAAACGCCTGCTTCTCTTCCGATCCCACGCCCGTCATCGGAAAGTGAGCCCACCCTGAATCTACCCAGCAACTCGCAAGCCACCAACATCCGCGATACCTGGATGTGGACTTACCGCAATGTCGGGTCCTTGAAAATAACCGAGACCATCCTGCCCGGCACTCACAACTCGGGCTTCGACAAAGAAGCCCCCTACACCCCAAGCGGTGACACCTGCCAGGATGTTTCGACCTTGAAGCAACTACTTGGCGGTATTCGGGTACTGGATCTCAGAGTGCAGTTCTTCGGCGGCCTGGGAAGTGGCGATGCTCGCCGATTTTCCATCTTCCACTCCACGACCTCCGGCAGGACCGTGCAGGAAATACTGCAAAATATTCTGACATTCCATCAGGCCAATCGCTCGAAAGAAATCATCATCGTAAACTTCCATCAATTCAAAAACTTCACGACTGCAGCCCATACAGAGTTAGCCAGCCTCATCAAGAATGCATTTAGTCAGAGTGCATACAGAAGCAAGTTGATCACGCCAAACTTGAAATCAATGACAATCAATAATATCTGGCAAAGAAACTTAAATGAAAACGTGGTCATCGCCTACAACACCAGCAACCGGGATTCCGCTTTCTGGCCCGGGGTCAATCAACGCTGGATTGGCGAAAATACACCTTCGACCGCCAAGTTGAAAAGTTTCATGGACCGCGTCGCACAGGAATCAAAACCTCAAGACGAGCTGAGGTCCATCCAGTGCGCCAAATACAGCCTACCGTTCCACGTTCCAAAAAACCTGTCAGGTGATATCAACACCTGGTTCAAGGCAGGAGAAAGCAAGAACGCCTACATTCAAAAGTTCTTCATCATCAACACAGATTGGTCATTGCGCTCCAATCTGGTTGATGACTGCATTTATGCCAACTACGTCAAAACGCGCTGAATCAAAACGTCAGGACGCCGGCCTGCCGGCGCACCTACGGTTCAAGGCCAATGGGGAAGAACTCGCCACCGCTCCAGACGCCCAGCCATTTACGCTGGTCGACTTCGCGCACCACCGCAAGGTCGACCAATTGATAAAACACGTTGCGATGAATCAACGCTTCAAGGTTGGCGCGTACATGAACATAGGGAGAGGGCTCCTGCGTCTGCGGGTCGATGACAAAGCGCATGGGGTGATCGGCGCCCGCCTCGACTTCTTCCTCGACGTTGGTGGTGAAGCGCAAGCGCTGCTCTTCCCCCTCGCCCTCGACCTGCAGGCTCACGGCGATAAAAGGCGCATCGTCGACCTTGATCCCGACCTTCTCGACCGGAGTAATCAGAAAGTAGTCATCGCCGTCACGACGAATGATCGTGGAGAACAATTTGACCATCGGTTTGCGCCCGATCGGTGTCCCCAGATAGAACCAGGTCCCGTCGCGAGCGATGCGCATGTCGATATCGCCGCAAAATGCCGGATTCCACAGGTGGACTGGCGGTAATCCCTTTTCTGATTTCGGAATCTGCGCCAGCAAATCGTTGGCCTTGCCCGGTCCACTCATGGTTTTCTCCTCAACGGCTCATGCCCAATAGGCTACGAGCGTAATCCTCAAGCGGCGGGCCGATCAAATCTTCCGGCCGGTTATCGTGAAACGTCAGTAAACCGCCACGGCTGTGTATGCGCGCTGTATCGATCAGATACCGGGTATTGGTTTCAATCAGCATCAACTGGATCACGCCACTGTCGATCCCCAGGCGGTCCACGGCTTGCTCATCGTACCAGTCGTTGCCATTGCCGATACGGTCATCGGCCTTGGCGAAGCGGGCGTAGAGCAAATAGTGCGCGCCGGCATCGCGCGCCTCGTTCAGGGCAGCTTCCAGCCCCAACGGCGCCCTGGCGCGGCGCACCAGTGGGAAGTATTCGACAAACCCATTGAACGCTTCTTCGGCAATGGCGTTAGGCCGCGGGTAATCGCCGCCCGGTGGCGCAAACGGCCCCTGGCCAATGAAAATGAAAGAGTCGGGCTGCAGGCGCAGCGAGATGGAGCGCTGCGTATCACTGTGATCCAGCAGGCCGGCATCGCTCATATGGTAGTGGGCAACCTCGCCCATATCGCTGACGTTCATGCAGCCGCCCAGCGACAGCACTGCCAGCAGCAAAACCAAGCTACGCATCTTCCCTCCAGAGGCCGGCGACGGAAAACCGGCGAATAGCCCCCGGATGCAGCTTTTAAGCCAGTTAGCCCCCGATGATTTTCATCACCGTTGCGCCGCCGGAAAATGCCACTTCCTGTTTGTCTCCAAGCGCCTTGACCAACAAGCGTTGCAGGGCTGGCAGGGCTTGATGGCGGGGCTTGTCGAGCAGGTCACCGATGTAATGCCGGTTGCTCGATGAGAGGCACCCGTGCAGCCAACCGGTTGAAGACAGACGCAGGCGCGAACAGGTGCGACAGAACGGGACACTCTCGTTGGCAATCACACCGAAGTACCCCTGCCCCGGAATCTGGTAGCGAATCGCAGTGGCATCAACGGGTGCATCGGCCTGCAGGTATTCGTAGCGCTCGCCGATCACGTCAAGCAATTGCTGCAGGCTGACAAATTGTTGCAGGAAGGCGTTCGAGTCGCGGGCCAGGTGCCCCATGCGCATCAACTCGATGAAGCGCAGTTCGTACCCGCGCTCCAGACAGTAATCGAGCAACGGCAGCACCTGGTCCAGGTTCTGCCCGCGTAGCGGCACCATGTTGACCTTGATCCTGATACCCGCCGCGCTGGCCTGCGCCATGCCTTCGAGCACCGTAGCGAGGTCGCCGCCACGGGCAATACTGCGAAATGCCCCAGGATCGAGGGTGTCCAGAGAGACATTGAGCCGGGCGATGCCGGCACTTACCAGCACAGGCAGCTTGCGCACCAGCAACTGACCATTGGTGGTCAGGCTGATGTCCTCCAGGCCCAATACCGAGACTTCCCGCATGAAGGTTTCAAGCTTGGGGCTGACCAGGGGCTCGCCGCCGGTAATACGCAGACGCTCGATGCCGGCAGACTCGATCAGGTAGGCGACGCCTCGGGCCATGGCCTCGGCCGACAGCTCGTCCTGGGCAGCAACCAGGCGCTTGCCATCAGGCACGCAATAGGTACAGGCGTAGTTGCAGGCGGAGGTCAGGCTGACGCGCAGATTACGAAAACGCCTGCCTTGACGATCGACGATCATGGATGACTCCGGCATGGGAAAAATCGGGCATGCAAAACCTGACTCAAAAATCAGGTTTTTGCAAGCCTCATACCTGAGTATATTCCTGAGGATCTCGATCCAGTAGCACTATAGGCTGACGAAATAAGTCAACTACTGGAGTTGTCGGGATCGCGCTTGCGCTTGTTGCCCATGCGCACGCCGATGTCCATCAGGAACTGGAAGAAGCCTTCCTGATCTTCCAGCACATTGCTCCAGAATGGCGAGTGATAGAGCGCCACTGCACCATGGACCAGCGCCCAGGAGGCACAGTAGTGGAAGTACGGCGGTACGTCCTCGAGCTTGCCTTCGCTGATCCGTCCCTTGATCAGCTGGGTCAGGCGCTCGAAGTTCGAGGCACGGATCTTGTGCAGCTCCTCGACCATCTCCGGCACCTGGTTGCCCTTGACGACCTTTTCCTCAAGGCGATCGAACAGTCGATAGCGCTGTGGATCGCGCATGCGGAACTCGAAGTAGGCGCGCGACAAGGCCTCCTTGTCACGGTCGACATCGGCAGAGTGGAGCAATTCGTTCAAGTCACGCTCGTAATCGAGCATCAGGCGCAGGTAGATCTCCGCCTTGGACTTGAAATGCTTGTAAATCGTGCCTTTGCCGATACCGACTGCATCAGCGATCATCTCGACGGTGACACTGTCTTCACCTTGATCGAGGAACAGCTTGAGTGCGGTATCGAGAATTTCCTGCTCACGGCGACGAAATTCACGGACCTTGCGAGGTTCTTTCTGCATATGAGGGACTGGATCAAAAAACGAAGCCGGATATTATGCCTAACTTGCGCCAAATTGCACGGATCATCCGACCATGTCTATGTTTCATGATGAGTTTGAACAGGCCAGCGGCCTGCGATATTTGAACCACGCAGCGGTGGCTCCCTGGCCGAAACGCAGCAGCGACGCGGTCCGGCGCTTTGCCGAGGAGAACGTTTTACTGGGTGCTAGGGACTATCCGGACTGGATGGCGCTTGAACAACGCCTTCGTGAACGCCTCATGCGACTGACGAACGCACCATCGACGGATGACATCGCACTGGTCAAAAACACGTCGGAAGCGCTTTCCTTTGTTGCCTTCGGACTGGACTGGCAAGCGGGTGACCAGATCGTCATCAGCGATGAGGAGTTCCCATCCAATCGCATCGTCTGGGAAGCCCTGCGCGGCCAAGGAGTCGAAGTGGTGCAGGTTAATCTTGCCGGCGACGATCCTGAAGCCGCGCTACTGGCCGCCTGCGGCCCGCAGACCCGCCTGATGTCGATCAGCGCGGTCCAGTATGCCAGCGGCCTGCGCCTGGACCTGCCACGCCTTGGCCAGGGCTGCAAGGAGCGCAACGTGCTGTTCTGCATTGACGCTATCCAGCAATTGGGTGCCCTGCCCTTCGACGTGCAGCAGTATCAATGCGATTTCGCCATGGCCGACGGCCACAAATGGTTATTGGGGCCAGAAGGTCTGGGCGTGTTCTACTGCCGCAGCGAAGTGCGACCGCATTTGAAGCTCAGTGAATACGGCTGGCACATGCTCGAACACATGGGTGATTACACCCGCACCGAATGGGAGCCGGCCCGGAGCGCCCGCCGCTTCGAATGTGGCAGCCCTAACATGTTGGGCGCCATGGCACTGGAGGCCAGCTTGTCGCTACTCGAAGAAGTCGGCATGGAACAGGTCGCCGCCGCCCTGGATGAACGTATTCAATGGCTGTATGACGGTCTGGGCAGCATCCCCGGCGTTGTTATCCACAGCCCGCTGAACTCGGCAAGACGCGCCGGAATTGTCTCGTTCAGTATCGACGGCATTGATAATAAACGCGTGCATGAGCTATTGAAGCAGGAACAGGTCGTTTGCATCCCACGGGGCCCCGGGGTGCGCTTTTCCCCGCATTTCTATACTGAAAAGCGCGTAATCGACGAAACTCTGAGCATCGTGAAAAAAATTGCATCGCGATGAGTGCTCAGCAGCGACGCGCGTATTCCAAATCTGTTTAAAAAACGAGCAGTGCTGAGTGGAATAGCGCCAATCCTGACCAATACTTGAAGTGTTGACGCGCCATACCCCCCAAGTGACGCGTCGATAAAGGTGTCAAAGGACAGCACGCCTTTGTTTTACTCCTAATGGTCTTAACCCGGATTCACCCCCCAGAACCCGGGTTTTTTTTGCCTCCAATCTTTTGCGATCTTCGCAATGCAACGCCTAGACCCTGGCCAGCGGGAACAACCGCTTGAAATTGGCCGTGGTCTGTTCGGCAAAGCGCGCATAGGACTCACCGCGCAACATCGCCAGGAACTCGGCCACTTCGCGCACGTATTGCGGCAGGTTCGGCTTGCCTCGATACGGAATCGGCGCCAGGTACGGAGAGTCGGTCTCGACCAGCAGGCGATCGGCCGGCACCTGCCGCGCCACATCGCGCAGGGCATCGGCATTACGGAAGGTGACGATACCGGAAAGGGAAATGTAGAAACCCAGGTCCAGCGCGGCCTTGGCCATGTCCCAGTCTTCAGTGAAGCAATGCAGGACACCGGCTTGCGCCAGGCTGGCCTCGCGCAGCAATGCCAGGGTATCGGCACGGGCGCCACGGGTATGGACGATGACCGGCTTGCCGGTCACGGCTGCCGCTTGCAGGTGCAGACGGAATGATTCCTGCTGCAACTCGGCCGCTTCCGGCTCGTAGTGATAGTCCAGGCCGGTCTCACCGATGGCGACCACCTGTGGGTGCTCCAGCTCCTGCAGCAACCAGTCGAGGGCCGGGGCAACGCCGGGCTGCAGATCGAGTGGGTGCACGCCGACCGAACAATCGACATCGGCATAACGCTCGGCCAGGCCCTTGACCGCCGCCGCATTCTCGGCGCTGACGCCGATACAGAGGAAATGCCCGACACCACGCGCACGCGCCGCATCAAGGGCGGCATCAAGGGAGCCGCCGTGCTGCGTGAGATCGAGACGATCCAGGTGGCAGTGGGAATCTACAAGCATGGGGGTATCTACAAGCATGGGCTTTTTTGACAACTGCATCAGATAAGAGAAACGATCAGCGCTGACCAGGCAGGGCCGACCAGGACACCAGCAAGGCTTCGAGCAACAGCACGCGATTGAGGTTGGCCTTGGCCAGGACCTTCTGGCGCTGCGCAAGAATCCAGTCCTGAATGCCGAGGACCTTGTCCTGGCCACTTTTTTGCGCGAGGTACTGCACCACCTTGCGCATGTCGCTCAAGCCTAAGCCTTCCTCGTCCTGCGTCAACTGATAGCGCAGGACCAGGCTCGACCAGTCACAGAACCAGTCGAACAATAATAACAATGGAATGGCATTCCAGCTTTCGGCCAGCTGACTGGGCGAGACCTGCTGCTTGAGCAGCTTTTTCACGCCTTCCACCACCGTTGCGCGCTGCTCGCGCACGCCCTGGGCCTGCAGGCTGACAGCTACCAATGGCGAGCCTGCGGCCAGGGTCAGCAACTCGAGTCTTTCCTGCTCATCGCAGTCGGGCAAGGCCGTGGCCAGCCATTGCAGGCTCTGAGCCTGACCTGGCAGTGGGCAGGCCTGTTGTACGCAGCGGCTCTTGATGGTCGGCAACAAGCGGCTGTGCTGATGACTGACCAGCAACAACACGGTATTGCCCGACGGCTCCTCCAGGCTTTTGAGCAAGGCGTTGGCAGCGTTGATATTCATGGACTCGGCGGGCTCGACCAACACCACCTTGCGTCCGCCGAGCTGCGCGGTCTGGACCACGAAATTGACCAGATCACGGACCTGATCGACCTTGATCGCCTTGTCCGCCTCTTCCGGTTCCAGCACATAGTTGTCCGGATGACTGCCCGCCGCCAGCAACATGCAGGACTTGCATTGACCACAGGCCTGAAGCCCCTGCGGGTTCTGGCACAGCAACAAGGCCATCAGGCGTTCGGCCAGTGCTCGCTTGCCGATGCCCTGCGGGCCATGCAACAGATAGGCGTGAGCATGCTGCTTGCGCCCGGCCAGCTGCTGCCAGAGCTCAGCCTGCCAGGGATAGGTCTCAGCCACGGTACAACCCCAGGATTTCCGGCAGCAGCCTGTCGAGCGCTTGCTGCACCTCGACCAATGGCAAGGCGGCGTCGATCAAGCGGTAGCGCGCAGGCTGCGCTTGGGCGCGCTTGAGATACGCGCTGCGCACCGCATCGAAAAATACCCGCCCTTCCTGCTCGAAACGATCCAGCCGACCGCGCGCCGAAGCACGGGCCAGACCCACTTCCACCGGTAGGTCGAACACCAGGGTCAGGTCCGGGCGCAGCTCCCCCTGGACGAAGGTTTCCAGCGTCGCGATGCGTTCCTGGGAGAGCCCGCGACCACCACCCTGATAGGCATAGGTGGCATCGGTGAAGCGGTCGCAAAGTACCACCGCGCCACGGGCCAGTGCCGGGCGAATCACTTGCGCCAGGTGCTGGGCGCGAGCGGCGAACACCAGCAAAAGCTCGGTATCGGCGTTCATCGGTTCGTCGCTGGGCGCCAGCAACAATTCACGAATCCGTTCTGCCAGTGGCGTACCACCGGGTTCGCGGGTCAGTACCACGTCGATACCGGCCGCACGCAGATGCCCTGCCAGGTACTCGCGATTCGTGCTCTTGCCCGCACCTTCCGGACCTTCCAGGGTAATAAACAAGCCGGTCACAGGCAGTCCTTAATCTTGATCATTGCGGATTCGCTTGAGCGCCTTGAGTCATATCCGGAGTCGATTCCGGAGGCGGCGCTGGTGTCGGTTCGGGTGTCGGTGCCGATTCGGGTACAGGGGCAGGCTCGGGTTGCGAATCCGGTGTCGATTCACTTTCCGGCGCCGATCCGGTTTCAGGGATCGACTGCTGCTGATCCTCCTCCGCTGCCGAATCGGACTCCGTCATCGGCCCCGGACTTGAGCGGTAGTCGGCGCGACGCTTGAGCTGATACTCGCGTACTGCGGCATTGTGAGCATCCAGGTCATCGGAAAAGACATGGCTGCCGTCGCCGCGCGCGACGAAATACAGGGCACTGCCATGGGCCGGATTCAAGGCGGCATGGATCGCTTCGCGACCGACCATGGCGATCGGTGTCGGCGGCAGGCCGGGTATCACATAAGTGTTGTAAGGCGTGGACTCACGCAGGTCGGCGCGGGTCAACTTGCCGTTGTAGCGCTCGCCCATCCCGTAGATCACGGTCGGGTCGGTTTGCAGCAGCATCCCGGTTTGCATGCGGCGCACGAACACGCCGGCAATCTGGCGACGCTCCCGCGGGACACCGGTCTCCTTCTCGACCAGCGACGCCATGATCAGCGCCTGATAAGGGTCGGTGTAAGGTGCATCGGAAGCACGGCCATTCCACTCCGTGAGCAGGATCTCCTCAAGACGCGAGTAGGCCTGCTGGAGCAAATCGACATCGCTCACGCCGCGGACGAAACGATAGGTGTCAGGGAAAAACCGGCCTTCGGGGAAAACACCGTGGTGACCGAGCTTGTCCATCACCTCACTGTCGCTCAGGCCGTCGAGCGTGTGGTCGATCTTTTCGTGCCTGGCGAGTGCGGCACGCACCTGACGGAACGTCCAACCTTCGACCAGGGTCAGGTTGTACTGCACCATCTCGCCGCGCTGCCAGACCCCGATCAGGTCGCGCACGCTCATCCCTGGCGCCATGCGGTATTCACCCACATGCAAGGGCGTACCGGCAAGGTTGAAGCGCCAGTACAGGCGCAGCCAGAAGGCGTCGTCGAGCACGCCGTTGGCCTCCATGCGGTAGAACACGCGCGTGGGCGTGGTACCACGAGGCACTTCAAGCAGTTGCTCTTGGGACACCTTCAAGGGTTGTTCCAGTGCCGAGTGCATTTTCCAGGCTGACAAGCCCAATGCCAGGCCCGCCAGAATCAGGCAGGTTTCCAGCAGCACCAAGAAATAACGTCTCACAAATCAAGCATCCAATAGCACACGGGCAATGCGTTGCAGTTTACGGGTGAGCGGACCCGCCGACCAGTTAAGAGATGCAAATGCCCGCACCGGCCAGATGCCATAGACACTGTTGCAGACGAAGATTTCATCGGCCTGCTCGAGATCCTGCAATACCAGGTCACCAATTCGCACCGCAATGCCTTCGCGAGCCGCAGCCTCCAGCAATGCCGCACGCATCACGCCGGCCACGCCGCAACGGCTCAGGTCGGCCGTGATCAACACTCCGTCCTTGACCAGAAACAGGTTGCTGTAGACGCCTTCGATCAGTCGCCCCGACGTGTCGAGCATCAAGCCTTCGGCATACTCACTGCCCTGCCACTCGGAACGGGCCATGACCTGTTCGAGCCGGTTCAGGTGCTTGAGCCCCGCCAGCAGAGGCTGTTCGGCAAGACGCGTGCTGCAGGGGAAGAGTTTGATGCCTTCCAGCGCATTGGCCTGTGGATAATTCGCTGCAGGGCTGGCCTGGAGGATTCGACGGGCAGCGGACCGCGGGTCGGCCGCATAGCCACGCGGACTGTCGCCGCGCGCGAGAATCAACTTGAGAACACCATCGCCCATGAGGGCGGCGTAGGTGCAGAGCTCACTGCGGACCAGCCCCAGGTCCACAGAGATCGACAAACGCGTGCAGCCTTCTGCCAGCCGACGCAAATGCAGCTCCAGCAAGAGGGGCTGACCAGCCTTGACGGCGATCGTCTCGAACAGACCATCGCCGTAGGCGAGCGCACGGCTATTGAGCGCTATGGCGTCCGCTGGCTGGCCATCGACCCAGCTGTGCATCAATCGGCGAACCGGCGGAAGACCAGCGAGCCGTTGGTACCACCAAAGCCGAAGGAGTTCGACAGCACCACATCGATCGGCATGCTGCGAGCCTCGTGCGGCACGAAGTCCAGGTCACAACCTTCGTCCGGCTCGTCCAGGTTGATGGTCGGCGGCGCGACCTGGCCATTGATCGCCAGGATGCTGAAGATCGCCTCCACGGCACCGGCCGCGCCCAACAGGTGACCGGTCATCGACTTGGTCGAACTGACCGCCAGCTTGTAGGCATGTTCGCCGAACACCGACTTGATCGCCGACACTTCCGCCAGGTCGCCCGCCGAGGTCGAGGTACCGTGGGCGTTGATGTACTGGACGTCTGCCGGGTTCACGCGCGCATCGCGCAAGGCATTGGTCATGCAACGTGCAGCACCGGCACCATCTTCAGGTGGCGAGGTCATGTGATAGGCATCGCCGCTCATGCCAAAGCCCACGAGCTCGGCATAAATGGTCGCGCCGCGCGCCTTGGCGTGCTCCAGTTCTTCGAGCACCAGGGCGCCTGCACCGTCGGACAGGACGAAGCCATCACGCCCCTTGTCCCATGGACGGCTGGCCCGGGTCGGCTCGTCATTGCGAGTCGACAAGGCGCGCGCCGCGCCGAATCCGCCCATGCCCAGGCCACAGGCAGCCATTTCGGCGCCACCGGCGATCATGACGTCAGCTTCGCCATAGGCAATATTGCGCGCCGCCATGCCAATGCAATGAGTACCGGTGGTACAGGCCGTGGCAATGGCGTAGTTAGGCCCCTGAACCCCCAGGTGGATGGACAGGAAGCCGGAAATCATATTGATGATCGAGCCAGGCACGAAAAACGGCGAGATACGCCGAGGGCCCTGCTCGTGCAAGGTACGGCTGGTTTCTTCGATATTGGTCAGACCGCCAATACCCGAACCCATGGCCACACCGATACGCTCACGGTTGGCATCGGTCACTTCGAGGCCAGCGTTACGCACGGCCTGAAAACCGGCCGCCAGGCCGTACTGGATGAACAGGTCGAGCTTGCGAGCTTCTTTGACCGACAGGTATTCCTCGACCTTGAAGCCCTTGACCGAGCCGCCAAAACGGGTGGTATAGGCAGAAAGGTCCGTATGTTCAATCAGACCAATGCCACTGCGGCCAGCCAGAATGCCCTGCCAACTGCTCGGCACGTCTGTACCCAGTGGCGACAGCATACCCATACCGGTGACCACGACGCGTCTACGCGACACAGCACTCTCCTTATTCGATGGACGACACTTCACTTCTCATCTAAAGAAAAAACCGCACGCCAGCGAAGGCAGTGCGGTTTTTTCCATGACAAGAAGCGACGATTACAAAGTCTTAAGCCTGGTGGCTAGTGACGTAATCGATAGCAGCTTGAACAGTAGTGATCTTCTCAGCTTCTTCGTCAGGGATTTCGGTCTCGAATTCCTCTTCCAGAGCCATCACCAGCTCAACGGTGTCAAGGGAATCGGCACCCAGATCTTCAACGAAGGAAGCGGTGTTGGTCACTTCTTCTTCTTTAACGCCCAGTTGCTCGGCGACGATTTTCTTGACGCGTTCTTCGATGGTGCTCATACCTTGTTTTCACTCCTAATGGACATATGTCAGGCAGCTGGCCGGTGTGTAAGTTTATAGAAAGAGCTCGGCTTTTCAAGCTGAAAGCGTTACTCGTTCTTCACACCCGCCCGCTGACTAGAATTTGGTTGCAGCTTTATAACGGATTTTAGACAGCTCGTATGACATTTTTTTGAAGCAATCCGTCACATTTGACTACATGTACATCCCACCGTTGACCGGGATTGTAGCGCCGGTCACGTATGCCGCACCTTCCGATGCCAGGAAAGCGACCACTTTCGCGATCTCTTCGGCCTGGCCCAGACGGCCCAGCGGAATCTGGGTTTGCAACGCTTCACGCTGGGCTTCGGGCAGCTCACGGGTCATGTCGGTATCGATGAAACCAGGTGCTACCGAGTTGACCGTGATTGCACGAGACCCGACTTCACGCGCCAGGGCGCGACTGAAACCTTCCAGTCCTGCCTTGGCCGCAGCATAGTTTACTTGGCCGACGTTGCCCATGGCACCCACCACCGAGCCGATACTGATGATACGACCCCAACGCGCCTTGGTCATGCCACGCAGCACGCCTTTGCTCAGGCGATACAGGCTGTTGAGGTTGGTGTCGATCACGTCATGCCATTCGTCGTCTTTCATGCGCAGCATCAGGTTATCGCGGGTGATGCCGGCATTATTGACCAGAATTGTCGGCGCACCGAACTGCTCCTGGATCTTGGCCAGGGTCGCGGTGACCGACTCATCGCTGCATACGTTCAGCTCCAGGCCGGTGCCTTCGATGCCGTGCTCCTTGAGGGTCGCAGCGATACGCTCCGCACCCGAGGCCGACGTGGCGGTACCAATGACAATGGCGCCCATGCGCCCCAATTCCAGCGCAATGGCTTGACCAATGCCGCGGCTCGCGCCGGTAACCAGTGCAACTTTACCTTGCAGGCTCATGCAAGTTCTCCTAGATCAGGCCAACGCTGCGCGGGCGGCAGCGAAGGCATCGGGGGTATTGAGGTTGGATGTCGACACGCCTTCGGCGCAGCGTTTGTTCAGGCCAGCCAGAACCTTGCCAGGACCGCATTCCACCAGCTCGGTGGCACCCTTGGCCGCCAGCGTCTGGACCGACTCGACCCAACGCACTGGCTTGTACAACTGCTCCAGCAGGTCGCGCTTGAGGGTTTCCAGATCGGCCGGCACATCGGCACTGACGTTCTGAACCACAGGGATCTGCGGCGCCTGCCAGTTGATCGCGGCGATGGACTCGGCAAAACGCTCGGCCGCCGGACGCATCAGCTCGCAGTGGGACGGCACGCTGACCGGCAGCGGCATCGCGCGCTTGGCACCACGGGCCTTGCAGCCTTCGATGGCGCGCTCGACGGCGGCCTTGGCACCGGCGATCACGACCTGGCCCGGCGAGTTGAAATTGACCGCGCTGACCACTTCACCTTGCGCCGCTTCTGCGCAGGCAGCCACGACATCAGCGTCATCCAGGCCGAGAATGGCAGCCATGCCACCCTGCCCGGCCGGTACCGCTTCCTGCATCAACTGGCCACGACGCTCGACCAGCTTGACGGCGTCGGCCAGGCTCAGGCTGCCCGCAGCGACCAGTGCGCTGTATTCGCCCAGACTATGACCGGCAACATAAGCCGGCTTCGCGCCACCCTCGGCCAGCCACAGACGCCAGAGCGCAATGGAGGCGGTGAGGATGGCAGGCTGGGTTTTATCGGTTTGATTGAGCTGCTCTTCCGGGCCCTGCTGAGTCAATGCCCACAGGTCATAACCCAAAGCGTCGGAGGCCTCTTTGAAGGTTTCGATGATCAGCGGATGCTGAGCACCCAGCTCGGCGAGCATGCCGAGGGACTGCGAACCTTGTCCCGGAAAGACGAATGCGAGGGATGCAGACATGTAACAAGCCCCTAATGATCTTGTCGACGGAGAGATGGCGAACAGCCAGGCTGAACGCAAGTAATTGAACGTTGGATGGCTATTTGTACCGGACGGTCACATTTACGCGCCCCAGGCAGGATATGCCTAAAGCAACAGGTCCTCCAGACGGCCATGCAGGCGTTCGGGCAGGTTTTCCTGAATCTCTATCACGGCCCGCTGGATGGCGCTTTGAAAACCCTGCACCCCCGCCGAGCCATGGCTTTTCACGACAATGCCCTGCAAGCCGAGAAAGCTGGCGCCATTATGTCGTGCCGGAGCCAGGTCAGCCTTCAGTCGCTTGAGCAACGGCAAGGCCATGGCTCCGACCATTCGCGCCGCCACACCACCCTTGAACAACGCCTCGATGCGCGCCGAAATCATGGTCGCCAGCCCCTCGCTGGACTTGAGCAGGATATTGCCGACGAACCCATCGCACACCACCACATCAGCCTCGCCACGGTAGAGCCCGTCGCCCTCGACGAAACCGATGTAGTTCATGCCACGGGCGCTCTGCAGCAGATTCGCCGCCAACTTGACCTGCTGATTGCCCTTGATGTCTTCGGTGCCGATATTGAGCAATGCCACGCGCGGGCGAACAATGCCCAGCGTTTCGGCCGCCACCGACCCCATGACGGCGAACTGGAACAGGTTTTCGGCACTGCAATCGACATTGGCCCCCAGGTCGAGCAACTGGCAATAACCGCGCTGCGTCGGGATAGCCGCAACCATCGCCGGACGGTCGATGCCCGGCAGGGTCTTGAGCACATAACGCGACAAGGCCATCAACGCACCGGTATTGCCGGCACTGACACAGGCCTGCACCTTGCCGTCACGCAGCAACTCGAGCGCGACCCGCATCGAGGAGTCCGGCTTGCCGCGCAGGGCCTGGGAAGGCTTGTCGTCCATGCCGATGACTTCCGTGGCTGGCACGATTTTCAGGCGTGCGCGATCCACAGCCGGCTGGCTGGCAATCAATTCTTCAAGAAGGGAGGGTTGACCGACGAGGGTCAGGTGCAGCGAGGGCGTAGCAGAAAGGCAAGCAAGGCTGGCCTGAACAATGCTGCGGGGACCGAAGTCCCCGCCCATTGCGTCAATCGCGATGACTTGAGCGGACAAGGATTACTCGTCAGCGCCCTTGTCGATCACTTTACGACCACGGTATACGCCTTCTGGCGATACGTGGTGACGCAGGTGAACTTCACCGGTGGTCTTTTCCACGGACAGAGTGCTAGCCGAGAGAGCATCGTGGGAGCGACGCATGTCACGGGCAGAGCGGGATTTTTTGTTCTGCTGAACAGCCATAATTGATTAACTCCTAAACGTTTGGGTCACGCTTTAACTGCGCCAATACACTGAACGGGTTGGACCGCGTTACCTCGTCCTCGCTCGGTTCGGGCTCATCGAGACCCGCCGGCTGCTGGCATTCTTCCGGATGATGAGCAGGCACAATGGGCAAGGCGAGCAGAAGCTCCTCCTCGATCAGTGACTGCAGATCCAAAGGATCTTCGCCCAGTTCCAGCACGTCATAACCTTTCGGTAACGACTGGGTATTCGCACCCTCTTTCACCACAGCGTAACTGCATTCGCTGTGGATCGGCAGGGTGACCAGCTCAAGACAACGCTGGCAAACCATTTTGACTTCGACGTCGATGGCGCTGTGGATAACCACGGCGTTACGCTCGTCGCGCTCAAAAACGAATTTCGCCTGCACCGTACCGACGTCGTCGGAAAGCGGGTCGCAGAGTCTCTCCAAATCGGCTAGCAGCACTTCCCCCTGGAGGGTAACGCCACGATCGGCCAATTTGCGCGGGTCAACGTGAGGTGGAATCGGGTCATTCAACATAGGCGCAGCATTCTAGGGATGCCCCCCTCACCTGTCAAAGGAAATTCAGTCTTGCACGCCATCAGCTAGAATCCAGGGACTTGTTCAGGAGTTACCCATGCTGCCCTTGCTATTGGCTTCCAGCTCACCCTATCGCCGCGAATTGCTGACGCGACTTCGGCTGCCCTTTACCTGCAGCTCGCCCGACATCGATGAACAAAGGCTGCCGGACGAAGCCGCCATCGACCTGGTCAAGCGCCTGGCCCGGCAAAAGGCCGAAGCCCTGGCCGACCGCCATCCCGCGCATCTTATCATTGGTTCGGATCAGGTGGCGGTGCTCGGCGAACAGATCCTCGGCAAGCCGCACACCTTCGACAAGGCCTGCGCGCAACTGCTCGAGGCCAGCGGCACCCAGGTCACCTTTCTGACCGGCCTGGCGCTGCTCAACAGCAGCACGGGTCGCTGCCAGGTCGACTGCATCCCCTTCACGGTCCACATGCGCGAACTGGACCTGCCGCGCATCGAGCGCTACCTGCATGCGGAACAGCCGTATGACTGCGCCGGCAGCTTCAAGGCGGAGGGGTTGGGGGTGAGTTTGTTCCAGAGCACCCACGGGCCGGACGCGACGAGCCTGGTTGGATTGCCGCTGATTCGATTGGTGGATATGTTGCTGGCTGAAGGGGTATCCATTCCCTGAGTCATAAAAAAACCGGCCTGAGTAAGCCGGTTTCCATGAGCAGTGCAAACCGGCGTAGCCGCTGCCGTCAGGCTGCGCTGGAGTCCCGCAGGGGCTCCCCGGCGCTCTTGAGATCCTGCGCCTGCTGCGCAGGCGAGCGCAGCCTTCGGCAGCGGCTACAGAGCGCCACGCGTTGCGGCTGTCGCTATTTATGCAGCGGGATCCTAGAACTTTTTCCTATTTATCGGTCTATGTGGATAGGCACATAAAGCTTGTCAATCAGAGGTTGTCTTCGCTCATGAAATTCTATGTCCCACGGATGGTGCTCCTCGGCCTGTTCGCGTTCGCGGCAGTGGGCTCGGCATCAGCAACACAAATGAAGACCTCAAACCCTGTTTTCGCAACTGCTGAAGTCGCAGCCGTTCAGGTCCCGGTCCAGGCTGCCGACAACCCTTGGCCGTCCCTGGCCAGCATGGCCGACAAGCAGCCGGGGCCGTTGCTTGCCCATGACGACCGATACTGGCACGACGACCATTGGCACGATCGTAGAGACGATTGGCGCCGAGACGAATGGCGTCGAGAAAACTGGCGCAGAGAGCAAGCCCGCCGGGAAGCCGAACGCCGCCGTTATTGGGAGCGCCATCATGAGCGGGCCATGCAGCACCGCTACGAGGACGATCACCGCTACTATCGACGCTAGTGCACTCGCGATCAGTATTTGTCGACATCCACGACGGCCTGCGCAAACGCCTGTGGTGCTTCCTGTGGTAGGTTGTGCCCGATACCGCCCTCCACAGGCCGGTGCGAATATTTTCCCGAGAACTTCTTCGCATACGCACTGGGGTCCGGATGCGGGGCACCGTCGGCGTCGCCTTGAAGGGTAATCGTCGGCACGGTGATCACGGGAAACCCTGCAAGCCGTTTTTCCAGCTCATCGAACTTCGATTCGCCTTCTGCCAGTCCGAGCCGCCAGCGGTAGTTATGGACGACTACAGCGACATGATCCGGATTGTCGAAGGCCGCCGCGCTGCGCTCGAACGTGGCGTCATCGAACTTCCATTGCGGCGACGTGTTCTGCCAGATCAGCTTCGCAAAGTCATGATGGTACTTGTCATACCCCGCACGGCCGCGCTCGGTGGCGAAATAAAACTGGTACCACCACTGGAGCTCATTCTTCGGCGGCAACGGCATCCTGCCGGCTTCCTGGCTGCCGATCAGGTACCCGCTCACGGACACCAACGCCTTGCAGCGTTCAGGCCAGAGCGCCGCGATGATGTCGGCCGTGCGTGCGCCCCAATCAAACCCGGCGAGAATCGCCTGGTCGATCTTGAGCGCATCCATGAGGGCGACGATGTCGGAGGCAATGGCCACCGGTTGACCGTTGCGAAGGGTTTCACCCGACAGAAAGCGCGTTGCGCCATAGCCGCGCAGATACGGGACGATCACCCTGTAACCCGCCGACGCCAATATTGGTGCGACATCGACGAAACTGTGAATGTCGTAGGGCCAGCCGTGGAGCAGAATCACGGCGCGGCCATCGGCCGGACCGGATTCAGCGTATGCGACATTCAGGACGCCGGCGTCGATGTGCTTGAGTTGATCGAAGGAAGTACTCGTCCCCGCCTTTACCGTCGGCGATTTTGTCTCGCCGGATTGCGCTTGCGCGGAACCGATGACGAGTTCGGCGGACGCGAGGGTTACTAATGTAGCGGCCAAAAAACGGCGCCGCCCAGAGTCGAATTCTTGTGACATAGATGCCTCCGTCCGGATTCAAACAGTGACACTCACAAAGCTGCCCCCTGACGAGCGCGAGCAGGTCTTCGTCGAATTGATTATAGGGCGACGCGAGGATCTCACCCGCCTCAGTATCGCGCGCTGTCGCTGGCGGGTGCCCCCCACCAGGCAGGCTGGGTCTGACCATTCACTGTCGTGCCGTGCTGGATGATCATGTCGGCCATCTCCGCAAGCCGGGATATGAAGGTCGTCGGCGGCAGCGACAAGCCATCCAGTTTGCCGATGTCTTCTGCCGACAGCTGCACGTCCAGTGCTTTGACGTTGGCGTCCAGATGGGCGAGCGTGCGTGCGCCAAGCAGCGTGGAACTGACACCGGCGCGCGAACGCACCCAGGCCAGCGCGGCGGCGGCCACTGTGGTCTCGCGCTGCTGCGCGATCTCGGACAACGCGTCGATGATGGCGAATTCGCGTTCTCCCAGCGGCACACCCAAATGGCTCGCCCGGGCGTCGCCGACGCGACCGCCATTGGCGCGCGTGTACTTGCCAGACAGAAGACCGTTGGCCAGCGGCGACCAGGGCACCACGCCGAGGCCCAGTTCCTGCGCCATGGGAATAATTTCGGTCTCGACACTGCGCTCCAGTAACGAATATTCGATCTGCACTGCGACGAGCGGTGCCCAGCCGCGCAAGGAGGCGATCGACTGCGCCTGCACTACCCGCCACGCCGCGGTGTCAGAAAAGCCGATGTAGCGGACCTTGCCCGAGGAAACAAGCTGCTCGAGCGTGCGCATGGTCTCCTCCAGGGGCGTGAACTTGTCCGTCACGTGCATCCAGTACAGGTCGATATAGTCGGTCTGCAGCCGGCGCAGCGAATGCTCGCACGCGCGCATGATGGCCTTGCTGCTTGCCCCGCCGCCATTGGGGTCACCGGGGTACATGTTGATGCCGAACTTGGTCGCGAGGACCAGGCGATCGCGCAGGTTGCGATCACCACCAATGAAGTCGCCGATGATCTTCTCGGAGTGCCCGCACGTGTAGCCATTGGCCGTGTCAATGAAGTTGCCGCCAAGGTCGAGGTAGCGCGCCAGGATGGCCTGCGAAGTCGAGACGTTGGCGCCCCAGCCCCATTCCTCGCCAAAGGTCATCGCGCCAAGGGCAAATGGACTGACTCGGAGACCGGAGCGGCCGAGGGAAACATATGAAGAGAGAGACATGATCGTTCATTCCAGGAAAAGTTGAACAATTCGCGGATACGTTGCCGACGCGCAGCGTTCTCCGCAGTTTGCGACTTCGCCGTGCAGTCACCCTCCGGTTGGCAACTACCGACGTTTTGTCGCTCTCAGTCACTCTGACATTTTTCGTCATTATGTCAATACCATCTTGACGTTTTTTGACCAATCGTTAGGATGACGCCATGCGAACTGATAAAGAAATTCAAGTGATCGAGGCGGCGTACGGTGTCTTCTTCCGCTACGGTTTTGCCCGCACCACAATGGGCGACCTTGCGAAAGCGGCACGTATGTCACGTCCGGCGCTGTACCTGGTCTATCCCGGCAAGCTGGAGGTCTTTCAGGCTGTTGCAGACTGGATGAGCGACAACATGCTCGAGTCCTTCCGGACCGATCTGAAAGCGCACTGGCCACTCGAACGCAAGCTCCTGCATGTGCTGGAGGTATGCATCGCCAAGCCATTCGAAGAGGTCAAGGCAAATCCCGATGCCTATGACCTTGTGGCCATGGACGGGCAGATGCCGGAGCTGCATCGGGTGTACGACAAGCTGCAGGCTTACCTGAGCGATTTGCTGGAAGATGCGGTAAAGCAATCCGGATTGAAGACTACCGCTTGCGAGCTGGCACGCACGCTGATGTCGGCCATGCGAGGTTTCAAGCTCGCAGCCAGGGATGGCAAGGATCTCCGGCAGTTGATGGCGCTACAACTCAGTCTGACGATGGCGGCGCTCGGACAGCCTGTTCAAGACGCCGGCATACGGCCAAACGAGTGAAGTCAGCGTTGACTCATGAGCAGACGTCGGCGAGCACAGTGCACGATCTACGGGGAGAAAGCGCATTGATCACTGCCGCCGCGATGGCGAACAAGGCGCCCACTGCTGCCAGACCCACCCAGCCCGCTCGCTGCGCCCCGTAACTTCCCAATGCAGCGCCGGCCGCCCCACCGAGGAAGTACGCCCCCATGAACACCGTGTTGAGGCGGCTACGGGCCTCCGCGCGCAAAGCGTAGATGCGCGTCTGATTGGCCACCAGGCCAGCACGATTGCCGAAGTCGAGCAGCACCATACCGACGATCAGCCAGCCGAGGCTGTGTCCGCCCGCGGCGATGAAGACGAAGCCCACGCAAAGGGCAATTGCACCCGCCAGGACCATGCTGCGCGTGCCGAGGCGATCGGCCAATGCTCCGATGCGTGGCGAGGCGACGATGCCCAGTAGCGCGACCAGGCCGAGCAAGCCGATGGCAGCAGGGCCGAATTCGTAGGGCGGCTGCGACAGCAGGACGGCCAGCGAGGCCCACAGTGCGCTGAACGCGGCGAATAGCATGAAGCCGCTTGCCGCGCTGATGCGTAGCATAGGCTCCTCGCGCACCAGGCTGCCCAGCGAGCGTAGCAGTGCGGCATAGCTAATCGAGGCCAGGTTCGCGGCTGTGGGCAGGCGCCTGGTCACGATGATCAGCAGCAACACATCGATGACGGCGGCCAGCGCGAAGACGGCTCGCCATCCCCCGTGCGCACCGAGGAAGCCGCCGATTGTGCGCGCCAGCAGCAGCCCGGCGGAGAGACCGCTCAGCAACGTGCCCACGACCCGGCCGCGCGCCGAGGGGGTCGCCAACGCAGAAAGTGCAGGAATGATGATCTGCGCGGTGATTGCCGTCATGCCGACGACGAAGCTGCTGGCGCACAACATGGCAAAGCTCGGCGCGGCGGCACAGGCGAGCAACGCGCCGGCGTTCGCGGCGATGGCCAGTGACGCGATCCTGCGTGGCTGCCGGCAATCGGCGAGAGGCACGATGAGCAGCAGTCCGATCGCATAGCCAAGCTGAGTCAGCGTGGTGATCAGGCTGGCCTGGGTTGGCACCAGGCCGAACGACGAGGCTATCTGCGACAGCAGTGGCTGATGGTAGTAGATGGTCGAGACGGCCAGCGCGCAGCACACTGCCATCATGGCAATCAGGCGACCGGAAATTCCGGTCGCGATCATGGAAGGTTCGGACATGGCGCGCGCCCTTCAGTGTTGTTGCAGTGCCAGGAGGAGCTCGCGGGTGTCGACGATGCTGTGTGCAAACGTGGGCCCGTTCAACTCATGCGCGGCATGCATCATCTCGTGGCGGAAGGCTGCCGTAGCGTCGCGTACCAGGGTGACGTGATAGCCGAGTTCCGAGGCGTAGCGCGCGGTCGATTCGATGCAGGTATTGGCCAGCAGGCCGACCTGCGCGGCGATGGGTTCTATGTGGGGATAGACTTTGCCGCCTTCGGAGAGGAAGTCGTTGTAGGGATCGACCAGCAGATAAGCCGTTGTAGCGATAGGATAGGCGGTGTGCGACATGATGGATTCCTCGCCGTTTGAGGGTGATCTGTCGTCCCTGGTTTGACAGCGTCCGTTTAAGCTATGAAAATCATATCATCAAAATCTGCAAATGGAAGTACCCGTGCCTGGCCCAAACAAATCCGTTGAAACCCTGAGGGGCTGGCGGTCAGGTTGATCCACAGTTGCGGGCAACCGGCGGGCCTGGGCCCCTTGTGCGACGGATGTGGCCAGTTGTTGCGGCGCGAAGACCTGGTGGGAGAGCAGAGCCCCGCATACGCCAACGAACGCGACAGCCGGCTCGAAGCCTTCAGAATCGCCAGGAGCACCAAGGGCGGGGTTCAGGAAGAGCAGGACTGCTAGAAACAGTCACTACCCCGCCCTGGTTATCGAGCCTGAAGCGTCCGATGGCCAAAGGCAGACCCTGATGCCTGGCCGCAGCCCCTGTGGGAGCGGGCTTGCCCGCGATGGCATCACCGCGGTGGTTCAGACAGACTGCGGCGTCTGAATCGCGGGCAAGCCCGCTCCCACAGGGTCGATGTCGAGTTGCCCTTTCAGCGTCCGCTTCGGGTCGCAGGCTGCCCTTCGCCATAGGCAGCACTCGGCCAAAAACTGCCCGTCGATTTCGTCTCAGGACACCCAGGCGATCTGCCTCTGCAGCGCCTTGTTATAGGAATTCGAGTTGTCCACGAAACCAGGTCCGATCAAACAGTAAATACGGCCACACAATGCTGGCGGCTGCTATAAGTGCTAAACGAATGCAGATGCACTACAACAATACATAGAGCCTTGAGGTCCTGACAGGAAGCGAGCGAATGTGGATGAAACACAAACTCTGTGTCGTCAGGCTGGCTCGGTTCGCATCCGCTTCGCTCATCATAGTAGCCCCCAGTGCAGTCGCAGAGGATCTCGAACCCAGGTCCTACGCCAATACGCCAGTCGGTATCAATTTCCTGCTCATGGGCTACAGCGAACTCCAGGGTAGCGTGACCGCCAACCCCTCAGTCCCGCTCGAGGATGCCAAGCTCAACATCAAGACTGTCGTGTTTGCCTTTGCAAGGTCCCTGGACGTCTGGGGCCGCTCCGGGAAGTTCGATATCGTCGTGCCTGAAGCCAGATTGACGGGCTCGGCTCTGTTCGCCGGTGAACCCAGGGAGCGAAATGTTACTGGGTTGATCGATCCAAGATTCCGATTCTCGGTCAACTTTTATGGCGCTCCGGCGATGTCCCTGGCTGAGTTCCCCAGCTACCAACAGGATGTGATTATCGGCGCCAGCCTGGCAATTACGGCGCCACTTGGCCAATACGACTCCAGTAAGCTGGTAAATCTCGGCAACAACCGCTGGTCATTCAAGCCCGAACTCGGGATTTCCAAGCGCCTGGGACCCGTGACCCTGGAATTATCCGGAGCAGGAACCTTTTACACCGACAATGACCAGTACCTTGGCGACCGTACATTTTCCCAGAACCCGACTTACCAGGCACAGGTGCATCTTATCTATGCCTTCAGTAACGGTGTCTGGGCCTCGCTGGATGGGACCTACTTCGCTGGCGGGAGTACCTCGGTCGATGGGGTCGGTAACCACGACTTCCAGGAAAATACACGCTATGGGGGCACCCTTTCGCTGCCGTTGAACCGAAACAACTCGCTAAAGCTGTTTGCGAGTGATGGTGCGCATACCCGTACCGGCAGCGAATACGATGCTGTTGGCATAGTCTGGCAGTATCGCTTCGGCGGAGGGCTTTGAAACTTGGGACTTACGCTACATTCCATTAATGCGTTCGTGAGACATTTGTCTGATGCTGGTTGTTACCTGCCATTTGTGACAGACAGGTATCGGCCAGAAGCAGACATCAATATAGGGGTACAACTCTGTGGGAGCGGGCTTGCCCGCGAAAGCAGCACCGCGGTGGTTCAGACAGACCGCGGCGTCTGAATCGCGGGCAAGCCCGCTCCCACAGTGCCCCGCCATTGGCAGCTTCGGGTCGCAAACTGCCCTCCCCCCCTTCTCCGGTCGCTGCAAATTCAGCGACCGGGTCCTTCAGTTGGCCGTAGAAACCGAAGGCGTCCAGACATCCTCATCGATCTGCGCCATGCTCAAGTGCGACGTTTCCCTGAGCAAGTACGAGCAAGTCGCCACGATGGCCAGTGCAAACGCCCCATAGAGCGCAACACCAAAGGCATTGTGATTGGTCGCAATGAGAATCGCCGTGGCCACGCTCGACGCAGTCCCTCCCCCCAGTGCCGCGCCGATCTGGTAGGCGGCGGAGATGCCCGAGTAGCGCATTTCCCGAGGGAACTGCTCGGCCAGAAAGGCGGGAATGGGGCCTTGGGTGGCGCCCATGAATGCACCGACTGCGACGTAGGCTGCGATCGAAACCAACAGGCTCTTGAGGCCGATCAGTGGAAAGAAGGCGAAAAAGCCGACCGCCATGATGACCGAGCCCAGGATCATGACGTTGCGCCTGCCGATCCTGTCCGAGAGCAAGGCAAACAACGGTGCGCTGATCACGATAGCCACGGACAGTGAAAAGTCGAATATCAGCGCTTCCGTGCTGCCGTAGCCGATCTGGGTGGCGTACGCCAGAAAGAAGGTACTGCCGATATAGGCGATGGTGACGTAGCCAAAGGCGATGCCCGTGCACAGGAGCATTTCCCTTGGGCGCGAGCGAAGGGCTTCGAGCAATGGAATGCGCACCTCGGCCTGCGCCTGGAGTGGCTGCTTGTTCGGGTTCTGCAGCCTGGCATAGAGCCCCACCAGCACCAGCACGCCGCCCAGCCAGAACGGGATTCGCCAGGCGATACCTGACAGGTCATCGTCGAAGGCAACACTCACGATGGCGAATGCGGCCGCGCCGAGGATGCCACCGATCCCGATGCCCATGCTGGTAAAACTCCCCCACAGGCCTCGCCGCCCGGGCGGCGCCGACTCGATGCCGAAGAGCGCGGCACCGCCCCACTCGCCCCCTGCCGCAAAGCCCTGTATCAGCCGCAGGAGTACAAGCAGTGCCGGCGCCGCCAGACCGATGGATGAATAACTCGGCAGGCAACCGATCAGCAGCGTACTGAAACCCATGAGCAGCAGGGTAATGACCAGCATTTTTTGCCGGCCGACCTTGTCGCCAAAGTGCCCGAAGACCATGCCGCCAAAGGGCCGGGCAAAAAAGCCCGAGCCGAACGCGGCAAAGGCAACCAGCGTTGCCATGAGCGGGTCCATCTCTGGAAAGAAAACCTTGGGAAATACCAATGCGGCAGCCGTGCCGTAGATCACGAAGTCGTAGAACTCCAATGCTGTTCCCATGCCCGAAACGAAAAACGTTCTGAGCGCGGATTGAGAACGCACGCCATTTTTGTCGTTAGCCATTTGCAGTGCTCATCTTGTAATTATTGACGACGTTGCCCATGGCGGGTCGCCACGGTAAACATGGCGACACGCCTGGGTTGCGGCTATGTGTCAGAAACGCACATGGCCTTTTTCAGCGAGTTGTTTTGGGTTACCTGCCGCGTATTCGAGGGCGAAATCCTCCGTGTCGATGCCGATGGTCAGCAGGGTTTCCCAGCGCTCTGTCGGCGGCATGCTCAGATCGGGGTGGAAGCAGATGGGCGCCTGCGCGCCGGCGGCGCCACACATGGCGTCCGCTCGCCTTCTCAAGTCGCCGTGGGTCATGCCGGCCAGCGCCCCATTCACATGGGCCAGGCGCGCATAGGTCGTGGAGGCATCCGGGGTCCGCTCGCCACGACTCAGGCCGCTGTCGAGGAAGTGGTTGGTGTGGGTGATCCAGCCATCCTCGCGCGGCAGGACCACCGCAGTTCCGGCAGCAGAGAGTTCGATGCTCGCTGCGCGCGGGCTGCTGTCTTGCCGCGAGAAGACCGTAAGGACCGTTGACGCGCTCACACGCGCCGACCGCGCCAGGGCGATGGCCTCTTCCACGTTGGTGGCCTCTTCCAGAATGCGGCGGGCAATGGCATGCACCGGCACACCCGCGACGGCATTGTCGCTGTCGTGGTGCAGGATATTGAAGTGCAGCCCCAGACCCGCACTGTTCACGCCGATTTTCCCCAGCATGCCGAACTCGGTAAAGAGTTTGACCGCGATACCGGATTTGCCAGTAAGTTGAAGCATCAGGCCATGGGGCACCAGGGAGTCGTGCCAGTCCCAGGTCTGGATGGTCCGGGGCGCGACTGGGCCCGTGGGTGCGAACACGGCCGTCGAACACTCCCCTTCGGTGGAAGCGGGCATCACGGCCAGAATTTCGGTACGGGCATTCAGGCTCGCCAGCTGCCAGCGCGCGATGCCGGCACCGTCGGCGATCGCAACCACTTCCTGGGCCAGGCTCGGGCTCCAGGCCTCAAGGGCATCGAGACTGGCTTCACCCAGTGAGCGAACCTGTGCCGGAGCAATATCCACCTGGGTGAAAAAATCGAGATACAGCGCCACCGTTTGCCCGATCTGTTGCGCCCAGGTTTCGCCTATTTGCCGTCCCCGAAGACTCGGATTTTGGGTGTCGGTGACGAAGCAATGAATGTTCACGTGTTGGATTCCTCTTTTGCATTAGCTGTCAGGGTTTGCGCGAGTAGATCTCGCGACCGGCGAAGTAGGTGTTGAGTACCTGGGTGTCACGCAGGGCTTCGGGCTTGACCTTGAAGACGTCGCGGTCGAGCACGATCATGTCGGCCTGTTTGCCGGGCTTGAGCGATCCGATCTGGTTCTCCAGGCGAAGGGTGCGCGCGGCATTGAGGGTGTAGGCCTGGAACATGGCCTGGCGATCGATGTCTTCGGCGGCATTGAGTACGCCTTTGGGTCCCGTGCGGCTCACCGCCTGGTAAATGGCCTTCCAGGGGTCAGGGGTGGTGATCGGCCAGTCGCTGGCACCGGCCAGGGTGGCGCCGTTCTTCAGCAACGAGTGGGTCGGGTAGGAATACTTGAACGCCTGAGCACTGACATAGGGCTTGACCAGATCCATGCTCGATTCATCGGCGCTGGCCCAGTAGAGCTGCATGGACGCGATGACATTCAGCGCCTTGAAGCGGGCGAAGTCCTTGGGGTTGACCATTTGCAGATGGGTGATGGAGTGGGCGATGCCGCTTTGCCGGTCCTTGCGCGCCCGCTCGATGCCATTGAGCGATTCACGCACCGCGCGGTCGCCGATGGCGTGGATGTGCACCAGCCAGCCACGGGCGTCAGCGGCACTGACCAGTTCGCCAAAGTGGGCAGGGTCGATCAGCAACTCACCGGACTTTTTCGAGTTTTTGTAGGGCTCCAGCATGGCGGCGCTCTGAGCCGGGACCTCGGCCACGCCGTCGGCAAAGATCTTGATGCCCGGCAGGGTCAGATTGGCGACGCCCAGAAATTGCTGGCGCACCTTGTCCAGGGCATCGAGATCGGCCGGCGTCGCCTTGGAGTCGGCCATCAACAGCGCCGCGACATGGGCCGTGAGCTCGCCGTTATCGGCCAGCGCCTTGTAGATCGGCAGCACCCCGACGGACGTATTGGTCACGTCCGCCCCGGGTACTTCGTTAGCGATCGGGTCCATCCAGCCAGTGATACCGAGGCTCTTGTAGTAGGCCAGCGCTGCACGGCCGCCTGCCATCAACTCTTCGTGGGTCGGCGGCGGCAGCAGTGCCTGCACCGGGTAGAGGCCGGCGTCGACCAGGAAACCGTTGGGGCGTCCGTCCGGATGATGACCGATGGTGGCCACGTCCTCGCCCTTCAGCGCCTTGACCCGGGAAGCGTCGATGCCAGCGCGCTTGAGCATGGCCTGGTTGGCCCAGCCGGTGTGCAGGTCCCAGCCAAGGAAGAGGATCGGCTGATCTGCCCACTCGCCCTGGTTGAAACGCTGCTCAAAGGCCTCCAGCTGGCTCCAGTAAGTCGATGGCAATCCGCCGACGCTGAGAATATCGCCATGCCTTGCCTTGCCGTCCTTCCGCCACTGACGCAGACGCGCCTCCATTTCGGCGAGCGGCAACATCTGCCCATCCAGGTTGGCCTGACGCAGTTGCAGCCCCCCCTTCACCGTATGGGAATGGGAGTCGATAAAGCCCGGCATCAACACTTTGCCCCCCAGGTCGATCACTTGGGTACCAGGCGCCTTGAGACCCAGGACTTGCGCATCGGTACCGACGGCTAGCACCTTGCCGTCCTCGACGGCTACCGCCTGTTGCAAAGGCTGACCCGGCTCGGCCGTATAGACCCTGGCGTTGTGCAGGATCAGGTCGACTGCCGCCATACTTTCCATTGAGGCACAGGCCAAGGCGGACGCTATCGCCAGCGGCAGTAGCTGCTTCATGAGTTTTCCTCTTTATTTTTGTTGATTCGCAGCGAAGAATAACCAAGCGGAATCAACAACTGAATGCCAGTTGCCGCACAACTTCTGTGCCTGACAGGAATAGATAAGTGGATAAAATGAGCGCCCTGACCATGTTCGTCGCCACCGCCGAACAGGGTAATTTCAGCCGTGCCGCCGACATGATCGGGAAGACGCCATCAGCCTTGACCAAGGCTGTGGCGCAATTGGAAGAGGAACTCGGGACCCGCCTGTTCGACCGCACCACCCGGCGCATGGCGCTGACCGAGGCCGGACACATTTATCTGGAAGGTGCGCGACAGGCGCTGATGCAGCTGCAGCTCGCCAGCGAGGGCGTGGAGCAACTGCAACACGAGCTACGGGGCGGCTTGCGCATCACCGCCCCGCCCTCCTTCGCGCCGGCCTTTCTCAATGAGGTGTGTTGCCGCTATCTGCGCGATCACCCGCAAGTTCACCTGGAAGTGGACCTGAGCGATACCTATGCCGACCTGGTAGACGGCAGCTACGACCTGGCCCTGCGCGATGGCCCGATCGACCTGCCAGGGGTGATCGCCCAGCCGCTGGTGGAGAATCGCATGCTGCTGTGCGCAAGCCCGACTTATCTGAAGCGCAAGGGCAAGGAGGTGACCCTGGACAATTATCAGCAGCATGACTGGCTGATCTTCCGCCACCCCCTGCTAAACCGGCATTTCTGGTGGGTCACCCAGGGGGACCAGCGCATTCGTCTCACGCAACCGACGCCACGGGTGGCCAGCGACAACTACGACTTTCTCCTGGCCTGCCTGCTCGACGGCCAGGGCCTGCAGTTTCTCCCGCAGTGGAGCGCCGCTCCCTACCTGGCACGGGGCGAATTGGTCGAGCTAATGCCTGAATACTGGCGCGAACCCAGCGCGTTCGGCCCCTGGATCCATGTGCTCTACCTGGCCCATCGCCGCAGTATGCGCAAGGTCAAGGTGTTCATTGAGTATCTCAAGGCGCATTGGCAGGAACGTGAATGAGGCAAGCCTTATGCCCATGGGTGTCGGCTTGATGAGTTTGAAAAAGCTATCCATGTGGCGCTTCAGGGTTGTACGGAGTCCAGATCAATGATCACGACAGCTGTCTGATCCTTCTTCCCATATACCGCCAGGCTGGAAAAGCTGTAGACGGTGTCTTGGGTGTGCGCCCTGATTCTGTTTCCCGAAACAGACACGATGGCGCCGGATTGGCGCGTGGCAAGAAAGGGAGACTTTTCCCGAAGCGCAGACAACGCACCCTCGTCACTCGCCTGGCGCTCCAGTACGTAGTAGAAGTAAACGAAGGGAACTGTGGCACCGCCAGAATCACTCTGCACTTCATAGACAAAGCCGTTCTGACCTATCGGCGTTTTGTTCACAACCTTGCTCAGTTGTGGAGGGCTTTCGCCACTGAAGGAAATCCAGGCTGCCTGGCCCAGTGTCGCCACCGTCAGCAGAGCAAGCAGCCATTTAGTAGCCGAGGGATTTCGCATAGGCGATACCTGCTTTGATCCATTCCTGGCCCTGAGGGTCATCTCCGTAAGGTTCTCATTCGTTAGGTTTCGAACTACCAGGTCGGTCACCCATACAGTCAGCCACGTTAGGGCCGACGGGGATCATTCCGGCAAATATTTCCCCTGAACCGCCTCCCCAAGACATTCGCCCGCCTGCCGATTCCAGGTCGTAGATTTTGGTTTCTGAAATTAATTCACCGCTACGATGATCATAGAGTCGAAAAAATCCCGGATAGCCCCACCATGGAAACCATTGTGGTTTATCCAGTTCGTCATGATGCACCCTTGGGTGAAAGATATTAGGCAGCACCCAAAACGGTTTGAATGTCTCGACTCGATAACAACCCCCGGGGCGATTCAACAACCGGGCGGCGTCATCTCCGATAGGCTCATTCGGATGACAAAACTATTGGTTGGATAAAATCGGAACTATCAGACGCTTCTGAACTTGGCTGCGAATTTTCTCGGGGATGGCCTTTTGGGCTGTCTAGCGGCCAATTTGCGCCATACCACAATCGTCGTAGCCGCTGCCGTCAGGCTGCGCTGGAGTCCCGTAGGGGCTCCCCGGCGATCTTGAAATCCTGCGCCTGCTGCGCAGGCGAGCGCAGCCTGCGGCAGCGGCTACAGGAGTCCGCCATAACTTCCGCTCATCACCGTTCATCCCCTGTTGCAGCTTCTCCCCGACCGCGCTAACCTTCGCCCGTCGCTGCCAAATCAGCGACCAGGTTTGGTCACCTGCTCAACGTTAGGCGCACAAGCGCCACCATTCTTATGCGGGCGTTTTTTTATGCCTGCATGAGCTTCATGGCGGCTGTGCGCGGGGCATCCTCGGATGCGCCGGGTGCCTAACGTCCCGGTTGACCAACCTGCGCACAGTCGCCACCCATCGTTTGGTCACGATGCGTGGAGATCCCGACAAGACGTTAGGAGATTCACCATGATTAAGATCGTCCCCGACCCACCACCCGCCGGCACTATTCTCAAAACCGTCACCACCCCCTTCGGCTCCTGCGACGCCGGCCACGAACCCTTGTTCGCCGTACGCGCCGGGATCAATGCCGAAGACGCGCTGGTCCATGCATCACTCTTTCTCAAATGCGCAGTCGATACGACTCACGCCGCCACCGAATGCTCCGGTGTCCACGAGAAAGGCCTGATATGGGCGACGATGCATTCGATCGAAACAGCCAAGGCCATTGTCGATGCGTTGCTGGATGGCGCTGAGGGCATGAGCCCTGAGCGTGAGGCTAGTAGCGGGCTGTAAGCAGATGGCATAGCGGCTATTATCTCGTTCCCACGCTCTGCGTGGGAACGAGGAAAAGGCTGCGCTCGACCGCGAAGCGGGCGCAAGTACTCAAGAACACTAGAGAGCCCCTGCGGGACTCCAGCGCAGCCTGCGGCAGCGGCTACAGGGGTCCGTGGCAGGCCTGCTGCTCATCCACTGTTGCACCCTCTCCCCGACCGCGCTAACCTTCGTCCGATCGCTGCAAATTCAGCGATTCGGGCTTGGCGGCCCGATACGAAGGCGCAACAGCGCCCCCATTCCATTTGCAGGCGCTATTTTTTTGCCTGCGATGTCGTGTTATGGCGGGTTGCGCATGGACTTCTTCGGAAGTGCCGGGGTTCCTTCGTACCGGTCCGCCAACCTTGCGCAATCCGTCACCCTTACCTGCTTGGCGGCAGGCGGTGATGGCTCCCATCTATACGAAGGAGTTTTACCATGATCAAAATCGTCCCCGATCCACCACCCGCCGGCACTATTCTCAAAACCGTCACCACCCCCTTCGGCTCCTGCGACGCCGGCCACGAACCCTTGTTCGCCGTACGCGCCGGGATCAATGCCGAAGACGCGCTGGTCCATGCATCGCTCTTTCTCAAATGCGCAGTCGATACGGCTCACGCCGCCACCGAATGCTCCGGTGTCCACGAGAAAGGCCTGATATGGGCGACGATGCATTCGATCGAAACAGCCAAGGCCATTGTCGATGCGTTGCTGGATGGCGCTGAGGGCATGAGTCCTGAGCGTGAGGCTGGTGGCGGGTTGTAAGCAGGTGGCGTAGCGGCTACCGCGTGCATCTTTTCTCGTTCCCACGCACTGCGTGGGAATGCCGTGCCANNAGGAATGCCGTGCCAGACGCTCTGCATCGACCCTCAAGAGCACGACGCAGAGCGTCTCTGGATGCATTCCCACGCAGAGCGTGGGAACGAGGAGGTCTCAAGACGCATTGGCAGGAGCTTGTATGAGTCAAGCCTCGCGCCCATGGGCAGCAGCAGCCAGTTGCCCGGTATCGACGCGAACGAAAATGGAATCGCCCACGGCCGTAAGCACGTCGCCCGCATAGACCTCGCAGATGACACGACTCTTGCGGCCCACCTCACCTTCCACCTTCGCCCGCAAGGTCAGCGGGACGCCCATGGGGGTCGGCTTGATGAACTTGATGCCGAGGTTGCCCGTGACGCAGTCGATACGCGGCAGGCTGCCCACCGCGCGATGCTCGGCACGGTAGTGGTAAGCCATGACCGTCCAGTTCGAATGGCAATCGACCAGCATGGCGATCAGCCCGCCGTAGACCAGGTCCGGCCAGCCGCAATATTTGGCATCCGGCAGATGTTCGGCCATGACGTGCACGCCATCTTCATGCCAAAAGCTTTTGATGTGCAGCCCGTGGGGGTTTTCGCTGCCGCAGCCATAGCAAACGCCTTGCGGCGCGGCGGTGTCTTGCAGGGAGAGGTTGTGCATGGCCAGGCCCTTCCGGTTGCGGAGAAATCAGCCAATCCTATCATCGACGATCCGCTCATGCTCGGCGAAAAGCCTGGGCAGTTCCTCCTTGAGAAAATCCACCCAGGTCCTGACCTTGGCATCCAGAAAGCGCCTGGACGGATACAGCGCATAGACATTGCGCTCCCGGAGCCGGTAATTACCCAGCACCCGCCGCAGTGTGCCTTCGCGCAGCGACCGGGTCGCGGTATAGAACGGCAACAGGCTGATACCCATGCCCGCCTCCGAGGCGCTGACCATCGCTTCGGCAACGTTGCTCTGGAAGGTCTTGCCGGGGATCACCGCGTGCTCGCCCGCCTCGTCATGGAATACCCACTCATCGCCGTACAACGGATCGATCATGCGCAGGCAGCAATGCCCATGGAGTTGCTCGGGGTGCGTGGGCAGGCCACGGCGCGTAATGTACGCCGGGGAGGCGCAGGGTACGCTGTAGATTCGACCGACCGCCTGAGCGACGAATTGCGAATCGGCCAGCGCCTGGGCAATGGAAATCACCACATCGTGCCCTTCTTCGAGGGGGTCGGGGTTGCGTTGCGACAATGTCAGCTCGACCACCACGTCCGGGTACAGCTCGCAATACCGGGCAATGAGCGGGGTCATCAGCACGCCCAGCCCCGTCAGGCAGTGCAGGCGCAATCGGCCACTGGGCTTGAGGTGAGCACCACGGGCCTCCTCGGTGGCTTCGGCCATGTCGTCGAGAATTTGCCGGGCCCGCAGCAGGAAACGCTCACCGGCCTCGGTCAGGCTCAGGCGCCGGGTGGTGCGCTGCAGCAGGCGTGCCTGCACGTGTTGCTCCAGTTCCGCCACCAGCCGGGAGACCTGGGCCGTGGAGAAATCAAGGCTTTGCGCAGCGGTGGTGAAACTGCCGGCATCGGCGACACGCACGAATACCCGCAGGTTGTTAAGCAAGTCCATGGGCCCTCCAGCGGCAGTGACTGTTGCATCTGACGTAACACTGCATCAAGCGCAGTCCCCTTTAACCATATCCCCACAGGAATAGAATTGACTCATCGAAACACCACGGAGAAAAAACAATGAAGACCTTGTTGAGCCTGTTGCTGGCCCTGACCACAAGCGCAGTCATGGCGGCCGAAAACGACCCCGCCCACACACCAAAATCGCAAACCCTGGACATCGCCAAGGTGGTATCGATCACCTCCACCTCGACCGCCTGCGACGTGGTTCCGGCGACCATGGTCTACATCGACCATCAGGGTAACACCCATGAACTGACCTACCAGGTAATGGGCAACTGCTCGGGCACCTGAGGCGCCGAGCAGTGACCTGTTCATGCCGCTATCCGGGTCGCCTGCACGGCCAATGCATGCAAACTGGCCAGGCGCTGCATGATGCGCTCCACCACTTCCACCCTGGCGACCGCGCCACTGCGCAACTCTCCCATCGACTGTAGCGCCACTTCGGCCTTGTCCAGGCCCAGGCGCGTCGAATCGGTCAACTGTTCGAGACCCTGACGGGCATCCTCCGCCGAGCGTTCCAGGCCCGTGGCGATCTGCCGGATCTGCGCACTGGAATCCGCGGCCTGACGCGACAGATTGCGCACCTCGTCCGCCACCACGGCAAACCCTCGGCCATGGTCACCGGCCCGCGCGGCTTCGATCGCGGCATTGAGCGCCAACAGGTTGGTCTGGCGGGAAATGTCCTGGATGCTGCCGACAATTGCACCGATACGCACCGACTGGCTGCCCAACTCATCGAACACCTGGTCCAGGCGCTGCAGGTACTGATCGAGATCGCCGAGCACGGCCGCCGAAGATTGCATACTCACAGCGCTGGCCTGTACCCGCTCGCCTGCGCCGCGTGCCAACTGGTCGGCAAAACGCATGTCGTCCTCGGTTTGCAGCACCAGCCGGGTCAGTTGTTCAAGTGCGCTCTGCACCTGGGCGCCCGGCCAGACCGGCTCGGCCACTGGTATTGGCTGTGGGGGCAGCAGCACCATCGGCGCCGGCGCAGGTTCGCGCTCCACGACAACCTCCACCACACGCACCGGCTGGCGGTGATAGAGCATGGCCGCCACCAGCAGCAAGCCGTTGATCGCTGCGGCACACAACAGTTGCGTGCCCTCGCCGCCCGCCAGCAGCACCACGCCGCCAGCGGCCACCACCAGCGCCGATCCCGCCCAGGCTTTGCGGGTCACGCCCGCTTCCAGGCGGCTCACAGCAGCGTCCAGGTGTAGCTGAAGATCAGCCGGTTTTCATCGATATCGCTGCGGTAGTTCGAGCGCGCCATGGCGTTGCGCACCCGCACGCCAAGCCCCTTGAAGGTACCGCTCTGCACTACGTAGCCCAGGTCCAGATCGCGCTCGCGATCCTTGCCTTCAAAGCCCTTGCCGGTGTCGACGTTGTTCCCGGTAATGTATCGCACAGTGCTGGTCAGGCCCGGTACGCCGAGGGCAGCGAAGTCGTAATCGTAGCGTGCCTGCCAGGAGCGCTCGTCGGTGGAGGCGAACTCGTAGGTCGGCACTTCGTTGCCCAGGGGCGAGATGTTGGCGAACACCCGCGGGAAGGCACTCTCACCGTAAATGCCCTGGTAACCGATGTAGAAGGTATGACCGCCGCGTTTGGCCGAGAGCAGGGAGTAGAAGGCCTGGTTGTCGATATTGCCCAGCAGGTCCTTGCCATCCTCCTTGGCGTCGAAGTAGCCGAGGTTGGCGCCCAGTGTCCACGCGCCCATGGGCTGGCTGTGCTTGAGGCCCAGGAAGCGCTGGTTGTAGATGTCTTCCAGTTGCCCATACCAGGCGCTGACGGTGGTGCGCTTGTCGTTGAAGACATAATCGCCGCCGCCATAGTTAAAGGCGTCACTGCTGGCCTGGCGTTGCGGCACGTAGCTGAGCATGGCCTGCATTTTCTCGTCGCCCGCTTCATTGCGCAGGTGGGTGGAGCTCAGGTGGCCGCCTTGCAGGGTCAGGCCGTTGATCTCGCCTGAGGTGATGCTTGCGCCCTGGTAGCTGGGCGGCAACAGGCGAATGTCACTGAAGACCAGCACCGGCAAGTTGGGTTGCAGCTCGCCGACGCGCAGTTCGGTCTTCGAATAGCGCAGCTTCAGGGTGCCTTCCAGGCGGCTGTACTCATCGGCGGCGCGGCCATCGCTGTGCACCGGCAACAAGCCGGTGTTGGTCCGGTCCGGGCCGCTGTCGAGCTTGATACCGAGCAGACCGATAACATCGACACCGAGGCCGATCGGACCCTGGGTATAGCCGGACCTGGCGTTGAAGATAAAACCCTGGGCCCACTCCTCGGCCTTCGATTGCTGATTGGCCCCAACGATGTCGGAGTAGTCTCGACTGAAGTAGTAGTTGCGCGCCTGCAAGGTGGCCGTGGCATCCTCGATAAAACCGCTTTCGGCGGCCATCAGCTGGCTGGAACAACCCAAGGCGACAGCCGTGGACAACACTGTACGAGTTGCATGAGAAGTCTGTTTCATCGATGTGCTCTTGTTTTTGTTATGGGTTGTAAAAGGACTGGATCAGCGCGCCGCCTCCCCGGCGCTGCGCGGTTGGCTGGCACGCGTGGGCCGCCGCGCACTCAGCAGCAGGTGCGCGGCCATGCCGAAAATCAGCCCCCAGAACGCCGCGGACAGACCGAACAAGGACATGCCCGAGGCCGTGGTGAGAAAGGTCACCAACGCCGCTTCGCGGTCGTTGGGTACGGCCATCGCACCTGCCAGGGCACCGGCAATGGCGCCGAACAGGGCCAGGCCCGCCAGGGCGGCGATCAGCTCTTTGGGAAAAGCCGTGAACAGCGAAACCAGGGTGGCGCCGAAGATGCCCAGCACCAGGTAGCAGAGGCCACCGACGACACCGGCGACATAGCGTTTGCCCGGATCTTCGTGGGCTTCGCGCCCGGTGCAGATGGCCGCGGTAATCGCCGCCAGATTGAGGCCATGGCAACCGAAGGGAGCCAGCAGCGCCGTGCCCAGTGCACTGCTGGCGATGATCGGGCTGGCCGGCGTGGCGTACCCCGAGGCACGCAAAACCGCCATGCCCGGCACGAACTGCCCGGTCAGCGCCACCATCACCAGCGGCAAGGCAATGTTCAACGCCGCGGCAAGGCTGAACTGCGGGGTAATCCACACAGGCGTGGCCAGGCCAATGACCAGGGCCTCGCTGTGCAATTGCCCCGTGAACATGGCAATCGCGCAACCCACCACCAGCACCGCCATCACCGCGTAGCGCGGCAGCAGCCGTTTGCACACCAGGTAGGTGGCGAACATCGCCAGCACCAGCACTGGCTGGCCTTGCAATGACACGAACAGACCCGTGCCGAACCTGAACAGGATCCCCGCCAGCATGGCCGCGGCAATGGCCCCGGGCAGCTTGCCGATGATGCGGTCAAAGGCGCCCGAGATACCGACCACAAAGATGATCAGGCTGCTGAGCAGATAGGCGCCGACCGCCTCATTCATCGAAATCCCCGGCAACAGCGTTACCAGCAGGGCCGAGCCCGGTGCTGACCAGGCGATGATCACCGGCACCCGGTAACGCAGGCTCAGGCCAATCCCCAACAGCGCACTGCCGATGGAAATAGCCCAGACCCAGGACGACAGCAGCTCCTGGGAGAGCTGCGCGGTTTGCGCCGCCTGGAAGATGATCACCAGCGGCCCGGCATAAGAGATCACCGTGGCGATGAAGCCAGCGACCGCGGCAGACAGGGAAAAATCGCGCAGCAGACCTTTCATCAAACAGCTCCTTATGGACTCAGGCCTGGGCCGCCGAAAGCGGCGCGGCAATCGTGGCTGCGCGGCGCTGGTTGCTGATGGCGAACAGGGTCATGGCGATGGCGGCCACCGCGCCCGGCAGGGCAAAGGCCATGAAGTTGAGTTGCAGGGGCAGACTGATGCCCAGCAGCGCACCGCCCAGCAAGGGGCCGACAATGGCGCCGTTACGACCGATGCCCGATGCCCAGCCAAGCCCCGTGGAGCGAATGGCCATGGAGTAGAACTGCGCCGCGCAGGCATACAGCAGGATTTGCGAACCGATGGTGGTGGCACCCGCAATGGCGATCAGTCCATACAGCACAGGAGTCGGACTCTTGAAACCGAGCAAGGTGATCGACACCGCGGCAATGGCGAAGAACACCGCCAGTACCCGTGGCAGATTGAGCTTGTCCCCCAACACCCCGCCGCCCACCGCACCAAAGATCGCGCCGAAGTTCAGCACCAGCAGGAAGGACAGGCTCGAGCCCAGGCTGTAACCGGCGTTGGCCATGAGTTTCGGCAGCCACGAGCTCAAGGCATAGACCATCAACAGGCAGCAGAAAAACGCCAGCCAGAGCATCAGCGTGCGCATGGCGCGGCCTTCGCGAAACAGCTGCAACACCGGTGTGCCGGTGCCCTTCACTTCTGCCATGTTCAGGTTATCGCCGGCCTGGGCGACATAGTTGCCGTCGACGCGCTGCAAGACCTTGCGCGCCTCGTCATTGCGCCCCTGGCGCAGCATGAAGCCCACCGACTCGGGCAGGAAGTACATGATCAAAGGCAACAGCAGCAGCGGCAGCCCCGCCACGTAAAACACCGCCTGCCAGCCGAAGCTGGGGATCAGCACAATGCCCAGGCCAGCCGACAACATGCCACCCACCGAGTAGCCGCTGAACATGATGGCAACCAGGGTGCTGCGGATTTTCTTCGGCGCGTACTCGTTCATCAGCGCCACTACGTTGGGCATTACCCCACCAATGCCCAGGCCGGCAATGAACCGGCAGATGCCAAAGCTGGTCGGGCTGCTGGCAAAGCCATTGATCACGGTGAAGCCACTGAAGAGCATCACGCAAAGGGTGATGGTTTTCTTGCGCCCGATCCGGTCCGACAACGGTCCGAAAAACAGTGCACCGAACATCATGCCGAACAGCGCATAACTGCCCAGCGCCCCGGCCTCCAGCGGGCTCAGGCCCCACTCTTTCATCAGCGTCGGCAAGACCACGCCATAGATCACCAGGTCATAGCCGTCGAAGATGATGATCAGGGCACACCAGAACAGCACCATCCAGTGAAAGCGGTTGAAGCGCGCGTTGTCGATCACCTCATGTACATCGATGTTTCGCATGGCATCGGTCTCTTGTTGTTATTTTTTTTGCTTGTTTGATTTGCTTCGTGCTGTCGTGGCCGATTGTTGCGCGCCATGCACAGCACTGTTACGCGGGATGCAATTGCAGGGTATGGAGGTGGCGCGCGGGGCAATATCCGCTTTGTGCAGATCGCTATCCGTTTTGTGCAGGGGGTGGTGCGGGAGGGAATTGCAGGTGTGCAACCGGGGCTGGCTGCGATGGAGACGGGGCTGCGTTAACCCTCGTTCCCACGCTCTGCGTGGGAATGCAGTACCAGACGCTCCGGCGTCAACGAATCTGAGCTCGACGCAGAGCGTCGTCCGATGCATTCCCACGCAGAGCGTGGGAACGAGGAGTAGAGCGTGGGAACGAGAAGGTTATTATGATTTGTCGTCTGGTTTGCCTGACGATTGCGACCGATACTCACGGCTTTCTTCGGCGTCGGGTGCCTCGGGAAAGCTACCCGGTGTGATCATGTGGGTCTGCAAGTCACTGGCATCGACGTCGATGACGCCATGCACCGAGTGGGCTCGACTTATGGCCTGTTCACACTGCTTATGGGTGGTGACGCGGCCGCTCAACGTCACCCTGCCGGCATGGGTCTTGACCGTGATATGCAGGTTGCGGGTCGGTTCGGACAATGCCAGGGCTGACTTCACCTTGGCGGTAATCCAGGTATCGTGGAAGACCATTCCCAGATCGTGGGAATAATGTTGGAAGGATTGGTTTTTCATCGCAGGACCCTCTTTCGCGTAAGTCCTATTGGCTGTGCCGCCTTGTGCCCATCGCGCGCGAAAACGCAGCGAAAATACGAGCACAGGTTAATTATAGTGCGGCTGGGGCCGGGGGGCAGAGACCCAGGAGCGATGGGTCGGGCATGTCACACTCGAACGTGATCCAGCCGCCATCCGGGGTGGCCTCGCCGCGGGCAATCGGGCCGTGATAGGTCAGGCCCTGGCTCAGTGTGACGCACATATGGGTGGGCTCATCGGGGGCGGCCAGTTTACCGGTGAAGTGCACTTTCATCACGCCTTCGGTCACGGTTTCCAGGCCAATGGCCACCTTTTCATTGTCGACCGCCTCGGCCTGATCACCCTCTTCGGCGCTGATAGTTACTGTGGCTATGTCTTGGTACATGCTGGAACTCCATTGACAGATGATCGGTGCCGGACACCGACAATCCGTCAGGGTAAAGCACAGGCCAGGCAAAGACCATGCGCCAAGGGATTTCCGTATTTTTGGGTCGATGATTGGAAAATGTCCTGATTACCCTCGCCCCCCCTCAAGTTAATTATCAGACTCGGCACTTTGCTCACGGCACACCACGGTCGGCGTAGCCGCTGCCGCAGGCTGCGCTCGCGTGCGAAGCAGGCGCAGGATTTCAAGATCGCCGGGGAGCCCCTGCGGGACTCCAGCGCAGCCTGCGGCAGCGGCTACAGATTCCCGCCAGCCCGACAACCGGTACCAATACCTATCATTTCTGCCAGTACCCCTTCCGGCCTATCTATAGCAGCATCACTGCAGAGTTGGCACGCCAACGCCTCCGAGTCCGCAGCCATGCAATCATCCCCTGACGCCACCAACGATCATTGGGTCAATGCGCTGATCAAAGGCGACATCCGCCTGCATCAGCTACCGGACGACCTGCCCTGCAACGAAGCCGCGCGCATTCGTCGTGAAGCGCTGCAACATTTGACTCATGCCTCGCTGCAAGCTACCGGCAATTACACATTCGACCCACGGCACGCCAAGTGCGAAAACTTCATCGGCGCCACGCAGATTCCTGTAGGGGTGGTTGGCCCCTTGCTCGTTAATGGCCAACACATCTGCGCTCAGGAACCGATCTACGTGCCAATGGCCACCACCGAAGGTGCTCTGATCGCCAGTATCGCCCGTGGTTGCAGCGCGCTGCGGGCTGCCGGTGGAGCAATCGTGCGCGTCGAGGATGTGGGCATTACCCGTGCCCCGGTCTTCCGTTCCAGCGGCATCGTGCAGACTCAGGAGTTTCTGAACTGGATCAACGAGCACTACCAGAACATCAAGGATGAGTGCGAGGCACAAAGCCGTTACCTCAAGTTGCTGGACATTACGCCGGCCGTCGTTGGTACATCGATTTACCTGCGTTTCAGGTTCAGCAGTGGCGATGCCATGGGCATGAACATGGCAACCCTGGCGTGCGATCGAGTGATCGCTAGTTTGATCGTGCCAGGCACTGGCGTGCAGTGCATCAGCATCTCGGGTAATCACTGTGTTGATAAAAAGCCGGCCGCCATCAACTTTCTCAATGGCCGGGGCAAACGCATCTTTGCCGAGGTTTGCCTCAGTGCCGACACCTTGCTCAAGACCCTGAAAACCCGGGCCGAGCCGCTTTGCGAGGTGCAGTACAGAAAGAACCTGCTGGGTTCGATCATGGCCGGAGCAAGCGGCTTCAATGCACACCACGCCAATATGCTTTCAGCGTTTTTTATCGCGACGGGCCAGGATGTCGCGCAGGTTGCGGAAAGCGCCATGGGGATTACCTGCATCGAAGCACGTGAAGATGGCGCGGTGTATGCCTCGGTATTGTTGCCCGATACCCCGCTGGCGACGGTTGGAGGCGGTACAGGCCTGTCCACGCAACGCGAGGCCCTGGCATTGCTGGGCATCAACCCCGGCGCCAGGGCGCCCGGTGTCGACACCCTGCGCCTGGCGGAAATCCTGGGGGCACTCGTCCTGGCTGGCGAGCTGTCGATCATGGCAGCGCAGGCTGCTCACCATCTGGCGCAGGCTCACGAGCGCCTGGGGCGTTGACGCCATGGTCGCAACCCAGGTGCAGGCCCACGCGCCTGCCAAGATCATTCTGATGGGCGAGCACGCCGTTGTTCACCATTGCCCTGCGGTGGTGGCGACCCTGGGTCTGTATTGCCACGTTCAGATACAACCGAGAAATGCGCAACTGGTAGAACTGTGTATGCCGGATGTGGACATCCATCGCTGCTACTCACGTCAGTCCGTACTGGATTACACCCTGCAGACACGAAAAGCGTGGCAGAACTATGTGCGCAATCCTGTTGCCAGCGCCTTTGCAGCGCTAAGGGGCCAGCAAACCGATCATCTGGTCAAATGCGCGATTGGCGAAACACTCCTGCACCTGGGGCCTGAATATGCGCAAGGGATGAAGGTCACCGTCCGTTCCGACATACCGGTTGGCGCAGGCCTGGGCAGTTCGGCAGCACTGGCAGTGTCCATTCCAGCCGCGATCATCAGCCACCTGAGTCGCCAGCCCGAGGCTGCGGTGGTTCAGTACCTGGCACGCAAGATCGAGCAGCGCCAGCATGGCCTGCCATCGGGTGTCGATCACCGGACTATTTTGCACGGGGGTATTGTGCGGTTCAGCCCCGACGCCAGCGGCGACCTCGCCCTGTCGAGTCTGCCCAATGCAAGGCTTGTCTTGAACGATCTGCGGATTTACACCACCGGTACCGCCAATGAGAGCACGGGCGCGGTCGTTACCAGCGTCCGGCAGAAACTGGCGGGTCGCAACAACCCCCTGCTGTCGAGAATGCGCCGAACCACCGAAGCATTCATTTCACTGCTGCAAGGACAACGTTGTGATCGTGCTCAGCTTTACTCCCTCATTAGTGAATACCAGCGCTCGCTCGAACAGCTGGGCGTCGTACCCGACCCCGTTCAATCCTTGATTCGGTACATTGAAGAGGCCGGTGGCGCGGCAAAGGTCAGCGGTGCGGGAGCATTATCCGGATCATCTGCCGGGGCCCTGCTGGTGTTCGGACCGATAGCCGTCACGGACTTGTTGCAGGACCTCCCCATGCTCACGGCAACCATTGCCGTCGACGGGCTGTCAGTGGACCGTCCATGAGCTCAGTCAGTGTGAGCTCACCCAGCAATATTGCGCTGATCAAGTATTGGGGGATGAGTGACGCCGAACAGACGTTTCCCGTCAACGCCTCGCTCTCGATGACGCTGAGTCGCTGCATAAGCACCTGCACATTGGAAACGCTGGATTGCGAGGCCACTGATGAGGTTTGGTGGAAAGGCGAAGATGGCCTGCTCGTACCCGCAAACGGCCCCATGCGCAAGGGGATATCCCAACACGTATTGCGCCTGCGCCATCACTTCGATTTCTGGCAGCCACTGCGCATCATCACCGCCAATACCTTTCCAACCGGTGCAGGCATCGCATCTTCGGCCTCGGGCTTTTCTGCCCTGGCACTCGCATTCGCTTCCCTTTGCGGCCAGGCACCCTCCACCGATCTTCTGAGCGCTCTGGCTCGTCTCTCCGGCTCAGGCTCAGCCGCTCGCTCCGTACTGGGCGGGTTCGTGCAATGGCCAGGCGATCCCGGTGATTTGCAAAGCCCGCCTCGACAGTTTGCGCCTCCTGATCATTGGCCTCTGCACGACCTGATCGCAGTGGTCGATCCTTCACCCAAATCGGTAAGTTCGCGGGAGGGCCATCGCCGCGCACTCAGCAGCCCCCACTTCCCGACACGCCAGAAACTGCTGCCCGAGCGCCTGAAGAATCTCCAGCAGGCCATTCTGGCGCAGGACTTTGCAGCCTTTGCCGATGCGGTCGAATGTGAAGCCATTGAGCTGCACATGATCGCCATGACGTCCGTCCCGCCTGTTTTCTACTGGCAGCCGGCAACGCTTGCGGTTTTTTATCACGTGCAGCAATTGCGCCGTGACGGACTCCAGGTATGCGCCACCTTCGATGCAGGGCCCAACATTCATGTGCTCTGTACGCCAGTACATCAGCCTGCCGTATCGGAGGCGCTGAGAAATCTGCCCGTTATTCGGCAACTGATTCCGGATCGAATTGGGGATGGGCCGTCCATTACAGAGATTCAACTGTAGTCATGAGAGCGGCACAGAGGATAAAACTGCGCCGCTCCACAAGTCCCGGCATCAGGACTTTTCTCTCACTCAATACCCCAGCGAAAGCCCCGTATTGCGCCGTGGATCGTTCGCCCCATAGAAACGGTTCTTGCCCACCGGCTTGCCGCCCAGCGAAGGCGCGCCGACCAGAATCGCCGCAAGGTGGTTGGCGTCTTGCGGAACCGTGAACTTGTGCCCCCAGCCTTCGAGGATCTTCAGGGTATCGGGGCTGACGGCGAATCGTTCCAGGTTGGTCTCTTCAGGCAACCACTGCTGGTGGAAGCGCGGTGCATCGACCGCTTCCTGGATGTTCATGCCGTAGTCGATCACGTTGAGCATGGTCAGCAGGGTCGCGGTAATGATCCGGCTGCCGCCCGGGGTGCCGACGACCATCACGACCTTGCCGTCCTTGGTGACGATGGTCGGGCTCATGGAAGACAGCGGCGCCTTGCCCGGGGCGATGGCGTTGGCTTCGCCCTGTACCAGGCCATACATGTTGGGCACGCCCACCTTGGAGGTGAAGTCGTCCATTTCGTCGTTGAGAATGACCCCGGTCTTGCTGGCCATGACCCCGGCGCCGAACCAGTCGTTGAGGGTGTAGGTCACCGAAACCGCGTTACCCCACTTGTCGACGATCGAATAGTGCGTGGTGTTGCTGCCTTCGTGAGGCGCCACGCCAGGTTTGAGCTCGCTGGAAACGGCGGCCTTTTGCGGGTTGATGGCAGCGCGCAGTTTCGTCGCGTAGTTCTTGTCCAGCAGGTGCGCTATGGGGTTCTTGACGAAATCGGGGTCGCCCAGGTAGCTGTTGCGGTCGACATAGGCATGGCGCATGGCCTCGATCTGATAATGCAGCCCCTGCGCCGAGTGAAAGCCCAGGTCAGCCAGCGGGTAACCTTCGAGGATGTTCATGATTTCGCAGATGATCACCCCACCCGAGCTCGGCGGCGGCGCCGAGACAATGTGGTAGCCGCGGTAGTCGCACTCGATCGGCGCCATTTCGCGGGTCTGGTATTTGTCGAGGTCGGCCTGGGTGATGATGCCCTTGCCGGCCTGGCTGGAATCAACGATGGCCTTGGCAACCCAGCCCTTGTAGAAGCCGTCGGTGCCCTTCTCGGAAATTTCCCGCAGGGTCTTGGCCAGGTCTTTTTGTACCAGCTTCTGGCCGGGCTGCATCGGCTCGCCATTGCTCAGGAAAATCGCGCCGGAGTCCTGCATGTCCTTCTTGAAGACGTCTGTCGCGGTTTCGAGCAGATCGACATCGCCCTGCTCCAGCACGAAGCCGTCTTCGGCGTACTTGATGGCCGGTGCGATGACGTCGGCCCGCTTCATCGTGCCGTACTTCTTGAGCGCCAGCTCCATGCCCGACACGGTCCCCGGCACACCGACGGCCAGGTATCCCCTGGTGCTCAAATCGGGGACGACATTGCCATCCTTGTCCAGGTACATGTTCGCTGTGGCCGCCAGCGGCGCCTTTTCGCGGAAGTCCAGGAAGGTCTTGCGGCCATCGGCCAGCTGGATCGTCATGAACCCACCACCGCCCAGGTTACCCGCCGCCGGGTAAACCACCGCCAGCGCATAACCGACCGCCACGGCGGCATCCACGGCGTTGCCGCCGTCCTTGAGCACATCCACGCCGACGCGGGAGGCCAGGTGCTGGGCCGTGACCACCATTCCATTCTCGGCGGCAACCGGAGCCTGGGATGCCGCCTGGGCACAGGAGCAGGCAATCGTCAGGGCCGTTGCTAACAATGATTTGGCAAGGGGTTCGAAAGTCATAGGTCGAGTCTCTTGTTATTCGATAAAAGTGCGTCAATGCACAAAGCCGACAGCCCATAGACTGTAGGACAGTTTTGGCGCGCCTGACCCACTAAAGCGCAGCTTTGCGCTTGACCTGAATTTTCCAGCGTGGGGTTTGCGCCAGGTGTACGCTCAATAACTACAGCACGGACTCTTGCCGCGGAGGTCCATCATGCGAACCGTTCACATCATCGAGGCGGATAAAACGCCCGAGCCGGTCAAGGTAGTGGGTGAAAAGGTCACTATTCTCGCCGGCGGAGATACCACCAAGCCTTTCGAAGTGCATATTCAGGAGGGCATCCAAGGCGGCGGGCCACCCCCGCACTTTCACCCCTGGGACGAGGCGTTCTACGTATTGGATGGCCAGGTCGAGGTGACCGTGGAGGGCAAGTCCACAACCGTAACCACCGGAGGTTACGTGCATATCCCCGCTGGAACCGTACATGCCTACAAGAACCTGAGCACCACCGCCAAAATTCTCGGCATTGTCTCGGATTCCAGAGGCGGCAAGTTTTTTGCTGCCGTGGATCAACTCAAAGTCCCTGAAGACCTGCCGCGAATAATGGAGATCGCCGAGCAGTACGAGCTCAGGTTTCTGGTGCCCACCAACGCCGAGTAAACTCGCATCCGGCGCTGTCTTCACGGATTGCTGGAGCCCTCTGGCGGGCTCCAGGTGCAGCGTTGCTCATCAGACGCGGAACTGATCCATCAGGCTCTGCTGCTGGTTGGCCAGGCTATTGAGGGACTGGCTGACCCGCGCCGATTCGTTGGCTTGCCCTGAGAGCGACTCAGTGACATCGCGGATGGCCGCCACGTTGCTGTTGATCTCCTCGGCAACGGCACTTTGCTGCTCGGCAGCGCTGGCAATCTGCAGGTTCATGTCCGAGATCACCGTGACCGCTTCGCCAATTCGCTTCAGTGCGGTCGCCGCCTGGTTGACATGCTCGACACTGTTTTGTGCCTGGAGGTGGTTCTTGCTGATGGAACTGACGACCTCCTGCGTACCATTCTGCAAATGCTCGATGACCAGCCGGGTCTCTTCGACCGACTCCTGGGTACGGCGTGCCAGATTGCGCACTTCATCGGCCACGACGGCAAACCCTCGCCCCGCCTCACCTGCGCGGGCAGCTTCGATGGCCGCATTGAGTGCCAGCAGGTTGGTTTGCTCGGCGATGGCCCGAATGGCTTCCAGCACCGAACCGATTTTTTCACTGCTGGTCGCCAGGCCTTCGACCTGAATCATCGCCGAGCTCATGTCGGCTGCCAGATTATCGATACTGTCAGTCGTCTGGCCGATCACCTTGAGGCCTTCGCGTGTCGCCACATCGGCATCTCGGGCTGCATGGGCGGCTTGAGCTGCGCTGCGGGCGACATCCTGGGCGGTGGCACTCATTTCATTGGACGCAGTGGCGACCTGATCCACCTGACTGTACTGCTGCTGCATGCCGGCGCTTGTCCGAGTGGCGATGCCGGCGGACTGGTCGGCAGTGTTGCGCGCATCCTGTACCGAGCGTTTCACGTCGCCGATGATGGGCTGCAGCTTGTCGAGAAAACGGTTGAACCAACTGGCCAACTGACCCAACTCATCGCGTTTGGCATAGTCCAGGCGACGGGTGAGATCGCCCTCGCCGCTGGCAATGTCTTCGAGCATGCGCGCAACGCCGAGGATGGGACGGGTCACGCTGCGGGCCATCAACCAGATCAGCAACAAACCGGCGATCGCGGCCAGAATGCCCAGGCCCAGTTCGATCTTCATGCCGTCGGCACTGCGCTGGTCGAGCTGCGACTTGAGTACTTCTGCGGGCCCCACCAGCGCCTTTTCCGGCACGTCCAGCAGCACACCCCAGGGCTTGCCATCCGGAATCGGCATGAACGAAGCGAGTACCTTCAAGCGTTGATCGGCATGCAGGCTTTGCACCCCGCTGCCGCCCGCCAGCAACTTGACGATTTCTGCGCCGTTGGCCGCGTCGACCTGATCGAGGCGTTTGCTCAGCTTGCTGGCATCCGGGCTGAAACCCGCCAGCAAGCCGGCCGGACTGATGATGCTGACAGCAGTCTGGCCGCTGTACAGGCTTTGACTGGCCTTCTGGCTGGCCGCTTGCAGACTGTTGAGGTTGATGTCGACCGACAGCGAGCCAATGAGCTTACCTTCCAGGAACAAGGGAAAGACGATGCTGGTCATCAAGACGTTCTGGCCATCGATCATGTAGAAATAGGGCTCGATGACGCAGGGCTTGAGTGTCGCGCGCGGGCAGGTGAACCACGCGTTGTTCGCTTCGCCGCTCGGGCCGATGCTGGTGTCGGCGATGTCTTTTTCAGGCAACGTCATGGAGGTCAGTTTGCCGGGGGTGGGCTGTGACCAGTACTGGGCAAAACGACCCTTTTCATTGCTGCCCAAATTGCTTTGGGTGAGAAAGAACTCGTCCTTGCCATCCAGCGCGTTGGGTTCGAACACCAACGAAATCCCGAGCAGATCCGGGTTGGCCTCGAGTGCGGACTTAATCTGGTGCGTCATGTCTTCGCGCACCACGAAGGCGTCGAGATAACGTTTCTCGGCCTGGTCGCGCAAAAACACGACCTGATGCGCAAAGCCCTTGCCGTACTGGTAGGCATCGATGAATTGACGACGAATCGTCAGCGCCTGCACGTCGCCCTGGGCCTCGATCCTCGATTGAGCCGACTCCTTGAGCATTTCCATGCTCGACTCTTTGACCAGCTGCGAACTGTGCTGCATGCGATACAGCGAGAGCCCCACCAACAGGGTAACGATTGCCGACAGACACAAACCGGCCAGCAGGGTGATTTTCCATTGAATGGAGAGCTGTCTGATCGACATGAAATTGCCTTTTGAAGGATAGAGAAAGCGGTATCCCTCGCTATCGACTGTCCAGATCGATTCTTTATCGGGGTGATCGAAAGCGGCGCCCCTGGGTATGCCTTTTGTCGCTTTTACACAAAGCCTTGTCACCGCTGTCGAATTCGATAGCCGCCAGACGACCAAAGGATAAGCGTCACCACCGAAGGAGAACCTGCCATGAGCACCGCAAAACCCACTGTGGTATCCCGAGAGCAATGGCTGCTGGCCCGCAAGCAATTGCTGCTGCACGAGAAGGCCTTCACCCACTACCGCGACGCGCTGAGCGCAGCCAGACGCGCCCTGCCCTGGGTCAAGGTCGACCAGAACTACATCTTCGAAGGCCCCGATGGGCGGCTGACCCTGGCCGACCTGTTCGCCGGGCGCAGTCAGCTGGCGGTCTATCACTTCATGTTTGCCCAGGGCTGGACCGAGGGATGCCCGGGGTGCTCGTTCCTGGCCGACCATTTCGACGGGGCCAACCTGCACCTGGCCAACCACGATGTGTCGCTGGTGGCGGTGTCCCATGCGCCCTTCGCCGAATTCCAGGCGTTCAAGCGGCGCATGGGCTGGCAGTTCACCTGGGTGTCATCCCATGGCAGCTCGTTCAATGAAGACTTTCAGGTGTCGGCCAGTGCCGAGCAACTTGATGCGGGTACGTTCACCTACAACTACGAAGCCAATAGCGGTCAGGAACGCGAGTTGCCGGGGCTGAGCGTGTTTTACCGCGATGATGCCGGTGAGATTTACCACACCTATTCGACCTATGCCCGTGGGTTGGACATTCTGGTGGGGGCTTACAATTTCCTCGATTTGATGCCTCTGGGCCGTAATGAGGGTGGGACCATGGATTGGGTGCGGCACCATGACAAGTATGAGGGGGCCAGGGTTGGGGAGCAGAGTTGCTGTCATTGACGGCCGCTGCGGCCGATCGCGGGCAAGCCCGCTCCCACAGGGTTGAGCGTTGTATATTCCCTGTGGGAGCTGGCTTGCCAGCGATGAATTCCACACAAAACTTACGAATGCAGCGAAAATCGACAAGCCCCCCAAGGCCCTGTAGCTTCTGCATCGACCGCATCAACCCCCGAGGGAGTTCCACTTGAATCTGACCATTCGCCCGGCCACGCCTGCCGACGCCGCGCAGATCCTGGCGTTCATCACTGAGCTGGCCATCTACGAAAAAGCCGAACACGAAGTCGTCGCCACGGTCGCCGACATCGAAAAGAGCCTGTTCAGTGCGGACGCCACCGCCAAGGCCCTTATCTGCTGCCAGGGCGACCTGCCGATCGCCTTCGCCGTTTATTTCTTCAACTATTCCACCTGGCAGGGCCGCAACGGGCTGTACCTTGAAGACCTGTACGTTTCCAACGAACACCGCGGCTGTGGCGCGGGCAAGCTGTTGCTGCGTCACCTGGCCCGCGTGGCCTGCGACAGCGGCTGCGGCCGGTTCGAATGGAGCGTGCTGGACTGGAACCAGCCCGCCATCGACTTCTACCACTCGATTGGCGCACAGCCTCAGGCCGAGTGGGTGCGCTACCGCATGGACGGTGAAGTGCTGCGCAACTTTGCCTATTCCGATTAAGGGCGGCTGAGCCCCAACCGCTCATGCCACTGGGCGATGGACTCTTCGGGGTATTCGCCGAACTGTTTATCGCCCCGGTGCGCATCCACCTCCACCCAGTCGGGCTTGTAGTCGAGCATCAGGTGCGTGTGCTCCGGCGGTACTGGCAGCGGCGTATCGATGACCGAGGCGAAGGGATGGATCAATTCGGGCCACTCCGGGCTGAACAGCCACAGTGCACTGCCGCATTCCTTGCAGAAATGCCGTTCGGCGCTGCTGGTGTGGGCGCGACGCTGCCCTTCGCTTCTGATTTTGGCGTGATAGACGGTGATGTGCTTGCTGCCGCGCACTTTGAGGCTGTTGGCGTCACCGGCAAGGTTGATGGAGTAGCCACCGCCGCCCTGTGTCTTGCGGCAGATCGAGCAGTAACAGCGTTGGTAGGGGTATGGGTGGGCGCTGGTCAGGCTGAAGCTGACGGCGCCGCAGTGGCAGGAGCCTTCGAGTTGCATGGGTAACCCTCCTGATCCTCGTTCCCACGATTGCAATCAATGCATGAACAAGGCAATCAGGATGATCACCGGAATTGGCACACCCAGCATGAACAAGAGTAATGAGCGCATGATAATTCTCCAGTATCAACGAACGGGAGCACTGACGTAGTCGTCAACGACCACGATCACTGCATCGCGACTACGACCGCCCCAGGTTGCCGCAAGGCTTGCACAGAACGCCCCGCACAACAGTGCGACGAACATCCACAAGGCCGTCCATGCCGCTGCTTTTGCAGCTTGGTCAGCAGCTTCCCTGGCCGCCGCTTTTGCGCTGTCCATCGCCTGGCGGGCCTGGGTGAAGACCTGGTCCACTCGTTGTTCGGCCTGGGCCGGGGTCAGGTTGGTGCGCTGGCTGACCAGTTGCGCCACCCAGGTTTTGTCTTCGCTGCTCAATTGACCGTCGTTGCCCAGAGACTTGGCCATGATGCGCGTGACCATGGCATCGGAGGCATCATCGCTGACCGCTGCGTTGGTATCGCTGCGAAACAGGGTATCGACGAAATAGCCGTAGGGTTCGGCTTTGCTGGCAGCGGCCGTGGTCGCTGCGCCTGCGGTACCGGCCACGACGCTTGCCCCCGCCTGCACACCGCCACCTATCATGCTGCTGACCGATCCGGCCACCAGGGTCGCGGTCACCAGGGTCGCAATGGCCCAGGCCAGAAAACCATGGGCTGTGTCACGGAAGAAGACCTCGTCGGTATGCACACTCGCCCATTTGACCCGTAACCGGCCTGCCAGGTAGCCGCCAAGACCCGAAGCGACGATTTGGGTAACGGCCAGCCAGACGATGGTTGAAATGCCCAGGGCCTTTGCGCTCACACCACTGCCCGCCCACGGCGACACCACCGCAAAACCGAGCCCGAAGCCGAGCAGGATGAGAATCAGCGATAACGCCGCCGCGCCAGCAGCGCCAGCCAGTATCGCCGCCCATGAGACACCGGAGTGGTTTTCCACTTCGGCGCTGTACAGATGCGTTTCGGAATTTGTAATCATTATTGTCGAGCTCCCGTCATCAACAGTGGGTGTTGAGAGGGAGGGGTGCATGGGCTGTGCCATCCCCAGGGATCGAAAAAGCCTCGCCGTTTCAAAAGGTTGCACAAGGCAAAAAAAAGCATCGTCATGCAAAGTGCATGATTCAAAGGGTCTGCCTCAGGCTTTCTGCATCCTCTCCCGAAGCGCACCTGCGAGCGTCGAAAGCAACAACTTGAAGCCTTTTTTTGCTGTTCACGCCATTTCCCTGTCAGAAAATTCTGATATCGCAGCGTAATTTTTCATCACTTCTATACTTCCGATACTCAATCCAACTGTTTCGACTTATCGTTGGAAACCTCCTCGGGCAATCGGAGGTACTCCCTCTCCAGGACACAACCACAGTAATGCCAAGGACTTCTGTAATGCATAAGGCGCTGATCGTCGATGACCATCCGGTGATCCGGCTCGCGGTAAGAATGTTGCTCGAACGCGAACAACTCGAGGTTGTCGGTGAAGCCGACAATGGCATCGATGCTCTGCAGATGGTGCGCAACCTGGCCCCCGACCTGGTTATCCTGGATATCGGCATCCCCAGATTGAACGGCCTGGAAGTGATCGCCCGGCTCAAGCACCTGCCGATCACCCCCCGCGTTCTGGTATTGACCGGGCAATCGGCCAGCCTTTACAGCAAGCGCTGCCTGCAAGCCGGTGCTTCGGGCTTCATCACCAAAAGCGACGACCTGAGCGACCTGGTTGCAGCACTGCACGCCGTGAGAAAGGGCTATGCCTACTTTCCCGACCTGAGTTTCTCGACTTCGTCCAACGACAACCTGCTGCTCAGCGAAGAGCAACTCTTCGGGCGCCTCTCGGACCGGGAAGTGCAAGTGCTGAAGATGCTCGCCGACGGCTGCAAGAACAAACAGATCGGTGAAGAAATTCATTTGAGCCCCAAGACCGTGAGCACCTACAAGACCCGGATCATGGCCAAGCTCAACGTGAAGTCGATGGTGGAAATGCTCGACCTGGCCAAACGCCTGACGGCCTCGTGAGTTGTCCCATGCATGCCTACCTGTTCATCGCCCTGATCACGCTCGGCATCCAGGGCATCGCCCCGCCTGCCCTGGCTGAGCCTGCGCAACCCCGACACTTGCTCGCCCGCTCGATGACCGACAGCAGGCCCGCACTGGCCAGCGCCGACCAGCTGTGGCTTGCGCGCAAGCAGGTGCTGCGCCTGGGCACCTCGGCCCCCGATTATCCGCCCCTGGACATCACCATCAGCGAGTCCGACTACGAAGGCCTGACCGCCGACTATGCCGGCCTGCTCGGCGATATGCTCGGGGTACGCATCGAAGTCTTGCGCTATGCCAACCGTGCCGAGGCCATCGAAGCCCTGCATGCCGGACAGATCGACCTGCTGGGCAGCGCCAACACCTTTGAAGTCGCCGATGCGGACCTGATCCTGAGCCTGCCCTATGCCGATGACCAGCCGGTGATCGTCACCCCCGTGGGCAAGACCCGCGATGCCGACGACCCGCTCGACGGCATCGACCTGGCCATGGTCGATCATTACTTGCCGCACGCGGAGGTCCAGGCCCTCTACCCCAATGCCCGCCTGCACCTGTACCCCTCGATCCAGAACGCGATTGCCGCCGTCGCGTTTGGCCGCGCCGACGCTTACCTGGGCGACGCCATCAGTTCCGACTACTTGATCAGCAAAAACTTCCTGGGCAGTGTCCAGCTTTCACATTTCATCAAGCGCGAGCAGAAGGCCTACGCCTTTGCCCTCAAACGCGATAACCCGACCTTGCTGCGGGTCATCGACGCTGCCCTGCACAGCATCAGCGACAGCGATCGTCTGAGCATTCTGCGGCGCTGGAGCGGTGGCAGCACCAGCATGCTGCTCAGCCGCACGGCCCTGCAGTTCAGCCAGGCCGAACGGCAGTGGATCGACAACCACCCGGTGGTGCGCGTGGTGATCAACGACAGCTATGCACCGCTGACGTTTTACGATGACGATGATCGCTTTCGCGGTATTACCGCTGACGTGCTGGAGCAGATCAGCCTGCGCACCGGCTTGAAGTTCGAGGTCAGTACCGCACGGTCGGTGCAGGCGATGATCGATCAGGTCCGCAGCGGCAAGGCCGACATGATAGGCGCCCTGAGCCGCAGCAATGCCCGCCAGCAAGACCTGAGCTTTACCCGGCCCTACCTGGCCAACTCCTATGTGCTGATCAGCAGTACCCGCAGCGACAGCCCGCAAGGCATCGAGCAGATGCAGGGCAAGCGCCTGGCCGTGATCCGTGGCACGCCGTTGATGCACTACCTCTCGCAGCATTATCGGCAAGTGCAGCTGATCGAGGCAGAAGATGCCCTCGATGCCATGGAAATGGTGGTGCGCAATCGCGCCGATGCCGCGCTCAACACACAGATCAGTGCCAACTACTTCGTCAGCCGTCTGTTCAAGGACCGCCTGCGGATCGTCTCGACCCTGGGCAATACGCCGGCGACCTCGGCGTTTGCCACCGCGACGGGCTCGACCGAGCTGCTGTCGATCCTGGACAAGACCCTGCTGAGCATCCCCCCCGACGAAATGACGCAACTGGCCAACCGCTGGCGCACCAATGCCGTGATCAGCGACAGCCTGTGGCGCAATTACCGCACCTTGATCCTGCAGATCGTGATCGGCGCGGGGCTGCTGTTGCTGGCTTTCGTGGTCTGGAACGTCTACCTGCGCAAGTTGATCAAGGAGCGCGCCCTGGCCGAACAGGCCCTGGAAGTCCAGCTCAACGAACGCAAGCGCCTGCTCGAAGCGCTGCATGTGGCCAAGGACCAGGCAGACGAGGCCAGCCGCGCCAAGACAACCTTCCTGGCGACCATGAGCCACGAGATCCGCACACCGATGAATGCGGTCATCGGCATGCTCGAAATCGCCATGAAAAAGGCCGACCAGGGTCAACTCGACCGCTTCGCCTTGCAGGTCGCGTTCGACTGCGCCAAGGGTCTGCTCGAGTTGATCGGCGATATCCTCGACATTGTCCGCATCGAGTCCGGCCACATGAGCCTGAACCCTGTGCCTGCCGAACTGCCGCGCCTGATCGAAGCCACGGCGCGCGTGTTCGAGGGCAACGCCCGGCACAAGGGTCTGCGCCTGCAGCTCGATATCCAGCCCGACCTACCCTCCTGGGTGCTGCTCGACCCGCTGCGCTTCAAGCAAGTACTGTCGAACCTGTTGAGCAATGCGATCAAATTTACCGACCGTGGCACCGTCCGTCTCACACTGGAAGGCGCCCTCCAGGGCGAAACCGACTCCGACCGACAACACCTGAAGATTCGCCTGAAGGTCGAAGACACCGGCATAGGCATTACCGCCCAGGACCAGGCGCGCTTGTTCAACCCCTTCGCCCAGGCCGCCGGACAGCCGTCGCGCCATGGCACGGGACTGGGGCTGGTAATCTGCCGGACGCTTTGCGAAATGATGGGCGGCAAGCTGACCCTGAGCAGCGCCCTGGGCCTGGGAACCCGCGTCGAAATCGCCTTGACCCTGCCATTGGTCGCAGCCCCCATGGCCTCTGCCACAGCGACGCCCGAGGCGTCGGACATGGCCACGGCGGCGTTGAGGATCCTGGTGGTGGACGACTATCCGGCCAACCTGATGCTGCTGGAAAAACAACTGAGCTTTCTCGGCCACAGCGTCAGCCAGGCCGAAGATGGCGCCCTCGGTTTGCAAGCCTGGCTTGCCCAACCGTTCGACGTGATCATCACCGACTGCAACATGCCGGTGCTGGACGGCCACGAACTGACCCGCGCCATTCGCGCCCATGAACGCGAACGTGGCCTGGTACCCTGTCTGATCCTCGGGTTTACCGCCAACGCCCAGGCCAGCGAGCGCGAGCGCTGCATGGCTTCGGGCATGAACGACTGCCTGTTCAAACCGATCGGGCTGGCCGAACTTGGCCGCCATCTGCAGACGTCTCCGGCGGCCAACACAGAACCGCCACCCCTGGCGCACACGGAGAGCGATTTCAGTTTCGACAATCTCAGGCAACTGACCCTGGGTGATCCGGCCTTGATCGAGCGCCTGCTCAAGGAACTGACTCGCAGCAATCAGCAGGAGCTTCTGGCGCTGCAGGCCTACCGGGGCGGCGAAGACCTCGAAGGCCTCGCGGATCTGGTGCACAAGATCAAGGGCGGCGCGCGCATGGTCAAGGCTCGTACCGTGGTCGGCCACTGCGAGCAGCTTGAGCAGGGTGTCAGCGCAGGCCTGGCGACGAGCGAAATCCGCTCATTGATCGCCACCCTCGAAAGCAGCCTGCAAGCCCTCGGCAATCGTCTGCTGCAGCACCAGCAGGCTCAGGCGTAGCGTTTGCGGTATTCACCTGGCGAAACGCCAAAGCGCCCCTTGAACGCTGTCGAAAAGTAGCTCGAATCGGTGAAGCCCCACGAATAGCCCAGCGCGGAGAGCTTCTGTTCCGCGCCGAACTGGCGCAGGGACTCGGCGCAGAAATCCAGGCGCCGGTTCTTGATGTATTGCGCCACCACCAGGCCCTTCTTGGCGAACAGGCGATAGAGCCCGCGCACCGACACCCCCACTTCCCTGGCCAGGAGCTCCGGGCAGAGTTCCTCGCTGCGAATATGCTGGTCGATGAAGTCCAGGGTCTTGCGCATGATGCGCTCGTGGGGGTCGACCTCTTCCTGGGTACGGCCAATGGCCGGGCGCAACAGGCTGACGATGGCTTCCAGGGTTGCTTCGCTTTCCGCAAGACTCAGGGTGGGCTGGCGGGTGGTTTCCATGATCAAGCGATGCGACAGCACGGCAATCGGCGAGCTGGCGCTGATCTTCTCGCCGCAACGCACCCGGGAAAAACGCAGTGCCTGCTCGACCATGTCATGGGGCAGGATCAGCGACAGCTGCCGGGAGTTGTCGCTGTAGGTGAAATCACAGGGCCGGTCGGCATCGATCAGGGTGATGTCGCCGCTGCCCAGTACCACCTGACGATCGTCCTGGGCCATCGCCGCGCTGCCGTCGAGCTGGAACACCGCGAAGTATTTACCACCTTCGCCGGCCGCCAATTCGCGCTCACTGCGATACAGCCGGGCCTGGCGGGCATCGACGAAACTGGCCTTCAGCGCTCCGCTCTTGAATTCGCGGATGTCGCCGCAGAATTGCGAGCCCAGCGCCTGGGCATCGAACGCCCCACAGATCCGGTTGATGCTGTGGAGCCAATGATCGAGCCGTTCATGGTTTAGTGCGGCAGAACTCATCATCGCCAACCTCTCGCGCCTATGCGCTGTTTTTATTTTTAACGCCCTGTTTTCCTGAACCCTGTGCTCCCTGCGCTCAGTTCATTTCAACCCGCCGAACCGCCGATAGAAACTTTCGCCCACATCCGGCAACGGACCGTCGGCGGTTTCCAGGGCGGTGCCCAGCCATTGTTCGGCCTTGGCATGGATCAGGCGGTAGATATTGCGGCACAGCTGCCGTGCGGCACGGCCTTCCCAGTCGCCCGGGAGCAGTTCGTCCGGCAACTGGGGGTCGCGCAGGAGCAATTTGCGGTACTCGTGAATCAGCAGGATGCGTGCCAGGAAGCAATCCTCCGGCGACAGCTGCTCCTGCTCGCGCAGTGCTTGCCAGAGCGGGCGGAACAGCTGGATGAATTCACTGTAGTGGGCCGCCAGTTCTTCGATGTTCCAGCTCTCGCGCACCTGCATGCGCAAGGCCTTGGAGGCCAGCACGTCCTGGGCGGTGGTCTCGAACAGGATGGTCTCTTCCTGCACGCCCAGGTCGACCAGGGTGGCATTGACGTCACTGCGGTCGGCACGGGGGCAGGCAAGAATCACCGGCGAAATCGCGCCGAAACCCTGCCATTCCAGTTCTTCGCGAACCTGCTTGCGCTTGTCGGCGGGCAATTGGGTAAGCATGGCCAGGCACCAGGAGCCGTCCCAGGCCTGGGGCGCGCTGCTGTAGACCCGCTTGAAGGCCTTGTCGAAACGACGCCTGCCGGTGCCGGTCAGGCTGTAATAACTGCGTCGCCCGACCTTTTCGGCGGTCAGCCAGTTTTCCTTGGTCAGGCGGAAGATCGAGGTGCGGATCAGCCGTTCGTTGATGCCCATGGGCTCGAGCAACTGGATCAGGCTGCCCAGCCACACCGTTCCCCCATGGGGCTCGATCGCATCGCCATAGAGGGTGATGATCAGCGAACTGGCGCGAATCGGCGTCTGTTGCTGAAAGCGGGTGATCAGGTAATTCAGTGGCGTTAGGGACGACATGGGCGTTCCGGACAGGAAAAAGGGGAAATATACCCGTTCTTGGGTCTCACGAAGAAGCAGCCTTGGGTCTAAAGCCACTGTCGCTGATCCGTGGCCGGTCGGGCTCTGGTTCCGCCAGCGGCTCGCACTCTTGCAAGCGGGTCAGGCAACGCTGGGCCAGCTCCTGATACTCACGAGTGCCGGCTTGCTTCCAGGCCACTTCCTGGTCGCTGAGCTGGCGCTTGATGATCGCCGGCGCACCCATCACCAGCGACTGCTCGGGGCAGGTGAAGCCGGCCTTGACGAAGGCCGTCGCCGAGACGATGGAGCGCGCGCCGATATGTGCCGCGTCCATCACCACCGCATTCATGCCCACCAGCGCATCGGCACCGATGCGGCAGCCGTGCAGCACGGCGCCGTGACCGATATGGCCATTGCGCTCGATCACCGTGTCGCTGTCGGGGAAGCCGTGCATCACGCAGGTGTCCTGCAGGTTCGCGCCTTCCTCGAGGATGATCCGGCCGAAGTCGCCGCGCAGGCTGGCCAACGGACCGACATAACAGTGGGCGCCGATGATCACGTCGCCGATCAGTACGGCCGAAGGGTGCACGTAGGCGGTCGGATCGATTACCGGGGTCAGGCCGTCGAGGCTGTAGCAGGTCATGCTTACTCTCCTGTGAGGGTCGCGTGCCGGCGACTTTGCACCACCACGAAACGCCTGGCAACGAAGGCCGCGTCGGTGATCGAAGCATTGGCCGCCGGGTTGCCGCCGGTGGCATGGAAATCACTGAAGGCCGCCGACTGGTTTACCAGCAAGCCGCCGTCGAAATTGATCGACAGCGCCACCGCCACGTCCAGCGCCAGCTGTTCGGCGCGCTCGATGACCGCGTCGTCGGTGGAGTAAACGCCCAGGGTCATGGCGCCCTTCTCTTTAATGACTTCACCGGCCAGCTGCAGGCTGTGTTCGGTGCTGTCGGTCGCCACGATGAAGCTGATCGGGCCGAAGCGTTCCTCGGCGAAGGCATCGCGCTGGCTGGCATCGACCTTGAGCAGCAGCGGTGTGCGCACCCGGGCCTCCGGGAATTGCGGGTGTACGCGGACCTGGCTGTCGAGCAGGATCTCGCCCAGATCGCGGCAGGCATCGACGCGCTCGAAGGTGACCTGCGACTGGATCGCCCCCAGCACGCCGCAAGCTCGGTCGTTGTCGCTGAGGAAGCCTTCGACGGCCTGGGCCAGGGTCTGGCACACCTGGTCGAAACTCAGCTGGCTGTCGCCGGCCTTGATCCCGGTGCGCGGTACATAGAAGGTTTGCGGCGTGGTGCACATCTGCCCGGAATACAGGCTGAGGGACAACGCCAGGTTACCGGTGGCGGCCTTGAGATCGGCAATGCTGTCGATGATGACGCTGTTGACGCCGGCCTTTTCGGTGAAGACCTGGGCCTGGCGGGCATTGTTTTCCAGCCAGTTGCCGAAGGCGTTGGAACCGGTGAAGTCGACCAGCTTGATTCGTGAATCCAGGGCCAGCACCTGGCTGACAGGTGCCTCGACCGTATCGACCACCAGGCTCACCAGCGCCGGGTCCAGGCCCAGCTCCGCCAACACCTGCTGGGCCACCTGGACGGTCATCGCCACCGGCAGGATGGCGGCCGGGTGCGCCTTGATCAGCACCGGGTTACCGGTGGCCAGGCTGGCGAACAGTCCAGGGTAAGTGTTCCAGGTCGGGAAGGTGGCACAGGCCACCACCAGCGACAGCCCGCGCCCGACCACATGCCACTGCTTGTCCAGCACCAGGGTCTGCTTGCCGACCGGCTTGTTCCAGCGCGCCGCATCCGGCACTTCGGCCATGGCCCGGCTGGCATAGGCCAGCGCTTCCAGGCCGCGATCCTGTGCGTGGGGGCCGCCGGCCTGGAACGCCATCATGTAGCCCTGGCCGGTGGTGTGCATCACGGCATAGGCCATTTCCGCGCTCAGGTCATTGAGCCGTGCCAGCATTTCCAGGCAAGCGCCGAGTCGCCCCTGGGCGCCAAGATCACGCCAGCTCGGCATGGCCTGGCTCATGCGCTCGAGCAGGGCCTCTGCGTCGTACTGGTCGTAGGTGATACCCAGATCGAAACCATAGGGCGAACGCTCCGCCCCCGCCCGGGACACCGCTGCCGGGCCCTGCAACTGGAAGTGCTTGCCCATCAGCGCCTGGAAGCCGGCCTCGGCACCCTGCACCTTTTCCTGCGGGTACTGCTTGATGTTCTCGGGGTAGGCCGACCAATGGCCGCGCTCGGCAATCGCCTGGACGGCGCGCTCGAGGGTCTGACGGTGATGTTCGAACAATTCGAGGGCAGCGTGACGAGGCGACATTGGCATGAAGGTGGTCCTTGATAGACGGCGCTCTGCGGATTGCGCTGCAAAGCGATATGATTTTGTGATTATTTTGTATCACATCGATTTGTTTCAGGAAAGCGGTCAAAGCTGTATCAGATGAAAAACCCGTCGGTCGATTCTTTAAAACCTGCCAGTAAAAGCGCTTACACCCAGTAAATACGGACACATTGCCTGAATCAAAGACACCTCTCCCCCAACCCAAACCCGCACGACAAACCGACAACAGGACACGTTATTTAATTTTTGACTTGTTGTTTTGTATCGCTTTATGCGTATACTCCAGCAAAACGGCCACCCCCGCCGCCCCAACCATTGAGCCAGCCCTGATGTCGGGCCTGCCCCGCGAGGACAGTTTTCATGCCACAAACCCTTGCCGTGCAAACGCACCAGGCCGTTCGCCTGATCACCCTGCAGCGTCCCCAGGCGCTCAACGCCCTGAACACCGAGCTGCTGGGCGAGCTGGCGGCCGAACTGGACGCCGTGGAAAACGATCCGGCCATCGGCGCCGTAGTCATCACCGGCAGCCGCAAGGCCTTCGCCGCCGGTGCCGATATCAAGGAAATGGCCGAACGCGACCTGGTCGGCATCCTCAACGATCCGCGCCTGGCCCACTGGCAGCGCATCGCTGGCTTCAAGAAGCCGCTGATCGCCGCGGTCAACGGTTTTGCCCTGGGTGGCGGCTGCGAACTGGCCATGCACGCCGACATCATCATTGCCGGTGAAGACGCCCAGTTCGGCCAGCCGGAAATCAACCTCGGGATCATGCCCGGTGCCGGCGGCACCCAGCGGCTGTTGCGCGCAGTCGGCAAATCCCTGGCCACGCAGATGGTCCTGACCGGCGAAGCCATCACTGCCCGCCAGGCCCAACAGGCCGGTCTGGTCAGCGAAGTCACCCAGCCGGAACTGACCGTCGAGCGCGCCCTGCAGATTGCCCAGACCATCGCCGCCAAGGCACCGCTGGCCGTACGCCTGGCCAAGGAAGCGCTGCTCAAGGCCTTCGACACCGACCTTGCCAGCGGCCTGCGCTTCGAGCGTCACGCCTTCACCCTGCTGGCCGGCACCCGCGACCGCGAGGAAGGCATCCGCGCCTTCCAGGAAAAGCGCCGCGCAACGTTCACCGGGCAGTAAGCCCTAACGCCATCCGAATCGATCGACCTGTGAGAGCGACAGCCACCATGAATTTCGAGCACATCCTGTTTTCCATCGAGGCTGGCGTTGCCACCCTCAGCCTGAACCGCCCGGACCAGCTCAACAGCTTCAACGCGCAGATGCATGGCGAAGTCCGTGAAGCCCTCAAGCAGGTTCGCCAGAACAGCGAAGTCCGCGTGCTCCTGTTGACCGGCGAAGGCCGTGGCTTCTGCGCAGGCCAGGACCTGGCCGACCGCAACGTCGCCCCGGGCAGCGCCGCGCCGGATCTGGGTGAGTCGATCGAGAAGTTCTACAACCCGCTGATCCGCCAGTTGCGCGACCTGCCGATGCCGGTCATCTGTGCCGTCAACGGCGTGGCCGCCGGCGCGGGCGCGAACATCCCGTTGGCCTGCGACCTGGTCCTGGCGGCGCGTTCGGCCAGTTTCATCCAGGCGTTCTGCAAGCTGGGCCTGGTCCCGGATTCGGGCGGTACCTGGACCCTGCCACGCCTGGTCGGCATGGCCCGGGCCAAGGCCCTGGCACTGCTGGGCGAACGCCTGAGCGCCGAACAGGCGGCGCAGTGGGGCCTGATCTACCGCGTGGTGGAAGACAGCGAACTGCGTGAAGAAGCGCTGAAACTGGCCCGTCATCTGGCCACCCAGCCGACCTACGGCCTGGCCCTGATCAAGCGCAGCCTCAACGCCAGCTTCAACAACAGCTTCGACGAGCAGCTGGACATGGAGCGCGACCTGCAACGCCTGGCCGGGCGCAGCGAGGACTATCGCGAAGGCGTCAGCGCCTTCATGGAAAAACGCAGCCCAAGCTTCAAGGGGCGCTGAGACCATGCCAGCACTCAACAGCAACGCCATCGTCGCCGTGATCGGCGCCGGCGCCATGGGCGCCGGCATTGCCCAGGTCGCGGCCCAGGCCGGCCATCCGGTCAAGCTTCACGACAACCGTCCGGGCGCCGCCGCCCAGGCCATCGCCGGGATCGAGCGGCAGTTGGCCAAACGGGTCGAAAGCGGCAAGCTGGCCGCCAGCGCCTATTCGGCCTGCATGGCCAACCTGCAACCGGCCGATGCCATTGCGGACCTCGCCGATGCGAGCCTGGTGATCGAGGCCATCGTCGAGAACCTGCAGGTCAAGCGCGACCTGTTCCGCCAGCTGGAAAGCCTGTGCAGCACAGACTGCATCCTGGCCAGCAACACCTCGTCGCTGTCGATTACCAGCCTTGCGGCCGAGCTCGCCCACCCCGAGCGCATGGTCGGCATGCACTTCTTCAACCCGGCGCCGATCATGGCCCTGGTCGAAGTGGTCTGCGGCCTGGCCAGCGATGCCAATGTGGCCGCCACCGTGCACGCCACCGCGCGGGCCTGGGGCAAGAAACCGGTATTCGCCCGCTCAACCCCAGGCTTTATCGTCAACCGCGTCGCCCGCCCCTTCTATGCCGAAAGCCTGCGCCTGCTGCAGGAAGGCGTGGCCGATTGCGCCACCCTCGACGGCTTGCTGCGCGAGGCCGGTGGCTTTCGCATGGGCGCTTTCGAACTGACTGACCTGATCGGCCACGACGTCAACTACGCCGTGACCTGCTCGGTGTTCGACGCCTATTACCAGGACATGCGTTTCCAGCCCTCGCTGATCCAGAAGGAATTGGTCGATGCCGGCCATCTGGGCCGCAAGAGCGGACGTGGTTTCTATGACTACAGCGAAGGCGCCGAGCGCCCGCAGGCCAGAACACTGACCAGCAATGCCAAGGTGGAGAGCGTGATCGTCGAAGGCGATCTCGGCCCACTGACCCCTCTACTTGAGCGCCTGTGCCAGCATGACCTGCCGATCATTCAGCGCGACGGCCCAGGCCTGCTGCGGGTCAGCGATGCGGTGCTGGCCTTGAGCGATGGTCGCCTGGCCAGCCAGCGCGTGCGCGAAGACGCCCTGAGCAACCTGATTCTGCTGGATCTGGCGCTGGACTACGGCACGGCAACCCGCTTGGGTATCACCTGGTCGGCCGGCACCAGCCAACTGGCCATCGACCAGGCCGTGGCGCTGCTCGCCCATATCGGCATTGCCGTCAGCCCGCTGCGCGACAGCCCTGGCCTGTGCGTGTTGCGCACTGTCACCATGCTTGCCAACGAAGCCGCCGACGCCCAGCTGCAAGGCGTCGCCTCGGCCGCCGACATCGACCTGGCCATGTGCGCCGGGGTCAATTACCCGCGCGGGCCGCTGGCCTGGGCTGACAGCATCGGTATCGGCAATGTCACCGCGGTGCTGGCCAACCTGCAGGCCAGCTACGGCGAAGAGCGCTATCGCCCTTCGCTGCAACTGCGCCGTCAACTGGCCGAGGGGAAGCCCTTCCATGAATGACGCCATGAACCTCGCCAGCCGTTGCGCCCAGTCGCTGTTCGACCGTGACCAGGCCAGCCAGCGCATGGGCATGCGCCTGCTCGCGGCCGGACCGGGCACAGCTCGGGTCGCCATGGCTGTGCGCGAAGACATGCTCCAGGGCCACGGCACCTGCCACGGCGGCTACCTGTTCGCCCTGGCCGACTCGGCCTTTGCCTTTGCCTGCAACAGCTACAACGACGCCACCGTCGCCATCGGCTGCAGCATCGACTATGTCGCCCCGGCCTATCTGGACGACACGCTGACCGCCGAGTGCATCGAGCAGAGCCGCAGCGGCCGCACCGGCAACTATGACGTACGCATCGCAAACCAGCAGGGCCAGTTGATCGCCCTGTTCCATGGCAAATCCTACAAAGTGCGCGGCACCGTGCTGGCGCAGGAGACCACCGAATGAAAGACGCCCTGATCATCGATGCGGTACGCACCCCCATCGGTCGCTATGCCGGCGCCCTGAGCAGCGTGCGCGCCGACGACCTCGGCGCGGTGCCGCTGCGAGCCCTGATGGAGCGCCACCCGCAAGTGGACTGGAGCGCCGTTGACGACGTCATCTACGGCTGCGCCAACCAGGCCGGCGAAGACAACCGCAACGTCGCGCGCATGTCGGCCCTGCTCGCCGGCCTGCCGGTCAGCGTGCCGGGCACCACCCTCAACCGCCTGTGCGGTTCGGGCCTGGACGCCATCGGCAGCGCTGCCCGCGCCATCCGTTGCGGTGAAGCCGGCCTGATGCTGGTCGGCGGCGTCGAATCCATGTCCCGCGCGCCTCTGGTAATGGGCAAGGCCGACCAGGCCTTCTCGCGCCAGGCCGAGCTGTTCGACACCACCATTGGCTGGCGCTTCGTCAACCCGCTGATGCAGAAGCAGTACGGCATCGACTCCATGCCGGAAACCGCTGAAAACGTCGCCGAGCAATTCAACATTTCCCGCGCCGACCAGGACGCCTTCGCCCTGCGCAGCCAGCAACGCGCTGCCGCCGCCATGGCCAACGGCCGCCTGGCCAAGGAAATCGTCCCGGTGGAAATTGCCCAGCGCAAAGGGCCGGCCAAAGTGGTGTCCCAGGATGAACACCCACGCGGTGACACCACCCTGGAACAGCTGCAGAAACTCGGCACGCCGTTCCGCGCAGGCGGCAGCGTCACCGCCGGCAACGCCTCGGGCGTCAACGACGGCGCCTGCGCCCTGCTCCTGGCCAGCGCCGAACAGGCACAACGCTACGGCCTCAAGGCCCGTGGCCGCGTCGTGGCGATGGCCACCGCCGGCGTCGAGCCTCGCATCATGGGCATCGGCCCGGTCCCGGCGACCCGCAAGGTGCTGGAGCTGGCCAACCTGAGCCTGGCCGACATGGACGTGATCGAACTCAACGAAGCCTTCGCCGCCCAGGGCCTGGCGGTATTGCGCGAGCTGGGACTTGGCGACGACGACGCCCGGGTCAACCCCAATGGCGGCGCCATCGCCCTGGGCCACCCGCTGGGCATGAGCGGTGCGCGCCTGGTGACCACGGCATTGAACGAACTGGAAGAACGCCGGGGCCGCTACGCCCTTTGCACCATGTGCATCGGCGTCGGCCAGGGCATCGCACTGATTATTGAAAGGCTACAGGACTAGGGTTTGCACGAAAAGTCGCCGAGCGGCGATCAGGCAAGGCAAAAACAGGCGAGGAAGCGCAGTTTACTGGTTGTAAATGAGCATTCCGAGCCTGTTTTTAACGCAGCATGATCGACGCGCAGGCACTTTTCGTACAAAGCCTAAAGAATCGCGTTTGCCCATGGATGGTGGCGTATTCTAGCTCCCATGCACTCAAGCCCGTGAAAACGGGCTGCTACACAAAAACAATTCGAGTGAACTCATGAACATGCAAATTTCCAATGCCACCGTGCTTGACCCGATGGAAACCGCCAGCATCGACGAGCTGCGCCATCACCAGCTCGAGCGCATGCGCTGGAGCCTGAACCATGCCTACCAGAACGTGCCGATCTATCGCCAGCGCTTCGACGAACTGGGCGTGCACCCGGACGACCTGAAAACCCTGGAAGACCTGGCCAAGTTCCCGTTCACCACCAAGTCCGACCTGCGCGACAACTACCCCTACGGCATGTTCGCCGTGCCCATGCATGACGTGGTGCGCCTGCACGCCTCCAGCGGCACCACCGGCAAGCCGACCGTGGTCGGCTACACCCAGAACGACATCGACACCTGGGCCAACGTGGTGGCGCGCTCGATCCGCGCCGCTGGCGGACGCAAGGGCGACAAGGTGCACATCTCCTACGGCTACGGCCTGTTCACCGGCGGCCTGGGCGCCCACTACGGTGCCGAGCGCCTGGGCTGCACGGTGATCCCGATGTCCGGCGGCCAGACCGAAAAGCAGGTCCAGTTGATCAAGGATTTCCAGCCGGACATCATCATGGTCACCCCGTCGTACATGCTCAACATCGCCGACGAAATCGAGCGCCAGGGCATCGACCCGCACAAGCTGGCCCTGCGCCTGGGTATCTTCGGCGCCGAGCCGTGGACCGGCGAGCTGCGCAGCGCCATCGAGGCGCGCATGGGCATCACCGCCCTGGACATCTACGGCCTGTCGGAAATCATGGGCCCGGGCGTGGCCATGGAATGCGCCGAGACCAAGGACGGCCCGACCATCTGGGAAGACCACTTCTACCCGGAAATCATCGATCCGGTGACCGGTGAAGTGCTGCCCGACGGCCAACTGGGCGAGCTGGTGTTCACCTCGCTGAGCAAGGAAGCGCTGCCGATGATCCGCTATCGGACCCGCGACCTGACCCGCCTGCTGCCCGGCACCGCCCGCCCGATGCGCCGCATCGACAAGATCACCGGGCGCAGCGATGACATGCTGATCATTCGTGGGGTCAACGTGTTCCCGACGCAGATCGAAGAGCAGGTACTGAAAGTCAAACAGCTTTCCGAGTCTTACGAGATTCATCTGTATCGCAACGGCAACCTGGACAGCATCGATGTGCATGTGGAGCTCAAGGCTGAACATCAGCACCTGGGTGAAGACCAGCAGAAAGCGGTATGCGCCGAGCTGAGCCGGCACATCAAGACCTATATCGGGATCAGCTCGCGTATCGTTTTGCAGCCGATGTTCTCGATCAAGCGGTCTGAGGGCAAGGCTTGTCATGTGTATGACAACCGCAAATAAGACATAGATTCGGACTTTTGCCCCGCCTTGGCGGGGCTTTTTTTTTGCCTGTTCGGTCGAGCACCCGCCCAAAGCGATACAAAAAATTATTACGACACATCATTTTGTGTTTGATATTTTTTTCTGTATCACTTATAAATATCTCCAGGCTAAAGACCCCCCTTCAACGCTGGAGACACAGCATGTACGCACAACTGGTTGAGACTGGCGTGAAACGCGTCAAGACCCTGGACGAGATGTCCGCGCAAGAGCGCGACTTCCAGGAAAAAATCGATGCGGAAATCAAGATCGAAGCCAAGAACTGGATGCCCGATGCCTACCGCCAGACCTTGATCCGGCAGATCTCCCAGCACGCGCATTCGGAAATCGTCGGCATGCTGCCGGAGGGCAACTGGGTGACCCGCGCCCCTACCCTCAAGCGCAAGCTGCAGCTGATGGCCAAGATCCAGGACGAAGCCGGCCACGGCCTGTACCTGTACAGCGCCATGGAAACCCTGGGCGCCGACCGCGACGAAGAAATCGCCAAGCTGCACAGCGGCCGCGCCAAGTATTCGAGCATCTTCAACTACCCGACCCTGAGCTGGGCCGACATGGGCGCGGTGGGCTGGCTGGTGGATGGCGCAGCCATCGTCAACCAGGTGGTACTGCAGCGCACTTCCTACGGCCCGTACGCCCGGGCCATGGTGCGCATCTGCAAGGAAGAGAGCTTCCATCAGCGCCAGGGCTACGAAATTCTCCTGACCATGATGCGCCACGGTACCCAGGCGCAGAAGGACATGGTCCAGGACGCGATCAACCGCCTGTGGTGGCCGTCGCTGATGATGTTCGGCCCGAGCGACGAACACTCGCCCAACAGTGCCCAGTCCATGGCCTGGAAGATCAAGCGCCAGGGTAACGACGAGCTGCGCCAGCGCTTCGTCGACCAGACCATCCCGCAACTGGAACTGCTGGGCTGCACCGCCCCTGATCCGGACCTGAAGTGGAACGCCGAGCGCGGTCACTACGACTTCGGCGAGATCCAGTGGGAAGAATTCTACGAAGTGCTCAAGGGCAACGGCCCATGCAACCAGGAGCGCGTCGCCACCCGCCGCAAAGCCATCGAAGACGGTGCCTGGGTGCGCGCCGCCGCTGTCGCCCACGCCCGTAAAAAACAAAACAAGCACGCCGCCTGATTGGCCGTCTGACCTGGAGAATCTGTCATGTCCGAGTGGACTCTTTTCGAAGTATTCGTACGCAGCAAGCACGGCCTGAACCACAAGCATGTCGGTAGCGTGCACGCCGCTGATGCCGCCATGGCCATCGAGAACGCCCGCGAGCTGTACACCCGTCGCAGCGAAGGCGTGAGCCTGTGGGTGGTGCCGTCGGCGCTGATCACCGCTTCCTCACCGGACGAGAAAGACCCGCTGTTCGACCCTTCCGACGACAAGGTCTATCGCCACGCGAGCTTCTACGAGCTGCCCGCCGAAGTCGGACACATGTGAGGTCGACCATGAATAACGATCTGATCCAATACCTGCTGCGCCTGGGCGACAGCGCCCTGATCCAGGGCCAGCGCCTGTGCGAATGGTGCGGCCACGCCCCGGCCCTGGAAGAAGAGCTGGCGCTGATGAACGTCGGCCTCGACCTGGTCGGCCAGGCCCGCAACTGGCTGGAATACGCCGCCGAGCTGATCAACGACGGTCGCGACGCCGATCACCTGGCTTTCCGCCGTGACGAGCGCTCGTACCGCAACCTGTTGCTGGTCGAGCAACCCAATGGCGACTTCGCCGTCACCATGACCAAGCAATTCCTGTACGACGCCTGGCACTTCCAGGTGTTGCACGGCCTCAGCCAGTCCAGCGACGAACGCATCGCCGGCATCGCCGCCAAGGGCCTGAAGGAAGTCACCTACCACCTGCGCCGCTCCAGCGAATGGATCGAGCGCCTGGGCGACGGCACCGAAGAGAGCCATCAGCGCATGCTCGCGGCCATCCCGCAGGTCTGGCGCTTCACCGTCGAGCTGGTCAACAGCGACGAGGTCGAGCAGCGCCTGCACCAGGCCGGCATCATCGGCAACCCGGCCGAAGTCGCCGTTGCCTGGCAGAGCAAGGTCGCCGACATTTTCGCCAGCGCCACCCTGCCCGTTCCGGCACCGGCCAGCCATTTCTACTTGAGTGGCCGCCAGGGCCTGCACAGCGAGCACCTGGGCCTGCTGCTGGCCGAAATGCAATACCTGCCACGAGCCTACCCCGATGCGACCTGGTGAGCTGATCGGCAGCGACCGCGGCGCGCGTGCTGCCCAGCCTGGCGATTTGCGCCAGGCCTGGGCGGTGCTCGAGCAGGTCATGGACCCGGAAGTGCCGGTGGTCAGCGTGGTCGACCTGGGCATCGTCCGCGACCTCGACTGGCAGGCCGGCCACTTGCACGTGGTGGTCACCCCGACCTACTCCGGCTGCCCGGCCACCGAGGTGATCGAAGACGACATCCGCCAGGCACTGGAACAGGCCGGTTTCGCCGCGCCGAAACTGGAACGCAAGCTGACCCCGGCCTGGACCACCGACTGGATCACCGACAGCGGCCGCGAGCGCCTGCGCGCCTACGGCATCGCGCCGCCCGAAGGCAGCAGCAGCAAGCGCAGCCTGCTCGGCGAAAGCCCCCTGGTGTGCTGCCCGCAGTGCGGTAGCGCCCACACCGAACTGCTCAGCCAGTTCGGCTCCACGGCATGCAAGGCGCTGTACCGCTGCTGCGACTGCCGGGAACCCTTCGACTATTTCAAGTGCATCTGAGCGGCGCGCCCGCCGTGCCTGCTGGAGAACGACCATGAGCAAATTCCACAGCCTGACCGTCAAGCAAGTACGGCCAGAAACCCGCGACGCGGTATCCATCGTTTTCGACATCCCGGCCGACCTGCAGGAAAGCTTCCATTTCACCCAGGGCCAGCACCTGGTCATGCGCACCGAGCTCGATGGCGAAGAAGTGCGCCGCTCCTACTCGATCTGCACCGGTGTCAATGACGGCGAACTGCGCGTCGCGGTCAAGCGCGTGGCCGGCGGGCGTTTCTCGGCCTACGCCAACGACGTACTCAAGGCCGGTCATGTGCTGGAAGTGATGCCGCCGTCCGGGCATTTTTCCGTGCCGCTGGATCCGGCCCGTCATGGCCAGTATCTGGCCGTCGCCGCCGGCAGCGGCATCACGCCAATCCTGTCGATCATCAAGACCACCCTCGAGACCGAGCCCCACAGCCGTGTCACCCTGCTCTACGGCAACCGCTCCAGCTCCGGCGCCCTGTTCCGTGAACAGCTCGAGGACCTGAAGAACCGTTACCTGCAGCGCCTGAACCTGATCTTCGTGTTCAGCCGCGAACAGCAGGACGTGGACCTCTATAACGGCCGCATCGACGCCGGCAAATGCGACCAGCTGTTCAGCCGCTGGCTGGACGTGAAAGCCCTGGACGCCGCCTTTATCTGCGGCCCGCAGGAAATGACCGAAACCGTGCGCGACGCCCTCAAGGGCAAGGGCATGCCGGCCGAGCGCATTCACTTCGAGCTGTTCGCCGCCGCTGGCAGCGAAACCAGGCGCCAGGCCCGCGAGGCCGCTCGCCAGGTCGATTCGGCAGTGAGCCAGATCACCGTGATCAGCGATGGCCGCGCCCTGGCCTTCGACCTGCCGCGCAACACCGTCAGCGTACTGGATGCCGGCAACGCCATCGGTGCCGAACTGCCGTACTCGTGCAAGGCCGGGGTCTGCTCGACCTGCAAGTGCAAGGTGATCGAAGGCGAAGTGGAAATGGACAGCAACCACGCCCTGGAAGACTACGAAGTGGCGGCTGGCTACGTGCTGTCCTGCCAGACCTTCCCGGTCAGCCAGAAAGTCGTGCTCGATTTCGACCAAATTTGATGCGCACCCCCTGTAGCCGCTGCCGCAGGCTGCGCTGAGGTCCGCAGGACCTCCAATTGCGCCCGCGTCGCGGGCGAGCGCAGCCTTCGGCAGCGGCTACAGGTGCGAACCACCCTACTTGAGGAACCGTGATGTCTCACGCCCCTACGCTGCAAAGCTTCATCGCCGGTCGCTGGATCGGTCAACACGGTGCACAGGCCCTGCGCAGTGCCCTGGACGGTCACGTCCTGGCCTACTCCCATGAAGAGCGCCCGGACTTCGCCGAAGCCATCGACCATGCCCGCCAGCAAGGTCTGCGCGAGCTCATGGCCATGGACTTCCAGCAGCGTGCCGCCCGCCTCAAGGCGCTGGCCCTGTACCTGGCCGAGCGCAAGGAACAGCTCTACGCGATCTCCCACCACAGCGGCGCGACCCGTGCCGACAGCTGGATCGACATCGAGGGCGGCAACGCTACCCTGTTCACCTACTCGGGCCTGGGCTCGCGGGAACTGCCGTCGGGCAACATCGTCCATGAAGGCCCGGCCATCCCCCTGGGCAAACTCGGCAAATTCGCCGGCAGCCACATCCTGGTACCGCGCGGCGGCGTCGCCGTGCACATCAACGCGTTCAACTTCCCGATCTGGGGCATGCTGGAAAAGTTCGCACCGAGCTTCCTGGCCGGCATGCCGTGCATCGTCAAGCCCGCCACCGCCACCAGCTACCTGACCGAAGCCGTGGTGCGGATGATGCACGAGTCCGGCCTGTTGCCGGCCGGCAGTCTGCAGCTGGTCATCGGCAGCACCGGCGACCTGCTCGACCGCCTGCAGGGCCAGGACTTCGTGACCTTCACCGGTTCCGCCGACACCGCCGCCAAGTTGCGGGTCAACCCGAACCTGGTGCGCAACTCGGTGCCGTTCAACGCCGAAGCGGATTCGCTGAACTGCGCCATCCTCGGCCCGGATGTCACCCCGGACGATGAAGAGTTCGAGCTGTATATAAAGGAAGTGGTCCGCGAAATGACCACCAAGGCCGGGCAGAAGTGCACCGCCATCCGCCGCGCCATCGTTCCGGCCAAACACATCGACGCCGTGGCCACGCGCCTGCGCGAACGCCTGGCCAAGGTCGTGGTGGGTGATCCTTCGGTGGAAGGCGTGCGCATGGGCGCCCTGGCTTCCCATGACCAGCAGGCCGACGTCGGCGAACGCCTGAACAGTCTGCTGCAAAGCTGCGACCAGCTGTTTGGCGCCCAGGACGGTTTCGCCCCGCGCGGCGAAGGCGTCAGCGAAGGTGCGTTCTTCGCCCCGACCCTGCTGCTGGCTCGCGACCCGCACGCCGAAGGCGGCGCCCACGACATCGAGGCGTTCGGCCCGGTCAGCACGCTGATGGCTTACGACGACCTCGACGAAGCCCTGGCCCTGGCCGCACGCGGCAAAGGTAGCCTGGTCGCCAGCCTGGTAACCAAGGACCCGCAAGTCGCGGCCAAAGCCATTCCGGTCGCTGCCGCCTGGCACGGCCGCCTGCTGGTGCTCGACAGCGAAGCCGCTGCCGAATCCACTGGCCACGGCTCGCCATTGCCACAACTCAAGCACGGCGGTCCAGGCCGTGCCGGTGGCGGTGAAGAGCTGGGCGGCCTGCGCGCGGTCAAGCACTACCTGCAACGCGCTGCCGTACAGGGCTCCCCGACCATGCTCGCCGCCGTCACAGGCGAACACGTGCGTGGCGCCAAAGTCATCGAAACCGACGTGCATCCGTTCCGTCGTTACTTCGAAGACCTGCAGATCAGCGAGTCCCTGCTGACCCACCGGCGCACCGTCACCGAATCCGACCTGGTCAACTTCGGTTGCCTGTCGGGCGACCACTTCTATATGCACTTCGATGAGATTGCCGCCAAGGAATCCCAGTTCGGCAAGCGCATCGCCCACGGCTATTTCGTGCTGTCGGCGGCGGCCGGTCTGTTCGTCTCCCCGGCGCCGGGCCCGGTGCTGGCCAACTATGGCCTCGACACCCTGCGCTTCATCACGCCGGTGGGCATTGGTGACACCATCCAGGCAAGGCTGACCTGCAAGCGCAAGATCGACCAGGGCAAGAAGAGCCCGCAGGGCATCCCGCAAGGGGTGGTGGCGTGGGATGTGGAGGTGACCAACCAGTTGGGTGAACTGGTGGCCAGTTATGACATTTTGACGTTGGTGGTGAAGCGGGAAGGCTAAACACCTGTTACCTCGTTCCCACGCTCCGCGTGGGAACGCCTCTCCTGACGCTCTGCGTCCCTTTGCTGCGCGTCTGCCACTGCATTCCCACGCGGAGCGTGGGAACGAGACCCTTCGCCCGCAAAGAAATGTCATAAAAAATCTGCTAGATGTAAACGTGTTGTACGATCCCGGCACAGCTTCTGCCTTGGTGATCGAAGGACCGACACGTATGATCTGTTACAAACTCCTGCAGATTAGAAGCCTATGTCATTGATAGTTCTACTGCTTCTGCCCTTCGTCGGCAGTTGTCTGGCAGCCGTGCTGCCGCACAACGCACGGAACAGTGAATCCCTCCTGGCCGGCCTGATCGCACTGATCGGCACGGTGTCGGTCGCCATGCTGTACCCGCAGATCGCCAACGGCGGGGTCATCCGCGAAGAATTCTCCTGGCTGCCGAGCCTGGGCCTGAACCTGGTCCTGCGCATGGACGGCTTTGCCTGGCTGTTCTCCCTGCTGGTGCTGGGCATCGGTACGCTGGTATCGCTGTATGCGCGCTACTACATGTCGCCGAATGACCCGGTGCCGCGCTTCTTCGCCTTTTTCCTGGCGTTCATGGGGGCCATGCTGGGCCTGGTGATTTCCGGCAACCTGATTCAGATGGTGTTCTTCTGGGAGCTCACCAGTCTGTTCTCGTTCCTGCTGATCGGTTACTGGCACCACCGTGCCGACGCCCGGCGCGGCGCCTACATGGCCTTGATGGTCACTGGCGCCGGCGGTTTATGCCTGCTGGCCGGGGTACTGCTGCTCGGCCATGTGGTCGGCAGCTACGACCTGGACAAGGTGCTCGCGGCCGGCGACCTGATCCGTGCCCACGCCCTGTACCCGATTCTGCTGCCCCTGATTCTGATCGGCGCGTTGACCAAGAGCGCACAGTTCCCCTTCCACTTCTGGCTGCCCCACGCCATGGCGGCGCCGACGCCGGTGTCGGCCTACCTGCACTCGGCCACCATGGTCAAAGCCGGGGTATTTCTGCTGGCGCGCCTGTGGCCTTCGCTTGCGGGCAGCGAAGAATGGTTCTGGATCGTCGGCGGTGCCGGGGCCTGCACCTTGATGCTCGGCGCCTACACCGCCATGTTCCAGAACGACCTCAAGGGCCTGCTGGCGTACTCGACCATCAGCCACCTGGGCCTGATCACCCTGCTGCTGGGCCTGAACAGCCCGCTGGCGGCCGTGGCCGCGGTGTTCCACATCCTCAACCACGCCACCTTCAAGGCCTCGCTGTTCATGGCCGCCGGGATCATCGACCACGAAAGCGGCACCCGCGACATTCGCCGCCTCAGCGGGCTGTTCCGCTTGATCCCCTTCACCGCCACCCTGGCCATGGTCGCCAGCGCATCGATGGCCGGCGTCCCCCTGCTCAACGGTTTCCTGTCCAAGGAGATGTTCTTCGCCGAAACCGTGTTCATTTCCTCGACCGCCTGGGTCGAGGCCGGGCTGCCGGTGATCGCCACCATTGCCGGGACCTTCAGCGTGGCTTACGCCCTGCGCTTTACCGTCGATGTGTTCTTCGGCCCGACGGCCACCGACCTGCCGCATACTCCCCATGAACCACCGCGCTGGATGCGCGCACCGGTGGAACTGCTGGTACTGACCTGCCTGGTGGTGGGGATTTTCCCGGCGCAGGCGGTCGGCCCCCTGCTCGCAGCCGCCGCCCTGCCGGTGGTCGGCGGCACGTTGCCTGAGTACAGCCTGGCCATCTGGCACGGCTGGAATGCACCGATCATCATGAGTCTGATCGCCACGTCCGGCGGCATCCTGGTCTATCTGCTGTTGCGCAAGCAGCTCAAGGGCGGACGCTTCCCGCACCCGCCCTTCGTCTATCGCCTCAACGGCAAACGCCTGTTCGAGCAAAGCCAGATTCTGATGCTGCGCCTGGCCCGCCGCCTCGAACACAGGATCAGCACCCGTCGCCTGCAGGTGCAACTGTTCATGCTGGTATTGGTGGCCCTGCTCGCCGGCCTGATCCCGATGATCCACCACGGCCTGAGCTGGGGCGACCGACCGAAAATCGCCGGTTCTGGCGTGTTCGTCATCCTCTGGCTGATCGCCATTGCCTGCGCCCTCGGCGCGGCCTGGCAGGCCAAGTACCACCGACTGGCGGCCCTGACCATGGTCAGCGTGTGCGGCTTGATGACCTGCATCACCTTCGTCTGGTTCTCGGCCCCCGACCTCGCCCTCACGCAACTGGTGGTCGAAGTGGTCACCACCGTGCTGATCCTGCTGGGCCTGCGCTGGTTGCCACGGCGGATCGAAGACGTCTCGCCACTGCCAGGCAGCATCGGCCGGGCGCGGGTTCGCCGGGTCCGTGACCTGCTGCTGTCGGTACTGGTCGGCGGCGGCATGGCGGCGCTGTCCTATGCCATGCTGACGCGCCCGACACCCAACGACATCTCCTCGTTCTACCTCAGCCGCGCCCTGCCCGAAGGCGGCGGCAGCAACGCGGTCAACGTGATGCTGGTGGACTTCCGTGGCTTCGATACCCTGGGCGAGATCACCGTGCTGGTGGCCGTGGCCCTGGCGGTGTTCGCCCTGCTGCGACGCTTCCGCCCGCCCAGGGAAAGCATCCAGCTGCCGGCCCAGCAACGCCTGCTCGCGCCGGACGTGGTCACCGACCTGGTCAACCCGCGCAGCGCCAGCGATACCGCACTGGGCTTCATGATGGTCCCGGCGGTGCTGGTACGCCTGCTGCTGCCGGTGGCGCTGGTGATCTCGATGTACCTGTTCATGCGCGGCCACAACCAGCCCGGTGGCGGTTTCGTCGCCGGCCTGGTGATGTCGGTGGCGTTCATCCTGCAGTACATGGTCGCCGGCACTCAGTGGGTCGAAGCGCAGATGAGCCTGCGGCCGCTGCGCTGGATGGGCACCGGGCTGTTCTGTGCCACCCTGACCGGCGTGGGTGCACTGGCTTTCGGCTATCCCTTCCTGACCACCCACACCGCACACCTGCACCTGCCGCTGCTGGGCGACTTCCATATCGCCAGCGCCCTGTTCTTTGACATCGGTGTATTCACCGTGGTGGTCGGCTCGACCCTGCTGATCCTCACCGCCCTGGCACACCAGTCGGTGCGCAGTCATCGGCCGGGCAGCCTGCCCAAACCCATTGCATCTTCAGGAGGCGTCGCCTGATGGAAGAAGTCATCGCAATCGCCATCGGCGTCCTGGCGGCCTCGGGGGTCTGGCTGATCCTGCGGCCACGGACCTTTCAGGTAATCATGGGCCTGTGCCTGCTTTCATATGGCGTCAACCTGTTCATTTTCAGCATGGGCAGCCTGTTCATCGGCAAGGAACCGATCATCAAGGACGGCGTGCCGCAAGACCTGCTGCACTACACCGACCCGCTGCCCCAGGCGCTGGTGCTCACGGCGATTGTCATCAGTTTCGCCATGACCGCCCTGTTCCTGGTGGTGTTGCTGGCTTCGCGCGGCCTGACCGGAACGGACCACGTCGATGGCCGGGAGCCTAAAGAATGAGCTGGATGCAGCATCTGATCATCGCCCCCATCCTGCTGCCGCTGCTGACGGCATCGCTGATGTTGCTGTTGGGTGAAAGGCACCGCCCGCTCAAGGCGCGCATCAACCTGATCTCCAGTCTGCTCGGGCTGGGCATCTCGGTCCTGTTGCTGCTCTGGGTCCAGGCGCAAGGCCAGGCCAGCTCCATTGGCGTGTACTTGCCGGGCAACTGGCCGGCACCGTTCGGCATCGTGCTGGTGGTCGACCGCCTGGCAGCACTGATGCTGGTGCTGACCGGGATCATCGGCGTCAGTGCCCTGCTGTTCGCCATGGCCCGCTGGGACCGGGCCGGGGCCAGCTTCCACGCCTTGTTCCAGATCCAGTTGATGGGCTTGTATGGCGCATTCCTGACGGCGGACCTGTTCAACCTGTTCGTGTTCTTCGAAGTGTTGCTGGCCGCCTCCTATGGCCTGATCCTGCACGGTTCTGGTCGCGCCCGGGTCTCGGCGGGGTTGCATTACATCGCGATCAACCTGCTGGCCTCCTCGCTGTTCCTGATCGGTGCGGCGATGATCTACGGCGTGACCGGCACCTTGAACATGGCCGACCTGGCCGTGAAGATCCCACTGGTGGCGGAAGCCGATCGTGGCCTGCTGCATGCCGGCGCGGCGATTCTGGCCACGGCGTTCCTGGCCAAGGCCGGCATGTGGCCGCTGAACTTCTGGCTGGTGCCGGCCTACAGCTCGGCCAGCGCCCCCGTGGCGGCCATGTTCGCGATCATGACCAAGGTAGGCATCTATACCGTTCTGCGCTTGTGGACCCTGCTGTTTTCCGACCAGGCCGGCGCCTCGGCGCTCTTTGGGGGTGACTGGCTGATTTACGGGGGCCTTCTGACCATCGCCTGCGCCGCCCTGTCGATCCTCAAGGCCCAGCGTCTGGAGCGCATGGCCAGCCTGAGCATCCTGGTGTCGGCCGGCATCCTGCTGGCCGCCATCGGTTTCGGCCAGGCCGCGCTGACGGCCGGTGCACTGTTCTATCTGGTCAGCTCGACCCTGGCCCTGTGTGCCCTGTTCCTCCTCGCCGAACTGATCGAGCGCTCGCGCTCGGCCAACGAACTGGCGCTGGACGATGACGTCGACTCGCTGCCACCGCCCCTCGAATCCCTGCACCCACCCAAGGGCATCAATCTGGACGACGATCTGAAGGCCGTGGTCGGCCAGGTGATTCCCTGGACCATGGCCTTCCTGGGCCTGAGTTTTATCGCCTGCACGTTATTGATCGTTGGCATGCCGCCCTTGTCGGGCTTTATCGGCAAGTTGAGCCTGATCAGCGCGCTGTTCAATCCGCAGGGGCTTGGCGTTGCGCCCGCGCAGCCATTGCCCCTGGCGGGCTGGATCCTGCTGGTGCTGCTGATCCTGTCCGGGCTGGCTTCGCTGATCGCCATGGTCCGCGTCGGCATCCAGCGCTTCTGGACGCCGCAGGAGCGACCGTCGCCGCTGCTGCACAACTATGAATGCGTCCCCATCATCGCCCTGATCGGTCTCTGCGTACTGCTGACCCTGCGCGCCGAACCGCTGCTGCGCTACACCGCCGACACCGCTGCCAGCCTCGGCGATCCGCAGCAGTACGTGATGTCCGTGCTCGGTACCCGGCCGGTGCCCAATCCGCCAGCGCTGCATGCCGGTGCGCAGGTGCAGCCATGAAGCGACTGTTTCCGGCACCCTGGTTGTCGTTGGTCTTGTGGGGGTTGTGGCTGTTGCTGAACCTGTCGTTGAGCGCGGGCAACCTGTTGCTCGGGGCGGCGCTCGCGGTACTTGCGCCCCTGCTGATGGCGCCCTTGCGCCCCTTGCCGGTGCGTTTGCATCGCCCCGGGGTGATCATTGGCCTGGTGCTGCGGGTCGGCGCCGATGTCGTGGTGTCCAACCTGCAAGTGGGCTGGGCCGTCTGGAACGCCGGGCGGCGACCACCGAATTCGGCTTTCGTGAAAGTCCCCCTGGACCTGCGCGACGCCAACGGGCTGGCCGCACTGTCGATGATCTGCACGGTGATTCCCGGCACGGTCTGGTCGGAGCTGGCCCTGGATCGCAGCATCCTGCTGGTGCATGTGTTCGATCTGGCCGATGAAGCGCAGTTCATCGAGCACTTCAAGACGACCTATGAACGCCCGTTGATGGAGATCTTCGAATGACTGGCCTGCTCGCCAATACCCTTCTGCTCAGTCTGTTCATCTTCGCAGTGGCCATGCTCCTGACCCTGCTGCGCCTGTTCAAGGGCCCCTCCGCCCAGGACCGGGTACTGGCACTGGACTACCTGTACATCCTGGCCATGTTGATGATGCTGGTGCTGGGCATCCGCTATGCCAGTGACACCTACTTCGAAGCCGCGCTGCTGATCGCGCTGTTCGGCTTCGTCGGCTCCTTCGCCCTGGCGAAGTTCCTGTTGCGTGGCGAGGTGATCGAATGAGCGAGTTCATTGAACTGCCACGCTGGGCCGAATGGCTCACGGCAGCCCTGGTGCTGTGCAGCAGCCTGTTCGCCCTCAGCGGCGCATTGGGCCTGCTGCGCATGAAGGATTTCTTCCAGCGCATGCACCCGCCCGCCCTGGCCTCGACACTCGGTGCCTGGTGCGTGGCGTTGGCCTCGATCGTGTATTTTTCCGCACTCAAGGAAGGACCGGTGCTGCATGCCTGGCTGATCCCGATCCTGCTTGCGATCACCATGCCGGTCACCACCCTGCTGCTGGCCCGTGCAGCCCTGTTCCGCAAGCGCATGGCCGGTGATCCGGTACCCGCTGAAGTGAGCAGCCGCCGTAACGACGGCTAGACACTCATTTCAGGCTCGCGCTGACCTTGGCGGCAATGTCCTGGGTCAACCAGGGCTGCCAGATGTCCGGATGTGCCTTGAGGAAGTCCTCGCTGGCCTGGCGCGGGTCCTGATGCTTCTCGCTCATTTGTGCCAGGGCCTTGTTCAGCGGCTCGATCGGGATTTCTACCTTGGAGAAGAATGCCGTGATCTGCGGATACTGCTGCTTGAAAGGCGCAGAGACGCCGATCGACAGCTTCGACGGCAGCGAACGGGTCGGTTGCGGATCGGGGTTGGCGGGGTCGGTCAGGGTTGCCCAGGCCTTGGCATCGAACGGCGGCTCCTCGAGCTGGATCAGCTTGTGCTTGCCCAGCAAAGGGGTCGGTGACCAGTAGTAGAACAACACCGGCTTGCCGCGCTGGATCGACGAGCTGATCTCGGCATCGAGGGCTGCGCCCGAGCCGCTGCGAAAGTTCACGTAGCTGTCGTTGAGGCCATACGCCTTGAGCTTCTGCCCGTTGACGATTTCCGAGGTCCAGCCGATCGGACTGTTGAGAAAGCGGCCCTTGCTGGGCGCCTCCGGATCCTTGAAGACATCCTTGTAGCGCGACAGGTCGCTGACACTGCGCAGCTCCGGCGCCAGGGCCTTGATGCCACGGGCCGGATCGCCCTTTATCACGTACTCCGGCACCCACCAGCCCTCGGTCGCGCCCTTGACCGTGTCACCCAGGCTGAACACCTTGCCTTCGGCTTCTGCCTTGACCCAGACCGGGCTGCGGCCGGCCCACTCTTCGCCGATGACCTGAATGTCGTTCCTGGACAGCGCCGTTTCCAGGGTAATGGTCGTGCCCGGCAACATGTCGGTGGGGAGCCCGTAACCCTTCTCGACGATGTGGCGCAGGATGCCGGTAATCAGGCTGCCGCTTTCCCAGTTCAGGTCGGCGAAATGAATGGGCGTCTCGGCGGCCTGCAATGGCGCGGACACAGCGGCCAATGCCAGGCTCAGAGCCGTCATGGCACTGATCAGCAATGTACGTATCGCTCGCATACTCGTTTTCCTCGAATGGCGTCGGGCAGCAGTTCAAATGACTGTAGCCGAGGTTCATTTATTCGAGGGGTAACTGCAGTAACGCTTATTCGCTGGCCTTGAAGGTCAACTCACCCTTGCGCCATTTGGCGGCCTTGGCGGTAACGGCTTTCAAAGTCTTGGTCAGCCCTTCCTGCAATTGTTGGTTGGCGGCGAAGACCAGTACCACGGTATGACCTTCCCTGAACAGGATGCCATGCCCATCGGCCGTGGTGACAAAGGCATAGTCACCCAGGCCGTAGACCGTCAACTTGATCTCGCGGAACTTGATTTCCATCTTGCCGCCTTCGCGGCTGGGCAGTACCGCTGCGCGAAAATGATCACCGACTTTCAACTCAAGACGCGGCTTGTCGTCGACTACCAGTGCGGCCTCGGTATCGATTTCCGCCATGTAAATGCCTTCGGCACTTTGTTCCGTGACATATACAAAACGCGATTGAAACTGTTTGACCAATTTGGCCCTAAGATCGCCCAGCACGAACAAGGCGTGCATATCGAGATTACTGACTGCCAATGAAAAATCCTCAATACATAAGAAAACCCGCCCGCGCAGAACCGGGCAGCAAAATAGTGATGACCCCACACGATGACAACCGCTGTAAAAAACGGCAGTACGAAACAAACCTCCACGAACCCGACAGCCTGACCGGATAGAACACGGGCAGGACCTGCTGGTGGCGGGTACCCCAAGCCGGCGTCAGAAGAGACTAGTGGACATGAACACGTCAGGTCTCGACCGATAGACATCCAGGCTTGAGGGAAAACACGCTTTCCGTTGTCGGCGAACGCCAGACAAAGGATTTTCGGCAGAAGTCCTCATTCAAGGTCGCTTTTTCTGACAGCAAAACTGGATGAAAAATGCGATAGCTGAATGACTGGTCCCGGACAGGCCTATACCGACAAATACGCAAGGAAACGAATATGCACGAAAATACAGAAACCCGTCGAGCCCTTATCGCCAATGGCACTTCGCCACAGACTGCGTTCGACAATTCATTTTACCTGCACCTGACCCATCGCGGCCAGACACCCTCGCCCCGTTTCAAAGTCGTACCAGCAGGTGTAGGCTTTTTTCATATCACTGACCACGCCACCGGTCGGGTCATGGGCTTTCGACGCAGCCATGACGACGCTTGCGCCCTGGCGCGCAGGCTTGAATACAGCAATTGATTCGACGTTCAATCACCGGCAGCCTGGCCTGCCAAGGAGCTGACATGAATCTGCAACCCCCGACACTGAGCATGCTTTTCGCTCAACTGGGCCTGGCTTCGGACGAGGCCGGTATCGAGGCGTTCATCGACTCGCATCACCTGCCCCCGGACATCAAGGTTTCCGAAGCCCCCTTCTGGACAGATGTACAAAAAAATTTCCTGCGGGGCTCAATGAACGCGGACGGAGACTGGGCCAGAGCCGTCGATGAACTGAACGAGTGCCTGCACGCGTAACCCACCCAAACGCAAAAAGGCCCGCAGGTAAACCTGGGGCCTTGGGTGGCACGGCGCAGGTCAGGCCTGGCGCTGGTGCTTGTCGATCTGCTCGTGGCGCTCTTGCGCTTCGATGCAGTACTTGGTGGTCGGGCTGATCAGCAGGCGTTTGAGGCCGATCGGCTCGCCGCTGTCGTCGCACCAGCCGAAGCTGTCGTCGGCAATGCGGCCCAGGGCCTGCTCCAGTTGCGGCAGCAGACGCTGATCGCGATCGATCACGTTGACCAGCCAGTGGCGCTCTTCTTCAACCGATGCGGCGTCGGCAGGATCGGCAGGCGTGTCCAGGCTTTCGATGGCTACACGGTTCTGCTCGATACGCTCATGGGTCTCGACCTTCAAGGCTTGCAACAGCTCAGTGAAGAAAGCCAGTTGCTCGGCATTCATGTAGTCATCGGCCGGCATCGCCAGCAACTTTTCCTTTGTCATTGATTTCTCTATAAAAAATACGTGCATCTAAGGCGAATCGGGTGCATCTGGCGACCGGGTCGCCAGGCGCGGAATTCTTCAAGCACCATCCGGCACTCAATTTACAGGGGGCGGCAGTCTAAGGCCGACTTTGGCTCGCAGCAACTGAAATGACAGGGATTTTGTCGGGAAGCTGGCTGGGCGGGGAGTACAGCGGCTGGCTTGAGGGCCTCATCGCTGGCAAGCCAGCTCCCACAGGGGCTCTGTGGGAGCTGGCTTGCCAGCGATGCAGGCGACGCGGTCAGCAATCCTTGAACTGCGGCTCCCGCTTGGCCACGAACGCCGCCATGCCTTCCTTCTGGTCATGGGTGGCAAAGGCCGCATGGAATACCCGACGCTCGAAGCGCACGCCCTCGGACAGGCTGACTTCGAAAGCCCGGTTGACGCTTTCCTTGACCATCATCGCCACCGGTATCGATTTGCTGGCGATCTTCGCCGCCACGGCCATGGCTTCCTCGACGAGCTTGTCCTGGGGCACGATACGCGCGACCAGACCTGCGCGTTCGGCTTCCTCGGCATCCATCAGGCGGCCGGTCAGGCACAGCTCCATGGCCTTGGCCTTGCCCACCGCGCGGGTCAGGCGCTGGGTGCCGCCCATGCCCGGCAGCACGCCGAGGTTGATTTCAGGCTGGCCGAAACGGGCGTTGTCCGCTGCCAGGATGAAGTCGCACATCATCGCCAGCTCACAGCCGCCACCCAGGGCGAAACCGGACACCGCGGCGATGATCGGCTTGCGCCGGCTGGCGACCCGGTCGCTGTCGCTGAACAGTTCGTCCACATAGGTCTGCGGGTAGGTCAGTTCGGCCATTTCCTTGATGTCGGCACCGGCGGCAAAGGCCTTGGCCGAACCGGTCAGGACGATGCAGCCGATGTTGCGGTCGGCTTCCAGGCTGTCGAGCGCCACGTTCAGTTCACGCACCAACTGCGAGTTCAGGGCATTGAGCGCCTGGGGGCGGTTGAGGGTGATCAGGCCAACGCGATCACGGACTTCCAACAAAATGGTTTCAAACGTCATCGAAACAGTCTCCCTTCAAAGATTGCGCGCAATGACCATGCGCTGAATATCGCTGGTGCCTTCGTAGATCTGGCAGACGCGCACGTCGCGGTAAATCCGCTCCAGCGGGAAATCGCTGAGGTAGCCATAGCCACCCAGGGTCTGCAAGGCCGAAGAACAGACCTTCTCGGCCATTTCCGAGGCGAACAGCTTGGCCATCGACGCTTCCACCAGCGCAGGCTTGCCGCTGTCGCGCAAGGCAGCGGCATAATGCACCATCTGCCGCGCCACGGCGATGGAGGTCGCCATGTCGGCCAGGCGAAACGCCACGGCCTGATGCTCGATGATCGCCTTGCCGAAGCTTTCCCGCTCGCGGGCATAGTCACGCGCCACTTCGAAGGCTGCGCGGGCCATGCCGACCGACTGGGCGGCAATGCCGATGCGTCCGCCTTCGAGGTTGGCCAGGGCGATCCTGTAGCCTTCGCCCTCCTCGCCCAGGCGGTTGGCCACCGGCAGGCGCACATCTTCGAAGAGAATCTGGCAGGTATCGCTGGCATGCTGGCCGAGCTTGTCCTCGACGCGCGCGACTTTATAGCCAGGCGAATCGGTGGGCACGATAAAGGCGCTGATGCCACGCTTGCCCGCCGCGGGGTCAGTGACCGCGAACACAATCACCACCCCGGCGTTCTGCCCCGAGGTAATGAACTGTTTGCAGCCATTGAGGATGTAGTGATCGCCGTCGCGGCGGGCACGGGTCTTCAAACCGCTGGCGTCGGAGCCGGCCTGAGGCTCGGTCAGGGCAAAGGCGCCGAGCATGGCGCCACTGGCCAGCGGTGGCAGGAACTGCTGCTTTTGCTGGTCGTTGCCGAATTTCAGGATCGGCACGCAACCGACCGAGTTGTGCACGCTCATGATGGTCGAGCAGGCGCCATCGCCGGCGGCGATCTCTTCCAGGGCCATGGCGTAGGCCAGGTAGCCGGTGTCGCAACCGCCCAGTTGCTCCGGCACCAGCATGCCGAAGAAGCCCAGTTCCGCCATTTCGCCGATCGCTTCACGGGGGAACAGGTGTTCGCGGTCCCATTGCTCGGCGAAGGGGCGCAGGCGTTCCTGGGCGAACTGGCGGGCCGCTTCGCTGATTTGCAGTTGCTCTTCATTGGGTAGCATGGTTCACCTCAGTACAGGCACTCGATGGCCATGGCCGTGGCTTCGCCGCCGCCGATGCAAATGGCCGCCACGCCGCGTTTCAAGCCTTTCTGGCGCAGGGCCGAGAGCAGCGTAACCAGAATCCGCGCACCCGATGCACCGATCGGATGGCCCAGGGCGCAAGCACCACCATGGACGTTGACCTTGTCATGGGGCAGTTCCAGCTTGCTCATGGTCACCAGGGTGACCACTGCGAAGGCTTCGTTGATTTCAAACAGATCGACCTCGTCCAGGCGCCAGCCGGTACGCTTGATCAGCTTCTCGATGGCACCGACCGGGGCCACCGGGAACAACCCCGGGGCATCGGCAAAGGCTGAATGACCATGGATGACGGCCAAGGGTTTCAAGCCGCGCTTGTCAGCCTCGGAGCGGCGCATCAGCACCAACGCAGCGGCTCCATCGGAAATGGAGCTGGAGTTGGCCGCGGTGACCGTCCCACCTTCGCGAAACGCCGGCTTTAGCTTGCCGATCTTGTCCAGGCTGGCCTTGGGCGGTTGCTCGTCGTCACTGACCAGGCGCTGCTCCTTGCCGACCGTGACTTGCAGCGGGACGATCTCGGCGGCAAAGCTGCCGTCCTTGATCGCTTGCTGAGCGCGGGTCAGCGAGGCGATGGCGAAGTCGTCCTGGGCCTGGCGGGTAAAGCCGTTGGTTTCGGCGCAGTCTTCGGCGAAGGTGCCCATCAGACGGCCCTTGTCATAGGCGTCCTCCAGGCCGTCGAGGAACATATGGTCGATCACCTTGCCGTGGCCCATGCGGTAGCCACTGCGGGCACGGTCGAGCAGGTAAGGCGCGTTGGACATGCTTTCCATGCCCCCGGCCACGACCACGTCGGCGCTGCCGGCCAACAGCAGGTCGTGGGCCATGATGGCCGCCTGCATGCCCGAGCCGCACATCTTGTTCAAGGTGGTGCAGGTAGTGGCCTTGCTCAAGCCCGCGCCGAGCGCGGCCTGACGTGCCGGCGCCTGGCCCAGGCCGGCCGGCAGCACGCAACCGAACAGCACTTGCTCGACGCTGCCGGCGTCGACACCGGCGCGTTCGACCGCGGCGCGGATAGCGGCAGAACCCAACTGCGGGGCGCTGAGGCTCTTGAGGTCACCCTGAAAGCCGCCCATGGGCGTACGCACGGCGCTGACGATAACAACTGGATCATTGATGAGGGTCATGACGAATTCTCCTGTCGATTACTTGGCGGCCATGCGCAAGGCGCCGTCGAGACGGATCACCTCGCCGTTGAGCATGCTGTTTTCAATGATATGCCGCGCCAGCGCGGCATACTCCCGAGGCTTGCCCAGCCGTGGCGGAAACGGCACGCCAGCGGCCAGGGAGTTGCGCACTTCGTCGGTCATGCCGGCCATCATCGGCGTTTCGAAAATGCCCGGGGCGATGGTCATCACACGGATGCCGAAGCGTGCCAGTTCGCGCGCCGCCGGCAAGGTCAGGCTGGCGATGGCGCCCTTGGAGGCGGCATAGGCAGCTTGGCCGATCTGGCCGTCATAGGCGGCGATAGAGGCTGTATTGATGATAACCCCGCGCTCGCCCTCTTCGCTGGCTTCCCCTTCGGCGATCGCCGCGGCGGCCAGCCGCAGCAAGTTGAAGCTGCCGATAAGGTTGACGTTGATCACCCGGCTGAAGCTTTCCAGCCCATGGGGGCCGTTCTTGCCGAGAATCTTTTCGGCGCCCACGATGCCGGCGCAGTTGACCAGGCCATTGAGCCCACCGAATGCGCTGACCGTCGCCTCAACCGCCGCCTGGGCCGCCGCTTCCTGACTGATGTCGGCGACCACATGGCGTGCGTTGGCACCCAGGGCCGCGGCCTTGGCGGCCACGGCGTCGGCGTTGAGGTCGACCAGCATCACCCGGGCACCGGCTTCGACCAGCATTTCTGCGGTCGCGGCGCCAAGGCCTGATGCGCCGCCGCTGACGAGGAAAATCTTGTTGGCAATTTGCATGGTGGTTTCCTTGGATCAGGCGCTGGCCGCGTGTGCGGCGTCAGCTTGTTGTTTGGCGATTTCCTGGTTGCGCAAGATAAAGCGTTGCAGCTTGCCGCTCGGGGTCTTGGGCAATTCGGTGACGAATTCGATTTCACGGGGATAAGAATGCGCGGCCAGGCGCTGGCGTACATGCAGGCGGAGGGTTTCGGCCAGTTCCGGGCTTGGCGCGACGTCCTTGGCAAGCACCACGAAGGCCTTCACCAGCTCGGTACGCTCCGGATCCGGCTTGCCGATCACGGCCGCCTCGATCACGGCCGGGTGTTCGATCAATGCACTTTCTACATCGAAAGGGCCGACGCGATAGCCGGAAGTGGTGATCACATCATCGCTGCGACCCACGAAACTGATGCTGCCGTCGGCGTTGAGCTCAACGGTGTCGCCGCTCAGGTAATACTTGCCGACGAAGGCCTTGGTCGTACCGCTCTGGTAACCACCGAACCAGCACAGGGGCGATTGCTCCCGGTCTACCGCGAGGATGCCCGGCTGACCGGCCGGCAGCTCCTGATTGTTCTCGTCGAGCACCACGATGCGATGGCCCGGCACGGCAAAGCCGGCTGCGCCCAGGTGTACCGGATGCTGCAGACCGTGGTGATTGCACAGCACCATGCCCAGTTCGGTCTGGCCATAGTGATCGTGAATGGTCACCCCGAGGTTATCGGCGAACCAGCGGATCACCTGCGGGTTGAGCGGTTCGCCGGCACTGCTGACCACCCGCAGGCAACCCTTGATGCCTTCAGCGAAGGTTTGCCCGGCAGCGATCAGCAGGCGATAGGCGGTCGGTGAACCGGCCAGGTTGGTAATGGCGTATTTGTGGATGATGCGGCAGGTGCTTTCCACGCTGAACGGGCCATCGTAGAAGGTCGTCGAATGGCCCAGCGACAAGGGACCGGTGACCGCGTAGTAAAGGCCGTAGGCCCAGCCCGGGTCAGCCAGGTTCCAGAAGTTGTCTTCAGGGCGCAGGTCGACGGCATCGCGCATGTAACCCTGGAACGCCACGATGGCGCGCAGCGGCACTTCCAGGGGCTTTGCCGGGCCGGTGGTACCCGACGTGAACATCAGCAGAAACGGCGCATCGGCGCCCAGCAGGACTGGCTCGCAGTCGGCCGATTGTTGCGCCAGCTGATCCCGGAAACCGAAATCGCCCGCACGCTGCTCACTCGCTTCGGCAACCGTCATGATGCTCGGGCAACCGTTGACTTCATCGAGCTTGCTGCGATTGGCGCTGTCGGTCACCACCAGTCTGGCACCCGAGTTGCTCAGGCGGTGTTCGATGGCCTTGGGCCCGAATGCAGTGAACAGTGGCTGGTAGACCGCGCCCACGCGCCAGGTGCCGAGGATGGCAACGAGCAATTCGGCAGTGCGTGGCAGAAGACCCGCGACCTTGTCACCGGGGCCGATGCCCTGGGCCTTGAGGAAGTTGCCGAAACGAGCGGCCTGCTGTTGCAGCTCGCCGAAGCTGTAGCGGGCACTGCTGCCATCGCGGCCTTCCCAGTACAACGCCGTGCGCCCGCTGGCCACGTGCCGGTCGCAGCATTCGATGCAGGCATTGAGTGCGGACAGGTCGCCGTCGAGGGCCTCGGCAGCGGTTTGCAGGTAGTCGAACTGTGTCGCCGCGGTGGTGTAATCGCGCATCGCCAGAATCCTCGTTTTTTATTTTTATCAAACAACGAATGTTCTGTAGATAGTCGCGCCAGAGCCCTCCCCGGACAATGGTCAAAGCTGTCAATCTGGATGACTGGTTTGGCCAAAACTGTTGAGAATCAGGCTACGGTAATGCCCCGGGTTGGACCCGGACCACTTGCGAAACGCCTTGTAGAACGAGCTGGTGTCGGCAAAGCCCAGGCGCGTGGCGATTTCGGCAAAGCTGACCTCCGCTTCAGCCAGCCAGACGATGGCCAGCTCCTTGCGCACGCTGTCCTTGAGGCCCTGGTAAGTCTGGCCTTCGTCGGCCAGGCGGCGGCGCAGGGTCGAGGCCGAGATGCACAGTCGCGCCGCCTGACCTTCGGTCTCCGGCCAGTGTTCGGCGGGGATCTGCCGCAGGTGCTCCTTGATGCGCCGGGCCAGGCTGTCCGGGTCGCGGTACTTGACCAGGATGTTGCCCGGAGCCTGGGCCAGGAAGCGCTGCAACTCCTTCTCGCTGCGACGGATCGGCTGCTCCAGGCAATCGGCGGCAATGATCATCCGCGTGCGCGGCCGGGCAAAGCGCAGGTTCTCGGAAAACATCACCCGATAGTCGTCGCAGAAGTCCGGTTCGATGCAACGCAGCTCGATGGCCAGGATCGGGATGCGCCGTCCGGCCAGCCAGCAGGCGACGCCGTGCACGATCATCCAATAGGTGAAATAGGTGAAGGGCCGGCGTGCCTCCTGTTCGTGCTCCAGCAAGACGATTTCGGCCAGGCTCTGCTGTTGCACCAGCTCGGCCTGCAGGTGCTCGAAAGTCAGCGAGAGATACGCCAGGACCATCTCCAGCCCCTTGGCCAGGGTTGGCTGGGCCATCGCTGCGCGACACAGGAATGCCAGGCTGCCGGACTTCATGCGGCGGGGGTCCATGCCGAAGAATTCGTCGTCCTGTCTGCGAGCCAGCAACCGCCACAACCGGGCGTAGGAAGACGCTGCCACGCGTGCGTCGAGCTGCTGTAGCAACGCCGGATCGATCCCGGCCTTGAGCAGGACTTCCTCGGTGGCGCCGCCGGGGGCACAACTTTGCAACAAAGCTTCTCGCACCAATTGCATGGAAATCGTGTCTTTTTCAGACATGGGGGAGTCGCGCCTTTTCCTTGTTTGGGGACATCTTAGGGCGATGTGGGGTCAATACCAAGCGAGCGCTTCGCACTCGAGCGCAGCCTTCGGCAGCGGCTACACAGTCGGCGTTGCGGCGTACTTTTGTAGCCGCTGCCGAAGGCTGCGCTCGACCGCGGAGCGGGCGCAAAACGATTGCATCCGAAGCAGATAACAAAGGACGTCCGTACCAAGTCGCAGAGCCTCCGGACACCGTCAGTCGCTCAAAAAAATTAATGTATTCCCCCCGTGCCACTATCTCTCCTACACTCAGATTTCGGCCCCATTACCGCTCGGATAATTCGCCTTTAAAAAGTCGAAACTTCTGAATAACCGGTAGGTCAGCTTTAAGGTAGGCGATCGCTTCTGGAGTACCCAAGCGCTGCCGACCCACCCCAATCCGTCTACTCGCACCGGGCACTTTCTTCGCCCAGTCGCGTTGCGCTTTTGCGCTTGGAACCGGGGACCCAAGGACAATAATTCAGGTGCTTTGCCACACGTATTAATGCACGGGAGAAAACAATGATCAGTGCCGCTGTCGAAACTCACGGAGAGCATTTCAACAAGGTAGGTAGCGAGACCGCGATGCCGGATCTCGCTTCGACGGGCAAGGCACTGCAAGGGCAGCAGCGGGAAAATCCCAACAAACAGAAAGTTCTGTTCGTGACTTCCGAGATCGCCGATCTGGTCAAGACCGGAGGTCTGGGCGACGTTTCCGCAGCCCTGCCCAGAGCCATGCGTCACCTGCATGATGTTCGCGTACTGATTCCTGGCTACCCGCAGGTATTGGCCAGCGACAATCCCATCCACGTCGTCGGCGAACTGGGCGGCCACGCCGCACTGCCGCCATGCAAGATCGGTCGTATGGACATGCCTGATGGACTGGTCATCTACGTCCTGATCTGCCCTGAATTGTACCAGCGCGAAGGCACGCCTTACGGCGCCAACAATGGTCGCGACTGGCCGGACAACCACATCCGCTTCGCCCGCCTGGGCCTGGCCGCTGCCGATATCGCCGCAGGCGAAGGCATGGTCCACTGGAAGCCGGACCTGGTCCATGCCCATGACTGGCCGGCCGGCCTGGCACCGGCGTACATGCACTGGCGCGGCCTGAAGACCCCGACCCTGTTCACCATTCACAACCTCGCCTACCAGGGTGTGGTCAGCCGGGCCTGCTGCCCTGAGCTGGCGATCCCCGAACATGCCTTGCAGCAGGAAGGCATGGAGTTCTACGGCAAGTTGTCGTTCCTCAAGGCCGGCATGGCGTACTCCAGCCATATCACCACGGTCAGCGCCACCTATGCCCAGGAAATCACTACCCCGGCCTTCGGCTGCGGGCTCGACGGTTTCCTCAGCAGCAAGGCCCTGCACGGCCTGCTCAGCGGCATCCCCAATGGCATCGACGAAAGCTGGGACTCGGCCACCGACACGCATCTGGTCCACCCCTTCAGCCTCAACGACTGGGAAGGCAAGGCGGTCAATGCCCAGCATGTCCGCGAGCTGTTCAAGCTGGAACCTTCCGAGGGCCCGCTGTTCGCCGTGGTGTCGCGCCTGGTCTACCAGAAGGGCCTGGACCTGACCGAAGCCGTGGCGCAATTCATCGTCGCCAATGGCGGACAGATTGCAATCATCGGCCGGGGCGAGCCGGAGGAAGAACAGTCCATGCGTGAACTGGCCAAGCGTTTTCCGGGCCAGGTCAGCGTGCGTATCGGCTTCAACGAAACCGACGCCCGGCGCATGTTTGCCGGCAGCGACTTTTTGCTGATGCCGTCGCGCTATGAACCCTGCGGCCTGAGCCAGATGTATGCCCAGCGTTTCGGCTCCTTGCCGGTCGCCCGCAACACCGGCGGGCTGGCCGACACCATCGAGGACGGTGTCACCGGTTTTCTGTTCGACCAGTCCACCGTGCAGAGCTACGAAGAGGCACTGCGCCGGGCCTTCTATGTCTTCGGCAAGCCCGACCTGCTCAATGCCATGCGCTGCCGGGCCATGACCCAGCCGTTCAACTGGTGCCAGGCAGTCGAACCCTACGCCAAGCTCTATGAAGAACTGGTCCAGCGTGCGGTAGGTGCCAACCGCCCCTATTGAGAGGTTGGATGGGATGCCCTTTCGGTCAATGGAAACCTGGCCCCACGGGGCAATCATGGTAGATACGGAGCACACCCGCTTCGCCCTCTGGGCGCCTGACGCGTATTACGTCAGCGTGGAGCTGGAAAACGGCCAGTCACTGCCCATGCTGCCCCAGGCGGATGGCTGGTTCGTGATCCAGACGCGGTGCTCGGCCGGTACCCGCTATCGCTTCAATATCGATGGCGAACTGGACGTGCCCGACCCCGCGTCACGGGCCCAGGCCGGTGACGTGCATGGGCCCAGCGTGGTCGTCGACCCGCAGGCGTATACCTGGTGCAACAGCCATTGGCGCGGCCGGCCCTGGCATGAAGCGATCATCTATGAGCTGCATGTGGGGGCCATGGGCGGCTATGGCGAGGTCGAAAAGCAGTTGTCGCGCCTGGCCGAACTGGGCATCACCGCCATAGAACTGATGCCTGTGGCCGAGTTTCCCGGCGATCGTAACTGGGGCTATGACGGCGTGCTGCCCTACGCCCCGGAAGCCTCTTATGGCACGCCCGAACAACTGAAAAGCCTGATCGACTGCGCCCACGGCCTCGGCCTGATGGTGCTGCTCGATGTGGTCTACAACCACTTCGGTCCGGACGGCAATTATCTGGGGCGCTACGCCAAGGGTTTTTTTCGCGAGGACAAACACACCCCCTGGGGGGCGGCCATCGACTTTCGCAAGCCCCAGGTACGCAATTTCTTCATCGACAATGCCCTGATGTGGCTGCTGGAATACCGCTTCGATGGCCTGCGCCTGGACGCCGTGCATGCCATCGATGACACCAGCTTTTGCCTTGATCTGGCGCGGCGGGTACGGGCACAGATCGATCCGGGACGGCATGTCTGGTTGACCCTGGAAAACGAACACAACCAGGCCCGGCTTCTGGAGGAGGTCTTCGACGGGCAGTGGAACGATGACGGGCACAACGCCCTTCACGTATTGCTGACCGGCGAGCGCGAAGGCTATTACGCCGACTTCGCCGACCGCCCGATCGAAAAATTGGCCCGTTGCCTGGGCCAGGGTTTTGCCTGGCAGGGCGAAGTGACCCGCAAGGGCAGCCCACGCGGGGAGCCCAGCGCCCATCTGCCGCCGGGTGCCTTTATACTTTTTCTGCAGAACCATGATCAGATCGGCAATCGTGCCTTCGGCGAGCGCCTGAGTCAGCTGTGCCCGCCGCAAGCCTTGCGCGCAGCCACCGCCCTGCTGTTGCTCTCGCCGATGGTTCCGCTGTTGTTCATGGGCGATGAGTGGGGGGCCGACGAGCCCTTCCTGTTTTTCACCAGTCACACGGGTGAGCTGTCACAGGCCGTACGCGAGGGCAGACGAAACGAGTTCGCCAGTTTCGCGACCTTTGCCGACGAGCAACAGCGGGCGCGGATACCCGACCCCAATGCGCTGCAGACCTTCCTCGATTCACGCCCGGATTTCACCCGATCGCCCCACGACAATGACTGGCAGCGGCTCTACCGCGCGCTGCTGGCCATTCGTCGGCACACGCTGTTTGCAAGGCTGCCGGGCAGTCGCTCGCTGGGTGCCCAGGTGCTCGCCGAGAAGGCGCTGAGCGCCCGCTGGCAACTGGGCGATGGCAGCGAACTGCGCATTGACCTGAACCTTGGCGAACACGCCGTGTCGACCGCATTGCCAACGGTGGAGCATCGGTTGTTCCACAGTTCACCCGAAATTGCATCCGACACACAGTTGCCGCGCTTTACCACCCTGGTCAGCCTGACCCCATCCTATGTACCGGAGCCGACCCATGAGTGAAGAGCAACTGCATTTACTGGCACAACGGGCGGGCCTGGCCGTGGACTGGATCGATGCCAACGGCCGCCCACAGCGGGTACAGCCTGCGGTATTGCGCCGAATCCTGGCGGGGCTGGGTCACCCGGCCGACGACGCCGGCGCAGTGGAAACCAGCCTGCAAGTACTGCAAGCCGCCCGGGAGGGTCACAAGCTCCCGCCCCTGCTGACCGTCGAGGTTGGCCAGGCATTGAACCTGAGCGTTTATTTCGGCCCGCAGACGCCCTGCCGCGTGAGCCTCGAAGACGGCACCGCGTTCGATCTGCACCTGGACGACCAGGCGGCCCTGCCCGGCGTGCTGCCGGTGGGTTATCAAGTAGTGACTCTGGGCGACCAGCAATTTACCCTGGCCGTCGCCCCGCCCCGCTGCTGGAGCGTGGCCGATGCCGCCGGTGAACCGACACCCCGTATCTGGGGCCTGAGTGCCCAGTTGTACAGTCTTCGCCGCATTGGCGACGGCGGCTTCGGCGATACCCGGGCCCTGGAGGTCCTCGCCCGCAGCGCTGCCGAACGGGGTGCCGATGCCCTGGCCATCAGCCCCATGCATGCGATGTTCAGCCATGATCCGCAGCGCTACAGCCCCTACTCCCCCTCCAGCCGCCTGTTCCTCAACAGCCTGTATGCCGCACCCGGCGTCATCCTCGGCGAGCGTGCGGTGCGCATCGCCATCGAAGATGCCGAACTTGGCAGCGAGTTGCATCGTCTTGAGCAACTGCCCCTGATCGACTGGCCGGGCGCCGCACAGGCCAAGCAATTGCTGCTGCGAACCCTGTATGACGGTTTCTGTGCGGGCGAGCATCCCCTCCACGAGGATTTCATCAGCTTTCGCCAAAGCGGTGGCCAGGCCCTGGAAAATCATTGTCGCTTCGAAGCACTGCAGGCCCACTGCGCCGCCGAGGGCAAAAGTCAGGACTGGCGCCAATGGCCCAGCGACTGGCACGACCCGCACAACCTGGAGATTGCTCAGTTTGCCGCTGAGAACGCCGATGAAGTCGGCTTCCATGCCTTCAGCCAATGGCTGGTGGCCCGCAGCCTCGAGCGGGCCCAGGACGCCGCCCGCAGCAGTGGCATGCGCATCGGCCTGATCGCCGACCTTGCCGTTGGCGCCGACGGCGCCGGCAGCCAGGCCTGGAGCCGGCAGGATGAATTGCTCAGTGAGCTTACCGTCGGCGCGCCGCCGGATATCCTCAACCGCAGCGGGCAAAGCTGGGGGATTTCCGCGTTTTCGCCCGAAGGCCTGCAACGCAAAGGCTTTCGGGCCTTCATCGAAATGCTGCGGGCCAATTTCGCCCATGCCGGGGGCTTGCGCATCGACCATGTCATGGGCCTGCAACGGCTGTGGGTCATCCCTTTGGGTGCGCCGCCCAGCGAAGGTGCCTACCTGCACTACCCGGTCGATGACCTGCTGCGCCTGCTGGCGCTGGAGTCGGTGCGGCACAAGGCGATCGTCCTCGGCGAAGACCTGGGCACCGTCCCCGAAGGCCTGCGCGAGAAGCTCGCGGCCCGGGCTATTCTCGGCATGCGCGTGCTGCTGTTCGAGCAGTATCACGCCGGTCATTTCAAACCGATCCTGGAGTGGCCGGACAATGCCCTGGCCACCAGCACGACCCATGATCTGCCGACCCTCGACGGCTGGTGGCGCGCGCGCGACATCGACTGGAACCACAAGCTCAAGCTTATCGACGCCGACACCGAACAGCATTGGCGCCAGACCCGGCATCACGAACGACTGGGCCTGCGGCACATCCTGGCCCAGGATCATCAGAATTTTCGCGGCGACGCTGAAGAGGCCGAGCAGCTCATCGATGCCAGCGTGCGTTTCCTCGGCCATACCCGTGCGCCACTGGTGCTGCTGCCGCTCGAAGATGCCCTGGGCATCGAAGAGCAGCCGAACCTGCCGGGCACCCTCGACACCCACCCCAACTGGCGTCGGCGCTTCAGCGCGGAAAGCGAGGGCCTGCTCGACGACCTGGATGCGGCACGCCGCCTGGAGTTGCTGGCACAGGCGCGCGAACAGGCTAGCGAGCGAGATCGATGAAGCCCCTGAGCGCGAGCGTACGGCTGCAGTTTCACCAGGGCTTCACCCTGGATGATGCGGCGGGTCTGGTACCTTATTTCGCCGCGCTCGGTATCAGCCATGTCTACGCTTCGCCTTTGCTGCGCGCCCGGCCGGGCTCGATGCACGGCTACGACGTGGTCGACCCGACCTGCATCAACCCCGAGCTCGGTGGCGAAGCGGCGCTGGAACGCCTGGTCGCCGCCTTGCGTCAGCACGGCATGGGCCTGATCCTCGACATCGTCTCCAACCACATGGCCGTGGGCGTGCACAATCCCTGGTGGCAAGACCTGCTCGAATGGGGGCGACGCAGTCCCTACGCCGAGTTTTTCGACATCCAGTGGCACTCGCCGGACCCTCTGCTGGAAGGGCAACTGTTGCTGCCGTTTCTCTCCAGCGACTACGGCAGCGTGCTCCAGGCGGGGGCAATGCCCCTGCGCCTGGACGCCGACCGGGGTGCCTTTTTCATCGAGCACTACCAACACCACTTCCCGATCTGCCCGGTGGACTATGCGCGGATCCTCTGCGCCGGCGGCGATGCACGCCTGAGCGAACTCGGGGCGCGCTTCGCCGCTCTGCAAGACCAGCGCCAGGCACGCAGCAAGGCCGTCGCCTTGCAACAGGAGCTGGCGGACCTTGCGCGCACCCCCGCATACGTCCACGCATTGCAGGTTGTCCTCGACCTGTTCGATTCACGCGACGCCGACGGTTTCGAACGCCTGCACGCATTGCTCGAACAGCAACCCTATCGCCTGGCCAGCTGGCGCACGGCGGCCGACGACATCAACTGGCGTCGTTTTTTCGATATCAATGAACTGGGTGGGCTGCGCGTGGAGCGCACGGCCGTGTTCGAAGCGACTCACGCCAAGGTCTTCGAGCTGATTCGGCGCGGCCTGGTCGACGCTCTGCGGATCGATCATATCGACGGCCTGGCCGACCCTCGCGGTTATTGCCGCAAGCTGCGCCGGCGGGTCACCGCCCTGTTGGCCGAGCGGCCACTGGCAGCGGCCCTCGATCACTTGCCGATCTATGTCGAGAAAATCCTCGGCGCCACTGAGCAGCTGCACCTGGACTGGCAGGTCGACGGCAGCACCGGCTACGAATTCATGAACCAGGTCTCCCTGCTGCAACATGACCCCGAGGGCCAGGCCAATCTCGGCGAACTCTGGAGCAGCCTCACCGGCCGCCCTGCCGACTTCAGCGAAGAGGTCCGCCTGGCCCGGCACCTGGTGCTCAATGGCAGCCTGGCCGGTGACTGCGAATCGGTGGCCCAGGCCTTGCTGCAGGTGGCACGTGACGACCTGCTGACCCGCGACCTGACCCTGGGCGCCATACGCCGGGCCTTGCAGGAATTGGTCGCGCACTACCCGGTCTACCGCACCTATATCCATGCCTGTGGTCGCCCGGTCGAGGACGAAGCGTTCTTTACCCGGGCCGTCGCCGGCGCACGCAGCACCCTGGGCGAGGCCGACTGGCCGGTGCTCGAGCATTTGCAGCGCTGGCTGGGTGGCGAACGCTGGCGTCGCCTGCCACCCGGACGCGAACGCAAGCGCCTGCGCCATGCATGCGTGCGCTTCCAGCAACTGACTTCGCCGACCGCTGCCAAAGCCGTGGAAGACACCGCCTTCTACCGCTCGGCAGTCCTGCTGTCGCGCAATGACGTGGGCTTCGATCCCGAACGCTTCAGCGCACCACCCGAGGACTTCCACGCCGCCTGCCAACAACGCCTGGCGACCTTCCCGGACAACCTGCTCGCGACTGCGACCCACGACCACAAGCGTGGCGAGGACAGCCGCGCACGCCTGGCGGTGCTCAGCGAACGCAGTGCCTGGTACGCAACGCGCATCGACCTCTGGCACGAGCTGGCCGCGCCGCTGCGCACGGCCATGTGCGATGACGTCGCGCCCAGTGCCGGCGATGAGCTGGTGCTCTATCAGACCCTGCTCGGCAGCTGGCCGCTGGACTTGACCGCCCAGGACCGCTCAGGCCTGCAGGCCTATGCCGAACGCCTGCGTGCCTGGCAGCAAAAAGCCCTGCGCGAAGCCAAACTGGCCAGCAGCTGGAGCGCACCCAACGAGGTCTACGAGACAGCCTGTCGCGAATTTCTCGACACGCTGCTGTTCGACCCGCAATGCCAGCAATTGCGCCAGTCCATCGCCGCCGCCGCCCAGGCCATCGCCTGCGCCGGGGTCATCAACAGCCTCGGCCAATGTCTGTTGCGCATGACCGCCCCGGGGGTCCCGGACCTGTATCAAGGATGCGAGTTCTGGGACTTCAGCCTGGTCGACCCGGACAACCGCCGCGCGGTGGATTTCGCCGCCCGGCGCCAGGCCCTGGACGATACGCTGGGTGCCGCGCAGTTGCTCGAACACTGGCGCGACGGCCGCATCAAACAGGCGCTGATCGCCCGTACCCTGGGCCTGCGCGAACAACATGTGGAACTGTTCCGGCGGGGTACTTACCAGGCGCTCGAAGTACATGGCAGGCACGCCGAAAAGGTGCTGGCCTTCCTGCGTGAAAGCGACGACCAACGTGCTATCGTCCTTGTACCCAGGTTGGCCTGCCACTTGCTTGGCAATGCCACTTCACCGTTGATCCCGGCACAGAACTGGGAAGACACCCGTCTAATCCTGCCATCAACCGATTCGCTACACACCTGGAAGGGACTTTTCGGCGAAACCATAGTCACAAAAAAAAGAGAACTATGGCTGGATACCGCGCTGAGAGACTTCCCTGTCAATCTATTCATACAAAATGAGTTGTGATCAGGAGCGTTGAAATGAGTGCTGACGACAAGCGTATTCGCGAATTCGCCTATCAAATCTGGGAGTCGGAGGGTAAGCCGACAGGCCAGGAACACCGTCATTGGGAAATGGCGCGCAAGCTGGCGGAAGCCGAAGCCTTGGCACCGAACAAGACACCCACCCGCAAGCCTGCCGCCAAGACCAGCCCGGACGCGCCGGCTGCTGCACCCAAGACCAGGGCCGCCGCCAAGCCTGCTGCCAAACCCGCCAGCAAGGCTGCTGCCAAGCCGGCATCGGCCGCTGCCGCAAAACCCGCTACGGAGAAAAAGCCACGCGCGGCGAAGAAGCCACCAGCCAACTGACGCCCGAGCCTTCGGTCGATCCCATCACGCACCCTCCCGAACTGGACGGAGGGTCGTGCATGTCTGAGCAGAGAAAGGACTGAGCATGACTACTCGACCAAAGAATTCCTCCAGGAAAACCGAACCCAAACCTGCGGCTGAACCCTCGCGCATCCGCGAGGGCCTGCCCTTCCCGCTCGGCGCTACCTGGGATGGCCTGGGCGTGAATTTCGCGCTGTTTTCCGCCAATGCCACCAAGGTCGAGCTTTGCCTTTTCGACTCCAGTGGTGAGGTGGAACTCGAACGCATCGAGCTGCCCGAGTACACCGACGAGATCTTCCACGGCTATCTGCCCGACGCGCATCCAGGACTGATCTACGGCTACCGGGTGCATGGCCCGTACGACCCGCAGAACGGTCACCGTTTCAACCCCAACAAATTGTTGATCGACCCCTATGCCAAGCAGTTGGTCGGTCAGTTGCGCTGGTCCGAGGCGCTGTTCGGCTACACCATCGGCCACCCGGATGCGGATCTCAGTTACGACGAGCGCGACAGTGCGCCCTTCGTGCCCAAGAGCAAGGTTATCGACCCGGCCTATACCTGGGGGCGCGACCAGCGCGTCAGCGTGCCCTGGGACCGCACCATCATCTATGAAACCCATGTGCGCGGCATCAGCATGCTGCACCCCTCGGTGCCCGAGGATGAGCGCGGCACGTTCGCCGGCCTGATGGTCGAGGATGTGCTCGATCACATCCGCAAGCTCGGCATCTCCTCCATCGAGCTGTTGCCGATCCACGCCTTCGTCAATGACCAGCACCTGCTGCAAAAGGGCCTGAACAACTACTGGGGCTACAACAGCATCGCCTTCTTCGCCCCGCACCCGCGCTACCTGGCCAATGGCAAGATCGCCGAGTTCAAGGAGATGGTCGCGCACCTGCACGACGCCGGCCTGGAGGTGATTCTCGATGTGGTCTACAACCACACCGCCGAAGGCAACGAGCAAGGCCCGACCCTGTCGATGCGCGGCATCGACAACGTCTCCTACTATCGCTTGAACCCGGAAAACAAGCGCTTCTACATCAATGATTCGGGCACCGGCAATACCCTGGACCTGAGTCACCCCTGCGTGCTGCAGATGGTCACCGATTCGTTGCGCTACTGGGCCAGCGAGATGCACGTGGATGGCTTCCGCTTCGACCTGGCAACCATTCTGGGGCGCTACCATGAAGGCTTCGATGAACGTCACAGCTTCCTCGTGGCGTGTCGCCAGGACCCGGTCCTGCGCCAGGTCAAACTGATCGCCGAACCGTGGGACTGTGGCCCCGGCGGCTACCAGGTCGGCGGCTTCGCCCCGGGCTGGGTGGAATGGAACGATCGCTTTCGTGACACCGTGCGTGCCTTCTGGAAAGGTGACGACGGTCAGCTCGCCGACTTTGCCGCGCGCATGACGGCCTCGGGCGAACTGTTCAACCAGCGTGGCCGGCGCCCCTATTGCTCGGTGAACTTCGTCACTGCCCATGACGGCTTCACCCTGCGCGACCTGGTGTCCTACAACGAAAAACACAACGAAGCGAACGACGAGAACAACCAGGACGGTACCAACCACAACATTTCCTGGAACCACGGCGTCGAAGGCCCCACGGATGACCCCGAGATCAACGCCTTGCGCCTGCGCCAGATGCGCAACTTTTTCGCGACCCTGCTGCTGGCGCAAGGCACGCCGATGATCGTTGCCGGCGACGAATTCAGCAGAACCCAGCATGGCAACAACAACGCCTATTGCCAGGACAGCGAAACGGGCTGGGTGAACTGGGAGATGGACGAAGACGGCAAGTCCCTGCTCAAGTTCGTCAAGCGCCTGACCAAATTGCGCCTGACATACCCGGTGCTGCGGCGTGCACGCTTTATGGTCGGCGACTTCAATGAAGATATCGGCGTCAAGGACGTCACCTGGCTGGCGCCCAATGCTAGCGAGATGACCACCGAACAATGGCACGACCGCCATGGACGCTGCCTGGGCATGCTCATGGACGGCCGCGCCCAGGTCAGCGGCATCCGCCGCCCGGGCGCCGATGCCACCTTGCTGCTGATCGTCAATGCCCACCATGAGGTGGTCAACTTCACCCTGCCCCAGGTGCCCGAGGGCGAGAACTGGAATTGCCTGCTGGACACCGACAGGCCACTGCTGCGCGGGCGCGAACCGTGGGAGTTCGGCAGCGCATTTGCGGTGACGGGGCGGTCGTTGTTGTTGTTTGAGCTGGTGCTTGAGGAGGAGCAGTAAGGCCGGGGGATATGTGTTGGATTCATCGCTGGCAAGCCAGCTCCCACAGGGATGACCCACAGAGGCATGTGGTGAACTCTGTGGGAGCTGGCTTGCCAGCGATGCGGTCGCAAATTCACCGGAACTGTCCGGGCCAAAACCAGTCGCAATACTATTGGGCTCAACGATTGAGGAACGACCGTGACAGCCGACCCTGCGGGTATCAGCAGCACTGACCAGGACGCACAAGCGCAGCCCCCGGCTATCCATCGTCTGCGGGTACTGACCGTCAACACCCACAAAGGCTTCACCACCTTCAATCGCCGCTTCATCCTCCCGGAACTGCGCGAGGCCGTGCGCAGCACCGGGGCCGATATCGTTTTTCTTCAGGAGGTGCTCGGCGAACATGACCGCCACGCCTCGCGTGTCAGCAACTGGCCGTTGACCTCACAATATGAATTTCTCGCCGACAGCATGTGGAACGACTTCGCCTATGGGCGCAATGCCGTCTACCCCAATGGCCACCATGGCAACGCGCTGCTGTCCAAGTACCCGATCATCCACCACCGCAATCTCGACGTGTCGATCACCGGCCCCGAGCGCCGTGGCTTGTTGCATTGCGTGCTGCAAGTACCCGGGCATCAGGAGGTGCACGCCATCTGCGTGCACCTGTCGCTGCTGGAATCCCATCGTCAATTGCAACTCGAGCTGCTCTGCCGCCTGCTGGACTCCTTGCCCGGCAATGCGCCCGTGATCATCGCCGGCGACTTCAACGACTGGAAGTTGCAAGGCAATGTCACCCTGGCCCAGCACGACTACCTGCATGAAGCCTTCGAGCGCCACCATGGCCTGCTGGCCAAGACCTACCCGGCACGCTGGCCGCTGCTGCGCCTGGATCGCATTTACCTGCGCAACGCCAGCAGCCATTCGCCAAAAATTCTCGCAAATAAACCTTGGACGCACCTTTCCGACCATTTGCCACTTGCTGTGGAGGTCCATCTTTAAATTCATTCGGCATAGCCACCCCGGTTTAAAGCGCGCGGGGGGCTATGAAAGGAGGATAAACAAGCCATTTCAATAGCTTGCAATGGCAAATTTGCAACTACCACCCATCGTGCATTTTCTTGACGCAAGGCCAGTACTCTCCTTGACTTCAAGTAACCAACTTACTCGCACGAGTACTCTTGCCACGCCTCTAGCACGCGCCTTCTGGCCTGCCGCGGATGCCTGGCCTGCTGGCTTCGGCCGCCCTCTGTTTTGTGAAGTCGTACAGCCGGCGTGTCTCCTGGCCAGACCCTTGGCTGTTACATTCAGAGGAGATATTTGTCATGAGAAAAACGCCCGCTCCCTTCGGCCTCGACTACGCTTTCTACGCCCTGTCCACTTCGTTGCTGCTGTCGATTCCCGTAGAAACCCTTGCGTTGGGCCTTGCCGATGAGGATCCCTTCTCGGCCACATCACTGAGCATGCCGCTTTTTTCGCTGAACAGCCCTACCGCATCCGGCCTGACCTTCAACGCTCTGGCCTCCCTGCAGGACCGCCTGGACCAACGCAATGCACCGGATCTACCCGGAGACATTGCCAGCCACTTGAACCAGTACTTCCCCGTGGCACTCAAGCCAGGCAGTGCCGGCCCACAGGAAACACGCTTCGATGGGACCAACAACAACATGCAAGTCAGCCCGGACCTGTTCATCCGTGAATCCGGCGAGAATACCCATCGCGCAGGCTTCTTCATTGGCCACAACAGTTTGCAAAGCGGTAGCGACGGCATGCGTCCATACACCAGTGATAGCAAGGGGACGGTCAAACTCGAAGGCGAAAGCCTGGGCGTTTACTGGAGCGTGAATCACGGCCAGGGCTGGCATGTGGATGCCGTGGCCATGGGCACCCGTTTCGACGGCAGCGGACGCACCGACAGCGGCGACCGCATCGACGGCAATGGCCATGCGCTGACCTTGTCGGTCGTAGGTGGCTTCCCCATTGGCATTACCAAGAACTGGGTGTTGGAACCGCAAGCGCAATTGATCAACCAGCAGTTCTTCCCCGGCGCCCAGGACCAGACCGCTGCGATTGCCGCCTATGACTCGATGCCGACCTGGACCGGCCGTGTGGGTGCGAAATTGAGTGGTAGTTATTCAGTGCGTGGCATGCCGTTCGAACCCTATGTACGGACCAACGTCTGGCACGAGTTCTCCAACAGCCAGACCGTCAGCCTCGACCAGGTCGACAAGATCAGCAGCAGCCGCAACTCCACTACCGTCGACCTGGGTTTGGGCCTGGTGGCGAAGGTTTCACAGAAACTCAGCTTTTTTGTCAGCGCCGACTACAGCAGCAACGTCGACGACAACGACTTGAACGGCCTGATCGGCAACCTGGGCGTGCGCGTGAGGTGGTAAGCCTCACACGCATCAAGCAGGTTATGCTTCCGGGCGCAGGATCAAAACCGCCAGGGGTGGCAGATTGAGTGACAGCGAGAGGGGTTGGCCATGGCTGGGCGTCGGTTCGCTGGCCACGCCCCCACCGTTGCCCAGGTTGGAACCGGCATACACATCGGCGTCGCTGTTGAGCACCTCGCTCCAGCGCTCGGCGAAAGGCACGCCGATGCGGTAGCCGTGACGGGGCACGGGGGTGAAGTTGGCGACGATCAGCAGCGGATCGCCATTTTTACTCCAGCGCAGCCAGGCAAACACACTGTTGGCCGCATCGTCGCCGATCAGCCACTGGAAGCCCTGGGGTACGCAGTCCTGCTCATGCAGGGCTGCTTCGCTGCGATACAGGCGGTTCAAGTCACCGACCAGCTTCTGCACCCCCAGGTGTTCCGGATACTGCAACAGGTACCAGTCCAGCTCACTGTCGTGGTTCCACTCGCGCCACTGACCGAACTCGCAGCCCATGAACAGCAGCTTCTTGCCCGGATGCGCCCACATGAATGTCAGATAGGCACGCAGGTTGGCGAACTTCTGCCATCGGTCGCCGGGCATCTTGTCGATCAGCGAATGCTTGCCATGGACCACTTCGTCATGGGAAATCGGCAGGATGAAATGCTCGGAATAGGCATAGATCAGGCCGAAGCTCATTTCATTGTGGTGATGGGTGCGGTGAATCGGGTCGTTCTGGATGTAATGCAGGGTGTCGTGCATCCAGCCCATGTTCCACTTGTATTGGAAGCCCAGCCCACCCTGCTGGGTCGGCTGGCTGACACCCGGCCAGGCGGTGGACTCTTCGGCAATGATCAACGCCCCCGGCACTTCCAGCGCGACCACGTCATTGAGGTGGCGCAAAAAGTCGATGGCTTCCAGGTTCTCGCGCCCGCCATGGCGGTTGGGTACCCATTCGCCTGCCTTGCGCGAGTAATCGCGATAGAGCATCGAAGCCACCGCATCAACGCGCAATCCGTCGATGTGGAAGTGCTTGAGCCAGTGCAGCGCCGAAGCCAGCATGAAGCCATGCACCTCGGTGCGCCCCAGGTTGTAGATCAGCGTGTCCCAGTCCTGATGGAAGCCTTCCAGCGGGTTGCCGTATTCATACAGGGACGTGCCGTCGAACTGGGCCAGGCCGTGAACATCCGTCGGGAAATGTGCCGGCACCCAATCCAGGATCACGCCGATGCCGGCCCGGTGGCAGGCATCGACGAAGGCCGCGAAGTCCTCGGCCGAGCCGTAGCGCGCACTGGGGGCGAACTGCGACAGGGGTTGATAGCCCCAGGAGCCGCCAAAGGGGTGCTCCATGACCGGCATCAGCTCGATGTGAGTGAAGCCCAGTTTGAGGATGTAAGGGATCAGGCGGTCGGCCAGTTCGCGCCAGTTATAAGGGCGCACCACTTCGCCGATATCGTCCATCTCGCATTGCCAGGAGCCGGCGTGCAGCTCGTAGATCGACAAGGGCGCGCTGGTGCGGTGATGCTCGCCGCGCTCCTGCAGCCACTGCTGATCCTGCCAGTCGAACTGCAGGGGTTTGGCGACTTTCGAAGCGGTGTCCGGCGGCAGCGCCGTGGCCAGTGCAACCGGGTCGGCCTTGAGCGGCAGAATGGCATCCTTGCCAAGGATTTCGTACTTGTAGGTTTCACCTGGCTGCAGGCGGGGGATGAAGATCTCCCAGACCCCGGCCTGATGGCGCAGGCGCATCGGATGACGCCGGCCATCCCAGATGTTGAAATCCCCGACCACCGAAACCCGCCGTGCATTCGGCGCCCAGACCGCGAAGCGCACACCCTCGACACCGTCGATCGTCATTACTTGCGCGCCCAGGCAACTGCTCAGGTCGCGATGATTGCCCTCGGCGAACAGGTAAAGGTCCATCTCGCCGAGCAGTTGGCCAAAGCTGTAAGGGTCTTCGCTGATCTGCTCGCCACCGGCCCACTGGATCTGCAGCAGGTATGGCAGCTGCCTTGGGAAATGCCCGGCGAACATGCCCGGTACCTCGCCCTGCTCCAGGGCACCGATCAGTTCACCGTTGGTCCTTTCCAGCACTTGCACACGCAAGGCATTGGGCAGATACGCACGAATATATTGCCCGCCTGCACCATCACCGTGCGGCCCGAGGATCGAAAAGGGGTCATGGTGTTCGGCCCGGACCAGCGCCTCGATGTCGGCTTTGTGCGGGAACGCCCCACTCTGGGCCCTGTCATGTTCTCTGTGCGCATTCATCTACTACTCTCCCCAGGTACTCAATAGCCCATACAGTCCATGCAAAGGCACGGCCAGCCAGTGTGGGCGATGCTCTGCTTCGTAAATAATTTCGTAGGCGGCCTTTTCCAGGCTGAACAATTCGAGGGCAGCACGCTCGCCTTCAGCGTCTTCCCAGGCATGCGGCAGGTTGGCAGTGGCCAGGCCGTAGGCCTCGATAAAGGCATGCCGGGATTCATGCAGATAGTGCCGGGAGACCCGCTGGCGGGCTTGCTGGGCCTGTGCCGAGGTATCGGCGCTCTGCACATTGCGGGTGGCCGTGGCCGCGGCATAATCGAACGAGCGCAGTACCCCGCTGACATCCTTGTAGGGGCTGTATTTACCCCGCCGTTCCTGCAACGGTCGCGCCGGCTCCCCTTCAAAGTCGATCAGGTAGGCATCACCCTGCACCACCAGCACCTGGCCCAGGTGCAAGTCGCCGTGCACGCGCATGATCAAACCGCCCACCGCCTGCTTGCACAGGGCATCGACGTGGCCAAGCATCTCGTCGCGCTGGCCGAGCAACTCATCCACCAATTTCTGCTCGTCCTGGGTCAGATTGCTGCGGTGGTGTTCAAGCAAGTACAACGCACGTTCCAACTGCGCACTGATGCTTTTGCTCCACGCCTGACTCTCCTTGCCGGTGCTGGGGTGGGCACGAAACGCTGCATTACGGGTCGGTGCGGCCAGCAGCACGTGCATCTCGCCCAGGCGCTGACCAAGCAAGGCAGCGAAACCGGCAAGCTCGGCCAGCGCATTGGAGTGCTGCTCCTGCTCAGAACGGGCCGGCGCCATTTCGTCGCGGATGGCCCGCTCCAGGTTGTTCTGGGTCCAGTCCCAGGCATCGCCCTGATTGCTCAGGTAGCCCTGGGCGATCATCAACAGGTGCGGCACGCCCTGGCCATCGATCCGGCTGACTGCACCGAGCAAGGGCGAAATATTGGTGAACCCGGCCGCGGTCAGGTAAGCGCCCATTTCCAGTTCCGGATGAATACCGCCACTGACCCGGCGAATCATTTTCAACACCAGGCTGCCGCCGACCACCACCGAACTGTTCGATTGCTCGGCCGCCAGGTAGCGCACCGGGGCGTCGTCGGCCAGGCCAAGCTGCGCCAGTTGTTCGGTCGGTTCGAAGACCAGCTCGCCATCGTCACCGAGCAGCCGCGTGTGTGCCTGCAACCCCTGCACCACCGCCCGGACAAAACTCTCGAGGCTGAAGGCATCGGTGATCAAGCCGACCTGCCGACCACGCCGCACCCGCGCCAGGGCCAGTTGCTGCGGCAAGGCACTGCTGATCTGATCCTCGCCCAGAAAGCCGAACGGCAACTGGTAGCGGCTGATCTCGCCACCGCTGCTGACCTCGATCTCGCTGAGCAAGACCGGGAATGGCTGAATGTTGAAGCGCACGCCATAGGCGATGCGAATCTGCTCGATGGCGGTGTCCTTGCCGGCGAACCAGCGCCGTTTGGGCAGGTATTGCAGCAGGGCGTTTTTTTCCAGCGTGCTGCGCGAGGGCTCCTCGAGCAGCTCTTCCATGCGTTTTTTCAAGACCAGGGTGTTGAATTCCGGCAGGCTCTGCGCAGGCTCCACGTGCCAGCTCGGCATCTGGTTTTCCGGGGCCAGCAGGAACCAGTAGAAGCCATAGGGCGGCAGGGTCAGCATGAACGGCAACTGGCCGATCGGCGGGAAGGCGCTGCCGCCGAGCATTTCCACCGGCACCATGCCGGCATAGTGCGACAGCTCCAGCTCCGCCGCTTGCGCAGCACGCGAGACGTTGGCCACGCACAGGATGATTTCGGTCTTGCCGTCGCCATCTGCGTATTCCCGGGTGTACGCCAGGATCCGCCGATTGCTTGGCGAAAGCATGGTCAGGCTGCCCCGCCCGAACGCTTTTTGCTGCTTGCGCACGGCCAGCAGGCGCCGGTTCCAGTTCAGCAACGAGTGCGGGTCACGGGACTGTGCTTCGACATTCACTGACTGATAACCGTAGAGCGGGTCCATGATCGGCGGCAGCACCAGGCTGGCCGGGTCGGCACGGGAGAAACCACCGTTGCGGTCGATCGACCATTGCATGGGCGTGCGCACGCCGTCGCGGTCGCCCAGGTAGATGTTGTCGCCCATGCCGATCTCGTCGCCGTAATACAAGGTCGGCGTACCCGGCATCGACAGCAGCAGGCTGTTGAGCAGCTCGACCCGGCGCCGGTCGCGCTCGAGCAACGGTGCCAGGCGCCGGCGAATGCCCAGGTTGATCCGCGCGCGGCGGTCGGCGGCGTAGTAATTCCAGAGGTAATCGCGCTCGCGATCGGTGACCATTTCCAGGGTCAGCTCATCGTGGTTGCGCAGGAAGATCGCCCACTGGCAATTGGCCGGGATCTCCGGGGTCTGGCGCAGGATATCGGTGATCGGGAAGCGGTCTTCCTGGGCCACTGCCATGTACATGCGCGGCATCAACGGGAAATGAAAGGCCATGTGGCACTCATCGCCATCGTCGCTGCGGGCATCGCCGAAATACAGCTGGGTGTCTTCAGGCCACTGGTTGGCCTCGGCCAGCAGCATGCGGTCAGGGTAGTTGGCGTCGATCTCGGCGCGGATCTGCTTGAGCACCTGGTGGGTCTCGGGCAGGTTCTCGTTGTTGGTGCCGTCGCGTTCGATCAGGTAGGGAATCGCATCCAGGCGCAGGCCGTCGATGCCCATGTCCAGCCAATAGCGCATGACGCCGATGACCGCCTTCATCACCTGCGGGTTGTCGAAATTGAGGTCCGGCTGATGGGAGTAGAAGCGGTGCCAGAAATACTGGCCGGCGACCGGGTCCCAGGTCCAGTTGGACTTTTCCGTGTCGAGGAAGATAATCCTCGTGCCGTCGTACTTCTGATCGGTGTCGGACCACACGTAAAAGTCCCGGGCCTTGGAGCCGGGCTTGGCGCGCCGTGCCCTCTGGAACCAGGCATGCTGGTCGGAGGTATGGTTGATGACCAGTTCGGTGATCACCCGCAGGCCGCGCTTGTGCGCTTCGGTGATAAACCGCTTGGCGTCGGCCATGGTGCCGTAGTCCGGATGCACCGCCTTGTATTCAGCGATGTCATAACCATCGTCGCGTCGTGGCGAGGGGTAGAACGGCAATAGCCAGACGGTGTTCACACCCAGTTCGGCGATGTAGTCGAGCTTGGCGATCAGCCCCGGGAAATCGCCGATACCGTCGTTGTTCGAATCGAAAAAGGACTTCACATGCACCTGATAGATGATCGCGTCCTTGTACCAGAGCGGATCATCGATAAATGCGGCCGCGCGCGCTTTCTTCGCCATGGTCGACTCCATTCTAGAGGGCATTCTCGATGCGCCAGATTCCGAATGGCAGGTGCCAGGGTTCGATGCGCATCCATTGAGTCTTGCCGTTCCAGGTCCAGCGGTGCCCGGTCATCAGGTCTTCACCGCGGGTTTGGGCATCGTCGTCCAGCCCCAGCTCCCACAGCGGCAGCTCGAAACTGGCCTCCTGGGCGTTGTGCGGGTCGAGGCTGATGGCCACCAGAATGAAGTTACCCCGATCGGCGGTGCGTTTGCCGAAGTAAAGGATGTTGTCGTTCCAGGCGTTATAGAACTCGATGCCCAGGTGCGTCTGCAGCGCCGGGTTCTGCCGGCGGATGCGGTTGAGTTGAGCGATCTCGGCGATGATATTGCCGGGAGCGCTGAAGTCGCGCGGGCGAATCTCGTACTTCTCCGAATCGAGGTATTCCTCCTTGCCCGGCAACGCCGCCGACTCACAGAGTTCGAATCCTGAATACATGCCCCAGAGCCCCGACCCCATGGTCGCCAGCGCGGCACGGATCAGGAATCCGGCACGCCCGGACTCATGCAGAAAGAACGGGTTGATGTCCGGTGTATTGACGAAGAAATTCGGTCGATAGCAATACAGCCAGGGCGGCTGGTTCAGTTCGCTGAAATAGCTTTGCAGCTCGGCCTTGGTGTTGCGCCAGGTGAAGTAGGTGTAGCTCTCGGAAAACCCGACCATGCCTAGGCGCGCCATCATCGCCGGGCGGGTAAAGGCCTCGGCGAGGAAAATCACTTCCGGGTGCTGGCTGCGGACATCCTCGATCAGCCACTGCCAGAATGGCAGCGGTTTGGTGTGCGGATTGTCGACCCGATAGATCTTCACGCCCTCCGCCACCCAGCAGAGGATGACGTCGCGCAGGGCCAGCCACAGGCTCGGTATCGCCTCGGCGGCATAGAAATCGACGTTGACGATGTCCTGGTATTTCTTCGGCGGGTTTTCCGCGTAGCGGATAGTGCCGTCCGGTCGCCAGGAGAACCAGCCCGGATGCTCCTTGAGCCACGGATGGTCCTGGGAGCACTGGATGGCAAAATCCAGAGCGATTTCCAGGCCATGATCGGCTGCTGCGGCGACCAGGCGGCGAAAATCCTCGCGGCTGCCCAGTTCGGGATGAATCGCCTCATGCCCGCCCTCTTCGCCACCAATGGCATAAGGACTGCCCGGATCGTCGGGCCCCGCCTGCAGGGCATTGTTCGGCCCCTTGCGGAAGCTGCGTCCAATGGGATGGATCGGCGGGAAGTACAGCACGTCGAAACCCATGTCGCGGATCATCGGCAAACGACTGTGCACATCGTTGAATGTGCCGTGGCGCTCGGGGTCATCGGTGATCGAACGCGGAAAGAGCTCGTACCAGCTGGCAAACTGGGCGCGCTCGCGCTCCACGTCCAGGGGGAATTCATGGCTGCGGCTCAAGTAGGCTCGATGGTCGGCCTGGGTCATCAGGGCGGCCGTTTCGGCCTTGAGCAGGGTAGCGACCTGGTCCGCAAGGGGCATTCCGGGCAAGTCGTCATGCAGGCGTTGCAGTTGCTGACGCAGCGAGCCTTCACTGCGCTCGGCGCTTTGCAGGATGAGCAGGCGACCTTCTTGCAGTTCCAGGCTTACCGGTACCCCAGCGCTGAACTTTTTCTCGAGCTCGTAGCAGTAACTGGCGAAGCGATCGATCCAGGCCTCAATGGAAAACAGCACGCGGCCCACTTCCTGGACACTGAAGTGAGCCTCCCAGAGGTCGTTGCCACGGTCGGCCATGGGCATGCCGTGCCAGCTTTCGCTGCGCGCCGCACGCCAGCGCAGCATGACTGCCAGCTTGTCGTGACCATCGGCAAACACCTTGCTGGTGACCGTGATTGCCTGCCCGACGATCGCCTTGGCGGCATATAGCCCACCCTCGATCACCGGTGCCGTGTCTTCGATCACGATGCGCGGCAACAGCAATGCCTGGGACAGCATCAACGGCTGTTCGGCGGCGCTGCTGTCTTGAGCTCCCTGTCCCGTTTCAAACGGTTCATCGATCGTCATCGAGCCTCTCTCCTTCGCCCTTTTGGGCGCTCCTGTGCCTGGATTACGCAGTGTCCTGGCGCCAATACACCTGGCGAACCCCGCTTAAGTTCCGAGCCGACGGCACGTTGAAAAGTTCAGATGAAATGAGCACTTCCCTTGCCCCCCGAAGAAAAACGAATCAATCGCCCTGCAGATCGTCCAACCCTTCATACCCCCTTGGGAGATCAGCTCAATGAATATTCCATACCCTGCCGAAACACCTGATCCGAACATTGACGACCCGACGCTGCCGCCACCCGATCCGGACCAGGAGCCCGATGAGCTGCCGCTCAAGCCAACGGTTCCACCGACTGTCGGCGATCCGCCCAGCGACGATCCGCCCGTGCTGGGTTGGCAGGCAATCCCTGAGCATAGACCGGTCTTGTGACAATGTGACTGAATAGTCACGACTATTTACGAACAGGCGTTTGCTCGGCTGAGCGTGGGATTTTTCACTCAAGCAACTCAGCCGCTTCCTAAGCCCATGCGCGACATACTTCGGCACCCTGAATCTATGCAGGGAGCTGCAGGTCGAGATGCGCATCAAGCTATTCAACTATGAAATTCACCTTTTCAACCGTGACAGGCAGGCCCCACGGACCCGGGAGCTTGCCGATTCACAGGCCGCAGCGCTCGTGCGCGCCCTGCACGAGTCCAGTACATTGATGGACGATGTATTCGCCCAACCTGACCTGGAAGTCGCTGAGCCGCAACCGACGACAGATATCAGTCCGAATCCTTGTCCGGATGCTCAAACCGCCCCACCACCCAAGGCATCACCCCAAGAATGATCAGCGCCAGCAGCGTACTCAGCAGCGCCGTCGCCTCCCGGCCCATGCCGGCGCAAACGCCGATGGCCGCGGTCATCCACAGGCCAGCGGCGGTGGTCAGGCCCTTGACGTGTTCTTCGTCCATGTCCTTGCCCTTGAGGATGGTGCCGGCGCCGAGAAAACCGATCCCGGCGACGATACCCTGCACCACCCGGCTCAGGGCCGCTTCGCCGGCCCCGGCCATCTGCGGCACCAGCACGAACAGCGCCGCGCCCAGGGCCACCAGCATGTGCGTGCGTACACCGGCGGCCTTGCCCTTGCGCTCGCGTTCGAAGCCCAGCACCCCGCCGAGCAGCGCCGCCATGAGCAGGCGCACCGAAACGCGAGTGATTTGTCTGGCGTCGGTGATGTCGGCGAATTCGGCCATCAGGGTCAACCACACTTCGTGCCACCAGGCGTCCATGGCTGCAGCCTCTGTACAGGGGATTGATCAGTGGACCGCAGCGATGCGCGCAAGTGCGTCGATGACCGTTGATCAGTCGATGCAGACACTCCTGCGCTGCAAAGGTCACAGGTTTAACTCCCCCTGAAAACCGAGGGCATGGCCATGACGGTTCATACCAATCAGGAAACACGGCGCTGTACTTTCACAGTTTGCGATCAGGGCTTCGATGTTGCGGCAGAGGACCTCACCATCACCACCGATGAGGGCCTGCGAATGTCGGTTATCTGGGTGGACGGCTACAAGGTCCCCATCACTGAAGACGAAGCCGACACCCTCACCGTGGCGGGTGCGGTGGATGGTCGCAGGCATTTGATGGTGACCGAGCCAGGCTCCGTGATTTAAGGCTTTGCGAGGATTTCCGGCTCATCTGATACGGTTTTTATTCAAATACCTGAGCCTGTTATGCAAACAGATGGGACGCCATAGTGCTCATGCCTGATAGAGGCTGATGAGCGACGAACCATGAGCGAACGAATTCCCGTCAAGATCGTTGAAATAGCCGAGCCTTCCACTTTCAAGAAGAAGCCCGCCACTAGCGACCGACAGATCCACACCCGCAGCTTCACCGGCTTGTTCCGCAACTTGCGCATAGGCGGCGCGGGACTGCTGTTTGTCCTGTTTTTCGGCACCGTCTGGTTGAACTGGGGCGGTCGCCAGGCCGTGCTCTGGGACCTGGCCGAAAGCAAGTTCCACATTTTCGGCGCGACCTTCTGGCCGCAGGATTTCATCCTGCTGTCGGCACTGTTGATCATCTGCGCCTTCGGCCTGTTCGCCATCACGGTGTTCGCCGGGCGCGTCTGGTGTGGCTACACCTGCCCGCAAAGCAGTTGGACCTGGATTTTCATGTGGTGCGAGAAGATCACCGAAGGCGAGCGCAACCAGCGCATCAAGCTCGATGCCGCACCCTGGGGCCTGAACAAGCTGATGCGGCGCTCGGCCAAGCACACCCTGTGGCTGGCCATCAGCCTGCTCACTGGCCTGACCTTCGTCGGCTACTTCACGCCGATTCGCCCGCTGACCAGTGAACTGCTGAGCCTGCAGTTGAGTGGCGTCAGCCTGTTCTGGGTGCTGTTCTTCACCGGCGCCACCTACATCAACGCCGGCTGGCTGCGCGAAGCAGTGTGCATGCACATGTGTCCCTATGCGCGCTTCCAGAGCGTGATGTTCGACAAGGACACCCTGACCGTCACCTACGACTACACCCGTGGCGAGAACCGTGGCCCGCGCAAGCGTGACGTGGCCCCGGCAAGCCAGGGCCTGGGCGACTGTATCGACTGCCAGATGTGCGTGCAGGTCTGCCCGACCGGCATCGACATTCGCGACGGGCTGCAAATGGAATGCATCGGTTGCGCGGCCTGCATCGACGCCTGCGACTCGATCATGGACAAGATGGGCTATGCCCGTGGCCTGATCGGCTACAAGTCCGAACGCCAGGTGGAAGGTGGCAAAACCCACCTGCTGCGCCCGCGCCTGCTCGGCTATGCAGCCGTGTTGCTGGTGATGATCGCAGCCTTGGTAATCGCCCTGGACCAGCGCGCGATGGTGTCCCTGGACGTCAGCAAGGACCGTGGCCTGTTCCGGGAAAACAATCTGGGTCAGATCGAGAACATCTACACCCTCAAAGTCATCAACAAGACCCAGCAACGCCAGGACTACCGCCTGCGCCTGGTCGATGCCGACGGCTTCGAGTTGCATGGCAAGACCGAGTTCAACCTGGCAGCTGGCGAGATCAGCGACTTCCCGGTGTCGGTGGCCATGCTGGCCGACCGTCCCGACAGCAGCTCCCGGACCATCACCTTCGAGATCGTCGACAGCGATGACCCACACGTGGTGAGCCTGGCCAACAGCCGCTTTGTCGCGCCATTGAACCGCTGATCACATACACTGCCAGGCAATCAGAAAGCACCGAGCCATGATGAAACGTTACGAGAAATTCGCCGATGATATCGCCGAGCTGATCCGCTCCGGGGTGCTGGGCCCCGGCCAGCGCGTGCCGTCGGTGCGGTATGCCAGCCAGACCCACGGGGTCAGCCCCTCGACCGTGTTCCAGGCCTATTACCTGCTGGAGCGGCGTGGGTTGATCCGGGCGCGGCCGCGCTCGGGATATTTCGTCAACGCGCACACGCCCACGCAGTTCAGCGAGCCGCAGATCAGCCATCAGGACAACGAGTCCACAGAGGTGGATGTCAGCGAGTTGGTGTTTTCGATTCTCGACTCGATCAAGGACCCGCAGACCGTACCCTTCGGTTCGGCCTTCCCCAGCCCGAGCCTGTTCCCGCTGCAGCGCCTGGCCCGCTCGCTGGCCAGCGCCAGCCGCGAGATGGACCCGCGCATGGTGGTCACCGACCTGTCCCCGGGCAACCCGCAATTGCGCCGGCAGATCGCCCTGCGCTACATGGTCGGCGGGCTGATGCTGCCCATGGAAGAGCTGCTGATCACCAACGGCGCGCTCGAAGCCTTGAACCTGTGCCTGCAGGCGGTCACAGAGCCGGGCGACCTGGTGGCCATCGAAGCACCGGCCTTCTATGCCTGCCTGCAGGTGCTGGAACGGCTGAAGCTCAAGGCCGTGGAAATCCCCGTGCACCCGCGCGAAGGCATCGACCTGAATGTACTGGCGCAAACCCTGGAGCGGCACCCGATCAAGGCGGTCTGGTGCATGACCAATTTCCAGAACCCGGTGGGCGCGAGCATGCCCGAAGCCAGGAAGCAGCAGCTGGTGGAGTTGTTGCGCCAGCACCAGGTACCGTTGATCGAAGACGACGTCTATGCCGAGCTTTACTACGCCCAGCAAGCACCGAAACCGGCCAAGGCCTTCGACACCGAAGGGCTGGTGATGCATTGCGGCTCCTTTGCCAAGAGCCTGGCGCCGGGCTACCGCATCGGCTGGGTGGCTGCCGGGCGCTATGCGCAGAAAATCGAACGGCTCAAATTGATGACCTCGCTGTGCGCCTCCATGCCGGCCCAGGCGGCCATAGCCGACTACCTGCAGCATGGCGGCTACGACCGTCACCTGCGCAAGTTGCGCTATGCCCTGGAAGAACAGCAAAGCGCCATGCTGGCGGCCATCGCCCGCCACTTCCCGGCGCAGACGCGGGTCAGCCAACCGGCCGGCGGCTATTTTCTGTGGCTGGAACTGCCGGAACAGATGGATTCGTTGAAATTGTTCCAGATGGCATTGGCCCAGGGTATCAGCATCGCGCCGGGGCCGATCTTTTCGCCGACCCAGCGGTTTCGTAACTGTATTCGGTTGAATTACGGTAGCCCGTGGACGGAGCAGTCGGAGAAGGCGATGGAGACGTTGGGGCGGATCGTGCGGTCGTTTTGAGGGTTTGCGACCGCCTTTTCTCGTTCCCGCGCTCTGCGTGGGAATGCAGTGACAGACGCTCCGCGTCGCGACGCGGAGCGTCAGGAGAGGCATTCCCACGCGGAGCGTGGGAACGAGGGGGCAAAGGCACCGCGTACCCCTTGCAGGAGCTGGCTTGCCCGCGATAAGGCCCGACTTCAAGGGGATACATTCAACGCTCGAAGTCGATTGAGCGCACGCTCCAGATAGCCATCGCGAATAATGGCATTTAAGTGCCCCTCGCAAAATCGGTCTGCTCTCACATGCGCAATCAAAAGCTTGCGCACCGTTTCGGCGTCTGCGGTGTCAAGCAATGACGCATCCTGCATCACTGCACGGTTGTTGCCGGAAAACTCTTGCATCCAGTTGAAGGGTGACATGAAGTTAGTGGCGTACAACACCCTCAGAAAAATATATATCTTATCATTCCATTGAGGACTCTTTTCGCCGAACTGCCTCAGGGTGGCCGCCGAAGGGGCGTACTGAAGCACATAGCCCAAAGCTTTGTCTGGAAGGGGCGGTAATTTTTTCACGATGGCAAGCCTCAGAGATGCAAGGAATCAATATTGGTTGAGTTATACAAAACTTGTGCAGACCGATATGTCGTGATTTCCTTCTCACCTATGGTCTCAACCTCCTTATCTGTAACCAAGTGCCACATATCACTCTCAAAAAGCACTTCCTCTTCTCCCGGAAACACCGAAATAGGCGCAATGTACTTCCCTATACTACTTTGTATTGCGAGCCTGTATTCACCAGGCCCACCCCCACCGAAGGACACTATGGTGGTACTTGTAAAAGAAAGCTCTCGGGAAATTTCACCATCGCTATACCGTTCCTCAATACCCTCAAACCAATTGAGAGCACGATGAACCGGCTCTTCATCACTGTAATTTCCCAATAGAGACAATCCTGTATTAATTGCCTCAATTGCCGCGTGATTTAACGCATAGCGGGGGTCAGTCACCTTACAACTACGCAACACGGTGTTCAATGGCGTGTAGTCCGAAAGGGTATAACCCTGAATAGCCCTATACTGCCGCTCTGTCAGGTTGAGTTCTTGCGCAGCCCGAGCAATATCGACAGAGACAGAAGGAATGGCGCACTCACTAGCGATTGAGTCGACCACCGCGTTAAGCTCACTATCAAAACCTACCGGCGGCCTTATATACCGCTCTTTCAATAGCGCAAATTCGTCAACTACTGTTTCCTCTACTCTATTTTGCGCTATCAATTTAGTCGCACGCCATGGGACTCTAGCGCCAAGGCTGGCCGCAGCAAAAAAATTCATCCTGAGCAAAATCGAAACCCATTCCTTACTTTCCGCAACGTGGACGGCCAGCGTTTTCGAAGCGTCTGCGCCGCTGAACAAACGCAACGCCTGATACGCTTTCCAAGCCTGCTCCGCTGCATCCTCCCGTGTATCTTCTGGTTCAAACACTACCAACCTTCTAAAACCAATATTCAGTTCATCAGGAATGGGTTGCGAGATCCAGCATGGCAAAAACGGACGAAAATCCATTGCGGGCCGGCGTGCAAGCTCAGCCACCGAAATATTGCGCCGATACAGCCCGTAAACAACTTCATTGGCTAGACTGTCGGAATAATCCCCTAGCTTGCAAGTAACCAAAAAAAAGTCCACCGGGTCATCCGCAACAACATCAAACACATCACCAACATACAGAAGAATTTCTCTGTCATCACCTCCAAGGTGATCAACATCCATTTGATCTTTATGCATCATAACCAGCCCCACCATAAAAATATTAGACAACAGCCCTAGACTACCAACAATCGGTGTAAGCAATAGCTGATAGAGCAGACAGGTAGACACCTTTGAGGATGTGGGAGTATTTTTATGGGTTGAGATTTAGTAACTGTATTCGGTTGAATTATTTCTCGTTCCCACGCGCAGCAAAGGAATGCAGTGACAGACGCTCTGCGTCGCGACGCGGAGCGTCAGGAGAGGCGTTCCCACGCGGAGCGTGGGAACGAGGGGTCAGATCAGCGGCCGCCGCCCAGATCAATGAACGTCCCGGTCGAATACGAAGCCTTGTCCGACAGCAACCAGATGATCGCCTCCGCCACTTCACTGGCCTGCCCGCCCCGGCCCATGGGAATACCCGACTCCAGCTTGCTGACCCGGTCGGCATCGCCGCTCAGGGCGTGGAAATCGGTGTAGATGTACCCCGGCCGCACCGCGTTGACGCGGATGCCTTCGCCCGCCACTTCCCTGGAAAGTCCGACCGTGAAGGTATCCAGCGCACCCTTGGAAGCGGCGTAGTCGACGTACTCGGCCGGCGAACCCAGCCGGGCCGCCACCGAAGAAACATTGACGATACTGCCGCCCTGCCCGCCATGCTGCGTCGACATGCGCTGGACCGCATGCTTGGCGCACAGGATCGGCCCCACCACATTGGTCTTCATGATTTTCAGCAGGCGGAATTCGGACATTTCATCGACCCGGGATTTCTGCCCCACGGTGCCGGCGTTGTTGACCAGTGCCGTCACCCGGCCGAGCTCGGCGTCAACGCGGTTGAACAGGTAGGTCACTTCGTCTTCGACACTGACGTCGGCGCGTACGGTAATGGCTTGCGCCCCCAGTTCGCGCACCTGGTCGAGCACGCGGTGCGCCGCCTGTTCGTCGGCCTGGTAGTTGATGCAGATGCGATAACCCTCGCGGGCGGCGAGCAGCGCAGTGGCGGCGCCGATGCCGCGGCTGGCGCCGGTGATGACGATGACTTTTTCCATGGACAGTACTCTGGCCTCCGTGTGGTGATGGGATTGAAGGCTAGCGCATGTTGGTGCGCTGCCGGAAGGACCTTTGGAACGAAACCCTGCTCGGGCAGTCCCCTGAAGTAAGAGGCCGGCTCGAGCGCCTCTGAGGAGAGGCTGTGACGCATCAAGCACCCTTGGCTGGACATATGAGCCGTTTCACATGGCTTCGATGGCTGCTGCTCTCGATCCTGGCTTGTATACCCCTGGGGTATGCTCAAGATGCCCAGACTCTCAAGGCACGTTATGTCGCGCTGCAGGAACAGTTGACCAACAATCCGTTTCAACGCCCGCTTTACCTCGAGTCGCGTGAAGCGCAAAACAACCTGACAGGCGACATCTATGCGCTGACCGAGCAACCCTATGCTGTCGTCAGCTCGGCGTTGCAGGGCATTGACCAATGGTGCGATATCCTGATCCTGCATCTGAACGTAAAGAACTGTCGCGCCTCTTCCGAGGCCGAGCACACCTTGAGCGTCGATATCGGGCGCAAGTCGGACGAGTCGCTGAGCGATACCTATAGATTCGACTTCTTGTATCAGGTCGTCGTGGCCACACCCGACTACCTGCGCATCATGCTGAGCGCCCCGCAGGGACCGCTCGGAACCAGTCATTACCGTATCGAGCTGGAAGTGCTGGGGCTCGATGCGCAGCGCAGTTTCCTGCATTTGTCCTATTCGTACGACTACGGCATGGCCGCGCGCATGGCCATGCAGAGCTATCTGGCGACGAGCGGCCGCAACAAGGTGGGTTTCAGCATCGTTGGCCAGGCGGCCGATGGTCAGCCTGTCTATATCAAAGGCATGCGTGGGGTGGTGGAGCGCAATTCCATGCGTTATTACCTGGCGCTCGAAGCTTACCTCGGCGCATTGTCAAAACCTGAGTCGCAGCAGCTGGAAAAGCGATTGAGCGACTGGTATGCCGGTATCGAGCGTTATCCTCGGCAGCTGCATGAGCTCGAGCGCAGCGAATACCTGGCCATGAAGCACAAGGAAATCCAGCGCCAGCAGAACATGAGTGCGACACCGACGGCGCAGTAGGTGCCTGACGGCCTGCGGTTTCGAGTGCCTGAGGATCGCTCAGGCACTCATGCCCTGCATCAGTGATCGTTTTTGGACGACGATACACCGGCGTGGCTCAGACCCTTCGAATTGTGCGTGCCCGGCTTGCTACCAGCGATCGCCGTTGCCTTGGCCAACCCACGAGTGTCCCTGGAGTGGGCAATTGCGGAAGTCGTCGTGCCACGCCCCTTGTCACTGTTACGGTCATTACCGTAATGATGGCCGCTCACTCCGTGGTCCCTGACAGACCGGCTTTCGTGTGCATCGCTCAGGCCCTTGCCGTGGCCCTCATTGGCCTTGTCACCTTTATGCCCGGCACCGCCGCCAATCCCGCCGCCGATGCCGCCACCATGGTCGGCACCATGGCCGGCACCGTTGCCAGCGCCGCCACCATGACCACCACCATTGCCACCGCCGTTACCACCAGCTCCGCCGCCGCCGTGACCACCACCCTCCTTCGCTTCAGCAGAAGCGATGAAAGACACACTGGTCAGCATGGAAACAGCTGTGAAAGCCATCGTGCATGCGGTCAGCGCTACCAGGATTTTCTTTTTTATCAACATAAGTCCCCCAGACCAATCGGATCAGCGTGAGTTGGACTATTCCTGTGGTAGGAGGTTCACAGCGACGACCAGTGGTCGATGCACCTTACAATTTTGTAATACTTCCCTCAGCTTGCCGACAGCCGCCGCTGCTACCCTGCACGGTTGCCCACACAGGAGAATCATCCATGCTGCAATCCCACCCGCTGCGGCGCCTCGCATTGCTGGCACTGCTGGCGACCAGTTCCCTGGCCCAGGCGGCCGAATCGCTGAACATCGACGTCTACCGCGATCCCAACTGTGGCTGCTGCAAGGCCTGGATCAAACACCTGCAGGAAAATGGTTTTACCGTCCAGGACCATGTCGAACCGAACATGAGCCAGGTCAAGCAGGACCTGGGCGTCGCGCCGCGACTGGCGTCGTGCCATACCGGGAAGATCAACGGCAAGTTCGTCGAAGGCCATGTACCGGCCGACCAGGTCAAGGCGCTGGCCGCCCGTGACGACCTGCGCGGGCTGGCCGTGCCGGGCATGCCGATGGGTTCGCCGGGGATGGAAGTCGACGGACGCCAGGATGCCTATCAGGTGATCGGACTGACGAAGGGTGACACTGATGTAGTGGTGGCCGAGTACCCCGCCAAATGAGGCTCGACCCTCATTGATGCTGAGTTATGGGAGCCTGTTCCTCGCGGCGTTCGGGGCGGCGACGCTGCTGCCCCTGCAATCGGAAGCCGTACTCGTCGGGCTTTTGATCAGAACACCGTCCGCCGTGGGCTGGCTGCTGTTGATCGCAACCGCCGGTAATCTGCTGGGTTCGATCGTCAACTGGCTGCTGGGACGCTCCATCGAACACCTGCGCGACCGGCGCTGGTTCCCGATGAAGCCGCAGCAGCTGGAAAAGGCCCAGCGCAGTTACCAGCGTTACGGCCACTGGTCGCTGCTGCTGAGCTGGGTGCCGATCATTGGCGACCCGCTGACCCTCATCGCCGGCGTGATGCGCGAACCCTTCTGGCGCTTCGTACTCATCGTTGGCCTGGCCAAGGGCGCGCGCTATGCCGTGTTGGCGTTGTTGACGCTCAATTGGAGCGCTTTCTAACTCCTGTTCCAGATCTGGGCTTCGCTCCAGCCCAGTTCGGCAAAGTCGTCGGCGCGCCGTCTGGCGTCGTCCTCGCAGAAGAACTCATCGAGCTGGGGCGGCTTGACCCCGGTATCGCACAGCATCGCGTGCACCTGCCCGCGGTGGTGGATCTGATGCTCGAACAGATGCCCGAGCAGGCGCAGACGCTGTTCGCGCTGCACCCGGTCCGGGCGCACGATGCTGACGTAGCGGTTGAGGTTCTCATCGTGCAGCGAGGAGCAGTAGGCGATCAGGCGGTGGTCGGCCTGGGCCTGCTCGCGCTGCAGTTGCTCGCAGTCGTCGAATTGTTCTTCAGGGTCGACGAATGGCTCTGGCGCCTCGCCGGCCTGCTCGCTTTCCAGGGCCTGCAGGTACAGCCAGTCGACAATCAGAATATGATTGAGGGTGAGCTTGATCGATGGAAAAAAGCTGCACCTGGGTTCGACGAATTCGTCCTGGCTCAGCTGCAGGCAAGCTTTGTACAAACGATGATTGGCCCAGGCATTGTTGTAGGCCATGCTCAGCAGATAATGCGACAGTTGATTGGCCACGGCGGTGTCCTCAGCAAAACCGTTGCAATTGCATTTCCCGTAACCGGCTCAGCGTACGCCTGAACGGAAATGACAGATACCCTTGAGTGTAGAGTGCTTCGAGCGGAACTTGCGCTTCTAGGTACAACGGCACCTTGCGGTCGTAACATTCATCGACCAGGGCGATGAAGCGCCGCACGCTGTCATCATGTACCGACAGCTCGGGCAGCTCACGGTCCCCGGCCTCCACCCGCTCCACACCATCTTCGGTGCCCCGTGCAATTTTCGCCGCACGCTGCTGTGCACTGAGGTCCGGCACCTCGCCGAGCAGGATGGCCGTGAAGCGATCGCACAAGGCCATGAAGTCCATGGCCGCCAGCGGCGCTTCGCACAGATCGGCATAGCGGCACCACAGCACCTTGTCGCTGGCCCGCACCACATTGAGGCAACGATGGCCTACTGCCAGTGAATCGCACTGCGAGGGGGCATTGCCGCTCAGCTGTCCAAAGACCTGGGGCAACTGGCTGGGCTGACCGTCGGCACTCACCCAATAGCGCTGCACCCCCACGCCCGGGTGCAAACGGTGGTCCTGCTCGCCGGCCACGCTCACCACCTGCATGCAGCGCTCGATCGCGGCAATCGCCGGGACGAAGCGCTGGCGGTTGAAACCTTCGCTGTAGAGCTGCCGCGGCGGCTGGTTGGAGGTGGCGACCACCACCACACCGGCCTCGAACATGACCTCCAGCAGGCGCCCGAGAATGATCGCGTCGCCAATGTCGCTGACGAAGAACTCGTCGAAGCAGAGCACGCGGATCTCCTCGCTCAGCTGCCGGGCCAGGGCCTGCAAGGGATCGCTGGTACCGGTGAGCTGGAACAGGCGCTGGTGCACCCAGCTCATGAAGTGATGGAAATGCTGGCGCCGTGCCGGTACCTGCAAGCATTGGTGGAACTGGTCCATCAGCCAGGTCTTGCCGCGCCCCACCGGCCCCCAGAGGTACACCCCGCTGGCGCGCCCGCCGCTGCGCAAGGCTTCAAAGCACTGCTGCAAGGCCTGCACGGCGTGCCATTGGGCGTCATCGGCGGCGAACCCGCGCTGGTCGATGGCGTGCCGGTAAGCGGCCAGTGGCGAGTCAAAGGTAGCGCTGGGCATGGGGCTGGAAAAATCCTCAAATCGATCAAGCGCCAGACAGAGTCGTTAGCTGGCTTGGTAATTGCTAAAGGCCATTATCCCTGCAGTCAGCATTAAGGAAGGTCCATGTCCCTGCGAAGCGAATCGATGCAGCTGGGTGCCAGTGAACGTCGCTGGCTGCCCTGGTTTGGCAAAACCGGCAAGCTGGCCATGGGCTGGGCCTGCCGTCTGAACCAGTCAGCTTATCCGATCATCGAGAAGACTTTCGAGGCCATCGCCGAAACCCGGGTCAAATTACTGCACGACTGGGCCCGGGACCACTGGGAGAATCTGGCTGAACTGGCCGCGAGCCTGGCCCAGGATTTCGCCCATCTGGACAACGCCCTGCTCAATGAAAAGCTGGGCCAGACCACGGACATCAGCGAGTTGCTGGTGGTCAGGGCCGATGGCCAGATCATCGCCTCGAGCTTTGCCGGCCATTGCAACGCCCGCGACCTGAACCCCCGCGCATTGGCCGAAGGCTTGAAGCAACCCTTTCTGCACGGCCCCTACAGCGACCCGTTGACCTTGCAGATCGGCCCTACGACCTCGCGCTTTCACGACGAAGTCACGCTGGTGTTCTACCAGCCGCTCAAACACGCCGGCAAAGTGCTGGGCTGCCTCTGCGCGCGGGTGCCCAATGACGTGCTCGGCGACTTGATCCAGCGTGAAGCCGGGCACATCTACCCCGAATCCGGTGACAACTACCTGTTCATGGTGCGCGCCCATTTCGATTCGACCATTGCCCCGGGTATCGCCTTGTCGCGCTCGCGGTTCGAGGACAACACCTTTACCCACGGCGAAAACCTCAAGAGCGGCGTACACACCGCCTGGGGCAGCGTGCGGATCAACCGCCACACGGAACTGGAGCTGCGCTTCATCGACCCGGCAACCGGGCAACTGCACCCCGGCGTGCGCGAAACCATCCGCACCGGCTCGAACCTGTTCGTCACCTACCCCGGGTATGCCGACTACCGGCATATTCCGGTGATCGGCAAGGGCGTGACCTTCCAGCTGCCCGGTTCGCCCGACCGCTGGGGCATGATGTGCGAAGCGGACCTGGAAGAAGTCTACCGCCGTCGCTCCCTCAGCCACGGTCTGATGAAGCCTTACCTGGCGACCATGGTCGGCTTGTTCGCCTGCAATGTGCTGGTGCAACGCTTCAGTGGTCTGGAACAGCTGTGGGTCGATGGGGTGCAGGGCGTGAGCATGTTGTTGGCGGCGCTGCTGTTCTCGGCCCTGGGGCCCAGGCGCCTGGCCACGCGCCTGAACGACATGACCGAGGTGGTGCGCGCCATTGCCGAAGGCGAAGGCAACCTGCGCCAGCGTCTGGACACCGCCACCATGGCCAATGATGAAACCGGCGACATGGGCCGCTGGATCAACAGTTTCATCGACAACCTCGATGCCGTGGTCGGCCAGGTCATCAGCGCTTCCCATACGGTCGGCCAGACCAACGAGACCATGCTCGGCCGCAGCCAGGCCGCCAGCGCCACGTCGGGCGAAGTCGCCGACGCGATTCATCGCATGATGATCATCGTCGAAGGCCAGCTGGGCGAAATCCAGCAGGCCTCGCTGACCGCCGAAGACATGAAAAAGGCCATGGACGAGGTGGTGCTGCGTGCCCGCGAGCAGTTCGAGGCGGTGCAGACCGGCACCCAGTCGATTCGCGATGTGGTCGCCCGCTCGGCCGCCAGCGTGCAGCAACTGGACCAGCGCATGGTGGAAATCGGCACCTTTACCGGCCTGATCACCGACATTACCAACCAGACCAACCTGCTGGCGCTCAACGCGGCCATCGAAGCGGCGCGCGCCGGCGAGCATGGCCGTGGCTTCGCCGTGGTCGCCGATGAAGTGCGCACCCTGGCGACCCGCACCGCCAGCGCTGCCCAACACATTCGAGAAATGATCGAGGGACTGCAGGGCGAGACCCGCAAGGCAGTGGCGTTCATGGAAGGGGGCGTTGAGGATGTCGACAACAGCCTGCGCCTGGCCGAAAGCGCCTCCTCGGAAAACCTGCAGTTGCACCAGGCGGTCGACAACCTGTTCGGCATCATCCAGCAGCTCAACGAGAAGAGCCTGGACTGCGGCCAGACCATCAAACAGGTCGACCAGTCCTGCGGTGACATGCGCCAGACTGTGGTGGTGCTGCAAAGCAGCGCCGAACGGGTGCGGATCAATGCCAACAAGCTGCAGAAGCTGGTCGGTCAGTTCGAGGTCAGCAGCGTGGCCTGACCCGAGTCGACCTGCTCCAGGCCAACCTTGAACAAGACCCCGTTGTCCTCGTCGGTCAGCACGTACAGATAGCCGTCGGGGCCCAGGCGCACATCGCGGATGCGCGAGTTGAGCTCGCCCAGCAAACGCTCCTCATGAACGACCCGGTCACCCTCCAGTTGCAGGCGAATCAACTCCTGGGAGGCCAGTGCGCCGATGAACAGATCATGTTTCCAGGCCTTGAAACGGCCGCTGTCGTAGAACGCCATGCCGCTGATGGCCGGCGATTTTTCCCAGACATGGTGTGGGTCCAGCGCGCCCTCGACGGATTTGCCCCTGGCTTCGGGAATTGGCGCGCCGGAATAATTGATGCCGTTGGTTGCCAGCGGCCAGCCATAGTTCTTGCCACGTTGGATGATATTGATCTCGTCGCCGCCACGGGGGCCGTGTTCATTGGTCCAGAGCTGGCCGGTCCAGGGGTTGAGGGCGGCGCCTTGCTGGTTGCGATGGCCGTAGGACCAGATTTCCGGGCGCACGCCTGCCTGGCCGACAAAGGGATTGTCATCGGGCACCTTGCCATCGGGGTAGATGCGCAGCACCTTGCCCTGGGTTTTGTCCAGGTCCTGGGCGGCCTTGCGCTGATTGTTTTCGCCCAGGGCAATGAACAGGTAACCGTCGCGGTCGAAGACCAGCCGCGAGCCGAAGTGAAAACCCACCGACAGCTTGGGTGCCTGGCGAAAGATCACCTTGAAATCCTGCAGCTGGGTCAGGTCGCCGGACAAACGCCCGCGCCCGACTGCCGTACCCGCGCTATCGTCCTGACCACCGCCTTCGGCATAGGACAGGTAAACCATACGGTCCTGCTTGAATTGCGGCGAGAGCGCCACATCGAGCAAACCGCCCTGCCCTTTGGCCCAGACCGCCGGCACCCCGCTGATGGGCGCGCCGATCTTGCCGTCGAAGGCGACCACCCGCAGATTGCCGGGACGCTCGGTCACCAGCATGCCCTGGCCGTCCGGCAGAAACGCCAGGGCCCAGGGGTGCCGCAGGCCCTGGGCGACCGTCTCGACGCTGACCTGGCCGCGCTCACTCGGGTAGCTGCGATAGGTTCCCGCGACGGCAGCCAGCGCCAGAAGGGTGCCAAGGGCAAAGGCGCACATCGTCATCAGCAGGTTTCGGCAAGGCATGGAAGGCTCCTTCTCGGTGCTGGCGACGAGCGCTTATTGAGTCCGGTCATCGGTCTGATGCTGCGAACGCGGGGTGTTCGACGGGGGTGTCGACTGTTCACGGCGCAGGTTGTCGCCATTGCCGACGCCCCGGTTTTCCACGGTCGGCTGCCTGACAATGGGCACGGTCGAAGGCCCACGCACGGGCGGCATGGGCGATACGCTGCCCTGACGGCTATTGGGATTGGCATTGCGGATGGGGCTGTTGTAAGGGGTGGTCGTACCCGCCGCCAACAGCTGCAGCGGGTTGATCAACAGGACGCCCAGCAGCAGCGTGGCCAGGCCTTGCAAAGAGCGCTTCACAACGATCACCTCATACGCGATGTCGAGTCCCCTGGCGTTTGGAACGCCTCGGGCGAAGCAGGTTCGATCGGAACCCGGACAGTCGCGCAGAGATGAAGCGTGTTGTGTCTGAACGACCTCGCTAGAGTTTATGCCGAGCCGCGTACAAGCACAGCATTTCCATCGCCAGGGTCGCTGCCGCCAGTGAGGTGATGTCGGCGTGATCGTAGGCCGGCGCCACTTCCACCACGTCCATGCCCACCAGATTGATGCCACGCAGGCCACCGATGATCTCCAGCGCCTGCACCGTGGTCAGGCCGCCGCACACCGGGGTGCCGGTGCCGGGCGCATAGGCCGGGTCCAGGCAGTCGATGTCGAAGGTCAGGTAGACCGGGTTGTTGCCGACGCGCTGGCGTATGGCTTCGATAATCTCCTGGCAACCGCGCCGGTGCACCTGGCGCGCGTCGAGGATGGCAAAGCCCTGATCGTCGTCATTGGTGGTGCGCAGGCCGATCTGCACCGAACGCGAAGGGTCGACCAGCCCCTGTTTCGCAGCATGGTAGAACATGGTGCCGTGGTCGATGCGCTGGTCATTGTCATCGTGCCAGGTGTCGCTGTGGGCATCGAAGTGGATCAGCGACAGCGGACCATGTTTGCGCGCATGGGCCTTGAGCAGCGGATAGGTGATGAAATGGTCGCCGCCCAGGGTCAGCATGGCGCAGCCGGCCGAGAGAATATGCTCGGCATGGGCTTCGATCACCTCGGGCGTGGCCTGGGGCGTGCCGTAATCGAAGGCACAGTCGCCGTAATCGATCACCGCCAGATGGTCGAAGGGGTCGAACTCCCATGGCCAGTGCCGTTCCCAGGCCGATTGCACCGAGGCGTTGCGAATCCCGCGCGGCCCGAAACGCGCGCCCGGGCGGTTGCTGGTGGCAGTGTCGAACGGCACGCCGCTGACCACCACATCAACGCCTTGCAGATCGCGGCTGTAACGCCGGCGGGAAAAGCTGGTGATGCCGGCATAGGTGCTCTCCGCCGCCGTGCCGTAAAGGCTGCTGCGGGTGATGGCCTGGTCGTTCTCTACTTGTTGATCCATGGGAAGGATTCCTTATTGGCGGCTACGGAAAGTGGTCCACAGGCGGGTGCGCTGGCGCATGTCGGGCAAGGCCATGCTCTGGTCGGCATACAGGCGTGCACGGACTTCGGCCGGCGGATAGATATCGGGGTTGTCACGGATCGGCGCATCGACCAGGGGCGTCGCCGCCTGGTTGGCGTTGGCGAAGAACAGGGTGTTGGTCAGTGCCGCCACCGATTCGGGGCGCAGCAGGAACTCGATGAAAGCCTTTGCCGCTTCCAGGTGCGGGGCATCCTTGGGGATGGCCAGGTTGTCCTGCCAGATCAGCGTGCCTTCCCTGGGAATCCGATAGGTCACTTCAAACGGCTTGCTGGCACGCCGGGCCTGTTCGGCGGCGGTGCTCGCATCGCCGTTGTAGGTCAGGGCCAGGCATGTGGTGCCATTGGCCAGGTCGCTGATTTGCCGACCATTGGCAACGTATTGCACCGAGGGCTGCAATTGATGGAGCAAGGCGCCAGCGGCCTCCAGGTCTGCCTTGTTGCGGCTGTAGGGGTCCTTGCCCAAATAATGCAGGGCCAGCCCAATGACTTCCTGGGGCGAGTCGACGAGTGAGATCCCGCAGTCGGCCAGCTTGCTGGCATATTCAGGTTTGAACAGCAGATCCAGGCTATCGAGCGCCACACCGGGCAGGCGCTTTTGCACGGCCTCGACATTGATCCCCAGGCCCAGGGTGCCCCAGGTGTAAGGGACGGCGTACTGGTTGCCGGGATCGATCCGGGCGAGCTTGTCCAACAGGTCGCCGTCGAGATTGGCATAGCCCTGCAGCGCCGCCGCCCCGGTGGTGCGCAAGGCACCGGCGGCCATGGCCCGGGCCAGCACGCTGGAAGACGGCACGACCACGTCATAGCCGCTGCCGCCAGTGAGCAGGCGGGTTTCCAGTACTTCGGGGGTGTCGAAGGTGTCATAGCGCACGGTGTAGCCGGTTTCCTGCTGGAAGCGCTGCAGGGTTTCGGGCGCGACATAGTCGGCCCAGCCGTAGATATTGACGACCTTCTCCTCGGCCACTACGGGCAGGGCAACGACCAGGGACAGCAATAAACAGGACGAACGCATGATGAGCACCTCGACGCAGGGAGTGCCCACAGCATGCCCGCCGGGTTACATTGGTAAAATAGCAAGTCAATTATCCTGACATTCTCAGAGACCAATGTTTAATGCTCGGACAACTGCATGACCTGGACCTGCAACTGCTCAGGCTGTTCGCCAGCGTCGCCCAAAGCGGCGGATTCAGTGCCGCCCAAGGGGTGCTCGGCCTCAGCCAGCCGAGCATCAGCCAACAGATGGCCAAGCTGGAGACGCGCCTGGGCTACCGCCTGTGCAGTCGCGGCAAGGGCGGCTTCAAGTTGACGCCCAAGGGTGAAGAACTGCTCAAGGCCACCAAGGTGCTGTTCGAATCCATCGAGTCCTTTCGCCATCAGGCCAATGGCGTTGCCGGGCGCTTGCTGGGCGAGCTGCGTATCGGCTGTTCCGAGGCGCTGGACCCGTCGGTGACCCTGCGCCTGGCCGAGGCCATCGCGCGCTTTCGCCAGCGCGATGAAGCGGTGTGTATCGAACTGATCAGCGCCATGCCGGCCGACATGGAACGCCTGCTGCTGGAACAACGCCTGGACCTGGCCATCGGCTACTTCTCGGGTACCCAGCGTGCCTTCGACTACCGCCTGCTGTTCAGTGAAACCCAGCATCTGTACTGCGGGCTGGGGCATCCGCTGTTCAACGCCGTCGAGATCGACGAACAGGCGCTGGCCGGGGCGGACCAGATCGAACATCCCTACCGTTTTCTCAAGAGCGACGAGCCTTATCGCGGCGGGTTCTGCTCGGCGCGTACCGAGCAGGTCGAAGGGGCGCTGGCGTTCATTCTGTCGGGGCGGCACATCGGCCACCTGCCCCGCCACTTTGCCCAGCCCTGGGTTGAGCGGGGTTTGTTGCGGGTGTTGTGCGAAGAGACATCGAGCTTTGAAGCCCCCTTTCACCTGGCCCGGCATCGGGGGCAGGTGCCGGGAGATGCGCAGCAGGCGTTTGAGGAGGATTTGTTGGCGGTGTTCGCTTGAGGGCCCTATCGCTGGCAAGCCAGCTCCCACAGAGGATTTGTGTACACCTCAGTATCCCTGTGGGAGCGGGCTTGCCCGCGATGAGGCCATCAAACACTCAGAGCAACCCCGGCGCCTGCCACTGCGTGGTCACACTCTGCCCATCCACCAACGGCGCGGCATAGTGGTTGCACAATCCAGCGCCGTCGGTTGACCCGCGGAACCCCGACGCATTCTGGATCACGGTGTAACGACCTACACCAGTCCAGGTGACAATCCAGGGTATGCGCACCGCCATGTCGAAATTGGCATTGGCGCCGTAGATCGGGATCCTGTCGCGGATTGTGCCCAGGGTCACCGGGTACATGAACATCACCGTGTTTGGATATTTATGCTCGAACTCCTCGACCCGCGCCTGCAACACAACTCCCGCATAGCGGACAACATCGTTGTAGTTATCCTGAATATCGCCGGTTGCCAGGTTCCTGACGTGCCGGGTCAAAAAGTCTTCCGTGCAATTGAACATGACTGAATCCTCTCGTTGAGCCGCATGCAATGGGTCAGTGTTCGATGTCCTTGGCCTGGGTCTTGCCGGGCCAGACACCGGTCATCTGCACCTCGCGCCGACCGGTCAACCACTGCCCCAGGGGGCTGGGCCAGCTGAAGGAGTAATGGTCGCTGTTGATCATCCCTTTGAAGGTCACCTGCGCCCGCAGATTGGTGGCGCTGAGTGGAATATTGCCGACCGTTTTCGACAGTCCCCCGCTGAGGCTGAACTCGTCGTGGCGATGCCCCTGGGGGGTGTCGTAATCGAGCTGGATCTGAGTGATGTAGGTGCACCCCGGCACGTTGTTGAACAGAATTTCGAAAGCCCCCAGGCGCGTCACCCAGTTAGGGATCAACAGGGAGCCGTCGAACGAGGCGAAGGTGAAGGCGATGGGGATCGGCACGGTCGCCAGGGTCTCCGCCTGGTAGGGCCACAGGTGCTGGTCGACGCTCTTGGTCTGGTTGGTGGAGACGAATGAGCCTTTAGCGGTGGCGCTGCCCAGCATGTCTTCGATGGCACTGACGGAGCCTGTGATCGAGAACGAGGAACTGTTGTCCTGGGAACCGATATTCAGGCCACTGGTTGCGTAAATCACGCTGGTGACGACACCGAAGCCCTGGGCAATGGCATCGTTGCCGCCCATGCTGACACTGGCCGCCTGCTGCTTGAGCAACTGCAGGGTCTGCGGTTGGGTCAATTGCGTCATATCAGTCAGAAACGACTCGGAGGCGATACCGAATTCCGACGCGATCGACCCCAGGGCCGAGAAGTCCCACTTCACTTCGGTTCCGGCCTTGATCTTGACGCCCGTCTCCGGATCGGTGGCCGAGCCATCGAGCTCCACATTGGCCTGGGTGCGCTGCACGTTGCTGGACGAGAGTTTCCACTGGTTCGGCGCGCCTCGACTACCGACCGTCAAGCCCGGCGTATCTTCCTTGACCAGGGTGAAGTCTCCGCTGTCGGGAGAAACAAAACCGACACTGCCCACCTTGATCTTCTGATCAAGCGTCCAGTTGCCCCAATAGGCAGGACGCCCATTGCGGATCAGGTCGGTAAACGAACGATTCCAGTTCATGGTTCCAATCCTTCTCGATGGTTGTTGACCGGGCTCGTCCGCCACATGCGGCGAACCCCCGCCAGACACCTGCGCTTGCGGCACTCTCCAGTGCCGGTCCAACTGCCAAGCCGTGAGCGTCGGCAAGTCGATGGTGCGGCCAGCACAAACATCAAACCATTCGGCAAATGCGGTATTGATCACGATATGGGAGGACGTGGTTTGACAGCCCATCGGCTGTTCCTAGGCTTCGCCTTGCAGGTCTCACGGTGAACGGAAAACCACGACAGGAACGTCAATGGAATGGAAATGCACCTGACCGTCCAGGAGGTTCGAGTCTTGTCGTTGATCGCCCAAGGGCTCACGGACCGCGAGATTGCTGCCCGGCTCTCGGTGGCTTTTTCTACGGCCCGCAAGCACCGGGAGAACCTGTTGAGAAAACTGCAGGCGAAAAAATCCACGGCGCTGGTGGCTCACCATTTCGCCCTGATGCAATTCCAATCAGAAAGGCGCCTGCCCCGATGACTCACCGCTGTCGTCACGTGAACATGACGTGCTCCACCTGCTCGCCCAAGGCCTGAGCGACAAACAGGTGGCGCGACAGCTTGGCATCAGCGACCTGACGGCCCGCAAACACCGCACCAACATGCTCAGGAAAACCAATGCACGCAATCTATGCGCTTTGCTGTACCGGGCCATCCTGAGCGGCTGGCTGGCGTACGCATGACCACTATGCGCAGTATGCCCCCCTGACCAGAAGGTTTACTGGCCCTGCCTGCCACGAATCATGTCGGCAGCTTTCTCGCCAATCATGATGCACACCGAGTTCGGGTTTCCGGATATCAGCGTGGGCATGATCGAAGCATCAGCGACCCTCAAGCCTTCGATCCCGTGAACGCGCAGATCCGGCCCTACCACAGAGTTCTCATCGACCCCCATCCGACAGGTCCCCGACGGATGCAGCGCAGCGTGGGCTTCCTGATGGCAGAATTTTTTCATGGCGTCACGGGTCCTGACCACACCATCGGGTACGTGACGCCTGGCCACGAACGGTTTGAAGGCCGGTTGCGACATGATTTCTTCGCCCACCATGCAACCGTCGACCAGGCTCTCGATATCGTAAGGATCGGAGAAGTAATTCGGCACGATTCTCGGCGTGGCCATTGGATCGGGCGAATGAAGCTCTACATAGCCCCGTGACCTTGGCCTGATCTGCCCCAGATTCAAGGTGCAGCCATTGCCGCCTGGTACCGAGTCAACGCCTTCCTCGATGCCCGCCCCTACCACCATGAAATACTGGATATCCGGTGTCGCTGCCGCCTTGTCGCCCCACCAGAACGCCCCGCCCTCGATCAGGTTGGATGCGGCCGGGCCTTGCCTGAACAAGGCATACTGCAGCCCCGCCATGGCCTTCCAGTGCGGTTTTTTGTACTTGTCATAGCTGTGAGGGCCGGTGAGCTCGTAAATCAACGAGATCTCGATGTGGTCCTGCAGGTTCTGACCGACACCGGGCAGATCCTGAACGACAGGGATTCCCTGTTTCTTCAGGTGAGCCGCCGGGCCGATACCCGAAAGCATGAGCAAGCGCGGAGAGTTGATCGCGCCCGCCGACAGAATCACTTCCTTTTCGGCGAAAAGTTCCCGGCGCTTGCCGTTCTCGATGTATTCAACTCCTCGCGCCCTGTTTCCTTCCATCAAGATCCGGGTGACGCGGCAAGCCGTTCTTACCTTTAGGTTTTTTCGTGATTTGGCCGGTCCCAGGTAGGCGACCGCTGCACTGCTGCGAAAGCCATTCCTGGCCGTGATCTGGTAGAGGCCACAGCCGGCTGGATCACCGGAGTTGAAGTCCTCGTTATAGGGTAATCCATACTGCTGGCATGCCTGCAGCCAGACCTTGGTCAGCGGATGAATGTTGATGGGGTCCGAGACGCCGAGCGGACCACCGACGGCATGCACCTCATTGCAAAAACGCTCGTTGTGCTCGGCTTTCTTGAAGTACGGCAGCACGTCCTGGTATGACCAGCCTTTGGCGCCCTGCTCGGCCCAACCATCGTAGTCGGACGGAACACCACGGATGTAGATCATCGCATTGACCGAGCTGCCGCCTCCCAGCACGCTTGCCTGCACCATGGTCGGGGAGTCGGTACGCTCCTGTTCTGCGGTCGGCTCCCAGGGGTAGCGCTTGAGCAAAGGACCTTGCGCCGTTTTGTAGTAAGCGCCGGGGATATGGATATACGGACTGCTGTCTCGCGGCCCTTCCTCGAACAGGACGACCGATGCAGTTGAATCTTCGCTGAGCCTCGAGGCGATTGTACAGCCCGTGGAGCCTCCGCCGATGACGATGAAATCGACCATTGCGATCATTGACCTTTATTTGAACTATCAACACTGCAATCCCCTGAACGGAGATCACCCAGTCATTCACTTGAAGTCGGCTCAGTTTCGAACGAGACGCTCGAGCAAGCCCTTCAAGTCCTTTGCCACCGCATAACTGTTTTGTTGTTGCTGCTTCTTGCAGAAAAGCTCGCAGCTCCACCAACCGTCATAGCCGGTGGCCTTGACCGCATCCGTCCACTCGCGCAGGTCCAATACGCCACTGCCTGTCGGCACGTCCCTGAGTATTTCTTCATTGGGGATGCCGCCCTCGAACTGCAGCGAATCGCACACATGCACGCCGTAGATCACGTCCTTGTTCATCCGGGCAACCACCTCGGGCGTTACCCCCGAGGTGTAGCAATGCCAGTAATCGATGACCATCCTGACGTTGCTGCGCTCGGCACGGTCCAACAGTTGCAGTTGCTGCTCGATGCTGTTCAACGGGGTCCAGGACAATGCCTCGAGGTACAAGAGCAGGCCAAAGTCCTTTGCCATATCCGCCAGCAACCGAAGATTCCCGGCAGTCAACGCGGACTGCTCGGCCTCGGTATGCCCCAGCAGGCCCGCGTAATGAGAGGTTCGACCTTGTTGCCGATAATCGATGACCGCTTGCACATTGATAGGGCCGGTCAGTACCTGCACGCCCTTGGCCCCTGCCAGACTGGCCAGGGTGAACAGCCTATGCGCTTCTTTCAGAAGGTCGCCGGTTGCGCTCCCCTGCCGTTCAATATCGCGCAGGTAGCCGATACCTGTAACGGTGACGTCACTCAGCAGCGCCTTGAGCTCCTGCTCGCTGTGACCTGCGGCCAAATAGCCTTCCAATTTGCCACTGTTGATTTCAAGGGCATCGAAACCCGTATCCCTTGCGATGTCGATGTCCATCGCCAAGGTCGAGTACCTGGCGACAGTCGAGTGCAGGGCCAGAATATTTTTAGAGGATTCCATATTTCGCTCCTGCACCTTCCGGCGCAAAGGGAATGGTTGTGGGGCAATCGTTTTGATCTGCGTCTTTGCCGACAGCCTCGGCCAATGCACGAACCTTCCCGGACGCAGCCAGCAGGACCTGCCGCTGCAACCGGCCCTGTTCAACAGCAGCCACGATGGAATCGGCAAGGGGATCAAGCCCGGCCTCACTCGATACCAGCAACAAATGCGCCCCAGCGGCCAGTGATGCGATAGCGGTATCGCTAATGGAATTGCCACGCAGGATGGAGGCCGCATCCAGGTCGTCGGAGATGATCAAGCCGTCGAATCCCAGGGTGTCACGCAGCAGGCCTATGACCTTTGCCGAAGTCGAAGCGGACTGATCCGGATCGATAGCGGGAAAAACGGCCGGCCCCGGCATGATCGCTTTGACACCGGTTGCGATCACTTGCTTGAAGACCTCCAGCCCCTCCTGAAGACTCTCGATCGAGCCGGGGACCACCGCTTCAGCGAGCGCAGGATCATTTTCCGTAACGTAATGCCCCGGGAAGTGCTTGGCCGTGGCTATGACGCCAGCCCGCTGCACGCCGCGAATGTAGGCGCATGAAACCCGGCTGACTTCGGCGGGGTCCGAGCCCAGGTGGCGGTTGTGCAACCAGGGATTGGCGCCGCTCACCACATCGACGATGGGGGCCAGGAACAGGTTTATCCCCATGCCCCGTGCGGCACTGGCCATTGCAAAACAGTTCGCTTCGATTTCTTCAGCACTGAGATCCTTGAGTGCTTCTCGGGACGGCATTTCAGGTACCAATTGGTGCAGGCGTTCAATGCCGCCAAGCTCCTGATCGACAGCAATCAATACGTTTGAGCCGGCGTACGAGGCGGCTTGCTGGGCGACGCGTTTGAAGTGCTCTTGTGTTTCGCTGCGCCTGCGCTCCGGGCTCATGCTTCTTGCAACATATTCCTCACGGGTTTCTCCCAGCAAAACGGAGGCTCCGCCGCGGCTCAAAAACCGGCGCACGCTTTCATCCAGCGCCAGCCCGGAAAAGGCCGGTAGGAGTACCGAATAGGCAGCTCTGTGAAGTTCGTTTGACATCGACTTGCCTCAAGTTGGTGGAAACGGCAGCCAGGCGCGCCTTGCATTGGACTCGACGCAAACCTGCGACAGGAACACACCACGCACACCGTCATGAATATCGGGGAGCGGCACTCGGGTTGCCGATCGCCAGTGCTGCCCGGCGTCGAGTGCCTCGGCGAAGTCGGCATACAACACCGCGAGCGCTTCCAGGTAACCCTCGGTATTGCCGGCGGGCAAACTGGTGAACTCGAGTGTCTGGGGGACGTTATCGCCCTGCCCCCGGCGGTAGATGCGATCCGCCGCATCTATGGGTGTGAACAGCAGCGTCTCGGGCGCCTCCTGGCGCCACTCGATCGACGCCTTGCTGCCGACGATCTTGAAGCGCAGCCCATTGCGGTGCCCGGGCGCGGCGAAACTCGCCCACAGCAAGCCATCCACACCACCCTCGAATTCGAGTTGAACCACACAGGTGTCGTCCAGCCCCCAATCCGGTACGACGGTGGTCAGCTTGGCGTTCAGATTTGTGCAGCGTTTGCCAGAGAGAAACTCCAGCATATTGAATGCATGGGTACCGACATCGCCCAGCGCACCTGTGGGGCCGGCCTTGGCGGGGTCGCCGCGCCAGGCCAGGCTCTTGTTCAGCGTGGCGACGCCTGGGGCAAGCCATTCGAGCAGATACTCGACATACATGAAGCGGATTTCGCCAAGCTCCCCAGCCAGGACTCGACTGCGGGCGTCCCTGACCATCGGATACCCCTGATAGGTGTAGGTCACCGCGAAAAAGGTATTTTGTCGCTCGGCAATGCGTGCGAGCGTATGGGCCTGCTCGGGGTCGTTCACCAGGGGTTTATCGCAAATGACCGGTATGCCTGCTTCGAGAAAAAGCCGGCAGGGCTCGAAATGCAGGTGGTTCGGGGTGACGATGACAACGACGTCGATGGGATCCGGGCGTTGTGATTCCACTGCCGCCATTTCTTCAAAAGTTGAATAGATCCGGTCCTTGGCAATATTCAACGCCGTGCCGGCTTCCAGACACTTTTCAGGAACGGAAGAAAAAGCGCCAGCCACGATATCGAAGCGATTGCACAGACGCATGGCGGCGCGATGAAAACTGGCGAAGTACGCACCTTGCCCACCGCCGACCATAGCGGCCTTGAATCGCCTTTTTCCGGGAATGTCGCCGGTTAATCGTGCCATTTCTGAACCGCTCCAAAATCAGGACAATCAAATCGCACTATAAAACTCGAGCAGGTCTTATTTGCCGACACAACCAACCAATAAAACTGTATCGCCGCTCAAACCTTTAAGCTTGACGTTAATAAAGTTCGCGCTCCAATACTCCAGGGCAAAAAAAAGAGACCGGCAAATGTATTAAAAACTCTCTATTGGATTGAGTATCAGCCCACGACCGCCATTGCACAATTTCGCAGATCCGCTCGCAGATGACGCAGACTGACGCACTCCAATGAAAAGGGGCCCTCGGACGTTCAGCAGCGCCCCGCAAACCCAAGCGATTGCCCGAGTTGCAAGGCACCGCCGTCCACACCCCTGCCGCTTGCCGGTGTGCCAAAACCTCAAAAAGCGCTTACAATTTGACGCACGGGCCCGGCTCCACGATGGTGAACCCCTTATTTTTTTTATATGCTGTAAATCACCTGAAGCGCAGCTGGGAATAACTACTATATAACCGCCCTTGTGCAAGCTCATGGATTGTAATCAAGATACAGAATGCACCGCTGAGGAGATCTGACTGTCATGCCTACAACTGCTTCAACTTCGCATCCTGAGCGCCAACAGATCCGCAGCGAACTGCAAGTCAACGTTCAAAAAAACTTGAGTACATTGGTCGACTCCTGCCGATCCGTTGCGGACATGTGCCGAAAAGTCGATGTCAACCGGCAGCAATTCAACAAGTATCTGGTTGGGCAACACGTTCCCTCGCAGAAGATCCTGCAAAAGATTGGCCGATACTTCATGATGGAGGCGGAAGATCTTTTCCGGCCACCTGCCGAGTTCAAGAAGTTCTATGAGGGGTTTGAAAACGAGTTACCGACGGACTTGCGTGCCTCGACGCAATTCAATCACTTCCTGCCCTTGGCCAAAAGTTCGGCCGACCTGCTCGAAGATTATCTGGGCGTGTATTACCGCTACCACAACTCGTCTATCTACAAAGGGCGCATCCTGCGCTCCGTGACTTGTCTGTACCGCGCCGAGTCCATGGTGCAGTACGTCACCGTAGAGCGCTTTCCGCTGCTCGATGGCAGCGGAAAAATCGGTTACTCGTTCACCTATCACGGCTTCTGCCTGCTGCTGGGTGATCGGCTGTTCATGGTGGACTTCGAAGGCAAGCAGCGCAACGAAATGACCTTTTCGATCCTGACGCCGCAACACAGAAGACCGATCCGCTTTCTGTATGGCCTGGTGACAGGCGTCGCGTCCTCGTCGTTTCGTCAGCCGTTTTCCACGCGCATGGCGCTGGGGCTCGTCGACAAAGGCAAGATCCGCAAACAGCACTTGCGCAACGCAACGGTTCTGCTTCCCAGCGACTTGTCCTTGCCACTGGAAGTACGTGAGTACATGACCGGAGACAACGCTTCGATCATTTGGGGTGGCCAGGCCTGATCAATCGTCAGGCCCATGGCGTTCGGGCCCGACACTGTGCGTGGTGGCTAGGCGCTGCTTTCGCTAGGCACCTCGCGCGCGGTGATGATTTCCACCAGCGCAGGGCCTGTGCTGTTGAGTGCCTTGTTCAGGGTGACGTGCAATTGCGAAGCATGTTCAACCCGCCAGGCTTCGAGCCCGAAGCTTTTGGCTATCACGGCAAAGTCCGGAGAATAAGGCTTGCCGTCGGGCAGGTTGAAACCAATGCCGGGATGATGCTCGGCAGCTGCCGATCGCACGTCGCTCAGGGACGTATATCCGCTGTTGTTGAAGACCATGAAGACGACCGGGATGGTGTGCATCATGCATACCGCCATCTCTTGCATCGACTGCAGGAAGTCGGCATCACTTACAACGCACACGACCTGGCGTGCCGGCATGGCAAGCCTGGCACCGATGGCCGCCGGTACTGCCCAGCCAACGGCGTCGACGCTGCCCGCGCACAGTTGGCTTCTGGGCAGGAACACGGGAAACAGCTGACGAACCGCAGCATGAATGCTTCCCGCACCGACGACCAGAATCGCATCCCGGTCCAGGACCTGCCGTAACTCGGCCAACGGGCGCTGCGCGACCAGTGGGGACGCATCGCTGCGCCAGTCTTCGCTCAAGTGGAATGCGCATTCCTCGCGCGCCATGCAAAGCGCTCCTGAAGTGCGATCGTTCGAAGCAGGTTCAGGAACCGCGGGCGTATTGAAGATGCGCGTCGGGGCTGGAATACCTGCAACCTCGAGCAACTCCTTTTGTATGCACACCGGAATGCCCACATTGACCGGGCCTGCCCGGCCGCTGAGCATCGCATCGAACGCGTGGTGAATGCCCTCTGAAAGTGTCTCGATCGAAGCAATGCAAAACCGGTCCTTGCCAACCCTGGACGGCTTCGAACTCACCGCGTCCGGAGCATCATCCGGCTCCCCGCCACTGATCACCAGTGCAGCCGAGCCATCTGCCAACGCAGTCGCTATCGCGCCCAACGCCCTGGACTGGCTCAACGGGGTTGGCAGCAATGCCGCCATGGGCCGCCCACACGCACGGAAATAGCCGTCGGCCATATGCACGGCACTCTGCTCTTGCATGACCTGTATGAATGGAATTTCGGTACCGCGAGCGTACAGCGCATCGACCAGCGCCCGCGAACCGTACCCGGGGATTCCGGCGACGTAATGGACGCCGTGCGCCTTAAGCGCCTTTGCAACTATCTGGCTACCGGAAAGCTTCACAGAGAACTCCAATCAGGCAGAGGGCTGGCCAAGGTTCGAGTATTGGCCGGTGAGCGCCTCGACTCAATTTCGCACCCACGGCAAAAGCGACGCACCTTGACGCATTTTTCTGGCGTCCACCGGGTGCGCCGCTTAGGTCACATGAATGCGTCAGAGTGCGTCGCTTTTCAAAGCGGTGCGAAATTGAGTGCATTGGCAGCCGAGCCAATACTCAAGCCATGAAAACAACAAGCCGAGCCTATCAAGCGCTGGGCGCGATCAAGGGAGCCGATACTGTGCAAGTACCCGGACTCCACGCGCAGCCCAGCCACAGAAGAGTCAATCGGAACCGTGGAAGCGCAACGCGCACGCTGTCTGCCAACCAGCACAGTGCCGCACGCCGCTCCAGCAGGAAGGACACCATGCTGGCCATAACACTGCCGATGTACAGAGTCGTTAATTGCTTGAACACCACCCTAGGCAGGAACTCAGAATGAAAAAAGAATCAGAGATGGGTTATGGATCATCCGGCGTCGATCTGCTGGAGTCGATAACAATGAAGCGGCGTACATTCTTGCTGGGCGCTGCAGCCTCGGCAGCCGGGCTGTACATCGGCTCGTTCGCACCGGGTGTAATGGCTGCCGACGGGCATCTGGAGATTCTGGGCTGGGAAGGTGAGACCGGCGACGCCGAATTGGCCGACTGGCGCAAAAACCGTGGCATCACCGTGCGCTCCAGCTATGCGAGCACCCAGGATGACATTACCGCGCGCCTGGCCGGGACCGATCCGGTTCAGTTGGACCTGACGATGTATGCACTGGGTTATGAAACCATTTACAAGGAAATGGACATTCTGACCCCGATCGACACCAGCAGGATTCCCAACTATTCACCTGACAGCACCATCCCGCTGTTCTACAAAGGCAACCGCTGGTACTGGGACGGCAAGCAATGGGGCATTCCACTGTTGTGGGGCATGAACACCATTGTCTACAACGTCAAGAATGTGAAAAAACCCAAGGTCTACAAGGACCTGCTGGATCCCAAGTTGAAAGGCAAGTTGACCTTCGTCGATGACGGCCTTTCTACCTGGTCGATCATTGCCATCATTGCAGGCTATGGCGACAAGTTTCCTAACCTGACCCGCGCCGAGTTCGATGACGCCTTTGAAAAGCTCAAGCCTTACCGGGATCAATGCCGGGTCTTCGCCTCCTCGGCAGGTGACGCGGTCTCGCTGCTGGCGTCCGGAGAAGTGGATGCGGTGTTCTCGCTTTCCGCGTTCGCCCCGACCGAAACGGCCAAGCGTGGGGTAGAGACGGCCCTTTCCGTTCCCGAGGAAGGCGCAGCGCTCTGGTGTGACGCGTTGTTCATTCCCAAGACGGCCAAAGACGTGCCGTTGGCGCTGGAGTTCATCAACAAGGTACTTGAGCCGGAAACCCAGGCAAAAATGGCGACGACCATGTTCTCCGCCGTCACCAATCAAAAAGCCATCCCCCTGCTGCCTCCCGCACTGCGAGAGACGTTCGACTACAACAACCTCGACAGCTTCTTCCAGAAGTCGAAATTGTACGGCCAGCCCCCGCTGAGTTCCGACAAGTACGTCACCTATGCTGAATGGGTGGATCAGTGGGCGAACTTCAAGGGTTCGTTCTGAGCCACAAGGCCCGGCGATCCGCTCGTTATATACCGCGCATGAGGCGACCGCAAAACAGGCGTCGCCCCTGCATGCGCCCTTTACAGCCTGAAGGATGCGATGCGGTTGGCGCACGATGCGCTGTTACCTGGTGAATGCCCATGTTGTCGCCAGTCAGGCATGCCCGTTAGTGCGCCAAGAACCTCATCCTCAACACGAATAAAAGCAAAGGCAAGGTAGACATGAACGCTGTCAATCAAAGCAAGCCCGTTGTCGTGGGCGCTGAGGCCTCGGTGCCGATAAAGACCGTGAGTATTGATAAGAAGGCTCTCTCGGGCTATTTGCTGGCCACCCCGCCTCTGCTCTTCCTGATCATATTTTTTCTGGTGCCGTCCATCCTACTGTTTGTCGCCAGCTTCTGGACGTCGAAAACCTTCACGATGATTCCGGCCGCAACCATCGCCAACTATGCACGCACCTTGAGTGCCAGCGGCTTCTATGACTCGCTGTGGATCTCGATGCAAAACGGCTTCTGGACCGCAACCCTGTCGACGGTCATCAGCGCGCCGGTGGCTTACTACATTGTCTACAAGACCCGTTCGAACGCGGTTTTGTACCTTGCCCTGGTGTCATGGTTTTCCAGTTACCTGGTACGGGTTTATGCCTGGCGCACGATTCTCGGTACCACCGGTGTCATCAACTCGACCCTGCAACAGTTCGGCATCATCGATCAGCCGCTGGAGTGGCTGGTGTTCAGCAAGTTCTCGGTGATCATTACCCTGGTCCACATCATGTTGCCGTTCACCCTGCTGCTGTTGGTCTCCGGGTTGCGGGACATCAAGAAGGACTACCTGGAAGCATCGGCGGATCTTGGTGGCGGCGGTTTCACGACCTTGTGGAAAGTCATTATCCCAATGGCTCACAAGAGCATCGTCAGTTCGTTCATGTTCACCTTCGTATTGGCCGCCAGTGACTACATCACGCCACAACTGCTGGGTGGCCGGGACGCAATGACCACCGGCCTGTTGATCGCCAACCAGTTCCGCTCCGTAGGCAACTGGCCGCTGGGCGCGGCAATGGCCTACCTGCTGCTGGCCGTTTTCATGCTGGTCTACGCCACATTGCTCGGTGTGCTTCGGGCCGCCAACCTGGCGCCCGGCAAACGCTATCACGACTGATATGACTGCAGAAAACAGAGCCCCTGAGGTGTTCCGCCATGATTAGATTATTCACCTACATATACATGCTCTTCCTTTATGCGCCCGTTGCGCTGATCGTGTTGTTCAGCTTCCACTCCTCGCCGTCGCTGTCGTTCCCGTTCGAGGGGTTCTCCATGCGCTGGTACGAGCAACTACTCGGCAGCTATGACTTCATGACGGCGCTGCGCAACAGTGCCATCGTGGGCGGCGCTTCGGCTGTCCTGACGACGATCCTGGGCACCTTTTCGGCGCTGGCCCTGATGCGGATGAAGGGGCGTTTCAAGTCGATATTTGCCTTCCTCAACTTCGCGCCGATCGCCCTGCCCGGCCTGTTCCTGGGCATCGCCCTGGTGATTCTGTTTTCCCTGATCGGCTTGCCCCGTTCGCTGCTGACCGTGATCATCGGCCACACCCTGTTCACCTTCCCGTTCTTTGTCGAGTCCGTGCGTTCGCGCCTGGAGTATTTCGATCTTTCGTACGAGGAAGCGGCTCGCGACCTTGGTGCCTCGCCTCTCAAGGCTTTCTGGTTGGTCACCTTGCCAATCATCGGCCCAACCATCGCCGGTGCCGCCATCCTGGCCATTGCACTGTCGCTTGACGAGTTCCTGATCACCATTTTCGTCACCGGCAGCGAGACCACACTGCCGCTGTTGATCCTGTCGATGATTCGCCGGGCCGTTGACCCGAGCATCAATGCCGCGTCGGTGTTCATGCTCACTCTTACCATCGCCATTATTGCCATTGCCGGCCTGGTCATGACCATGCGCCGCCGCCGTCTTGAACTTGAACGCGCTGAACCTGCGGAGTAACTACCATGACCAACAGCATTGAATTGACCGGCATTTCCAAGAGTTACGGCAGCCTGACTGCGCTGGGCAAAGTGGACCTGACGGTAAAGCGTAACGAGATCCTGACCCTGCTCGGCCCAAGCGGCTGTGGCAAGACCACCCTGATGCGTATCATCGCCGGCTTCGAACAGCCCACCACCGGCAAAGTGGTGATCGATGGCAAGGACTCAACCTCGCTTGCGCCTGAGCAACGGCCGGTCAACATGGTGTTCCAGAAGTACGCCCTGTTCCCCCATCTCGACGTCTTCGACAACGTCGCCTTCGGCCTGCGTTTGAAGAAAACACCGAAGGATGTGATCAAGCGCGAGGTGATCAAGGCACTGGAGCTGGTGCAGCTGGAAACCTACAAGAACCGCTGGATTTCCGAACTCAGCGGCGGCCAGGCACAACGTGTCGCACTGGCACGGGCATTGGTCAACCGGCCGGCCGTGCTGTTGCTCGACGAGCCGCTGGCGGCGCTCGACCTGAAGATCCGCCACCACATGCTCAACGAAATCAAACGCATCCACGAGGAAACCTCGACCACCTTCGTTTACGTCACCCACGACCAGGACGAAGCCATGATCCTGTCCGACCGGGTGGTGCTGCTGAACAAGGGCGGCATCGAACAGATCGGGGGGCCGGAAGAGATGTACTGGTCGCCCCGCACGCTGTTCGCCGCCAAGTTCTTCGGTGATACCAACATCGTTGGCGGGACCTACGGCGCCAGTACCGGCGAGGGTCAGATCCAACTGCCCTTCGGTCGTTTTGCTCACGCGCCCAAGGTCGCCCTGCAAGCGGGACCGGTCAATGTCTCCATTCGCCCGGAAACGCTGAGCCTGGCGCCTGCCCACGGCCATCTGGCCGAAGGCGAATTCCTGGGTAAAGTGAAAGACACCTCGTTCATCGGCAACCGGGTGATTTACCGGGTAGCTGTGGCCGGCGGAACCCTTGACCTCAAGTGCCAACAGTTACCCACTCCCGGTAGCCACACGCTGCCGCCAGGTGCTGACGTTTCGCTCAAATGCAAACCCGAAAGCTTCGTGGTACTGCCGGCGTGAGCTTCAGCCAAGGCTGATTGATAGAGAGCAATCGCACTATCCGCGCCGGGTCATCCCGGCGCTTTTTTTGGCTCATCGCAAGTTAGTGTGAAACAGAAGGGAGCTACGCTGGTGGGAGCGGCCCCGGCCGCGAAGGGTTGCGAAGCAGCCCCAGTCCCGATCGCAAAGCAAACCGTAGCCCCTGAAACAGGGGCCGCTATGCGTCCCTTCGCGGCCAGGGCCGCTCCCACGGCTGATCGGCGATGAGCCAAAAAAACGGCCCGTTTTCCTTTTCTCCAGCCCCCGTACCCATCTATCTGATCGGGAAACTCCAGCGACTCTGTATGGAAAGTGTAATTAGCCCTTCATGCTTTCCGAACATTGCGTAGCTGATTTCCCAAAGGCATCGCAGCGGGCTGCCCCCGTGGCGCTTTCTCTGCACACTGGCTGCCCACGCATCAAGGGCACCCTCGCAACGAGCAATGACGGCCCTTGACTCATTTCGTATGAGGGGCCGCCCCATGGATGGAGGTTCCCCATTGCCGCATGGAGGGACCTCATGCCCCATGAACTGCGCATCTTCCTCGACCGCAACCGCTACAAACACCGTGTCCGCGGTGCCGACGCACTGCTCGGTGCCCTTTGCGGCTTGGGCGCCTTGCTCGCCCCAAACGCCCAGGCCAGTACCCTCGTAGGCATCAACCACACCCACTGGGCCATCAACCATTTCAGTGTCGACGGCCGTTCCGGTATCGACATCATCGGCCCCTACCAGGGCGGCGGTGGAGGCTGCTGCTATATCGCGCCGCCGCGCTGGCAGCCGGGGATGACGGTGCGGGTCGACTGGGAAACCGGCGTGGCTTACTCCGATGACTTTCCTGGCTTTGCCGATTGGCCCAAGTATTTGACTTGGAAGGAAAAGGTGAACGCACAAAAACTTAGGCACAGCAAAGTGGTACCCGTGCCGGACTACACCAACCAAAAAGTCTGCGGCATCACCGTGCACTTCCTGCCTTGCGATGACCTTCAGGTCACCACCTCCTGCTACGCCTACGGCAGCCCCGAGTACCCGATCAAGACCCCACTGCACTTGCCGGAGCCCCAATCATGTCCGAAGTGAAACACGCCCCCCTTTGGTACCCGCCCCAGTTTCCAGCTCAGGGACGCTTGCCCAGCCAGAGCTGGCAAGTTCATCAGAATATCCAGCGCCAAAGCCAGCTGGAGTCGGATTACCACGATTCCCTGTGCCTGGCGGCCGGACGCCGGGTCATGCGGCCGTGCTGCAAGACCTTGCATATCAGCCTGTGCTTCGACGGTACCGGCAATAACCTCAACAACGACCTCTACCTGTCGGACCCCAAACACCCGACCAATATCGCCCGGATGTTCCGCGCCAGCATCGGCGACGGCTATGCCGGCGGCACCGCCCACAGCAGCCAGGCCGGGAGACTGACTGATGCCGTGGGCTCCGGCTTTGGCCAGTACTTCAAGTACTACATGCCCGGCGTGGGCACACCCTTCCCGGAAGTGGGCGACCTGGATTACGGCATCCCGGGAATGGCCTTTGCCGCTTACGGCGAAGAGCGGATCAACTGGGGCCTGTTGATGATCATCGATGCCCTACGCGGGATGTTGCGTCTACCCCGCCTGGACAACGCGGCCCAGTTGGCGGCGGTCAAGGCCATGGGCACCTGGCCGGGACTGGAGTGGAGTACTGGCCGCGCCAATCGCAGCCGTGAATTTCACAAGCAGCTCGGGACACTGGCCAAGCCATTGCGCATTGCCGTGACCCAGCCGTCGCCCGGCTGGCCCAAGCTGGTGGGCGTCAAGCTGTATGTCTATGGGTTTTCCCGTGGGGCGACGGCGGCGCGGGCCTTTGTCAGTGCCTTGAATCAGCTGTTGTCCCGCTCCGAGTCGACGCCGTCGTTGAGTTTCCTCGACCTGAAGTTGCCCATCAGCGTGGAATACCTGGGACTGCTGGACACGTTGGCTTCGGTCGGTCTCGCCGATATCGTGCCGGGGGCGAAAGGCCATATGAGCTGGGCCGACGGTAATCAGCAGCTGCCCGAAGGTGATCTGGTCAAGCGTTGCCTGCATATCGTTGCCGGTCACGAACAGCGCCTGTGTTTCCCGTTGGAGTCCATCCGCCGTGAGAGTGGCGGTTATCCGGCCAATGCTGTGGAAGTGATTTACCCCGGGGTGCACTCCGATCAAGGGGGTGGTTATCCGCCTGGGGATCAGGGCAAGGCCATTGGTGAAAATGATGGTCTCTTGCTGTCACAGATTGCCCTGCACGATTTGTACGCCGATGCCTTTGCTCATGGCGCCCCCTTGAAAGTACCGAAGGGTGCCCAGCCAAAAGATTCGTACCGTGAGTTGTGGCGGGCGATGGAAGATGATGTATCGCAAGAGTTTGAAGTTGCACCATCACTGATTGACCGCTTCAACGCTTGGCGCCAAGTAACGCTGGACCTACTCTCCGCGCCAGAGCCGTTACCCACAGAACAAGTTGAGCGCTACGAGCCTCTACCCGCCACTGACAGCCTGGAGCAGGCACTGCGCGAACAGATGGACTGGCTCACCGCCTGGCGCATCGACCGCTATGCCTTCGCCAGCCTCAAGCAAGCCGATTTCTATCTTCAGGCGAAAGATACCCAGGCCCCCATGGACGTGCGCCAGACCGCCAAGAATGAGCGCGACAGGCAACAGGCGGCCGTCAAAAAACGCCGCGAGGAACAATTGGTCCGCGAGCGCTTCGAGCGCGCACCAAAAATGTCACTGGAACCCGGGGTCAAGGATTTCGACCCGGACATGGCGCAAACCCAGTTGCGCGAAGCGGCCGAAGAATTCGGCGCGGACTTCCGCGGCCCCGGTGTGCACGCAGCTATCGCGATTCGCGTGGCAAGACTGGCGCTCATCCCCGGCTTGGTCGCCTACCAGGCCAGCGCCGACGCACGGGCCGAACGTCAGCGGATGAAGGCGGCAGGCTGGGCCAGGGTGAAGCAGTTGTTTCCGCCTCCGCAGCGAGAGATCAACTACCTTGACGAAAACCGGCGCGGCAATGTCGACGAAAGCCGCAACGCCAGCCTACCCGAGGGGCTGTTGCGCGCGCTGTTCGACGATCAGGTCCACGACTCCCGTGCCTGGTTTCTCTACTCGATGGGGCGTGAACCGGGCGGCAGTTATTTTGGCGATCGCATGGTGTTTTTCGGCGATGCCAATAGAAGAGATCTGGCGCTGTACAGCGAAACGGAGGGGGTGATGCTGGCTAACGCCACGAGCTTGCCGGATTCTGCACCGACCAATGCAACGCAGCCGCTAGGTATGGACGCCGAGCGTCGGGCTGAGGTCCAGCAACGAATAGCCGCAGTTTGGGAGGCCCACTACGCCAAAGTCGCCAAGGCTGCCGAGGTGAACGATGAGCAAGCCTGAGTCTACATTCCGACGTCCTGCACAAGGAGCCCGCCCCATGTCCAAGCCCACTCCGTGGCGAATGCTGGTCGGTGTCCTTTGTAGCCTGGCCGGCACCTTGCTCGCCCAGGGAGCCCAGGCCAGCACCCTCGTAGGTATCAACCACACTCACTGGGCCATCAACCGCTCAGTGTCGATGGCCGTTCCGGTATCGACATCATTGGCCCCTTCCAGGGCGGCGGGGGAGGTTGCTGCTACATCGCGCCACCGCGCTGGCAGCCGGGTATGACGGTGCAGGTCGACTGGGAAACCGGAGTGGGCGGTACGAAAGGTTTCCCTGGCTTTGCCGATTGGCCCAAGTATTTGGCCTGGAAGGAAAAGGTGAACGCACAAAAACGCCAGCACAGCAAACTAGTGCCAGTACCGGACTACACCGGCCAAAAAGTCTGCGGCATCAGCGTGCACTTCCTGCCCTGCGATGACATCCAGGTCACCACCTCCTGCTACCCCTACGGCAGCCCCGAGTACCCGATCAAGACCCCGTTGCATTTGCCGGAGCCCCTGTCATGCCCACGGTAATGCGTCAGTGGGCGCTTGAGCACAATTAGTGGGCGATGCGCTTATTGCCTCGGATGCAGCCCATAAACCTTTTTTTGCCTGGGATTTATGCAGAAGCAAGACTACTGGAAAGCCGTGGGAGCGGCCCTGGCCGCGAAGGGACGCAGAGCGGCCCCAGATTCAGGGGCTATATGGTTTGCGACCGGGAAACCGGGCTGCTTCGCAACCCTTCGCGGCCAGGGCCGCCCCCACCAGAACCACTACACTGGCCCGCCCCCTCACACCAGCCCAAATAAAAAAGGCTTCCCTTGCGGGAAGCCCTTTTCAATGGCGCTGAACGATCAGCCGATACTCACTTCTTGTAGCGACGAATTCGGATGTCGGCCTGCTCCTTGTGCCCTGCAAAGCCTTCCATGCCGCACAGGCGCGAGCAGTACTCGCCGACCAGCACCGATGCCTCGTCGGTCAACACGCGCTGATAGGTGCAGGTCTTGATGAACTTGCCGACCCACAGGCCACCGGTGTAGCGCGCCGAGCGCATGGTCGGCAGGGTGTGGTTGGTGCCGATGACCTTGTCGCCATAGGAGACGTTGGTGCGCTCGCCCAGGAACAAGGCACCGTAGTTGGTCATGTGCTCGAGGAAGTACAACGGATCGCGGGTCATGACCTGAACGTGCTCGGAGGCAATCCGGTCGGCTTCCTGCACCAGCTCATCTACCGTGTCGCACAGGATGATTTCGCCATAATCGCGCCACGCTACAGAGGCAACCGGAGCAGTCGACAGAACGGCCAGTTGACGCTCGATTTCCGCTGGCAGCGCTTCGGCCAATGCAACGCTGTTGGTCAGGAACACGGCAGGCGAGTTGACGCCATGCTCGGCCTGGCCCAGAAGGTCGGCGACGATGATTTCCACATCGGATGAATCATCGGCGATCACCAGGGTTTCAGTCGGGCCGGCAATCAAGTCGATACCGATCTTGCCGAACAGCTGACGCTTGGCTTCGGCCACATAGGCATTACCCGGGCCGACGATCATGTCCACCGGGCTGAATTCGTCAGTGCCCAGGGCCAGTGCCGCGACAGCCTGCACACCGCCCAGGCAGTAGATTTCATCGGCACCGGCCAGATGCATGGCGGTCACGATCGCCGGGTGCGGCTTGCCGTCGAAAGGTGGGGCGACTGCCACCACACGTTTGACACCCGCCACCTTGGCCGTCAGCACACTCATGTGCGCCGACGCCAGCAACGGGTACTTGCCACCTGGGATATAGCAACCCACCGAGTTCACGGGAATATTGCGATGGCCGAGGATCACGCCTGGCAGGGTTTCGACTTCGACGTCGTGCATCGAAGCCTTCTGCACTTCGGCGAAGCGGCGAACTTGCGCCTGGGCGAACTTGATGTCGTGCAGCTCCTGCTCGGACAGGCTGGCGACGCATGCAGCCACCTCTTCATCGGTCAGGCGAAAGGATTGCGGGTCCCACTTGTCGAATTGCTTCGAGTATTCGCGCACAGCGGCGTCGCCATTCCTGGCCACGTTCGCAATGATCTGTTCAACCGTATCGCGAACTTGGGTGGCAATCTCGGCTTGAGCTTCGACAGGTTTGCTTTTCTTCAGGTATCGGATCATCACAGCGCTCCAGGTAGTTCTTGATGCACACGGTATGCACTCAGCATTGGCGTTCATCTTTTCCTACCCCCCGCCAACGGACAATTTCGCAGCCTCACTATTGATGACGCAATCTGACGCAGCACAGACGCATTGCTGAAGCACTTGTCCAGGCCTGGGCCGACTTAGAAGCAATGTCGCCTACAGCGGCACGCCCAAGGACGTTATTCGTATAACCTTTTTACTCAATGGGGATTGACTTGGTCATTTTGAGTGATAGCTTAAATAGCAAGTTATACGTATAACCCAACGACTACACCCAACCATAAAAAGAGGTGACCTACCGTGAGTCGAGTCCTGTATCTGTATGGTGGCTGGCCGGGCCACTACCCTTACGAAATCGCTGCCTGGGCCCGGACGGTCTTCCAGGAACTGGATTTCGACGTTGAAGAGTCAACCGACATCTTCACCCTGGACCGCGACCTGACCGGTTATGACCTGATCGTGATCGGCTGGAACAACGCAGTCACTACCGAAACACTGACCGCCTCACAGGAAAAACGCCTGCTCGAAGCCGTCGAAAGCGGCACTGGCCTGGTCGGTTGGCACGGCGCAGGCGCCGCATTCCGAGCCAGCCTGAAATACCACTGGGTGCTCGGCGGTTCATTCCTCGAGCACCCGATGGGCGAAGGATTCCCGCACCCCTATCAGGTCAATTTCATCGACCGCGAGCATGAAGTCACCCAAGGCGTGGAAGACTTCGAAGTGCGCTCCGAGCAGTACTACATGCAAGTCGACCCGAACGTTCACGTGTTGGCCGAAACCACCTTCGACGGGAACCCCTTCCCTTGGCTCGAGGGCCATCGCAGCCCGGTCGCCTGGGTCAGGCAGTGGGGCCAGGGGCGCGTCTTCTACCACTCGATCGGCCACGACACCAGCAACCTCGCCGACCCGAATATCCGCCGCCTGACCAAGCAAGGCTTGAACTGGGCGACCCGCGGCCGGGCCTGAAACACACTACTTTCATCAACCCAAGGAGTCCTGTCATGAGTAAATTGACTGGCAGCCAGATCGTGGCTCAAACCCTGAAGAACTACGGCGTCGAGTACGTCGCCGGCATCCCCGGCCACGGCATCTGGACCCTCACCGACGCCTTCCTCGAAGAAGACTCGAAGATCAAGTTCATCCAGGTGTTTCATGAACAAAGCGCCGTCCATCTTGCCGATGGCTACTACCGCGTCGCGGGCAAGCCAATGGCGGCGGTCACCTCCATCGGTGCCGGCGCCAGCAACACCGTCATCGGTCTGGCGACCGCCTTCACCGACTCCACCAGCCTGATGCTGATCACCGGCGGGCCACCCACTCACATGCGTGGCCACGGCCTGCTGCAGGAACTGGAACGCTACACCGACAACGACTTCCCGAAGATCGCCGAAGCCGTGACCAAGCGCCATTGGGTGGCCACTCGCGTTGAAGAACTGCCCTTCATGATGCACCGCGCCTGGAGCTCGATGGTCACTGGCCGCCCAGGCCCCGTGCATCTTGAGATCCCGATGGACGTGCAGGCCGAAGCTGCCGAAGTGACACTGCATGCACTCGAGGAACGCACGCCGATCGGCAAGGTGTTCCCTGACCCTGCCGCGACTGCCCGTGCGGTAGAAGAACTCAAGGCCTGCAAGCGCCCGGTGCTGGTTATCGGTGGCGGCGTGATCACTGGCGAAGCCAGCGCCGAAGTATTGGCTCTGGCCGAAGCCTGGCAGATCCCGGTGGTCACCACCTGGAACGGCAAGAGCGGCTTCCCCGAAGACCACCCGCTGTTCGCCGGCAGCGTTGGCCAGACCGGCACCATGTGCGGTAACAAGGTCGCCTCGACTGCCGACGTGATCATTGCCGTAGGCTGCCGTTTCACCGACTGGTCCTCATCCAGCTATGCCAAGGGCGTGACCTTTGCGATCCCGCCATCGAAGCTGATCCATATCGATATCGATCCGCACGAAATCGGCAAGAACTATCCGGTAACCGTGGGCATTTGCGCCGACGCCAAGCACGCCCTGGCACATATCGTCGAAGGCTTGAAAGGCCACGCGGTAGACCGCGAGGAGTACATGCGCGACCTGCAAGGCTACCAGGCCGAGTGGGAAGACAAGCTGGCCAGCCGCCGCGATTCCGACCGCTTCCCGTTCACCTCGCAACGCCCGTTGGGCGCCTTGCGCAAGGTCTTCCCGCGCGACACTATTGTGGTCGTCGGCTCGGGCAATACCCAGGGCGCGGTCAAGCAGACCTTCCCGGTCTACAGCCCGCGTACGCACCTGACCTCCGGCGGCTTCTCGTCCATGGGTTGGGCAGTGCCGGCAGCCATCGGTGCTAAACTGGCCGCACCGAACCAGCCTGTGGTGTGTATTTTGGGCGACGGCGACTTCCTGATGACGTCGCAGGAAATCGCGATCTGCGTCACCAACAACATTCCGGTCGTGTTCATGATCCAGAACAACGCCGGTTACATGTCGATCCGTGGTGGCCAACGCAAACAGACCAGCCGCCATATCGGCACCGAGTTCAATCACCCGGACGGCACGCCCTACAGTCCGGACTTCAAGGCAGTCGGTGAAGCCTTCGGCCTGAAATCCTATCGCGTAGAGCGTCCTGAAGACCTCGAGCCGACCCTGCAGGAAGCACTGGATCTGAACGTTCCCGTCCTGATCGAGATCCCGACCGACCGCGACGCGGCCGGCCCCTGGGTTCCGGGCTGGTGGGACTTCCCGATCCCGGAATACATCACCGACGAGCGTCAGGACGAGTACTGGGAAATCCGGAACTCCGAACAACACCTCTAAAGCGCGGAGCGGCTCAAATGAGCGATGCATCGATTTCGCATCATGCAGAGCTGAATCCACAACCGGGGGCGCGCGATCAGCGCGCCTTCGGCGTGGTGACACCTGATGCAGATGGCAATATTGACTGTGATGTAGTGATCATCGGTTCGGGCATGGGCGGGTCGACCTTTGCCCATGCGCTGCGCGACACCGGCTTGAACGTTGTCGTGGTCGAACGCGGCGATTTCCTGCCACGTGAAATACAGAACTGGAGCGCCGAAGCAGTATTTGGCCAGGGCCGATACCGCAATGCCGAGCGCTGGCTCGATCAATCCAACCAGGCATTTACGCCTGGCGTCTTCTACTACGTGGGAGGCAACACCAAATTCTATGGGGCGATGCTGCCACGCTTTCGCGAAGCAGACTTCGGCGAGATCCAGCACGCCGAAGGCGTCTCCCCGGCATGGCCCATCACCTATGCCGAAATGGAGCCCTGGTACGCCGAAGCCGAAAAACTTTACCGCGTGCATGGCCAGGCCGGTGTGGACCCCAGCGAACCCTGGCGTTCAGGGCCGTTTCCCCATCCTGCGCTTGAGCATGATCCGGCACTCGTCCCACTGGAGCAGAGCATGCGGCGCTCAGGGCTCAAGCCTTTCGTCATGCCAGCGGCTGTGGACTATGGTGAAGGCGGCGGCTGTGTACTGTGTTCGACCTGCGATGGCTATCCCTGCCTGGTCGAGGCCAAGGGCGATGCCGAAGTTTCGGCACTCAGGCCCGCCTTGCGCAACGGTACCACTCACTTGCTGACGCGCACCCTGATCAATCAGCTGGTCACCAGTGCAGACGGTCGTACCATCACCGAAGCCCGGGGCACCCGCGATGGCAGAGCCGTCACCCTACGCGCCAAGCGCTTCGTGCTCGCTTGCGGCGCCGTCAACAGTGCCGCACTGTTGTTCAAGTCAGCGAACGAGCAACACCCTCAAGGCCTTGGCAACAGCTCGGGGCAACTGGGCCGCAATTACATGGTGCACAACAGCACCTTCATGCTGGCAGTCGATCCACGCCGGCTGAACAAGGTGATGTTCCAGAAAACCCTGGCGATCAACGATTGGTACAGCGCCAGCGCGAACAACTTGTTCCCGTTGGGCAACGTGCAGATGCTCGGCAAGATCCGCGAACCCATGATCACGCCAATGCGTCCCTGGCTGCCGAAATTCGCTTCGCGCTACGTCACTGACCACAGTGTCGATTTGTACCTGACCTCGGAGGACCTTCCGACCCAGGAAAACAGGGTGACTTATGACAAGGCACGCGGTGCGATCAAGGTGTATTGGCAGCCGAACAACCTCACGGCCCACAAGGGCCTGGTGCGCAAGATAAGCAAGGTCATGCGCGATGCGGGCTATCCAATCGTGCTGACCGAGCGCATGGGCATTGCGACGAACTCGCACCAGTGCGGCACGGCTGTCATGGGCAAGGACCCGCAAAGCAGCGTCCTGGACGTCAACTGCAAGATGCACGACCTGGATAACGCCTGGGTGGTGGACAGCTCGTTCTTCCCCTCCTCGGCCGCCGTCAATCCGGCGCTGACAATCGCGGCCAATGCATTGCGCGTCGCCGAGGTGTTCAAGGCATCAGGCATTTTGACACGGCTGCTGCAGCAACCTCTGGCGCAACTGAAGTAATCACCTTCCCCTTACCCAGCCCTCCTCGATCGGGGGCTGGGCCCTCGCCTGCTGGCTCTATCCGGTTACCCGGGCGGTGGAATGCCGGACAATCAGCCGAGTGGGGAATATCTTCTGCCGAGGTTCCAGGTGCACACCAGCGGGCGCGTTCAATTGCTCGGTCAGCATCTGCGCGGCAAATACGGCCTTCTCGACCATTGGCTGGCCGATGGTGGTCAAGCCTGCCTGCACCGCTTCGGGAATATCGTCAAAACCAATGACCGACAGCGTCTGGGGCACAGGCCGTTGCAGCGCATCTGCGGTCTTCATGCAGGCCATGGCCATGACATCCGAGCAGGCCACGACGGCCGTCACGTCATTGGAGGTCAGCAAGGTGAATGCAGCCGTTTGCCCGGACGTCGAATCCAGGCCACCGGCTTCGATCACGCACAAGTCGTCAAAGCCAAGTCCTGCCGCTTCAGCCGCTTCAACGTAGCCTGTCAGTCGCTCGCGCACGATACGCTCGCTCGCGGTTCTGAAGCGCTGCTCATTGATGGGCCCCCGGTAGCCATCCGGGTTGAGGCGGTCGATGATGATGCCGATCTTGCGGTGCCCCAGGTCGAGGAGGTGCTGAATCTGGGTCCTGGCGGCGCCCCGGTCATCGATGCCGACGAAGAACGTTCCATCGACCAAGGGCGAGTCGATGATCACGAACGGGAGCTTCTGTTTCAGCGTTGCCAAAACGGCCGGGTGATTGTCCGGCAGGGTCGAGATAATCAAGCCGTCGACCAGCCCGCGCAGCGCCAGGCTACCCTCGTTGGTCGCTTCCTTGGCGCTCTCGAGTCTTTTGTTGTTCAGGGGAAACAAGGTCAGGGCGACATTTTCCAGTTCGCCGATCTCGCTGATCCCCCGCAATACGGCAATGGCCGATGGGTCGGCGAAGGCGACCGAGAGTTTGTCCATCATCATCAGGCCGATGGCCCCGACCTTGCCGGAGCGCAGGCTGCGCCCCATCACATTGGGGCCTGGATAGCCAAGCTTTGCCGCGACTTCAAGAATATGCTTGCGCTGGGCTTCGGAGAGCTTGGCCGGGCGGTTGTACGCATAGGACACAGCGGGTTGAGAGACCCCCGCCGCCAGCGCTACATCCTTCATCGAAACAGTTGCCATCGCTTTTCCCAATCTTTTCAAGAACCTCACAGGATACAAGGCTCGTAGCAGTAATGGCCATCAACTCAATGACGGTGATGGCCGGTTGGCCGAGACACCAGCGAGGTCGCGCTGGCAATGATGGCGATCATCGACAGGGCTGTGGCGGACAACGCCCAACTCAAGCTGGTCACGTGCGCAAGAAACCCGATCAGCGCCGGCCCCATCAGGATGCCGAGATAACCGATGCTGGTTGCCGCCGCGATAGCCAGTTCTCCCGGCATGCTCCGTTGCGCCCCGGCGAGAGACAGGTAGACGGGTGCGATGTTGGAGATCCCCAGGCCGATCACCGCGAAGCCCAGCAGATTGATCCGCCATTCATCCATCAGGATGACCAGCACGAAGCCGGACATGGCAATCAGCCCGCTGAAGATCAATACCCTGCACGCCCCCAACCGGGCGCCAATGCGATCGCCATTGAGACGTCCCAACGCCATCATGACCGCAAACGCTGCATAACCAAGACCGGCGATCGAAGGGTCGACGCCGCGCCTGTCCGCGAGAAATACGGCACTCCAGTCCAGGATCGCGCCTTCGGCCAGAAATGCCAGCAAGCAAAGCACCCCGAGTACCCATACCTGCCGGGAAGGACGCACAAAGGCCGGACTGCCCTTCTCGCCACTGCGGCCGAGCATCTGCCGCCCGCAGGTGAACACAAAGGTCAATAGTGCTGCGATGACTGCGCTGCCGGCGAGCAAGGGCGTCGCGCCCAGCCAGAGCAGCGCGGTGACGCCCCCGGCGCTGACGATGGCACCGAGGCTGAACAACCCATGGAAGCCCGACATCAGCGACCGCCGAGTATGCCGCTCGACCATCACCCCCTGAACGTTCATGGTGACATCAAGCAGGCCGCAGCCGGCGCCGAAGAGCGCAAGTGCCCCCATCAGCCCGATAAAGGACTGCGTTGTGGCCAGCAATGGCAACGTCAGGCAGACCAATGCGATGCCGACATTGGCAGAAAAACGGCAGCCCTTTTGGCTGTTCAATACTCCAGCCAGCGGCATCATCACCAGAGAGCCGAGTCCCAGGCACAGCAGCAATACGCCCAATGCACCGTCATCTATGCCCGCACGTGCACGGGCATAAGGCACCAGAGGCGCCCATGCGCCCATGCACAGCCCCGTCATCAGAAAAGTCAGCCGGTAAGTCAGCATGTGGGGTGTCGAGACGGGAGACAGGATTTCTTGGGACGACACGTAGACCTCTGGGCTTGAAAACGCGGCTGCGGGAAACGGCTGGGCGAACAGTCCTGCTTCAAAGCCTTTCACCGAAGGTTATACGTATAATTGAAAACTCAACGCATTGCTACTCAATTGATTGGAGTGCGTCGAACCAAGCCCATTTCACATTCATAATTCCCGGATGAATGGCCAGTTTTTAGTCGAAAACAAATTGACAAAGACGCCAGGGGCAATGGTACCGTAATCACGGTTATACGAATAACTTAACCATCATTTCCAAGACCAGCCAATATCCCAAGAATAAGGAAGGCAAAGGGCAATGAACTCTCGCGACAACTCACTGGTGACGGCCCGCATTCGCAAGGCCCGCCTGGCAACCATCCTCGGCTTCATGATGATCGGGGCCATGATGTACATCTGGTCTACCGGGGTCAGCGTGTTCAGGGAACAGTTAGGCCTTTCCGGTACCCTGGGGGATGCCGACTTCGGCCTGATTGCCCTTGGCGTGGGTGTGGGCTCGGCGGCAGGTTCGTTGCTGATCGGTTATCTGCTGGATGCTTTCGGTGCGAAGCCGGTCATTACCATCTGCGCCCTGGCCTACCCTCTTTCCATCATCCCGCTCGGCTACGTGACCGGCTTCTGGTTTGCCTTGAGTTTCGGCGTTCTGCTCGGGTTATTGCGCGGTGCGCTGGATACCGCCCTCAATGCCCATGGCGTGCAGGTCGAACGGTTTTACCAGCGCTCGATCATGTCCGGATTCCATGCGTTCTATTCTTTCGGCGGCTTTGTCCTGGGAATGGTCTGCAGTTGGCTGACGAGCCTCTATACCGACAGCGTTCGAGTGCCCTTTACCCTGCTGGGTCTTGCAATGTTCATCATGGGTTGCGTGTTCAGCCGGTGGCTGCTGAGCAAAAACGATGTACCCGAATTGTCGTTCAACACAGCACAAGTCAGCGCCGGTGAATCGCGCAGTGACAACGCGGCTCCAAAAACCGGGACGCTGCTGGTGATGGTCGCTTTCGGCTTGCTCTTGCTGGGCAGCATGATCGGCGAGAACGCCATTGCCGACTGGGGACAGGAATACGTACGCCGTGAACTCTCCGCGTCAACTTCCATGGCGGGCATGGCGGTGTCTATTTTTGTTGGAGCTGTCTGCTTCGGGCGTGTTTTTGGCGATAAATTGGCCCAGGTATTCGGCAATGCCCGGGTGGTCTTTGGCTGCGGTGCCCTGTGCGTGCTTGGCATGACCATCACAATTGTCGGCAACACCACCGTTACCGGCATCATCGGCTTTGCGTTGTTCGGGTTGGGCCTGTCCTCGATCGCCCCGCTGATGCTTTCTGCCGCCGGCCGCAAGGATCCTGAAAACGCCGGGCGCAATATCGGCATCGTCAACTGCATCGGCTTCTCCGGCATGTTGGTGGGCCCCGCCGCCATCACGGTGATCGTCGGTCACTTCGGTCTGGGTTCGCTGATGTTCTTCCCGCTGATCATGCTGGGCTTGCTGGCAACCTTCGGGCCAATGCTGATGCGCGTCAGGGAAGAAAAGACGGTAGCTCCCGCAGCAGCGGCAGTTTCGAGTCGATAAGCTCCCCAGGGCACTTGGAGACAGCGCGTCAGCCAATGGACTGGCACCGCACGCTGGCTGTGCTAGCGTCTTGAGGTCATCCCTCATTTGCGAGCCTCAGCAATGGACGCGACTATCGTTAATGTGACCACCGCCAAGTTCGACGCGCTGATCGCACTGGTACAACAATACGGTGCCGCGTTCGCGGTCAAGATTCTTTCCGCCATCGCCTTCTGGATCGTCGGGCGCTGGATGATCGGCTTTGCCGTGGGCATGGTGCAGCGGGCCCTGGGCAGGCAGAAGGTCGACCCGACCGTGCTGCGCTATGTCGGCTCGGCGATCACCGTGACGCTGAACATCATGTTGGTGATTGGCATCCTCGGTTACCTCGGCATGCAGACCACCACCTTCGCTGCGCTGCTCGCCGCGGTCGGTCTGGCGATCGGCATGGCCTGGTCGGGGCTGCTGTCCAATCTGGCGGCCGGCGCCTTCATTATCGTTTTGCGTCCGTTCAAGGTCGGCGACTTCATTTGCGCCGGCGGAGTGACCGGCACGGTCATGGAGATCGGCCTGTTCGCTACCGCGATCAACACCCCGGACAACGTGCTGACCCTGGTCGGCAACAACAAGATCTTCAGCGACAATATCCAGAACTTCACTCACAATCCGTTCCGCCGCGTCGAGCTGAAAGCACAGCTGTCTGGCGCGGCCGACTGGAAGGCAGCAGCGGCCTTGCTCAAGCAGCGCATCGCCGAGATCCCCAATGTGCTCACCGAGCCTGCGGTGGATGTGGAGATTCTGGAGTTCAACCTGGTCGGCCCGGTGTTGGCGGTGCGTCCGTACTGCCACAACGAGAACTATTGGCAGGTTTATTTTGACACCAATCGCGTCATCAAGGACGCCCTCGGCGAAGCCGGCTTCCCGGCTCCAATGCCAGCGCAGACGGTGATCATCCAGCAGCAAGCCGGCTAGGCCGCGCCAGACGCGGCTTTCCAGCAAGCATCCGGTGCTCCGCGAAGCCGCTGCGGCAGGAATTCCATTGCGCCTGAATCCTGTCCGAGTGTTAAATATAATAATCACCCTGTAAGATCCAGCCTTGTCGCGTAATGCAGTGCAACGAGAACAGTTATGAGCAGCCATTTTGAGAAAAGTGATGTCCCAACGCCCAGCATCCAGCGTGATGGAAGCCGATTCCCTGTCACCCACCGGCAATCGGCGGTAGCAGCATGATCGAAGTCACCGAAGTTTCCATTGCCCAACTGCGCGCTGCGCTCGAATCCGGCCAAACGACGGCGGTCGAGCTGGTCCAGGCCTATCTGGCCAGGATCGATGCCTACGACGGGGCCGACACACCCACCGCACTCAACGCGGTTGTGGTTCGCAACCCCGATGCGCTCAAGGAAGCCCAGGCGTCCGATGACCGTCGGGCCAAGGGCCAGACGCTGGGTCCGCTCGATGGCATCCCGTATACGGCCAAAGACAGTTATCTAGTGAAGGGACTCACCGCCGCCTCTGGCAGCCCTGCATTCAAGGACCTGGTCGCCTATCGCGATGCGTTCACCATCGAGCGGCTTCGCGCCGCCGGCGCGATCTGCCTGGGCAAGACCAATATGCCGCCCATGGCGAACGGCGGCATGCAGCGCGGGGTCTATGGCCGTGCGGAGAGCCCGTACAACGCGGACTATCTCACTGCCCCCTTCGCTTCGGGCTCATCCAACGGCGCAGGTACTGCAACCGCAGCCAGCTTCGCGGCATTTGGCCTGGCTGAAGAAACCTGGTCGAGCGGACGCGGTCCGGCCTCGAACAATGGTCTGTGTGCCTACACACCTTCGCGTGGGGTGATCTCGGTACGTGGCAACTGGCCGTTGACGCCGACCATGGACGTGGTCGTGCCCTATGCCCGAACGATGGCGGACCTGCTCGAAGTGCTCGATGTGGTGGTGGCGGATGATCCCGACACGCGGGGCGACCTGTGGCGGTTGCAACCCTGGGTGCCCATTCCGAGTGTCGCCTCGGTGCGTCCTGCCTCCTATCAGGAACTGGCCGTGAAGTCCGATGCACTCGCGGGCAAGCGCTTGGGCGTGCCCCGTATGTACATCAACGCGGATCCCGAAGCGGGCACCTCGCATGCCCCGGGTATCGGCGGTCCGACGGGCCAGCGCATCAACACCCGCCCTTCCGTGATCGGGCTCTGGGAACAAGCGCGCAAGGCACTCGAAGCCGCGGGTGCCGAAGTGATCGAGGTCGATTTCCCGCTGGTTTCCAATTGCGAGGGTGATCGTCCTGGTGCACCGACGGTGTTCAATCGGGGCCTGGTGTCCAAGGAGTTTCTCCATCATGAACTGTGGGACCTGACGGCATGGGCCTTCGATGATTTCCTGCAGGCCAACGGCGATCCCGAATTGAACCGTCTGGTCGACGTGGACGGACCGAAGATATTCCCGCACGACCCGGGGACCCTGCCAAACCGTGAGGGCGACCTTGCCGCGGGCATGGACGAGTATGTGCGCATGGCCGAGCGCGGCATCACACCGTGGAACGAGATCCCCACGGTGCCGGACGGTCTGCGCGGCCTTGAACAGACGCGCAAGATCGATCTTGAGGACTGGATGGACCGGCTGGGACTCGATGCCGTGCTGTTCCCGACGGTAGCCGATGTTGGGCCGGCAAATGCCGATGTCGATCCGCAGTCTGCGGATATCGCATGGAGCAACGGCATCTGGGTCGCCAACGGCAACCTCGCCATCCGCCACCTGGGTGTTCCCACGGTCACCGTGCCGATGGGCGTCATGCCGGATATTGGCATGCCCGTGGGGCTGACTTTTGCCGGTCGTGCCTATGACGATTCAACGCTGCTGCGCCTGGCTTCGGCGTTTGAATCGACAGGGTCGAAGCGAATGATCCCTCCTCGGACCCCTGCACTGCCATAGAAATGGCGGGATTGGGGCGGTGCATGCCCCAATCCCATCAATAGACGACCTAATGAAATGATCACCCCTCCCACCCTGTGGGAGCGGCGGTGCGACGACTCGACTTGCCCGCGAAAGCTTCACCGCAATTCGCCTGATGTACCGCGTCGCCTGCATCGCGGGCAAGCTGAACTG
>NZ_VXCP01000016.1 GCF_011355085.1 Pseudomonas akapageensis | reverse complement strand
CCGCGCGACCCCCCCCACACCTCTCCCGTCGGCAGGCACGACCGTGGGGGTGGAGGGTGACTCAGTCGCCCCCCACCGACACCCCCGTGTGCCGCCCTTCGCCCCTGGTGCCGGCTGTGCCCCGTGGTCGCGAGTACTTGAAGCTGCGCCCGACGATATCCACGCCGTTGGCCAGCAGCGCCGCGGCCAGGGTGTCACCGGCATAGCCTTGGTAGCTCTGGCCGTTGAAGCTGAAACTCAGCACTTTGCTGCGGTCGATGCGACCGCCATTGGACAGGCGATTGATCTGGCTCATACCTTGGCTCCCTGGCCACTGACAGCCAACTGCGGGCTGGTGCTTTTACCGGTCACTTGCGGCTTGCTGCCGATCTTGTAGGTTTCCAGGATCTCGTAGGTCACGGTGTCACGCGTGGCGTTGAAATACTGGCGGCAACCGGCGGCGTGGATCCACAGCTCGTGGTGCAGGCCGCGCGGGTTGTCGCGGAAGAACAGGTAGGTGCCCCACTCTTCATCGGTGCAGGCGTTCGGGTCCAGCGGGCGCGCGATGTGCGCCTGGCCCGAGGAGTGAAACTCTTCTTCGGAGCGCAGCTCGCCGCAATGGGGACAGAAGATGTGCAACATAGGGATTTCTCCTGTTAGTGGGCGACAGCGGCGGCGCCGTGTTCGTCGATCAGTGCACCGTTGTAGAAACGGTCGATGGAAAAGGGTTCGGCCAGCGGGTGCATCTCGCCCTTGGCCAGGCTCGCGGCGAAGACGTTGCCCGATCCCGGGGTCGCCTTGAAGCCGCCGGTGCCCCAGCCGCAGTTGAAGAACATGTTCTTGACCGGGGTCTTGGAAATGATCGGGCAGGCGTCCGGGGTGGTGTCGACGATGCCGCCCCACTGGCGGTTCATGCGCACCCGCGAGAGGATCGGGAACATCTCCACGATCGCCTGCAGGGTGTGCTCGATCACCGGGTACGAACCGCGCTGGCCATAGCCAACCCAGCCGTCGATGCCGGCGCCGATCACCAGGTCGCCCTTGTCCGACTGGCTGATGTAGCCGTGCACGGCGTTGGACATGATCACGCTGTCGATCACCGGCTTGATCGGCTCGGACACCAGCGCCTGCAGCGGGTGCGATTCGATCGGCAGGCGAAAGCCCGCCAGCTTGGCCATGTGCCCGGAGTTACCGGCGGTGACCACGCCGACGCGCTTGGCACCGATGAAGCCATTGTTGGTCTCCACGCCGATGACGGTGCCGTTTTCCTTGCGAAAGCCGATCACTTCGGTCTGCTGGATCAGGTCCACGCCCAGGGCGTCGGCGGCGCGGGCATAGCCCCAGGCCACGGCGTCGTGACGGGCCACGCCGCCGCGCCGTTGCACGGTGGCGCCGATGATCGGGTAGCGGGTGTTCTTCGAGCAGTCCAGGTACGGGATCTCCTCGGCGACCTGGCGGGCGTCGAGCAGCTCGCCGTCCACGCCATTGAGGCGGTTGGCGCTGACCCGGCGCTCGGAGTCGCGGATGTCCTGCAGGGTGTGGCAGAGGTTGTAGACCCCGCGCTGGGAAAACATCACGTTGTAGTTGATGTCCTGGGACAGGCCTTCCCAGAGTTTCATCGCGTGCTCGTACAACTGCGCCGACTCGTCCCACAGGTAGTTGGAACGCACGATGGTGGTGTTGCGCGCGGTGTTGCCACCGCCCAGCCAACCCTTCTCGACCACGGCCACGTTGGTGATGCCGTGCTCCTTGGCCAGGTAGTAGGCGGTCGCCAGGCCATGCCCGCCACCGCCGACGATGACCACGTCATAGACCTTCTTCGGCGTTGGCGTGCGCCACATGCGCTGCCAGTTTTCGTGGTGGCTCAGAGAGTGTTTGAACAGGCCGAAGCCAGAGTAGCGTTGCATAGTCATTACTCCTCAAGCCGCTCAGCGGTAAACCGGGAAGTCTGCACAGAGTGCGGCGACGTTCTTCGCCACATCGGCCTCGACATCGGCGTCGCCGAGGTTGTCGAGGATGTCGCAGATCCAGCCGGCCAGCGCCGTGCACTGGGCCACGTTGAAGCCACGGCTGGTCACCGCCGGGGTGCCGATGCGCAGGCCCGAGGTCACGAACGGCGACTGCGGATCGTTCGGCACGGCGTTCTTGTTCACGGTGATATGGGCGCGGCCCAGGGCGGCATCGGCCTCTTTGCCGGTCAGGCCCTGACGGATCAGGCTGACCAGGAACAGGTGGTTGTCGGTACCGCCGGAGACCACGTCATAGCCGCGCTCGATAAACACCCCGGCCATGGCCTGGGCGTTGTCGATGACCTGCTGCTGGTAGGCCTTGAAGCCCGGCTCCAGCGCTTCCTTGAAGCACACTGCCTTGGCCGCGATCACATGCATCAGCGGGCCGCCCTGGCCACCGGGGAACACCGCGGCGTTGAGTTTCTTTTCCAGCTCTTCGTTGGCGCGGGCCAGGATCAGGCCACCGCGCGGACCGCGCAGGGTCTTGTGGGTGGTGGTGGTGACGACATCGGCGTACGGCACCGGGTTCGGGTACAGGCCGGCGGCGACCAGCCCCGCAACGTGGGCCATGTCCACAAACAGGTAGGCACCGACCTTGTCGGCGATCTGGCGGAAGCGCGGGAAATCCAGGGTCTTGGAGTAAGCCGAGAAGCCGGCGATGATCATCTTCGGCTGGTGCTCGACCGCCAGGCGCTCGACTTCGTCGTAGTCGATCAGGCCGGTGGCGGTGTCGATGCCGTACTGCACGGCGTTGTACAGCTTGCCGGAGAAACTGACCTTGGCGCCGTGGGTCAGGTGTCCGCCGTGGGCCAGGCTCATGCCCAGCACGGTATCGCCGGCCTGCAGCAGGGCCAGGTAGACCGCGGCGTTGGCCTGGGAACCGGAGTGCGGCTGGACGTTGGCGTAGTCGGCGCCGAACAGCTGCTTGGCACGATCGATCGCCAGTTGCTCGACCTTGTCCACGTGCTCGCAACCGCCGTAGTAGCGCTTGCCCGGGTAACCTTCGGCGTACTTGTTGGTCAGGCCACTGCCCTGGGCTTCCATGACACGCTTGCTGGTGTAGTTCTCCGAGGCGATCAGTTCGATGTGATCTTCCTGACGCAGCTCTTCGGCATTCATCGCCGCCAGCAGTGCATCGTCATAACCCTGGAGTTGGTCTTGCTTGCTGAACATCGCGGTTCTCCCAGCAGCGGCGTGGTGCCTGTCATTAGGTGAGCGTACTGCCTTGCAGGCAACGCCCTTTGGTTGCGATGGTATGACCGGCGCAGACAGGCCAAATGCCTATGGACGCCACACAAAGGTGCGTTTACGACATAGGTGGGTGCGAAAGGACAAATAAGCGCCAGGCAAGCTCGACCAAAACCCTCGCCAAGGCCCTAGACCAGTCTGCGCAGACCGATCAGCAACAAAAAATGCAGTGGGTAAATTGCATAGGCCCACCGTCGCATCGGTGGAATACCGACCGGCGGTGACGTTTTCAGCAACATCATGCCGAGCCAGGGCCCGAACAGGCAGGCAGCGATACCGGCATAGGCCGCCGGATCGCCATGCCGGGCAGCGAACAACAACTCCGGCCAGACATTGCCAGCCAGGCACAGTGCACCCGGAAGCACGGCCCAAAAGCCCGGCCGCGACAGCGCGACCAGCGTCACCAGGGGCAACAGCACCCCGGGCAGACCGAACATCAGCTCCCGACGCAACAGGATAGCCAGCACCAACGCACCAAGCCCGACCCACACCGCACTGCGGGTGTGCTCCTGCCAGGCACTGGCCAGCACCAGGCCAAGGGCCAGTGTCGGCAGCACATTCAAGGTCTCGGGATATGGCTGGAACAACCTGTAGGGAATTTCCGAAAGAGCGGCGAACAACAGCAGCCAGCCCAGATAGCGCCAGCGTCGTCCTGCATCGGCCTGTTCGCGAAGACGCGCCAGATTGGCCGCAATTGCCAGGCAGAACCAGGGAAATGCCAGGCGCCCAGGCACATACAGCCACTCTTGCGGCCACCCGGCGTAGCGCAGGTGATCGAGCAGCATGCACAACATCGCCAACCACTTGAGCAGATCCAGTGCCGGGTCGCGCATACGATTGACCGTTGCGTGCATACTTTCACCTTGGGTGACGATTCTTCCTACAGACCAGGGAATATTTCTTGGTTACAGTTCGCACCATAGTCGATCACAGGACCCGGTCATGACAGATCAAAGCCAACAATTCGCCAGCGACAACTATTCCGGTATCTGCCCAGAGGCCTGGGCAGCCATGGCCAAGGCCAACCAGGGCCACGAGCGCGCCTATGGCGACGACCAGTGGACCGATCGGGCCTCTGACTATTTTCGCAAACTGTTCGAAACCGACTGCGAAGTGTTCTTCGCCTTCAACGGTACCGCCGCCAACTCCCTGGCGTTATCGTCGCTGTGCCAGAGTTACCACAGCGTGATCTGCTCGGAAACCGCACACGTCGAAACCGACGAATGCGGCGCGCCGGAGTTCTTCTCCAACGGCTCGAAGCTGCTCACCGCCCGCACCGAAAGCGGCAAGCTGACCCCGGCGTCGATTCGCGAAGTGGCGCTCAAGCGCCAGGATATCCACTATCCCAAGCCACGCGTGGTCACCCTGACCCAGGCCACCGAAGTCGGCAGCGTGTACCGCCCGGAAGAGCTCAGGGCGATCAGCGCCACGTGCAAGGAGCTGGGCCTGAACCTGCACATGGATGGTGCGCGCTTCTCCAATGCCTGCGCCTTCCTCGGCTGCTCGCCGGCCGAACTGACCTGGAAGTCCGGGGTCGATGTGCTGTGCTTCGGCGGTACCAAGAATGGCATGGCGGTCGGTGACGCGATCCTGTTCTTCAACCGCGACCTGGCTGTGGATTTTGACTATCGCTGCAAACAGGCCGGCCAGCTGGCGTCGAAAATGCGCTTCCTCTCCGCGCCCTGGGTCGGCTTGCTCGAAGACGGGGCCTGGCTCAAGCATGCGGGCCATGCCAACCATTGCGCACAGCTGCTCAGCCAACTGGTCAAGGATATTCCCGGTGTGGAACTGATGTTCCCGGTGGAGGCCAATGGCGTGTTCCTGCAGATGTCGGAGCCGGCGCTGGAAGCCTTGCGTGGCAAGGGCTGGCGCTTCTACACCTTTATCGGCAGCGGTGGCGCGCGGTTCATGTGCTCGTGGGATACCGAGGAGGAGCGGGTGCGGGAATTGGCGGCGGATATTCGTGAGGTGATGGGGGCCTGATGGGCCTCATCGCTGGCAAGCCAGCTCCCTCATTGGATCGATGTGTATTCACAATTTTGTGAAAGACATCAAACCTGTGGGAGCTGGCTTGCCAGCGATAGCAGTACCTCGGTCTAAAGCTTGAACCCCCCCATCTGCCGCGCCAGGTCATCCGCCAACCCCCGCAAGGTCTGGCAATCATCCCGGCAACCCAACACCTCCCCCGCCGTCGCCCGCGCCAGATCGGAAATCCCCTGCACATTGCGGTTGATCTCTTCTGTCACCGCCGACTGTTCTTCCGTCGCCGTCGCCACCTGATGGTTCATGTCACTGATGTGCTCCACTTGACCGGTAATCGCCGTCAGCGACACGCCGGTGCGCTGGCTCGATTCAACACCGGTACCCGTCGCCGCCTGCCCTGCCTGCATGGACTGTACGGCATTTTCCGCGCCGTGCTTGAGGCGCTGGATCATCTGCTGGATCTCGTTGGTCGACACCTGGGTACGCTGCGCCAGGGTTCGCACTTCATCGGCGACCACTGCAAATCCACGGCCCATCTCCCCTGCCCGCGCCGCTTCGATGGCGGCGTTCAAGGCCAGCAGGTTGGTCTGCTCGGAAATACTGCGAATCACTGCCAGCACCTGATCGATCGAGGCGACCTCGCTGGCCAATTCACCCACCGCTCCAGCTGCAACACCGATTTCAGAAGACATGCTCTCGATATGAACAATGGAGCGCTGCACAACCTCACGGGCTTGCAAGGCTTCATCCCTTGCCGTTTGCGAGGCCAGGGCAGCGTTGCCGGCGTTCTGCGCAATGTCCTGCACGGTCAGGCCCATCTCGTGCACGGCGGTGGCGACCATGTCAGTCATTTCCTGCTGTCTGCCGGCACGATCGGCGGTGTTATCTACCACTTTGGCCACTTGACCGACCGCTGTTCGCAATCGCTCGCTGGTGGTCAGCACTTCGCCGATCAGGTCGCGCTGGCTCTGCAGGAAGCGATTGAAGCCACGGGCCAGATCACCCAGTTCATCGGCGCGCGAATCGTCGAGCCGGTGACTGAGATCGCCGCCACCGCTGCCGATGGCCACCAGTGCCGCCGTCACCTGACGGATAGGCCGCACCAACCCACGCGCCAATAGCACCACCAGAAGCAGGCAGACCAATGCCACCGCAGCACCGATCAAGCTGGTCATCCACAAGGCCTGGCGCGCCTGGGCATAGATCTGCGACTCCGGTACTTCCGCCACAAGCGTCCAGTTCAGGTCACGCAACGGCAGGCTGAGCGCCATGAAGCCCTCACCCTCGCGCTCGAATCGACTGCTGACCAAGCCATCCCTGGACGCCAGCACCGCCTGCGCCGCCGAATCGCCGATCTGCTCGGCCAATCGCCGCTTCCCACTGAACTCGGCCTGCGGATGCACCTGGATCAAACCATCGGAACGCACCAGAAACACTTTCCCGTGTTCACCGAAGCTGTAGTTGTGGATGAGTTCCGACAGCTCACGCATGCTCAGGCCCAGCCCCGCGATGCCTACGGTTTTCCCGGCGTGCTCCATGCGCAGGTCGATGAACAGCGCCAGCTCACCCGTGCTGGCATCGTTGTCGATATTCAGGGTTCGTGGCTGGCCGCTGTCGAGAAACCGGTAGAACCAGGCATCGGCGGGATTGCTTCGGCTCAAGGTCCGATCCAGGCCTTTTTCGTTGTAGTAGTGGCTGGTGTCGGCATCGGCGATCAGCGCGGTAAACGCCTTGTGCTCGCGCCGCAGTTCCTCCAGGTAAGTGACAAAGCGAGGCAGCTGTGCGCTGTCCTCGCCTTCTACCAACCATTGACGCACCATGCTGTTGTTGGCGATGTCGGTTGCCGCCGTCAGTGGCTTGACCAGAATCCGTTCAATGTCGTTGCGCATCGCTTCGATGCTGGCGGGCAACGCCGTGTCGAGCAGATAACGCTCAGTGAGGCGGTTGACCACCAGGGTGTAGATACCGACCACGATCAGAATGCTGACCAGCAGGGCCGTGCCCATGCTCAAGATCAATTGCCATTGAATACTGCGCCGCCAGAACTGCATGGAGAACCCCGCAAGATTAGAGGCTGTGAAGCCGCAACAGCCATACCGATTGTGTACAGTTCTATCGGCGATTGTTGGACAATCTGTAATTCGCAGAAGCAGAAAATCCGCCCACTGATCGGAAACAATCAGTGGGCGAAAATAACTGGGGAGGTCGGGCGGATTCGCCCCCTTTCAGGACAAGCCCGGCAATCAGTTCTTGCCGATGGTCCGCGAGATCACATCAACCGTGGCGTTGACTTGCTCTTGATAACGGTCGAGTTCTTCCTGGTGACGCTGCTTCATTTCGAGCTGTTGTGAGCACAGGTTCAAGGCAGCCAGTACCAGCAGCTTGTCACCGATCAGCGTCGGGTATTTGCGCTTGGTATCGGCCAGCGTCGCATTGAGCATGCGGGTGGCATTGAGCAAGGTCTGCTCTTCGCCCACCGGGGCCTTGATCGAATAGTCGCTGCCCAGAATCGAGATGACGTTGATCGCCTCTCTGCTGCTCATGCGCTCACGGCACCGGCGCTGGCGCGCTCAACCAGGGCCTGGATACGGGCAGCGGTGGCACCCTGCTTTTCTTCCTGTTCCATCAGGGACAGTTGCAGGCTTTCGTTTTCGTCCTTGGCCTGGGCCAGTTCGGCACTCAGTTGAGCATTGGTGGCGGTCAGGGCATGGTTCTGTTGTACCAGATCGCCGACGAGTTGTTCCAATTGGCTGAGGGATGTTTCCAACATGATGATTTCTCGAGGGATTTTCGAAGGGCGCACACGATAAAGAAAAGTCTCCCGGCAAGCCAGGGTTATCCTGTGCATTGGGTTTGATTGACCCTTCGATGAGCGTTGGGTTCCGACCCTTCGTCAATTCCGGAAATCTCGGTGCCCCTCGTTCCCACGCTCTGCGTGGGAATGCGGTGCCAGACGCTCCAGCGTCGATGCCTTCAGACGCGAGGCAGAGCGTCGCTGGATGCATTCCCACGCGGGAGCGTGGGAACGAGGGACAAGAGCGTGGGAACGAGGTGTTTCTTAATACTCGATCCGCACATCCCCTTTCGGCACGCTGCAGCACGACAGGATGTACCCCTCGGCCACATCGTCGTCGGTAATCCCGCCGTTGTGCTCCATCTCCACTTCACCACCCAGCTTCATCACCTTGCAGGTTCCGCAAATGCCCATGCCGCAGGCCTTGGGGATCATCAGGCCAAGCTTCGCCGCCGCCGCGTGCACGGTCTCGCCCGGGGCAACGCGAATGCTCTTGCCGGTGGCGGTGAACTCGACCTGGTGCAGATCGGCGGAATCGATTTGCGGCGCATCGGCAGCCTGATCGGCGTGCTCGATGGCGTCGGCCTTGGCCTCGGGCGGCGTCGCCCCGAACGATTCTTCGTGATAGCGGCGCATGTCAAAGCCAACGGCTTCGAGCAAACGCTTGACCGCGCTCATGTAAGGGGTCGGACCGCAGCAGAAGATCTCACGCTCCATGAAGTCCGGCGCGATCAGTTCCAGCAGTTTCTGGTTGAGGTAGCCACGGTAGCCCGCCCACGGGTCACCCTGGCCGTACTTCTCGCAAATGATGTGCAGATTGAAGTTCTCGATCCGCGAGGTCATGTGCTCCAGTTCACGACGATAGATGATGTCTTTCGGCGAGCGGGCGCTGTGGACGAACACCATGTCGACATTGCCGTTGGTGTCGTAGAACCAGCGCGCCATGGACATCACCGGCGTGATGCCGACACCGCCGCTGAGATAAAGCACTTTAGGCGCCTGGAAGTCCATGGCGTTGAACAGCCCTACCGGGCCGTGCACCGCCAATTCGTGGCCTTCCTGCAGGTTGTCGTGCAGCCAGTTGGAAACCTTGCCCCCGGGTACGCGCTTGATGGTCAGGGAAAAACTGTAAGGCACCGACGGCGAGCTGGAGATGGTATAGGAACGCATCACCTGGACGCCGTCGATCTCCAGCTCCAGGGTCACGAACTGCCCGGGCTTGAAGAAGAACACCATTGGTTGGTCGGCCATGAAGCAGAAGGTGCGCACGTCCCAGGTTTCCTGGATCACTTTGACGCAACGGACAATGTGTCGGCCATTGGCCCATGTCTGGGTTGTTACCGGGTTGAGGAAACTGTTCATGCTCATCTCCACGGCCGACTGTCGGCCTCATGATTGCGATTCTGCTCAAGCTGCCGTGGCTGCACTTACCTATCTACGACATTGACGTGCTTATCGCGACCAGCCGCCTGCTGCAAGGGCTTGCGCGTCGGAAACGGATTCGATCATGTCGCCCATGGATAAGGTCCGACTGCCGCGCGAACGCACACTCCATCGCAAATGATCTGCTGTTTACATCAGCCTTGCGTCGCACATAAAAACGATTAGCCACCTTTCGCCGGCCACCTGATTGGCCCATGAGGATAAAACGATGGACGTCACCCAAACCCTGAGCCTGGGCGATCCACTGGAACCCGCACGCAAGGCTACCGCCGAGATGCTGCAGAACCGCGAGCGCACCTACTCGCTGCCGCAACCTTTCTATAGCGACGAGCGCCTGTTCGATATCGACATGCAGGAGATCTTCCAGAAGGAATGGCTGATCGCCGGCATGACCTGCGAGATCCCGGCCAAGGGCAACTTCCTGACTCTGCAGGTCGGCAAGAACCCGATCATCGTCATCCGTGGCGCCGAAGGCCAGGTACACGCCTTCCATAACGTCTGCCGCCACCGTGGCTCGCGCCTGTGCACCAGCGAAAAAGGCAAGGTCGCCAAGCTGGTCTGCCACTACCACCAGTGGACGTACGAACTGGACGGCCGCCTGCTGTTCGCCGGCACCGAAATGGGCGCCGACTTCGACATGAAGCAGTACGGCCTCAAGCCTGTGAACGTGAAGACCTCCGGCGGCTACATCTTCATCAGCCTGGCGGAAAACCCACCGGCCATCGATGACTTTCTGTCGACGCTGAACCATTACATGGAACCCTACGACATGGAGAACACCAAGGTGGCGGTGCAAACCACCTTGATGGAGAAAGCCAACTGGAAGCTGGTGCTGGAAAACAACCGCGAGTGCTACCACTGCGGCGGTTCGCACCCGGAACTGCTGAAAACCCTGCTTGAGTGGGACGACGTCACCGACCCCCGCGCCGACCAGGCCTTCAAGGACCACGTGGCCGCCTCCGCCGCCGCCTGGGAAGCCGAGAAGATCCCTTACGCCCACGCCAGCTTCGGCCTGCGTAACCGCATCGTGCGCATGCCGCTGCTCAAGGGCACCGTGTCGATGACCATGGACGGCAAGCAGGGCTGCGCCAAGCTCATGGGCCGCATCAAGAACCCGGACCTGGGCTCGATGCGTATCCTGCACCTGCCGCACTCCTGGAACCACTGCATGGGCGACCACATCATCGTCTTCACCGTGTGGCCGATCAGCGCCCAGGAAACCATGGTCACCACCAAGTGGCTGGTGCACAAGGATGCAGTCGAAGGCGTCGACTACGACGTGGAGCGCATGCGCCAGGTCTGGGATGCCACCAACGACCAGGACCGTCGTCTGGCGGAAGAGAACCAGCGGGGGATCAACTCTACTGCTTACGAGCCAGGCCCGTACTCGAAGACTTATGAGTTTGGTGTGGTGAACTTTGTGGATTGGTACAGCGAGCGGATGCTCAACAACCTGGGTGCGGCGCCTGCGCCTTATCTAAAGGGTGTTGCGGCGCAGTAAATGAGCACTCCGCTGGGCTTGCTGGCCCAGCGGATCTCTTGTATCAGGGCTCGGAGAGGGGGGTGTTACGACTTGCTGTAAAGACACGTCGGAACTCCTACCCGAAACCTTACCAGGAGGTTGCCTCCTGAGCAGATTCCAACCACTCGCCTCCTTGAGCGCTTCCCATAATACGCGTCCTCTGGACTGTCCATTTGCGCCAGCTGCCGCCCACCATTTCTGAGCAATGACGTAATTTTGTGCCAGTGCTCCCGCACCGGTCAGAACCTGCCCCCCAATAACGCCCAAATTCGATGCAAGCGTTGGCACGCTGGTAGGCACCGCAGCGTTCACAGCACCAGGTATACCCAACATCCGTGACGGCAAGCTCGCAGCACCTCCCAAGAAACTTCCCACATTTCCAACCCGGGTAAGTATCGATTGCTGTGCGCCAGAGACGATTGCAGCTGCCGCCCTGTTTATTGCCGCCCCAGCAAAGATCACATTCAACGCCGTACCGACACCTTGTCCAAGCAGGGCCAACCACGACGCGCCAGATGGATCAACCCGGGTCATGGGCGAGCCCGCACAATAGGCGTATGAATTCATTCCTCCCTTATCAAAAGGACTCAATCGGTCCGCGCTGTTGAAACGCATCAACACCGGATTGAACGCCCGATAGCCATTACCCAACAGATAGTGCCCGGTAACCGGATCACGACGTTCGCCATTGAACCCAGGCAGGCTGAGCAGGCCACTGTCTGGCGAGTGATGCCCATACGGGGTGTAAGCCAGCGGATGAATGCGAGTGGCATCGAGTGCGCGCAGCACTGACCGTTGCAGGTCAGTAGCCAGCAGCTTCGTGCTGACAGCATTATTGTCGCGCCGTTGTTGCGCCAACAGCCGGTTATCGTGCTGAAACAGAGTGTGCTTCACCTCCCCCTGATCTTCTGTGAACAACCTGTCTTTCAGATAGAACAGCCGGGCATCCACCTCCGTTGAAGGCCCGAGGGCTGCCAAACGGTCCAATGGATCGTAATGGTAGCGGCAGATTGTGCTTTCACGCGTGGCAGGCATGGGGCTCACTCCTTGAATGCCTTTCGACGGGGCTTTCAGAATTAACCTGAGGGCACCGGTTGTCTAGCTAGCAGAAGTGATAGGTCTGTCCCGACGAACAGCTTATCCACAGAGTTACTCACAGCCCTTGTGGAAAAAGGCCTCACCCAGTTATAGAAATCCAAGAAATTCCGTGACTTATCCAGATTCGTGAATTCGAAATGAGACTGATCGAAATTTGATCAATACTCTGTAAGCAACGTAATCCGTGGCCTGTAGCCGAAGGCGAACACCTTATCCACAGAAGCGCCAACAGACTTTGTGTGCAACTCGGCAAACTGCCGCCGGCACCTGTGGAAAACGGCTGACAGTCAGGTAAAACCAGCACTCAAGGGGAATCTCAAGCCTGGAAACGCCCACTTGATCATTAATTGATCAAACGTCACGAGACCATGCAGACCGGGTGCTCCAGCCATACGCGAACAGATTATCCACAGAGACGCCAACAAGGATTGTGGGCAAAAAGAGAGGACCGGTTTTTCTTATCCACACAGAAAAGCCAGTAAAAACCGCAGGTTAGCTTGATCATTAATTGATCAACGCGCTAGAGGGCACGGTTTACGTGCCCTCTAGCCAGCAGCAAACAACTTATCCACAGTCACGTCAACAGACATTGTGCGCAAGTTGCTAGCGGACCACACCTTCTTCTATCAACAGCTTGAGAATCGCCTCGGCACCGGCCTGCGGACTGACGTCCTTGAGCACTTGCCCACCGCCGCCACTGGCCTTGGCGGTCGCGGCTTTCATGCGATCAGCGCCGCTCTTGGCCTTGATCACCTTGAGGCGCTTGGGCCGTGGCTTGGCCGGTTGCAGTTCGGCGCCTGTGAATAACTCGTCTTCGACGATTTCCACTTGCCGGGCCGCCAGTACACCCCGGCGAGCCGGGCCAAAGGCGCTCTGGCGTGGTTTGGGCGCGGCGTTATCCACAGTGGCCAGCAGTGGCAGGCGCACCTTCAGGCGGCGCCGCTGACCGCGTGGCAGGGCCTGGAGGACCTGGGCCACGCCATTGCTGATGGACTCGACCTCGGCCAGGCCCACCACCAGCGGCCAGCCCAGTTGTTCTGCCAGCAGGAACGGCAGCATGCCCGAGCCTTCGCCGGTTTCAGCCTGGCTGCCGGTCAATACCAGTTCTGCACCGGCATCGCGCAGGTAATCGCCGAGCACGCCCAGCGCATCGGCGCCGGCCGGTTGTTCGAGCACATGCAGTTGTTCCAGGCCCATGCCCAGGTAAGCGCGCAAGGCCGGCTCCTGCGAGTCGCCGGCGTGCAGCACCTGCAAGTTATCCCCAGCCAGTTGCAGGCCCAGTTCGACCGCACGGGCATCCTGTTCAGCGCGCCGGGCCCGACCGGAAGTCGGGTGGGCGCCAATCGAAACCAGGCTGATGACCTTTGTGTTCATGATTCGACCCTTAAGCGGCATCGCGCTTGGCTTCGTTACGGTAGGCTTCGACAGCATCAATCAGCGCCTTGAGGATTTCGGCGCTTTCGCCGATCACCGACAGGTCGGCACGCTTGATCATGTCGCAACCCGGATCCAGGTTGATCGCCACCACCTTGTCGCAGGCGCCGATGCCCTGCAGGTGCTGGATCGCCCCGGAGATACCCACAGCCACATAGACCCTGGCCGTGACCCAGGTGCCGCTGGCGCCGACCTGGCGATCACGGCTCATGAAGCCATCGTCCACGGCCACCCGCGAGGCGCCTTCGGTCGCGCCGAGTGCGGCGGCGGTTTGATGGAACAATACCCAGTCCTTGACCCCGTTGCCGCCGGAGAAGATGAACTCGGCTTCGGCCATGGGGATGGCTGCCGGATCGACCGCCACGGCGCCGAGGTCTTCGATGCGTGGCTGACGCATCAACAGGGATGTGGATAACTCCACCGGCAGCACTTCATGCCGGGTATCACTGACCGGTTCCGCGCATTCGGCAGCGGCCAGGATCAAGCGCGGCAAGCTGCGCGTCAGGTCCTGCTGGCCGGCCCCGGCACGGCCGGTGCACTGACCATCCTTGACCTGCCAGACCCGTGTGGCCGGACGCTCGCCGATGTTGGCGGCGAAACGACGACCCAGTTCGGCACCGCCGCTACGGCTGTCTGGCAATAGCCAGTGACGCGGGCTGAACTGGTTATCCACAGCCCGCAGGCCCTGGACACGTTGCTCCGGTGAATAACCTTCGAATTCGTTGGCCTGAAGCAGCAGCAGGCGATCGACACCCGCAGTGGCGAAAGCGGTTTCCTTGTGTTCACCGAATACCACGGCCATGACCGCACCATCGATTCCGGCCAGGCTGTGGGCCAGGCCGAGCAAATCACGGTCATGGCTGCTCAAGCGGCCGCCGACCATGTCGGGCACCACGGCAATGTAGAACGCCGGCTGCAGCACCTGATGCAGTGGCAGCTGAACCTCGGCCGCGGCCGTGCGCTTGACCGCACCACCCTGCTGCGCACCACTGCGGTCGATGCGCTTGATGCCGTTGGGGCCGATAAATCCGACCCCATGGGGGTTCTTGCGGATGATCCCGTTAGGGCCCATCCACGAGGTCTGGGCCGGCTGCATGGCCGCGTGCAGCGGATGCAGGCGGTTGCGGGCGATCCATTCGGCGCGTGGATCACGACGGATGATGTCGCTCATCAGTGCACCTCCGCAGGTTTACGTTTGGCCGGGGCCGGTTGGCTGGCAACCACTTCTTCGATCAATGCGTCGGCCACAAGCTCGGCGATGTCCTTGATCAATGGGCGCGGCTCAACCACACCTTCGAGCATCGCGGTGCACTGTGGACAACCCACGGCCACCAGCTCGGCCTTGGTTTCGCGAATGTCTTCCATGCGCATGTCGGGAATCCGCTGCTTGCCGGGAATGTCGGTGATCGGCGCACCGCCACCGCCGCCGCAGCAGCGTGAGCGGAAACCGGAGCGCTGCATTTCCTTGACCTCGATGCCCAGGGCATTGAGTACATCCCGCGGCGCCTGGTATTCGCCGTTGTAGCGGCCCAGGTAGCACGGATCGTGATAGGTCACAGTGCCGCCCTTGTGCTGACCAAGGCTCAACTTGCCCGACTCGATCAGCTCGGCCATGTAGGTGCTGTGATGCTGCACGACATAGTTGCCGTCGAAGGCGCCGTACTCGTTTTTCAGCACGTGAAAACTGTGCGGATCGCAGGTGACGATGCGCTTGAAGCTGTACTTGGCCAGGGTCTGGATATTGCGCCGGGCCAGCAGTTGGAAGGTCGCTTCATCACCCAGGCGACGGGCCACGTCACCGCTGTCGCGTTCTTCCAGGCCCAGCACGGCGAAGTCGACCTTGGCGGCTTTCAGTACCTTGACGAAGGCGCGCAGGGTGCGCTGGTTGCGCATGTCGAAGGCACCGTCACCAACCCAGAACAGCACGTCGGTGGTTTTCTTGTCGCTGAGCAGATTGAGGTTCAGGTCCGCCGCCCAGTTCATCCGCCCGCCCGGGGCAAAGCCGCCCGGGTTGTCGGTGGCGATCAGGTTGTCCAGAACTTCGGCGCCCTTGTTCGGCGTCGCGCCCTTTTCCAGGGTCAGGTGACGACGCATGTCGACGATGGCATCGACGTGCTCGATCATCATCGGGCACTCTTCCACGCAGGCGCGGCAGGTGGTGCACGACCACAGGGTCTCGGCATCGACCAGGCCGTTGACGATCGGCTGGTGCGGATTGCCGCCGTGTTCACCGATCGGCTTGCCACTGCCGTCAAGGGATGGGTAAGGGCTCCCGGCGAAGTTGGCATCCGTGCCGCCGGCCAGGCCGACGACCATGTCCTGGATCAGCTTTTTCGGGTTCAGCGGCTGGCCGGCGGCGAAGGCCGGGCAGGCAGCTTCGCATTTACCGCACTGTACGCAGGCGTCAAAACCGAGCAATTGGTTCCAGGTGAAATCCTTGGGCTTTTCCACGCCCAGCAAGGCTTGCGGGTCTTCCAGGTCCAGCGGCTTGAGGCCGGTCGAACGACCACCGCCAAAGCGCTCGGCACGGCGGTGCCAGGCCAGGTGCAGGGCACCGGCGAAGGCGTGCTTCATCGGCCCGCCCCAGGTCATGCCGAAGAACAGCTCGGACACGCCCCAAAGCACGCCAACCCCAAGAATGACCGCCATCACCCAGCCGCCAAAATTGGCGGGCAAGATCCCGGCTACCGGCAAGGTGACCAGGAAGAAGCTGACCGAGAACGCCAACAGGCTCTTGGGCAGGCGCATCCACGGCCCTTTCGACAGGCGCGCAGGCGGGTTGCGCCGACGGGCGTAGACGAACAGCGCACCGACGAACATCAGCACTGAAGCAAACAGCAAGGCATAACCGAGGATACGGTTATGCAGGCCGAAACCATGCACCAGGATCGCCAGTACCGCAGCCAGCACGAAGCCACCGGCGGTGGCCACGTGGGTGTTGGCCATGTATTTGTCCCGCGCCACCACATGGTGCAGGTCGACCATGTAGCGCCGCGGCATCGCCAGCAGACCGCCGATCAGGTCGACCTTGGACGGCCGACCCTGGCGCCAGAGCGAAACCCGCCGCAATGCGCCGAGGACCGCGAGGCCCAGGGCGGCGAACAGCAGGATTGGAAGAAGGGTGTTCAACATGTGAGGCTCCCAAAAGGCTCATCAAGCCTTGCAAGGGTCTGGTTGTGGGAGCTGGCTTGCCAGCGATTCAGGCAACGCGGTACGTCAGGTAAATCGCGTTGTATTCATCGCTGGCAAGCCAGCTCCCACAGGGCGCGCATCTGTGCTTTAGAAGTCTTTACACAACCGCAGTGCGTCGTAGATGGCGGCGTGGGTGTTGCGCTGGGCCACACAGTCGCCGATCCGGAACAGCAGGTAACCGTCGCCAGGCTGGCTCAGGCATGGCTGCGGCTTGATTGCGAACAGTGCATCGATGTCGATCTGGCCCTTGTTGCGCGAACCCTCCTTGAGCCCGTAGTAGAGCTCTTCATCCGGCCGCACACCGTTCTCCACCACCACCTGGTCGACCACCCGCTCTTCTTTGGCGCCGGTGTATTCGTTCTCCAGTACTGCGATCAGCTTGTCACCCTCGCGGTAGACCTTTTCCAGCATCATGTCGCCGGTCATGATCACTTCTTTGGGGTACATGCTGCGGTAGTAAGTCGGGAACGATGTACCGCCGATGGCCACGCCCGGCTTGATGTCGTCGGTGACGATCTCGACCTGGCTGCCCTTGTCGGCCAGGTAGTCGGCAACCGACATCCCGGTGAACTCGCAGATGGTGTCGTAGACCAGCACGTTCTTGCCCGGCGCAACCTTGCCGTCGAGCACGTCCCAGCTGCTGACCACCAGCCCTTCGGCGGCGCCCCAGTGTTCGTTCTGCTCCAGGAACGGATGCCCGCCGACCGCCAGTACCACCACGTCCGGACGCAGGTCCAGGATGGTTGCGGCATCGGCCGCGGTACCCAGGCGCAGGTCGACTTTCAAGCGTGCCAGCTCCAGCTGGAACCAGCGGGTGATACCGGCGATCTGGTCGCGCTGCGGCGCCTTCGATGCCGTAGTGATCTGCCCGCCGATGAAGTCTTTCTTCTCGAACAGGGTCACGTCGTGGCCACGTTCGGCAGCCACACGGGCAGCCTCCATACCGGCAGGCCCCGCACCGACCACCACCACCTTGCGTTTCGGCCCGGTGGATTTCTCGATGATGTGCGGCACACCCATGTATTCACGGGAGGTCGCGGCGTTCTGGATGCACAGCACATCCAAGCCCTGATACTGACGGTCGATGCAGTAGTTGGCACCGACGCATTGCTTGATCTGGTCGACCTGGCCCATCTTGATCTTGGCGATCAGGTGCGGGTCGGCGATGTGCGCACGGGTCATGCCGACCATGTCGACGTAACCGCCCTCGAGAATGCGCGTGGCCTGGTTCGGGTCCTTGATGTTCTGCGCGTGCAGAACCGGCGCCTTGACCACTTCCTTGATGCCGGCAGCCAGGTGCAGGAACGGCTCCGGTGGATAACTCATGTTCGGGATCACGTTGGCCAGGGTGTTGTGGGTATCACAACCCGAGCCGACTACACCGATGAAGTCGATCATGCCGGTGTCGTCGTAGTACTTGGCGATCTGCTTCATGTCCTCATGGCTCAGGCCATCAGGGTGGAATTCGTCACCACAGATACGGATACCGACACAGAAGTCAGGGCCGACTTCCTTGCGCACGGCCTTGATCACTTCCAGGCCGAAACGCATGCGGTTCTCGAAGCTGCCACCCCATTCATCGGTGCGCTTGTTGACCCGTGGGCTCCAGAACTGGTCGATCATGTGCTGGTGCACGGCCGACAGTTCGACGCCGTCCAGGCCGCCGGCCTTGGCCCGCGCCGCTGCGGTGGCGTAGTTGCCGATCACCCGCCAGATTTCTTCCGGCTCGATGGTCTTGCAGGTCGCGCGGTGTACCGGCTCGCGGATGCCCGATGGCGACAGCAGGGTTGGCCAGTGCTCGCCGTCCCAACGGGAACGGCGGCCCATGTGGGTAATCTGGATCATGATCTTGGCGCCATGCTTGTGCATGGCATCAGCCAGATTCTGGAAGTGCGGAATGATACGATCGTCGGCCAGGTTGACCGACTTCCACCAGCCTTGCGGGCTGTCGATGGCAACGCTCGACGAACCGCCGCAGATGGCCAGGCCGATCCCGCCCTTGGCTTTCTCTTCGTAGTACTTCACATACCGATCGGTGGTCATACCGCCGTCGGTGGCATAGACCTCGGCGTGCGCGGTGCTGAGCACGCGGTTGCGGATGGTCAGTTTGCCGATCTGGATCGGCTGGAACATTGCTTCGAAAGCCATGGCGGGTTCCTCGACTTACAACGGCTTGACGATAAACAGGCCGTCGTCGTGGCCTTCTTCCGAACCGCCGTAGACTTGCTCGGCGACTGTGCGGATCGAGCTGCCTTTGGCAGCCAGGATCTGGTCCATGGCGCCGGCGAACCAGCCCGTGAACATGTAATCGACCTTGCGCCCGACCTTGCCGTACACATAGACGAATGCAGAGTGCTCGAGCTTGACGCTGGCGGTGCCTTTCTCCAGATCGATGTCCTGGATCTTGAACAGGCCCCAGCCGCGTTGCGACAGGCGTTTCATGTAGTGTTCGAACACCGCGACCCCTTCCAGGCCATGGCATTCGGCTTCTTTCTCACACCAGTGCCAGGCGGACTTGTAGCCGGCCTTGTAGAGGATCTCGGCGTAGGCGTCGGCGCCCAGTACTTCTTCGATGCCCATGTGGTTGTTGACGAAGAAATGGCGAGGCACGTAGAGCATCGGCAGGGCGTCGGAGGTCCAGACACCGGTTTCGCTGTCGACTTCGATTGGCAATTGCGGGGCGATCTTGGCCATGGAAACTTAACTCCAGAAAATTTTTGATTGATTCGGCGTCATGCCACCCCTCACCCCAGCCCTCTCTCCTACGGGAGAGGGAGCCGGACGGTGGTGGGCTTGGGAGGGGTTACTCGCCCCAGACGTCTTTCAAGACGTTGACCCAGTTTTCGCCCATGATTTTTCGCACAACCCTTTCAGAGTGACCGCGCTTGAGCAGGGTCTCGGTGAGGTTGGGGAATTCGCCCACGGTGCGGATGCCCAGCGGGTTGATGATCTTGCCGAAGTTGGTCAGGCGACGGGCGTAGCCCTTGTCGTGGGTCAAGTATTCAAAGAATTCCTGGCCGTGGCCCTGGGTGAAGTCGGTACCGATACCGATGGCGTCTTCACCGACGATGTTCATGGTGTATTCGATGGCTTCGGCGTAGTCGTCGATGGTCGAATCGATGCCCTTGGCCAGGAACGGCGCGAACATGGTCACGCCGACGAAACCACCGTGGTCGGCGATGAACTTCAGCTCTTCATCGGACTTGTTGCGCGGGTGCTCCTTGAGCCCCGACGGCAGGCAGTGGGAGTAGCAAACCGGCTTCTTCGACTCGAGGATCACTTCTTCGGAAGTCTTGGAACCCACGTGGGACAGGTCGCACATGACGCCGACGCGGTTCATCTCGGCAACGATCTCGCGACCGAAGCCCGACAGGCCGCCGTCACGCTCGTAGCAACCGGTGCCGACCAGGTTCTGGGTGTTGTAGCACATCTGCACGATACCGACGCCCAGCTGCTTGAAGACATCGACATAGCCGATCTGGTCTTCATAGGCGTGGGCATTCTGGAAGCCGAAGAGGATGCCGGTCTTGCCCAGCTCCTTGGCCTTGCGGATATCGGCGGTGGTGCGCACGGGCATCACCAGGTCGCTGTTTTCGCGAATCAGTTTCTGGCTGGCGGCAATGTTGTTGACGGTGGCCTGGAAGCCTTCCCACACCGACACGGTGCAGTTGGCAGCGGTGAGCCCGCCCTTGCGCATGTCTTCGAACAGCTCACGGTTCCACTTGGCAATAATCAGCCCGTCGATAACGATGCTGTCTGCGTGCAATTCGGCTGGGCTCATCAGGCTGTCCCCTTGTTGGCGATTCATGCGCCGAATCGTCTGCCGGCGCTTTGGGGCCAGCATATGCCTGAGGGGCGAGGGAGCCGGGTGCAAAAACGACAGGGGAATTGCCGAAAGCGTCAAAGGGCGACAAAGGGCTCTACAGAACCGCGATACAAGGCTTCCCTCTGTTCTTTGTCAGGCACCTAAGCGAGAATCGGATCCTGATTCTTTGACAGCGAGCGAGGGGTGTCGCGAATGAGACGTATGATGATGATTGCGCTGGCAGTGCTGGCGTTCGGTGCTCAAGCCGAAGAAGAAACCACCCCTTGTGACAACCCGCAAACCCTCGCGCAGGAGGACGCCTGCGTGGTGTACAACAAGCAAACCGCGGAAAGCGAATTGAGCACGTCAAACAAGGAACTGCTCGATCGAGTGAAAGCCCAACTTGCCGGGCACCCGGATCAAATCAATGAAATTTCGACCAGGATCAAGGCTGCACAGGGGCTGTGGACCAAGCTGCGTGATGCCGATTGTGCGGTGGAAACGTCCCAGGCCAAGAAAGGCAGGGAATTCGACAATGCCCAGAACACTTGCATAGCGCAAAAGAGCGATGAGCGTTCGGAATACCTGCAATCACTTTTCTCGGACTCGGACTCCGGTGCCGAATAAAACCCTCAACCAGGTTTGTCTACCTATCAGAACTGACAGCTATAACTGCACCCGGCAATAAATGAAACTTGGCGGACTACTTGTCTGACTGCAAGGATCGCATCATGCAATCGCTCGCCGCCGCCCCCACTTATGCCTTGGCAATTTTTGCTGCCATCGTTGTACTGCTCGAAGTCGGCAGGCGCATAGGCGAACGCCAATTGCGCCTGGACCCTGTCGGCGCACGCACCGGTATCAGCGCGATTGAAGGCGCCGTCTTCGGCCTGCTTGCATTACTGATCGCGTTTACCTTTTCCGGTGCCGCCAGCAGGATGGATCAACGGCGCACCCTGATCACCGAAGAGACCAACGCCATCGGCACGGCCTGGTTGCGCCTGGACTTGCTTCCAGATGACAGCCAGCCCGCCTTGCGCGCACTGTTCAGGGATTATGTGGATGCCCGCATTGCTTACTACGGCGGTCTGACAGACAACGAAACCGCGGCGAAAGAGTACACGCGCGCCATGACAGCGCAGTTGCAGATCTGGAAACAGGCCGTTGCCGCCGTGCAACAGATGTCCAGCCCTGCCCCCGGCATCAGTGCGCTGCAAGCGCTCAACGAAATGATCGATATCACCACCACTCGCAGCGTGGCGCAAAAAACTCACCCGCCAGTGGTGATCTACCTGATGCTGCTCGCATTGACGCTGGTCAGCGCCCTGCTGATCGGTTTTGGCATGGCCGGTTCGGCCAGGCGCAATTGGCTGCACGGCCTTGGCTATGCGCTGGTCATGGTCAGCGTGATGTACGTCATCCTCGATTTCGAGTTTCCACGACGCGGCATTATTCGTGTCGATCAGTTCGACCAGTTCATGCGGGATCAACGCAAGAACATGGACGAAGAAAACGCGGTTGCCTTGTTACCTGACCAGCCGAAATTTTCACTGTAAGTACGACAAGCGGCGAGAATGGCGTACCTTGCTCCGAACCGTTCATCTCTTGACGATTCAAACAGGGCGCTCCAATGAAAATCTGCGGCATTGAAATCAAGGGCAGCGAAGCGATCTTCGCCGTGGCCTCTCTCCAGGACAAGGTTCCCGAGCACCTCAACATCAGCACCCGGAAAATCACCCTGGAAGACGACGATGAGTCTGCCAGCGTCAAAGCCTTCGCGGGCCACGTCGAGCGCTTCGTGAAGGACAATGGTATCGATCGAATTGCCATCAAGAAACGCAGCAAGAAGGGCGAGTTCGCCGGTGGCCCGACGACGTTCAAGATCGAAGGCGTATTCCAGTTGCTGAACGATTGTCAGGTCATGCTGGTTTCGCCGCAGACCGTCAGCGCGCAGAGCAAGAAGTTCGACTTCGCCCTGCCCGCTTCATTGACCAAGTACCAGCACGAAGCCTTTAAAACGGCCTGTGCGGTCCTGATGAAAGCCTGACGCTGCGCTGTCAGGTCCGGAACAGCGAAACGGAAGCCTGCATGGTCGCGGCCACGCTATCCAGACGCTGAGCAGCCTGGGCCAGATCGCGTGCGGCGCGGTTGTTGTGTTGCGACATCTGGGCAATTTGCTCGACCCGCTGCGCCACCTCGCTGCTGGCCTTGGACTGCTCGCTGATGGTCTGGGAAATTTCTTCGACCACTGCCGCCGCCCGCTGGGCGCCGCCGCGAATTTCATTGATCGACTCACCGGCCTGACGTGCCAGATCGACACCATCGTTGACCCTGCTGACACCGGTTTGCATGCTGTTGACCGCCTGCTCGGTGCTGCCGCGAATGCGCTGGATCATCCCGGTGATTTCCTGGGTCGACTGGGCGGTACGCGCAGCCAGGCTGCGGACTTCATCGGCCACCACCGCAAAACCCCGCCCGGCTTCACCTGCACGGGCCGCTTCGATGGCGGCGTTGAGCGCCAGCAAATTGGTCTGCTCCGCAATGCTCTTGATCACCTGGATGATCGAATAGATCTCTTCCGAGGACTGGCCGAGCGCAGTAATGGTTGTCGAAGACTCGTTGACCGCATGGGCGATCCGGTTCATGCCCTCGACCACACCCAGGATCACCTGGCCGCCACTGCCGGCCAACTGCTCCGATTGCGCCGAAATGGTCTGTGCACTGCGCGCATGGCCTGCGATCTGATCGATGTTGGTGATCATCTGTTCCATCGCCGCGGCCATGCTGGTGGCGCTATCGGATTGCTCGCCAGTGTCTTGCACCATACTTTGCGAGGTGTCGTTCAAGGCATGGGCGGTGTGACGCAGCTGCTCGCTCTCGGCTCGAATGGTTTCGATCATCTGGCGCAGGTAATTCTGCATCTCCGACAACGCCTGCTGGAGTTGGCCGGCTTCATCTTTGCTGTTGATAACAATTTCATTGCCCAGATTCCCCCGGGCGATCGAACGAGCCACCGCTATGCTTTGCTCCAGCGGTCGCAGTACCGCCTTCATCAATTGCCGGCTCAACAGGCCAAGCAGGCCGCAGACCACCAGTATGCCAATCACCAGCCACCACACCGATTGCTCTATCTTGGCATCGCTGTCGCTACGGGTCTTGGCCACTTGCTGTTCGATACGGGAGCTGATTGCCTCCTGCTTTTCTTCCAGTTCGCTGAACACTCGCTCGAAGGCCGGCAGTTCCGCACGCGCGGCAGTCGGATCTTTCAGGGCCAATTCGACAATTCGTTCGGTCTGCCCGATGTAAGCGGTGAGTGTTGGTTGCACTGCACCGAGTTCGCGCTTGATTTCGGCATCCAGCGGCAGATTGGCGTTGGTATTCAACACACGCTGAAAGCGCTCGGCGTGCTCGCGCAGATCACGTCGTGTCTGTTCTGCACCCGCTGGATCGGTATTGCCCGTCAGGAACGCAGTCAACACGTCGGCACGCAGCGCATCGTGCATCATGTCGCCTTCAAGATGGTTGCGCAGCGCGCTGGCATTGAGCTCGGTCTCGGCCAGCGCCGTACCCAATCGAACCTGCCCCAGATAGCCGATACCGCCGAGGGTAGCGGCAGCCAGCACGCTGACAATGGCAAAACCCATCATTTTCTGGCGAAAGTTCATGACGTTACCTTTTTTGTTTTGGCTCTGAGGGCACGGGAAGGCTTGGATCCGCGGACGCGGGACATAACTACTCATCGGCTAGTGAAAGCGTTCCTTGAAGCACTTCGTCGGACTTCGCACATCGCTTGACGAGATATTCACACCACCCGCTACACAGTGTTCGCATCATTGTTGCGCGGAGGCATGCCTTGAACCCGACCCACTGGAATTTCATTGTCCCGCTGGTTCTTGCGTTGTCATCAAACTGCGCATTGGCGCAAGAAACAGAACCGAAAGTCTTTGGCTGGGTCGAGGAAGGTCTGATCCAGCCGGAAAACATCCCGGTCAAAATCAAGATGGACACCGGTGCGTTGACCTCTTCCATGGATGCGAAGGACCTGGAGCTCGTCAAGATCAACGGGGAACATTGGGTTCGTTTTCAGATCGAGGCAAAAGACAATGACACCGGCACAACAGTCAGTGCACCGTTCTTGCGCCGTATCGAACGCAATATCAGGGTGCGCGGTGCCGGAGGCATTGAACACCGCCCCGTGGTGTTGATGCAGATCTGCATAGGCAATCAGGTTTACGAAGAGCAGTTTTCACTCAAGGATCGGAGCAAGATGAACTATCCGGTGCTTATCGGGCGTAGAACCCTGGAAAACCTGGGGTTGGTGGATGTGTCCCGTACCTTCACCGTCAAACCCGACTGCAGCAAGGATGAGCCGCCCCAGTAGCCCGGGCTGGCGGCTCACCTTCAGACTCAATCAGCTGCGCTGAGATCGTTGTTTCGCTCCACGCGTTCACTGCCCAGGTACTCGGGATGCGCCACAAGCGCTGCAGCCGACCAGAGCACACTGTCTTCCCGACCAACCCGCTGCACAACCTGCGCAGCCTTGCGCTGTTCATCGGTCAGCCCCTTGTGGTCGATCACCAGCGCACCCTCGGGATTGGCCCGTGCCCATGCCAGCTCCTGCCCTTCGGGGACCAGCTGGAGCGGCCGATTCATACGCTGGGAAAACGGGTATTGGTCCCGGTACTGCGACGACAGCGCAACCACCTTGCCCTGATCTTGCAATGCCGCGATACCCGCAGTGAGCTCGCGCATTTCGAAGGCCGGTGAAGCGACCCGCAATACGGTCACATGCAGTACTGCCAGAAAAACCGCCGGCAAAGCCGCGAGCCAGACATTCGCCGCCGGCCTGCGCAACAGGAACGCCCATGGCAACACAACGGCAATCAGCGCCAGCCCGGCGATCGGCGACAACGCCCCAACCCAGTCCGGCCAGTTACGCTGTGCGGCAAGATGCGGAGCAATGGCAACCGCGGCGCCGATCAGCACAAAGGGCAAGAGCACCAGGGCCACGGCGAATCGGCTGGGCGCTTGTGCATCCGGGCGCCGTGTCAGCACTCGGGCCAACAGCAGGATCAACGCCGCGAGCAATGGCAGGAGGTAGTGGATCTGCTTGCCGCTGACCACCGAAAAGACCAGAAAGCCCGGTACGAACCACGCCAGGCAAAAGCGCTCGCCAGCACCGAACTCTGAGCGCAGCGCCGGCAAGCTCCGCCACAATGGCAACCATAGCGTCCACGGCAACAGCAGCAGCGGCAGAATCGGCAGGTACCACCACCAGGGCCGCGCATGGGCGAAGGACTGGACCATCCGTCCCGCGGTCTGCCCCCACAAGATCATCTCGCGGTATTGGTCGCCGCCGTGAATCACTGCCGGAATTGCCCAGCACAGTGCCAGGCAGATGCCTGCCAGCAGCGCCAGACCGGTATTGCGGTACCAACGCCCCCAACCACCCGGGTAGCGAGTGCCCATCCACCACGGTGCCAGCAGTGCAACAGGCAACAGATAGATCAGAATTGCCGGGCCCTTGGTCAAAATGCCCAAGCCGATTCCCAGTCCATACAGCGCCCAGTTTTTCCAGCTTCCCTCTCGCCACGCGCCCACCACGCCGAGCAGACCGAGCAACATCGTCACCGTCATCAGCAGGTCGAACATCAAGGTCGTGGCGAACAGAGCAATGATCAGGCACCCGTAGAACATCCAGGGTACGAGATGCGCTGTACGCGAATCATCCGGCCACAAGCGGCGGGCCAGCGCCCCCAGCAGGAACAGGTCGGCAAGGGATGCCAGCGCCGTGACCAGGCGCGGCACCCAGTCACTCACCCCCAAAACCGCCCAACCGATATTGATCAGCCAGAACAGCATTGGCGGCTTGTGGCTGTAGGGCTCGCCGTTGATATAGGGCACCAGCCAGTCGCCACGCAGCCACATCTCCCAGGCGACGGCCGCGTAGCGAGTTTCGTCGATCGGAATCAGCGGGCGCGTCCACAGAGCTACAACAGTGAGCAGTGCCCAGACCAGAACGAGACCTGCACGAGAATAAAGACTACTCAAAGTTACTTTCATCCATATGTAACGAAAGTGAGGTACCGGTCTTTTTGCTTTATGTCGGACGACAGCATGCGACCGGCAGTGTTAATAACAACGCCAGCATCTTGAATTTAATTCAGATGAAACTTTAAACGCTTGTAGCGGATTTAACCGTAACGAAGCAAACGTCAAAAACCGGTGAAAAGCCCGTTAAAAGCGCTTTCTTCCATGAGTGCGCAAACGTTTTCCATGGGCACAATTATAAAAAACAAAAAATACAATGACGTTAGTCAACGACCTCCCCCCGTTCCCGATGCCGGTCCTCCCGTGGGCATCGCGCATACCGCGCCCGATAACTGCGGGTGAAATAGGACGGCGACTCGAAGCCGCAGGCGATGCTCACTTCCAGCACGCTCATGTCCGTCTGGCGCAATAACTGCCTGGCCTTTTCAAGACGCAGGCGCAAATAGAAGTTGCGAGGGGTGTCCTTGAGGTGCAGCTGGAAAAGCCGCTCAAGTTGACGCCGAGTAACATTGATCGACTCGGCCAGGGCCAGGGTGCTCAGCGGCGGCTCGGTGTTTTGCTCCATCTCGCCTATTACCTGCACCAGCTTCTTGTTGTTGATGCCATAGCGTGAAGCCACCTGCATGCGCTGGTGGTCCTGACGCGGACGGATACGGCCCAGCACGAATTGTTCAGAGACCTGGATCGCGAGTTCAGGGCCGTAGGCCTGGTCGATCAGATTGAGCATCAAGTCGATCGAGGCCGTCCCTCCGGCCGACGTGATGCGACGGCGATCGATTTCGAAGAGTTCCTGCGTGACCTCCAGCTTCGGATAAGACTCCTTGAAGGCATCCAATGCTTCCCAGTGCAGGGTCATCCGGTAGCCATCGAGCAACCCGGACTCGGCCAGTATGAAACTGCCCGTATCGATACCGCCCAGGGTCACGCCTTCATGGTCGAGGCGACGCAACCAATGATGCAGTGTGGGCGAATACGTCTTGAGCGGCTCGAATCCGGCGACCACCAGCAAGGTCGCCCCTTTTTGCAGGTTTTCCAGTGCGGCATCGGCATTGACCGACATGCCATTGCTCGCCAGTACCGGCCCGCCATCGAGGCTCAGCACATGCCAGCGGTACAGCTCGCCACGAAAACGGTTGGCCACGCGCAGCGGCTCCACGGCGGAAATGAAACCAATGGCCGAAAAGCCAGGCAGCAACAGAAAGTAGAAGTCTTGAGACATTCGCTGGACTCGCTGAAGACGTTGCAGAGCGCACGGAATACTCCCGTTAATAACCCTCAGGTCGCCACTGTGCAAGTGCTGGTCGCCGCAGTGCGATTTCCTGTCGTTTTTACTGCGTAATTTGACCTCACGGTGCTCAGACACCGATCCCCCTATAACAATTAGAACTGCCGTTAGAGGAGCCATCATGAAAAGACTGATCAGCTGCTGTCTGCTGATGCTCACCGGTACCACGATCCTCAGCAACAGCGCCGTCGCCGCCGAACCCGCCGAATGCCAGAATGTACGCCTCGGCGTGGTGAACTGGACCGACGTGATTGCCACCAGCTCCATGACCCAGGTATTGCTCGACGGCTTGGGGTACAAAACCAAGCAAACCAGTGCTTCCCAGCAAATCATCTTCGCCGGCATCCGCGACCAGCGCCTGGACATGTTCCTGGGCTACTGGAACCCGCTGATGACCCAGACCATCACCCCCTTCGTCGATCAGAAGCAAGTCAAGGTACTTGCCGAACCGAGCCTCAAGGACGCCCGTGCAACCCTGGCGGTCCCTACTTACCTGGCTGACAAGGGCCTGAAGACCTTTGCCGACATCGCCAGGTTCGAGAAAGAGTTGGGCGGCAAGATCTACGGCATCGAGCCGGGTTCGGGTGCCAATACCCAGATCAAGGAAATGATCGCCAAGAACCAGTTTGGCCTCGGCAAGTTCCAGCTGGTCGAATCCAGTGAAGCAGGCATGCTCTCGGCGGTGACCCGCGCCGTGAAACGCAACGAAGCCATCGTCTTCTTCGGCTGGGCGCCGCACCCGATGAACGTCAACCAGAAGATGACTTACCTCACCGGCAGCGACGATGCCCTGGGCCCGAACGAAGGCATGGCCACCGTCTGGACCGTAACCTCCCCGGATTACGCCAGCCGTTGCCCGAACGCCAACAAGTTGTTGACTAACCTTAGCTTCACCGCCGAAGACGAGAGCCGGATGATGCAACCGCTGCTCGACCACAAGGACGCGCTGGAAGCGGCCAAGCAGTGGCTCAGGGACCACCCTCAGGACAAGCAGCGCTGGCTTGAAGGCGTGACCACCTTCGACGGCAAGCCCGCAGCCGAAAACCTGAATCTGACAACCAACCCATAAGCCGACCGTTTCGCACATCCGCAGCCACCCTCGGCTGCGGAATGGACAAGTACGCCCTGAAAACCGAGCCTGAAGGAACCCGAACATGAACCACGACGTCATCATCACCTGCGCACTGACCGGTGCTGGCGATACCACGGGCAAAAGTCATCTTGTCCCGATCACGCCCAAACAAATCGCCGCCGCTGCGGTGGAAGCCGCCAAGGCTGGCGCCACCGTTGTGCACTGCCATGTCCGCGACCCCGAGACCGGCAAGTTCAGCCGCGACGTCGCCCTCTACCGCGAAGTGATGGAACGCATCCGTGAGTCCGACGTGGACATCATCGTCAACCTGACCGCCGGCATGGGTGGCGACCTGGAGATCGGCCCGGGCGAGAGCCCCATGGAATTCGGCCCCAACACCGACCTGGTCGGCCCGCTGACCCGCCTGGCCCACGTCGAAGAACTGCTCCCGGAAATCTGCACCCTGGACTGCGGCACCCTGAACTTCGGCGACGGCGACACCATCTATGTGTCCACCCCGGCACAGCTGCGCGCCGGCGCCAAGCGCATCACCGAACTGGGCGTGAAAGCCGAACTGGAAATCTTCGACACCGGTCACCTGTGGTTCGCCAAACAGATGATCAAGGAAGGCCTGCTCGACGACCCGCTGTTCCAACTGTGCCTGGGCATCCCATGGGGCGCGCCGGCCGACACCACCACCATGAAAGCCATGGTCGACAACCTGCCTGCGGGCGCGACCTGGGCCGGTTTCGGTATCGGGCGCATGCAGATGCCAATGGCCGCCCAGGCGGTATTGCTCGGCGGTAACGTAAGGGTTGGCCTGGAAGACAACCTCTGGCTCGATCGCGGTGTGCTGGCCAGCAATGGCCAACTGGTCGAACGCGCCACGGAAATCCTCAGCCGCCTGGGTGCCCGCGTCCTGACGCCCGCCGAAGGCCGCACCAAGATGAACCTGACCCGCCGCTGATCCCGTCACTTACTCATTCAGGAATTCATGATGACCTTTATCACCGAGATCAAGACCTTCGCAGCCCTGGGCAGTGGCGTAATCGGCAGTGGCTGGGTATCTCGCGCCCTCGCCCATGGCCTGGACGTGGTGGCCTGGGACCCGGCGCCTGGCGCTGAAGCCGCTTTACGCAAACGCGTTGCCAATGCCTGGGGTGCACTGGAGAAACAGGGGTTGGCGCCCGGCGCTTCGCAGGATCGCCTGCGCTTTGTCGCCACCATCGAAGAGTGCGTGAAGGATGCGGATTTCATCCAGGAGAGCGCCCCGGAGCGCCTGGAGCTGAAGCTGGAATTGCACAGCAAGATCAGCGCCGCGGCCAAGCCCGATGCACTGATCGGCTCGAGCACATCCGGGCTGTTACCAAGCGAGTTCTACGAGGGAGCGACCCACCCGGAACGTTGCGTGGTCGGTCACCCGTTCAACCCGGTTTACCTGCTGCCTCTGGTCGAAGTGGTCGGTGGCAAGCAGACCGCCCCCGAGGCGATCCAGGCAGCGATCAAAGTCTACGAATCGCTGGGCATGCGCCCCTTGCACGTACGCAAGGAAGTACCTGGCTTCATCGCCGACCGCCTGCTCGAAGCGCTCTGGCGCGAGGCGCTGCACCTGGTCAATGACGGTGTCGCCACCACCGGCGAAATCGATGACGCGATCCGTTTCGGCGCCGGCTTGCGCTGGTCGTTCATGGGGACGTTCCTGACCTACACCCTGGCCGGAGGCGACGCCGGTATGCGCCATTTCATGGCGCAATTCGGCCCGGCGTTGCAGCTACCCTGGACTTACCTGCCGGCTCCGGAACTGACCGACAAGCTGATCGACGATGTGGTCGACGGCACCAGCGAACAGTTGGGCCGCCACAGCATCAGCGCACTGGAACGCTATCGCGACGACTGCCTGATGGCCGTGCTCGAAGCGGTCAAAACCACCAAGGCCAAGCACGGCATGGCCTTCAACGAATAAGGCGGACCTGCGACATGCCTGCTCTGATCACCTACCAAACCCCAGTCCTGAAGGACTGGGTCGACTATAACGGGCATCTGCGCGATGCCTTCTACCTGTTGATTTTCAGCTATGCCACCGATGCCTTCATGGATCGCATTGGCCTGGACAGCGACAACCGCAGCGCCAGCGGCAATTCACTGTTCACCCTGGAGTGCCACCTCAATTACCTGCATGAGGTGAAGCTGGGGACCGAGGTCGAAGTGCGCACCCAGGTCATCGGCCATGACCGCAAGCGTCTGCACCTGTATCACAGTCTGCACTTGAAAGGTTTCGATGAGCCCTTGGCGGCCAATGAACAGATGCTGTTGCATGTGGACCTGGCGGGGCCGCGTTCGGCACCGTTCGGCGAGGTGGCGCTGGAGCGCTTGGCGACCATTGTTGCCGAGCAGAGCGACCTGCCCAAACCCGAATACGTTGGTCGGGTGATTGCACTGCCTGCCTGATGTTGTGGGAGCTGCGGTGCGACGACTCGACTTGCCAGCGATAGCATCACCTCGGTGAATCGGACAAACCGCGTCGCCTGCATCGCTGGCAAGCCAGCTCCCACAGTGGTTGTCTCCCACAGGGGCTATCTCTTGCTGGCGATGTCTTTTTTTAGGCAAAAAAAGACCCCGGTTAAGCCGTGACAAAACCGAGGCCGAGGTGTGAGCAATTCACGCCGCACAGAGTGGGTGACCAAACCCTCTCGATACATGCTTGACGCCAGTGTGCACCCAAGCCCGACCACCGATTTAGCCGAAAACGACCTGTTCATAGGTATCTCGGCCATTGCGACAATTCGCCCTTGCCGACACCGCCGGGCGACACCAGAATCGAGCCACGCCCTCCCTCCCTGAACAAGGATAAGCGCCATGATGCACGCGGATTTGATTGACCAGGATGACCTGCTCGGCCAACTGAGAGCCCTGGGTTTCGAAATGCCGGCAGGCGCCACCGCTGACCAGGCCTGCGAATGCGCAGTGCGGGGGTTGAGCGATGCTCGAGCCAAGGCACTCAAGGGTATGGTTGAGCAGATGCTTACCGGTAATGCGACGATCCTGCCGGCGGTGCGCCAGGCGATTGATAGGCAGCTGTTGCCGGCGCTGGCGCAGTACAAGCAACAGAAGCGCGCCTGAGAACGAGCGCTTCGCCCTCGATCGCCACCTCGTTCCCACGCTCCGCGTGGGAATGCCGTGAAAGACGCTCCAGCGTCGACGCGGAGCGTCAGCGGATGCATTCCCACGCAGAGTGTGGGAACGAGTAGTCAGAGGCGAACGCTGGCGAAAGTCGACTCGTTGCGCGCCTGACTCAAAGCCGACATCGGCCCCGAAAGCGGCGAAAGCACCAGTGCCTGCGGAATCGGCATCATCGCCACTTGTTGCGCGGTGTTGGAACCTACGCGCTCATCCCGTGGCGGAATACCGAAATACTCGCGGTAGCACTTGGAGAAGTGCGGGGTGGAAACGAAGCCACACACCGAAGCCACTTCGATGATCGACATTGGTGTCTGCTTGAGCAATTGCCGCGCCCGGACCAAGCGCAGTTTCAAGTAGTAGCGCGATGGCGAGCAGTGCAGGTATTTCTGGAACAGACGCTCGAGCTGGCGACGCGAAACCGAGACATACACGGCCAATTCATCCAGGTCGATCGGCTCTTCAAGGTTGGCTTCCATCAGCGCGACGATTTCCTGCAGCTTCGGCTGGTTGGTGCCCAGCATGTGCTTGAGCGGAACACGCTGGTGATCCTGTTCGTTACGAATGCGCTCATAGACGAACATTTCCGAGATGGCCGCCGACAGCTCACGACCGTGATCACGGCTGATCAGGTGCAGCATCATGTCCAGCGGAGCAGTACCGCCGGAGCTGGTGAAACGGTTGCGATCGAGGGTGAACAACCGAGTGCTCATGGCCACCCGCGGGAAAGCTTCCTGCATGGCCGCCAGACATTCCCAGTGCACGCTGCAATCGAATCCGTCGAGCAGGCCGGCACAGGCCAATGCCCAACTGCCGGTGCACACCGCGCCCAGGCGACGGGACTGGCGCGCCTGGCTCTGCAGCCAGGTCACATGTTCGCGGGTTACGGTGCGTTGAATGCCGATGCCGCCGCAGACAATCACGGTGTCCATGGCCGGGGCTTTGTGCATGGACGCATCCGGGGTGATCTGCAGACCGTCGCTGGCCCAGACCTGACCGCCGTCCACGCTCAGGGTCGTCCAGCGATACAACTCACGGCCGGACAACTGGTTGGCCATCCGTAGCGGTTCGACCGCCGAGGCCAGGGAAATCAGCGTGAAATTATCCAGCAGCAGAAAGCCGATGGATTGTGGCGTGCGGTTCTGGGGTTGGGCCCCGGAGTTGTACGACGTCATCGCGGTATCTCCTCACACAAAGCAGGTGATGGCCTCAGGCGCAGGCTCTTGTTATTGCCCTCTTTTGTAAGCGGGCTTTGCAAACACAACGCAAATGCCATGCCTAAATTTGAATGGGCATTCAATAACTCCTGAAAACGACGTCGCGCGGCGTCTGATTGGGCACGACACAGGATGTCGCTTCCGCGCTCAAAGGCGCGGGCCAGTCGGCTTGCAGCAAGGAGATGGGCAGTTCGGTAGCACTTGTGTGTACGATGTCAGGAAACGACATGCGCGAGTGTCACCCCTGGCACGGGGATCAACGGTCGGTCGCACTGGAAGCGACCAACCGCTGACGGGGAAGGGTCAGTCGATCAAACGCGCCAAAAGGCAGCGCGCTCATCGCAATGTGGGCAATAAAGGCGCAGGGAGTGCTATGCGCCTGTCAGCACTCGATGGCGCTGACCGCCAAGCCTCCACGTGAGGTTTCCTTGTATTTGTCGTGCATGTCGGCGCCGGTGTCGCGCATGGTGCGGATCACCCTATCCAGCGAGATGAAGTGATTGCCGTCACCGCGCAAGGCCATCTGCGCAGCGTTGATGGCCTTGACCGCCGCAATCGCATTGCGCTCGATGCACGGCACCTGCACCAGGCCGCCCACAGGATCACAGGTCAGTCCCAGGTTATGCTCCAGGCCGATTTCCGCTGCGTTCTCCACTTGCTCAGGGGTAGCTCCGAGCACCTCGGCAAGGCCCGCTGCAGCCATGGCGCAGGCCGAACCGACTTCGCCCTGACAGCCCACCTCGGCACCTGAAATCGACGCGTTCTTCTTGCAGAGGATGCCGACCGCCGCCGCGCCCAGGAAGAAGTCGACGACATTGGCTTCACTGACCTCGTCGCTGAACTTCATATAGTAGTGCAGCACCGCCGGGATGATGCCTGCCGCACCATTGGTGGGTGCGGTAACCATGCGCCCTCCGGCAGCGTTTTCTTCGTTGACGGCCAGGGCGAACAGGTTGACCCATTCCATGGCACTGAGGGTCGATCCGATCACGTTGGGCTTGTTCAGCTCCTGCAGGCTGCGGTGCAACTTCGCTGCGCGGCGCCGAACATGCAGCCCGCCCGGGAGAATGCCTTCGTGCCTCAAGCCGTGCTCGACACAGTCCTGCATTGCCCGCCAGAGCGTCATCAGACCCGCGCGGATTTCTGCCTCGCTACGCCAGACTTTTTCATTGGCCAGCATCAGTTCCGAGATGCGCAGATTGTGGCGCTGGCAGAGCTCAAGCAATTCGACCGCGCTGTTGAAGTCGTAGGGCAGCACGGTGTTGTCCGCGTCCAGCACGCCGCTGGCAGCCTGGGCCTCATCGACGACAAAGCCGCCGCCGACCGAATAGTAGGTATCGCGGTGCAGCTCACCCTCTTCGCCTTCGGCGATCAGGGTCATGGCATTGGGATGGTAAGGCAGGTTTTCGTCGAGCAGGAGCATGTCACGCTGCCAGACGAAGGGCACCGGCAGGCGGCCATCGAGTTGCAAGGTGTCGGTTTCACGCAGGGTAGCGATGTGCAGGCCGATCGTCGTCGGGTCGATGGAGTCGGGCCACTCGCCCATCAGGCCCATGATCACGGCATTGTCGCTGCCATGGCCGATGCCGGTGGCTGACAGCGAGCCGTACAGGCGCACTTCGATGCGACGTACGCGATTCAACTCATCGCGTTCGCGCAGCCCCTGGACGAACAGCGCAGCAGCGCGCATGGGCCCGACGGTGTGCGAACTGGAAGGGCCGATGCCGATTTTGAACAGGTCAAACACGCTGATGGCCATTACCGCGAACCTCCTGAATAGACTGACTCCCGGCGCCGCAGCACCGGGTGACGGAGCTGCTACGCTGAAAGAGCAATCCGCCGGGATGCGCGCATCATCAGTCTTTTGTCGCGGTGCCTTACGTCTGCAACCGACTCACTCTTGCCCACTAACGCCGCCCAGTCGTTGCGGCGTTTTTTGGCCGTTTTCAGGCGGTACAGATGGCCAGGAATCGCGTTTGCAGCGTGCAAAAAAGCTGTAAACGACCTCACCGACACTGGATGCGACTCTGTCTGTACTGGATACGACGCACCCTGTAGGCGTTTGATTTTCCCTGTTACATGATCAGTCTCGACTCGATTGCAAGGCACCTGCCCAGTGCAGTTATCCAACTGCTCTGCCTCGCCTCCAACCGCAACCAAATATAAGTGCGGCAGCCTTCGGGAGAGCCGCCAAAAAAAACACCAAGGAGTCAATTCATGAAAGGTTCACCCTCGTTGTTGTTGGCCGCAGTGCTGAGTCTGCCGGTGCTGTCCCAGGCCGCCGAGCCGGAACAATGCAGCACCGTAAACTTTTCCGATGTCGGCTGGACCGACATCACCGCTACCACGGCAGTGACCAGCGTCGTGCTCGAATCCCTCGGCTACAAGGCCAGGACCACCATGATTTCTGTCCCGGTGACCTACAAGTCCCTGGCTGACGGCAAAAACATGGATGTGTTCCTCGGTAACTGGATGCCCACCATGGAAAACGACATCAAGCAGTACCGCGATGCCGGCACCGTGGAAACCGTGCGCGCCAACCTGGAAAACGCCAAGTACACCCTCGCCGTTCCGCAGGCGCTGTACGACAAGGGACTGCATGACTTCGCCGACATCGCCAAATTCAAGAAAGAACTCGACGGCAAGATCTACGGTATCGAGCCGGGTAACGACGGCAACCGCATGATCCAGAGTATGATTGATAAAGATGCTTTCGGATTGAAGACGGCAGGTTTCAAGGTCGTCGAGTCCAGCGAAGCCGGCATGCTCTCGCAGGTAGACCGTGCCGCCCGCCGTGGCACAGACGTGGTTTTCCTGGGCTGGGAACCGCACCCGATGAACACCCGCTTCAAGATGCAGTACCTGACCGGCGGCGATGACTATTTCGGCCCCAACTTCGGTCAGGCGACTGTCTACACCAATACCCGCAAGGGCTATACCCAGGAATGCAGCAACGTAGGCCAATTGCTGAAAAACCTGTCATTCACCCTGAACATGGAAAGCTCACTGATGGGCAACATCCTGGACGACAAGATGAAGCCCGACGCTGCAGCCAAGGCCTGGCTGAAAAAGAACCCGCAGGTGCTCGATACCTGGCTGGCGGGCGTCACGACCATTGATGGCAAACCGGGCCTGGAGGCCGTCAAAGCCAAGCTTTCGCAGTAAACACTGACTCCAGGCGGGGTCACCCGCCTGGATCCGTAATCCATCTTCTCGCATGTGGACGTTCACTATCATGCTGATCGATCAAAAAATACCTCTGGGCCAGTACATCGCGGGATTCGTTGAATGGTTGACGCAAAACGGCGCCAATTACTTCGATGCCATCGCGCAAGGACTGGAATTTATGATTCACGGCGTCACCGGCGCCCTGACCTGGTTCAACCCCTTCGTCCTGATCGGCCTGATCGCGGTGATCGCCCACTTCATTCAGCGTAAATGGGGTCTGACCCTTTTTTGCGTGCTGTCGTTTCTGCTGATCTTCAACCTGGGATACTGGCAAGAAACCATGGAGACGCTGGCCCAGGTGATGTTTGCAACCTTTGTCTGCGTCGCCATCGGCGTGCCGCTAGGCATTGTCGCGGCGCACAAGCCGATGTTCTACACAATGATGCGTCCGGTCCTGGACTTGATGCAGACCGTACCCACCTTCGTCTATCTGATCCCGACCCTGACCCTGTTCGGCCTGGGTGTGGTACCTGGCCTGATCTCGACGGTGGTCTTCGCCATCGCCGCACCGATCCGCCTGACCTACCTGGGCATCTGCGACGTACCGCAAGAGCTGCTGGACGCCGGCAAGGCCTTTGGCTGCTCGCGCCGGCAACTGCTGTCACGTATCGAACTGCCCCATGCCATGCCCAGCATCGCTGCCGGTGTCACGCAATGCATCATGCTGTCGCTGTCGATGGTGGTCATCGCGGCGCTGGTGGGTGCCGATGGTCTGGGCAAACCCGTGGTCAATGCACTGAACACTGCCGATATCGCCCTGGGCTTCGAAGCAGGCCTGGCGATCGTATTGCTGGCGATCATGCTCGACCGAATCTGCAAACAACCCGATGTACAGGTGAGGGGTGAAGCATGAGCATTATTCGCTTCGAAGAGGTGGACGTAATCTTCTCCAACAAACCGCGTGAGGCCCTGAGCCTGCTCGACCAGGGCCTCACGCGTGAACAGATTCTGAAGAAGACCGGCCTGGTGGTTGGCGTGGAAAAAGCCAGCCTGGACATTAACAAAGGCGAAATCTGCGTACTGATGGGCCTGTCCGGCTCGGGCAAGTCGAGCCTGCTGCGCTGCATCAACGGCCTGAACACGGTCAGCCGTGGCAAGCTGTTCGTCGAACATGAAGGATCGCAGATCAACATCGCCTCGTGCACACCGGCAGAACTGAAAATGATGCGCACCAAGCGTATCGCCATGGTGTTCCAGAAGTTCGCCCTGATGCCTTGGCTGACTGTTCGCGAGAACATCAGCTTCGGCCTGGAAATGCAGGGCCGCCCAGCCGATGAGCGACGTCGACTGGTGGATGAAAAACTCGAACTGGTTGGCCTGACCCAATGGCGCAACAAGAAACCCGATGAGCTCTCCGGCGGCATGCAACAACGGGTCGGCCTGGCCCGTGCTCTGGCGATGGACGCCGATATCCTGCTGATGGACGAACCCTTCTCGGCACTCGACCCACTGATCCGCCAGGGTCTGCAGGACGAATTGCTGGAACTGCAACGCAAGCTGCAAAAGACCATCGTTTTCGTTAGCCATGACCTCGATGAGGCCCTGAAACTGGGCACCCGGATCGCCATCATGAAAGACGGCCGGATCATCCAGTACAGCAAGCCCGAAGAAATCGTGCTCAACCCGGCCGACGAATATGTCCGCACTTTCGTTGCCCACACCAACCCACTGAACGTGCTGTGCGGCCGCAGCCTGATGCGCACGCTGGACAACTGCAAACGCATCAATGGTTCGGTCTGCATCGACCCGGGCGTCGACTCCTGGCTGGACCTGACCAAAGACCAGACCATCAAGGGTGCACGCCAGGGCGGCGACAGCCTCGATCTGCAGAACTGGGTACCAGGCCAGGCTGTCGAAGGCCTCGGTCGTCGTCCTACCCTGGTGGACTCCAACATCGGCATGCGCGACGCACTGCAGATCCGCTACCAGACCGGCAACAAGCTGGTCCTGCAAGACAACAACCGTGTTGTCGGGATACTGGGCGACAGCGAGCTGTATCACGCGTTGCTGGGCAAGAATCTCGGTTAAGCCCATATACTCTCGGAGGGGGATCGCACTGGATTGCGATCCCCCTTTTTTGTGCCTGGGATTTGGGTTGGATTCGAGGTTGCAGGAAGGTCCTTCGGACCTTATCGCGGGCAAGCCCGCTCCCACAGAGGTTACGTCGTGTCTGGCAATGGTTGGAGCACAGCTGAACCCTGTGGGAGCTGGCTTGCCAGCGATGGGGCCCGAACAAACAACACAAAGAAAAAGGGCCCTGTCGCATAACGACAGGGCCCCCTTTCACTCAGCTATCAGATGATCACGCTTCGGCGTGACGCGCAGCAGATCGTGCCCCTGAGCGCTGTTGCGCAGCCAAAGATGGCAGCTCCACCAGACTCATACGCTCGACGAAATCACGATGAACTTGCGCTGCCAGCTCGGCTTGTTCCTGCTCGAGCTGGGTGTCCTGCTTCATGGCCTTGTACAGGCCGAACATGAACACCACCAGCACCAGCGAGAACGGCAGACCGGCCAGTACCACCATGGTCTGCATCGCGGCGAAGTTACCGGCGAACAACAGGCCGATCGTCACCAGAGTGATCACCACCGACCAGAGGATGCGCAGCCAGTGCGGGGCATCTTCATCGACCTGGCCGCCTTTGCATGACAGGTTGGCCATCATCACTGCACCCGAATCCGCCGGGGTCAGGAACAGCACGAAGCCAACAAAAATCGCCACACCGACCACGATCTTCGACGCCGGGTAATGCTCCAGCAGTTGGTAAATCGACATCGATGGTTGCTCGAGCGCCGTGCGTCCCAGCTCCACGGCGCCATGGTTCATCACCAGGTCCAGTGCGGTGTTACCGAAGATCGACAGCCACGCCAGGGTGAAACCCAACGGAATCAGTAGTACGCCAGCAACCAGTTCACGCACGGTACGACCACGGGAGATACGTGCGATGAACATGCCTACGAACGGTGCCCAGGAAATCCACCAGGCCCAGTAGAACACGGTCCACAGGCCCAGCCAGTGCTCGGACTTGGCCTCGTCGCCTTCATAAACGTACAGGTCGAAGGTCTTCAACACCGCGCCGTTGAGGTAGTCACCGATGTTCTGGACGAAGCTGTTGAGCAGGTGCAGGGTCGGGCCGTTGAACAGCACGAACAGCAGCAGGCCGCTGAACAGCAGGATGTTCAGGTTGGACAGGCGGCGAATACCGTTCTCCACACCCGACACCGCAGCAATGGTCGCCACGGTGCTCATGACCAGGATCACTATCAGCAGGTTGGTATTGCTGTGCTCCATGCCGAACAGGTACTCCAGCCCGGAAGACACCTGCATGGCGCCGATACCGAGGTTGGTCACCAGACCCAGCAGGGTCACGAACATGCCGAAACCGTCCACCGCATGGCCGGCCGCGCCCTTGACCCAACGCTCGCCAACCAGCGGGTACAGCGCCGAACGCAAGGCCAGCGGCTGATTATGGCGGTAAGCGAAGTAGGCCACGGCCAGACCGACCAGCGCATAGATCGCCCAGCCGTGCAGGCCCCAGTGCAGGAACGTCAGTTGCAAGCCCTGGCGCGCTGCCAGGTTGGTCGCCGACGCGCCTTCAGGCGGGTTGAAGTAGTGATCCAGGGGTTCGGAGGCACCGAAGTACAGCAGCGAGATGCCGATACCGGAGGAGAACAGCATCCCCGCCCAGGCACCGTAGCTGAAGTCCGGGGTGTCATCCTTGCTGCCCAGCTTGAGCTTGCCATAGGACGAAAACGCCAGGACCAGGACAAACAGCAGATAGCCGCCGATCACCACCATGTAATACCAGCCGAAACTTCGCGACAGCCATTCCTGGGCCTGGCCCAGTACGAGGCCTGCGGTTTCGGGGACTGCAATCAGCAACGCAGTCAGCAACAAAATCAACACGGTCGATGTATAGAACACGACCCCGTTGAGCCGGACCCTCTCGGGAGGGGTCTTCATCAGGGAGGCAGAACTCATTGCACAGATGCTCCAGGCAGTGCGAGAGAAAGACACAATCAAACGCATCACCCGAGCAAATGGTGCAATAGCCACACAGCTACGAGTGATATAAAAGCACCTCGAACAATCGCGATCCCAGCAAACACTGGGTTTCGCACGTATCCAGGTGCCAATTTGTGCCAGCTCGACGCGCCGAAAAGCATGTCAATGGCACAATTTGTCGCAGAGCTTATTCTTTGTTGATTGAACGTTCAATCAAAACAAAATAGACTGGCTTTCGCCGGGTCGTCATTGCGACGACTGGTCGCAGGCCTGAGGAGATTTACAAATGCCCAAGGTCGGTATGCAGCCCATACGCCGCCAGCAATTGATCGAAGCCACGTTGATGGCCATCGACCAGGTCGGAATGGGGGATGCAAGCATTGCACTGATCGCCCGACTCGCCGGCGTGTCGAACGGCATCATCAGTCACTACTTTCAGGACAAGAACGGCCTGATCGCAGCGACCATGCGTTACCTGATGAGTGCTTTGAGTGAAAACGTCGTAGCGCGCCGACTGGCGCTCGGAGATGACAGCCCGCGGGCTCACCTGCAGGTCATCATCGAAGGCAACTTCGACGCGAGCCAGGTCAATGGCCCGGCAATGAAAACCTGGCTGGCCTTCTGGGCCGCCAGCATGCACCAGCCGTCACTGCACCGGTTGCAGCGGATCAACGATCACCGCTTGTATTCCAACCTGTGCTGCGAGTTCCGCCGTGCCCTGCCGTTGCACGAAGCACGCAGCGCGGCGCGTGGCCTGGCGGCGTTGATTGATGGTTTGTGGTTGCGCGGTGCGCTGTCGGGAGATGCTTTCGACGTCGACCAGGCCCTGCAAATCGCTTACGAATACATGGATCTACAACTGGCAAAACAGGCGAGCCCAGGCATACAGAGCCACGCCCCTGAACAGCCGCGCGCAAAGGTCGCCCAACAGACAGAGGCATCGATGCGGCGGTAACCGCCAACCACAATGCACTTGCGAGGACACTATGGCCCGTTTCGAACTGCAAAAACTCTACATCGATGGTGGTTACGTGGACGCGTCCAGCGACGCCACATTTGAAGCCATCAACCCGGCCAACGGCGAAGTTCTTGCACAGGTGCAACGTGCGTCGAAAGAAGACGTCGAGCGCGCTGTCGTCAGCGCCGAAAAAGGCCAGAAAGTCTGGGCCGCAATGACCGCCATGCAGCGCTCGCGCATCCTGCGCCGCGCCGTGGAAATCCTGCGCGAGCGCAATGACGAACTGGCCATGCTGGAAACCCTGGACACCGGCAAGTCCTACTCCGAAACCCGCTACGTCGACATCGTCACCGGCGCCGACGTGCTGGAATACTATGCAGGCCTGGTACCGGCCATCGAAGGCGAGCAGATCCCGCTGCGCACCACTTCGTTCGTCTACACCCGCCGCGAGCCGCTGGGCGTGACTGTCGGTATCGGCGCCTGGAACTACCCGATCCAGATCGCCCTGTGGAAATCCGCCCCGGCCCTGGCCGCTGGCAACGCAATGATCTTCAAGCCAAGTGAAGTCACCTCGCTGACCACCCTGAAACTGGCCGAGATCTACACCGAAGCCGGCCTGCCCGATGGCGTGTTCAACGTCCTGACCGGCAGCGGCCGCGAAGTCGGCACCTGGCTGACCGAGCACCCGCGCATCGAGAAAATCTCCTTCACCGGCGGCACCGACACCGGCAAGAAGGTCATGGCCAGCGCCTCGAGCTCTTCGCTCAAGGAAGTCACCATGGAACTGGGCGGCAAGTCGCCACTGATCATCTTCGAAGACGCGGACCTGGATCGCGCTGCCGACATCGCCATGATGGCCAACTTCTACAGCTCCGGTCAGGTCTGCACCAACGGTACCCGTGTATTCGTGCCGACCGCACTCAAGGCCGCACTGGAAGCCAAGATCGCCGAGCGTGTTGCACGCATCCGCATCGGCAATCCGCAGGACGAGAACACCAACTTCGGCCCACTGGTCAGCTTCGCCCACATGGAAAACGTGCTGGGTTACATCGCCAAGGGCAAGGAAGAAGGCGCACGCGTACTGTGCGGCGGCGAGCGTGTGACCGAAGGTGAATTCGCCAAGGGCGCCTTCGTCGCACCGACCGTCTTCACCGATTGCACCGATGACATGACCATCGTGCGCGAAGAAATCTTCGGCCCGGTAATGAGCATCCTCAGCTACGACAGCGAGGAAGAAGTCATCCGTCGCGCCAACGACACCGAATTCGGCCTGGCCGCCGGTATCGTCACCAACGACCTGACCCGCGCTCACCGCGTCATCCATCAACTGGAAGCCGGTATCTGCTGGATCAACGCCTGGGGCGAGTCGCCGGCAGAAATGCCGGTCGGCGGCTACAAGCAGTCCGGTGTCGGCCGTGAAAACGGCATCAGCTCGCTGGCTCAGTACACTCGCATCAAATCGGTACAGGTCGAGCTGGGCAACTACGGTTCGGTTTTCTAAGAAAGCCCTCTTTCGCCCGCGAAGCCGTCATCGCGGGCAAGCCCGCTCCCACAGCGGTATGCGCTGCCCATGTGGGAGCTGGCTTGCCAGCGATCGAGTGCAAAGCACTCGCAAAACGGCCCCCTGACCACATTCAAAGAGGGTGCATTCAATGTCCCAAGAATTCGACTACATCATCGTGGGTGCCGGCTCTGCCGGTAACACCCTGGCGACCCGTCTGACCGAAGACCCGGGCGTCACCGTTCTGCTGCTCGAAGCCGGCGGCCCCGACTACCGCCTCGACTTCCGTACCCAAATGCCCGCTGCGCTGGCATTCCCGCTGCAGGGTCGTCGCTACAACTGGGCCTACGAGACCGACCCGGAACCGTACATGGACAACCGCCGGATGGAATGCGGCCGCGGCAAGGGCCTGGGCGGCTCCTCGCTGATCAACGGCATGTGCTACATCCGTGGCAACGCCATGGACTACGACGGCTGGGCGAAACTGCCAGGCCTGGAAGACTGGACCTACCTGGACTGCCTGCCGTACTTCCGCAAGGCGGAAACCCGCGACATCGGCCCGAACGACTACCACGGCGGCGAAGGCCCGGTCAGCGTGACCACGCCCAAGGCCGGCAACAACCCACTATTCCACGCCATGGTCGAAGCCGGCGTACAGGCCGGCTACCCGCGTACCGAAGACCTGAACGGCTACCAGCAGGAAGGTTTCGGCCCGATGGACCGTACCGTGACGCCCAAAGGCCGTCGCTCCAGCACCGCTCGCGGCTACCTGGACCAGGCCAAGCAACGCGAAACCCTGACCATCGTCACCCACGCCCTGACCGATCGTGTCCTGTTCAACGGCAAGCGCGCCATCGGCGTGACCTACCTGGTCGGTGCCAGCGAAGAACGCGTCGAGGCCCGTGCGCGCAAGGAAGTCATCGTCTGCAGCGGCGCCATTGCCTCTCCGCAACTGCTGCAGCGCTCGGGCGTCGGCCCGGCCAAACTGCTCAAAGAGCTCGACATTCCGGTGGTTCACGACCTGCCGGGCGTCGGCGAAAACCTGCAGGACCACCTTGAGCTGTACCTGCAGTACGCTTGCACCCAGCCCGTGTCGCTGTACCCTTCACTGCTGCTGCGCAACCAGCCGGCCATCGGTGCCGAGTGGCTGTTCCTCGGCAAGGGCATCGGCGCGAGCAACCAGTTCGAAGCCGGCGGCTTCATCCGTACCCGTCCGGAGTTCGAATGGCCGAACATCCAGTACCACTTCCTGCCCGTTGCGATTAACTACAACGGCAGCAATGGCGTACAGGAACACGGCTTCCAGGCACACATGGGCTCCATGCGTTCGCCGAGCCGCGGTCGCATCCGCGTCAAGTCCAAGGACCCGCGCCAGCACCCGAGCATTCTGTTCAACTACATGGCAACCGAGCAGGACTGGCAGGAATTCCGCGACGGCATCCGCCTGACCCGCGAAATCATGGCCCAGCCGGCACTGGACGCCTACCGCGGTCGCGAGATCAGCCCGGGTATCGAAGTGCAGACGGACGAGCAACTGGACAAGTTCATCCGTGAACACGCCGAAACCGCCTTCCATCCGTCCTGCTCGTGCAAGATGGGCACCGATGAAATGGCGGTGGTCGACAGCCAGGGCCGCGTGCATGGCATGCAGGGCCTGCGAGTGGTCGATGCCTCGATCATGCCACTAATCCCGACAGGCAACCTCAACGCGCCAACGATCATGATGGCCGAGAAAATCGCCGACAAGATCCGTGGCCGCAAGCCCCTGCCGCGCAGCACCGCCAAGTACTACGTTGCCAATGGCGCGCCAGTCAAAGGCAAGGCGCAGCGTGATGTGAAACAAGTTTCACAGTAATTTTACCCCCTCGTTCCCACGCTCTGCGTGGGAATGCCGACACAGACGCTCCAGCGTCGCCAGCGCGACGCGGAGCATCGCCGGATGCATTCCCACGCGGAGCGTGGGAACGAGTGTCCACACTTGCCCCCTCCCTCATCACAAGCCTAAGCTAGACCTTCCCCCCCCATCCGACACGCTGGCGCTCGCTGGCTTTGAGGCAATCTCATGTTTGATGTCGTTTCTTCAAGCAAATGGCCCACCGGCTATCTGATAAACCCCAACGCCGAACCCCTCGACCCCAAGTGGCTGAAGGAATTCAGCCAGATCCCCGCCGCTGCCGTCAGCGATTGCCTGGGCCGCAATGTCGGCGGTCTTGGCCTCAAGCCCTTCCACGGCTGCGCACCGATGCTCGGCAGCGCCCTGACGGTACGGGTTCGCCCCGGTGACAACTTGATGATCCTCAAGGCCATGCAAATGGCCCGCCCTGGCGATGTGCTGGTCATCGACGGCAGCGGCGACCTGACCCGCGCCGTGTTCGGCGGGATCATGCGTGCCATGGCGCTCAAGGCCGGGATTGTCGGCGTGGTGATCAACGGCGCCCTGCGTGATCTGGACGAATGGCGAACGGGCGAACTGCCCGCCTATGCCCTCGACGGCGTGCACCGCGGCCCGAGTACCGATGGTGGTGGCGAGATCAACGTGCCGATCTCCTGCGCGGGGATGCTGGTGATGCCGGGGGATCTGATGATCGGTGACGGTGATGGTGTCGTTTCGGCTGCACGCTCCGAATTGCCGGAGCTGCTGGTGCGTTGCCATGATCTGCTGGCACGGGAGAAGGCGACCTTGGCGGCCATCGAGGCCGGGACGCTGGATCCGGATCGGTTTGATGCGATTTTGCGTAGTAAAGGTTGCCCGATTTAGGTTGTTTGCTTTCGGGCGCCGCCATTCACAAGGAGGTTCGCATGTTCGAAACCACCACCCTGCTGAAGCAGCGCTTCGCCGCCCTGCGCAGCCGCGCCGAGTTCTTCTCGCTGCGCCATGTTCGCCAGTCCAGCCAGCACCTGTCCGTGCGCAAGAACGTTGCCGAGCCACCGAGCCTGAGCCGTGACGAAGGGGCAATGCTGACGGTGCGCCTGAACGGTGTCGAAGCCTATGCCGCCACCGGCGACCTCTCGCAGCAAGGCCTGCAACTGGCCTTGCAGCAGGCCGAAGATCTGGCCGAACGGATAAGCGCCCATGCGCTGCTCGACCTGCGTAACCAGCCAGTGGCCCAGGGCCGTGCCGATTACTGTTCGCCCAACCTCGAACAACCCTTCCCGTCTCTGGGCGATTGCTATGAACTGCTGGGCCGGGAGTCGGCCGCCGTGCCCCATGACGAACGCCTGGTGAACTGGCAAGTCAGCCTCGGGGTGAGCACTGTCGAGCAGATCTACCTGAACACCGCCGGCGCCGAGAACCGCCAGGCCCAGCGCTTTGTATTCCCAGGCCTGAGCGTCACGGCCTATGACGGTCAGGACAGCCAGACCCGCAGCCTGGGCCGGGAAAACTTCGGCCAGCAAGGCGGCGCTGACGTGATCAGCCGTTGTGGCTTGATCGGCGCAGGGGCCAAGGTCGCCGACCAGGCCCTGCAATTGCTCCTGGCACCCAATACACCTCAGGGCAGGCGAGACATCCTGCTGATGCCGGACCAGATGATGCTGCAGATCCACGAATCCATCGGCCACCCGCTGGAGCTGGACCGCATCCTGGGCGATGAACGCAATTACGCCGGCACCAGTTTCGTCAAAACCACCGACTTCGGCACCCTGCAGTACGGCTCCAGGTTGCTCAATGTCACCTTTGACCCGGATATCCCCGAACAACTGGCCAGCTACTCCCACGACGACGATGGCACTGCGGCGCACAAGCAATTCCTGATCCGCGAAGGCCTGCTGATCCGTCCGCTGGGTGGTGCGCTTTCGCAATTTCGCTCTGGGCTCGACGGCGTTGCCAACAGTCGCGCCTGCGGCTGGAACCGCGCCCCGATCGACCGCATGGCCAACCTCAATATCGAACCGGGCGACAAGAGCCTGCCACAGCTGATCGCTGGCATCGAACACGGCGTACTGATGTCGACCAACCGCTCCTGGTCCATCGACGATGCCCGCAACAAGTTCCAGTTCGGCTGCGAATGGGGCCAATTGATCGAGAACGGAGAACTCAAGGGCGTGGTCAAGAATCCGAACTATCGCGGTATTTCCGCAGACTTCTGGCGCAACCTCAGCGCGGTGGGCGATGCCAGCACCTTCCAGGTTCTCGGTACGCCCAATTGCGGCAAAGGCGAACCCAACCAGGTGGTGCGCGTCGGCCACGCTTCACCGGCCTGTGTTTTCAGCCAGATCGACGTATTCGGGGGAGATGCCTGATGCCTGCCGCCCTCAATAGCGTCGACACCTTCCGAGCGCTGGTCGACTGGCTGCGCGAAGCCGTCAAGGAGCCCGAGCACTTCACTCTGAGCTACAACGCCGAAGCGTCGCAGTTCATTCGCTTCAACCATGCCAGGGTGCGCCAGGCCGGGCAGGTGCAGCAAGCCAGCGTCAGCCTGAAGTTGATCCGCGAGGGCCACCAGGCCGACCTGCATCTGACCCTCAGCGGCGAATACGACGTGGACTACCAACGGTTGGCCGAGGCTGTGCAACAGCTGCGCGAAATTCTGCCGCTGGTTGCCCCGGACCCTTATCTGCAACTCAACACCGACGCCTGGCAAAGCCACGCCGTGCAGGAACAACCACTGCCGGACAGCGCGCAGGTCCTTGAGCAGATACGCCAAGGCGCGCAGGGTTTCGATCTGGTCGGCATCTATGCCGTCGGCCCCATAAGCCGCGGCTACGCCAGCTCATGGGGCGCGTTCGGCTGGCACCAGGCCAACAGCTTCAACCTGGACTGGAGCCTGTTCCACGCCAACGGCGAGGCGGTCAAGGCCAACTATGCCGGTGAGAACTGGAGCAACGAAGCCTTCGCCCAGCGCCTGAACAGTGCCACCGAGCAACTGGCGTTCCTTGGCCGCCCTTTGAAAACCCTGGCGCCGGGACAATATCGAGCTTATCTGGCCCCGGCCGCGCTGGACGAAATCATCGGCATGCTGTGTTGGGGCGGCTTTTCCGCGCAGTCCATCGCCAACAAGGACAGCCCTCTGCAACGCTTGTATGGAGGCGATACCCACCTGAGCCCGCTGGTGACGATGGCCGAGCAGGTCAGTGGCTCACTCAGCCCGGCGTTTTCCGGGGAAGGTTACCCGCGATCGGACCTGACCTTGATACAGGCCGGCAAAGCCCGGGACCGGTTGATCAACTCGCGCAGCGCCGCCGAATATGGCCTGATCTGCAATGGGGCCGACGCCGGTGAATCGCCCAGCGCCCTGAGCATGACGGCAGGCGACCTGCCCCTGGCTGAAGTCCTGCAGCAGCTCGGCACTGGGTTGTACATCAGCAACCTGTGGTACCTGAATTACTCCGATCAGCCGGCCGCGCGAATGACTGGCCTGACGCGCTTTGCCACCTTCTGGGTGGAGAATGGCCAGATACAGGCGCCGGTCAGTACCATGCGTTTCGATGACAGTGTCTACAGCCTGCTGGGTACGCACCTGGAGGCGTTGACCCGGGAGCGTGAGTTGATTCTGTCGACGGGGACGTACAGCGAACGGCAGACGTCTTCGACGCATTTGCCGGGGGCGTTGATCAATCGGTTGACGTTGACCCTGTAGACCGAGGTGCGGCTATCGCTGGCAAGCCAGCTCCCACAGAGGCCCGTGCCAGGCAGGCCATTTTTGGACACAGAACCCCCTGTGGGAGCGGGCTTGCCCACGATGAAGGCAACACGGAATAACTGACAAAACAAGGACCGACATGCCCAACCGCCCGCCCCTCGATGCCATCACCGCACGCTGGATACCCTGGGTCGTGGCGATTGCCTTTTTCATGCAGTCGCTCGATGGCACCATCCTCAACACCGCCCTGCCCGCCATGGCCCGGGACCTGGCCGAAGACCCGCTGCGCATGCAGTCGGTGATCATCGCCTACATGCTCACCGTGGCCATTCTGATCCCGGCTTCAGGCTGGATCGCCGATCGTTTCGGCACCAAGCGCATCTTCTTCGGTGCCATCCTGCTGTTCAGCTTCGGCTCACTGCTCTGCGCACTGTCCAGCAGCCTGAGCATGCTGGTAGCGGCGCGGGTGATCCAGGGCCTGGGCGGTGCCCTTATGCTGCCGGTCGGCAGGCTGGTGGTGCTGCGCGCCTACCCACGCTCGGAGCTGGTGCGCATCATGGGTTTCATCACCATTCCCGGCCTGCTCGGCCCGCTGCTCGGCCCGACCATGGGTGGCTGGCTGGTGGAGTATTTGAGCTGGCACTGGATCTTTCTGCTGAACCTGCCGGTCGGCCTGGTGGGCTGTTACGCGGTATGGCGGTTCATTCCGGACCTGCGTGGCAGCGAGCGCACCCGTTTCGATAGCCTCGGCTTCGTTCTGTTCGGCGCAGCGATGGTCCTGATCACCATTGCCATGGAAGGGCTCGGCGAGCTGCACATGCCGCATTTGCGGGTCATGCTCCTGTTGTTTGCCGGCATGGCGTGCCTGGCAGCCTATTGGCTGCGGGCAGGGCAGGTCGACAATCCGCTGTTTTCGCCACTGTTGTTCCGCACGCGCAGCTTTGCCGTGGGCATCCTCGGCAATGTGTTCGCCCGCCTGGGCAGTGGTGCCCTGCCGTTTCTGGTGCCCTTGCTGCTGCAAATCGCGTTGGGTTATTCACCGTCGCAGGCCGGAATGAGCATGATCCCTCTGGCCGCGGCAGCCATGGTTGCCAAGTCGGTTGCCAGGCCACTGATCGAACGCTTCGGCTATCGCATCGTGCTGACCGGCAACACCTTGCTGCTGGGGCTGCTGCTGGCAAGCCTGGGCCTGGTGGATGAGCACACACCCTATGCCCTGTTGCTGTTTCAGCTCGCCGTACTGGGAGCGGTCAACTCACTGCAGTTCACGGCAATGAACGCGGTGACCCTGATCGACCTCGACGATGCCAGCGCCAGCAGCGGCAACAGTCTGCTTTCCGTCGTCGCACAACTGGCCCTGAGCCTCGGCGTCGCTTGCGCTGGCGCCCTGCTCGGCGGCTTTAGCGCGGCAGGCGAAAGCGAAGGCGTAAGCACCACACTTGAGGCCTTCCAGCTGACCTTTTTGACCGTTGGTGTGATGTCCATGATGGCCGCGGCGATTTTCCTGCAGTTGTCCAGGACAGACGGAAGGCGTGCTGTCCGTCCGGAACCGGAGATGGAGGCTTAGGGCTAAAGGCCATGAGGCTGGTACACTGCGCGACATTTTGTTTTGCAGGCCAGTCTCGTGACCACCATTGCCACCGCTTTTAATACTCTGCCGCTGTCCGCCGCCATGCTGGCTAACCTCGACTCCCTCGGTTATGCCCAGATGACGCCGATCCAGGCGCAGAGCTTGCCGGTGATCCTCAAGGGCATGGACCTGATCGCCCAGGCCAAGACCGGCAGCGGCAAGACCGCCGCCTTCGGCATCGGCCTGCTGAACCCGATCAACCCGCGCTTTTTCGGCTGCCAGGCACTGGTCCTGTGCCCGACTCGCGAGCTGGCCGACCAGGTGGCCAAGGAAATCCGCCGGCTGGCCCGCGCCGAAGACAACATCAAGGTCCTGACCCTGTGTGGCGGCGTGTCCCTCGGCCCGCAGATCGGCTCGCTGGAACACGGCGCACACATCATCGTCGGCACCCCGGGTCGCATCCAGCAGCACCTGCGCAAGGGTTCACTGGTGCTCGACGGCCTCAATACGCTGATCCTCGATGAAGCCGACCGCATGCTCGACATGGGCTTCTACGATGCCATTGCCGATATCATCGAGCAAACCCCGGAGCGCCGTCAGACCCTGCTGTTCTCGGCCACCTACCCGGCGGGCATCAAGCAACTGTCTTCGAAGTTCATGCGCAACCCGCAGCAGGTGAAGGCCGAAGCACTGCATGACGACACCCAGATCGAGCAGCGTTTCTACGAGATCGATCCCGAACAGCGCATGGAAGCGGTGGTGAAGACCCTCGCGCATTTCCGTCCGCAGTCGTGCGTGGCGTTCTGCTTCACCAAGCAGCAGTGCCAGGAAGTGGTCGACCATCTGGTCGCCAAGGGCATTTCGGCCGTGGCCCTGCACGGTGACCTGGAACAGCGCGATCGCGACCAGGTCCTGGCGATGTTCGCCAACCGCAGCACCTCGGTGCTGGTAGCTACCGACGTCGCTGCCCGTGGCCTGGATATCGATGCATTGGACATGGTCATCAACGTCGAACTGGCCCGCGACTCGGAAATCCACGTGCACCGCGTTGGCCGCACCGGCCGTGCCGGCGAGAAAGGCCTGGCGGTCAGCCTGGTGGCGCCGTCCGAAGGCCATCGCGCCCAGGCCATCGAGGACCTGCAGAAGTCCCCGCTCAAGTGGGAACAGCTCGATTCGCTGAAATCCCAGGGCGGCGCGCCGCTGCTGCCACCGATGAGCACCCTGTGCATCGGCGCTGGACGCAAGGACAAGGTTCGTCCGGGCGATATCCTCGGCGCCCTGACCGGTGAAGCCGGCATCCCCGGTGCCCAGGTTGGCAAAATCGCGATTTTCGACTTCCAGGCCTATGTTGCGGTCGAGCGCGGGATCGCCAAACAAGCGCTGCAGCGTTTGAACAGCGGCAAGATCAAGGGGCGTTCGTTGCGGGTGAGGATTCTCTAACTCACTGCATTCCTCGTTCCCACGCTCCGCGTGGGAATGCATCCCCGGACGCTCCTGCGTCCCGGCGCGGAGCGCCTCACACGGCATTCCCACGCGGAGCGTGGGAACGAGATAAGGTTTCAATCGAGGAAATGGCTTTGCGCTCTACCGACGTAATCATCATTGGCGCTGGCGCCGCAGGCTTGATGTGCGCCCTGACCGCCGCCGGCCGTGGGCGCAAGGTGCTGCTGATCGACCATGCGAACAAGCCCGGCAAGAAAATCCTGATGTCCGGCGGTGGTCGTTGCAATTTCACCAACATGTACACCGAGCCGAGCAATTTTCTTTCGCAGAACCCGCATTTCTGCAAGTCTGCCCTGGCGCGCTACACCCAGTGGGACTTCATCGAACTGGTGAGCAAGCACGGCGTGCCCTACCACGAGAAAAAGCTCGGCCAGTTGTTCTGCGACAACAAATCCAGCGACATCCTCGGCCTGCTGCTGGCCGAGTGCGAGCAAGTCCAGGTCGACCTGCGCATGGACACCTCGGTGACCCACATCGAGAAGCTGGAAGTCGGCTACCTGCTGCAAACCAGCCTTGGCCAGGTGCAATGCGAGTCGCTGGTGATCGCCACCGGCGGCCTGTCGATTCCGACCCTGGGCGCAACGGGCTTCGGTTATCAGATCGCACGGCAGTTCGGCCACAGTGTCTTGCCGACCCGCGCGGGGCTGGTGCCGTTCACCATCACCGACCAGCTCAAGGAACTGTGCACCGAACTGTCCGGGACCTCGGTCGACAGCCTGGTCAGCTGCAACGGCACCAGTTTTCGCGAAAACATCCTGTTCACCCATCGCGGCCTCAGCGGCCCGGCGATCCTGCAGATTTCCTCGTTCTGGGAACCGGGCGACAGCGTCGAGATCAACCTGCTGCCTGACCACGACGCCCTGGAATGGCTGCAACAGCAACAGGCCGAACGTCCGAACAGCGAGTTGAAAACCCTGCTCGGGGAGATCTTTACCAAGAAGATGGCCAACCTGCTGGCGGACCAGTGGTTCGTGTCCAAGCCCATGAAGCAATACACTCCGGCCGAGCTCAACGAGGTCGCGGGCAAGCTCGCCAGCTGGCAAGTGGTTCCGGCCGGCACCGAAGGCTATCGTACGGCGGAGGTTACCCTGGGCGGGGTCGATACCCACGAAGTCTCCTCCAAGACCATGGAATCGCTGAAAAGCCCGGGCCTGTACTTTATCGGTGAAGTACTGGACGTCAGTGGTCACCTGGGCGGTTTCAACTTCCAGTGGGCCTGGGCCAGCGCTTACGCAGCAGCGCAGTTCGTCTGAATCGCAGGTACTATCGGCGTATCACGGAACAAATTTTGCCGGTACGAACGAACGGCTGCATTGCGCTGCCGTCGATACTGGCTCAATTTAGATAATCGCCCTGCAGGCCTGCTCCCCTAAATGTCATCGACTTCGTTTCGCCACTCCATGCGGCGCCTGTGGGCGCTGGACAAGTTCAGTTACAGCGTACGGGTCTTCATCGCCCTGACCGGCAGCATGGCGCTGTGCTGGTTCCAGGACGAAATGGCATTGTTGATCCCGCTGTTTCTCGGGATCATCGCCAGCGCCCTGGCCGAAACCGACGATAGCTGGCAAGGCCGGCTCAATGCGCTGGCAGTGACCCTGGTGTGTTTCACCGTCGCGGCACTGTCGGTCGAATTGCTGTTCCCCTACCCCATCATTTTCGTCTGCGCCCTGGCGCTGGCCAGTTTTGGCCTGACCATGCTCGGTGCACTCGGCGAGCGCTATGGCGCAATTGCCTCGGCCACGCTGATCCTCTCGGTCTACACCATGATCGGCGTGGACCAGCGCGGCGGCGAAGTGACCGACGTCTGGCATGAACCACTGCTGTTGGTGGCCGGCGCTGCCTGGTACGGCTTGCTCTCGGTGCTGTGGCAGGTGCTGTTTTCCAATCAGCCAGTACAGCAAAGCCTGGCGCGCCTGTTTCGCGAGCTGGGCTATTACCTGAAGCTCAAGGCCACGCTGTTCGAACCGATCCGCCAGCTCGATGTGGAAGCCCGGCGTCTGGAGCTGGCCCAGCAAAACGGCCGCGTGGTCGCCGCGCTCAATGCCGCCAAGGAAATCATTCTGCACCGGGTCGGCGATGGCCGCCCGGGCTCCAAGGTCAGCCGGTATTTGAAGCTGTACTTCCTGGCCCAGGACATTCACGAACGCGCCAGTTCCTCGCATTACCCCTACAACGCGCTGGCCGAGGCTTTCTTTCATAGCGACGTGCTGTTTCGCTGCCAACGCCTGCTGCGCCAGCAAGGGGCGGCCTGTCGGCGTCTTTCGGAGTCGATCCAGCTACGCCAGCCCTTCACCTATGACGCAAGCTTTGCCGAAGCACTGAGCGACCTGGATGCCTCTCTGGAGCATCTGCGCAGCCAGAACAACCCTGCCTGGCGCAGCCTGCTGCGCTCATTGCGAGCATTGGCTGCCAACCTGGCCACCCTCGATCGCCTGCTCAGCGACGCCAGCAACCCGGACACCCTTGCCGATGCCACCGACAGCAGCTTGCTCGACCGCTCGCCGCGTAACCTGGCGGATGTCTGGAGCCGCCTGCGGCAACAGTTGACCCCGACCTCGTTGCTGTTTCGCCATGCCCTGCGCCTGCCCCTGGCATTGTCGATCGGCTATGGCATGGTGCACCTGATCCACCCCACCCAGGGTTACTGGATCATGCTCACCACCCTGTTCGTCTGCCAGCCCAACTATGGCGCGACGCGACGTAAACTGGTGCAACGGATCATCGGTACAGCCATCGGCCTGACTGTGGGCTGGGCCTTGTTCGACCTGTTCCCCAGCGCGATCATCCAGTCGATGTTCGCCGTCGCCGCAGGCGTGGTCTTCTTCGTCCACCGGACCACCCGCTACACCCTGGCGACTGCTGCGATCACCCTGATGGTGCTGTTCTGCTTCAACCAGATCGGCGATGGCTACGGTCTGTTCCTGCCACGCCTGTTCGATACCCTGATTGGCAGCCTGATCGCGGGCCTGGCGGTATTGCTGTTCCTTCCTGACTGGCAGGGCCGGAGTCTGAACAAAGTGCTGGCCACGACCCTCAGCTGCAACAGCATCTACCTGCGCCAGATCATGCAGCAGTACGCCCATGGCAAGCGCGACGACCTGGCCTACCGGCTGGCCCGGCGCAACGCCCACAATGCCGATGCGGCGCTCTCGACCACGCTGGCCAACATGTTGATGGAGCCTGGGCACTTTCGTAAGGACGCGGACGTGGGCTTTCGCTTCCTGGTGCTCTCGCACACGCTGCTCAGCTATCTCTCGGGGTTGGGCGCACACCGGGAAACGCCGCTGCCTGCGCCGGTGCGCGAGCAATTGATCGATGGCGTCGGCGAAAGCCTGGCCTGCAGTATCGACGAGATTGCCGCCGGCCTGTCGAGCAAGCTGCCGGTTGCCATTCACAGCGATGACGAAGAGGCGCTGGCCAACTCGCTCGAGCAGATGCCTGAAGAGGTCGATGAAGGTCAGCGTCTGGTGCAAACCCAATTGGCCTTGATCTGCCGGCAATTGGGGCCGTTGCGTACCCTGGCGGCGCATTTGGTCAAGGACGCGCCGGCCTGATCACATGCCATGCTGTTGGAGCAGACGCTCGTAGGTACCATCGGCTTTCATTTCGGCAATGGCCTTGTCGAAACCGGCGACGATCCGTTGGTGCTCCGGGTGCTTCAGGCTCACCAGGATATGCAGGCTGTTCTCGCTCAGGGGCTTGGGCAGGAACTCCAGGCGGTTGCGCAGGCGCGGTGTCTCGCGCGCCAGGTAATAGCGGGCGACGTACTCATCTTCCAGGGTCAGCTTTACTCGCCCTGCGGCCAGCATCTTGGCCGCCATCGAGAAGCTGTGCACCGGCACCTTGAGCACCTTTTCATCGTTGTCGAAAGGCGGGGAATAGGCGTAGCCGCGCACTACGGCAACGGGCAGCGAATAAAGATCAGCCAGCGCGTTGTAATCAACGGCGTCGTCCTTGCGTTTGAGCAGGCGAATCCGGTTCACCAGGTAACCGGACGAGAACTGGCCCAATCGGGTCCGCTCCTCGCTGTACCAGGCACTCACCAGCACATCGTAGCGCCCTTCGCCCAACCCGAGCATGGCGCGCGCCCACGGCACTTGTTCGAACTCGCTGGCAAAGCCGGCGCGAGCCAATGCCGTGCTGACGATGTCGGTGGCGAGCCCGCCATTGACCATGGTCGCATCGGTGAAAGGCGGCCAGGCATCCGCCACCAGGCGCAGCCGATCGGCCGAGGCCGTACCCGCCATCAGTAGCATCCCGAGCAATCCCAAGACTCGAAGCGATTGCAGCATGCTCAAGATCCTATAACGGGCCAAATCGTTAGAGCGTTAGCACTATCGTCCGAATGCAGATTACACAAAGAAGTCGGATTGGGGCAGCGGCATAAATAGCAAAATGCCTTCACTTTTCGACCGCGATTTCAGCCACCGATCGGCGGCCCCTCTAGCACGGCTGCTCCACCGTTTCCTGGAGTTGCACAGAAAAAAGGGATTCAATTGATTTCAGCGATGCGACACAGCCCGATCTCGCTTTATGATCGAAGGGTCCGTCATCTATTCAAGGAAACCATCATGTCCATCGACTGGATCTGCAAACATCACGAGGACCTCGGCAAGGAGCAACTCTACGCCATCCTGAAGCTGCGCACGGAAGTATTCGTGGTTGAACAGAATTGCCCTTATCAGGACGTCGATGGCCAGGATCTGCAAGGGGATACCTGCCATCTGATGGGCTGGCAGGATGGCGAGCTGGTCGCCTACTTGCGCTTGCTCGATCCCGAGACTCAGGGCGGTGACGTGGTGATCGGCCGTGTGGTGGTCGCTGCGGCCGCTCGCGGTCAAAGGCTTGGCCACGCGTTGATGGAGCAAGCGCTCAAGCAAGCCGAAAAACGCTGGCCTGAACTACCGGTCTACCTGTCGGCCCAGGCTCACCTGCAAGCCTATTACGCCGGTTATGGCTTTGTAGCGACAGGCACCGAGTACCTCGAGGACAACATCCCGCACATCGGCATGCGCCGCGGCCATCACGGGTAACCGAGCACCTGCTTGATCTGCTCCAGGTGTTGGGCGATCCAGCGTTTGTCGATGGCTCCCCAATCACGTATGCGGTAGTTCCCGGCATGGTTGCGGGCGCCGTCCTGCTGTTCGAACTCGCAAATGATATCCAGCTCGGCCATGGCCGCGATGGTGTCCTGGGCCGTGCGCCGCGGCATTCCGGTGACCTCCGTCAGGGCCGGAACACTGGTGGCGACCTGGCTGTCGATCAGCCAGGCCACGTACAGGCGGCGGTAGAAGCTGGTTTTGGTCTTGCTGACTTCCATCGAAAATCCTTGTTGGTCACGGAGCAGTAATGGCGACGCCGGGCAGGTCACGGTAAGTCAGGTAGACGCGCAAGTCGAACTCCAACTGGTGATAACCGGGCTGCATGTACTCGCAGAGCTGGTAGAACGCCTTGTTGTGGTCCGACTCTTTCAAGTGCGCCAGTTCGTGCACCACGATCATTCGCAGAAACTGCGGTGCAGCCTCCTTGAACAACGAGGCGATGCGGATTTCCTTCTTGGCCTTCAGCTTGCCACCTTGTACGCGAGAGACCGCCGTGTGCAAGCCCAGCGCCCGGTGCGTCAGATCCAGGCGGTTGTCGAACAACACCTTGTCCAGGTTTGGCGCGTTGCGCAAATGCGCCTGCTTCAAGGCCAATACGTAGGCATAGAGTGCCTTGTCGCTCTGCACGGCATGGCGATCGGGATAGCGCTGCTGCAAATACGCACCCAGGCGGTCCTGGGCGATCATCTGGCGCACCTGATCTTGCAGGGTCTGAGGGTAGGCTTGCAGGTACTTGAGCGGGGTCATGGGGCAGCGATAGATAGGGTGGAAGCATCAGTGTATCGAACTAAAGCGCCCCCCAGTCAAACCTCATCGGAAAACCATCGACGTCTTCAACCGTCATTGGCTGGGCCACAAGCAAGCCCTGGACGAATTCACAACCGTTATCCCTCAACCAGCGGGATTGTTTCGAGGTCTCGACTCCTTGGGCAATCACGGCCACTTCATACTGCCTGCACAGGTCGATAATACTGCGCACCAAGGCATCGTCGCGGGGCGATTGCGTGACCTGCGCGATCAGATTCCGGTCAAGCTTGAGGGTATCGATCGGGAAATCACGCAGTAGGCTCAAGGAACAGTTTGCCGCTCCAAAATCATCCAGGGCAATGCGCACGCCCAACTCACGCAGACGTCGCAGTTGCTTGCCGGACTCTTCCAGATTCAGCATCAAGATCCTCTCGGTTACCTCGACTTCCAACTGCCAGGGCTGCAACTCGTTACAGGCAATCACATGCCGCAACTCGGTGACCAGGTTGGGCAAGGTGAATTGCGCGTTACTCAGGCTCACACTCAACACCAGGTCCGGAGCGAAACGGCCTTTCCAGGATCTGCGCTGGACTGCAGCCTCGGAATAGATCCAGCTGCTCAGCTGATTGATCAGGCGAGCCTCCTCCAGCAATGGAATAAACAGGCCTGGCGAAACATCACCGACGCTGGGATGGTGCCAGCGCAGCAATGCCTCGAATCCTCGCAGGCGCCCGCCTTCGAGTGCCACCTGCGGCTGATACACCATCGTGAAGTTTTTGTTCTCGATCGCGCTGCGCACGCTGCTCTCAAGCAACAACCGCGAGCGGGCCCTTCCGTTGAGGTCCTGATCATAGAAGCGATACTGCTGCCGCCCGGCCTGCTTGGCGGCGTACATGGCGGCGTCGGCTGCGCGCAGCAAACCATCGAGCGTAGCGCTGCATTCGGGATAGGTCGCGATCCCGATGCTGACACCCAGGGTGACATCCAGACCGTCAATCTGGCGGCAGACCGACATGCGCTCGATGAGCTTTTCCGCGACGTTGGCGGCTTGTTCGGGATACTCCAGCGAATCGAGCAACGCGGTGAATTCATCCCCTCCCATGCGCGCCACGACATCATAGGGGCGCAGGCACTCCTTCAACTGCTCTGCAACCCAGCGCAGCACTCGATCACCCGCATCATGCCCATGGCAGTCATTGATGCGTTTGAAGCCATCGAGGTCCAGGTAGAGCAACGCCTGTACATTGTCCGAGCGCTCGTTACGCAATAGCGTACTTTCCGCGGTCTGATAAAAACCGCGGCGGTTGAGCAGACCGGTCAAGGGGTCGGTCACGGCCTGATACTCGAGCTGCTGGTGCAGGCTGCGTACCACCGACATATCCAGAATCGTCACCACCATGGCCCGCTGCTCTCCGGGCAATGGCGCGCAAGACAAGGCCACCGGCAACAGCTGGCCAGGCGCGGTGCGCAGTACCGCATCATGAACCCTGTAGGTGTCATGATTGAGATAAGCCCGGTAAAACGCCGACTCACGCCAAATGGTCACCGGTGGCGACTGGATGAACCGCAACAGTTCCACACCCTGCAATTCCTGCACCGTGGCGTTGAGCAGGCGCGAAATGGCCGGGTTGGCAAAACTGATCCGGCCGCTTTCATCGACCACCAGAATACCTTCGGCGGCGTTCTCCAGAACCGAAGCGTTGAATGCCCTGGCCGCTTCCAGATCATGGGTTAGGCGCTGCAGCGCACGCCGATCACGTTGATGTTCCAGCAGTGCCTGTACTTTGGGTTTGAGGATCTGCGGGTCGAAGGGTTTGAACAGATAATCCACGGCACCACTGGCATAGCCCTGGAGAACGGCAGACTGGGATTGCTCGTTGGCCGTCAGGAAGATGATGGGCGTCAGGCATGTACGCTGGCTGCCGCGCATCAAACGCGCCACTTCGAAGCCATCCATGCCGGGCATCTGTACATCGAGCAGCACCAGGTCGACTTCTTGCTCAAGCAAGGCGTTGAGCGCCTCGACGCCTGATTGTGCAGTCAACACCTTCCAGTCATGACGCTCGAGCAGAGCACGCATGCTGATCAGGTTTTCGACATAATCATCGACGACCAGTATCACCGAGTCGCCATCGTGAGTCTGGGGTTGCACGCATTCCATGCTGCTTCTCGTTGCAGAGACATACCGGAGTTTGGCTGAAACTAACTCTAGCCGTGGATCCAATAAAGCTGAAGTAACCAAAGTGCCATCACGCCATTAATTGCCCCCGAACCGACTAACGGTCATAGCCCGCAACGCCGCTCCTGCCGGGCATGCAGCAGTCGTAGCAAAAAGCCAGCCGCCCTGCGCTCGGCAAAACAGCATTAACAATCCGGCTGCCAGGCGATATAAAGACCGCCGCGCAAGCCCGTGCCAAAGCCATCGGGTCGATTTTTCCGGCCGTTTCAGGTCGTGCATGACGAGAAGGTTGAACATGATTGACCTCGCTACCTGGAACTTGAGCGTTCCTGTCGGCAGCCCACCTGCCACCATCGACACCCCCCGCCTGGTCAATGGTTTCAAGGACCAATACTTCAATTCCGAGAACGGCACGCTGTTCTTCTGGGCACCGGTCACCGGTTCGAAAACCGAGAATGCCATCTACCCTCGCACCGAACTTCGCGAAACCTATTCCAATGGCACCTTGCACAATTGGACTTACCCAAGCGCAGATAACTTGCTCAGGGCGACCCTGGCCGTGAACCAGGTGCCCTCATCAGGCAAGGTCGTGATCGGCCAGATACACGCCTACGGAAGTACCAAGCCTCTTGTGAAGGTGGAGTACCAGTACAAGAGCAGCACAAACAGAGGCAACATCGTTGCCAAGGTCCGCATCCGCCCCGACGACGATGAAGGCCGGGTCATCATCATCGCCGAGAACGTGGCGCTCAACAGGCAGTTTTCCTACTTGATTCACCTGAGTCCGGGTGGCGCGTTGGGTATTGCGGCGGCCGGCTCTCACTGGGATAGCCCGATCAGCAAGACCTGGCGCGACAAGCCGCTGTACTTCAAGGCCGGTGTCTATACCCAGGACAATACCGGCTACACCAGCGAGGGCGGGAAAGTGACGTTCTATAAGCTGGATATCGATCACAACAAGACCTGAACCCCGCGCATAAAAAAACCCGCATCGCTGCGGGTTTTTTCATACCGGGTCGAACTCAGTTGACCTTGGCGTTCAGCTCACCCTTGAGGTAACGCTGGTACATGCCTTCCAGGGAGATCGGCTTGATCTTCGAGGCGTTGCCGGCGGTGCCGAAAGCTTCGTAACGGGCGATGCAGACATCACGCATGGCGGTGACGGTGGCACCGAAGAATTTGCGCGGGTCGAACTCGCTCGGGTTGGTGGCCATCAGGCGACGCATGGCGCCGGTGGAAGCCAGGCGCAGGTCGGTGTCGATGTTGACCTTGCGCACGCCGTACTTGATGCCTTCGACGATTTCTTCAACCGGTACGCCGTAGGTCTCTTTGATGTCACCGCCGTACTGGTTGATGATCGCCAGCCACTCTTGCGGTACCGAGGAAGAACCGTGCATCACCAGGTGAGTGTTGGGGATGCGCTTGTGGATTTCCTTGATGCGGTCGATGGCCAGCACGTCACCGGTAGGTGGCTTGGTGAACTTGTAGGCACCGTGGCTGGTGCCAATGGCGATGGCCAGAGCGTCGACCTGAGTGCGCTTGACGAAGTCAGCGGCTTCTTCCGGGTCGGTCAGCATTTGGCTGTGATCCAGAACGCCTTCAGCGCCGATGCCGTCTTCTTCACCGGCCATACCGGTTTCCAGGGAGCCCAGGCAGCCCAGCTCGCCTTCTACCGACACGCCACAGGCGTGAGCCATGGCCACGGTCTGTTGGGTCACACGGACGTTGTAGTCATAGTCGGTCGGCGTCTTGCCGTCTTCACCCAGGGAACCGTCCATCATTACCGAGCTGAAGCCCAGCTGGATCGAGCGCTGGCAGACGTCAGGGCTGGTGCCGTGGTCCTGGTGCATGCACACCGGGATATGCGGGAATTCTTCGATTGCGGCCAGGATCAGGTGACGCAGGAAAGGCGCGCCGGCGTATTTACGTGCACCGGCCGAAGCCTGGACGATCACCGGAGAGTCAGTCTTGTCAGCGGCTTCCATGATGGCGCGCATCTGCTCAAGGTTGTTGACGTTGAAAGCTGGAACGCCGTAACCGAATTCAGCGGCGTGGTCCAACATCTGGCGCATGCTAATGAGTGCCATTATCTGTATCTCTCCCGGACGAGGGTCGTTAATCGTGCAAGCCTGCCGTAGCGGCGGCTGCTATTCAAGTAGTGTGGATCGGCTCGAGCCGATCCGGCCAGTCACGGTGCCTTGCAGCCCCGGCCTATCAAATCGTTGGTGGCGACCCAGTAAATCAGGCCTTCATCACCTTTAGTGTGGAACGCCAGGACGCCATCGCTGTAAAGCGCACCCGATGCACCGGGCTCAGACTTCAAACGATACACCTGATCACCGCCACCCAGGCGTACATCGACTTGCTGACGGTCAGTGTCGGCAAAACGCCAGAGCACTTCGGTCTGGGTATCGCAAACCCAGCGCGTCCAGTTTTCCGGCGTCGGAGTCTGGCTCTGGAAGCTTGCGCAACCGCCGAGCACTGCAACTGCTGCCAGGGCTATAAGTCCCTTCATTACACATCCTTAATCAGAACAGCAGCTGCCCGGATCGTTCAAGGACAACCGCGGGCTTTTTGCTGGTTCTCGACGTCATACTTTTCCAGGCCGTCGGGGCCCAGTCGCTTGTTGATCACTGGCACTGTTTCCGCCTGCCACTCGGACTGATAACAGCCGCCTTTCGGCTGGCCTGGCGTCTGTTCCGACGCCGGCTGCGACGAACTGGCGCAGCCGGTGACCAGGCCTGCAATGATGAGTAGCGGCAATGCCTTGACCATCAGGACTCTCCCTTTGCCGAGCATGCCGGGAATCAGGCCTTGGCCCGTTGCTCCAGCACTTCTACAGCCGGCAGGACCTTGCCTTCGACGAACTCGAGGAAAGCACCGCCGCCGGTCGAAATGTAGGAGATATCAGACGCAACGCCATACTTGTCGATGGCCGCCAGGGTGTCGCCACCACCAGCAATCGAGAACGCCGAGCTCTCGGCGATGGCCTTGGCCAGCACCTTGGTACCGTTGCCGAACTGGTCGAATTCGAAGACTCCGACGGGACCGTTCCACAAGATGGTTTTCGACGACTTCAACAGCTCGGCGAAATTCGCGGCGGTCTGTGGCCCGATGTCCAGGATCATGTCGTCATCGGCCACATCGGCGATCAGCTTGACGGTCGCAGCGGCGCTTTCGGCAAACTCCTTGGCAACCACCACGTCGACCGGCAGCGGCACGCTGACCTTGGCCGCGATGGCGCGGGCAGTGTCCAGCAGGTCTGGCTCGTACAGGGACTTGCCGACTTTATGCCCGGCTGCCGCCAGGAAGGTATTGGCGATACCGCCACCGACGATCAACTGGTCGCAGATCTGGCTCAGGCTGTTGAGCACGTCCAGCTTGGTGGAAACCTTGGAGCCGGCAACGATGGCAGCCATTGGCTTGGCCGGAGCGCCCAGGGCCTTGCCCAGTGCTTCCAGCTCGGCCGCCAGCAAAGGACCGGCAGCAGCGACCTTGGCAAATTTGGCCACGCCGTGGGTCGAACCCTCGGCACGGTGCGCGGTGCCAAAGGCATCCATGACGAACACGTCGCACAGCGCAGCGTATTTTTGCGCCAGGTCGTCGGCGTTCTTTTTCTCGCCCTTGTTGAAGCGCACGTTTTCGAACAGGACGATGTCACCGGCCTTCACGTCGACGCCGTCGAGGTACTCGGCAACCAGCGGGACTTCACGGCCCAGCGCCTTGCTGAGGTAATCGGCAACGGGCTTGAGGCTGTTTTCGGCCGAGAACTCGCCTTCGGTCGGACGCCCCAGGTGCGAGCAAACCATTACGGCCGCGCCTTTCTCCAGCGCCAGCTTGATGGTCGGCAGCGAGGCAAGGATGCGCGCGTCGCTGGTGACCACGCCGTCCTTCACAGGGACGTTGAGGTCTTCGCGGATCAGTACGCGTTTACCTTGCAGATCGAGGTCGGTCATCTTCAACACGGTCATGAATGCAGTCCTTCAGGGCTGTTTACAGTTTTTGCAGGCTGGGTTGGTGTAAGACGTGCAGATAGTGCTCCGCAACGTCGAGCATGCGATTGGCAAAACCCCATTCATTGTCGAACCAGGCCAGCAAGTTAACCAGCCTCGGGCCGGAAACACGGGTCTGACTCGCATCGACAATGGCCGAATGAGGATCGTGGTTGAAATCACAACTGGCGTGCGGCAATTCAGTGTAGGCCAACAGCCCCTTGAGCGGGCCGCTCGAGGCGGCTTCGCGCAGGACCCGGTTGACCTCGGTCGCATCGGTATCGCGAGCGGTCTGCAAGGTGATATCCAGGCACGACACGTTGACGGTCGGCACACGCACTGCTTTGGCCTGAATTCGCCCGGCAAGTTCCGGCAGCAAGCGTTCGATTCCTCGGGCAAGGCCGGTGGACACCGGAATCACTGACTGGAAGGCCGAACGGGTACGCCGCAGGTCTTCGTGGTGATAGGCGTCGATGACCGGCTGATCGTTCATCGCCGAGTGAATGGTGGTGATCGAAACGTACTCCAGGCCGAAGGCCTGATCGAGCAGACGCAACAGGGGGACACCGCAGTTGGTCGTGCAGGATGCGTTCGACACCAGACGTTCGTTGCCGGTCAGGCGATCCTGGTTGATGCCATAGACAATCGTGGCATCGACGTCCGCTTCGCTGGCCATCGGCTGCGAGAACAGCACCCGGGGAGCGCCGGCATCGAGGAACCGCTGGCCGTCTTCGCGGGTGTGATAGGCACCCGAGCATTCCAGCACCAGATCGACGCCCAGGGCGGCCCAATCGATGCCTTCAGGCGTAGCGCTGCGCAGAACCTTCACACAGTCGCCGTTGATATAGAGACAGTCTCCTTCGACCTTCACCTCACCGGGAAAACGCCCGTGGGTGGAGTCGAAGCGTGTCAGGTATTCGATGCTGGCCATATCGGCCAGATCGTTGATCGCAACAATTTCAAAACCGGCCTTCGCCCCTCGCTCGAACAGCGCTCGCAAGACGCAACGACCAATACGGCCGTAGCCGTTGAGTGCAACTTTGTAGGGACGCGATTGAGGCATGAGGCGCTCGCAAGTACTGAAGCCATTGTCAGGTACAACAAAGACCTGCTTTTGTGGGAGCTGAGCTCAGCTAGCTACTTAGTCTTCCAGCAGCTCGTCAGCCGTACCCAGGACGTTTTCCAGGGTGAATCCGAACTCTTCGAACAGGGCTGGCGCAGGCGCCGACTCGCCGAAGGTGGTCATGCCGATGACGCGGCCTTCCAGGCCAACATACTTGTACCAGTAGTCGGCGTGAGCGGCTTCGATGGCGATCCGCGCGCTGACCTGCAGCGGCAGTACCGACTGCTTGTAACTGGCGTCCTGGGCATCGAACACCGAGGTGCACGGCATGGAAACCACACGCACCTTGCGGCCTTGCTCGGTCAGTTTGTCGAAGGCCTGAACAGCCAGCCCCACTTCCGAACCGGTTGCGATCAGGATCAGCTCCGGCTCGCCAGCGCAGTCACGCAGCACGTAGCCACCGCGAGCGATGTCGCCGATCTGCAGGGCCGTGCGGTTCTGATGCGTCAGGTTCTGGCGGGAGAACACCAGCGCCGACGGGCCATCGTTGCGCTCGATAGCGTACTTCCAGGCCACGGCCGATTCGACCGCATCAGCTGGACGCCAGGTATCGAGGTTCGGCGTGCAGCGCAGGCTGGCCAACTGCTCGATTGGCTGGTGCGTCGGGCCGTCTTCGCCCAGACCGATGGAGTCGTGGGTGAACACATACAGCACACGCTTCTTGATCAGTGCGGACATGCGCACGGCGTTGGCCGCGTATTCCATGAAGATCAGGAAGGTCGCGCCGTACGGCACGAAACCACCGTGCAGGGCTACACCGTTCATGATCGCGCTCATGCCGAACTCGCGCACACCGTAGAACATGTAGTTACCGCTGGCATCCGTAGAGCTGACACCCTTGCAACCTTTCCACAGGGTCAGGTTGGAACCGGCCAGGTCAGCCGAACCACCGAGGAATTCCGGCAGCAACGGGCCGAATGCATTCAGGGCATTCTGGCTGGCCTTGCGGCTGGCGATGTTTTCGCCCTTGGCAGCGACCTCAGCGATGTAAGCGGTCGCTTTTTCAGCGAAGTCAGCCGGCAGCTCACCGCTCAGGCGACGGATCAGCTCGTTAGCCAGCTCCGGGTACGCAGCGGAGTAAGCAGCGAAACGCTGGTCCCACTCGGCTTCGACAGCAGCACCGGCTTCCTTGGCGTTCCACTCGGCATAGATATCAGCCGGGATTTCGAACGGGCCATGGTTCCATTTCAGCGCAGCACGGGTCAGGGCGATTTCCTCGGCACCCAGTGGCGCGCCGTGGCAGTCTTCCTTGCCTTGCTTGTTCGGCGAGCCGAAGCCGATGGTGGTCTTGCAGCAGATCAGGGTTGGCCGATCGCTCTTGCGCGCGGTTTCGATGGCGGTCTTGATTTCGTCGGCGTCATGGCCGTCGACATTGCGGATCACCTGCCAGTTGTAGGCTTCGAAACGCTTTGGCGTATCGTCGGTGAACCAGCCTTCGACTTCGCCGTCGATGGAGATGCCGTTGTCGTCGTAGAAGGCGATCAGTTTGCCCAGGCCCAGGGTACCGGCCAGGGAGCTGACTTCGTGGGAAATGCCTTCCATCATGCAACCGTCACCCAGGAACACATAGGTGTGGTGGTCGACGATGTTGTGACCTTCACGGTTGAACTGGGCTGCCAGCACTTTTTCCGCCAGGGCAAAACCCACGGCGTTGGCCAGGCCCTGGCCCAGAGGACCGGTGGTGGTCTCGACACCCGGGGTGTAGCCGTATTCCGGGTGACCCGGCGTGCGGCTGTGCAGCTGACGGAAGTTTTTCAGGTCGTCGATCGACAGGTCGTAGCCAGTCAGATGCAGCAACGAATAGACCAGCATCGAGCCGTGGCCGTTCGACATGACAAAACGGTCGCGGTCGGCAAAGGCCGGGTTGCTTGGGTTGTGTTTCAGGAAGTCACGCCAAAGTACTTCGGCGATATCCGCCATACCCATTGGGGCACCGGGATGGCCGCTGTTGGCTTTTTGCACGGCATCCATGCTGAGGGCACGAATGGCGTTGGCACGCTCACGACGGCTGGGCATCGCTTATCTCCTGGGGCTTAAATAGAACGAAACGGAAAAAAGACAGGCATTTTCCCCGAGAAACATGCCTCTGGGCAATGACAGATGGTCGTTGATCGCATTTTTCCTGTCATTGAGCGGGCAAACCCGAGGCAACGCCTGATTATTGACCGCTTAACGGGCATTTCGACTCCGCTCATCGTGCAATATCAAAACTTTTTGATATTGCCCTTGCAGGCAGCGCCCCCGCTCACTAGACTGCCGCCCCATGAACTTGCGCGTACCCACTATCGGCCATGAACACTGCGACGAGCTGGCTGCCCTGTGCAAGGCCGGCGGTGACCCGCTGCGGCTGAATGTGTTGCGCGCCTTGACCAATGATTCGTTCGGCGTTCTGGAACTGGCGCAGATCTTCGCCATCGGCCAGTCCGGCATGAGCCATCACCTGAAGGTCCTGGCCCAGGCCGACCTGGTGGCGACCCGGCGCGAAGGTAATGCCATCTTCTATCGCCGCGCCCTGCCCGATCCCACTGACGTGGGCGGCCGATTGCATGCGGCGCTGCTTGAAGAGGTCGACAGCCTGGATCTGCCGCTTGATGTGCAAATGCGCATCCGCCAGGTCCAGCAGCAGCGTGCTGCTGCCAGTCAGGATTTCTTTTCCCGGGTCGAGGAGAAATTCCGCGCCCAGCAGGATTTGATTGCCGGCCTTGCGCAATATCGCGAAAGCCTGCTGGCCTTGCTCGACAACCTCAATTTCGACAGCCAGGCCGTCGCACTTGAAGTGGGCCCGGGTGATGGTGAATTCCTCCCCGAGCTGGCCAGGCGCTTCGCGCAGGTCACCGCGTTGGACAACAGCCCGGCAATGCTCGAGCTGGCACGCAAGGTTTGCCTGCGCGAAGGCTTGGCTAACGTATCCCTGCAACTGGCCGATGCATTGAGCGAGCCCGGTAGCCAGGCCGATTGCGTCGTGTTGAACATGGTACTGCACCATTTCACCGCGCCGGCCGACGCCCTCAAGCAATTATCCACACGGGTGAAACCCGGTGGTAGCTTGTTGGTGACAGAGTTGTGCAGCCACGACCAGAGTTGGGCCAAGGAGGCCTGCGGTGATCTCTGGCTGGGTTTTGAACAGGATGATCTGGCCCGTTGGGCCACCGCTGCGGGACTCGTTCCCGGGGACAGCCTCTATGTAGGCTTACGTAATGGTTTCCAGATTCAGGTCCGCCATTTTCAGCGACCGACTGGCGACACTCACCATCGGTAAATTTAGGAAACCGTCGAGATGAGCGAATACTCCCTTTTCACCTCCGAGTCCGTGTCTGAAGGGCATCCGGACAAAATCGCCGACCAGATTTCTGATGCGGTGCTGGACGCCATCATTGCCGAAGACAAATTCGCTCGCGTTGCGTGCGAAACTCTGGTGAAAACAGGCGTTGCCATCATCGCCGGCGAAGTCACCACTTCGGCCTGGGTCGATCTGGAAGACATCGTCCGTAAAGTCATCGTCGACATCGGCTACAACAGTTCCAACGTCGGCTTCGACGGCGCCACCTGCGCCGTCATGAACATCATCGGCAAGCAGTCGGTAGACATCGCCCAAGGCGTTGACCGCAGCAAGCCGGAAGATCAGGGCGCTGGCGACCAGGGCCTGATGTTCGGCTACGCCAGCAACGAAACCGACGTACTGATGCCTGCGCCGATCTGCTTCTCCCACCGTCTGGTGGAACGTCAGGCCGAAGCTCGTAAATCCGGCCTGCTGCCTTGGCTGCGCCCGGACGCCAAGTCCCAGGTGACCTGCCGCTACGAAAACGGCCGTGTCGTGGGTATCGATGCTGTCGTTCTGTCGACCCAGCACAACCCTGAGGTTTCCTACAAAGACCTGCGCGAAGGCGTGATGGAGCTGATCGTCAAGCACGTGCTGCCAGCCGAGCTGCTGCACAAGGACACTCAGTTCCACATCAACCCGACCGGAAACTTCATCATCGGTGGCCCGGTGGGCGACTGCGGCCTGACCGGCCGCAAGATCATCGTCGACACCTACGGCGGCATGGCCCGTCACGGTGGTGGCGCGTTCTCCGGCAAGGATCCATCGAAGGTTGACCGTTCCGCCGCCTACGCCGGCCGTTACGTTGCCAAGAACATCGTGGCCTCGGGCCTTGCCGATCGCTGCGAGATTCAGGTTTCCTACGCAATCGGCGTCGCTCAACCGACCTCGATCTCGCTGAACACCTTCGGCACCGGCAAACTGGCGGATGAGAAAATCATCCAGCTGGTACGCGAGCACTTCGACCTGCGTCCATACGCGATCACCAAAATGCTCGACCTGCTGCACCCGATGTACCAGGAAACCGCAGCCTACGGCCACTTCGGCCGCACTCCGGAACTGAAGACCGTCGGCGACGACACCTTCACCACGTTCACCTGGGAACGTACCGACCGCGCCGACGCACTGCGCGCTGCTGCTGGCCTGTAAGCGCCGCCGCTGGCAAAAAGCCCCGACCGGAAAACCGGCCGGGGCTTTTTTTATCTATTTTTCTCGTTCCCACGCTCCGCGTGGGAATGCAGAGCAAGACGCTCCAGCGTCGTCGCCCCGGAGCGTAACGCAGAGCGTCACGGGATGCATTCCCACGCGGAGCGTGGGAACGAGGGATCGGCGTTGGTCAGCGAGTACCGGGCTGCTCCAGCACCGCGCCAATAAACGCCTGCGCCGCATCAAGCTGATGAATCAGCCCGAGCACCAGCGATTTGTCATTCAGGTGCAAGTGATCGACCACATCCCAGGCCATGGCTTCGGCGTATTCGATCAAGGTCGTGGCATGGGCCAGGGCGTCTTCGGCCGGGATGCCGCCGCGTACGGTGAACATGGGCTGGCCGTTGCTGTCGACGGTGCCGAAGGGTTTTTCGTAGGTGAACAGTGAGGGGGTTGATGCGGGTGGATCGGGGACTATTTTGATCATGGTGTAGCTCCTCTCGTAGTGGAGCTGCCACGTTCGTTACCAAGCGAATTAGGGTGGCAGCTGTACGCAGGTTGGTAAACCGGGACGAAAGGAACCCGGCAGGCACGAATGCCTCCCGCGCACAGCCGCCATAAAACGCAAATGCAGACATGAAAAAAACGCCTGCAATCGTAGAATGGGCGCTGTTGCGCCTTTCGTTCCGTGGGTTACCAAGCCCGGTCGTTGAATTGTCAACGACTGGGCAAGACTAGCCATCGGTAAACACTGGCGCAACCGCATTCAAGGCGTGCTGATTATGCTTGGGAAATGTCACTCAAGAAATAAAGAATTCGCCTACAGGTAGTCCGCTATCGCTGGCAAGCCAGCTCCCACAGAGTTCACAACAGATCTCAGTGGGTGCCCTGTGGGAGCTGGCTTGCCAGCGATTAGGCCGACATATCCGCTTAAAAGTCTCGCTGACGCCGAGGCTTTTTTGTTCCTAGGCTTTGAGTTCCTCTTCATCGAGCAAGGATGCTCAGCATGTTGCCCAACCTGAAGTCCTTCTGCGCCCTGCTGCTTGCCCTTTGTGCAGGCCAGACGCATGCCTTCATCTGCCCGGAGTGGCCACCCACCCAGGCGCGAATTGAAATCGAAGCCCTGAGCCAGCGCATTGCCGGCTGGGACGACCATTATCATCGCCAAGGCGTTTCCCTGGTCGCCGACGAACTGTATGACCAGAGCCGTGCCCGGCTCCAGGGTTTGCGTCAGTGCTTCGCCCAGCCAGTCGCTACCGATGGCAACCCGCTGAAGACAGCCAGCGGGCCACTCAAGCACCCCATACCGCATACCGGCCTGGACAAACTGGCCGATGACAAGGCAGTCGAGGCCTGGATACGCGGGCGTAACGACCTGTGGATTCAGCCCAAGATCGACGGTGTAGCGGTCACGCTCGTTTACCGAAAGGGAATACTGACGCAACTCATCAGCCGTGGTGACGGCGCCACGGGCCATGACTGGAGTCGTCATATTCCCGCGCTCACAAGCCTTGTCCAACAACTGCCCAAACCCATCGACCTGTTGCTTCAAGGCGAACTCTATTGGCGTTTGCCGGACCATGTGCAGGCACATTCGGGCAGTCTCAACGCTCGTAGCAAGGTCGCCGGTTTCATGTCCCGTCACCAGTTGAGTGCTGCTGAAGGTGCCGAACTTGGCCTGTTCGCCTGGGACTGGCCACAAGGCCCGACGACTCAGGCCGAACGATTGACCGGCCTGGTCGAACTGGGCTTTGCCGAGCCTGCGCGCTACAGCATGCCCATCACGAATTTTGCCGAAGCCGCCCAGTGGCGCGAACGCTGGTACCGCGCCCCGCTGCCATTTGCCAGTGACGGTGTTGTCCTGCGCCAAAGCCGACGACCAGCAGCTGAACGCTGGCAGGCCCGGGCGCCATACTGGATAGCCGCCTGGAAATACCCGCTGGCCCAGGCACTGGCTGAAGTGCGCCAGGTCAATTTCAATGTTGGCCGTAGCGGTCGGATCACGCCGGTGCTCACGCTTGAACCCGTGCAATTGGATGATCGCCTGATCAGACAGGTCAGCGTCGGATCCCTTGATCGCTGGAAAAGCCTTGATATCCGCCCCGGCGATCAAGTCGCTGTCAGCCTCGCCGGCCTGACAATCGCTCGGCTCGATGGAGTGGTTTTGCGCAGCGTACATCGAGCCGAAGTCAGCCCTCCTGCAGAGGGTGCCTATCATGCACTCAGTTGCTGGCAGCCCACGCCCGGCTGCGAGAAACAGTTCCTCGCCCGACTGGACTGGCTGGGCGGCAAGCAAGGGCTGGCCCTGAAGCACATCGGCCCCGGTACCTGGCAGAAACTGATCGCTAGTGGGCAGGTCAACGGGCTGGTCGACTGGCTCGATCTGCAGACCGAAAACCTTACAAACATTCCCGGGCTGGGCCAGCGCAGCGGCGCTAAACTGCTCGACAGTTTGCGCTCGGCCAGAGACCAGTCTTTCCGAACCTGGCTGACTGCGCTTGGCCTACCCGCCCCCAAAGGTCTCGAACTGGAAGGCAACTGGGTAACCCTGGCAGCACGCAGCGAAGCGCAATGGCAAGCCGAACCTGGTATCGGCCCCGGTCGCGCTGCGCAATTGAGTGCTTTTTTTCGCCATCCACAGGTCATCGCGGTAAGCAATAAATTGCGTGCGGCTCAAATCGAGGGTTTCTAATTTCCCGCGATCGCGGCAGGATTCGGGGCATGGAACCCGGTTCGATTCCAACGGGTCTGACTGAACAACCGCAAGTAGCGAGTCTCCAGCGCTATCTTGCCTATGGAGCCTCTATGAATTTCCCCTCTCGCCTGGCCCTGATCACAGTCTGCGCATTGCTGTGCACACCGCTCATGGCAGCCGAAGACGCGCCAGGCCTCACCGGCTGCGCAGCCAAGCGCCAGGCCATCAGCGATCAGCTCGAACAAGCGCGCGCCAACGGCAACAGCGATCAGCAGGCGGGCCTGGAAACTGCGTTGAGTGAAGTGACCTCCAACTGCAACGATGCATCCTTGAAGAAAGAGCGCGAAAACAAAGTGCTCGAGGCCAGACATGAAGTGAGCAAGCGTCAGGCCGACCTGGAAAAAGCAATGAGCAAAGGCGATCCGGACAAGATCAATTCGCGCAAGGACAAACTGGCCGAATCGCGCAAGGAGCTGCAAGAGGCACTGGACGAACTGGACAAATGATCCGATGTGACCGCCCACTTCCGTAGCAGCTGTGACCTCGTTCCCACGCTCTGCGTGGGAATGCAGTGACAGACGCTCTGCGTCGCTTTACTGCGCGTCAGGGGAGGCATTCCCACGCAGAGCGTGGGAACGAGTGTATCTACGAAGTTTGTCAGTGATCGCGAAACTCGGTGTGGCAGGCCTTGCAGCTGTCTTCGACTTTTTGCATCGGGGCAGTCAAGTTCGGAGCTTGTAGTGGTTGGTTTCGCGTGGCGATGACCAGCTCTCCTGTCGCCGATTCCAGCGACCGTGCAAGCTCCTGAAAACGCGCCTGTTTCTGCCAGACTTCGGCCTTGGCGCTGGTGTGATCCTCTTCCCTGACCTGCGGAAAATGCTTCCAGGGTTCATGGGACAAGGCGTCGAGCTTGACCGCGCCATCGGCGAATTTCTGCCCGTCGAACGGCAGGCGACCACGCAGCATTCCGCCCATGTCTTCGCTGGTCTTGAGCATTTGCTTGAAAATGGCTTTGCGCTGACCCAGCGGAGAGTTCGGATCGACCCCGCCGCAGGCGGACAGGGACAGACAGGCCAGCAATACAACGGAAAGTCTTTTAAGAGTCATGATGGCTTCAAATCACGAGAAAACGGCGGCCAGTATCCTCGCGTCATCGGCAAAGACCAATAGCCACATTAATAATGCGGGTTGCACGGGCACTCGAAGGCACCCGGTAACCTTCCAAGGAAAAAACTTCATGAACATCCCTTACAAGCAGTGGTGCCGCAGCCTGAGCCTGGCTTTGCCGCTGGCTACACTGCTTGCCGGCTGCAATGGCGGCAACAATGAAAAACCCCACACGCATGCCGTTGCAACCTATGCCAATGCAAGCTGGGACGCACTGCCTGCCGTTTCCGACAATGACCTGCTGGCCGGCTTCGCTTCCTGGCGCAGCGCTTGCGAGCGACTCAAGGCCGATGCCAACTGGGCCCCAACCTGCAGCGCAGCGGCCGGCGTGACCCAGACGCCGCAAGCCATTCGAGGTTTTCTTCAGGAGCATCTGGATGTCTACGGCCTGCGCTCGGCCAATGGCACGCCCAACGGCTTGATCACCGGCTATTACGAACCGGTCTACCCTGGCAGCCTGGTGAAAACCAGCGAGCACAACATTCCGGTCTACGGCGTGCCCGAAGACCTGATCGTGGTCGCGCTCGACAGCGTCTACCCGGAACTCAAGGGCAAACGCCTGCGCGGGCGGATCGAGGGCCGCACCCTCAAGCCTTACGATGTTGCAGGCGTTATCAACGCACAGGGCGTGAAAGCTCCGGTGCTGGCCTGGCTGACCGATCCGATGGACCTGCAGTTCTTGCAGATCCAGGGCTCGGGGCGCATCCAGCTCGAGGGCGGGCGGCAGCTACGGATCGGCTATGCCGATCAGAACGGTCACCCCTATCGGCCCATCGGCCGCTGGCTGGTCGAACAAGGCGAATTGAAAAAAGAAGACGTCACCATGGGCAGCATCGATGCCTGGGCCAAGGCCCATCCGACGCGGATCCCCGAACTGCTGGCAAGCAACCCCAGCTATGTCTTTTTCAGCACCCGCCCGGACAGCAACGAGGGGCCGCGGGGTTCGCTCAATGTTCCGTTGACCGCCGGCTATAGCGTCGCGGTGGACCGCAAAGTGGTTCCTCTCGGCAGCCTGCTATGGCTGTCGACCACCACGCCCGATGGCAGTGCATTGGTACGCCCCGTGGCCGCCCAGGATACCGGCGGCGCTATCACCGGCGAAGTCCGTGCCGACCTGTTCTGGGGGACCGGAGATGCCGCCGGCAAGCTGGCCGGGGACATGAAGCAGCAAGGCCAGATCTGGATGCTGTGGCCCAAGGGGGTCGCGCTGCCTCAGGTTCCTCAGGTCGCCGACGCCCAATAGGTGTCGGTGCCCACTCACATCGAAACGAAGAAGAAACTGGCGACAATGCCCATGCCGACGAACCACACCAGCGAACGCAAAACGGCCCAGTCTGCCAGGTAGCAAATGATGTAGAGCAGACGACTGGTGATGAACATCACTGCCAATACATTGATGGTCACCAGGTCTGCACCTTCGGTGATGTAGGCAATGATCACCGCCGCCGCGAACGCTGGAATGATTTCGAAGCTGTTCAATTGCGCTGCATTGGCGCGCCGGGCATAACCCTGGAGGCTGTCGAGATAGGCACGTGGATCGTGGTTCTGCTTCAGCCCGTAGCCACCGCCAGCCTTGGCGATCACGGCGCACAGGAAAGGCAGGAAGATGGCGATCAATACACACCAGAAAGCAACAATCATGGGTAGATCCTTTTCAGAGTTTCATCACGAGCATGCCGACCAACACCAGAGTGCACGCTAGAAGTCGCGGTCGGCCGAACGGCTCCTTGAGGTAACGCATCCCCAGCAACACCACCAGAATCACACTGATCTCGCGCAATGCCGCCGCCTCGGCGATCGAGCCCAACTGCATGGCCCAGAGCACCAAAGCGTAGCTGAACAACACACAGAAACCGACGCTCAGCCCCAGTCGCCATTGCGTGCGCCAGAACAACGAAAATGCAGGCCGCTTGCGGGTCAGCGCCAATAGCGGGAATGGCCAGGCACTGATCAGGGTCAACCACACCAGGTAATCCAGAGGCTGCGGCCAGCGCCGCAAGGCCTGCCCGTCGAGAAAGGTGTAACAGCCGATGCACAGGCCTATCAGCAAGACCACCGGCAACATCGACCAAGGCAGGCGATCGCCACCACCACCCTGCCAAAGCAGGCAGAGCATCCCGAATGGAATCAACAGGATGCCGACGATCTGCTGAGTGCTGAGTACCTCACCGGCAAATATCAGGGTCAGGGCCAGCACCACCAGCGGCGAAAGACCGCGCATCAAAGGGTAGACCAGGCCTAGGTCGCCGACCCGATAGGCTTTGATCAAGAGGTAGCGATAGAGCAATTCGAACAGCGCCGAGGCAATGAGCCAAGGCCAGATTGCAGCAGGTGGGAGCGAGACGAAACCCAGCAGTGGCACCACGACCAGCAACGCCACGGCGTCCATGCAGGCCACGACCAGCAGGCGCTCCGCGCTGAATTTGATCAGGGTATTCCAGGCCGCATGCAATAGCGCCGCCATTAACACCAGGGCTGTCGCCAGCACGGTCCGCTCCTTGTCCGGGTCGACGGAATTGATGAGTCACAGGTACGCAGCTGCTTTTACTGCGGCGGCCCACTATTTACGCCCATGACAATTAAATCAATTCCCTCTTGGCTTGCTACCCACAAAACTGAACTCATTGAAGAGGTTGGTCACTGCAAAACCCAACCGATCATACAAAGGCTCGCCCATTTCGGTGGCATAAAGCACTGCACAGCGCGCGCCATTTGCTTTGGCCACTTCCAGCGCGGCTGCCAGGACAGCACTTGCAAGCCCTTTGCGGCGAAACTCCACCCTTGTCGACATCGTATAGACGCCGACTTCGAACTGTCCGTTGTAGATAAGTGCAGTAGCCGCCGGCACCCCCTCGTAACAGGCCAGAAAAGGCTGGCAGCCCGCAACCCTGATGATGGGATAGAAGAAATCCCGGAAGCAGGTGATATCGAATCCGAAGCTATCGACAGCCGTTGCCGACCAAACCTGAAGCTGCGAATCGGAAGAGACTTCTTCTACCGTTATCTTTGAGGAGTATGTGAGTGAGGGATAGGTGTCCAGAGACAGCAGCATCTCCGGAAACTCCGTAGCCGCCAGGAAACCGTAATCTTCAAGACCTGATGGATGACCTTCGGCAAGCCAGCAATAGGGGCGCCCCGTATAAAATTGCCGCACTGCCTTGATGGACTCAACGCTCGGTATTCCCCAGGCCATATTGACAAAGGGAATCTCACCGGGCGCCTTGAGCGCCATCACTCGATCGGATTGCAGGATTTCCCAGCCGGGCACAGTCGACATTCGCTGAAGAACTTCCAGAAAATTGCCCTGCTGGGTGCGTGCCAGGCTCATCTGTCAGCCCCCCTTGCTTCACTCCACTTGATCAGCACCGAACTGGTCTTTGATGTACTTGATTTCAGTGCGGCCATGGGGCGCAGGCAAGCCGTCCTCACCCAGATTGACGAAGACCATTTTGTCGATCGTGAGAATGCTCTTGCGGGTGATCTTATTACGCACTTCACACTGCAGCGTAATGGACGTGCGACCGAACCCGGTGGCGGTGATGCCCAGTTCGATGATGTCGCCCTGGCGAGAAGCGCTGACGAAGTTGATTTCAGAGATGTACTTGGTCACCACACGCTGGTTACCCAGCTGGACGATGGCATAGATCGCCGCTTCTTCGTCGATCCAGCGCAACAGGCTGCCACCGAACAGGGTGCCATTGGGATTGAGGTCTTCGGGCTTGACCCATTTGCGGGTGTGGAAATTCATGCTCACTCCTGACCGTCTGCCGATTGATACAACCATCATGGCAGACCCACGGACGGGGCTCTATGGAGTATCGACCATGGTCTGAATTAACCGTTCGAACATCGCCCGACGGAAATCCTTTGGCAGAAGCGTCGGCACGGCTATAATCGCCTCCGTTTCAAAACGGTCATCTTCACTTGCTACCGTTTTCCCGCCACCTGTCCGAGGGGCGCTGCAGCAGGCTGGTCCTGTCAGGCTCGGATGGGGCGTTGTCTGGCCAGAATGTTCCGGCCGGGCCTTAAACGCACAACGGCGCCCATTCGCACACTACGAATGGAGGCTCTTTCATGAGCGCTGTAATCACGCCTGCAGATTTTAACGACTACAAAGTCGCCGACATGTCCCTGGCCGCCTGGGGCCGTCGCGAAACCATCATCGCCGAATCGGAAATGCCGGCTCTGATGGGTCTGCGCCGCAAGTACGCTGGTGAGCAGCCGCTCAAGGGCGCGAAAATCATCGGCTGCATCCACATGACCATTCAGACTGCCGTGCTGATCGAAACCCTGGTTGCCCTGGGTGCCGAAGTACGCTGGTCGTCCTGCAACATTTTCTCGACCCAGGACCAGGCCGCTGCCGCAATCGCTGCTGCCGGCATCCCGGTTTTCGCCTGGAAAGGTGAAACCGAAGAAGAATACGAGTGGTGCATCGAGCAGACCATCCTCAAGGATGGCCAGCCTTGGGATGCCAACATGATCCTCGACGACGGCGGTGACCTGACCGAGATCATCCACAAGAAATACCCGGCCATGCTGGACAAGATCCACGGCGTGACCGAAGAAACCACCACCGGCGTACACCGCCTGCTGGACATGCTGGCCAAGGGCGAGCTGAAAATCCCGGCCATCAACGTCAACGACTCGGTCACCAAGAGCAAGAACGACAACAAGTACGGCTGCCGTCACAGCCTGAACGATGCGATCAAGCGCGGCACCGACCACCTGCTGTCCGGCAAGCAAGCGCTGGTCATCGGTTACGGTGACGTGGGCAAGGGCTCGGCCCAGTCCCTGCGCCAGGAAGGCATGATCGTCAAGGTGTCCGAAGTCGACCCGATCTGCGCCATGCAAGCGTGCATGGACGGTTTCGAGCTGGTTTCGCCGTTCATCGATGGCGTCAATGACGGCACCGCTGCCAGCATCGACACCGCACTGCTGGGCAAGATCGACCTGATCGTGACCACCACCGGTAACGTCAATGTTTGCGACGCGAACATGCTCAAGGCCCTGAAGAAGCGCGCTGTCGTCTGCAACATCGGTCACTTCGACAACGAAATCGACACGGCTTTCATGCGCAAGAACTGGGCATGGGAAGAAGTGAAGCCACAGGTACACAAAATCCACCGTACCGGCCCGGGCGCTTTCGACGCTCAAAACGACGATTACCTGATTCTGCTGGCCGAAGGCCGTCTGGTGAACCTGGGCAACGCCACTGGCCACCCAAGCCGGATCATGGACGGTTCGTTCGCCAACCAGGTACTGGCGCAGATCTTCCTGTTCTCCCAGAAGTACGCCGACCTGTCGCCTGCACAGAAGGCCGAGCGTCTGACCGTTGAAGTCCTGCCAAAGAAACTCGACGAAGAAGTGGCCCTGGAAATGGTCCGCGGTTTCGGTGGCGTGGTCACCAAGCTGACCAAGCAACAGGCTGAATACATCGGCGTTACCGTCGAAGGCCCGTTCAAGCCTCACGCTTACCGCTACTGATCAGCCCCCGCTCCCTTTGTAGGAGCGGGCTTGCCCGCGATGCGGTGTGTCTGACACACCGCGTTGCCTGAATCGCTGGCAAGCCAGCTCCTACACGGGGAGCGTCCGGCCTTCGAGCTTCCAAGGATACGACCATGTCCCAAGAACGTCGCTACAGTTTCGAGTTCTTCCCGACCAAGACCGATGCTGGGCAAGAAAAACTCCTCGCCACTGCCCGTCAGCTGGCCAGCTACAACCCGGACTTCTTTTCCTGCACCTATGGTGCTGGCGGTTCGACCCGCGACCGCACGCTCAATACCGTGCTGCAACTGGAAAGCGAAGTAAAAATCCCTGCTGCTCCGCACCTCTCGTGTGTCGGCGACAGCAAGGACGATTTGCGCTCGTTGCTGGCCCAGTACAAGGCCGCTGGCATCAAGCGCATCGTTGCCCTGCGCGGTGACCTGCCGTCAGGTATGGGGATGGCCAGCGGCGAGCTGCGCCATGCCAATGACCTGGTCGATTTCATTCGTGAAGAAACCGGCAATCATTTCCATATCGAAGTCGCCGCTTACCCTGAGATGCACCCGCAGGCGCGCAATTTCGAAGACGATCTGAACAACTTCGTTCGCAAGGCCAATGCCGGCGCCGACAGTGCCATCACCCAGTACTTCTTCAATGCCGACAGCTACTTCTACTTCGTCGAGCGCGTACAGAAGCTGGGTGTGAACATTCCGATCGTGCCGGGCATCATGCCGATCACCAACTACAGCAAGCTGGCGCGCTTCTCCGATGCATGCGGTGCAGAGATTCCGCGCTGGATTCGCAAACAACTGGAAGCCTACGGCGACGATGTACAAAGCATCCAGGCGTTTGGCGAACAGATCATCAGCGAAATGTGCGAAAGCCTGCTGCAAGGCGGGGCACCAGGGCTGCACTTCTATACCCTGAATCAGGCAGAGCCAAGCCTGGCGATCTGGAACAATCTCCAGCTGCCGCGTTAACCTGCATTCCCCTGAAAAAGGCCTTGGCGTAAGCTCAAGGCCTTTTCCGGTACCGACTCAGGGGTAATGACGCCCAATGTTTTCGACGGACAGCAGCACCGCCCCGCAACTGGTCTACCTGGTATATGGCAAGGACACCTACCATCAGGAAGCCGTCTTCAGTATTGCCAGTGCCCTCGCCGGCATGCGCGAAACCCCGGGCGAACCACTCGACATCCAGGTTTTCAGCGACAACGCCGAGCCTTATCGCCAGCTACCGGTGCGTGTGCGCCCGCTGGACGAGACCACACGCCAATCCTGGAGCGGCCCCCATGGCTATCACTTTCGGGCCAAACCCGTTGCCTTGCGCAAAGTGCTGGACGAGTCGACGCTGGCCCTGCTGATCGACACCGACACCTTTTTCCATGCATCCCCCCTGGAACTGTTTCGTCGCATCGAGCCTGGCACCCTGCTGTGCAATGCCATTCTCCAACGTTTCGGTACTCATAAAACCACCCCGCACTACCGCTATCTGGCGCCCTTGTTGAGCGCGCGAGGCCTGGCGGACGACCAGACGCCCCTGCTCAACTCCGGCGTCATTGGCCTGCATCAAAGTGACGTCCACGTACTCGACAAAACCATCGAGCTGATCGACGAATGCTTCCCCTTGATGGTTGAAGGCCCTTACAACCTTGAAGAGTTCTGTTTGTCGGTGGCAGCCTATCGATCCTGCCAGGTGCGTGAGTGCCCCGACCTGATTCACCATTACTGGAGCCGAAAAGAGCTTTTCCGGGCAAAGATACAAGCCTGGCTACGCAAGCACGAAGCCGCCCCACTCACGCAGGAAGCACTCGACGATACGCGTCTGGTCACTGCGCAACTGCCTCGCCCACCCGCAATCCAGCGCCTGGGCTACAAATGCCTCACCGTGGGAATGCCGGCGCAACAACGCCAGTTTTCCCTCGAGATTCTCTACGGTTGCTACCGGCATAAAAACGAGTTCGATCAGGCCTGCGCGCCAGTCTGGTGGGAAAAGGCCAAGGCGAACGCTGAAAAACGCCTGGGCAAGCCGCTGGAGCCCCAGTTGCTCGAACGCTGGCTGAATCAGCCGATCCTGCGGCTGGCGTTGGGCAGCCAGCGCAAGGTGATCTATCAGCACTTGACACACCAACAAGCCAGCTGAAGGTGCAACCCAGAGCGCTACGCCTCTAGCCATCCTCGGCCGGTCGTCGTACTCTCCAGCCATGCCATCTATTGTCCAGCTTTTGACAGCCTTGCTATTCACTTGCCTGAGCTTGACCGCTCATGGCGAGAAGTTGCGCATTGTCACCGAACCCTGGCCGCCGTATGTCTATCTGGAAAACGGCAAACCCAAGGGGCTGGACTACGAGGCCACAGCACTGGTTTTCCAGCGCCTGGGCATAGACGTCGAATGGCAGTTCCTGCCCTGGAAGCGTTGCCTGGCAATGCTTGAGCAAGGCCAGGCCGATGGCGCCCTGGATATATTCCAGACCAGGGAGCGCGAAAGCCAGCTGTTCTACCCCGGCGAAGCGCTATCCGAGGTGGAGTTCGTACTGTTCTACGCAAACGCCCGCCCGCACCCGGTCCAGACCCTCGATGATCTGCAGGGCCTGACCGTTGGCATTTCGCCCGGATACACCTACAGCGAAGCATTCAGGGAATCCAGCGCATTCAAACGCGAGCCCGGGCCCACCCATGAGGCAAACTTCGGCAAGCTGGTCAAAGGCAGGATCGATCTGTTCATTACTGACCGCAGGGTCGGGCGTCAGGTAGTCAAAGACCTGGGGCTTCAGAACCAGATCAGCGAGCTGCCATTGGTGATAAGCCGCCAGAAACAGTATCTGGCCGTACGCCGCAATGTCGGCATGGACCTTCTGGCACAGCGCTTCGCCGCCGAGCTCAAACGCTTCAAGCGTGAACCGGCGTACGCACAACTCAGTGCTCGATACGACTATCAGGACACTGCCGGCACAACCTTTCCCGAGGTCAGTCGCCTGGAAGTGCGGCAAACCGTTGAGCAGCAGGAAAGCAGCGCGCCGTGATTGCTCTGTTATACTCGGGCATTCCCGCCAGGCTTACGCCCGGACGCTCGGCCTCGCCAAAGGCATTCCGACCAGCAGGACAGTGCGGCTCAAGCCCCTCTGGACGCCTTCGGATGTGCATTGCAGACCCGGCAGGACCGGACGCGACAGCATCACAGGATGCCCGTCGCGCCAGGCAAGATCATCCCATTGGGCAAGGCCCTCACTAGAACAGGATTACTCATGTCCTTTGCTTCCCTCGGTCTCTCCGAGGCTCTAGTCCGCGCCATCGAGGCAGCGGGCTACACCCAGCCTACTCCGGTGCAACAGCGGGCTATCCCCGCCGTGTTGCAAGGTCGCGACCTGATGGTCGCGGCACAGACAGGTACTGGTAAAACCGGCGGCTTCGCCCTACCGATCCTGGAACGGTTGTTCCCCAACGGTCATCCGGACAAATCCCAACGTCACGGCCCGCGCCAACCGCGCGTACTGGTCCTGACCCCAACCCGTGAACTGGCAGCCCAGGTCCATGACAGCTTCAAGGTCTATGCCCGTGACCTGAAGTTCGTCAGCGCCTGCATCTTCGGTGGCGTCGGCATGAACCCACAGGTTCAGGCCATGGCCCGTGGCGTCGATGTACTGGTGGCTTGCCCCGGTCGTCTGCTCGACCTCGCCGGCCAAGGCAGCGTCGACCTGTCTCACGTCGAAATCCTGGTACTGGACGAAGCAGACCGCATGCTCGACATGGGCTTTGTCCATGACGTGAAGAAGGTTCTGGCGCGTTTGCCGGCCAAGCGGCAAAACCTGCTGTTCTCGGCAACGTTCTCCAAGGACATCACCGACCTTGCTGGCAAGCTGCTGCACAACCCCGAGCGCATCGAAGTCACGCCTCCGAATACCACGGTCGAGCGGATCGAGCAGCGCGTGTTCCGCCTGGCGGCCAGCCACAAGCGTGCACTGCTGGCGCACCTGATTACTGCCGGCGCCTGGGAACAGGTGCTGGTCTTTACCCGCACCAAGCACGGCGCCAACCGCCTGGCTGAATACCTGGAAAAGCATGGCCTCAGCGCTGTGGCCATCCACGGTAACAAGAGCCAGAACGCCCGCACCAAAGCCCTGGCCGACTTCAAGGCCGGTGCTGTGCGGATCATGGTCGCCACCGATATCGCCGCCCGTGGCCTGGACATCGACCAGTTGCCCCATGTGGTCAACTTCGAACTGCCTAACGTCGAAGAAGATTATGTGCACCGCATCGGCCGGACCGGCCGTGCCGGTCGCACCGGTGAAGCGATTTCGCTGGTCGCGCCTGACGAAGAAAAGCTCCTCAAGGGCATTGAGCGCATGACCCGCCAGAAGATCCCGGACGGTGATCTGCTCGGTTTCGATGCCAGTGCAGTAGAGGCCGAAAAGCCTGAGGTGCGTGAACGCCCGCAAGCCAACAATCCTCGCAACGCCCGTGGTGCACGCGCCGATGGCGCTAACGCCAGCGGTGGTGGCCGTAAGGATAAAGGCAAGGATAAAGGCAAGGAAAAGCCCGCCGGGGCGCGTCAAGAACGCCAACCCCGTGACAAGAAGCCACGTCAGGCCCAGGACGCTCAGCCGGCCGCACCGGTGGCTCGCGCCGACCGCGCACCGGACGAGTTCCTGGATGACGAGATCGACAATTTTGGTAACCGGGCCGACTACGTCAGCCCGTACCAGAACAAGAACCAGGGCCGCAACCGTCGCCCGGGCGCTCCAGCTCAGGCCGGGGCCGGTGGTGCCGGGCAAGCTCCGCGCAATCAGGGTCGCAGCAGTGGCCCACGCAGTGGCGGCGGTGCCAGCACTGGTGATGCTTCCGGAAAACGCAGCGGACCCCGTAACGGCGCTCGCGATGGTGCAGCGCGTGACGGCCAGCCGCGTCGTGAAGGCGGGGCGCGCAATCGCCGTCCGGCACGCGACGACTCGGCCCGGCAGGAACCCGCGGTGAAAAACCCGCGTGAAAGCCAGAACCAGCCGAAAATCATGCACAAGGAATCGAAAATCGATCGATTCCCGACGCCTGAGCAGCTGGATCAACTGCCAAGCCGCCCACGCGGCGAGAAACCAGCGTTGCTGACCCGCAACCGCTGATTTATCGCAGACATAAAAAATGCCCCCGGTCGCGAGACCGGGGGCATTTTTTTGTGTCAGGCGAAATGATTACTTCGCTTGGACACCCTCAAACGAGATGTACAGCTCTACTTCATTGGAAGCCGGCCCCAAGTCCTTCATTTTGGCGAAGTCCATACGGTTGATGCGGGTGACACCCTCAAAGCCAGCACGGTAGCCGCCCCATGGATCCTTGCCTTCACCCAGGAAGGTCGCTTTCACCACGATTGGCTTGGTCACGCCCAGCAAGGTCAAGTCGCCGGTCACGTCAGCCGTTTCTTTGCCATCGGCGTTCTTGCCGGTGGGTTTGACGCTTGTGGAGACAAACTTGGCTTCGCCGAATTTGCCCACGTTCAGGAAATCAGGGGTGGCGATGTGCTTGTCGCGTTCAGCGTGGTTGGTGAAGTTGCTGGCAGTGCGTACGTTGAACTCGATCTTGGCATCTTCAGGCTTGGCAGCATCGAAGCTGAACTTGCCATCGATATCCTTGAAGGTACCGGTGATGTAGCTGTAACCCAGGTGGCTGACCTTGTAGTCGACAAAGGCATGCTGGCCTTCCTTGTCGACAACATAGTTGTTTGCCATCACGTTGCCTGCCGACAACAGCGCAGTCCCGATCGCCAGAGCGGCAAAAGTCTTTTTCAACATGCATTCTATTCCTTTGGAGTTGAGGTTGAACATCAGGCTTTGCGTCCCAGCATGCGTGTCAGGGTCGCGTCACGGTCAATGAAGTGGTGTTTCAAGGCAGCCAATGCATGGACACCGGCAAATATCACTAGCGCCCACGCCAGGTAGAGATGAACGACGCCGGCGACGTCGGCCTGGTCGGGAAGCCCGCTGATCAACGCGGGCACTTCGAGCATCCCGAATACCGGAATGCCGACCCCGTCCGAGGTGGAAATCAGGTAACCGGAAATCATCAGGGCGAACAGGCCGACATACAGGAGCCCGTGACCGAGCCTGGCTCCCAGCCGGGTCAATGGCCCGTGATTGGATGGCGACGGCGGTGGCGGGCTGATGAAGCGCCAGAGCAGGCGCAACAGCATGAAAGCGAAGAGTGTCAGACCGATGCTTTTGTGCAGGTCCGGAGCATCCTTGCGCCATGTGCTGTAGTAGTCGAGACCGACCATCCACAGGCCCAGCGCAAACAGACCGAACACAACAAGGGCTACACCCCAGTGCAGCGTGATGCTGACCCAACCATAGCGAGAGGTAGTGTTGCGCAATTGCATTGCCGTTTTCCTGTAAGAACTGTGCTCAAGACTAAAGATTTACGTATCGAATTAAAGCGGAAAATTTCGCTTTGAAATATCGGGAAATACGATCGGTAATCTGAGACGGGCACGTTAAGGAAACATTAATAAACATCCTGGGAGCCTTGAACCGATCGCATGAGCATGCGACCGGATCAAGAATAGGCGCGATCGGACGATCGCGCCTGAAGGTGATGCAACGTGTGCCGTTATGACTTGGCGTCAGCGACGGTCGCCGGCTTGGCAGCAGGCTTTTTAGCGGCTTGTTCCTTGGCCGGTGCCGGCTTGGCCTGTGCCGCAGGCTTCTTGACCGCTTCGGCCTTGGCGACCGGTTTCTTCGCCGGCTGGGCTTTGGCTGGAGCCTTTTTAACAGGCGCGGTCTTCACCGGTTCGACCTTGGCCTGCGGAGCAGCGACAGGTGCAGGTGCGATTACGGGAGCTGCCACAGGAGCTACTGGCGCCGGTACCGGCTGCGCAGGAACTTCGGCCACTTTTTCGACCGGCTTGCTGGCAGCCTTGTCCGAACCACCAAACAGGTTGGAGAAGAACCCGCCTTTGCTTTCCTTGGCGGCGACAGCAGCCGCTGCAGCTACCGGTGCAGCACTCACCGGGTCGAAGGATTTACCCGCAGACAGGCCTTGGACCTGGGATGCGGCCCGCTGACCACTGCGCAGTGCGCCTTCCAGGGTGCCCGGGTACAAGGCGTCGGTGTGCTCACCAGCGAAGACTACCCGTTGTACCGGACGCTCCCACAGGCGCCAGTATTTGCTGATCTGGCCAGGGCCGAATGCCAGGTACGCGCCGCCCGTGCCCGGGTCGGTGCTGTAGCGACGAATTTCATAGCCGGTGAAGGCACCGCGCGCCTTCGGGTAGAAGGCGTGCAGGCGAATCAGTACCTGGTCGGCCATTTGCTTGTCGCCGAAGGTCTGCAGCAGTCGGGCGTTATCGCCGGACAGGTTGATGATCACATTGGCGCCACCCTTGATGGCCGGTTCGATCCAGAGCATGCCCAGGCCGGTATTGCTGTAGATCTCACCGGACAGGCGAGCCTTGCTGTCCCAGACCGGATTGCTGAATTTCAGCATCAGTTGATCGCGCCAACCGTAGTTGGTGCCCTTGATCGCATTGAGGTGCAGCGTATCGAGCGATGGCGTCAGCTGAATCTTGTTCAGCGCCCGCAGCGGTACCGCCAGTACGACATAGTCAGCCTTGTAGCTGACCGTACCGACGCTCACGGTCACGCCGTCCTTGTCCTGAGTAATCGCCGAGACCGGGGAGCTGGTCTTGATGGTTTTCAGCTGTTTGACGAAAGCCTGGGCCAATACCGGGCTACCGCCTGGCAGTCGTGCGGCGCGCAGGTCGCGGTCGCTGACACCACGGTAGACCCGGGTCTGCTGAGCGAAGTACAGCAGCGACAGGCGCGAAGGTTCGTCATAGCGGGTCCGGATCTGCTGGTTGACCAGCTGGCGCGCGGTCGTGGGCAGTTGCAGCTTGTCCAGCCAGTTCGATACGTTGATCTGATCCAGGGCGAACAGCGTGCTGTTGGCGGCCGGGTTTTCCGGATCGCTGATCGAGGCCGCCAGTTCGTCCAGGGTCTTTTCGTAGCGCTTGAGTGCTTCTGCGGTTGCCGGTTGCTTGGTGGCCAGATCGGCGGCAGTGAAATATTCGCCATCGATCAGATAGCTGGGGACACGTACAAACTCCGGCGCCGGCAGCGTGCTCAGCTTGAAGGCGTCCAGGTAGCTATTGAGCACCGGCTGAGCCTTGCTGTTGCCGATCCACTCGCTGGCGGCCAGGCCCGAGCGACCGCCCATGTCCGGCTTGGCTTCGAGCAGCGTGACCTGCCAGCCTTTGTTCTGCAGCTCATACGCTGCCGTCAGCCCCGCCAAGCCGCCCCCGACCACAATGGCCGTCGATTGCTTGTCCTTGGCCAGCGCCGAAACGCTGAACAGTCCTATCAAAACCAGCGCACAGGCGCGTAGCCAACCAGCAGACATTCTGCGAACTCCGGATCAAGGCAATGGGGAAATATTCCCCGGAAGGTCAATTGAGCGCGCAGGATACGCCACGCCTCAAAGCCCTGCCAGCGGTGAACTGGGGGGGCGTTTGCAAAGCATAGATTGGGTTTGATGGGTTGTCCCGCGGCCGGGCATTGCATAGGCTTGCGGCATTGTTTGCCGAGCACGTCCAGACCGTTGCTGCCAGGAGAGAAAATATGGGCCTCAATAACCAGTGGATGCAACGCGACCTCGCGGTCCTGTGGCACCCCTGCACCCAGATGAAAGATCATGAACAACTGCCGCTGATCCCGATTAAACGCGGGGAAGGCGTCTGGCTTGAAGACTTCGAGGGCAAGCGCTACCTCGATGCCGTCAGTTCCTGGTGGGTCAACGTATTCGGGCATGCCAACCCGCGTATCAACCAGCGGATCAAGGATCAGGTCGACCAGCTCGAGCATGTCATCCTGGCCGGTTTCAGCCACCAACCGGTGATCGAGCTATCGGAACGCCTGGTGAAAATCACACCCGACGGGCTGACGCGGTGTTTTTATGCCGACAACGGCTCATCCTGCATCGAAGTGGCGCTGAAAATGAGCTTCCACTACTGGGTCAATCGTGGCCAGCCGGATAAAAAGCGCTTCGTCACCCTGACCAACAGCTACCACGGCGAAACCATTGCGGCGATGTCGGTCGGTGATGTGCCGCTGTTCACCGAAACCTACAAGGCGCTGCTGCTCGACACCATCAAGGTACCCAGCCCCGATTGCTACCTGCGCCCCGAGGGCATGGGTTGGGAAGAGCACTCGCGGAACATGTTCCAGGCCATGGAGCAGACCCTGGCCGAACATCACGCCAGTGTCGCCGCCGTGATCGTCGAGCCGTTGATTCAAGGCGCCGGCGGGATGCGCATGTACCACCCGGTTTATCTCAAGCTGCTGCGCGAAGCCTGCGACCGTTATGGCGTACACCTGATCCATGACGAGATTGCAGTGGGCTTCGGCCGTACCGGCACGATGTTCGCCTGTGAGCAGGCCGGCATCCGCCCGGACTTCCTCTGTCTGTCCAAGGCCCTGACCGGTGGTTACTTGCCACTGGCGGCCTGCCTGACCACCGACGATGTCTACAGTGCCTTCTACGACGACTATCCAACCCTGCGCGCCTTTCTCCATTCGCACAGCTACACCGGCAACCCGCTGGCCTGCGCCGCGGCCCTGGCGACCCTGGATATCTTCGAGCAAGACAACGTCATCGAGAACAACAAGGCACTGGCCCAGCGCATGGCCAGCGCCACCGCGCACCTGGCCGATCACGCCCATGTCGCCGAAATTCGCCAGACCGGGATGGCCCTGGCGATCGAAATGGTTCAGGACAAGGCCAGCAAGACGGCCTACCCCTGGCAGGAACGCCGTGGCATGAAAGTCTACCAACATGCTCTGGAACGCGGCGCCCTGCTGCGTCCGCTGGGTAGTGTGGTGTACTTCCTGCCGCCCTATGTGATCACCCCGGAGCAGATCGATTTCCTGGCCGAAGTTGCCAGCGAAGGCATCGACATCGCGACCCGCTCGAACCTCAGCGTACAGGTGCCGGCCGATTTCCACCCGGGCTTCCGCGATCCGGGCTAACCCTGCTTCCAGGCGCAGCAATGCGCCTGTTCCCGTTTTTTAAAGAGTCAGACCATGAGATTGTCGCGCTTTTTCATCGATGCTCCCCTGAGCCTGGGTGAGCATGAACTGCCTGAGGCCCAGGCCCACTATATCGGCCGTGTTCTGCGCATGGTCGAAGGCGATGCCGTGCAACTGTTCGACGGCAGCGGCCAGGAATACCGCGGCCAATTGCTGGAAGTCGGCAAGAAACGCGTACGAGTGCAACTCGATGAGCAATTCACCGGCCAGCGGGAATCGTCCTTGCCCATTCATCTGGGCCAGGGTCTGTCCCGTGGCGAACGCATGGACTGGGCGATCCAGAAAGCCACCGAGCTGGGTGTCACTGAAATCACCCCGATTGTCAGCGAGCGCTGCGAAGTTCGCCTCAAGGACGAACGCGCCGACAAGCGTCTGGCCCACTGGCGGCAGATTGCGGTCAGCGCCTGCGAGCAATGTGGCCGCTCCACGGTGCCGGTGATCCATTCGCCCCTGGCCCTGAGTGATTGGCTCAAGCACACCGAAGCCGAATTGAAGCTGGTGCTGCACCCGGTGGCCGAGCCGTTGGTCAGTCATGCAAAACCTGCGAACCTGGCATTTGTGATCGGCCCTGAAGGTGGATTGACCGATAGCGAAGTGGACCAGGCCAAGGCCGCGGGCTTTCACGCCGCCCGCCTGGGTCCGCGCGTGCTGCGCACCGAAACGGCCCCTGTGGTGGCGCTGGCGGTTGCCCAGCAGCTCTGGGGAGACTTCTAGAGCACGTAGAAGAAAATCGCCACGAAGTGCAGCAGACTCCCGGCAATGACAAACAAGTGCCAGATGCCATGCCAGTGGCGGAATCGGCTGTCGTAGGCAAAAAAGATGATACCGACGGTGTAGAACACCCCGCCCGCGGCCAACCAGGTGAAGCCTGCACGGCCCAGGGCGGCCAATAAGGGTTTGACCGCGACCAGCACGATCCAGCCCATCACGGCATAAATGATGATCGACAGGACACGCGCTTCCGAGCGCGGCTTGATCTCTTGCAGCATGCCGATCAGCGCCAGCCCCCAGACAATGCCGAACAGGCTCCAGCCCCAGGGGCCCCGCAGCGTAACCAGACAAAACGGCGTGTAGCTGCCGGCAATCAGCAAGTAGATCGACAAGTGATCGAGCTTGCGCATGATCACCTTCGCCCGCCCCTGGACGCTGTGATAGACCGTGGAAATGCTGTAGAGCACCAGCAAGGTAGCCCCATAGATCGCCATGCTGACAATCTTCCATGGATCCCCTTGCAGGCTTGCCATGACTATCAGCCAGGCAACACCGATAAAAGCCAGCACGGCACCCACCAGGTGGGTCCAGGCGTTGAAACGCTCGCCGTGGTACATGCAGTTCAGTCCTCCTGTGTTTGAAGGCAGCGCCTCTCGTTCCCACGCTCCGCGTGGGAATGCCGGGTCAGACGCTCCAGCGTCGTCGTCCGGGTGCGACGCAGAACATCGCAGGATGCATTCCCACGCAGAGCGTGGGAACGAGCGTCAGGCGAGTCCTGCCTCCATCAGCATCCTCTCAAGCCCATCCAGATCCGGCACCCTTGCCACCTGCTCCCCCACTTGCACGGCCGCACGCTCCAGCGGCAGCAGCGGTACGTCGACATAGTTCAACTGGTTATCGATCTTGCACGAGCGCGGGATACCCTGGACCAACAGAGCAATGAAACGAAGCCGGCTGTCACCCAAGGCATTGAGCACAACGATTCGCGCCCGCTCGCCGATTACCGGCTGCCCGGTGCAGGTTGCCTCGAAACTGATCAGCGGCACCCGCTGCTTGCGCCAGCTGATTTGCCCCAGACTCCAGGCCGGTTCAAAAGGCCCTGCCGTGGCGTGCTGATAGCCGATCAACTCGGCGACGGCCACATTCGGCAGCAGCAGGCAACGGTCGGCGAGTGGCAGCAGCAACCCAGTCACGCTACTACGCGTCGTGCCCGACAAATGATCAAGCATGGCTTCTACTCCATTGAGCAATGCTCTCGAGCAATACCGACTCTTGATAGGGCTTGCCCAGGTAATCATTGACGCCGATGGCCATGGCCCGGTCCCGGTGCTTCTGCCCGGTTCGCGAGGTGATCATGATGATGGGCAAGTCCTTGAGCCGGGCATCGCGCCGTACCTGGGTCGCCACTTCGAAGCCATCCATACGCGGCATTTCGATGTCCAGCAACAGGATGTCGGGGGTGTGTTCCTGCATCAACTCCATGGCATCGACCCCGTCCTTGGCCGTCAGGACGTTCATCCCGTGGCGCTCGAGCAGGCGGCTGGTCACCTTGCGCACCGTCACCGAATCGTCGACGACCAGCACCAGCAACGGCCTTGCCTGCTCGACATCGGCGGTGCGCAGCGACGCCCCCTCAATCCGCGACGAGACCTGGGCCGAATGCCGCGCCTGCAGCACACGGATCTGGGCCAGCAGATCGAGAATCAGGACGACGCGCCCGTCCCCCAGAATGGTGGCACCGGAAAGCCCCTGTACGGCATTGAACTGTGGCCCCAGGCTTTTGACCACGATTTCCCGTGAACCGGCCACCGCATCGACCTGGACCGCGACCTGGTGGTCGTGGGAATGCACCAGCAGCACCGGCAACGGCAAGTTCTGCCCCAACAGTTTGGGCTGGCGGGGGCCTTGCAGCAGCTCGCCGAGATAGCGCAATTCGTAGCTGTGCCCGGCGTACTGATAGCGCGGTGGTTCGAGCTGGTAGTAGCCCTCGAGTTCGGAGGGCAGCACCCGGACAATGCCTTCGATGGTGTTCAGGGGGATCGCGTACTGTTCCTCGCCGCATTGCACCATCAAGGCGCGATTGACCGAGACCGTGAACGGCAGGCGTATCAGGAAGCGTGCTCCTTTGCCCGGGCTCGAATCGATGACCATCGAGCCACCCAGCTGCTTGACCTCCTCGGCCACTACATCCATGCCCACGCCACGGCCGGATATCTGGGTAATCTTCTCGGCTGTGGAGAAGCCCGGTTCAAGAATGAACTGCATCACGTCGTGGTCGCTGATCTCGGCCGCCGGATCCAGCAGCCCTCGCTTGATCGCTTTACGACGGACAGCTTCAAGTGGCACACCGGCGCCGTCATCGCTCATCTCGATAACGATGTCGGCGCCCTCGTGCACCAGGTTCAGGGTAATCAGGCCCTGCTCCGGCTTGCCGGCGGCCAGACGCACCTCGCGAGGTTCCAGGCCATGGTCGACGGCATTGCGCAGCATGTGTTCAAGTGGCGCGACCATGCGCTCCAGAACGCTGCGATCCATCTCGCCCTCGGCATTCCCGACTACGAACTCGACCTGCTTGCCCAACTCGCTGGACACCTGTCGGACAATCCGCTGCAAACGCGGGAGCATGCGCCCGAAGGGCACCATGCGCGTACGCATCAGACCTTCCTGCAATTGCGTATTGACCCGTGCCTGCTGGGCCAGCAAGGTTTGCGCTTCATGGCTGCGTGCAGCCAGGGTCTCCTTCAGATCCAGCAGGTCGGAGGCAGACTCGAACAACGCTCGCGACAACTGCTGCAGCTGCGAATGGCGGTCCATTTCCAGAGGGTCGAACTCTTCATAATCCTGACGCTCGGTATCCACCCTCTGCTGGCTGAGGATCCTGCCCTGGGTCTCGGTGTCGAGCCGGCGCAACTGATCACGCATCCGCTCGATGGTGGTTTCCATCTCGTTCAAGGCGATCTGGGCATCATTGACCTGCTGCTCGATCCGCCCCCGGAAAATCGAAGTCTCGCCCGCCAGGTTACCCAAGTCGTCCAGCAGCTCCGCCGCGACCTTGACCATGTCCGCCGGCGCTCGCTCGGGCACTGGCGCGCTTTCCTGCGCGGCAGTCGCGGGCTCTGCCTCAGGCTGCGTTTCAAGCGACGGGCTGCTGAAGGTGCGAATACATTCAATCAAGGCCGTGGCGGCAATCACCGGCTGATGCAGACGCACGGCATCGAGCATGTGCGCCAACCGGTCGTGGCAATTCTGCAACAGGCTGAACAGTTCGGCGCTGGGTTGCAAATGGCCGGCCGACAGGCTTTCGTAAAGAAATTCCAACTCGTGGGCGAGGTCACCGATGGCGGCAATTTCGACCATGCGTGCGCCACCTTTGAGGGTGTGCAGGTCGCGCAGAAGGTTTTCCACTTCCAGCGTGTTTCGCGGCTCGGCCTGCCAGCGCAGCAACGCGGCCCCCGAACTTTCGACGATATCGAAGCCTTCCTCGAGGAAGATTTCCAGCAGTTCATTGTCAGCCGCTGGCGCATCCTGTTCGCCGGTAGAAGACACCAGGTCCGGCACCGCTGGCCTGGCGTCGGCAGCCAACGGCTGGCCGCTGTTCTGGCGGTACGCCCGGATCGCTTCGATCAACGCGATCGGCTCACTCAGGGGCTGCTGGTTCTGCAGTTGTTCGAGCATCTGGGCCAGCCGGTCATGGCTGTTTTGCAGCAAGCGGGCCAGTTCGCCCGAATGGCTGTAGCGTCGGTCGACAAGCCCCTCGTAGAGAGACTCCAACTCATGGCCAAGATCGCCAACCGGGCCTATTTCAGCCATCCGTGCACCGCCCTTGAGCGTGTGCAAATCGCGTTGCAATGACGACAGCGGCACCGCATTGTCCGGGTCTTGCAGCCAGCGCTGCAGGGCCTGGCCGGCGCTGTCGAGTATATCGACGGCTTCTTCGAGAAAAATTGAAACGATCTCGTCGTCAAGCTCGGGAGTGGACGTACTGCTGCCGGCAATGCGCTGTGTCGCCGTGGACAATTCGGTGATGGTCGTGGTTCGATCGCTGCCGCTCTGAATCAGACCGGTTGCCGAAGGGTGCAAGCCCTCTTCAAGCAGATCGCGCAAGGCATTGACCCGGTCGGGCCGGGCATCGACTTCCTGGCCAGCGGCAAGTTGATCGAGCATGTTGATCAAGGCTTCATGAGCGCTCTCGGCCTCGTGGAAAAAGCGCTCACTGACCGCCAGGCTGCTTTCTTCCACTGCACCGTACAGATCGAGCAATGCCTCACACAGCTCATCAACCTGAACCAGGTCCGCCAGGTGCGCCCCTTCGCCCAGCGTCGTCAACTCATCGAGCAGGGCTGTCAGCTCCTGACGCTCGCCGGGATGCAACTGCCAGCGGCGCAGCAGCGATTCGGCATCGAGCAGAATATCCATGCCCTGGGCGAGAAAACCGGCAATCAATTGCGGATCGCGCTTGAGTCGCAGGTTACTGCTGGGCGCACTCAAAATGGCCTCCAGACGCGAGGCTACCGCTTGCTCGATGCGCTCGATCAGCCTTTGCGCACCTTCAATCGGTTTCAACGGGTCGCTGGAGAGATGGTCAAGCCCTTGACGCAACAAGGGTTCGGCCGCTTGCAGGAGTGAGATGTCTTCCCTTTCCAACGGGATCAGGTGAGCCTTGAATTCTCGCGCAAGCAGATCCAGAGCCGTGGCCAGCGTAGCGATCGGCAGCACCCCGGCCATGTAGGCACTGCCCTTGAGTGTATGCAAGGCGCGTTGCAAAGGATCACTGACCATCAAGGGTAACTGCTCGTGCGTCACGTGCAGATAACGGTCAAGGCTGGCCAGATGGTTGAGCGCCTCATTGCGGAAGATTTCCAGCAATTGCGGATCGATGGCCGCGTCATGAGTGACAGGATCCAGCGGCAGTCGTTCGCCCTTGGCCAACAGGTGTGCGCGAGCCGCCAACAGGTCGACATCGTCGCGCTGACGCTGACGCTGTTCGGCAAACTCGCAGACCAGTGCCGGCAAGAGTTCAAGCACTTCATCGAGCAGGTCGGCAATCTCGGGCACTGGCCGGACACTCTGTTCCAGCACCCGATTGAGGAGGTTTTCCGCAGCCCACGCCAGTTCGCCCAACACCAGCGCATGAACCATGCGGCCACTGCCCTTGAGCGTGTGGAAAGCCCGGCGCAATTCGATCAGTTCCTGCTCTGCGCCCGGGTTGGCGGCCCAACGCGGCAGGTGTTCATGCAACACCTGCAGTACCTCTGCCGTTTCTTCGAGAAAGACTTCGCGCAGCTCATCATCCACCGGTGGCTCATGGGCGGGCGGCGGCAGCAGGCTGCTCGGCACGAATCGGGCGGGCGGATTGAAACCCGAAACCGGGTGAGCCAGCGCGTCGGCCAGCGATTGCACCCCCTGCGAGTTGTCCGATGGCGGCATGTCCGCAAGCACTGGCTCCTCGGTCGGGCCGAGGACTTCGCCGAGTGCCGGCACCTCGAGTTCGACAGGCTCATAGCCAAGGTCGACGAGACTCTGCTCGGCAACATCGAGAACTTGTTCGCCGGAGGACTCGGGGTCATCGCTCAAGCGTTCCAGATAGTATTCGATGCCGGTAATCGCATCGGCCAGGCGTTCGAGCTCGACGCCCTGGGGCTGGCCCTGCTCGGACAGCAGATGAGCCTGAATATAGTCATTGCAGGTTCGCAACAAGCCGGCTGCACGATGGAGGGGAATCATCGCCAGTGCACCGCGAATTTGCGTAAGCAATTCCGGCAGAGGCGCCAGCCGCTGTCGATCCCAATTCGAATCGATATAGTCGACAATCAAGTCCTTTGCCTGCTGCAGGCCGAAGCGCGCCTCCTTGATGACCAACTGGTAGATCAGGGTCATATCCGTAGTCGGCAGGGGGCTCTGCTCCCGACTGGCCTGCTCGTTGGGCCCGATCATGCCGGCCAGCGTCGCCTCGACGTAGAGCAAGGCCCCGGCAACATCCATCAATACCGAGTCACTGGGTTCCCGGTGCCCCTGGGCCAGCCCCTGGACCACGGACAACTGGTCGATGATGACCTTTCGCGGCTGGCCAAAGCCCAGTACCGCCAGGGTATCGGCTATTTGCCGCAGTGGCGGCAGCAGGTTCATCAAGTCGCCCGTGTGCTCCCTGTCACTGCGCACGAACAGGTCCAGGTGCTCCTTGACCCGTACCAGCTCCTCGCACAAGGCCGCCACCACCGAACGCATCGCATCGCGGTCGGGGCCTTCCAGTCGAGTATGCTCATCAGCGACGAGCGCATGTCCGGTCAGTAATTGGGGAGGCCCGCTTTCAGCGGGTTGGCCGGAATCCAGTTCCGAGGGCGTCAGCAACGTCAACCTGAACAGGCTAGCCTGCGAAAGCAGTGCCTCACCCCGGGCGCTGCGCAACTCGTTGATCAAAGGCAGCACTTGCAGCGGCAAGTCACGCCGGGCGCTCTGCACCTGTTCCAGGTAGTCAGGCAGCTGCACCATGGCCTTGAGCAGCCATCTCACCGCCTCGGCCTGTCGGGATACTTTTCCCCCACGCAGTGCCAGGGCGAGCTTTTCCATTTCCTCGGCGAGCAGGGCCGCGCCATAGAACTCGACGATCTGCAAGCTGCCGTGGACCTGATGCAGGCAATCGAGGCAATGCTTGATCCCGTCCGTCTCATGCGCGTCGGCAACAAAGGCTTCCAGCCCCTGGCGGGCCAGTTTCAGCGTTTCGGCAATCTCGCCTTTGACCCACTCCAGGGCGACATAGTCGTGCCGATCAGCCATAACGACTCCAGTAATGATTCATGCCTGCTCCCAGCGCGCGCCGATCAACGCGCCTCCTGAGCCTGCGGCAAGGTGAAGCCCGACACCGAACGGCGCATTTCGCTGGCCATTTGCGCCAGGTTGCCAATGCTTTCCGCCGTTGCCGTGGAAACGGTCGAGGTCTGCGTGGTGATCTGCTGGATCACTGACATGGTATGAGAGATCTGCCCGGCCGACGAGGTTTGCTGCTGTGCGGCATTGGAGATGCGCTGAATCAGCTCGGCCAGGTTTTGCGAAACGCCCTCGATCTCTTCCAGGGCGACACCGGCATCCTGCGCCAACCGCGCACCGCGCACGACCTCGGCTGTGGTCTGTTCCATGGAGATAACCGCTTCATTGGTGTCGGCCTGAATCGCCCGAACCAGGGTTTCGATCTGCCGCGTCGCCGAAGATGAACGCTCTGCCAGACGCTGAACCTCGTCTGCCACCACCGCAAAGCCGCGCCCCGCCTCGCCCGCCATGGACGCCTGAATGGCTGCGTTGAGGGCCAGGATATTGGTCTGGTCGGCAATGTCGTCGATCAGGCTGACGATATCGCCAATCTCCTGAGAAGACTCACCCAGACGCTTGATCCGCTTGGCGGTGTCCTGGATCTGCTCGCGAATGTTATCCATGCCGTGAATGGTGTTATGCACCACTTCATTACCTTTGTTGGCAATGTCGACCGACCGTTCGGCCACCTTGGCCGACTCGTAGGCGTTGGCCGATACCCGATCGATCGACTGGGCCATGTCACTGATGGCCATCGATGCTTCGCTGATTTGCTGCGCCTGATGTTCCGACGCGCGTTCCAGCTGCCTGGCCGTCGCCTGGGTATCTTCGACCGCCGTTGCCACTTCCTCGGCGCTGAGGTTGATCGTCGCCACCAGATCGCGCAGTTGGTCGATGGAGTAATTGATCGAGTCCGCGATAGCGCCGGTGAAATCCTCGGTCACCGAGGCCGTCACCGTCAGGTTGCCGTCGGCAAGCTCGCCGATTTCATCCAGCAGACGCATGATCGCATGCTGGTTGCGCTCGTTCTTCTTGGCCGTCTCGCGTAACTGCCGGTGCGTCTCGCGGACCATCACCAGACCGATCAGGATGATCGAAGCCAGTGCAACCAGGCCCAGAACATAACCGCCGATAGTATCCAGCGAGCGCCCGCTGGCGAGATTCTCGAAGCTGTTGGCCAGGTGCGAGGCTTCATCGAGCAAGGTCTGCGAGAGGCCGAAAATGTTGCCGGCCGATTCGCGAACCTGGAACAGCTCCGGCGAGGTCTCGAGGATTTCATCCACGGAGCCGGAAACGAACTGGAACAGCTCCGCAATTTCTGCCAGGCGCGCCCGGGCGTCACGGTCCTGGACCTGGGTAACCTGGATCGCCGCATTGCCCCCAAGCATGCCATCAAGTACCTGACCGAAGCGGGCAGCATCGCGACCGAAGGCATCGGCAGCCTGGACAGCTGTTTCGTCACCGGCCAATACCGTGTTGACCGATCCCAGAATGCGTTCGGCCAACAACGACTGGCGCTGCGCAACCGCCACTTGTGCCGCCGGGGCTCCCCGCTGCAGCAGGATTTCGACGACTTTTTCATATTCGACTTGTAACTGCGGCACGGTTTCGGCCAGCGTTGCCGCGACTTGATGCAGCGACAGGACGGTCTGCTCGCTGGCCAGAATCACATCGGTGTTTTTGCGCAGGCCCTCCCAGTCACGCTGGACCGCGCGCATCTCCTCGCGGACAGCACTGGGTGCGGGTGGCAATCCGGTGTCGTGGTCACCTTTTTTCAGGTAGCCCCAGCGTTGTTCGAAATCATTGCGGGCATCGCTCAGCAGCTTGAATGCCTGGGCCTTGCCTGCCGCCGCTTCCGTGGCGTTTTTGGCAATGCGCTGCGACAACACCCGCAGCTCGCCGGCATGGCCGATGTACTGCTTGTCGTGGTTGGATTGAGTATTGAGGTAGGCAAAATTGGCGAACAGCAGAATGATCGAAATAATCAGGGCGACGAACAGCCCTGCGATCTGTGCGCTACTGCGCGAGCCCTGCGCCGTTGTGCCGGTCTTTGCCTTGGTCATTACCTTGTCTCGCGACTTAAAGTGCCACATCGAGGAACCCCGGCGCTTGCGCCAGGGCAAACAAACTGAACACCTCCCAGATCTGATCCCGCTGAAAATGCCCTTGAATGAATGGTGCCAGGTTTGCCTGCACTGCCACCGGTAGCGAGAGATCCAGGCTGTGCAGGGGAAAATGCTGCAAGCCAAGCACTTCATCGACCATCAGGCCGGCGAAGATCTCTGCATGATCGACCACCAGCACCCGCCGTTGCTTGCGCAACGCTGATAATTCAAAACCAAGGAAGCCGCACAGGTCCATGACCGGCAGCAGCCTCCCACGCAGGTTGGCCACGCCCATCACCCAGGGTTTGACCCCTGGAATCGAGCTCATGCGGGGCTCATGCAGCACTTCGGCGACTTCCCCCATGGGCGCCACGTACCAGTGCTCGGCAATACGAAAGCCGATTCCGCTCCAGGTTTCCAGGCGCGACTCCTGCGAAGGCAGGTCCGCCGCCAGCAACCGACAGCGCCGGTCGATGTCCAGCAGCAGCTCGAAGGCCGTCTGCGTCGGTGCCATCACTTGCGCCGTCAGCCTGCCAACACTGCGTTCAGGGTCTTGACCAGGGTCTCTTCATCGACCGGCTTGGTCAGGTAGTCCCTGGCGCCCTGGCGCGTGCCCCAGACCTTGTCGGTTTCCTGGTCCTTGGTGGTGATGATGATCACCGGAATCGCGCTGGTTTCCGGATCCTTGGTCAACTGGCGAGTGGCCTGAAAACCATTGAGGCCGGGCATGACGATATCCATCAGCACCGCATCGGGCTTTTCCTGCCTGGCCAGTGCCACACCATCGGCACCGTTCTCGGCCTTGAGGACCTGATGCCCGTGTTTCTCGAGCATTGCAGTCAGTTTGTACATTTCAGTCGGCGAATCATCGACGATCAGAACTCGAGCCATGCTGTACCCCATACGGAAAAGACGTCGCGAACCGGTCGCTGGACGTCATGGTGCGTTTTGTTCTTCTGCGACGAAACCCGGCACATGCGCCTTGATCGCGCCCAGCAGTTCTTCCTTGCTGAATGGCTTGGTCAAAAACTGATCAGAGCCGACAATCCTGCCCTTGGCCTTGTCGAACAACCCATCCCGGGACGACAGCATGATCACCGGCGTCGTCTTGAATGCACTGTTGTTCTTGATCAGGGCGCAGGTCTGATAGCCATCGAGCCGCGGCATCATGATGTCGACAAAAATGATTCCAGGATGATTATCGGCAATCTTGGCCAACGCATCGAAACCGTCAATGGCCGTGATGACTTCACACCCGACGTTTTTCAACAGCATCTGGGCGGTACGGCGAATAGTCTTGGAGTCGTCGATCACCATCACCTTCAAGGCTGTGGAATGCTGTTCCATGATTGGTCTACCATCGCCTGCAGGAGCGGGGCTTGCCCGCTGGAGGCCGGGGTCGCGTTCGACCAGCGGGGATGATCCCGAAGGCCAGGTCTGTGGATGCTATGAATGTGCACGCGCAGAGCGCTTGCCGACCTTTTTAGCACACTCTCCCTGTGCATTCCATCGACCCGGAATCAACGCTGGCAAAGCATCCGGCGACCTATGGCGTACTTGCGGTTTTTCCTTGACCGCAAGCCACCCGGGCGCCACCCTGACGCCAATTTATTCAAGCCACTTTTTGTTCACGCCACGGTGGCCTTGCCGACGAGAGGAATTACCCCATGAGCGTTCGCCTCGGGATTGTCATGGACCCCATTGCGCGCATCTCCTATAAAAAGGACAGCTCGCTGGCCATGTTGCTCGCCGCCCAGGAGCGCGGCTGGTCGTTGTTCTACATGGAAATGCAGGACCTCTATCAAAGCGCCGGCCAGGCGCGTGCACGGATGCGACCTTTGAAAGTGTTCGCCGACCCGGAGCACTGGTTCGAACTGGAAGCCGAAAGCGATGCCGCCCTGGGCGACCTGGACGTGATCCTGATGCGCAAGGACCCGCCCTTCGATCTGGAATTCGTCTACGCCACCTACCTGCTCGAACAGGCAGAGGCCGCGGGCACCCTGGTGGTCAATCGGCCCCAGAGCCTGCGCGACTGCAATGAAAAGCTCTTTGCCACCCTGTTCCCGCAATGCACGCCACCGACCGTGGTCAGCCGTCGCGCGGACATCCTGCGCGAGTTCGCTGCGCAACAGGGCGACGTGATCCTCAAGCCGCTGGATGGTATGGGCGGTGCTTCGATCTTCCGTCATCGCCCAGGCGACCCGAACCTTTCGGTGATTCTCGAAACCCTGACCGCCCATGGCACCCAGCAGATCATGGCACAGGGCTACCTGCCCGCGATCAAGGACGGCGACAAGCGTATCCTGATGATCGATGGCGAGCCGGTGCCTTACTGCCTGGCCCGTATTCCGGCGGCCGGCGAAACCCGTGGCAACCTGGCAGCCGGTGGCCGGGGCGAAGCACGTCCACTGACTGACCGCGACCGCTGGATCGCCGAACAGGTCGGCCCGACCTTGCGCGAAAAAGGCCTGCTGTTCGTCGGCCTGGACGTGATCGGTGAGCATTTGACCGAAATCAACGTCACCAGCCCGACCTGCATCCGCGAGATCGACAATGCCTTCGGCACCCGGATCGGCGTGCAGTTGATGGATGCCATTGATCGCAAGCTCAAGGCTCGTTGACGCCCGACACAGGGAAAGACCGCACAGTGCGCTATGATGCACACCCTTTTTGACTGGGACGTGCGCACCGCCGGTCTTTCCCTGGCTGCATGGCTGCTGGATATTCAATGACACTACCTGCCGACCTTCCTGCCGAACTCTCCCACGCTGGCGTGCGCCCGGCGGATCGGCTCGGTTTTACCCTGTTCCTCGCCGCATTGCTGCACCTGGCACTGCTGCTGGGCGTGAGCTTCACGTTCGAAACGCCCAAGGAAATCAGCAAGACCCTGGAAATCACCCTGGCGACTTTCAAGAGCGAAGTCGCACCGAAGAAAGCGGACTTTCTGGCCCAGGAAAACCAGCAGGGCAGCGGCACCCTCGAGAAGAAAGCCCTGCCCAAAACCACCGAAGTCGCCCCCTTCCAGGACAACCAGATCAACAAGGTGACACCACCGCCAGCGGCCAAGCCGGAACCCGAGGTGCAACCGCAGACGCCCAAAACTGCCGTCGTCACCAAGGCGCCCAAGCCCCAGAAAGTTGAAACCAAGCGCCAGCAGGACGTCAAACCGGTCGAAAAGCCCAAGACCGTGACCCCGGACTTCGACAGTTCGCAGCTCTCCAGCGAGATCGCCAGCCTTGAGGCCGAGCTGTCCAATGAACAACAGCAATACGCCAAGCGCCCGCGCATCCACCGCCTGAGTGCGGCCTCGACCATGCGCGACAAGGGCGCCTGGTACAAGGACGAATGGCGCAAGAAAGTCGAACGCATCGGCAACCTCAACTACCCCGACGAAGCGCGCCGGCAACAGATCTACGGCAGCCTGCGCCTGATGGTTTCGATCAACAGCGATGGTTCGTTGTATGAAGTGCTGGTGCTGGAGTCTTCCGGGCAGCCACTGCTGGACCAGGCCGCCCAGCGTATCGTGCGGCTGGCAGCACCGTTCGCGCCCTTCACGGGCGACCTGTCGGATGTCGACCGCCTGGAAATCATTCGGACATGGCGCTTTGCGCGCGGGGATCGGCTTTCCAGCAATTAAGGCGTGCAATGTTCCATTTCCTCGCTTGCCAGCCTGCCAACCCACCGCCACACTAATAGTCATGAAAAACGTCAGCCCGAGTTACCTCAAGCATCAATTCCTGATTGCCATGCCGCACATGGCCGATCCGCACTTTGCGCAAACCTTGACCTACATCGTCGAGCACACTGCCAATGGCGCGATGGGGCTGGTGGTCAACCGCCCGCAGGAACTGAACCTGGCGGATATCCTTGAGCAACTGCGGCCCGACATCGAGCCTCCCGCGCGCTGCCAGGACGTGCCGATCTATATCGGCGGTCCGGTGCAGACCGACCGCGGCTTCGTCCTGCACCCCAGCGGCCCCGAGTACCAATACCAGGCCACTGTCGATCTGGGTGGTCTGTCGCTGTCGACCTCTCAAGATGTGCTGTTCGCCATTGCCGATGGCGTCGGCCCCCCGCAAAGCCTGATTACCCTCGGCTACGCCGGCTGGGAAGCCGGGCAACTGGAAGCGGAGCTTGCCGATAATGCCTGGCTCAATTGCCCGTTCGACCCCGAGATCATCTTCAGCCTCGCCAGCGAGCAGCGCCTGGAAGCGGCTGCTGCCCAACTGGGCATCAATCTGAGCCTGCTCACCAGCCAGGCGGGTCACGCCTGATGGTAGCATTGCGTTTACTGCTGGGCTTCGATTACGGCACCAAACAGATTGGCGTGGCAGTTGGCCAGGTCATTACCGGCCAGGCCCGCGAGCTGTGTACGCTCAAGGCCCAGAACGGCGTTCCGGACTGGAACCAGGTCGAGGCGCTGATCAAGGAATGGAAGCCCGACGCCATCGTGGTCGGCCTGCCCCTGAACATGGACGGTACGCCCAGCGAGATGAGCGCCCGGGCAGAAAAATTCGCCAGACGCCTCAACGGCCGATACAACATCCCCGTGCATACCCATGACGAGCGCCTGACCACCTTTGAAGCCAAGGGCGAGCGCATGGCTCGTGGCGGTCAGCGCGGCAGTTTCCGCGACAACCCTGTCGATGCCATCGCCGCGGCACTGCTGCTGCAAGGCTGGCTGGAAGCCAATGCGGGGCAGTTCGATTCCTGACATACGATTTCAAGCCGGGCGTGATTGCGCACCCGGCCTCTCGAGGAGCAAGCATGAGCCTACCCAATCCCGCTGACCTGATCAGTCAGATGGCCACTGACCTCAACGCCTATCTGGCTCGTCGCACTATCACCGAACCGCGCTACATCGGCATCCGGACCGGCGGTGTGTGGGTTGCCCAGGCCCTGCTTGAAGCACTTGGCAACGATTCGCCACTGGGTACGCTGGATGTCTCGTTCTACCGCGATGACTTCAGCCAGAACGGCTTGCACCCTCAGGTGCGCCCTTCGGAGTTGCCCTTCGAAATCGAAGGCCAGCACCTGGTGCTGGTCGACGACGTGCTGATGAGCGGTCGCACCATCCGCGCTGCCCTCAATGAATTGTTCGATTACGGGCGCCCGGCCAGTGTCACCCTGGTCAGCCTGCTGGACCTGGATGCCGCCGAGCTGCCAATCAGGCCGAATGTGGTGGGCGCCACGCTGTCCCTTGCCCCGAACCAGCGGGTAAAATTGTCCGGCCCCGCGCCGTTCCAACTTGAAATTCAAGATCTCGCCCTTTAAGAGTCCATTGCGATGACGCCTATCGACGCCAAGCGCCCGCTGCAGCTCAATGATCAGGGCCAGCTGCGCCACTTCCTCTCGCTCGACGGCTTGCCCCGCGAGTTGCTCACCGAAATCCTCGACACCGCCGACTCCTTCCTTGAAGTCGGCGCCCGGGCGGTGAAAAAAGTCCCGTTACTGCGCGGCAAGACCGTCTGCAACGTGTTCTTCGAGAACTCCACCCGTACCCGTACCACCTTCGAACTGGCCGCCCAACGGCTGTCGGCCGACGTTATCACCTTGAACGTCTCGACTTCCTCGACCAGCAAGGGTGAAACCCTGTTCGACACCTTGCGCAACCTGGAAGCCATGGCCGCCGACATGTTCGTCGTGCGCCACGGTGATTCGGGAGCCGCTCACTTCATCGCCGAGCACGTGTGCCCGGAAGTGGCGATCATCAATGGTGGCGACGGCCGCCATGCGCACCCGACCCAGGGCATGCTCGACATGCTGACCATTCGCCGCCACAAGGGCAGCTTCGAGAATCTGTCGGTAGCGATCGTCGGCGATATCCTGCACTCGCGCGTCGCGCGCTCGAACATGCTGGCACTGAAAACCCTGGGTTGCCCGGACATCCGCGTGATCGCCCCGAAAACCCTGCTGCCGATCGGCATCGAGCAGTACGGAGTCAAGGTCTACACCGACCTGGAGCAGGGCCTGAAGGATGTCGACGTGGTCATCATGCTGCGCCTGCAGCGTGAACGCATGCAGGGTGGCCTGCTGCCAAGCGAGGGCGAGTTCTACCGCCTGTTCGGCCTGACCACCGCGCGCCTGGCCGGCGCCAAGCCGGATGCCATTGTCATGCATCCGGGGCCGATCAACCGGGGCGTGGAAATCGAGTCGGCAGTGGCCGACGGCGCCCACTCGGTCATCCTCAATCAAGTTACCTATGGCATTGCGGTCCGCATGGCCGTGCTGTCCATGGCCATGAGCGGCCAGACCGCGCAACGTCAGTTCGAGCAGGAGAACGCCCAGTGAGTCTCAGCATTCTCGGTGCCCGCGTCATCGATCCCGCCAGCGGCCTGGATCAAGTCAGCGACCTGCATGTCAGCGAAGGCAAAATCATTGCCATCGGTGCTGCCCCGGCCGGTTTCAGCCCCAGCCAGACCCTCGAAGCCCAGGGTCTGGTGGCCGCGCCTGGCCTGGTCGACCTGAGCGCCTCGCTGCGCGAACCCGGCTATAGCCGCAAAGGCTCGATCGCCAGTGAAACCCGTGCCGCTGCCGCCGGTGGCGTCACCAGCCTGTGCTGCCCGCCACGAACCAAACCGGTGCTCGACACTTCCGCCGTGGCCGAACTGATCCTTGACCGCGCCCGCGAGGCCGGCCATTGCAAAGTGTTCCCTATCGGCGCCTTGAGCAAGGGCCTGGAAGGCGAGCAACTGGCCGAGCTGGTAGCGCTGCGCGATGCCGGCTGCGTGGCTTTCGGCAATGGCCTGGATAGCTTCCACAACACCCGCACCCTGTGCCGGGCCCTGGAATATGCCGCCACTTTCGACCTGACCGTGATCTTTCACTCCCAAGACCGCGACCTGGCCCAGGGCGGCCTGGCCCACGAAGGCCCCACCGCCAGTTTCCTCGGCCTGCCGGGTATCCCCGAGACTGCCGAAACCGTGGCGCTGGCTCGTGACCTGCTGCTGGTCGAGCAGAGTGGCGTACGCGCGCATTTCAGCCAGTTGACCAGCGCCCGTGGCGTTCAATTGATCGAACAGGCCCAGGCTCGTGGCCTGCCGGTGACCGCCGATGTAGCCTTGTACCAGCTGATCCTGACCGACGAGGCCCTGACCGGCTTCTCCAGCCTCTATCACGTCCAGCCACCGCTGCGTACTCACGCAGACCGCGAAGGGCTACGCGCCGCGGTGAAATCCGGCGTGATCCAGGCCATCGCCAGCCATCACCAGCCCCACGAGCGTGATGCCAAGCTCGCCCCGTTCGGCGCCACGGAGCCCGGGATCAGCAGTGTCGAACTGTTCCTGCCTCTGGCCCTGACTTTGGTTGAGGATGGCCTGCTCGATCTGCCAACCTTGCTGGCTCGCCTGAGCACCGGCCCGGCTGCGGCCCTGCGCTTGCCGGCCGGGCAGTTGAAAGTCGGTGCTGCAGCGGATCTGGTGCTGTTCGACCCGGCCGTTTCGACTGTTGCCGGTGAGCGGTGGCTGTCCAAGGGTGAGAACTGCCCGTTCCTGGGGCATACGTTGCCGGGGGCGGTGCGGTATACCCTGGTGGATGGGCATATCAGTCATAGCAGCTGAAGGCCCTTCGGGCCTTAATCGCAGGCAAGTCGGATCGCCGCACCGCCGCTCCCACAGAGGATCGTATTGCACCGAATCCTGTGGGAGCTGGCTTGCCGGATCGCCGGACCGCAGCGATCGAGCGCAAAGCGCTCGCAATCCTACCGACGCTGGGCGTTCTTCAACGACACCTGGTCATTGAGCGTCCAGAAGTCATACAACACCCCCACCAGAAACAACCCACCCGTCAGCAGATAAATGATCCCGCTGATCCATTTGCCCTGGTACATCCGGTGTACACCGAAAATCCCCAGGAATGTCAGCAGAATCCAGGCCACGTTGTAGTCCGTTGAGCCGGCGTTAAAGCGCAGGTCCGCCTCGCGATCCATCGCCGGAATCAGGAACAGGTCGATCAGCCAGCCGATCCCCAGCAAGCCGAAGGTAAAAAACCAGAGCGTCCCGGTAACCGGTTTGCCGTAATAGAAGCGATGAGCACCGGTGAAACCGAAAATCCACAGCAAATACCCGATCACCTTGCTGTGCGTATCTTGCGAATTGACATCCTGTTGATAACCGTTCATTCCCAGCTCCTTCGGTTTATAGAGAAATTTTCTAAAGAAACATGTGACTTTTGTGTGTCGACCCGACGTGTGGTCTTCTGACCGAACGGTCCGCGCAAACGCTTGTCCTGCCTGACTTGCGCACAGTAATCGCCCCTGATTCAAGCACCTTGATCACTTTTCGCCCCCTGTTCGAGACGACAGACGGAACAAAAAACGACCACAAAGCTGTTATAAAGTTTCGCGCTAACCAACATGAGCCCTGCCGAATGCGTCCTTTTTTCAAGACATGGCTAACTATTTGCCTATTATTGCCACTGGCCGCCCACGCCACCAATCGTGAGCAACGCTTACCCGAAGGTTTCAACGGATACTCTGCAAAATCCAAGGTTACCTACACCCGCAAGGGCACCAGTACCACCGCCAGACACGTGTCGTACACTGCTGGCAAAAGTACCAATGCCCAGGTGTCGGCCAAACAGAGCAGCGATGTACTGAGCCGTGCCGTCAACGTGCTTGGCACCCCTTATCGTTGGGGCGGCAGCAGCCCGAGCAAAGGTTTCGACTGCAGCGGCCTGGTGAAATACGCCTTCAATGACATCGACGAAGTGGACCTTCCACGCACTTCCAACGCCATGGCCAGCGGCCACGGCCAGAAGGTCGACCAGAAGGACCTCAAGCCCGGCGACCTGATCTTCTTCAACATCAAGAGCCGTCGCGTCAATCATGTGGCCATCTACCTGGGCAATGATCGCTTCATCCACGCGCCACGCCGGGGCAAGTCGGTCACCATCGACACCCTGAACAAGCCGTACTGGCAAAACCACTATGTGGTCGCCAAACGCGTCCTGCCCAACGAGCAGAAAAACCTGACCTTGAGCCAGCGCTGATCGGCGCTCCTCCCTCCAGGCCACTTACAAAGAAAGGCCAGGTCTCAGAAATTATCTGGTGACCTGGCCTTTTCTTTTGCAGTTTCACGTGTGATCACGCCTTTTGCGAGCAATTCCTTGAGGCTCATGTCCAGCGTCTGCATGCCCAACGCTCCGCCGGTCTGGATCGACGAATACATCTGCGCCACCTTGTCTTCCCGAATCAAATTACGAATCGCCGGCGTGCCGAGCATTATTTCGTGAGCCGCCACCCGGCCGCCGCCGATCTTCTTGAGCAAGGTTTGCGAAATAACGGCCTGTAGCGACTCCGACAACATGGACCGCGCCATGGGCTTTTCCTCGGCCGGGAAAACATCCACGACCCGGTCGATGGTTTTCGCCGCCGAAGTGGTGTGCAGGGTGCCGAAGACCAGATGCCCGGTTTCTGCCGCGGTCAACGCCAGACGGATGGTTTCAAGGTCGCGCATTTCACCCACCATGATCACATCCGGGTCCTCGCGCAGCGCCGAACGCAGGGCATTGCCAAACCCCAGGGTGTCGCGGTGGACTTCGCGCTGGTTGATCAGACAATTGCGCGGCTCGTGCACAAACTCGATCGGGTCTTCGATGGTCAGGATATGCCGATGAGTATTGTTGTTGAGGTAGTCGATCATGGCCGCAAGGGTCGTCGACTTTCCCGACCCCGTGGGGCCGGTGACCAGCACCAATCCCCGGGGCGTTTCCGTAATTTTGCGAAACACCTCCCCCATGCCAAGCGCCTCCATGCTCAAGACCCTGGCCGCAATGGTCCGCAATACCGCCCCCGGACCACGGCTCTGCTTGAAGGCATTGACCCGGAAACGAGCCAGATCGGGAACCTCGAAGGCAAAATCGGCTTCCAGAAATGTTTCGAAATCCTTGCGCTGCTGCTCGCTCATGAGGCCATGGATCAACTCATGCGCCTGCCTGGCATCCAGGGCCGGCAGCTCGATAGGACGCATGTCACCGTCTACCCGGATCATCGGCGGCAAGCCTGCCGAAAGGTGCAGGTCGGAGGCGCCCTGCATGACGCTGAAGGTCAGCAGCTCGGTAATGTCCATGAGTCTCCCCAAATACAGACAAGCAGGTAGAATGCCGCAGACCCAAGACCCGCTGGCGCACATCAATGTCCACCATAGCAGACAACGTTTTGACGGTAAGTTCCCGCATAAATGCTGCGGCACGGGCCGCCGGACGCGATGAATCGAGCATTGGCCTGCTCGCCGTATCCAAGACCAAACCCGCCGAAGCCGTGCGTGAAGCCTTTGCCGCCGGCATCCGCGACTTCGGTGAAAACTATTTGCAGGAAGCTCTGGGCAAGCAGACCGAATTGACCGACCTGCCCTTGAGTTGGCACTTCATTGGCCCCATTCAGTCGAACAAGACGCGCGCAATCGCGGAAAACTTCGACTGGGTACACTCCGTGGATCGCCTGAAAATTGCTCAACGCCTGTCAGAGCAGCGCCCCGAAGGCCTGCCGCCGCTCAATATCTGCATTCAGGTCAATGTCAGCGGCGAAGCGAGCAAATCCGGTTGCAGCGCTGCCGACCTGCCTGCTCTGGCCACGGCAATCACGAACTTGCCGCGTCTCAAACTGCGAGGCTTGATGGCGATACCCGAGCCGACCGAAGACCGCACCGCACAAGACGCAGCCTTCGCGACCGTCAGAACCCTGCAAGACAGCCTCAATTTGCCGCTCGACACACTTTCGATGGGCATGAGCCACGACCTGGAATCAGCGATCGCACAAGGTGCGACCTGGGTCCGGATCGGCACAGCCCTGTTTGGTGCCCGCGACTATGGCCAACCCTAGCCGAGCACCGTCACCGCCTCTTTATCAAGGATCTTTCATGAGCAAGACTCGCATTGCCTTCATCGGTGCAGGAAACATGGCCGCCAGCCTGATCGGCGGCTTGCGCACCCAAGGGATGGAAGCGTCGCAGATCCGTGCCAGCGACCCTGGCGCCGAACAGCGCGCCAAGGTTCATGCCGAACATGACATCGAACTGTTCGCCGACAATGCCCAGGCCGTCGAAGGCGCCGACGTTGTGGTCCTGGCGGTCAAACCGCAAGCCATGAAAGCCGTTTGTGAAGCGCTGCGCCCCAGCCTCAAGCCGCAGCAACTGGTGGTTTCCATCGCCGCCGGGATTACCTGCGCAAGCATGAGCAATTGGCTCGGCGCACAACCGATCGTGCGTTGCATGCCCAATACCCCGGCATTGCTGCGCCAAGGCGTCAGCGGCCTGTACGCCACCGAACAGGTGTCGCCAGCCCAACGCCAACAGGCCGAGCAACTGCTGTCCGCCGTCGGCATCTCCCTGTGGCTTGATGAAGAGCAACAACTCGATGCAGTCACTGCTGTGTCCGGCAGCGGCCCTGCGTACTTCTTCCTGCTGATCGAGGCCATGACCGCCGCTGGCGTAAAACTCGGTCTGCCCCACGAAACCGCCGCCCGCCTGACCCTGCAAACCGCCCTGGGCGCCGCGCACATGGCGGTTTCCAGCGATGTCGATGCCGCCGAGCTGCGTCGTCGGGTGACCTCGCCGGCAGGCACCACGGAAGCGGCCATCAAGTCGTTCCAGGCCGATGGTTTCGAGGCATTGGTGGAAAAAGCGCTCAGCGCTGCCGCACACCGGTCGGCCGAGATGGCAGAGCAACTGGGCAAATAAGGAGCCGAAAATGATTGGACTCAGCACCGCAGCAATCTATGTACTGCAAACCCTCGGCAGCCTGTTCCTGCTGATTGTGCTTCTGCGTTTCGTCCTGCAACTGGTACGCGCGGACTTCTACAACCCGCTCAGCCAGTTCGCCGTGCGTGCCACCCAGCCTCTGCTCAAGCCACTGCGCCGGATCATTCCGAGCCTGTTCGGCCTGGACATGTCTTCGTTGCTGCTGGCCATCCTCGTCCAGATGCTGGTAATGGGCCTGACCCTGCTGCTGGCCTATGGCACCACCGGCAACCCGCTGCAACTGCTGGTCTGGTCGATCATCGGGGTCACCGCGCTGTTCCTGAAGATTTTCTTCTTCGCCCTGATCATCAGCGTCATCCTCTCCTGGGTCGCGCCTGGCAGCCACAACCCCGGTGCCGAGCTGGTCAACCAGATCTGCGAACCGGCCCTGGTGCCGTTCCGGCGCATCCTGCCGAACCTGGGTGGCCTGGATATCTCGCCGATCCTCGCGTTCATGGTGCTCAAGTTGCTGGACATGTTGGTCATCAACAATCTGGCGGCCATGACTGGCATGCCTGAAATCCTGCGGATGCTGGTTTAACTGACGCCAAACAACCTGTAGGAGCTGCCGTTAGGCTGCGATCGAGCGCGAAGCGGTCGCAGCATTTCAACGGCCCTTATCGCAGCCTTACGGCAGCTCCTACAGGGGCTGCACCATTGCTTGCTGCTTGGGGCAGCCCTCTTTAGACTTACGCCTCATTTAAGCGAGAGCAGGGTCGATGTCCACTGTCTTTCCCCCCGATTCGGTTGGTCTGGTCACACCGCAACTGGCACATTTCAGCGAGCCCCTGGCGTTGGCCTGCGGCCGTTCGATTGCGGCCTACGATCTGGTTTTCGAAACCTATGGCACGCTCAACAGCAGCGCCAGCAACGCCGTGCTTATCTGTCACGCCCTGTCCGGCCATCATCACGCTGCGGGTTATCACAGCGTCGATGACCGCAAGCCCGGCTGGTGGGACAGCTGCATCGGCCCCGGCAAACCGATCGATACCAACAAATTCTTCGTAGTCAGCCTGAACAACCTCGGCGGCTGCAATGGCTCGACTGGCCCCAGCAGCATCAACCCGGCCACGGGCAAAGCCTTCGGCGCCGAGTTCCCGGTACTGACGGTCGAAGACTGGGTGCACAGCCAGGCCCGCCTGGCCGATCACCTGGGCATCGGCCAATGGGCTGCTGTGGTCGGCGGCAGCCTGGGCGGCATGCAGGCCCTGCAATGGACGATCAGCTACCCCGACCGGGTCCGCCATTGCCTGGCCATCGCTTCGGCGCCCAAACTCTCGGCACAGAACATCGCGTTCAACGAAGTCGCCCGTCAGGCAATTCTTTCCGACCCGGAATTCCACGGCGGTTATTTCCAGGAACAAGGCGTGATCCCCAAGCGCGGCCTGATGCTGGCGCGGATGGTCGGTCACATCACCTACCTGTCGGACGACTCCATGGGCGAAAAATTCGGCCGCGGGCTCAAGAGCGAGAAGCTCAACTACGACTTCCATAGCGTCGAGTTTCAGGTCGAAAGCTACCTGCGCTACCAGGGTGAGGAGTTCTCCGGTCGTTTCGACGCCAACACCTACCTGCTGATGACCAAGGCTCTGGACTACTTCGACCCGGCCGCCAACTGCGGCGATGACCTGGCCAAGACCCTGGCCCACGTCACAGCCGACTTTTGCGTGATGTCGTTCACCACCGACTGGCGCTTCTCCCCGGCCCGATCCCGGGAACTGGTCGACGCCCTGATGGCTGCGAAAAAGAATGTCTGCTACCTGGAGATCGATGCACCGCAAGGCCACGACGCCTTCCTGATTCCGATCCCGCGTTACTTGCAGGCCTTCAGCAGCTACATGAACCGTATTGCACTCTGAGGACTCCATGAGAGCCGACCTGGAAATCATCCAAGACTGGATCCCTGCCGGCAGCCGAGTGCTCGACCTCGGCTGCGGTAACGGCGAATTACTGGCCTGGCTGCGCGACCACAAGCAGGTCAGCGGCTATGGCCTGGAAATCGATGCAGACAATATTGCTGAATGTGTCGCCAAGGGCGTCAACGTCATCGAGCAGGACCTGGACAAGGGCCTGGGCAACTTTGCCAGCAACAGCTTCGATATCGTGGTCATGACCCAGGCGCTGCAGGCCGTCGACTATCCGGACCGGATCCTCGATGAAATGCTGCGCGTTGGCCGTCAGTGCATCATTACCTTCCCCAACTTCGGCCACTGGCGCTGCCGCTGGTACCTTGCGAGCAAAGGCCGGATGCCCGTCTCGGAGTTCCTGCCGTACACTTGGTACAACACGCCGAACATTCACTTCTGCACCTTCGAGGACTTCGAGGAGTTATGCCGTGAACGCCGCGCCCAGGTCCTCAACCGGCTGGCCGTCGATCACGAGCACCGGCACGGGTGGGCAAGCAAGCTATGGCCTAATCTTCTAGGGGAGATCGGTATTTACCGCGTCAGCAGTCCTGGCCTGCAAGATCACCAGATCGCTGTGTAACCCTGTCAATTCGAGGAGAACGATCATGCGTCGCATAGCTCTGCTTCTGTTCAGCCTGTGCCTGGCGATACCGGCCATGGCCGCCGACCCGGCCAAGCTCGAACGCAAGGAAGTCTTCGGTGATGTAACAGTGCATTACAATGCGTTCAACTCCAGCTTCCTGCAGCCAGACGCTGCCGCAGCCGCCGGCCTGGTGCGCAGCAAGAACCAGGGCGTATTGAATGTCGCCGTACTCAAGGCCAGCAAACCCTTGCCCGCGGATGTCAGCGGCACAGTGAAGGATCTGACCGGGCGCGCCAAACCCCTGACTTTCAAGCAAGTCACCGAGCAGGGTGCCGTGTATTACATTGCCCAGTTCCCAGTCGATCAGCAGGAAACCTTTACCTTCGATCTGAAGGTACAGGCAGGCGGTGCAACCAACAGTTTCAGTTTCAACCAGGAAGTCTTTCCAGGCGAATGATGAATTTCAAGCAAATCGTGTTGGCCAGCCATAACGCCGGCAAACTCAAAGAATTCCAGGCCATGCTCGGCGAGTCCGTGCACCTGCGCTCCATCGGTGAATTCAGCAGCGTGGAGCCGGAGGAAACCGGCCTGTCGTTCGTTGAAAACGCCATCCTCAAGGCACGCAACGCGGCGAGGATTTCCGGCCTGCCGGCGCTCGCCGACGACTCAGGCCTGGCGGTGGATTTCCTGGGCGGCGCACCTGGCATCTATTCGGCACGGTATGCCGAGGGCCAGGGCGATGCGGCCAACAACGCCAAACTGCTGGACGTACTCAAGGACGTGCCAGAGGATCAGCGCGGTGCACAGTTCGTCTGCGTGCTGGCGCTGGTCCGGCATGCCGATGACCCGCTGCCGATCCTCTGTGAAGGCCTGTGGCACGGTCGCATCCTCACTGGGGCCCGCGGTGAGCATGGCTTTGGCTACGACCCACTGTTCTGGGTACCGGAGCGCGACTGCTCCAGCGCTGAACTGGGCCCGGCCGAGAAAAACCAACTGAGCCACCGCGCCCGCGCCGTGGCCTTGCTGCGGCAACGCCTGGGCCTGGCATGACCAGTCATGCGCCCGCACAGCCGCTGCACCTGGGCGAGGCTGGCTTTTCATCCGAAGCACCTCGGGCGGGCCTGACGCGGCTTCCGCCCCTGTCGCTGTATATCCATATCCCCTGGTGCGTGCGCAAATGCCCGTACTGCGACTTCAACTCCCATGCCGCCAGCCCCGTGCTGCCGGAGCAGGAGTACGTCGATGCACTGCTGGCCGACCTCGACCTGGACCTGCCGGCAGTCTATGGCCGCGAGCTGAGCACGATCTTCTTCGGCGGCGGCACGCCCAGCCTGTTCAGTGCGCAAGCCCTCGGCCGCCTGCTGGCAGGCGTACAGCAGCGAATCCCCTTCGCCCCTGACATCGAGATCACCCTGGAAGCCAACCCGGGAACCTTCGAGCAGGAAAAATTCAAGGTCTACCGGCAATTGGGCATCAATCGCCTGTCGATTGGCATCCAGAGCTTCCAGGAAGCCAAGCTGACAGCCCTGGGCCGCATCCATACGGGCAACGAAGCGGTCCGCGCCGCCGACATGGCGCGCCAGGCCGGCTTCGACAACTTCAACCTGGACCTGATGCACGGCTTGCCCGACCAATCCCTGGACGACGCCCTGGGCGACTTGCGCCAGGCCATTGCCCTGGCGCCGACGCACCTGTCCTGGTACCAGCTGACGCTGGAACCCAACACGGTGTTCTGGAATCAGCCTCCCCTGCTGCCCGAAGACGACATTCTCTGGGACATCCAGGAAGCCGGCCAGGCCCTGTTGGCCAGCCACGGCTACGCCCAGTACGAAGTATCGGCCTACGCCCAGCCGGGCCGCGCAGCGCGCCATAACCTGAATTACTGGAGCTTCGGCGACTTCATCGGCATCGGCGCCGGTGCCCACGGCAAATTGAGCCACCCGGACGGCCGCATCGTGCGCACCTGGAAGACCCGCCTGCCGAAGGACTACCTGAACCCGGCCAAGGCTTTCAAGGCAGGCGAGAAACCGCTCACTACCGAAGAACTACCCTTCGAGTTTCTGATGAATGCCTTGCGCCTGACCGACGGCGTGGAAGCTACCCTGTTCAGCGAGCGCACCGGCTTGAGCCTGGGGATGCTGGACAAGGCCCGCCGCGAGGCCGAACAAAAAGGGCTTTTACAGGTCGAACCCTCGCGCCTGGTCCCTACCGCCCGCGGCCAATTGTTCCTCAATGACCTGCTGCAGTATTTCTTGATCTAAGGACTCTGAATGGATTTGGTACTCGATCTGCTCGCAACCGTCTCGCGCTGGAGCCGCAGCAACCTCTCGGAAATCGCCCTGGCGCTTGTAGGGTGTGCGCTAGTGCTGTTTGGCGCCGATATCAAAGGTTGGCTCGAAGGTCGCCTGGGCGGCCTTGCAGGCGCCTTGCGCGTACCGTTCATGGCACTGGTATGCATGGTGGGGAGCGGTGCGGCGCTGATCTATGCCACGCCGTGGGTAGTGAAGGGGTTGAGTCAGTTCAACAACTACAGCCTGGCGCCGGTGTTGTTGGTGGTGCTGGTGTTGATTGGGGTTGTGGCGGATCGGCGGTAGCTTGAAGGGCCTTCGGCCCTTATCGCTGGCAAGCCAGCTCCCACAGAGATTGAGATTGAACCGTCAATCGGTGAGACCCGGCCATTCCCTGTGGGAGCGGGCTTGCCAGCGATCGACCGCAAAGCGGTCGCAAAATCTCAAGCCAACTTTTCGAACTTCAAATCCCAAACCCCATGCCCAAGCCGTTCGCCACGGCGTTCGAACTTGGTGATCGGGCGCTCGGCCGGGCGCGGCACGCAGCGGCCATCTTCAGCCAGATTGCGGTAACCGGGCGCAACATTCATCACTTCCAGCATATGCTCGGCATACTGTTCCCAGTCGGTTGCCATATGCAGGATACCGCCAACCTTCAGCTTGCTGCGTACCAGTTCGGCAAACGCCGGCTGGACGATGCGGCGCTTGTGATGACGGCTCTTGTGCCATGGGTCCGGGAAGAACAGCAACAGGCGATCCAGGCTGTTGTCGGCCACACACTTGTTGAGCACTTCGATCGCATCGCAATCGTAGACCCGCAAGTTCTTCAGCCCCTGGGTGAGCACGCCGTTGAGCAGTGCCCCCACGCCTGGACGGTGCACTTCGACGCCGATGAAGTCCTGCTCCGGCGCGGCAGCGGCCATCTCCAGCAGCGAGTGCCCCATGCCGAAGCCGATTTCCAGGGTACGTGGCGCTTTACGGCCGAAGACCTGGTCGAAATCGACCGTGCTTTCGCTCAAGGGCAGCACAAACAGCGGCGCGCCCTGGTCCAGGCCGCGCTGCTGGCCTTCAGTCATGCGACCGGCACGCATCACGAAACTCTTGATGCGGCGGTGCTGGCGTTCTTCGCCGTCAGCGGAAATCGGCGTTTCTTGCGATTCAGTCATCAGGGGCTCTTACTTGATCAGACCATCCAGCGGCGACGATGCGCTGGCATAGAGTTTTTTCGGCATGCGCCCGGCCAGGTACGCCAGACGGCCGGCGACGATGGCGTGCTTCATGGCTTCGGCCATCATGATCGGTTGCTGTGCATGGGCGATGGCCGAGTTCATCAGCACCGCTTCACAGCCCAGTTCCATGGCAATGGTGGCGTCGGACGCGGTACCGACACCAGCATCGACCAACACGGGTACCTTGGCTTCTTCAAGGATGATCTGCAGGTTGTAGGGGTTGCAGATACCCAGGCCAGTACCGATCAGGCCAGCCAGTGGCATGACTGCGATGCAACCGGCTTCGGCCAGTTGGCGAGCGATGATAGGGTCATCGCTGGTGTAGACCATTACGTCGAAACCGTCCTTGACCAGCACTTCGGCGGCCTTGAGAGTTTCGATCACGTTCGGGAACAGGGTCTTCTGGTCAGCCAGGACTTCCAGCTTGACCAGGTTGTGGCCATCGAGCAGTTCACGGGCCAGGCGGCAGGTGCGCACGGCTTCGACGGCATCGTAGCAACCGGCGGTGTTGGGCAGGATGGTGTAACGGTCCGGCGGCAGCACATCGAGCAGGTTCGGCTCGCCCGGGTTCTGCCCGATGTTGGTGCGGCGCACGGCAACGGTGACGATCTCGGCACCCGAGGCTTCGATGGCCAGGCGGGTTTCTTCCATGTCACGGTACTTGCCGGTGCCTACCAGCAAGCGCGACTGGAAGGTACGGCCGGCCAGCGTGAAGGGCTTGTCGCTACGAACGTTGCTCATCGGAAATCCTCTTCAGGGTTGAAGTGCTTGCAGGTAGAACGCGGTTACCGTCAACCGCCGCCAATGGCGTGTACGACTTCAACCTGGTCGCCTTCGCTCAGCGCGGTGGCAGCGTGCTGGCTACGCGGCACGATATCCAGGTTCAGTTCGACCGCGACCCGGCGACCGGTCAGGTCAAGCCGGGCCAATAATGCCGCGACGGTCTCGCCATCGGGCAGCTCAAAGGAGTCACCGTTCAATTGAATGCGCATGCAGGCAGCAGCCATCATTTTTAGGGGCCAGCATTCTAGCCCGATCAGTCGGTATGACCAAGGCAAAGCGGCGCCATTCGTCTCAACCTGGACTCATGAGTCAAGTCAGTCGCCAGGCGGCCAGCCCCAGGCACAGCCAGCCGGCCAGAAACGCCAGGCCACCGAAGGGGGTGATGATGCCCAGCTTGCTGACGCCGGTCAGGGTCAACAGGTACAGGCTACCGGAGAACAGCACGATCCCCACGCAGAACAGACCGCCGGCCCAGGTGACCAGGCGCCCGGGCAGTTGCGTGGCCAACACCGCAACCGCCAGCAATGCCAGGGTATGCACCAGTTGGTAATTGACACCGGTATGGAAGATCGCCAGATACTCGCTGCTTAACCGATTCTTCAACCCATGGGCGGCAAATGCGCCGAGCCCTACCCCGGTAAAGCCGAAGAAAGCAGCCAGCATTAGAAAACCACGAAGCATGGGCGAACTCCAGTCAGAAGCGTTTGGTTGCAAAGGGTCTGTATAATGGCGCGCTCAACCGGTTCGGCCAAGCCATCTATGCTGCGTTCATACTTCCGCCACTTCACGAAAGCCCTGCTGTGGTTCGCAGCGGGCAGCGTATTGCTGGTGCTGATCTTTCGCTGGGTCCCGCCACCGGGCACCGCCCTGATGGTCGAACGCAAGATCGAGTCCTGGTTCGATGGCGAGCCGATCGACCTGCAACGCAGCTGGCGCCCTTGGGAAGAAATCTCCGACGAGCTCAAGGTTGCCGTGATCGCCGGCGAAGACCAGAAGTTTGCCGAACATTGGGGCTTCGACATTGGCGCGATTCAGGCCGCATTTGCCCATAACGAACGGGGCGGCACCTTGCGCGGTGCCAGCACCCTCAGCCAGCAGGTCTCGAAGAACCTGTTCCTCTGGTCCGGCCGCAGCTGGCTGCGCAAAGGTCTGGAGGCCTGGTTCACCGCCTTGATCGAAGTGCTCTGGCCTAAACAACGCATTCTTGAGGTCTACCTCAACAGCGCCGAATGGGACAAAGGCGTGTTCGGCGCCGAAGCCGCGGCACAACATCACTTCGACGTAACCGCAGCGCGCCTGTCGCGCCAGCAGGCAAGTCTGCTGGCGGCAGTGCTGCCCAATCCCCGGCAATGGGATGCCAGCCATCCGAGCCCCTATGTTGCCCGGCGGGCGGGGTGGATTCGCCAGCAGATGCGGCAGTTGGGGGGTAGTAGTTATCTGGTGCAGATGGATTCGGTGCGGAAGTCGCCTTGGGCGCAGTGAAGACCTTGAGGGCCCTATCGCTGGCAAGCCAACTCCCACAGGGTCGGCGTTGTATATTCCCTGTGGGAGCTGCGGTGCGACGACTCGACTTGCCAGCGATTAGGCCCGACCAGACAACAAATAATCCACCTGAAACAAAAAAGCCCCGATCAAATCGGGGCTTTTTGCTATCTGCGCATCAATCTCAGGCCGCAATCGAAACCTTGAGCTTGTTCATCGCGTTCTTCTCCAACTGGCGAATACGCTCTGCCGACACATTGTACTTCTGCGCCAGGTCATGCAGCGTGGCCTTCTCTTCTGCCAGCCAGCGCTGGTAGAGGATGTCACGGCTACGCTCGTCCAGCACTTCCAGCGCCTCATGCAGGTTGCTGTTGGAGTTGTCGCTCCAGTCCGCATCCTCCAATTGACGCGCCGGGTCGTAACGGTGGTCTTCCAGGTAGTTGGCCGGCGACTGGAAGGCGCTGTCGTCATCGGCTTCGGCCGCTGGGTCGAAAGCCATGTCCTGGCCGGTCAGACGGCTTTCCATCTCGCGGACTTCACGCGGCTCCACGCCCAGGCTTTCGGCCACGCGGTGGACTTCTTCGTTGTTCAGCCAGGCCAGACGCTTCTTCTGGCTGCGCAGGTTGAAGAACAGCTTGCGCTGGGCCTTGGTTGTGGCGACCTTGACGATGCGCCAGTTGCGCAGAATGAATTCGTGGATTTCTGCCTTGATCCAGTGCACGGCGAACGACACCAGGCGCACGCCCATTTCAGGGTTGAAGCGCTTCACGGCCTTCATCAGGCCGACGTTACCTTCCTGGATCAGGTCGGCCTGGGCCAGGCCATAGCCGGAATAGCTGCGTGCGATATGCACGACAAAACGCAGGTGGGCGAGCACCATCTGCCGAGCCGCCCCAAGATCCTGCTCATAGTAGAGACTCTCGGCCAGTTCACGCTCCTGCTCCGGCGTCAGCAATGGAATGCTGTTCACCGTGTGCACATAAGCCTCCAGGTTCGCACCCGGGACCAGAGCATACGCAGGTTGCAAAGAAGTGGTCATACGAAAAAACCTCCGACTCACTAGACTCGTGCATTTTCAGCACTGCGACATTGACCGGAAACCGGAAAACAAGTTCCCTAAAAAATGAAAAGGTCAATACAAGCAAAAAGACATTATCGCGGTGCCAACTCGCTCAAATGACGGGCGACCGCAATCCAAGCACCGATATACCCTAACAGGACCGCTCCAAGCAAGAGCGACAGACCATCGGCCATCGGCACCCCTGCCAAAGAGAAGTCACTGCCATACAAACCGGCAAGCCCGACAACCGCGCCATTCAGCCAGTTCAGCCCGTAGGCCAGAACGCCCCACGAAAATACGCCGGCGCCCATGCCATAAAGCGCGCCCATGTAGAGAAAAGGCCTACGCACATAGCTATCAGTCCCGCCTACCAGCTTGATGACTTCGATCTCCGTACGACGGTTCTCGATGTGCAGGCGAATTGTGTTACCAATTACGAGCAACAAAGCCAGGACCAGCAAGACGGTAAGGCCGAAGACAAAACGATCACCCAGTTTCAGGATTGCCGCCAGACGCTCGACCCATACCAGGTCGAGCTGGGCCTGTTCGACCTTGGGCAACTCGGCCAACTGCTGACGCAAGGCATCCAGCCCCGCCTTGTCGACTTCCTTGGGCGTGACTACCACGACACCGGGCAGCGGGTTTTCCGGCAGCTCGCGCAGGGCCTCGCCCAGTCCGGATTGCTTCTGGAACTCATCGAGCGCCTGCTCGCGGCTGACGTATTCGGCCTCCGCCACACCCGGCAGCGCCTTGACCTGATCGCGTAGGGCCTCGCCATCACGGCTGCTGGTGTCCAGTTGCAGGTACAGCGAAATCTGTGCGGCGCGCTGCCAGGAACCACCCAGGCGCTCGACGTTACCGAGCAGCAAGGACAAGCCCATCGGCAGGCTTAATGCGATCGCCATCACCAGGCAGGTAAAGAAACTGCCGATCGGCTGCTTGCCCAGGCGCCGCAGACTGTCGAGCAGACTCGAGCGATGGCTTTCCAGCCAGGCATGGAACAGGGTGCCGAAGTCCGGACCGTCGTCTTCCTCGCGAATCTTCTTTTTCTTTTCCGGCTGAGGATCGGCCGCATTAGGGGCTACGCGATCAGAAACCTTTGGACTACGTGTTGCACTCATTGTGCGGCCTCCCCGTCGCCGATCAAGCGGCCGCGCTGCAGGGTCAGCATGCGATGGCGCATGCGCGCGATCAGCGCCAGGTCGTGACTGGCGATCAGAACGCTGGTACCCAGGCGGTTGATATCTTCGAAAACACCCATGATTTCCGCAGCCAGGCGCGGGTCGAGGTTACCGGTCGGTTCATCGGCCAACAGCAATGCCGGCCGGTGCACGATGGCCCGGGCAATGCCAACGCGTTGTTGCTGACCGGTCGACAGGTCCCCCGGGTACAGGTCGGCCTTGTCCGACAGGGCAACCCGCTCGAGCGCCGAATCCACGCGCTTGGCGATCTCGGGCTTGGACAGACCGAGAATCTGCAGCGGCAAGGCCACGTTGTTGAACACCGTGCGGTCGAACAGCAACTGGTGATTCTGGAACACAACGCCGATCTGGCGGCGCAGGAACGGAATCTGCGCATTGCTGATCTGCCCCAGGTCCTGGCCAGCCAGCAGCAGCTTGCCGGTGGTCGGACGTTCCATCGCCAGCAGCAGGCGCAGCAAGGTACTTTTGCCGGCACCGGAGTGGCCGGTCACGAACAGAAACTCCCCCCGACGCACTCGAAAGCTCAGCTCATGCAAGCCGACGTGTCCGTTCGGATAGCGTTTACCGACCTGTTCGAATCGAATCATGGGCGCTCCCGCTCGGCAAATAGCGCTTTAACGAAGTTTTCAGCTTCAAAGGTGCGCAGGTCATCGATACCTTCACCCACACCAATGTAGCGGATCGGCAGATTGAACTGCTTGGCCAGGGCGAAAATTACCCCGCCCTTGGCCGTGCCGTCGAGTTTGGTCAGGGCCAGGCCTGTCAATTCGACGGTCTGGTTGAACTGTTTGGCCTGGTTGATGGCGTTCTGCCCGGTTCCGGCATCCAGCACCAACAGCACTTCATGCGGCGCATCGGCATCGAGCTTGCCGATCACCCGGCGTACTTTTTTCAGCTCTTCCATCAAATTGTCTTTGGTGTGCAACCGACCAGCGGTATCGGCGATCAACACATCGATGCCACGGGCCTTGGCCGCCTGCACGGCATCAAAGATGACCGAAGCCGAGTCGGCACCGGTGTGCTGGGCGATCACTGGAATCTGGTTACGCTCGCCCCAGACCTGCAACTGCTCGACCGCCGCCGCACGGAAGGTGTCGCCGGCCGCGAGCATGACTTTCTTGCCTTCGAGCTGCAGTTTCTTGGCCAGTTTGCCGATGGTGGTGGTTTTCCCGGCACCGTTGACGCCAACCACCAGAATCACGAAGGGTTTGTTCTGCGAGTGAATCTTCAGCGGCCGCTCGACCGGCTTGAGCATGTCAGCCAGCTCGCCTTGCAGGGACTTGTACAACGCATCGGCGTCGGCCAGCTGCTTGCGGGCAACTTTCTGGGTCAGGCTCTGAACGATGACTGAAGTCGCGTCGACGCCCACGTCGGCGGTCAGCAGGCGCGTTTCGATTTCATCGAGCAGGTCGTCATCGATAACCTTCTTGCCCAGGAACAGGCTGGCCATGCCTTCGCCAATACTGGCGCTGGTTTTCGACAGCCCCTGCTTGAGGCGGGCGAAGAAACCGACCTTGGCCTCTTCGCTTTGCACGGGGGCAACTACCTCGACGGGCGCAGGGGCCGGTGCAGCAGGTACGGCGGCCTGTGCAGGTGCAGGTGCAGGTGCAGGTGCAGGTGCAGGTGCAGCAGTTTCCGCGACAGGCGCAGGGGTTGGCGCAACGAACACAGGCGCAGGCGCAGGTGCCGCAGCTTCCACGACGGGCGCAGGGGTTGGTGCAACGAACACAGGCGCAGGTGCAGGTACAACCGGTGCCGGGGCAGGCTGAGTAACGACTGGCGTCGGCTGCGGCTGCGGCTGCGGCGCTACCCAAACTACCGGCTCCGGAACGATTTCGGGGCGCACAGGGATCGGCGGCGGTTGATGGGGCTCAAGATCCGCAACCAGCGCGACCGGTTCTTCGGGTACCGGCAATATCAAACCGACAGGCGGCACCACTGGTGCCGCTGCAACCTCAGGCGTAGTCTCGGCCGGGGCAGGAATGAGCGCTTCTGGCGCAGCCGTTTCCACCGGGGTGGTCGGCGCAAGTTCTGCGGGCGCAGGTGTCTGTGGCTGTTCGGCAACGGGTTGTTGCGGCTTTTTGCGCAACCATCCGAACAGGCTTTTCTTTTCTCCAGCCGGGGCCGGGGTCTTTTTGTCGTCGTTGGAACCAAACATGGAAGACGGCTATCTCAAGGTAGCGACGCGCCAATGCGGCGCCTCAGAAAATTCTAATAACGCAGAACAGACTATTTTTTGTCCGGCTCGTTCATACGTAACATTTGGTAGAGATACCCAATGGGCTCTCCTCAACCAGGCATGGTCGCCAGTTCACCGGATCAGTATCCTAGCACCTCCTCGCCCGCAGACGCTAAGACCACGCGGGCAGTCCTACAGGTTAAAAAACGAATGAATGCTCTAGCCCGCCGCGCCGCTGGCCTGTTGCTCAGCACAGTTTGTCTGCCGTTCGCAGCCTTTGCCGCCGATTCGCAACCCACCCATGAGTTCATCCTCGACAATGGCCTGAAAGTGGTCGTGCGTGAAGATCACCGCGCGCCGGTGGTGGTTTCACAGGTCTGGTACAAGGTTGGTTCCAGTTACGAGACGCCTGGCCAGACCGGTTTGTCCCACGCTCTGGAACACATGATGTTCAAGGGCAGTGAAAAAATCGGCCCAGGCGAAGCTTCGCGGATACTTCGCGATCTTGGCGCCGAAGAAAACGCCTTCACCAGCGACGACTACACCGCTTATTACCAGGTGCTGGCCCGGGACCGCCTGGGCGTCGCCCTGGAGCTGGAGGCCGACCGCATGGCCAGCCTGCGCCTGCCGGCCGACGAGTTCACCCGTGAAATCGAGGTCATCAAGGAAGAGCGTCGCCTGCGCACGGACGACAACCCCAGCTCCAAGGCGTTCGAGCTGTTCAAGGCCATGGCGTACCCGGCCAGCGGCTATCACACCCCGACCATCGGCTGGATGGCCGACCTCGAGCGGATGAAAGTCGAAGAGCTGCGCCACTGGTATCAATCCTGGTACGTGCCCAACAATGCCACCCTGGTGGTGGTCGGCGATGTCACCCCGGATGAAGTCAAAGCACTGGCCCAGCGCTATTTCGGCGACATCCCCAAGCGCCCGACACCCGCGGCGAAGTTGCCGCTGGAACTGGCAGAGCCCGGCCTGCGCCAATTGACCCTGCATGTGCGCACGCAGCTGCCGAGCGTGATCTTCGGCTTCAACGTGCCAGGTCTTGCCACTGCCAAGGATCCGCGCCAGGTGCATGCCCTGCGCCTGATCGAGGCCCTGCTCGATGGCGGCTACAGCGCCCGTCTGTCGACACAGCTGGAACGCGACCAGGAACTGGTGTCCGGCGCTTCGGCCAGCTACAACCCGTTCACCCGTGGCGATAGCCAGTTCACGCTCTCGGCAACGCCCAATACCCAGAAGAACAAGACCCTGGACGAAGTCGAGAAGGGCTTCTGGCAATTGCTCGACGATCTGAAAAAAACGCCACCTTCGGCCGAAGAGCTGGAGCGGGTTCGCGCCCAGGTCATCGCCGGGCTGGTTTACGATCGCGACTCGATCAGCAGCCAGGCGACCACCATCGGCCAACTGGAAACCGTCGGCTTGTCGTGGAAACTCATCGACAGCGAACTCGACGAGCTGAAAAGCGTGACCCCAGCCGACATCCAGAAGGCGGCCAGCACCTATTTCACCCGCGAACGCCTCAGCGTTGCCCATGTTTTGCCCGAGGAAACAGCTCATGAGTGAGCGTAATACGCCCCGCTATGCCCTGATTGGCCTGGGTATTCTGTTGCTGGTGGTACTGCTCGGCGTATTCATCGCCCGTCCGGTACAGTCCGGCGACGCAGCCAAGGCAGACGCCAGTACCGCAGCAAGGCCGGCCAACACCTTGCAGTCCCTGGCTGAACTGGACACCAAGCCGCCGACCCGTCGACACCTGGACATCCAGACCTGGAACACCGCCGAAGGCGCCAAGGTATTGTTCGTCGAAGCGCGCGAGCTGCCAATGTTCGACCTGCGCCTGACCTTTGCCGCCGGCAGCAGCCAGGATCAGGACGTGCCAGGAGTGGCCACGCTGACCAACGCCATGCTCAACGAAGGCGTGGCCGGCAAGGATGTCAGCGCGATCGCCGAGGGTTTCGAAGGCCTGGGCGCAGACTTCGGCAACGGCGCCTACCGCGACATGGCCGTGGCCTCCCTGCGCAGCCTGAGTGCAGCAGACAAGCGCGAGCCTGCCCTGGCGCTGTTCGCCGAGGTGGTCGGCAAACCGACTTTCCCGACCGACTCGCTGGCCCGCATCAAGAACCAGTTGCTGGCCGGTTTTGAATACCAGAAGCAAAACCCGGGCAAACTGGCCGGTCTTGAGCTGTTCAAACAGCTGTACGGTACACATCCGTACGCACATTCCAGTGATGGCAACGCGCAGAGCATCCCGGGCATTACCGTCGATCAGATGCGCGCCTTCCACAACAAGGCCTACGCCGCCGGCAACGTCGTAATTGCCTTGGTCGGCGACCTGTCCCGCAGCGAGGCCGAAAGCATCGCCGCGCAGGTTTCCGCCGCGCTGCCCAAGGGCCCGGCCCTGGCCAAGGTCGCAGAACCGAGCGACCCCAAGCCCGGAGTGACGCATATCGAGTTCCCGTCCAAGCAGACCCACCTGATGCTCGCGCAACTGGGCATCGACCGTGACGACCCGGACTACGCAGCACTGTCGCTGGGTAACCAGATCCTTGGCGGCGGCAGCTTCGGTACGCGCCTGATGAGTGAAGTACGGGAAAAGCGCGGCCTGACCTACGGCATCTATTCTGGCTTCAGCCCCATGCAGGCGCGCGGCCCATTCATGATCAACCTGCAGACCCGCGCCGAACTGAGCGAAGGCACCCTGCAACTGGTCCAGGACCTGTTGCGCGATTACCTCAAGAGCGGCCCTACCCAGCAGGAACTGGACGACGCCAAGCGCGAGCTGGCCGGCAGTTTCCCGCTGTCCAATGCCAGCAATGCGAGCATCGTCGGCCAATTGGGGGCAATCGGCTTCTATAATCTGCCGTTGAGCTATCTGGAAGACTTTATGGAACAGTCCCAGAGTCTGACCAAAGAGCAAATCAAGAGCGCCATGAACAAGCACCTGGCTGCCGATAAACTGGTGATCGTCACGACCGGGCCAACCGTCCCGCAAAAGCCGTTGCCGCCACCGACAGACAAACCTGCCGAGCAGCCACTCGGCGTCCCGGAGCATTAATGGCCAGTCCATCTGCAAAACCGAACAAGGCCCACGGCGGCCAGGGCCAACTGCGCATCATCGGCGGCGAATGGCGTAGCCGTCGCCTGAGTTTCCCGGATGGCCCCGGATTGCGTCCCACCCCGGACAGGGTCCGCGAGACGCTGTTCAACTGGTTGGCGCCCTACGTCGCCGGGGCCAAGGTGCTCGATGCCTTTGCCGGCAGCGGCGCCTTGTACCTGGAGGCGCTGTCTCGCGGCGCGACCACGGCCGTGGCGCTCGACAGCAACCCGGTTGCCATCGCCAGCCTGAAGCAGAATCTGGAAACACTTCGCTGTGCCAATGGCCAGGTCTTGCAGAGCGATGCCCTGCGCTACCTGCAGAACCCTGCTACCACAGCCTTCGACATGGTGTTCCTCGACCCGCCCTTCCATCAGAACCTGTTGGTGGAAACCTGCGCGCTGCTCGAAGAGCGCCAGTGGCTGGCCGAAGGGGCCTGGATCTACACCGAGAGCGAAACGCCGCCATCGAGTCTGCAACTGCCATCCAACTGGCGCCTGCATCGAGAGAAGAAAGCTGGCCAGGTGTATTACGCCCTTTGGCAGCGCGGCTGAATCCGGACCCTCAGCTCATCAGGACTACCGCCCGTCGAAGTGACAAGTGTCAGCTCACGGGCCAAACTCTCATGAGACTGCTCCTGCTCTCGGAATCATGGCCATCGACGACACCTACAGCGCTCGGCGCACCAGCCCACCTGCCGTGTTCACGCCCGGCTGGGGGCTGACCAACCCTCACCTGCAGACGCTATGGGGGCCGCTGTGTCGAAAAAAAGTCGTCCTGCAGCATCAGCGTGAACGGATGTGGTTATCCGACGGCGACTTTCTCGACCTCGACTGGAATGGCCCGCACCAGGCCGACGCACCGCTGGTGCTGGTGCTGCATGGGCTGACCGGTTCTTCTGCTTCGCACTATGTCAGCGGCTTGCAAGCGGCACTGTCGCGTCAGGGCTGGGCCAGTGTGGCCTTGAACTGGCGCGGCTGCTCGGGCGAACCGAATCTGCTGCCGCGCAGCTACCACTCCGGCGCCAGCGAAGACCTTGCCGAAACCATCAACCACCTGCGCGCCACACGCCCGCAAGCGCCGCTGTACGCCGTGGGCTACTCGCTCGGAGGAAATGTACTGCTCAAGCACTTGGGTGAGGTCGGTTCGGCCAGCCAATTGCAGGCAGCCGTCGCGGTTTCGGTCCCCTTTCGCCTGGACCAATGTGCCGACCGTATCGGCATGGGCTTTTCCCGGGTCTACCAGGCGCATTTCATGCGCGAAATGCTGGCTTACGTCAAAGACAAACAAAGACGCTTCCAGCACGAAGGGCATAGCGAAGGGTTGGCTGCCCTGAGCCGTCTCGGGCCGCTGGAAAACATGCGCACTTTCTGGGAGTTCGACGGACGAGTCACCGCTCCGCTCAATGGCTTTACCGATGCCCACGATTATTATCGTCGCTCTTCAAGCCGCTATTACCTGGGCGAGAACAAGACGCCGACCCTGATCATCCAGTCGACCGACGACCCGTTCGTGTTCCCCCATAGCGTCCCCGGCATGAACGAGCTGCCCGCCAATACCCAGCTGGAACTGCACACGCGCGGCGGACATGTGGGCTTCGTCGAAGGATCGTTGAACAAACCGGGTTATTACCTGGAGCGACGTATCCCGCAATGGCTGGGTGCGGGTGATCGATAGACTGTCAAATCGATAAAGACAGTCGCTTGCCGACGCTCTAACATGCGCCTCTCAAGGAGAGTCTCATGTCCCGTCAACAACTGTATTCCCGAGGCGTGCGCGACAGCACGGCGATGGCCGTCGGCATCATTCCATTCGGACTTATTTTTGGCACCCTGGCCGGTGCCGCCCACTTGTCGCTGTGGCAAGCCGTCGGCATGTCGCTGTTCGTCTACGCCGGGTCCGCCCAGTTCATCGTGATCAGCCTGTTCGGTGCAGGCGCCAGCACCCTGGTGATTCTGCTGACAACCTTTATCGTCAACTTGCGCCACGTGCTCTACAGCGCCACCTTGCAACCGCATGTCAGCCAATTGCCGCAACGCTGGCGGGTTTTGCTGGCATTCTGGTTGACCGATGAAACCTTTGCCGTGGTCCAGCGGTTCTATTTGTTCCACGGCGACAAGCCTCTGGCCCATTGGTACTGGCTGGGCGTGACGACTTCACTGTACCTGTGCTGGGTGTCCAGTTCGCTGGTGGGTGTGTTGTTTGGCCAGGCAGTTCCCGATCTGGCCAGCTGGGGGCTGGAATTCGCCATGCTGGCGACATTCATCGGTATCGTCGTGCCCTTGTTGCGCAATTTCCCGCAGATCGCCGCCGCGCTGGTGGCCGGCGCCGTGGCCCTGGCTACCCATGCCCTGCCCTACAAGCTGGGACTGATGGCGGCCGCCTTCAGTGGCATCGCTATCGGTGTCGTACTGGAGCGCCAGCTCGACAAATCGCCACGCGAGGTGCACTCATGAGTTACTGGTGGCTGATTCTGGGGATGGCCGCAATCACCTTTACCCTGCGCTACAGCTTGTTCGCCTTTCCACACCTGCGTTTCGCCCCGGTTGTGCGTCAAGGCCTGCACTATGTACCAACCGCGGTGCTGAGCGCGATTGTCGTACCCGGCATGCTGTTGCCTGACGGCGAGCACTGGGCCTTGAGCCTGGACAATGCCTACCTGATGGCGGGTCTGGTGACCATTGCCATTGCCGCCGTTACCCGCCATTTGCTGGCGACCATCGGCGGCGGCTTGCTGGTTTTCTTTCTGCTGCGCTGGATGCTGGGTCAGCTGCCGCTCTGACCCAATCGTGTATCAGTCGCCCGTGGCAACCTCGCGCTGCGGGTTGGTGATCCACTCGCTCCAGGAACCCGCATACAGCGGCGCCAGGGGGTAGCCGGCCAGGCACATGGCAAACAGGTTGTGGCACGCCGTCACCCCGGAGCCGCAATAGGACACGACATTGCTGGGCGAGCGCTCGCCCAGCTTGGCGGCAAAACGCTGCTTGAGTTGATCGGCGGGCAGGAAGCGCCCATCGGCGCCGAGGTTTTCAGTGAAGGCGGCACACTGTGCGCCAGGAATATGGCCGGCGACCGGATCGATCGGTTCTACCTCGCCCCGAAAGCGTGGCTGGGCGCGGGCATCGAGCAAGGTCAGGGCCGGGTTCCCCAAGCGCTCATGCAGGTGTTGCGCGCTGATCAGCAGGCTTTGATCCGGCTTGCCGGAGAAATGCCCAACCTCTGTAGGCGCCGGGTCCAGGCTCAACGGCAGACCCGCTGCATGCCAGGCCTTGAGCCCGCCATTGAGCAGATAGACGCCATTGCGCTTGCCCAGCCAGGCCAGCAACCACCAGGCACGCGCGGCAAAAGCCCCGGGGCCATCGTCATACAGCACCACTTCACTGTTGGCATTGATGCCCCAATTCTGCAGGCGCTCGATCAGCCGCCCCGGCTGTGGCAGCGGGTGACGACCGGTCACGCCCTTGACCACATGCCCACTGAGGTCGCGCTCGAGGTCAGCGAAATGAGCGCCCTCGATATGGCCTTCGGCATAGCTGCGCAGGCCGTATTCGGAATCTTCCAGGGCAAAACGACAATCCAGAATGACCAGCCCCGGTTCCTGGAGACGAGCATAGAGCTGCTGGGGTTCTATCAGTTGCGCAATGGGCATGGCAGCCTCCCGAGTTGAACGACAATCAGTGAACGCTGAACACTCGCGCCTTTCTTACTGCTCCAGAGCGCGGTTCAGCGGTACAAAAAATTCCTGGCACAAGGCATCGACCGCACTGCGGGCCTGGGCGGTGACATAGCCCATTTCCAGCATCACTACCTGATAGACACCGCGTTTGATCGCCTCCTCGCTCAAGTGCGCGGAATTTTCCCGCGTGGTGCAGAGAAAGCGCACCCAGGACGTCAGGATGATCCAGGCATTGAGGGTGATCGATTCGATCTGAACCTTGTCCATGTGCAGGATGCCCGCATCGACAAAGCCACGGTAGATCCCCTGCCCCTGGATCAGGCAACGCTGCGAGAAGCGCCGGTAACGTTCGGCCAGCTCCGCATCACTGTCGAGCAGGTGTTCCAGGTCCCTGTGCAGGAACCGGTAATTCCACATCGCCGCCAGCAACTCCTTGAGATAGAAGCGCTTGTCGTCGACGGTCGAGGGCCGCCCCTGGGGCGGGCGCAAAAAGCTGTCGACCAGGTTTTCGTACTCGCTGAACAGGACGGCGATGATCTCTTGCTTGTTGGCGAAATGGTAATAGAGGTTGCCGGGCGAGATTTCCATATGCGCGGCGATATGGTTGGTACTGACGCTGCGCTCACCTTGCTGGTTAAACAGTTCGAGGCTGTTTTGCACGATGCGCTCGCGGGTTTTGAGTCGCGGGGCCATGATCTTTTCCAGGCATGAGCTTGAATTCAATGCTGTCATCTTACGGTTTATGCGCCGACCAATGCATCGACCTTTTTTGTAAAAAGACTCGCGCTCGCAAATAATTAGAGTATAAGCTCTATTAATTCATTCGCCATGGAGCCTGTCATGACTGTCGATGTTGCTTGCCTTGAAGAAACGCGATCCTCACTCAGCGAACTGGAGCAACTCTTTGCAGCTCAGCGCCAGGCTTTTGCAGCGAACCCCATGCCACCCGCAGCGCAGCGCCAGCAGTGGCTCAAGACTTTGCGTGAGTTGTTGATCAACGAACAATCGGCCCTGATCGAAGCCATCAGTCAGGATTTCAGCAACCGCAGTGCCGATGAAACCCTGCTCGCCGAACTGATGCCCAGCGTCCAGGGCATCCACTACGCCAGCAAGCACCTCAAGCGCTGGATGAAGGCTTCGCGGCGCAAGGTCGGCCTGGCGTTCCAGCCCGCAGCGGCCAAGGTGGTGTATCAGCCACTGGGCGTGGTCGGGGTCATCGTGCCGTGGAACTACCCACTGTTCCTGGCCATGGGCCCCTTGACTGGCGCCCTGGCGGCGGGCAACCGGGTCATGCTCAAGCTCAGTGAAGCGACGCCGGCCGCCAGCCAACTGATGAAAGCCCTGCTCGAGCGAGTATTTCCACAGGATCTGGTCGCGGTGGTGCTGGGTGAAGCCGACGTCGGCGTGGCCTTCTCGAAACTACCGTTCGACCATCTGCTGTTCACTGGCGCCACCAGCGTCGGCCGGCATGTCATGCGTGCCGCCGCAGAAAACCTGACACCGGTCACCCTGGAGCTGGGCGGCAAGTCACCCGCCATTGTTTCAGCGGATGTTCCGCTCAAGGATGCGGCCGAACGCATTGCATTCGGCAAGAACGTCAATGCCGGCCAGACCTGTGTCGCCCCGGATTACGTGCTGGTGCCACAAGAGCGTGTCAATGATTTCGTCGAGACCTATCGCCAGGTAGTGAACGATTTCTATCCGAGGCTGACCAACAATCCCGACTACACCGCCATCATCAACGAGCGGCAGCTGACCCGGCTCGACGGCTACCTGGAAGACGCCCGCCGCAAAGGCGCAAAAATCATCGACCTGTACCCGCAAGAGCAACGCCTGGGCCGCAGAATGAATCCGCACCTGTTGCTCGATGTGAACGACGGCATGCGGGTCATGCAGGACGAAATCTTCGGTCCACTATTGCCGATCGTGCCATACGGCACTATCGAAGAGGCATTCGCCTACATCAACCAGCGCCCTCGACCGCTGGCGCTGTATTACTTCGGCTACAACAAGGCCGAACAGCAGCGGGTTCTCGACCAGACCCACTCCGGCGGTGCCTGCATGAACGATACGTTGCTGCACGTGGCCCAGGACGACCTGCCCTTCGGCGGCATCGGCCCCTCGGGGATGGGCCATTATCACGGCCATGAAGGCTTCCTGACCTTCAGCAAGGCCAAGAGCGTACTGATCAAACAGCGTTTCAATGCCGCCCGCCTGATCTACCCGCCTTATGGGAAGTCCCTGCAAAAGCTGGTGTTCAAGCTGTTCATCCGCTGATCAAAAATCAACCTCAGGCCTTATAAAAATGACGACAAGCCTGCCAGAAACCGCCACGTTGAGCCGACGCGGCCTATTGAAGTTCAGCCTGGGCGCCAGCGTTTTCCTTGCTACCGCCGGGGTTGGCGCCAGCCTCAGTGGCTGCTCGAGCAGCCACCCGGCAAGCGGCTACAAGGCCCTGCGCGACAGCGACCTGCCCATGCTGCGGGCGTTGATTGCGGTCCTGCTCGCGGGCAGCCAGAGTGCCGACAAGATGCAGGATGCCGTCGCTGGCACCCTGCAAAGCCTGGACTACAGCCTCGATCACCTGTCCCCGGAAATGCTCAAGCTGACCCGGCAACTGTTCGATGTCCTGGCCATGCCGGTCACCCGTGGCCCGCTGACCGGCATCTGGGGGGCATGGGAAAACGCCAGCGCCGAACAGATCCGCCACTTCCTCGCACGCTGGCAAAACAGTTCCCTTGACCTGCTGCGCATGGGCCACAGCTCACTGGTGCAATTGGTGATGATGGCCTGGTACAGCCGCGCGGAATCCTGGGCCCATTGTGGCTATCCCGGCCCACCGAAAATCTGAACCCATAACAACAAGAGTGTCCCCATGCCCGTACCTGACCCGTTTCGCGAAGGCATTGCCCGCGGCTGGAAAACCCATGATAGCTCCCGACTGGAGCAAGACCTGACACTGGAAGCGGACGTCGCCATCATCGGCAGTGGTGCCGGTGGCGCAACCAGTGCCGAGATCCTCAGCGCAGCGGGTTACCGCGTTCTGCTGATCGAAGAAGGCCCGCTCAAGACAAGCAGCGACTTCAAGATGCTGGAAGCAGAAGCCTACAGCAGCCTCTACCAGGAAGGCATCGGGCGCATGACCAAGGATGGCGCCATCACTATCCTGCAGGGGCGGGCGGTAGGCGGCACCACGCTGATCAATTGGACGTCGAGCTTTCGCACCCCGGCGCCGACCCTGGAATACTGGGCCCGTGAGCACGGGGTCAAGGGCCACAGCAGCGAAGAGATGGCGCCCTGGTTCGAGCAGATGGAACAACGCCTCGGCGTCGCCCCCTGGATCATGCCGCCCAATGCCAACAACGAGGTGATCCGCACCGGTTGCGAGAAGCTCGGCTACCACTGGAAAGTCATACCGCGCAACGTTCGCGGTTGCTGGAACCTGGGCTATTGCGGCATGGGCTGCCCGGTCAATGCCAAGCAGTCGATGATGGTGACCACCATCCCCGCCACTCTGGAGAAGGGCGGCGAACTGCTCTACCTGGCCCGCGCCGAACGGTTCATCTTCGACGGCGACAAGATCTCCAGCCTGCAATGCCTGGCCATGGATCCGCGCTGCGTGGCGCCGAACGGGCGCACCATCACGGTCAAGGCCCGCCACTACGTGCTGGCTGGCGGCGGTATCAACAGCCCCGCCCTGCTGATGCGCTCGAATGCACCGGACCCGCATGAGCTGCTCGGCAAACGGACCTTCCTGCACGTGGTCAACTTGTCTGCCGGGCACTTCAAGGAGGTGGTCAACCCCTTCTACGGCGCGCCACAGTCGATTTACTCCGACCATTTCCAATGGCTCGACGGCACTACCGGACGGATGTCCTACAAACTGGAAGTCCCGCCCTTGCAGCCCGCGCTGGCGACCACGCTGCTCGGCGGTTTCGGCAAGGACAATGCCCTGCAAATGGAACAGCTGCCGCATACCCACGTGATGCTGGCATTGATGCGCGACGGCTTTCACCCTGAAAGCCCGGGCGGCTCCGTGCATTTGCGTGGCGATGGCACGCCGGTGCTCGACTATCAGGTCTCGGCTTACACCTGGGATGGCTTGCGCCGGGCGTTCCACAGCATGGCCGAAATTCAGTTCGCCGCCGGTGCCGAGGCGGTAATGCCGCTGCACAGTGACGCCCGCTACGTGAAAACCCTGGCCGAGGCCCGGCAGATGATCGACGGCCTGAGCCTTGAGCTATACCGCACGCGCCTGGGCAGCGCCCATGTCATGGGTGGCTGCGCGATGGGCGAAGACCCGAAACGGGCGGTCACCGACAGCCTCGGTCGCCATCACCAGCTGCAGAACCTGTCGATCCATGACGGCTCGCTGTTTCCAACCAGTATCGGTGCCAACCCGCAGTTGTCGATCTATGGCTTGAGTGCGCAACTGGCCACGGCCCTGGCACAAAGACTGCGCACAGCCTGATGACAAGGTTTATTCGCCTTGTCTATAGTCCGTTCTGGCGTGTCGCACGACTTGGCCGACCGATCATGCTGCGATACCATCCGAATCCCCAAAGCACTCCTGCCAGGACGACGCGATGAACCGAGTGTTGTACCCAGGTACCTTCGACCCTATTACCAAGGGCCATGGCGATCTGGTCGAACGTGCCTCGCGCCTGTTCGACCACGTGATCATTGCAGTCGCCGCCAGCCCCAGGAAAAACCCGCTATTTCCCCTGGAACAGCGGGTAGAACTCGCTCGCGAGGTCACCAAGCACCTGCCCAACGTGGAAGTGGTGGGTTTTTCCACGCTGCTTGCACATTTTGCCAAAGAGCAGAATGCCAACGTGTTCCTGCGTGGCCTGCGTGCGGTCTCCGACTTCGAATACGAGTTTCAACTGGCCAACATGAACCGCCAGCTGGCACCGGACGTCGAAAGCCTGTTCCTGACGCCTTCGGAGCGCTACTCGTTCATCTCCTCGACCCTGGTCCGCGAAATCGCGGCATTGGGCGGCGATATCAGTAAATTCGTCCACCCGATCGTGGCCGATGCCCTGACCGAGCGCTTCAAGCGCTGACAACCGACGCATGAAAGCGGCGCCCGCGTGCACTGCGGGCGTTAATGCGGCACAATTGTACGCATTAGTTTTCATATGCCTGGGCCCTGATCCCTGGCCGGAGTCCCCATGTCCCTGATCATCACCGACGATTGCATCAACTGCGACGTCTGCGAACCTGAGTGCCCGAACGCTGCCATCTCCCAGGGCGAAGAGATCTATGTGATCGACCCGAACCTGTGCACCCAGTGCGTCGGCCACTACGACGAGCCGCAATGCCAGCAAGTCTGCCCGGTCGACTGCATCCCGCTGGATGAAGCCCATCCGGAGACTCAGGAAGAGTTGATGGCCAAATACCTGAAGATCACCGGCAAGGTGTAAGCCCTGCCACCACGATCAAGGCTGTGAAGGCTAACGCTGGCACCGCGGGCAGTACACACTGGCCCGCTGGCCCAGCTTGATTTCACGCAAGGTACTGCCGCAGACCTTGCACAATTCTTCGCCGCGCCCGTAGACGAACAGCTCCTGCTGGAAGTAGCCCGGCTTGCCATCGCCGCCGATGAAATCGCGCAAGGTGGTGCCGCCACGCTCGATGGCATGGGCCAGAATGCGCTTGATCTCGATCGCCAGCTTCAGGTAGCGCGCACGGGAAATGCTGCCGGCCTCGCGCCGCGGGTCTATTCCGGCGGCGAACAAGGCTTCGGTCGCATAGATGTTACCGACACCGACCACCACCGCGTTGTCCATGATGAACGGCTTGACCGCCATCACCCGCCCCCGCGACTGCTGGAACAACCTGTCACCGTCGAACAGATCGGTCAGCGGCTCCGGGCCCAGTCGCACCAGCAGTTCATGATGCAGGGGGTCAAGGCTCCAGAGCATCGCGCCAAAACGCCGAGGATCGGTGTACCGCAGGGCAAGACCCGATTCCAGCTCGATATCCACGTGCTCATGCTTGAGCGCCGGCAACCCCACTTCGACCATCCGCAAGTTGCCTGACATGCCCAGGTGGCTGATCAAGGTGCCGACCTCGGCATTGATCAGCAAGTATTTGGCCCGGCGTTCGACGCTGACGATGCGTTGCCCGGACAGGCGCACATCGAGGTCTTCCGGAATAGGCCAGCGCAGGCGGCGGTCGCGGACGATCACGCGATTGACGCGCTGGCCTTCGAGATAAGGGGCAATGCCGCGTCGGGTGGTTTCGACTTCTGGTAATTCAGGCATGGAGAATCAGTGGCTACTCAATTCGCGAATGGTTTCCTTGAGGTTCTCGAAGTCGTAATCCGACAGACCGACGAAATCGAGCACCAAATGACCAATGCTGTTCCATTCATGGTCTTCGGTCTGGTTACCCAGTATCCGGTACGAGGAACAAATGTGCTCGGCCATCTTCAGGATTGCCAGCAGATTCTTGAGCTGGCTGTTGCGCGTGGACTCGTCGCTGAAAATTGCCAAGGCGTTGTGGTGATTGGCAATGGCCTCGCTCAAGTGCTCAGGCAAGCGCCACGACTTGGCCGTGTAGTAGCCGACGACCGCATGATTGGTATTGAACGCCTCGTTTTCCGTATCCACGATGCGTTTGCTCGGTCCGGCATCGGCATAGGCCCGCTCCAGCACGCCCATGTAATCCGGAAACCGCTTGAGCATCAGCGGGATGCCGCAATCGTGGAACAGTCCCAGCGCATAGGCTTCGTCCACAGCCTGATAGCCAATGCGCTTGGCCAGGGTCATGCAGGTCATCGCGACATCCTGGGCCGTGTCCCAGAAACGGTTCAGGGTCAGGATGGTTTCGTCACTCATCTCGCCTTTGATCGACTGGGCGTTGACCATGTTGATGGTCGAGCGGCTGCCCAACAGGATCACCGCGCGCTGGATCGACGCGATCTTGTGGCTCAGACCGTAATACGGTGAATTGATAATCTTCAGCAGCGCCCCGGAAAGCCCCGGGTCCTGGGAAATCAACCGGGCAATCGCTTCCAGATCCGGATCAGGCATGTATTGCTCCATCTGCAGATCCACCATGATCTGCGGTTGGGGCGGCACGCTGATACCTTGCAGGACCTGCTGGATCTGCTCGGCGGAAAGCTCTTGGGACATAAGTACACACTCGGGACTGAGCGGCGATTTTAACCCTGCAAGGGGCTGATCGGACAACCACTACCACACCTTCAAGGAACTTTCGCAATCTACCGGGTCCCAGTATGCAGATGCCCTGTAAATGTGGAGAACTCCATGACCCGGCCATTGAACGGCAAACGTGTTGCCATTCTGGTTACAGATGGTTTCGAACAGGTGGAATTGACCGGGCCCAAGTCGGCCCTGGAACGCAGCGGTGTAAAAGTCGACATCCTTTCCCAGCATGCCGGCCAGGTCAAAGGCTGGCATCACGACAAGCCGGCCGATGACTTCAAGGTCGACAAGACGTTCGAAGCCACCAATATCGATGAATACGACGCCATCGTACTGCCCGGCGGAGTGCAGAACTCCGACACGATCCGCTGCATCCCGGCTGCGCAGAAACTGATCAAGGCCCACAACTCCGAAGGCAAGCCCATCGCGGTAATCTGTCATGGTGGCTGGTTGCTGGTGTCCGCAGGCCTGGTCAAGGGCAAGACCATGACCAGCTACAGGAGCCTCAAGGACGACATTACCAACGCGGGCGGGCGCTGGGTCGACAAAGAAGTCGTCACCGATGGCAACCTGATCAGCAGTCGAGAACCCGATGACCTCCCCGCCTTCAGCAGGCAGCTGATCGAAGCCATGGGCGGCTGAACCGGCTATTTGTCGTCAGCCAGACCGGCAACCCGGCTGACGCGCTATAATCTCGCTCTTTTTTCCGGAGCGACTTCATGTCCCTGCCCAGCCTTCGCCTCAAAGCCAATGCCGACCGCCGCCTGCGCGCCGGTCACCTGTGGGTCTACAGTAACGAGATCGACGTAGCCGCCACCCCGTTGCATGGCTTCAAGGCTGGCGATCAGGCGGTGCTCGAAGCCGCTGGCGGCAAGCCGCTGGGCATCGTTGCCATGAGCCCGAACAACCTGATCTGCGCTCGCCTGCTGTCGCGCGATGCCAAGCTGCCGCTGGACAAGTCGCTGCTGGTGCACCGCCTCAATGTCGCCCTTTCGTTGCGCGAGCGGCTGTTCGACAAGCCGTACTACCGCCTGGTCTATGGCGATTCCGACCTGTTGCCGGGCCTGGTTGTCGACCGTTTTGGCGACATTCTCGTGGTGCAGTTGGCCTCGGCCACCATGGAACAACACCGTGATGACGTGCTGGCTGCCCTGATCCAGGTGCTCAAGCCCAGCGGCATCCTGTTCAAGAACGATTCTGCCGCGCGCGATGCCGAAGGCCTCAATCGCTACGTCGAGACCGCCTTCGGCCTGGTGCCGGAATGGGTGGCACTGGAAGAGAACGGCGTGAAGTTCGAAGCACCGGTCATGGAAGGCCAGAAGACCGGCTGGTTCTACGACCATCGCATGAACCGTGCGCGCCTGGCGCCCTACGTCAAAGGCAAGCGTGTACTCGACCTGTTCAGCTACATCGGAGGCTGGGGCGTGCAGGCCGGCGCTTTCGGCGCCAGCGAAGTCTTTTGCGTTGACGCCTCGGCCTTCGCCCTCGATGGCGTGGAGCGCAACGCGGCCCTCAACGGTTTCGCCGAGAAAGTCACCTGCATCGAAGGTGACGTGTTCGAAGCGTTGAAAGAACTCAAGGCCAGCGAAGAGCGCTTCGACGTCATCGTCGCCGACCCGCCCGCCTTCATCAAACGCAAGAAAGACCTGAAAAACGGCGAGGCGGCCTACCGTCGCCTGAACGAACAGGCCATGCGCCTGCTGACCAAGGATGGCATCCTGGTCAGCGCATCCTGCTCGATGCACCTGCCCGAAGACGACTTGCAGAACATCCTGTTGACCAGCGCCCGTCATCTGGACCGTAACATCCAGCTGCTCGAACGCGGCGGCCAGGGCCCGGACCATCCGGTGCACCCGGCGATTCCGGAAACCCGCTACATCAAGAGCATTACCTGCCGGCTGCTGCCTAACAGCTAAGTCTCCTGCTCGTTCCCACGCTCCGCGTGGGAATGCCTCCCCTGACGCTCCGCGTCTCTTTGCTGCGCGTCTGAAACTGCATTCCCACGCAGAGCGTGGGAACGAGAAGCAGAGAAATCTACTCCTGATCGGCCATACCATTCCTTCTTGCCTGCAGCGGTGTAGAATCGGCCTATTCATCGCCAATCATCCCCCGGCGGGTTTATGAGCTCTGGCCGAGCGCGCGGCGATCCCGCAGCGTCACCGGCTTCATCCGCACCGCGACCACATGCCGCCGGTGCAAAGGACAAGAGAAGCTCACTCCCTTACCAATACTGATTAGCCGCCCGGAGTGCTACATGCCTGATTACCGCTCGAAAACGTCGACCCACGGCCGCAATATGGCCGGCGCGCGCGCCCTGTGGCGTGCCACCGGGATGAAAGACGACGACTTCAAAAAGCCGATCATCGCCATCGCCAACTCGTTCACCCAGTTCGTACCCGGCCACGTCCACCTCAAGGACCTGGGCCAGCTGGTTGCCCGCGAAATCGAACGCGCCGGTGGCGTGGCCAAGGAATTCAACACCATCGCGGTCGACGACGGTATCGCCATGGGCCATGACGGCATGCTCTATTCGCTGCCGAGCCGCGAGATCATCGCCGACTCCGTCGAATACATGGTCAACGCCCACTGTGCCGACGCGATCGTCTGCATTTCCAACTGCGACAAGATCACCCCCGGCATGCTGATGGCCGCCCTGCGCCTGAACATCCCGGTGATCTTCGTTTCCGGCGGCCCGATGGAAGCCGGCAAGACCAAACTGGCCAGCCACGGCCTGGACCTGGTCGACGCCATGGTCATCGCCGCCGACTCCAGCGCTTCCGACGAGAAAGTCGCCGAGTACGAGCGCAGCGCCTGCCCGACCTGCGGTTCGTGCTCCGGCATGTTCACCGCCAACTCGATGAACTGCCTGACCGAAGCCCTGGGCCTGGCCCTGCCGGGCAACGGTTCGACCCTGGCCACCCACAGCGACCGCGAACAGCTGTTCCTGCAGGCCGGCCGCACCATCGTCGAGCTGTGCAAACGCTACTACGGCGAAAACGACGAGTCGGTACTGCCACGCAACATCGCCAACTTCAAGGCGTTCGAGAACGCCATGATGCTCGACATCGCCATGGGCGGTTCGACCAACACCATCCTGCACCTGCTGGCCGCCGCCCAGGAAGCCGAAATTGCGTTCGACCTGCGCGACATCGATCGCCTGTCGCGCAAGGTGCCGCAACTGTGCAAGGTCGCGCCGAACATCCAGAAGTACCACATGGAAGACGTGCACCGCGCCGGCGGCATCTTCAGCATCCTCGGTTCGCTGGCCCGTGGCGGCCTGCTGCACACCGACCTGCCGACCGTGCACAGCCGCAGCATGGAAGAGGCCATCGCCAAGTGGGACATCACCCAGACCGACGACGAAGCGGTACACCACTTCTTCAAGGCAGGCCCGGCAGGTATCCCGACCCAGACCGCATTCAGCCAGTCGACCCGTTGGGAAACCCTCGACGACGACCGTGAAAATGGCTGCATCCGCAGCTTCGAGCACGCCTATTCGAAAGAAGGCGGCCTGGCCGTGCTGTACGGCAACATCGCCCTGGACGGTTGCGTGGTGAAAACTGCCGGCGTCGACGAGTCGATCCATGTGTTCGAAGGCAACGCGAAGATCTTCGAAAGCCAGGACAGCGCCGTGCGCGGCATCCTCGCCGACGAAGTGAAGGAAGGCGACATCGTCATCATCCGCTACGAAGGCCCGAAAGGCGGCCCGGGCATGCAGGAAATGCTCTATCCGACGTCGTACCTGAAGTCCAAGGGCCTGGGCAAAGCTTGCGCCCTGCTGACCGACGGCCGTTTCTCCGGCGGTACTTCGGGCCTGTCCATCGGCCACGCTTCGCCTGAAGCCGCTGCCGGTGGCGCGATCGGCCTGGTGCAGGATGGCGACAAGGTACTGATCGACATTCCGAACCGCTCGATCAACCTGCTGGTCAGCGACGAAGAGCTCGCCGCCCGCCGCGTTGAGCAGGACAAGAAGGGTTGGAAGCCGGTTGAAGTGCGTCCACGCAAGGTGACTACTGCGCTGAAGGCCTACGCCCTGCTGGCGACCAGTGCCGACAAGGGTGCGGTGCGTGACAAGGCGATGCTCGACGGGCTGTAAGCCGTTGTGGCAATGAAAAACCGGCGCTCAGGCGCCGGTTTTTTTATGCTTCCCGAAACTTTCAGACAAACCCTGTAGCCGCTGCCGAAGGCTGCGCTGGGGCCGGAAGGCCCCCGGCGATCTTGAGATCCTGCGCCTGTTGCACAGGCGAGCGCAGCCTGCGGCAGCGGCTACAGGTGCATGCCGTCGAGTACGGCATCGACCAAGGCCTTGGCCATTTCGGCGCTGTGCAAGCTGGACCAGAGCAGGCCGTTTTGCTCAAAACTGCTGCTCTGCTGGCAACACGCGCTGGTGGTGTCGCAGACGCCTCGTAACAACAACGAGGCATGGACCAACGCATCTTCAGCGGCAATGCCATCGCGCACCGCGAACAACGGGGCGTGGCCGGCGTCGCAGGTGCCGAATGGGGTGGTGGTGGTTTTGCCGAGGGTGAAAGGTGGGTCGGGGACGATTTTGTTCATGTACACACTCTCCGGTTATGGGCAGTGCCACCCTCCTTCTCACGGGGTTGGGTGGCAGCCATGCGCGGGGTGAGAACCGATGAGTGTGGAAACCGGCCAGGCGCAAGCCTGCCCGCGCAGAGCTGCCATAACGGAGCTATTGCACGACACTCTCACCGGGTTCTCACGCCCGGCCGCTGGGTTCAGCGACTGAGCGAAGGTAGCCCTGTGACGTGGATCGGACAATCATCCGGAGGCGACAGCTTGCGCAGGATAGTTCCTAGGACGTGTTTCTGGAAGGGCGGGGGTTGGGGCCTCTTTGAGGCCCATCGCGGTGATCGGTTACTGAATTTCTTCAGGTTTCACAATCACCCAATTCTTGTCCGCCGTCACCGCCAGCCCTTCCTGGGCCTGGGCCGCCGCATTCTTGGCCATCATCCCGTTGATCTGGTCCATGTATTTGGCCTTGCGGTTGACCCACAGGTGCACCCCGCCCTTGGCCACGTCCACACTGTGAAACAGCATGTAACCATCGCTGCTCGGCGTATCGCCGCCGACCAGCACTGGCTTCTTCCACTGATCGATGTAGGTCAGGATCGCCGCCTGCTTGCCAGCCATCCAGGTCGCCGGGGTCCACAGGTACGGGGTCAGTTCCAGGCCGAGGTTGGCCTTCTCGTCATACTTGCCAGCGGTGATCTGCTTGCGCGCCGTGGTCAGCTCGCCGTTGTTGCGATCCTTGAGCAACAGGCTCACACCGATGACGTTCTGTGGTTTGACGTTGTAGCCGTATTTCGGGTCCGAAGCGACCATGCGCACCAGCTCTTCGGAAGCGGCGGTCATGACATAGACTTCGATGCCGTTTTCCATCAGCTTGTTGTACAGCTCGGTCTGGCCCTTGAAAACCCGAGGCGGCTCGACATCGATTGTCTTGACCGTATCGCCTTCGTAGTAGGTACTTGGTATCGGCTTGCCAGAAGCCATCATCTCGTCGACGTGACCCTTGAGCTCCTTGAGGGTGAAGCCGGAGAACACCTGGGCGACCCAGGGGTAGCAGACCATGTCATCGACTTCGCAGAGCCGGTAGTAGTAACTGAACAGGCTCTCCTTGTGCGTGGCGGTGTCCTTGAAGGGCATCAACTTGAGCGAAGGATCGAGTTTTTCCCGCGTCAGCAGGCCCTTGTTCTCCATGAACGGCAACAACGACTCTTCCAGATCGAAACGGTAACTGGTGTTGTCCATGTCGAACACCGCGTAGTTACCCTTGTTGGCATTGGCCGCGATCATCGCCTCGAGCTGCTTGGCGGCAGGCGCCGGCCAGCTCTTCAACTCGGTGGCCAGGGTTTGACCGGCCAATGCCAGGCTCAGCGCCGCGGTAAACAATTTCGGAGCAAGTTTCATCTACATACCTCCCTGAATGATCAGGAAAAACTAGCAGATGCAGATGAACGTCCTGCTCTCCCGCCGACCGTCCCCGTTCTGATTACGGCAGCGATTTAGCTGAAAACGTCAGCGCCTTATTCCAAAAACGACGGATACCATTCCATCTCGATATAAATTCATTAGTTTTCAAGCTGTTAGCATTTCTGTTCGCAAACGCGCACAAACACGAAATGCCCCCGCCGTTTTTCTGGAGCTTCAATGAATTTGCCGCTGTCCCTTAACGTGCTGGTGTTCGCAGCGTTGCTGCTGGGCATCGCTCAAACTGACCGAACCACATGGAGTCTGGCCAAAAAGGTGTTGTTCGCTTTGGTCCTGGGCGTGCTGTTCGGCAGCGCTCTGCATGCGATCTACGGCACAGGTGATGCCACGCTGAAAGCCACCTTCGGCTGGCTCGATCTGGTCGGCAATGGTTATGTGCAACTGTTGCAGATGATCGTCATGCCGCTGATCTTCGCGTCCATCCTCAGTGCGGTCACCCGGCTGCATAACGCGTCCTCGCTGGGCAAGATCAGCTTCCTGACCATTGGCACGCTGCTGTTTACCACGATGATCGCCGCGCTGATCGGCATCGGCCTGACCAACCTGTTCGGCCTCACTGCCGAGGGCCTGGTGGCCGGTACCCAGGAACTGGCGCGGATGCAGACCATCCAGAGCGACTATGCCGGCAAGGTCGCCGACCTGAATATCCCGCAGTTGCTGCTGTCGTTCGTCCCGCAGAACCCGGTCGCCGACCTGGCCCGGGCCAAGCCGACCTCGATCATCAGCGTGGTGATTTTCGCCGCCTTTCTGGGTGTCGCAGCACTGCAACTGCTCAAGGACGACGTGGAAAAAGGCACCCGCGTGATTAACGCCATCGATACCCTGCAAGCCTGGGTCATGCGTCTGGTGCGTCTGGTGATGAAACTTACGCCCTATGGCGTACTGGCACTGATGACCAAGGTGGTGGCCAGCTCCAACCTGGATGACATCCTCAAGCTCGGCAGTTTTGTCGCGGTTTCGTACATGGGCCTGGCGCTGATGTTCGGCGTGCACGGCCTGCTGCTGGCGCTGGCGGGGATCAATCCGCTGCGCTACGTACGCAAGGTCTGGCCGGTGCTGACTTTCGCCTTCACCAGCCGCTCCAGTGCCGCCAGCATTCCGCTGAGCATCGAAGCGCAAACCCGGCGTTTGGGTACTCCGCAATCGATCGCCAGCTTCGCGGCGTCGTTCGGGGCGACGATCGGCCAGAATGGCTGTGCCGGCCTGTACCCGGCCATGCTCGCGGTGATGGTCGCACCAACCGTGGGTATCAACCCGCTCGATCCGCTGTGGATCGCGACCCTGGTGGCGATCGTGACTTTGAGTTCAGCCGGAGTCGCCGGGGTGGGTGGCGGTGCGACCTTCGCCGCGCTGATCGTGCTGCCGGCCATGGGCTTGCCGGTTTCGCTGGTGGCGTTGCTGATTTCGGTGGAACCGCTGATCGACATGGGGCGTACGGCGTTGAACGTCAGCGGATCGATGACGGCGGGGAGTATTACCAGTCAGTTGCTTGGACAGACGGATAAAGCGTTGCTCGAAGCGGATGAGCATGGGGAGTTGGCTCACGCCTGAGACAGTAGGCGACCGCTTTGCGGTCGAGCGCAGCCTGCGGCAGCGGCTACGCCGACCGTGTAACGCCGGACCATGTAGCCGCTGCCGCAGGCTGCGCCAAGGCCCGGAGGGCCTTCAAATTTACGCGCGCTGCCAGACCTCGAAGTTGTAGGCCGGGGTCTCGGTGGTCGCCGGGTTTTCCACGTTCGACGTCAGCTTCCATTGGCTGGCGTCGAACTCGGGGAACCAGGCATCGCCTTCCGGGCTCAGGCCCACGCGGGTCAGGTACAAGCGATCGGCCTGTTCCAGCGCCTGCGCATACAACTGCGCGCCGCCGATCAGCATCACTTCATCGACACCTTGCTCACGCGCCCAGGCTTCGGCCCGGGCGATGGCTGCGTCCAGCGAGGAAAAGACTTCAGCGCCTTCGAGCTGCAACCCCGGCTGGCGGCTGACCACCAGGTTGAGGCGGCCCGGCAGCGGCCGGCCGAGCGATTCCCAGGTCTTGCGACCCATGATGATCGGCTTGCCAAGGGTTGTGGCCTTGAAGTATTTGAAATCCCCCGGCAGGTGCCAGGGCATGCGATTGTCGATGCCGATCACGCGGTTTTCAGCGAGTGCCGCGATCAGGCTCAGGGGCAGGGATGTCTTCATGACGGCGAGGATACCAGAGCATCGGCTCTCGATCAGCCCGCGCCTGGGTTATGCTCTTGGCTGACTCGATCAATGGATGCTCGCGACTGCAATGACTGCCCTGGAGAAACTCTGGCTGACCGAAGCGGTGCGCCTGCGCGAAGAACACGCCGGCCCCCTCGAAGACCTTGAGGCCAACCGCCGCGCCCGCAACCTGGGCGGCGACCTGACGACCCGCATCGAAAACCGTGCGCTCTGGCTGGCCGAGCGCGACGGATTGCTCGACGGGCTCACCCACTGGAAACAAGGCGCCCGCCTGGCACTCTTGGTGTTATTGGTCGTGGCGGTGATCAGCGGCGCCGGGCTCGCCTTCGCCGCCCTGGGCAACCAACCGGTCAATGTGTTCTGGGCTCTGGGCAGCCTGCTCGGACTTAATCTGCTGCTGTTGCTCGGCTGGGTGCTGGGCCTGCTGATGGCTGGAGAACACGGCGCCAGCCTCGGGCGCCTGTGGCTGTGGCTCAGCGAGAAACTCGCGCGCGATGCCCAGGCCGCGCATCTGGCGCCGGCCATGGTCCTGCTGTTGCAACGTCAAAAGCTCAATCGCTGGCTGTTGGGGGCGCTGGTGCATGGGCTTTGGCTGATGGCCTTGAGCAGTGCGCTGGTGGTGCTGTTGATGCTGCTGGCGACCCGGCGTTATGGCTTCGTCTGGGAAACCACTATTCTCGGCGCCGACACTTTCGTTCACTTGACCCAGGCCTTGGGCGCCCTGCCCGGCCTGCTCGGTTTCAGCATGCCCGATGAGAGCATGATCCGCGCCAGCGGCGACAGCGTCCTGGCGATCGAAAACGCCCGGCAGGCCTGGGCTGGATGGCTGGTTGGCGTGCTGGTGGTGTATGGCATCCTGCCCCGCCTGCTGCTCGCCGCTTTTTGTTTCTGGTGCTGGCAACGTGGCCGCGCCAGGCTCGGCCTTGATTTGAAACTGCCGGGCTACAGCCAACTGCGCGAACAGTTGATGCCCAGCAGTGAGCGCCTTGGCGTCAACGATGAAGCGCCCGAACTGTTGCACCAGGTGACTACAAGCATTGCCGAGGGTGAGCGTGCCGGGGCCTTATTGGTCGGCCTGGAGCTGGACGATCAACGACCCTGGCCGCCACGGCTGCCTGACAGCGTGATGAACGCGGGCGTGCTCGACAGCCGCGAGTCCCGACACAAACTGCTCGAACAAATGACCCGCTTCCCACCGGCGCGGCTGGTGATTGCCTGTGATCCGCGCCGCTCCCCCGATCGCGGCAGCCTGGCGCTGCTCGCCGAACTTGCGCGCTACGCCGGGGCCACACGCATCTGGCTGTTGCAGGCGCCCGTAGGCCAGGCGCTGGACGCCGAGCGACTCGGCGACTGGCACAACGCGCTGCAAAAACTGGAACTGAAGTTCGCCGACACGGCGCCCCTGACCTGGCTGGAGAGCGGTCATGACTAAGCCTCTGAAACTGGCGGTCGTGGGCCACACCAATGTCGGCAAGACTTCGCTGCTACGCACCCTGACCCGCGATGTCGGATTCGGTGAGGTCTCGCATCGACCGAGCACTACCCGGCATGTCGAAGGTGCACGCTTGTCGGTCGATGGTCAGGCTTTACTGGAACTCTATGACACACCCGGTCTTGAAGACGCCATCGCCCTGCTCGACTATCTCGAACGGTTGGAGCGCCCTGGCGAACGCCTGGATGGCCCCGCGCGGCTGGAGCGGTTTCTCCAGGGCAGCGAGGCGCGCCAACGGTTCGAGCAGGAGGCCAAGGTCCTGCGGCAAATGCTCGCTTCCGATGCTGGCCTGTATGTGATCGATGCCCGCGAGCCGGTGCTGGCCAAGTACCGTGACGAACTGGAAGTACTGGCCGGCTGTGGCAAGCCGCTGTTGCCGGTCCTCAATTTTGTCGCCAGCGACGATCACCGTGAGGGCGACTGGCGCGAAGCACTGGCCCGCCTCGGGTTGCACGCGCTGGTGCGTTTCGACAGCGTGGCGCCGCCCGAAGATGGCGAGCGGCGTCTCTACGAAAGCCTGGCCTTGCTCCTGGAAAACGCCCGCCCGGCCCTGCAACGCTTGATCGACGACCAGCAGGCCCAGCGTGTGGCTCGCCTGCAGAGTGCGCGCCGCCTGATTGCCGAACTGTTGCTCGATTGTGCTGCCTGCCGTCGCAGCGTGGTCGCCGATCCTGACCAGGAATTGGCCGCAATCACCGAACTGCGCCAGGCCATTCGTCAGCGTGAGCAGCGCTGCGTCGAAGCCCTGCTCAAACTTTATGCATTCCGCCAGCAGGATGCTGCCGCCAATGACCTGCCTTTGCTCGATGGCCGTTGGGGCGATGACCTGTTCAACCCTGAAACCCTCAAGCAATTGGGTGTGCGGGTCGGTGGTGGCATTGCAGCGGGCGCGGCGGCCGGGGCCGGTGTCGACTTGCTGGTGGGCGGCGTGACGCTGGGTGTGGCTGCGCTGGCTGGCGCACTGGCCGGCGGTGCACTGCAAACGGCACGCAGCTATGGCTCGCGCCTGCTGGGCAAGCTCAAGGGCCAGCGAGAATTGACGGTGGACGATAACGTGCTCCGCCTGCTCGCCCTGCGCCAACGGCAATTGCTCGCGGCGCTGAACGTGCGCGGCCATGCCGCCATGGACAGCATCAAGGTGGCCACACCGCAGGATAAAAGCTGGCGCGAGGGGAAATTGCCCGAAGCCTTGAACAAGGCCCGGGCGCATCCGCAGTGGTCTTCGCTCAATCCGCAGGCGCGGTTGAGCCAGGCAGAGCGGCAGGAGCAGCTTGAGGCTTTGGCGCTGGAGCTTTAGGGCCTCTCGACTTGCCCGCGATAGGGGCCGACAGGCCCCTCAAAAAAACGCCGCTTTTGTGCACCGGACCAATCCCGTGCACCGCAGCAATGCGCGCGCCCCGGCTTGTATCCCCTTCGTGGCACAGCGCAAGTGCCACTCAAAAAGCCAAAAAAACCGCTACACCCCCCGAAAACAAAGGCCTCCACAAAATCTTAAACCCCCTGCAACAAAACTGGCACACGCCCTGCATAGACTCTATCAACACCAGTTTTGGGGGCCTTGGTACAGGCAGGCCGGGGATTCCCCTCTTTTATTCCTCCCGGAGGCTGATCTCCAGCCTCCAGCGCCCGTCTACCGTGGCACCGACCCAGTCGCCGTGCAACGGACGGGCTGCCACCAGACTCAACAACAAGCCCTTGTCCGTTTTCTGAACCCGCCAGCTGACGTCCTTGCCGTCGAGCTTCAAGCGGCCGCGCTGTGCATTTCCGTCCGCTTCGAACAGGAGTGCCAGCGCACCATCAACCGTTTCGCCATGGGTCTGCGGCTGCTCGTTGAACCAGACCTGCAGCCCGCCGGGCACCACGTCGACTTGCTCCAGCACGCGGGGCTCAGGTTCGGTCAGCCGACCAATCATCATTCCGACCATCAGTCCGAACAATGCCAGCGAAAACATGACACGCGGCCAGAGATTCGGCCTGGAGTCATCTTCAGGAGTAGAATGCAGCCCGTCTTTTCGTTCGGAGCCGTGCATGTTTCACGTCATCCTTTTTCAGCCAGAAATTCCGCCCAATACCGGCAACATCATCCGCCTGTGCGCCAACAGCGGTTGCCACCTGCATTTGATTGAGCCTATCGGTTTTGAGCTGGACGACAAGCGCCTGCGTCGGGCCGGGCTCGATTATCATGAGTATGCGACCCTGCAACGCCACAGCGACCTGGCGAGCTGCCTGGAAAGTCTGGGCCGGCCGCGCCTGTTCGCCTTTACCACCAAGGGCTCGCGTCCCTTTCACGACGCCAGCTTCCTGCCGGGCGATGCCTTCCTGTTCGGCCCCGAAAGCCGCGGCCTGCCGGCCGAAGTGCTGGACGCGCTGCCCGCCGACCACCGCCTGCGTCTGCCCATGCGTGAAGGCTGCCGCAGCCTGAATCTGTCCAACACGGTAGCCGTTGCCGTCTACGAAGCCTGGCGCCAGCAAGGTTTTGCCTGAGGCACAAAAAAGCGCCCATCCGGGCGCTTTCTGGTCACTGCGGCTGATTACTGCAGCGAAGGAGCCGCTTCACCTGCTTCCTGCATGCGCGCCATCTCTTGCGCGTACAGGGCGTCGAAGTTGACCGGCGACAGCATCAGTGCCGGGAACGAACCACGGGTCACCAGGCTGTCCAGCGCTTCACGAGCGTACGGGAACAGGATGTTCGGGCAGAACGCGCCCAGGGTGTGGCTCATCGAACCTGCATCGAGGTTCTTGATCAGGAAGATGCCAGCCTGCTGCACTTCAGCGATGAACGCCACTTCCTCACCATTCTTGACGGTGACCGAAAGGGTCAGCACGACTTCGTGGAAGTCACCTTCCAGGGCTTTCTGGCGGGTGTTCAGGTCCAGCGCAACGCTCGGCTCCCACTGCTGACGGAAGATCGCCGGGCTCTTCGGCGCTTCGAACGACAGGTCACGCACGTAGATGCGCTGCAGAGAGAATTGCGGGGCGTTCGCTTCGTCGTTTGCTGCGGCGCCGTTGTTCTGTTCGTCGGTCATGACAGATCCTTCTTACTTTTAGGGTCTTGTAGGAATAAGGGTTCAAGCCTGGAGCAATTTATCCAGTTTACCGGCACGTTCAAGGGCATACAGGTCGTCGCAACCACCGACATGCACCGAGCCGATCCAGATTTGCGGTACCGAGGTACGGCCCGCCTTGTTGGCCATTTCGGCACGAACCTGAGGTTTGCCGTCGACCTTGATCTCTTCGAAGGCAATACCCTTGCTCTCAAGCAAGCCTTTGGCGCGGATGCAATAGGGGCACCAATCGCTGGAATACACGACGACGTTGGCCATGTTACTTCACCAATGGCAGGTTATCGGCACGCCAGCTGGACACGCCACCAGACAGTTTGGCCGCATTGAAGCCGGCCTTGAGCAGTTCGCGACAGCTGGTGCCGGCGTGCTGGCCCATGTTGTCGACCACGATCAGGGTCTTTGCCTTGTGCTTTTCCAGCTCGCCGATGCGGGCGGCCAGCTTGTCTTGAGGAATGTTCAACGCACCGACGATATGACCGGCTGCGTATTCCTTGCTGGCACGGATGTCGATGACCAGGGCTTGGTCGCTGTTGACCAGCGTCGTCAGTTCCCGAGTGCTCAGGCTACGGCCGCCGCGGCTCAATTCCGACAGGATCAACAGAACCAGCAGCACGGCAAAGATGCCGACGAGCAGATAGTGGTGAGTGGCAAATTCAATCAGGTGAGCAACCATCAGCAGGTTCCAGGGCGTTAAAATGTCGGTCAGTATACACAGCCCCCAAGGTCGGCCAAAGCCCGCCCGGCAGTCGTCATGATCGAAGCGGTCCCACGGCTGTACATGGCAGCGGAACTACATGGAGATGTTGCTGATGCAGTACGGCACCAATAAGCCGATGGGTGTGCTGGATGAGTTCAATCGCTGCGTGCTGCAACTGGGCCGCCTTGCCCGAGAGCGTGGCGCGTCGCAGTTCATGACCCAGGGCCTGCAATCATTTCGTGAGCTCGTACCCTTTGCTTCGGCATGGTGGGGCGAGATGTCTCCTTTGCACGACAGTACACCGCCGCAGAACTGGATGCATGGACGAATCGACCTGGCTGACTCGTTCGCCACCCAATGGAATGCCATTGCCGGCAGTGACAGCTTCTGCCACCGCACCCTGGCTCAACCCGGCGAGATCGTGCGCGACCATGGTTTTGACGATCCCTGCGACGAAGTCAACGCGTTCGCCCGCCGCCACGACCTTTTCTACCTGATGTGCATTACGTTCGAGCTGCCCGAAAGCGGCCTGATGTTTTTCGTCTGCCTTTACCGTGGCGTGAACGACCGGGCATTCGATGATGACGAGGCCAGTCTGTTTTCAGCCTTCTGCGATCACTTGCTGCAACTATGGCGCTTCCAGGTGCAGGACATGATCCGCTCCGACACCGGCGACAGCGCGAAAGACATCGGCGTGGCACGCCTCGATGGCAGTCTGCTGTATGTCGGTGCCCGGCTGTGCGCAACAATTCAGCGCCATTTGCCCGGCTGGAATGGCTCGATGCTTCCGGAACACCTGGCTGCACACCTGCTCAAAGCGCCCTGCGCAATACGCCTGGGCCGCACGGCCTTGACACTGACCCCCAATGGGGAGCACGTCATCCTTTCGCTCAAGACAACCTCGCTGCATTCAGCGCTTGCACCACGGGAAATGACCGCCGCCATGCTGTTCGCCGACGGCCATTCCTACAAGGAAATTGCCAAGATCCTGGCCTTGAGCCCCGCGACCGTGCGCACTTATCTGCGCAACTGCTACCTGCAACTCGGCGTCAAGAGCAAGGTGGAGCTCGGTTCCGTCCTGCGTACTTCGAGTACCCCAGCGGATGCAACACGCCGCCATTGAAATAGCCCCGTCGACATTCCAACCCATCGCCTTACCCCTCCTCATCTGTGGAGGTCCATAAAACCCCTGCACTCTATAGGGTGTGCCTGCACGCCACGGAGCTGTGCACAGTTTTTCGGACCGCTTCCAAAACTACAAAAACAGAGGTGAGGCATATGCCACGATTCATTCCAGGACTGCTGACCGCCGCCATGGCGTTCGCTTCGATGCAAGCCATGGCCGCCGCCGACCTTGTGCTGTTCAACGGCAAAGTATTCACCGCAGAGCCCGGGCAGCCGCTCGCCCAGGCGGTGGCGGTGGAAAACGGCAAGATCCTCAAGGTCGGCAGCGATGCAGAGATCAAGGCTCTTGCCGATGCCACCACTCAACAGATCGACCTGGGCGGCAAGGTATTGATGCCGGGCATGATCGACAGTCACAGCCATCCGGTGGTTGCAGCCTTCGACAGCATGGGCTCCAACCTGCTCGATGAAGTAAAGCCGCTAGCCGAACTCGAACAGTGGATTCTGGCCGAGGATCAGGCCGGCCGTGCGCGCAGGGGCGATGTGATCAGCATTGCCGGGGTCAGTTCGGCCTATTGGGAACAAAGCCGCGAACTCGGCAAGATCTTCAACCAGGGCCACTGGGCCGTACTACCTGTGGTACTGAGCGGTATAGACGGCCATACCGGCTGGGCCAACAACACCATGCTCAAGCGCCTCAAGATCGACGCTGCCCTGGTCAAAAGCTTGCCGGAGAAAGAGCGCAACTATATCGGCCACGAGGCCGATTTCACGCCCACCGGCTATCTGGCCGAAAATGGCTGGGACCGTGTGCGCACCCAGCTTCCCGAACCCACTGAAGCGATGATGCTCGACGCTGCCCGCAAGGCTGTGCAGATCAACAATCAGTATGGCGTTACCGCCTGGATGGACGCCGCCGCCAACGCCGGCAACGGCGATTCGCTGTTCGAGTTGCGCCCCACCGACAAGGACCTCGGCGTGCTGCCGCTCTACCGCACACTTGCGCACAACGGCGAACTCAGCGCTCACGTCGCCGCCCTGTTGATCGCCTACCCGAAAAGCAAGCCGGCCGACCTGGAAGTGCTGGGCAAGGTCATGCAGCAATTCCAGGGTGTACCGAACCTGACCTTCCCCGGCATCAAGGTGTTCGCCGACGGTGTCATGGAGTTTCCGGGTCAGACCGCAGCGGTCATCGAACCCTACAAGAACAGCCACAAGCGCGGAGAACTGCTGATCGACCCGGCGAGCTTCGGCAAGCTGGTGGTGGCGGCCGAGCAGCATGACTGGATAGTGCACGTGCATGCCGATGGCGACCGCGCGGTCCACGAATCACTGAATGGCATCGCGTACGCCCGCAAACTCAATCCAACCCCGGTGGCCCACAGCCTCACCCACCTGCAACTGGTCGAGCCCTCGGACTTTGCGCGCTTCAAGCAGCTCGGCGTGATTGCCTCCATGCAGCTGCTTTGGGCCACTGCCGAGAGCTATACCGAGGAGCTGGTCAAACCCTACATCAGCACCTCTGCCTACCAGCGACAGTACCCGGCGCACTCGCTGCTCAAGGCCGGAGCGACCATCGCCGGCGCCAGCGACTGGCCGGTATCGAGCCCCAACCCGTGGAACGCCATCGCCCAGGCCAGTACCCGCAAAGGCCCGCTCGGCGTGCTCAACAGCGCCGAAAGCATGGACCGCGAAAGCATGTTCTACGCCTATACCCTCAATGCGGCCAAGGCGTTGCGCCTGGACCGGCAGATCGGCTCCCTGGCACCCGGCAAACAGGCCGACCTGATCGTTCTCGACCGCGATGTGTTCAAGGTCAGCGACGAAGAGTTATTCGAGACCCGGGTATTGCGCACGTTCTTCGCCGGCAAGCAGGTATACGCGCCCGCGTCCTGACAGCCGCCTCCACTGTTACTGAACGGCTTTGCTCTCCAATTTGCGGCACGGGTGGCGAAGCCGTGGCCTACCAAAAAATAATAAAAAGGAAAACCTGCATGCCCGCTCTGAAAGCAATCGTTCTTGCCAGCCTGGCGCTGGCACCCCTGGCTGCTCAAGCGCTGGTACTGAGCGATGATTTCACCCTGATAATCGACCTGGCCGCCGTCAGTGACTATCGCAGCCGTGGCATCAGCCAGACCCTCGGCGACCCCGCCGCCCAGTTCGGTCTCACCCTGGCCCATAGCAGCGGCCTCTATGCCGGCGCCTGGACCTCGAATGTCGATTTCGGCAAATCCATCGACGAAGAAGGCAATGAATTCAGCTTCAAGACCCGCCAGGAAGTCGACTACTACGCCGGCTACTTCTGGCAGATGAGCGACCAGATCAGCCTCGACCTGGGCTATTTGAAATTCACCTACCCGAAGGAAAGCCAGTTCAACCAGAGCGAGGTCTACGCCACCCTCGAAGCCTATGGCGTTGAGCTCGCTGCCAAATACTCCAACGACATGGAAAACGTCTTCGGCAAAAACCAGGACACCCTCTACACCTATGTGGGCTACAAGACCACGCTACCGGCCGAGGTTGGCCTGGAGTTGCGCTACGGTCGCAACGACTTCCAGGATCAGGCGTTTGTGTCCGGCGACGGCGGCAGCCGTTCGTCCTACCGCGAGTGGGAAGCCAAATTGACCCGCGATTTCGTCGGCGTCACCTGGGGCCTGAGCTATATCGATACCGACCTGTCGCAAAGCGAGTGCGCAAGTTGGTACGGTTATGGCGATCTGTGCACGGCGACCGTGGTTGCCAGCGCCAGCAAGACGTTCTAAACGACACATGACAAAAACAAAAACCTAGAGAACACGGTAATGACGACGGTCAACGAGAACCCACGAACACCCCTGATCGAGACCCGCTCGATCGATTTCATTCCCGAGGCCGAGCGCCATGGCAGCCTGTACAGCCAGTTCACCCTGTGGCTCGGCGCCAACCTGCAGATCACCGCGATTGTCACCGGCGCACTGGCCGTAGTGCTGGACGGCGATGTGTTCTGGTCGCTGATCGGCCTGCTGCTCGGCCAATTGTTCGGCGGTGCGGTGGTGGCACTGCACGCTGCACAAGGGCCGAAGCTCGGGCTGCCGCAGATGATTTCCAGCCGCGTGCAATTCGGAGTCTACGGTGCAGCCATTCCGATCGTGCTGGTGTGCCTGATGTACTTCGGCTTCAGCGCCACCGGCGCGGTATTGTCGGGGCAGGCCATCGCCCAACTGATCAGCGTCAGTGACAGCACCGGCATCCTGATTTTCGCTACCTGCATCGCAGTTCTGACCATGTTCGGCTACCGGGTCATCCACCTGGTCGGCAAGGTCACCAGTGTGCTCGGCATCCTTGCCTTTGCCTACCTGTTCACCCGCTTGATGACGCTCAACGACATCGGCCTGCTGCTGGAAAACCGCCACTTCAGCTGGAGTACCTTTTTGCTGGCCGTGTCCCTTTCGGCTTCCTGGCAGATCGCCTTCGGCCCTTATGTGGCCGACTATTCCCGCTACCTGCCGAGCAAGACCTCTTCCTGGAAAACCTTCGCCGCCGTCGGTCTCGGCACGGTGCTGGGTGCCCAGGCTTCGATGGTGCTGGGGGTGTTCGCGGCGGCATTGGCGGGTGCGAACTTTCGTGGTCATGAAGTGGCGACCATCGTCGGCCTTGGCAGTACCGGCGTAATGGCGGCCCTGCTATATCTGAGTGTGGTGCTGGGCAAGGTGACAGTCTCCACCCTCAACGCCTACGGCAGCTTCATGTGCATGGCCACCATCATCAGTGGCTTTGGCCGTCGTCTGCAGTTCTCGGCCATGCAGCGCATGCTGTTCGTGTTGGTGATCGTCGCTGTCTCCACCACTATTGCCCTGCTCGGCCAGAACTCGTTCCTGACGGCCTTCAAGTTCTTCATTCTGTTCCTGCTGACCTTTTTCACCCCCTGGAGCGCGATCAACCTGGTTGACTATTACTTCGTCAACAAGGGACGCTATGACGTGCAGGCGCTGTCGGACCCCGATGGCCGCTACGGTCGCTGGAACGTGCAGGGGATCAGCGTCTACGTCATCGGCGTATTGATCCAGCTGCCTTTCGTCGACACCCACTTCTACACTGGGCCCATGGTTGCGCAACTGGGTGGTGTCGATGTTTCCTGGATCGTCGGCCTGCTGGTACCCGGTATTCACTATTACCTGGTGGCCAGAAACACAGCCCGCGCCCTGCCGCCGGAACGTACCCAACAGGCCTGAACCGAGCCTTCAACAGAATAAAAAGATGGGACAAGCGAGTCGTCATGCAGATTCAAGCCCACAACGCCCACGATGTGAACGAGCAACAGACCGTCATCGACGGCTGGGAGCAGCATTACCAGCAGATGTCGCCTGGCGCCTTTCGCGGCCAGATCGTGCACATGGAAGTGGGCGGCGTGGCGGTGTACGAAGAGCAGATGAATACCCGGGTCGAGCAGTATTTCCATGCCCCGGCCAGCTCCCTGGTATTCAGCTTCGACACCAACGACGGCTCGCTCTATCTGCTCAATGGCGAAAGCCAGAACACCTGGATCACCCCGGAGAACTACAAGGAAGTCGCCGTGGTGCTGGATCAAAAATACCTCAGCGGGCTCGGTTGTCTGGACCTGAGCGCTCTGGACGGGCTATTCCTCACGCCATTGGGTTCCCAGCAAAGCCGGGTATTCGGCAGATGGCTCAGCAGCACCCTGGCCAGCTTGCTCGCGGCCGGTGATCAGCTCGCCGAGGAAAGCCTGGCCAGGCAACTGGTGGATGACTGCCTGTATGTGCTCGAGTGCTCGACACCGACGCTGGATGGCTCAGGCCTGCGGCGCCTGGCCCAGGACCGGAAAATCGTGCGCAAGGTGCTGGAGCTGGTGACGGCCTTCCCCGATGAAAATTTCACTGCCCTGGAGTTGGCCAAGGCAGCCGGCGTTTCCGTACGTCAGCTGCAAAAAAGCTTCACGGCATTCATCGGGGTGGCGCCCAACCACTGGCTGCGGCTGCGCCGGTTGAACGCGGCCCACCGCGATCTGCTGCGCGCCCGCCCCGGTGAAACCACTGTGGCCGAGATCGCCATGCGCTGGTCCTTCTGGCACCTGGGGCGTTTCTCCGAGGCTTATCGCAGCCTGTTCAACGAGCTGCCCAGCAGCACACTCCTGCGCCGTTCCTGAACGGCCACCACGCACCAAAAAGAGGCACGGAATCGTTCGCAAAGCGGATAGAGGCCGGCCGCGTCCCGGTTGCACACTTTCTACGACGAATGAAGCCGGGCGGCATTTGAACGCTTTGGCAAACTTACCTTCATGAGGCGTTATGAAAGGCAATCTGGATCGATTGAGCCACTGGTTGAAGGACAACAAGATCACTGAGGTCGAGTGTCTTATTTCGGACTTGAGCGGCATTGCCCGGGGCAAGATCTCGCCCACCAACAAGTTCCTGAATGAGCAAGGCATGCGCCTGCCCGAAAGCGTTCTGCTGCAGACCGTCACCGGCGACTATGTCGAAGACGAGGTCTATTACGAGCTGCTCGACCCGGCCGACATCGACATGCACTGTCGCCCCGATGAAGACGCCGTGTTTCTGGTGCCGTGGGCCCTGGAGCCAACAGCCCTGGTAATCCACGACACCTACGACAAGCGCACCAACCCGATCGAGCTGTCTCCGCGCAATATCCTCAAGAAAGTACTCAGGCTCTATACCGAGCAAGGCTGGAAGCCAATCATCGCGCCAGAAATGGAGTTCTACCTGACCCAGCGCAGCGATGACCCCGACTACCCGCTCAAGCCACCGGTCGGCCGCTCCGGGCGCCAGGAAACCGGGCGCCAGTCGTACTCGATCGAGGCCACCAACGAGTTCGATCCGCTGTTCGAGGACATGTACAACTGGAGCGAGGCCCAGGGGCTGGATCTCGATACGCTGATCCATGAGGAAGGCACCGCGCAGATGGAAATCAACTTCCGTCACGGCGACCCGCTGCACCTGGCCGACCAAATCTTCGTGTTCAAGCGGACCCTGCGCGAGGCAGCCCTCAAGCACAACGTCAGCGCCACCTTCATGGCCAAGCCGATGACCGGCGAGCCAGGCAGCGCCATGCACCTGCACCAGAGCGTGGTGGACCTGAACACCGGCAAGAATGTGTTCTCCAACGCCGACGGCAGCATGAGCGAGCTGTTCCTGCACCACATCGGTGGCTTGCAGAAATACATTCCCGAAACGCTGCCGCTGTTCGCCCCCAACGTGAACTCGTTCCGCCGCTTCCTGCCCGACACCTCTGCGCCGGTGAACGTGGAGTGGGGCGAAGAAAACCGCACCGTGGGCCTGCGAGTACCGGATTCCGATCCGCAAAACCGCCGGGTCGAGAATCGCCTGCCCGGCGCCGATGCCAACCCTTACCTGGCGCTGGCGGCGAGCCTGCTGTGTGGCCTGGTCGGCATGCTGGAAGGCGTCGAGCCGAGTCAGCCGGTGCAGGGGCGTGGCTACGAGCGGCGCAACCTGGCCCTGCCGCTGACTCTGGAAGCAGCGCTGGAGCGCATGGAGTTGTCGGTCATGCTCAAGGAATACCTGGGCGAGCGCTTCACCAAGGGCTATGTCGCGGTCAAGCGGGTCGAGCACGAGAACTTCAAGCAAGTGATCAGCTCCTGGGAACGGGAGTTCCTGTTGCTGAGCGTGTAAACACCGGTTTTTCGTGACTCTCTTCCATCGCCCCAGGACAAGATCATGCAAATAATAAAAAAATCACGCATCACCGCCCTGCTCTGCGCCCTGGCCCTGCCCGGCCTGGCGTGGGCAGAGGATGTCGTGAACATCTACAACTGGACCGATTACATCGCCACCAACACCCTGGCGGACTTCCAGAAGGCCACGGGCATCAAACCGATCTACGACGTGTTCGACTCCAACGAGACCCTGGAAGGTAAGTTGCTGGCGGGGCGTTCCGGTTATGACGTGGTGGTGCCGAGCAACCACTTCCTGGGCCGGCAGATCAAGACCGGTGCCTTCCAGAAGCTGGACATGAGCAAGCTGCCCAACTACAGCAACCTCGATCCGGAACTGCTCAAGCGACTGCAGGCCAACGACCCGGGGAACCAGTATGCAGTGCCCTATCTCTGGGGCACCAATGGCATCGGCTACAACGTTGCGAAGATCAAGGAAGTCCTGGGTACCGAGCAGATCGACTCCTGGAGCGTGCTGTTCGAACCGGAAAACCTGAAAAAGCTCCAGGCCTGCGGCGTCTCGTTCATGGACTCTGCCGATGAGCTTTTCCCGTCCATGCTCAACTACATGGGACTAGACCCCAACACGCAAAAAATCGATGACTACAAGAAGGCCGAGAAAAAGCTCACGCAACTGCGGCCCTACATCACCTACTTCCACTCCTCCAAGTACGTGACCGACCTGGCCAATGGCGATATCTGCATCGCCTTCGGTTACTCCGGCGATGTCTTCCAGGCCATGAAACGGGCCGAGGAAGCCAATAACGGGGTCAAGATCGCCTACGTCGTACCCAAAGAAGGCGGCAACTTGTGGTTCGACATGCTGACCATCCCGGCCGATGCCAGGAATGTCGACCAGGCCCATGCGTTCATCAATTACCTGCTCAAGCCCCAGGCCATTGCCGATGTCAGCGACTATGTCGGCTACGCCAATGCCAATACCCAGGCGACAGCGTTGATGACCGAACAGATCCGCAATGATCCGTCGGTCTATCCACCGGCATCGGTGCAGAAGAAGCTCTACGTCTCCACGGAGGTATCACCGGATGTCATGCGCTGGGAGACCCGCTCCTGGAACAAGCTGAAGTCCGGCAAATAATCCGCCCTGTCGGGCTGGTGCGCCAGCCCGACGTCGACAGGTACCCTCCTATGTTTTCCAGCCCTACTCCACCTGCTACCTATTATTTCGCAACACGCAACCGCAGCCTCGACTGCCCACCGCTCGAAGGCCAGGCCCAGGCTGACGTTTGCGTGGTCGGCGCGGGCTTTACCGGTGTGAACACGGCCATCGAGCTGGCCGAGCGCGGTTACTCGGTCATCCTGCTCGAAGCGCGCCAGATCGCCTGGGCGGCCAGCGGGCGCAACGGCGGGCAACTGATCCGCGGGCTCGGACACGACCTTGGGAAATTCAAGAAGTACATCGGCAGCGACGGCTGCCAGACCCTCGAGCGTCTCGGCCTTGAAGCCGTCGAGATCGTTCGCCGGCGCGTGCAGCGACATGCCATCGACTGCGACCTGCGCTGGGGGCATTGCGAACTGGCCAATACGCCGGCGCATTACGCCGGTCTGATACGCGAGCGCGACGCGCTCGAGCAGCAGGGTTATGCCCATGAGGTCAGCCTGGTCGAACCGCACGACATGGCCCGGGTGGTGGGCTCCGATCGCTATGTCGGCGGCTTGATCGACAACGGTTCTGGGCATTTGCACCCACTCAACCTGGCGTTGGGCGAAGCAGCGGTCGCCCAGGAACTGGGGGTCCGCATCTGTGAAAACAGCATGGTCACCCGCATCGAATACGGCAGCCGGGTCCGCGTGCACACCGCCAAGGGGCAGGTGCTGGCCAAGACCCTCGTGCTCGCCGGCAATGCCCACCTGGGCAACCTGGAACCTGCGCTCAGTGGCAAGGTCTTGCCCGCGGGCAGCTATGTCATCGCCACCGAGCCCCTGGATGCGGACCTGGCCGAGTCACTGATTCCGGCCAACCGGGCGTTGTGCGACCAGCGTGTGGGGCTCGATTACTATCGCTTGTCGGCAGACCGGCGCCTGTTGTTCGGCGGCGCATGTCGCTACTCGGGCCGCGACCCCAGCGACGTCGCCCGCTACATGCGTCCGAAGATGCTCAAGGTATTCCCACAGCTCGCCGACAAGCGCATTGATTTTCAGTGGAGCGGAATGATCGGCATCGGCGCCAACCGGTTACCGCAGATCGGGCGGTTGCACGAGCATCCGAATGTCTACTATGCCCAGGCCTATGCCGGACACGGGCTCAATACCACCCACCTGGCGGCCCGGCTGCTGGCCGAAGCGATCAACCGCGAGCACAGCCACGGCTTCGACCTGTTCGCCCGCGTGCCCCACATGACCTTCCCGGGTGGGCAACGGTTGCGCTCGCCGCTGCTGGCGCTGGGCATGCTCTGGTACCGGCTCAAGGACGTTGTGGGTGCCTGAGAGGCCGTTTCGAGGGAAATTGATAAAGGGTATTCGTCATTGACGGTCAAGATGACCTAAAATGCGCTCTTTTCCCTTTTCCATCTGAACAACCTCGAGTGGGATCTATGACTGCCACGCCAAAACCCTTGGTCCTGATCATCCTGGATGGTTTCGGCCATAGCGACAGCCCTGAGTACAACGCCATCTATTCGGCCAACACGCCGGTCTACGATCGCCTGCGTGCCGAACAGCCCAATGGCTTGATTTCAGGCTCCGGCATGGACGTGGGCCTGCCCGACGGCCAGATGGGCAACTCCGAAGTCGGCCATATGAACCTGGGCGCCGGGCGCGTGGTTTACCAGGACTTCACCCGCGTGACCAAGGCCATCCGCGACGGCGAGTTCTTCGAGAACCCGACCCTGTGCGGCGCCGTGGACAAAGCAGTGGCTGGCGGCAAGGCGGTGCATATCCTCGGCCTGCTGTCCGACGGTGGCGTGCACAGCCACCAGGATCACCTGGTGGCCATGGCCGAACTCGCCGTCCAGCGTGGCGCCGAGAAGATCTACCTGCATGCCTTCCTCGACGGCCGCGACACACCACCGAAAAGCGCCCAGGCCCCGCTGGAGCTGCTTGATGCCACCTTCGCCAAACTGGGCAAGGGCCGCATCGCGAGCATCATCGGCCGCTATTTCGCGATGGACCGTGACAACCGCTGGGACCGCGTTTCCACCGCCTACAACCTGATCGTCGACAGCGCCGCCGAGTTCAGCGCCGCCAATGCCGTCGAAGGCCTGGAAGCGGCCTATGCCCGTGGCGAGAGCGACGAGTTCGTCAAGGCCACCCGTATCGGTGAAGCGGTCAAGGTCGAAGATGGCGATGCCGTGATCTTCATGAACTTCCGCGCCGACCGTGCACGCGAGCTGACCCGCGTTTTCGTCGAAGACAACTTCAGCGAGTTCGAGCGTGCACGCCAGCCGAAGCTGGCCGGTTTCATCGGCCTGACCCAGTACTCGGCCAAGATCCCGGCCCCAGCCGCCTTCGCACCGGGCAGCCTGGACAACGTATTGGGCGAATACCTGGCGAAAAACGGCAAGACCCAGCTGCGCATCGCCGAAACCGAGAAGTATGCCCACGTCACCTTCTTCTTCTCCGGCGGACGTGAAGAACCCTTTGCCGGTGAAGAACGCATCCTGATCCCGTCACCGCAAGTCGCCACCTACGACTTGCAGCCAGAGATGAGTGCGCCTGAAGTCACCGACAAGATAGTCGACGCCATCGAGCACCAGCGTTACGACGTGATCGTGGTCAACTACGCCAACGGCGACATGGTCGGCCACAGCGGCGTCTTCGAAGCCGCGGTCAAGGCCGTGGAATGCCTCGACACCTGTGTTGGCCGCATCGTCACCGCACTTGAGAAAGTTGGCGGCGAAGCCCTGATCACCGCTGACCACGGCAACGTCGAACAGATGGAAGACGAGTGCACCGGCCAAGCGCACACCGCCCACACCACCGAGCCGGTTCCCTTCATCTACGTCGGCAAGCGTGCCCTGAAAGTGCGTGAAGGCGGTGTGCTGGCCGACGTCGCGCCGACCATGCTGCACCTGATGGGCCTGGAGAAGCCGGCCGAGATGACCGGCACCTCGATCCTGACCGAAGGTTGAAAACCCCTTAAAAAGGGCCATTCGGCCCTTTTTCCAGACAAACGCCTCAAAGCAGATAGCTTTGAGGCGTTTTTTTTGCATCGCGCGGCGGGCATACTAGGGTAATGATACGCCTCCCCGTCTCTTACTCTGGTGTCGCCCGCCCCATGCTTCGCGCCCTGATCGTTTTAGCCCTGACTTGCCTGCTCAATCCGGCGTTTGCCGATGAGCGCGCCCAAACCCAACAACAGTTGGACGCCACGCGTCAGGATATTGCCGAGCTGAAAAAGCTCCTCGGCCAACTGCAGCAGGAGAAATCCGGCGTGCAGAAAGACCTGCGCGGCACCGAAACTGAAATAGGCAAGCTGGAGAAGCAGGTGGAGGCCCTGCAAAAAGAACTAAAAAAGACCGAGGGCGAACTGGAGCGCCTGGACACTGAGAAAAAAAAACTCCAGAGCGCGCGCATTGAACAACAGCGACTGATCGCCATCCAGGCGCGAGCCGCTTATCAAAGTGGGCGCCAGGAATACCTGAAACTGCTGCTCAATCAGCAGAACCCGGAACAGTTCGCCCGCACCCTGACTTACTATGACTACATGAGCCAGGCGCGCCTGGAGCAATTGCGCAGCTTCAACGAAACCCTGCGCCAACTGGCCAACGTCGAAAAAGAAATCGCCCTGCAGCAGGCCCAGCTACTGACCCAGCAAGGCAGCCTCGACAGCCAGCGCCATGAACTCGAAGTGGTTCGCGACCAACGCCAGCAGGTATTGGCCAAGCTGAACAACGACGTGAAAGAGCGCGATCAGAAACTGCAGGCCCGCCAGCAAGATCAGGCCGACCTGACCAAAGTGCTCAAGACCATCGAGGAAGCCCTCGCCCGCCAGGCCCGGGAAGCCGAAGAGGCACGCCAGAAGGCACTGCTTGCCCAGCAGGAAGCCGAAAAGCAACGCCAACGCGAAGCAGAGGCTCAGGCTCAGGCCCAGGCCAATGCCAGCGATACACCACGCAAAGTGAAACCTGTGGCCGGGGAACTGGTCTCAAGCAGTGGCGCCTCTTATGGCGGCCCCTTCGTTTCAGCCCGCGGCAAGCTTCCCTGGCCCGTCGATGGTCGACTGCTGGCACACTTCGGTGAAACCCGTGGCGACGACGCCCGGACCAAGTGGGATGGGGTGATGATCAGTGCATCCGCCGGCAGCCAGGTGCATGCTGTACATGGTGGCCGAGTGGTTTTCGCCGACTGGTTGCGCGGCGCCGGGCTTCTGGTCATTCTCGATCATGGAAATGGTTATCTGAGCCTGTACGGGCACAACCAGACCCTGCTCAAGGAGGCCGGCGACATCGTCAAGGCCGGTGAGGCCATCTCGACCGTCGGCAGCAGTGGTGGGCAGGATACGCCAGCGTTGTACTTCGCAATTCGTCAGCAGGGCCGTCCGAGCGACCCTGCGCAATGGTGCCGCTCCCAGGGATAGGGCGCGACCAATATTTCACGGCGTTCGAACTGTCACCGACGGTCGCGCCGATGCCCCGCAAGGCGCAAAAACAGGATTAGGAGTTCGTTCGACATGCTGCATTTCTCCCGCCTTACTACGCTGGCCCTGGCGCTCGCGGTAGTCATCGGTGCCCCTCTGGCCTGGGCTGCAGAGCCTGCCCGCTCGGCAACCACAACCGCGGCTGCCGCTGCCAAGGCACCGCTGCCGCTCGACGAGCTGCGCACCTTCGCCGAGGTCATGGACCGGATCAAGGCGGCGTATGTCGAACCTGTCGATGACAAGACCCTGCTGGAAAACGCCATCAAGGGCATGCTCAGCAATCTCGATCCGCATTCTGCCTACCTGGGCCCGGAAGACTTCCAGGAACTGCAGGAAAGCACCAGCGGCGAATTCGGCGGCCTGGGCATCGAGGTGGGTGCCGAGGACGGTTTCATCAAGGTCGTCTCGCCAATCGATGACACACCGGCGTCCAAGGCCGGCATCGAGGCCGGCGACCTGATCGTCAAGATCAACGGCCAGCCGACTCGCGGACAGACCATGACCGAAGCCGTCGACAAGATGCGTGGCAAGGTTGGCGAGAAGATCACCCTGACCCTGGTGCGCAACGGCGGCAACCCCTTCGACGTGACCCTGGCCCGCGCGATCATCCAGGTCAAGAGCGTCAAGAGCCAACTGCTCGAGCATGACTACGGCTACATTCGCATCACCCAGTTCCAGGTCAAGACCGGCGAAGAAGTCGGCAAGGCCCTGGCCAAGCTGCGCAAGGAAAACGGCAATAAATTGCGCGGCATCATTCTCGATCTGCGCAACAACCCCGGCGGCGTACTGCAGTCTGCCGTGGAAGTGGCCGACCACTTTCTGACCAAGGGCCTGATCGTCTACACCAAAGGCCGTATCGCCAACTCCGAACTGCGCTTCTCCGCTGACCCGGCCGACGCCAGTGAAGGCGTGCCATTGGTGGTGCTGATCAACGGCGGCAGTGCTTCGGCATCGGAAATCGTCGCCGGCGCCCTGCAGGACCAGAAACGCGGCGTGCTGATGGGTACCGATAGCTTCGGCAAAGGCTCGGTGCAAACCGTCCTGCCACTGAACAATGATCGTGCCCTGAAGATCACCACGGCGCTGTACTACACCCCGAACGGGCGCTCGATCCAGGCCCAGGGCATCGTGCCTGACATCGAAGTACGCCGAGGCAAGCTCACCGCCGAACAGGACGGTGAAAACTTCAAGGAAGCCGATCTGCAAGGCCATCTGGGCAATGGCAATGGTGGTGCCGACAGACCGTCTCGCAAGGCCGGCCTGACCATTACCGGCAGCAAGAAGGATCACCCTCAGGACGACGACTTCCAGCTGAGCCAGGCCCTGAGCCTGCTCAAGGGCCTGAGTATCACTCGCGGCAACTAAGGGCGTGAGGCTTCGCAACACGCTGCTTGCGCTGCTTTGCTGCCTGGCCGGTGCCGCCCTGGCAGCACCGGCCGGGCCTGCGGCGGCACCAGCCGTTCTCCACAAGGCCTATCTGAGCCTGATCATCGACGACCTCGGGCAGAACCTGCCGCGCGATCGCCGCGCCCTTGCCCTGCCCGGCCCGGTCACACTTGCAGTAATGCCCGACACCCCGCATGCCAGCGAATTCGCCCGCGAAGCCCACCGCGCCGGCAAGACGGTGATCCTGCACATGCCCATGGACCCGGCAACCGGACCCTACGCCTGGCACCCGGAACTGCCATTGACGGAACTGGAAAGCCGACTGAACGCCGCACTGGCCAAAGTGCCTTACGCCGCCGGCATCAACAATCACATGGGCAGCCGCATGACCGCCGAGCCTGTGGCCATGGCCTGGTTGATGGCGGAACTGCAGCGTCGCCATCTGTTCTTCGTCGACAGCCGTACCAGCGCCGGCACGGTTGCCGCCGCCAAGGCCCAGGAAGCTCAACTGGCCAGTGTTTCGCGGGATGTGTTTCTCGACGATGTACGCACCACAGAAGCGATTGGCGCTCAGCTGCAGAGCGCTATTTCACTGGCACGCAAACAAGGCTCGGCCGTGGTGATCGGCCACCCCTATCCTCAGACACTGGATGTGCTGGAACGTGAACTGCCGCGCCTCAAGGCCCAGGGCATCGAGTGGATCGAGATTCGCCAGATGATTGCCGAGCGGGGCAATCGCGCGATGGCCGGGCACGGCAAAAATGGTGTCTACAGGTAACGACCCATCGCTTCTTCGACAAAGCCTTCGGCGCGCATCTGATCGAGCTCATGCTGTAGTTTGCTGACAATCTCGTCCGGTACGTCCTTGTTCAAGGCCAGGTAGAGTTCGGCACTGTTGAACCGCAATACGGTTTTCAGCCCGGTGACCCCCTCCTGGCGCGCCAGGTAGCGACCGGCGGGATCACCCGTTGCCCACAGGTCGATTTGCCCATCCATGAGCTTTTTGGCGTTGTCCTGATCACGCAAGGCAACGACAGGCTTGAGCCCTTGCTTGTTCAAGTGCACGGCGATGGCATCGCCCTTATAGGCGCCGATCTTGTAGCGTCGGGCCTGCTCGATGCTGTCCAGCTTGATGCGGCTGTTGGGCTTGGCCAGGAGAATCCAGTCATCCGGCCCGATCGGACCAACCCACTTGAAGAGTTTCTCGCGCTCGGCCAGGCGCGCCATGACAAAAACGCCGTGCCCGGGCTGTTCCAGGGTGATCTTGTAGATACGCTCCCAAGGGAAACGCAGGGTCATGCTGTAGGAAATGCCGGCACGCTTGAACATCTCGCGAACGATATCCGCCGCGATGCCCTCGATGTTTTCTTCCTGGGCGAAGTTCTTGCCGTTGATCGCCATGTTGTAAGGCGGGAAGTTTTCGGTGAGCAGCACCATTGAGTTGTCATTCGTGCCAGCGGCGCGGGCGGCGCTGGTGAAGAGCAGGCAGGTGCAGGTCAGAATCAGCAAGCGCTTGAACATGGTTGAGCCCCGAAATCCTTGGCAGCTTCCAGATTGCCGGGAAGTGGGGCCAACTGTCCAGTGAAGCCTTGATGGCAATTTGGCATTATTCAAGATCGCTATCGCTGGCAAGCCAGCTCCCACAGAGTAAGCAGCGCAAACTTTCTCCTGTGGGAGCTGGCTTGCCAGCGATGAGGCCCGTCAGCGCACCACAATCCCCCGCTGCGCCATATAAGCCTTGGCCTCCGGCACCGTGTACTCGCCAAAGTGGAAAATACTCGCCGCCAGTACCGCACTGGCATGCCCTTCCAGCACACCATCGGCCAAATGCTGCAGGTTGCCGACGCCACCAGAAGCAATCACCGGAATGCCCAGGGCATCACTGATCGCCCGGGTCACGCCCAGGTCGAAACCGTTTTTCATGCCATCCTGGTCCATGCTGGTCAGCAGGATTTCGCCCGCACCCAGATCTTCCATCTTTTTGGCCCAGGCCACGGCATCCAGCCCGGTAGGTTTGCGTCCGCCGTGGGTGAAGATCTCCCAGCGCGGCGCCTCGCCCGGAGCGGATACCTTCTTGGCGTCGATGGCGACCACGATGCACTGCGAACCGAAGTGCTGCGCCGCTTCGCCGACGAATTCCGGGTTGAACACCGCTGCAGTGTTGATCGACACCTTGTCGGCGCCGGCATTGAGCAGGTTGCGGATGTCCTGCACGGTACGCACGCCACCGCCCACGGTAAGCGGGATGAACACCTGACTGGCCATGCGCTCGACAGTGTGCAGCGTGGTGTCGCGGCCGTCGACACTGGCGGTGATGTCGAGAAAGGTGATTTCGTCGGCACCCTGCTCATCGTAACGCCGCGCGATTTCCACCGGATCGCCCGCATCGCGGATGTTCTCGAACTTGACGCCCTTGACCACCCGACCGTTGTCGACGTCCAGGCAAGGGATGATGCGTTTGGCCAGCGCCATGGGTCAGTCCTCAGCCTTTGTACGAATCGCAGAAGGCTTGCGCCTCGGCGACATCGAGAGTGCCTTCGTAGATCGCCCGGCCGGTGATCGCGCCGATGATCCCGGGTGCCTTGGCATCGAGCAGCGACTTGATGTCGCCGAGGTTGTGGATACCACCGGACGCGATCACCGGAATCCGCGTGGCCGCAGCCAGTGCAGCGGTGAACGGTACGTTGCAACCCTGCATCATGCCGTCTTTGGCGATGTCGGTGTAAACGATGGCCGATACGCCGTCGGCTTCAAAACGCTTGGCCAGGTCGATCACCTGCACGGTGCTCACTTCTGCCCAGCCGTCGGTGGCGACGAAACCGTCCTTGGCGTCCAGGCCAACGATCACCTTGCCCGGGAAGGCGCGGCAGGCCTCAGCTACGAACTCGGGCTCCTTGACCGCCTTGGTACCGATGATCACGTAGCTGACGCCGGCCTTGACGTAGTGCTCGATGGTTTCCAGCGAGCGGATGCCGCCACCGATCTGGATCGGCAGGTTCGGGTAGCGCTTGGCAATCGCGGTGACCACTTCACCGTTGACCGGCTGGCCTTCGAAGGCGCCATTGAGATCGACCAGATGCAGACGGCGGCAACCGCCCTCCACCCACTTGGCAGCCATGCTCACCGGGTCATCGGAGAACACTGTGGAATCTTCCATGCGGCCCTGGCGCAGACGAACGCAGGCACCGTCTTTGAGATCGATAGCGGGGATAATCAGCATCTGGCAAACCTTCAAGAACGAATATTCAGCTTCACTCGAAAATCAGTTTTTCTCGAGCGCCCACAGGTCGCTTTCGATGCTGTCGAACCTCTCCTTGAGGTGCGCCTGCACATCGAAAATCGCCCTGTTGTAATAGTGCGGAGCAATTTCGCGGGTAAACAGATCGAGGATTTCAGCCGCCTCGAACGAGCCCAGGTTCAGCTCGAAGCGATCTTCCATGAACCGCTTGATCTTGCTGTTGGCTTCATTCTCCTGCTCTGGCGTGAGCGTGAGAATAGGCGGCTTGGTCTTCTTGGCCATTTACCAGCGACCATCCCATGCCGCGAAGTTCTGCAGCAGCTGCAGGCCATGGGTATGGCTCTTCTCCGGGTGGAACTGCACGGCAAAGCGCGAGCCCTCGGCCAATGCGGCGGCGAAATCGGCGCCATAGTGGCCACGACCAACTACCTGAACGGCCTTGGCCGCGGCAACGTAGTAGCTGTGCACGAAGTAGAAGCGCGCCATGTCCGGGATGTTGTGCCACAGCGGGTGATCGATTGTCTGCGACACTTCGTTCCAGCCCATGTGCGGCACCTTCAGGTGCTCGCCATCTTCATGCAGGTCCTTGCCGAAAAAGCGCACATTGCCAGGGAACAGGCCGATGCAATCGACGCCGTCGTTCTCCTCGCTGTGGTCGAGCAAGGCTTGCATGCCCACGCAAATGCCGAGGAATGGCCGATCCTGGCTGACTTCGCGCACCAGCGCGTCGAAGCCCAGCCGGCGAATCTCGGCCATGCAATCGCGAATGGCGCCGACGCCCGGGAACACGACCCGGTCGGCCTCACGAATCACGTTGGCATCACTGGTGATCTGCACCCGGCCTGCGCCGACATGCTCGAGGGCCTTGGCCACCGAGTGCAGGTTACCCATGCCGTAGTCGATAACCGCGACCGTCTGCATTACAGGCAACCTTTTGTCGAAGGCATCTGCCCGGCCATGCGCTCATCGAGTTCGACAGCCATGCGCAGGGCACGACCGAAGGCCTTGAACACGGTCTCGATCTGGTGGTGGGTGTTGTGCCCACGCAGATTGTCGATGTGCAGGCTGACCAGGGCGTGGTTGACGAAGCCCTGGAAGAACTCCTGGAACAGGTCGACATCGAAGCCACCGACCGAGGCTCGAGTGTACGGCACATGCATCTGCAGCCCCGGGCGACCGGAGAAGTCGATGACCACGCGCGACAGCGCTTCGTCCAGCGGCACATAGGAATGACCGTAGCGACGTATGCCTTTCTTGTCGCCGATCGCTTGTGCGAATGCCTGACCCAAGGTGATACCGACGTCTTCCACCGTGTGGTGATCGTCGATATGCAGGTCGCCCTTGCACTCGATATCCAGGTCGATCAGCCCGTGCCGGGCGATCTGGTCAAGCATGTGCTCAAGGAAGGGAACCCCGATATCGAATCGGGCCTTTCCGGTGCCATCCAGGTTGATCGAGGCTTTGATCTGGGTTTCCAGAGTGTTGCGCTCGACGGACGCCTTACGTTCGGCCATCACCAGCTCCGCAAAATCATTGGGCGAAAAAGGCAGATAGTATAGGGCCAGAAGCCGTCGGCATGAAGCAAACAAGATGCACGGAAGGGAATTTCACTGGCGCACATGCGGCTGCGTGCCAGTAGATTGCGTGATAGAGCGGTCCGTCGGTGGAACGCGGCAGCACCGACGAAGTACGAAAGGGTACCATTCACCGTCCGCAGCGGTCGCAAGCCGGTGTTTTCACTGTTGCACTAACTGCTTTCTCTGGCTCATCGAGGAATTGCCATGCCCGTCGTTGTCGAAATCCTGACCGAACCGACCCAACAAGACCGGGTCGATCTGCAGAAGGTCTATCACGATGCCCCGCATTGGCTTTTTGAGCCTTACCAGGACAGCCAGGATCTGATCGATGCCTGCCTGCGCGACTCGACCCTGATTGGCGCCCGCTTCAACGACCGCCTTCTTGGGGCTGCGCGTCTGCAACGACAGGAGTCGGTGTCTTACCTCTCCCACATTTGCGTAAGAACAATAACCCGACGTCGTGGCGTAGCTGAACGACTGGTCAGCGAGGCCAGAAAAATCGCCGAACAGTCCGGCACGCAGCTACGTCTGCTGGCACCGGCAGGCCACCTGGAAGCGCAGGCGCTGGCCGCCAAGCTGCATTTGCCGCTGGATACTGCGGACTGAACAGAACATTTTTTGAGCAACAAAACGCATCACCTTCGGCCCCGCCGCCACTTGACCCTTCGGCCAAGTCTTGCGCGCTATACTCTCGGGCTAAATTTGGAATTCAGACAACAAGGACTCGCCCATGAAAGCGTTCGGCAAAATCCTGGGACTGGTGCTTCTCGGGTTGTTGCTGATCATTGTGGCTCTGGGCTTTGCCCTGACCCATCTATTCGATCCCAACGACTACAAAGACGAGATCCGCCAGCTGGCACGTGACAAGGCGCACCTGGAACTCACCCTCAACGGTGATATTGGCTGGAGCCTGTTCCCCTGGCTCGGCCTGGAGCTGCATGAAGCCAGCATTGCCACGCTGAACAATCCCAAGGTGCCGTTCGCCGACCTGCAGATGCTCGGGCTTTCGGTACGCGTGCTGCCGCTGCTGCGCCGCGAAGTGCAAATGAGCGATGTACGGGTAGAAGGCCTGAACCTGACCCTGAGCCGCGATGAGAACGGCCACGGCAACTGGGAAGACATCGGGCGCCCGCTGCCGGTCGCCACCCCGGCGCCGACCACCGCGGCCACCGACGCCAATGCACCCGTTCCCGAGGCCCCTGCCCCGACCAAGGACGTTGCCGCCCAGCGTCCGCTCAAGCTGGACATCGACAGCCTGACCGTCAACAACGCACGTGTTGAGTTCACTGATGCCAAGAGCGGTCAGCAGCTGAGTGCCGAAAGCATTCAATTGAGCACCGGCGCCGTGCATGAAGGCATCAACATCCCGGTCAAGCTGACAGCGTTCTTCGGCAGCAGCCAGCCCGTTCTGCGCGCCCGCACCGAGCTCAATGGCGAGCTGCGCTTTGATCGTGCGCTCAAGCGTTACCAGTTCGAAGACATGAAACTCTCCGGCGAGGCTTCCGGCGAGCCGCTGCAAGGCAAGAGCATGACCTTCGCCGCGCAAGGCCAATTGCTGGTCGACCTGGCTGCCAACATCGCCGAATGGAATGGCCTCAAACTTTCCGCCAACCAGCTGCGCGCCCTCGGCGAGCTCAATTTCCGCGACCTGAACAAGGAGCCAAAACTCTCCGGCGGCCTGTCCATCGCCCAGCTGGACCTGCGCACCTTCCTCGACAGTATCGGCCAGACCCTGCCACCGATGGCTGCCGGCAGCTTGAGCAAGTTCGAGCTGGTCAGCCGCCTGGAAGGCAGCAAGAACAGCCTGGCCCTTGAAGACCTCAACCTCAAAGTGGACGACAGCCTGTTCAGCGGCCGCATTGCAGTCGAGGATTTCGCCAAGCAATCGCTGCGCGTACAGCTCAAGGGCGACAAGTTCGATGCCGACCGTTATCTGCCGCCCAAGAGCGAAGCGGCGGCCAGCGCAAAGGCCGCACGCCAGTCGGAAGTCAAGGCAAGCGAAAGCAGCGCATTGGCCGGAGCCGGCGACTCGCCGCTACCCAACGCACCCACCAAGGCCGCCTGGAGTGATGACAAACTGCTGCCGGTCGATCGCCTGCGCAAGCTCGACCTGCAGGCGGACCTGAGCTTCGGCGTGCTGACCCTGGACAAACTGCCGATCGACAACGCCGTGCTCAAGACCCAGGGCCTGGACGGGCTGATCAAGCTCGAGAGCCTGAGCGGCGGCCTCTACAATGGCGAATTCGAAACCCGGGGCACGCTCGATGTGCGCCCTGCCGTGCCGCTGATCGGTCTGCAAACGCGAATCAAGCAGGTGCCGGTCGAACACTTCATCAAAGCCCAGGACCAGACGCCTCCAGTCAAAGGCCTGCTGAGCCTCGACAGCGACCTGACTGCCAGCGGCAATAGCCAGAAGGCCCTGATCGATACCCTCAACGGCAACGCCAACTTCACCATCGATGATGGCGTGCTGGTCAATGCCAACCTGGAGCAACAGCTCTGCCAAGGCATCGCCACCCTCAATCGCAAGTCCCTCAGTGGCCAGCCGCGCGGCAAGGACACGCCGTTCGAGGAGCTCAAGGGCAACCTGGTGTTTCGCAACGGCGTGGCCAGCAACCCGGACCTGAAGGCGCGTATTCCCGGCCTGACGGTCAACGGCGAGGGTGACATTGACCTGCGCGTGCTCGGCATGGATTACCGCGTCGGCGTAATCATCGAAGGCGACAAGAGCGAGATGCCCGACCCGGCCTGCCAGGTCAACGAGCGCTTTGTCGGCCTGGAGTGGCCGCTGCGGTGCCGTGGGCCAATGGAACTGGGCGCCAAGGCCTGTCGTGTCGACAGGGACGGCCTGGGCAAGATTGCCGGCAAAGTGGCTGGCGACAAGCTCAACGAAAAACTCGAAGAGAAAATCGGCGACAAGGTCAGCCCGGAATTGAAAGACGCACTCAAGGGGCTGTTCAAGCGATGAGCCCCGAGCAATTTTCAACAGCCGTCCTGAACTGGTACGACCACAACGGTCGGCATGACCTGCCCTGGCAACAAGGCATCACGCCGTATCGGGTGTGGGTTTCGGAGATCATGCTGCAACAGACCCAGGTCAGCACCGTGCTCAACTACTTCGACCGCTTCATGGCAGCCCTGCCGACGGTCGAAGCCCTGGCCTCGGCACCGGAAGACGAGGTGCTGCATCTGTGGACCGGTCTGGGTTACTACACCCGTGCGCGCAACCTGCAGAAGACCGCAAAGATCGTCGTCGAGCAATATGGCGGCGAATTTCCGCGCGACGTCGAGAAACTGACCGAGCTGCCGGGCATTGGTCTTTCCACCGCGGGCGCCATCGCCAGCATCAGCATGGGCCTGCGCGCACCGATCCTCGACGGCAATGTGAAACGCGTACTGGCTCGCTACACCGCCCAGGAAGGTTACCCGGGCGAGCCGAAAGTGGCCAAGGCGCTGTGGGCCAATGCCGAACTGTTTACCCCGCAGACTCGGGTCAACCACTACACCCAGGCGATGATGGACCTGGGCGCGACCCTGTGCACCCGCAGCAAGCCCAGCTGCCTGCTTTGCCCACTGGAAAAAGGCTGCCAGGCCCACCTGCTCGGCCTCGAGGCCCGCTACCCGGTCCCCAAGCCGCGCAAGGCCCTGCCGCAAAAGCGCACTCTGATGCCCATGCTAGCCAACCGCGATGGCGCCATACTGCTTTATCGGCGCCCCTCCAGCGGTCTCTGGGGCGGCCTGTGGAGCCTTCCGGAGCTCGACGGCCTGGATGACCTCGAACATCTTGCCGCGCAGCACTCGCTCGCCCTGGGCACGCCTCACGGGCTGCCCGAGCTGACCCACACCTTCAGCCACTTCCAGTTGGCGATCGAACCCTGGCTGGTCCAGGTCGAGGAGTCCGGCCATCACGTGGCCGAGGCCGACTGGCTCTGGTATAACCTCGCCACCCCGCCGCGCCTGGGCCTTGCTGCCCCGGTGAAAAAACTGCTGAAGCGCGCGGCCGACGCCTTGAACGCAGGAGAGTTGTCATGACCCGCACCGTAATGTGCCGCAAGTACAAAGAAGAACTGCCAGGCCTGGAGCGCCCTCCGTACCCGGGCGCCAAGGGCCAGGACATTTTCGAACACGTCTCGCAGAAAGCCTGGGCCGACTGGCAAAAACACCAGACCCTGCTGATCAACGAAAAGCGCCTGAACATGATGAACGCCGAGGACCGCAAATACCTCCAGGGCGAAATGGACAAGTTCTTTTCGGGCGAAGATTACGCCAAGGCCGAAGGCTACGTTCCACCTGCTCAATAATTGAGCAAATTCGTAAGCTTCGGTATTAATTCAAAAAATTTTTAAAAACTTGCTTGACGCTTCCTCGAAAAAGCCTTTTAATGCGCCCCGTTGCCCAGATAGCTCAGTCGGTAGAGCAGGGGATTGAAAATCCCCGTGTCGGCGGTTCGATTCCGTCTCTGGGCACCACTAATACCGAAAAACCCCAAGCGAAGTGATTCCTTGGGGTTTTTTATTGCCTGCGATTTAATACCCCCTCACCACCCCTTCTGCCCGCACAAGGAACTGAGCGCATGGCATCTACATGCAAACAGCAGAAGCGCACAAAGCGCGCTGCAACCAAGGCAAAGCAGAATCGAGTGGCTCGCAGCCATATGCGAGAGCCTCTGAGGTACGCCCAGCCTCCCGAGTTGAGCGCTGAAGATATCGTCGCCACAGCAATGGCTCACGGTGCATATGACGATTTGTTCAGCACCATGAAAGAGGCCGAAGCAATCGATCAGAGGTCGATGCTCAACGTTTTCGTGCAAAGCCCATTGCTGGAATTGGCCGCATACCCTGGAGACATGCGGTTTGGCACGCGATACATGATGGCTCTTCTGTATACCTATCGCGCATGGGATGGAGCAGATCTACAAGCAATCGACGCGTGGCTGGACAGCCCTGAGTTCGTAGCGGATTTCGCCGCAGCGATTGAGGCAAAAACGATGGCACTTGAGAGCTCTCAGAACTGACATTTACAACAGAAGATTCTTAGAGTTTCACCAGCGCCTTCATCATTGCGCCCTCCATGGCTCGACGTTAAGGTTCCCTGGTCGCTGCAAATTCAGCGACCGGACTTGGCGGTCCGACCATGCTAGGCGCAACAGCGTCTACATCCCCATTGCAGACGCCTTCAAGATTCGCGATGAGGCCCTTTATGATCACTCATATACCTGTTACCGAAGAGACCGGATTCCTGAACATCGCTACAGCTCCTGACAAGCTTCTGGCAGTGCGTGCTGGCGTAACTGCAACGAATGCATTGCAGAACGCTTCCGACATGCTGGCTACTGCCCTGGATGCAATGGAGGCCCTTGCGCTGGATGAGGTCTCATTCAAAAGCAGCCACGCGATGATGGCGTGTCATGTGCTCGAATCTGCCAAGGCACTGGTGAATGCCGCGAATCACGCAATGAACTGTAATTTCAGCGCACCTTCCTAAAGACGGCAACCCATCAACATCCCGGCAGCCCATGGCCGAGGAGAATGCTTTCTGAGCGTTCCAGTTTGGCTGAAAACTCCTCTCCCAAACGGCGCTCTCGGATGCGACAACCCCAAAACCACAAGCCAGTTAATCTTTTTTGGTTGACGCTGGTGTCAACCTTCAATAACCTGAACTCAACACACTCGCCACACGTCTTACCCACCGGGTAGGGTCCTGCTTCAGAAGCAGGCGTGCAACAGGCGAGTTTTTTATGCCCGGAATCCGTGAATAGCAGGAAGCACATCAGCCCCCTTTGGCAAACCAGCCCTACCTCCTCAAGCACTTTTGGCAAAGCTCAAATCACAGGGCCTGACAGTTACCGACGACTCCGTAGCGCTGAAGTACATCTCCTACGTCGGCCATTACCGCTTAAAAGGTAATTGGCATCAGCTACTCGACAACACAACAGGAAACTTCACACACGGAACAACGTTTGACCATATTGCAAACCGCTACGAATGTGATCGAGAAATTAGATCCATAATCCTGGAGTCCGTTGAGCGATTAGAAGTAGCAGTGCGCACAACGATATGTAATCACCTTTGCCTAAAATACTCACCACACTGGTACTTGGACCTAAACATTTTCTTGCCAAATAGAAAATTTGGCATGGGGCAAATGCTCTCTAAAATTGAGCAAGAGGTCGAACGCTCTAGACAAAAAGGGTTCATCGCGTCGTACTATACAAAGTATAACGACCCCTACCTCCCACCCAGCTGGGCCATGAGCGAATGCATGACACTGGGAATGTGGTCTAGGACCTTCTCAATCCTACGCGATCCGGCGGACAAAAAAGCCATTTCAACAAAGTTTGGTATCACCCAAACAGAAGTTTTCGAGAGTTGGTTACACACACTAACGGTACTCCGAAATATGGCGGCGCACCATGACCGCTTCCTGGACAGCAAGCTTGGTGTCAGCCCCACGAATTTCAAACTAAAGAAAATACAATTCACCGACAACAAATCCGTTTATTCAGCGCTAACGATGATTCATGTTTTGCTCGAATCAATTAATTTCAATGGCACTTTCAAGCAACGCATTATAGATCTAGAGACCAAATACGGTGCCGGCTTTTTCCAGATAATGGGATTCACCCAAGACTGGAAATCCAACGCCGTCGGCTGGTGAGGTTTCGATGCCGTCAAATTGCATACTCTTGCCCCCTAGGCACTTCGCGCACACCTTCATATCCCATCAACGCGCAACTGCTCCCATACCCTTTCCTGATACGCGAACGGAACCGCCCCCCTCCCCCAACACTCCACAAGAAAATCCCACTTGGCCGCGTGAAATTTACATGCTATTTATTCATGAAATAACAAATACAAAATTTCATAAGGCCCGCCCATGTTCAAGCAGTCCGCCCAGCACATCGCAACCTACTACGCCGGCACCTACCCAGGTCAGATCCCGCTAAGACCATCGCTGCCCGGCAGTCTGCACTGCGACGTACTGATTATCGGCGGTGGCTTCAGCGGGCTGCATACGGCTCTGCGCCTGAGCCTGGCTGGCAAGCGCGTGGTAGTGCTCGAGGCCAGCCGACTGGCCTGGGCCGCATCCGGGCGTAATGGCGGGCAGGCGCTGCTGGGCTGGTCGTGCGATATGCCGCCGCTGGAGAAGGCGTTGGGGCACGGGCGCACCCTTGAGTTGTGGAACAGCATGCGTTGGGCGGCCGAAGAGATTCGCGAGCTGCCTGAGCGGCATGGCTTCGATATCGACTACCGCCCCGGCAGTCTGTGGGCCGCCGTGCAGCAGCGTCGGGTCGGCCAATTGCACGAAGCGAGGCGCGAAGCCGAAGAGAAATGGGGCTACAGCGAAATGCGCGTCATCGAGCAGGACGAAATTCGCGAGTGGATCGACAGCCCACGCTACCTCGCAGCGCTGTACGACCCCCAGGCCGGCCATCTCAACCCATTGAAACTAGCCCAAGGGCTGGCCAACGCCATCGAGAAAGCCGGTGGCCGGATTTTCGAGCAGAGCCAGGTGCTGGACTACCGCGAAACCGCCGACGGCTTCATTGCCCGCACCGACAAGGGTGAAGTGCACAGTGATCAGCTGGTGCTGGCCTGCAATGCCTATGTCGATCGTCTCGACCCTCAGCTTTCCAGCCGCTTGCTGCCGGTGGGCTCCTATCAGATCGCGACGGTACCGCTGGCCCCCGACTTCGCCCGCTCGCTGCTGCCGCGTAACAGCTGCGTGATCGATAACCAGTTCGTCCCCGACTATTTCCGCCTGACCCCGGACCACCGCCTGCTGTTCGGCGGCGGTTGCACCTACCTGGGCGGCATTCCGAAGGACGTGGCCAGCGCCACTCGCCCTTACCTGGAACGTGCCTTCCCGCAATTGCGCGGTGTCGAATTCGAATACGCCTGGGGCGGTCATATCGATGTCAGCATGAAGCGCACACCGGATATCGGCCGCCAGGGCCAGCGTTACTGGCTGCAAGGTTTCTCCGGGCATGGTGTACTTCCCACCCTGGCCGGTGCACGTGCGGTGGCCGATGCCATTCTGGGCGATGAAACACTGCTGGCGCTGTACCAGGGCATCGACAACCCGCGCTTTCCCGGTGGCGCTTTACTGGCTGCCCCACTGGAAGCCGCAGGCAAGGCCTGGTACCGACTGCGCGATGTCATCTGATTCGAAGGACGTACACCCATGAACATGCAAGAAGAAGTCGAAGGCCTGGCGATCCTGATTCGCGACCTGCGCAAACACAAGAACATGACTTTGGGTGACCTGGCCCAGAAGATCGATCGTTCGGTGGGCTTTCTGTCACAGGTCGAGCGCGGGCTGTCGCGCCCGACCGTTGCCGACCTCACGGCCATCAGCGAAACCCTGGGCGTACCGACCACCTACTTCTACAACCTGAACAAGCCCCGCGCGCTGCGCTGGGTCACTCGCCCCGGTGAGCGCCGCACCCTGTACTACGCGGGCGGCATTACCGACATGCTGGCCTCACCGACCATCTCCGGCGGCTTCTCCATGCTCGAAAGCCACCTGGCACCCGGCGCCACCAGTGGCGAGGGGCACCTGAACGACAGCTCGGAACAGGGCGGCTTCGTGCTCGAAGGCGAACTGACCCTGTGGCTGGAAAACGACGAAGAGCCAGTCACCCTCGGCCCCAACGACAGCTTTCAGCTACCACCCCATGCCCAGTTCCGCTATGCCAACCTCACCGACAAAGCCACGCGCGTGCTTTGGGTTTTCAACTGAAATAAAAAAAGCCGCAGTCATTACTGACTGCGGCCTTCTTTTATCTCAAGCGAACGGCTGTCAGCGGCTCAACACCGCAGCGCCCAGTTGCTCGCTCTTGCGACGACGAGCCACCAGCATGCCGGCAGCGACGACCACGATGGCCAGCAGCGCGGTCGAAAGCACTTCGGCGCGATTCTGCTCGCGAATCAGCATCAGGGTCAGAATGCCAACGATGAAGACAATGGTGGCCCAGGTCAGACCTGGGAACAGCCACATCTTGAAGGCAATCTTCTCACCACGCGCCATGCGCTGACGGCGCATGCGCAATTGCGAGAAAGCGATCACCAGGTAAACCAGCAGGGCGATTGCACCCGAGCTTGCCAGCAGGAACTCAAACACCTGGGCTGGCGCTACATAGTTGGCGAATACCGCCAGGAACGCTGCCGCGGTGGACAGCATGACCGCCCAGTAAGGAGTGCCGCTGGAGGTAGTGCGTTGAGCCACGGCCGGTGCATCACCACGCTTGCTCAGGGAGAACAGCATGCGCGAAGCGGTGTACAGGGCCGAGTTCAGGCAGCTGGTCACGGCAACCAGAACCACCAGGTCGACGATCAGCTTGGCGTTCGGGATACCCATCAGGTCCAGAACGGTCTGGTAGGAACCGACTTCGGCCAGACGGCTGTCGTTCCAAGGCACCAGGGCAACCACGACAAAGATCGATACGAGGTAGAACAGGAAGATCCGCCAGATAACCGAGTTGGTTGCCTTGGTGATCTGCTGGCCCGGGTCCTTGGACTCGGCGGCAGCAATGGTGACGATTTCAGTACCCATGAAAGAGAACATGGTGGTCAGCATCGCGGCCACCACCGCGCCCATGCCATTTGGCATGAAGCCCTGGGTATCGGCCAGATGGCTGACACCACTGACCTGGCTGGTCGGCAACAAGCCGAAGATCGCCAGCACGCCCAGAGCGATGAAGCCCAGGATCGCCAGAACCTTGATCAAGGCGAACCAGAATTCGAACTCGCCATAATTCTTCACGCTGAACAGGTTGGTAATAGTCAGCAACAAAGTGATGACCAAGGTGAAGACCCAGATTGCAATGCCAGGGAACCAGGCGTGCAGAATGGTGGCGGCGGCATTGGCTTCCAGCGGAATCACCAATACCCAGAACCACCAGTACAGCCAGCCGATGGTAAAACCGGCCCAGTGACCGATGGCCTTGTCGGCGTAAGTGGAGAAGGAACCGGTGTCAGGCGAGGCCACAGCCATTTCCGCCAGCATGCGCATGACCAGTACTACCAGGGTACCCGCCCCGAGATAAGCCAACAGCACGGCGGGACCCGCCTGGGCGATGGCATGGCCGGAGCCGACGAACAAACCTGCGCCAATCACCCCGGCGATGGACAGCATGGTGACATGCCGCTGCTTGAGCCCCTGGCCCAGGTCATTGTTTTGCGAACTGCTCATAAAGCTACCTTTGTAAAAGACGTTCTGTACAGAGCCTGGAATGTGCCCCTCGTGAGGGCCGTAACATTCCGTTGCGATTTTTTAGCAATAACCGAGCCACTTTTTGCCAAAAACGCTGGCACATCCGCCCCAGAGAGGCTGATGCTTTTACATCAACCCCTTGAAAATAATAGCTTTTTGCCATCAAGCGAGGATTTCCATTACAGAAATACCCAGTTACACGTTGTATGAGTTGCACCATTTCACTGCCGAGGTAACACCTTCACGCAAAAAGTGCGCACACAAAGGAGCAACCGTCGGTACAACCAAGCACTCCATCTGTCGCACCTCGTGCTGGTGAACAGAGACGCCGCTTCCAACACCCCGCCAAAGCTGGCACCATCGCGCCTTTTTTTACGCGACTCCCGCGCTGGAAAGTCACGGCAAAGTGCAGGCCAGGCAGGCTCGGTTGACATCCGCGCGACAGCCAACTGCAGCGATGCGACACCCGCTCGCCCGGTAGTAATTTGCCGCCGCCGCGTTGTTGGCTGACGTCCAACCGCTATGCTAGCTTGGCGCCTCGCCAGGAAGGCCACCAACAGCAGGAACGCATCAGACATCATGAGGACCGCACATGGCCGAGGCCACGCCCGCTCTGGAAATCCGTAACCTGCACAAACGCTACGGGGAACTGGAGGTACTTAAAGGCATCTCGCTGACCGCTCGTGACGGCGATGTGATCTCGATCCTGGGCTCTTCCGGTTCGGGCAAGTCCACACTGCTACGTTGCATCAACCTGCTGGAAAGTCCGCATCAGGGGCAAATCCTGGTGGCCGGCGAAGAACTCAAGCTGAAAGCTGCCAAGAACGGTGAGCTGATCGCCGCCGACAACAAGCAGATCAATCGCATGCGCAGCGAGATCGGCTTCGTTTTCCAGAACTTCAACCTGTGGCCGCACATGACCATCCTCGACAACATCATCGAGGCCCCGCGTCGCGTCCTCGGCCAAAGCAAGGCCGAAGCCATTGAAGTTGCCGAAGCATTGCTGGCCAAGGTCGGCATCGGCGACAAACGCCACGCCTATCCCGCACAGCTCTCCGGTGGCCAGCAGCAACGGGCGGCCATTGCCCGCACGCTGGCCATGCAGCCTAAAGTCATCCTGTTCGATGAGCCGACTTCGGCACTCGATCCGGAAATGGTTCAAGAAGTGCTCAACGTCATCCGTGCACTGGCCGAAGAAGGCCGAACCATGCTACTGGTCACCCATGAAATGAGCTTCGCCCGCCAGGTTTCCAGTGAAGTGGTCTTCCTTCACCAGGGGCTCGTTGAAGAGCAAGGATCGCCGCAGCAGGTATTTGAAAACCCGCTTTCGGCGCGTTGTAAACAGTTCATGTCCAGCAACCGCTAACGGAGCAACACGCATGCAGACCTACAAGAAATTTCTCCTGGCCGCTGCCGCCTCTCTGGTGCTTTCGGCGAACGCCATGGCCGAAACGCTGAAGATGGGCATCGAAGCGGCCTACCCACCCTTCAACAATAAAGATGCCAGTGGCCAGGTCGTCGGTTTTGACAAAGAGATCGGCGACGCCCTGTGCGCCAAGATGAAAGTCGAGTGCACAGTCGTCACTTCCGACTGGGACGGCATCATCCCCGCGCTGAACGCCAAGAAATTCGACTTCCTGATCTCGTCGATGTCGATCACCGACGAACGCAAGCAGGCGGTTGATTTCACTGACCCGTACTACTCGAACAAGCTGCAGTTCATTGCCCCGAAAAACGTCGAGTTCAAGACCGACAAGGACTCGCTCAAGGGTAAGGTCATCGGCGCACAACGGTCGACCCTGGCCGGCACCTGGCTGGAAGATAACCTGGGTAGCGACATCGAGATCAAGCTGTATGACACCCAGGAAAACGCCTTCCTGGACCTGACTTCCGGCCGCCTCGACGGCATCCTGGCCGACAAGTACGTCAACTACGAGTGGCTGAAAAGTGACGCCGGAAAGGCTTACGAGTTCAAGGGCGACCCGGTCGAAGAAAGCGACAAGATCGGTATTGCCGTGCGCAAAGGCGATCCGATTCGCGAGAAGCTGAACGCCGCCCTGAAAGAAATCGTTGCCGACGGTACGTACAAGAAGATCAACGACAAGTACTTCCCGTTCAGCATCTATTGATCTGCCCCACCGGCATCGCCTTCGAGGCGGTGCCGGTCCTAGCTAAGCCTGCCCATGAATATTGATCTCTACGGATTCGGCCCGGCCCTGGCCGCTGGCGCGTTGATGACCGTCAAGCTGGCGCTCTCGGCACTGTGCCTGGGCCTGGTACTCGGTCTGCTTGGCGCATTGGCCAAGACCTCCCCCTACAAACCCCTGCAGTGGCTGGGCGGGACCTACTCGACCCTGGTGCGCGGCGTTCCCGAACTGCTCTGGGTTCTGCTGATCTACTTCGGCACCGTCAGCCTGATGAACCGGCTTGGCGAACTGCTGAACATTCCCGACCTGGAGCTCAATGCCTTCGCTGCGGGCGTCATCGCTCTGGGCTTGTGCTTCGGCGCCTACGCCACGGAAGTGTTCCGCGGGGCGATCCTGGCCATCCCCAAGGGGCACCGTGAAGCCGGTATTGCCCTGGGCATGTCCAAGGCGCGGATCTTCTCCAGGCTGATTCTGCCGCAAATGTGGCGTATCGCCCTGCCAGGCCTGGGCAACCTGTTCATGATCCTGATGAAAGACACCGCGCTGGTGTCGGTAATCGGCCTGGAAGAAATCATGCGTCACTCGCAAATCGCCGTGACCGTGACCAAGCAGCCCTTCACCTTCTACATGGTCGCCGCCTTCATCTACCTGGGCCTGACCATCCTCGCCATGATCGGCATGCACTTCATGGAAAAACGCGCCGCTCGCGGCTTTGCGAGGGCTACCTCATGAATTGGGAAGTCATCATCAAATGGCTGCCGCGCCTGGCCCAGGGTGCCACCCTGACCCTGGAACTGGTCGCCATCGCCGTGCTCGCCGGGTTGATCCTGGCCATCCCGCTGGGCATCGCCCGCTCCTCGCGGCACTGGTACGTGCGCGCTCTGCCCTACGGCTACATTTTCTTCTTCCGTGGCACACCACTGCTGGTGCAACTGTTCCTGGTCTACTACGGCCTGGCCCAGTTCGATGCCATCCGCACAAGTTCGCTGTGGCCGTACCTGCGCGATCCGTTCTGGTGCACCGTCATCACCATGACCCTGCATACCGCCGCGTATATCGCCGAGATCCTGCGCGGCGCACTGCAGGCCATCCCACGCGGCGAGATCGAAGCGGCGCGGGCGCTGGGCATGTCCAGGGCCAAGGCGCTGTTCTACATCATGCTGCCGCGCGCCGCGCGCATCGGCCTGCCGGCCTACAGTAACGAAGTGATCCTGATGCTCAAGGCCAGTGCCCTGGCCAGTACCGTGACTTTGCTGGAACTGACCGGCATGGCCCGCACGATCATTGCCCGCACTTACCTGCCGGTAGAGATCTTCTTTGCCGCCGGCCTGTTCTACCTGCTGATCTCCTTCCTGATGGTACGTGCCTTCAAGCTCCTCGAGCGCTGGTTGCGCGTGGACGCCTGTCAGGGCCGCTAGACGTCCATGCGGGGCTTGGCGCACGCTAGGCCAGCCCCGATTCTCTCAAGTTCAAGACATGACCCAGGCAAACACCCTCAAGGGCGAACAACTGCTGGCCCGCTTCAAGGCGCTCGACAGCTTCCTGCTCGAACACCAGACACTCTGGCGCCCGCGCCCGTTCAACCACCAGCACCTGCCCTGGGAAGCCCGGCACCCGGAACTGGCCCGCTGGCTGCGGCAACGCTCGCTCAGTGATGCGGACGCGCACAACCAGCCGGAAGCCCTGCCGGCACCCTCCCCTTATCCTCAGATCGCCAGCGAAGCGACCAGGCTGAGTGCCGTCGGCGAGTTATCCACAGTCGAACTCAAGCCCGCCCCCGCCCGCCTCAACGTCGACGTACCCGGGCGCAAGTGGCAGCAAATCGAAGCCTTCGGCCAACATCTGAACTTCATTCGCACGCCCCGGCACTGGCTCGACTGGTGCGCTGGCAAGGGCCACCTGGGCAGGCGCCTATTGCAGCAAGACCAAACCCTGACCTGCCTGGAGTTCGACCCTCAGCTGGTAGACGCCGGACAACAACTCAGCCAACACCACCATCTGCTTGCTGACCACCGCTTGCAGGATGTCATGGCCGCCGACGCCGCCGCACAACTGCAGCCCGGCCACACCGCCGTCGCCCTGCACGCCTGTGGTGACCTGCACGTGCGCCTGATGCAACTGGCCAGCAGCGTCGGCTGTCGCCAGCTCGCAATCGCCCCCTGCTGCTACAACCGCACCGCCACCCCGACCTACCAGCCCCTGTCCACCGCGGCAGCAGCATCGACCCTTTCGCTCTCCCTGGACGACCTCGGCCTGCCCCTGAGCGAGACCGTCACCGCCGGTGCCCGTGTACGCCGCCAACGCGACACCTCCATGGCCCGCCGCCTGGGCTTCGACTTGCTGCAACGCCGCCTGCGCCAGGAAGACGAATACCTGCCAACCCCTTCGCTCCCCAGCGCCTGGCTGGAAAAACCTTTCGCCGACTACTGCCGCGACCTCGCCGCACTCAAAGGGTTATCCACAAACGAGGAGCACGACTGGCACGCACTCGAAGCCGCGGGCCAGCAACGCCTGGCCGAAGTGCGCAACCTCGAACTGGTCCGAAACCTGTTCCGCCGCCCATTGGAACTATGGCTGGTACTCGACCGTGCACTCTTTCTGCAAGAGCATGGCTACGTGGTGGAGCTGGGCGTTTTTTGCGGACACCACCTCACCCCACGCAACCTGATGCTGCTCGCCGAACAAAAATAGATGATCGGATTTATCCAACAGCCTGTGGATAACTCTGTTGACAAGGTTTCGCCAACTCCAGTGAAAATCATGGATCCAAGCCATATAACGGCTTGGTCATTTTTTGTTCATATTCTAAAAGTCAGTAAAAACAGCACCTTGCGAAAAGATGGGAAAGGTTCTGAAAATGGAGGTGTAGCAGGGAGGATTGGCATGCGCCTTGTGCATAAGCGCTGGAGCCAAAGTATCTAAAGCCGCTAAAAATCTTTGCCTGGGGGGTTTACTCGACAGGACGAATAGCTATAATCAGCGCCCTCACATGCCGGTATAGCTCAGATGGTAGAGCAACTGACTTGTAATCAGTAGGTCCCGGGTTCGATTCCTGGTGCCGGCACCATAGTTCGACAAGAAAGGCTCACAGCGATGTGGGCCTTTTTTGTTTCCAGGGCGATTGGGATTATTGGCAAGCCGAGCACTGCAGGCCGGACGGCTCGCCGCTCGACCCGAGCCGAACGCAGTCTGTAGCCGCTGCCGCCAGGCTGCGCTGGAGTCCCGAAGGGCTCCCCGGCGGTCCTGAGATCCTGCGCCTGCTCCGCAGGCGAGCGCAGCCTGGCGGCAGCGGCTACATGTTCGGCGCGATCCTGTTACTTCGGCGCCAATCCCTCAGCCCCATCCAGCAACGCATCGACCAATGCCTTGGCTATCTCGACCGAGTGCATGGTTGCCCAATGCAGTCCCCGCTCTTCCATCGACGCCTGATTGCAGGCGGCGTTGGCCGTCGCATAGACAGATTGCAGGAACAGCGAGATGTGCACCAAGGCATCTTCAGCACCGATACCGCCACGCACGGTAAACATCGGATCGTGCACGGCATCGCAACAGCCAAAGGCTGTCTCGGCCGTTTTAAGGATGGTTCCAGGGGGTAAAGCGGGTGGATCGGGGACGATCTTCATCATGGCAAATCTCCTTCTGCACAGTGAAGCTGTCATCCATCGCCGCGAAACGATTGGGTGGCAGCCGTACGCGGGTTCGCGGACCGAGGCAAAAGGAACTCGGCAGACCCGAAGGTCTCCCACGCACAGCAGCCATTGCACAAAAAGCGGGCGTAAAAATAGCGCCTGCAAATGTGTATGGGGCGCTGTTGCGCCTTCTGCTGAACGGGCCGCGACGCCCAGTCACTATTTGGATAGTGACCGGGGAAGGTTAGCCTCATTAGGTAGCTGAGGGCAATGGTGAATGTAGATGGTGGTTGGCGACTACGTGCAGATCTGCAAGACCGGGGGCGAAAGGATCCCGGCAGGCACGAATGCCTCCCGCACGCAGCCACCTATTGAGCGAATTAGGGCACTGAAGGTCGCGCTTTGGCTCAGATATGGCTGATCAGGCTTCTCCTGAAGCTTGCGCCATTTGCCTGATCACCTGTTCATAGTACTCAACCGATTGCGACCCCGACACCAAGTGACGACCGTTAAGCACCAGAGCTGGTACTGAATTGATACCACGCTCGCGGTAGAACGCCTCCAGCTCACGCACCTCGTTACCAAACGCTCCGGACTTCAGCACCTCACGCGCGGCCGCCGCGTCCAATCCCGCTTCAGCGGCCAGGCGGACCAGCGTCTCGCGATTACTCGGATTCTGGCCGTCGGTGAAATAAGCGCGCAAAAGCACTTTCTTCAGTTCAAGCTGACGCCCTTCCTGCAACGCCCACTGCAACAAACGGTGGGCATCAAAAGTGTTGTAGAAGTGACTGCGCTTCTCCAGATCGAACTGGAACCCGATGGCCTCGCCACGGGCCATCAGCGTTTCCTGAGAGGATGCAACTTCCTCAGCACTGCGCCCGTACTTGCGCATGATGTGCCGGACAGCGTTTTCGCCGTCGGCCGGCATGTCCGGGTTCAATTCGAAGGGTTTGTAGGTCAGTTCCACCGGGACTTCACCGGCCAGGTTCGCGATAGCCTGCTCCAGTGCCTTGGCGCCCAAGGCGCACCAAGGGCACACTACATCGGAGACAAAATCGATGGTGACGGACGGGGTCATGACTGTCCTTCCTCCGCGAGTTGTTTTCGGTACTGGGTGGTGGTCATTCCGGCATAGCCCCAGTTATCGGTATCGACTTCTTCGATTACGATATGGGTCAGGTCCGGGCGTTTGTTGAGAACCCGTTCCAGGGTTTCAGTGATTTCACTGATCACCTGAGCTTTCTGCTCCGAGGTAACACCATCACGGGTAATGCGTACGCTGACGAAAGGCATGACATTTCTCCTGTGGCCTCCCATCGGCATGATGGGTAGGTGAGTGAGAAGAAATGTAGGCCGTTGCTCCGGACGGAAAAAGCCCCGTGCGGGAACATCATTTGTTAAGTGATGTAATGAATGCTGGTACCTGACCTGCTCAGTTCACCGGCGCCTTGCGCGCCTTGATGTAAGCAATAAAGCTGTCCATGTCCGAACTGCACAGCGTGCGGGCGACTGCCTTGACTTCATCCACCGGCCAGTCCCACCAGGCCGCCTCGAGCAGCAATTCACGGATTTCTTCCTCGAAACGCCATCGGATGAACTTGCAGGGGTTGCCACCAACCACGGCAAACGGAGGCACATCGCGGGTGACCGTTGCGCCTGCGGCAACGATTGCACCGTGGCCGATGGTCACGCCGGAAAGGATAACCGCGTTGGTGCAGATCCAGCAGTCGCTGCCAATGACCACGTCGCCCTTGCTCGGGGCGTAGTCCTTGATGTCCTTGACCTCGTCGATCATGGCCGGGAATGGGTAGGTGGTGATCCAGTCGGTGCGATGCTCGCCACCCAGCAGGATCTGGACACCTGCGGCGATCGAGGTGTAATTGCCGACTTTCAATACCGTGTCGTCACCAAACTCGGTGACTTCCGGGATGCCGTAAGTGCCAACACCCACGGTATAACGTGGGTAGCGCAGCCTGATTTTCTCGGCACTGCGCTCAAGTTTGCTCAGCGCGCGAAGGCGCTTTCGCTCTTTTCTGTTCTTCAGGTTTTCCAGAAACTTCACACAGTATCCTTGCCCAAGGTTCTTTGTATCAGGCGACTAGTGCCTTGAATCAGTGATGCATAACCAGGCGTCTCAGACGTCGAAGCGTCGTTTTATTGAAGTGGCGCAAGGGTATCGAACGCAACAGACGCCAGGCGTATTTTTTGTCCGACACGACAGCATATTTCAGCGCTTTATGAACGAGCACCGTCCTGCCTTTTTCGTAGCCAGGATGAGCGTGGTAAGGGGCGATCGCCAGCATATCCGCATCCAGCAACACCTTGAACTTGCGAGACAAGTTGTTGGGGTGGCGTCGATATCGGGTGACATGCACCGGCAGTTCGTGGATTTCGTAGCCATGTTTGGCAATCTTCAAAGTCATCTGGAAATCCTGGACCTTGATGCAAGGGTCGTAGAACCCGGCAGCTTTCAAGGCGTCCATACGGTAGAGCGATACCGGTGCACCGATCACCACTGCACTGCTGAGGATTTCATCGAAATCGAAACGTTTGATATCAGTGGGCCGCTGCTTCTTGGTGTCGTTGCCTTCGCTGTCCATATAGATGATCAGTGCGCCGACGCACCCCACTTCAGGGTGCTCATCGAGGTACCTTGCCCTCAGGCTGATGGACCCCGGGAGCATGATATCGTCGAGATCGGGCGTTGAAACATAGACCCCTTTGGCATGCTTCAGACCATTATTGAGCGTAGCACTGACACCCTGGTTGGCCTGGGTATACAGTTGAAAATCGTAAGTCTTCTGCAACTCGCGCAGCATGGCCACACTGTTGTCGGTGGAACCATCGTCAACGATGATGACTTCGAAATTTTCATAATCCTGGGCAAAGATGCTTTCTATCGCGACTTGAAGATACTTCTCCGCGTTGTAACAAGGCGCAACAACCGAAACGAGCGGCACGCTCGTTGCCTGAGAATCGGCATGATTAAGTTGTTCGCCCATTGTCCTTGATCGCCTCTCGGCTGAGCCCACATGAAGTGGTTGGAAATCCTGGTCAACGACGGCTATCGCGTCGTCATCTAAGTCTTCTACATGGATTGAAAGCACAACCGCAAATTTTGAGTTGGCACATCATGCGTCAACGGCTCCCCCTTTGTCATGACCTGCTGCTGCCCCTTGGCCGTTGCCGCCCCTTTTTTCAGATATCTGGATACATTTATTCAGGGCACAGGCATACGAAAAAGGCGCCGTCGTTATGCACGAGGGCGCCTTTTTCGTATGCCTTTCGAAACCTGCTCAGCCGTGCCAGATCCCAAGCAGAGCTTCCAGCTCCGCGTCGTTGATCAAACCCGCCGGATAACGCTCAATAATTGCTCGACGCGGATCGGTCTGCCTGACCCGGGTTGCTCCATTATTCTTCAACCATTGCGCCAGAACCTGAAGCGATTCGCGATTGACTGCTGATGGGTGCGAAGCCAGCTCACTGACTACATTCATTTTGACCCTTTCTCCCCCCACTTTTCGTGAGCTGTGCACGTTACCCAAGTTATGTGACAGTACTGCACTGCCCCGCTACCTTGAGAATCAGTTTCAACTGAATACAAGAGCTGTGCCACAAGGAGCAACCGGTCGTCGTGCAGGTACAAAAAAGCCCGTACAAGACGGGCTTTTAGTATCGCTATTTTTCAGCGCTTGGCCGGTGCTGGCTGCTGCTGGGTCAGGCAGTGAATGTTCCCCCCCCCCAGGAGCAACTCACGGCCCGGCACCATGACCACTTCATGTTGCGGGAACAATTGCTGCAGAACCTCTCTAGCCTGCGCATCCCGAGGATCGTCGAAGCTCGGCGCTATGATCCCGCCATTGACGATCAGGAAGTTGACATAGGAACCAGCCAGTCGCACCGACGGGTTGCGTTCCTGGGTTCCGGCCACCGGATCGACGCCGGCACACTCTTCTTCAGTCGCATACAAAGGACCAGGAATCGGCATTTTATGCACCACGAAGGAGCGACCCTTGGCATCCCGACTGCTTTCCAACACCTTCAATGCCGCGTGGCAGCGCGAATAGTTGGGGTCTTGAGGATCATCCGTCCAGGCCAGTAACACTTCGCCCGGGCGAACGTAACAACAGAAGTTATCCACATGGCCGTCAGTTTCATCGTTGAACAGACCGTCCGGCAGCCAAACGATCCTATCCACAGCCAGGTGTGCGCTGAGAATCTCTTCGATTTCCGCCCGGGACAGGTGTGGGTTGCGGTTGCGGTTGAGCAGGCACTCTTCGGTGGTGATCAGCGTACCTTCGCCGTCGACGTGGATCGAGCCGCCTTCAAGGACAAAGCCTTCAGTGTGATAACGATCGCAACGTTCAATTTCAAGCACCTTGCTGGCCAACTGTTCGTCACGGTTCCACGGCGAGTACAGGCCGCCGTCGAAACCACCCCAGGCGTTGAATCCCCAGTCGACGCCACGGACTTCGCCGGCATCGTTGATCACAAAGGTTGGACCGGTATCGCGAACCCAAGCGTCGTCGTTGCTGATTTCCACCACACGAATGTTCGGCGCATCCAGGCGGGCGCGAGCGTTGTCGTACTGTGCAGCGGAGACCGCCACGGTTACTGGTTCGAAACGAGCGATGGCCTTGGCCAGGGCAACATGCGCCGCTTGTACGGGCTTGCCGCCCAGGCGCCAGTTATCCGGACGCTCAGGCCAGACCATCCAGATCTGGGTTTGTGGCGCCCATTCGGCTGGCATATGAAAGCCGTCGGCACGCGGGGTAGTGGTCAGGGTAGTCATGATTAAGCCTTTTCAATCATGCCAACGGGCTGCCTGAGCAATCCGTTGGCCGAACTCGTTAAGCACCGGGCAAGCGCCCAGTACCGTTTTCAGGATTCCAGCGAGCCGTCGAGGGTCTTCAGCGCGCCGTACAGGTTGGGACGGCGATCGCGGAATGAGCCCCAGGCACTGCGGGTGTGCTCGAGTTTGTCCAGGTCGAAAGTGTGCACCAACACGCCCTCTTCGGTCTCGTTCAGTTCCTCTACTTTCTCACCGAACTGGTTGGCAATGAAGGACGAGCCGTAGAAGGTTATGTCGTAACCGTCCTGCTCTTCGTTGCCGATGCGGTTGCTGGCGACCAGCGGCATCAGGTTGGCGCCGGCATGGCCTTGTTGTACACGTTGCCAGTGATCACGCGAGCTGATGGTCTTGTCGTGTGGTTCGCTGCCGATTGCGGTCGGGTAGAACAGGATTTCCGCGCCTTGCAGCGCCATGCTGCGCGCACACTCAGGGAACCACTGGTCCCAGCAGATGCCGACGCCGATCCTGGCGTAGCGGGTCTGCCAGACCTTGAAGCCGGTATCGCCCGGATTGAAGTAGTACTTTTCGTGGTAGCCAGGGCCATCCGGGATATGCGATTTGCGATAAACCCCGAGGTTGCTGCCGTCGGCATCGATGATCGCAATACTGTTGAAGCGCGCGCGCCCTGCCAGCTCGAAGAAGCTGATTGGCAGCACCACTTGCAGCTCTTTGGCGAGCTTCTGGAAGTGCACGATGGCGGCGTTGGTTTCAGTCGGCGTGGCCAGCTGCAGGTAGTCCGGGTTCGGCTTCTGACAGAAGTACGGGGTTTCGAACAGTTCCTGAATCAGGATGATCTGCGCGCCCTTGGCGGCCGCTTCGCGGACCAGCCTCTCGGCGACTTCGATATTGCCCTGGCGATCCCAGGAACAGGCCATCTGCGTGGCGGCGACTGTTACGGTGCGGCTCATGAAAACCTCCTGAACGGATTGCTGGGTCGACTGACCCTGGCAGACGACCGATTACAAAATCGGATCGACCCGGTGGCGCTGGACTTCGATCTCGACGATGACGCCTTTATACTCGATAAAAATCGACATTGAAAGGCGAAAAACAAAATGTGCAGGCGTAAAAAAGCCGATTAAACCGATAACAATCGACTTAACCGGCTTTTCCGTGGAGTGTTACAAGTCCTCTGACAGCACTTTTGCCACGCTGTCGACGAAGTGGTCCACACTCTGGCGGGTGGTGCACATCGGCGGCTTGATCTTGAGAATGTTGAGGTAATCGCCGGTCGGCTGCATGAAAATCCCCAATTCACGCAGGCGGTTGCACAAGGCCGCGGTCTCTTCAGTGGCCGGCTCCAGGGTGGCGCGGTCGCGAATCAGCTCAAGGCCCAGGTAAAAGCCGGAGCCGTGCACCGCACCCGCCAATGGATATTGATCGACCAGCGCCTGCAGGCGCTCCTTGAAGTAGCCGCCGACGACCCGAGTGTTTTCCCACAGGCCCTCCTCTTCCATGACATCGAGCACGGCCATGCCGATCCGGCAACTGACCGGGCTGCCGCCAGCCGAGGAGAAAAAGTAACCCTCGGCTTCCAGCGCTTCGGCAATTTCCCGGCGAGTGATGACCGCACCCAGTGGCTGCCCGTTGCCCATGCCCTTGGCCATGGTAATGATATCCGGCACCACGCCTTGCTCTTCGAAGCCCCAGAAGTACTCGCCCAGACGACCGTAACCCACCTGGACTTCGTCCGCGATACACGCACCGCCACGCTCGCGGACCTTGGCATAGACCTGTTGCAGGTAGCCCGGCGGCAAGGAAATCCCGCCGGCATTGCCATAGACCGGCTCACAGATGAAACCCGCGACCTGGCGTTTCTGTTCATCCAGGCGCGCAAGGGTCTCGTCGACGCTGCGCACATAGTCCGCAGTGCTGTCGGTACCGCGGAACGCACCGCGATAGGTGTTCGGAGCAGTTACCGGGTGCACCCACTCAGGCCGGGTGCTCAAGGCCTGCGGGTTATCGGCGATGGAGGTGGAAATGGCATCGGTGGCCACCGACCAGCCATGGTAAGCCTCGAGCACGCTGAGCACATCACGACCGCCGCTGTAGGCCCAGGCCAGGCGAATGGCCAGGTCATTGGCCTCGGTGCCGCTGTTGACCAGGAAAACCCGGTCCATACCCTCTGGTGCCAGCTCCAGCAAGCGCTCGGAGAACTCGGCGATGGCGGCATAGTGGAAACGTGAGTTGGTATTGAGCAGCGACCACTGGCGAGCCGACTCGGCGGCCATGCGTGGATGGCCGTGACCCAGCACTGCGACGTTGTTGAGCATATCCAGGTAGGAACGACCCTGCATGTCGATGAGGTGGTTGCGCCAGCCGCGTTCGATCTGCGGTGGAGCTTCGTAGTAGTGCTTCTGCGAGCGGGCAAAGCTGGCGTCACGGCGGGCAAGCAGATCGGCCGGGTCGACGAGCGGTTCGGCATCGCAGTCGAAACCGAGCAGTTCCCGTGGTGAAGGGCACAAGGCCAACCATGCAGCGGCGCGTGATGGGGTCGTGAACAGTGGTGGGCATATGTCGGCGTCGCGGCACAACTGCACCAGGAGCGGACCGTTGCTGTAACCCAGCCGCCGGCCTTGATTGACCGATACCTCGGTTGGCGTTTCGACGGTCACGCCCCACAGTCGTAAAGTGGCGTGTTCACTGGTCAACACCAGCGCACCATCGGCGGTTTGCTGCCAAGTCCCGGCAAACGGCGCCTGAACCAGGGTGTTAGAAGGCACATGCAACTCAACATGCAGGGCGCAGGTCTCGGGCTCCTGCGCAGTGTCTATGCGTGTACGCGACAGGCGGTACTGGCCATACAGCGAAGTTGCCAGGCCAGTTTTCCCGGCTTGCTCGCAAAGCAGGGACTGATCGATACCTTCCTGCTGCCAGTTCCCGGCTTCGAAAAATGGGCTGAGCACACCCAGGTCGACGCGAGCGAAGTCCTTTCCTGCCAACTCCGGCAACAGCGGTGCTGCGCCTTCCAGTTTCAGTGGTGGGAGCGCCATACCAACGCTTTCCAGGATGGCGGCTTCCATCAGCTCGAAAGGTACAGAGGTCGCGACATCGAAGATTTCCCATTCATGGGTCAGGTTGTCACGGCTGTAGCTATTATTCGGGTCAATGCTGACCTGCTGCTCACCACTGAGCACCAGCACGGCCGCACGCGCAACGATCAGAGGCCACAGCGCCTGCAATTCTTCCCGGGTGAGTGGATTGATCGCGTGATATGCCTGGACTGCCGGGAGGATGCGCAGCGGATCGCCCTCGGCATGATGCAGCAGCGCGGCGCAGGTCACGGACAGATCGGCGATACGCCAGGTGCGTACCAGGTCGCCAAAGTCGATAATTCCCTGCAATTGCCAATGGCGCTGGGCGTCACGCTGCCAGACGGCGTTGTCATCGGTGATATCCAGGTGAACCGCTTGCACCGGCAGATGCGCCAGCAATGGCTGCAGCCGCCCTTCTGCTTGCACGGCGGCATCGGCGATGCGGGCATTGCGCTGGGCGTCGGTGATGACCGGCAGCAGATGGTCGATCAGTGCCTGCGCATGGCGCGGGTCCCATTGCAGGGTACGCTCGAGGCCCGGGTGATCGAAATCGGCCAGCGCCTGATCGACCTTGGCGCAAATTTGCCCCAGCGCGGCCATCAGTTCAGGCCCCATGTGTTTCAACTGAGTAAGCGATTGGCCGTCGATATAGTCAAGCAGGCGTACCTGAACGGACTGCCCATTCACTGCCAATGGCAGGAGTTGACGACCCGACCGTGCCGTAATGACTGATGGCACCGGCAACCCTTTGCCCGCCAGGTGCACGAGGGCCGCATGTTGCGCCTCGAGCTCCACCGCCGCGTAGTCGCCATGACAGATTTTCAGGACAAAGCGCCCGTCGTCGCTGTCGACGCGGAAATTGAGGTCCTGCTGACTGCCCAACGAGCACAATGAGCCGCTTCGGCCATAATGTTCCTCAAGCAGCGCCCGTGCCTGGTCGATACTCACTTCAGGGCCTGGCAAACTGCAACGATGGATCAGCGTGGAGAGCAACATACAACAGCCTCGATGGTTTTTTTGAGGCTATATCGCCACTGGCCAAGGCTTTAAGCAAGTGGATTGGTTGGAAAAAGATGCAGTAGCCGACGGAGGATGACGATAAAATCACCGCTCGGGACTGTGTGCATCTTCCACAACCGCTCTATTCTGGACCTTCGACGCCGTAGGCCGACATCCAGCCCACGTCGATCTGATTACCAGGCGTAATTCGATATTTGTCCGTTTTGGAAGAAAGGCATACACATGCGAATTCTTATCACTGGCGGCGCCGGTTTCATCGGCTCGGCTCTGGTTCGCCACCTGATCGAAAACACCGAGCACGAAGTACTGAACCTCGACAAGCTGACCTATGCCGGGAATCTGGAATCACTGGCCAGCATTGCGACCAACACCCGCTACGAGTTCGTCCAGGCCGATATCGTCGATCAGCCCACTGTCAGCGCCGTGCTGGCACGCTTCGAACCCGACGCAATCATGCACCTGGCCGCCGAGTCCCATGTGGACCGCTCGATCGATGGTCCTTCGGCCTTCATTCAGACCAACATCGTCGGTACCTACAGTCTGCTCGAGGCCAGTCGCGCCTACTGGCAGTCATTGCCGCAGGAACGGCGCGCCGCGTTCCGCTTTCATCATATTTCCACCGACGAGGTCTATGGCGACCTGCATGGCGTCGACGACCTGTTCACCGAAACCACACCCTATGCGCCCAGCTCGCCTTACTCGGCCAGCAAGGCAGCCTCCGACCATCTGGTCCGGGCCTGGCAGCGGACTTATGGTTTGCCGGTACTGATCACCAACTGTTCGAACAACTATGGGCCATTCCACTTCCCCGAGAAGTTGATCCCTCTGGTGATCCTCAATGCATTGGCTGGAAAACCGTTACCGGTGTATGGCAACGGTCTGCAGATACGTGACTGGCTGTTTGTCGAGGACCATGCGCGCGCACTGTTCAAAGTCGTGACCGAAGGCAAGGTCGGCGAGACCTACAACATTGGCGGCCACAATGAGCAGAAAAACATCGATGTGGTTCGGGGTATCTGCACTCTGCTGGAAGAATTGGCTCCACAACGTCCTGCCGGGGTCGCTCATTACGCTGATCTGATCACCTTCGTCCAGGACCGACCGGGACATGACCTTCGATATGCTATCGATGCAAGCAAAATCGAACATGAGCTAGGCTGGGTACCAAAGGAAACTTTTGAAACTGGCTTGCGCAAGACTGTGCAATGGTATCTGGATAACCTGGAGTGGTGCCGTCGAGTTCAGGATGGCAGCTATCAAGGCGAACGATTGGGTTTCACTGACACCAAGGAATTGATCGCATGATGAAGGGTATTGTATTGGCTGGCGGATCAGGTACACGCCTGCATCCGATCACTCTGGGCATATCCAAGCAACTCCTGCCTATTTATGACAAACCGATGATCTATTACCCGATCTCGGTGCTGATGCTGGCTGGAATCCGCGAGATCCTGTTGATCTCCACGCCGCAGGATCTCCCCCATTATCGTCAATTGCTAGGCAATGGCAGCCAGTTCGGTGTCCGGTTCACTTACGCCGAACAACCTTCACCTGATGGCCTGGCTCAGGCCTTTTTGATTGGTGAAGAGTTTATCGGCGATGACCCGGTGTGCCTGATACTCGGTGACAACATTTTCCACGGCCAGGGATTCAGCAGCCAACTCATGCGCGCAACGGCGCAAGACAAGGGCGCTACCGTGTTTGGTTACTGGGTCAAGGACCCGGAACGTTTTGGCGTGATCGATTTCGATGACCAGGGCCGCGCCCTGTCGATCGAAGAAAAACCAGCCCAACCCAAATCCAGCTATGCCGTTACGGGGCTGTATTTCTATGACAACGATGTGGTCCAGATCGCCAAGCGCGTAAAACCTTCGCCACGCGGTGAACTGGAAATCACCGACGTCAACAACGCCTATCTACAACGCGGCGATCTACGCGTCGAACGCTTTGGACGAGGCTTTGCCTGGCTCGACACGGGCACGCACGACAGCCTGCTGGATGCCTCGCAATACGTGCAAACGATTGAACATCGTCAGGGCCTGAAAGTGGCGTGCCTTGAAGAAATTGCCTACCAGAACAACTGGATCGACCGCGAACAGCTCCTGGCCCGAGCCAAGGCATTCGGCAAGACCGGCTATGGCCAGTACCTGTACACCCTTGCGGGAGAAACCCGATGAATATCATCGCCGCTGACCTCCCTGAAGTGCTGATTATCGAACCCAAGGTATTTGGCGACGACCGCGGCTTCTTCTACGAAAGCTTCAATGCACGGGCTTTCGACGAAGCCACGGGCATCCATGTACAGTTCGTACAGGACAACCACTCCCGCTCACAGAAGGGCGTGCTACGCGGTCTGCATTATCAAATTACACATACTCAAGGCAAGCTGGTGCGGGTCACGGCAGGCGAAGTGCTGGATGTCGCAGTGGACATTCGGCGCAGCTCCCCGAACTTCGGCCGTTGGGTCGGAGTACGACTTTCGGCGCAGAATAATCGTCAGGTTTGGATACCCAAAGGATTCGCCCACGGCTTCGTCGTATTGAGCGATTTCGCCGAATTCCTCTACAAGACGACGGATTACTACACCCCCAGCGCCGAACGCTGCATCCGCTGGGACGATCCGGACCTGGCAATCGACTGGCAACTCAATGAGCCACCGCAACTTTCCGCCAAGGATCAAACGGGCAAGTTCCTGAAAGAGGCCGATCTGTTTCCATGAACCAGACTCCCTTGAAGATATTGATCAGCGGCCAATACGGCCAGGTCTCCCGCGAGCTGCAGCAGCGTTTGGGTTCTACAGCCCAACTGCATGTCCTGGGCCGCGAGCAGCTCGACCTGAGCCAGCCTGAATCCATTCGCGAGCACGTCCGGGCGATCAAGCCGGATCTGATCATCAATGCCGCCGCCCATACCGCAGTCGACCAGGCCGAGAGCGAACCAGAGTTGGCATTCGCCATCAACGCTACCGCCCCCGGCATCTTTGCTGAGGAGGCTGCACGCCTTGGGGTGCCATTGATTCATTACTCCACCGACTATGTCTTCGACGGCAGCAAATCGACCCCCTACACCGAGGCCGACGAGCCCCACCCGCTTGGCGTCTACGGCAGCAGCAAGCTGGCCGGGGAACGGGCCATCGGCGCCGTCGGCGGGCAACACCTGATTCTGCGCACCAGTTGGGTCTACTCCCTGCACGGGCGCAACTTCCTGTTGACCATGCAACGTCTGCTGCAGGAGAAACCGGAACTGCGCGTGGTTGCCGACCAGATCGGTGCACCGACCTGGGCCGGCACCATAGCCAACAGCACTTGCGCCCTTATCAAACGCTGGCGCGAAGGCAAGCCGGGCGCCTGGGGGACTTACCACCTGACCGCCCAGGGTGAAACCTCCTGGTTCGGTTTTGCCGAGGAAATCGGCCGGCACCTGCAAGCTCAAGGCAAACCCTGCGCATACATTGAGCCGATACCCTCGAGTGCCTATCCAACTCCGGCCAAGCGACCGCTGAACTCGCGCCTGGACTGCAGCCGTTTGCAGCGTGAATGGCATGTCAGCCAGCCAGACTGGTGCGAAGCGCTGCGTGAGTGCCTCGCCTAGCGCATAATGCGGCGGATCAACCCGGCGCATTTGCAATGACCATGACCCAAACCGTTCCCCGGCGTCCCCGCTGGCGCAGCCTGGCCTTGCTGGCCCTGTGCCTGGCGCCGTTGCTCTGGCCACTGCAACACCTCGCCGAGCGCTATTACCGCAGCCAGCTCACCGACCAGAACCGCCAGACGCTCGACCTCTACGTCGCCAACCTGCTCGGTACCCTGCATCGCTACGAAATACTGCCGCAGATCCTCGGTGACCTGCCGGCCTTGCGTGCGGTGCTGGCAGATCCTTTCAAGATCGAGACGCTGACCAACGCCAACCGCCTGCTGCAGGATATCGCCGCCCAGACCGGCGCTGAAGTCATGTACCTGATGGACGTGAAGGGCAACACCCTGGCCGCTTCCAATTGGGACAAACCCGACAGATTCATCGGTCGCAACTTCACGTTCCGCCCCTACTTCAAGGAGGCTGTCGCCGGTCGTCTCGGGCGCTTCTTCGGCCTGGGTACCACCTCGGGCAAGCGCGGATATTTCTTCGCAGCTGCCGTGCACGATGGCGAAAAAATCATTGGAGTGCTGGTGGTCAAGGTCGATCTGGACCATACCGAAACCCTTTGGGGCAAGACCCCGGAGCAATTGCTGGTCACCGACCACAATGGCGTGGTCGTCCTGACCTCGCGTCCCGAGTGGCGTTTTCGCGCGACCCGCCCGCTGAGCGACGAAGAACGCAGCGCAATCGTAGCTGTCCAGCCCTACCCGACCCGCGACCCTCAGCTTCTGAAGCTGGACCCCAGCGCCTGGCTGACGCAGACCCAGAGCATGCAGGAGACCGGCTGGCACGTCAGCATCCTGGCCCCCCGCACCTTGATCGATCGCCCAGTACGTACCGTAGTGGCAGTGGGTGGCGCCACCTTGCTGGTACTGATGTTGCTGCTTGGATTGATGATGCAGCGGCGCCGGCATTACCTGGATCGCATCGACCTCGAAGCCCATGGCCGGCAAGAACTGGAAAAGCGCGTGATCGAGCGCACCAGCGATCTCGAAGGGCTGAACCGCCGGCTCAAGACCGAAGTGCTCGAACGTGAACAGGCACAACAAGAGTTGGTGCGTGCCCAGGACGAATTGGTCCAGGCCGGCAAACTGTCGGCGCTCGGGACCATGTCGGCGAGTATCAGCCACGAACTCAACCAGCCACTGGCAGCCATCCGCAGCTACGCCGAGAACGCGGAAATCCTGCTGGACCACGAGCGCACGGAAGACGCCCGCGGCAACCTCAAATTGATCGGCGAGCTGACCGGGCGCATGGCCTCGATCATTGCCCACCTGCGTGCCTTCGCGCGCCGCGATCGACATGCTCCCGAGAGCGTCGCCTTGCAGCCGGCCCTCGAGGACGCCCTGGCGTTGGTGTCCCAACGACGGCGGGCCATGGCTGTCGAGCTGGTGCGTGACATGCCGGATGCAACGCTCTGGGTGCAGGCCGGCGAGACCCGCCTGCGTCAGGTCCTGGGCAACCTGCTGGCCAACGCGCTCGATGCCCTGACCGAGAAGGCCACACCCCGTACACTCTGGTTAAGTGCCGAACGCGTTGGTGACGGCGTCAACCTGTACATCCGCGATAACGGTCCAGGCTTTTCCAGCGAAGCCTTGAGCAGGGCCCGCGAGCCTTTCTTCACCACCAAGACTCGCACCCAGGGCCTTGGCCTGGGGCTGGCGATCTGCGATACCTTGATGCGGGCCCTGGGCGGCGAACTGATCCTGACCAACCATCCCCAGGGCGGCGCCCTGCTGACATTGCACCTGCGCGCCGCAACACCCGGAGCCAACCTTCAACCTCCAGAGGATCCAACCGCATGAGTACGGACCACGCCATCGACAGCAAGATCCAGGTCGTGCTGATCGACGACGACCCGCATCTGCGTCAGGCACTGAGCCAGACCCTGGACCTGGCCGGGCTCAAAGTCCTGTCGCTGGCACAGGCCCAGGGTCTGGCAACGCGCATCGAGCGCGACTGGCCCGGAGTCGTGGTCAGCGATATCCGCATGCCGGGTATCGATGGCCTGCAGTTGCTGGAGCAATTGCACGCCCAGGACACGGATCTACCCGTACTGTTGATCACCGGCCATGGTGATGTCCCGCTGGCGGTCCAGGCCATGCGCGCCGGCGCCTATGACTTTCTCGAAAAACCCTTCGCCAGCGATGCCTTGCTCGACAGCGTGCGCCGGGCCCTGGCGCTACGAAAGCTGGTCCTGGAAAACCGCAGCCTGCGCCTTGCCTTGAGTGATCGTCAGGAACTGAGTACACGACTGGTGGGGCAATCGCCCCCCATGCAGCGACTGCGCGAACAAATCGGCGCCCTGGCCGCAACCAGGGCCGATGTGCTCATCCTGGGTGAAACCGGCGCAGGCAAGGAAGTGGTGGCCCGCGCCCTGCATGACCTTTCAGCCCGACGCAACGGCCCCTTTGTTGCCATCAATGCCGGCGCCCTGGCTGAATCAGTCGTCGAAAGCGAATTGTTCGGCCATGAGCCTGGCGCCTTTACCGGTGCGCAGAAGCGGCGCATCGGCAAGTTCGAATTCGCCAATGGTGGCACGCTGTTTCTCGATGAAATCGAGAGCATGAGCATGGAGGTGCAGGTCAAACTGCTGCGTCTGCTCCAGGAGCGCGTGGTCGAGCGCCTGGGCGGTAACCAACAGATCGCCCTGGATATCCGCATCATTGCCGCGACCAAGGAAGACTTGCGCCAGGCCGCCGACCAGGGACGCTTTCGCGCCGACCTGTATTACCGCCTCAATGTTGCACCCCTGCGCATCCCGCCGCTCAGAGAACGTGGCGAAGACATCCTGATGCTGTTCCAGCATTTCGCCGATGCCGCCAGCACTCGCCACGGTCTGCCGGGCCATGCGCTGCAACCAGCGCAACGGGCAATGTTGCTGCGCCATGCGTGGCCTGGGAACGTGCGCGAGTTGCAGAATGCCGCCGAACGATTTGCTCTGGGCCTGGAACTTGAGCTGGACAATCAGGAGGCGACCAGAGGACCGGAAATCCAGCTGCCGAGCGCAAATGCTGGCCTGAGCGAGCAAGTTGAAAACTTCGAACGAGCGTTGATCGCAGCAGAACTCGCGCGCTCGCACAGTTCCATGCGCAGCCTGGCCGAAGCCCTGGGCATACCACGCAAGACACTGCACGATAAACTGCGCAAACACGGTCTGAACTTCACTTCAGGCGACGATCTGGAATAAACCTTTGGAGACCTGGGCATGAATCGCGACAGTCGCTACCTGGAGTCGCTCCTGCATACCGACATACCCCTGACCCAGGAAATGGGCGTGAAAGTGCTGAGCTGGCATGAACAACAGCTGCGTTTGCAGCTACCGCTCGCCCCCAACGTCAACCACAAGAGCACCATGTTCGGTGGCAGCCTTTATTGCGCGGCGGTCCTGGCAGGCTGGGGCTGGCTGTGCCTGCGCCTGCGCGAGGCGGCGATCGAGGACGGGCACATTGTCATTCAGGAAGGGCAGATCAGTTATCCACTGCCGGTGACCGGCGATGCCATAGCCCTGTGCGATGCACCAGATGAGAAAGTCTGGCGCAAGTTTGTTGCGACCTATGAACGCTATGGCCGGGCACGCCTGATTTTGCAGACACGGGTGACCAACATCGACAGTGACGAGGATGCGGTGAAGTTCAGCGGACAGTACGTACTGCACCGCTGAACAGATACTATCCCTTGGCCAGTTCCAGCAGCCTGGCACGCCATGGCGCCGCCGCCGGTAGCGCCAGGAAGAAGGGGTTGAGCAGTGACTCACGCGCTGGATATCTGAACGGCTGGCCATTGACCTCCAGCACCTCGCCTCCGGCCCCTTCGAGCACACCTTGTGCAGCGGCGGTGTCCCATTGCGAGGTCGGCGCCAGACGCGGATAGCAATCGGCCGAACCCTCGGCCAACAGGCAGAACTTCAGCGAGCTGCCAATATTGGCCAGCTTCAATTCGCCAAGCCCGGCACTCAAGCCTGCCAGCAATCGCTCTTGCTCGGGGCTTGAATGGCGGCGACTGGCGACAACAGTAAAGGATTCGCCCGAGGCAGGTGTCGTCCTCACACGTATAGGCAGGGCTTCACCACCGGTTTCGGAGCGCCAGGCACCCAAGCCTGCCCCGCCGAAATAACAGCGGCCGTTGGTCGGCATCGTGACAACACCGAAAACTACCCGCCCTTGCTCGATCAAGGCGATGTTGACCGTGAATTCTTCACTGCCGGCAATGAACTCCTTGGTGCCATCGAGCGGATCGACCAGCCACCAGCGCTGCCAGTTCTGACGCTCACTGAGCGCGATGCCGCAATCTTCTTCAGAAAGAATCGGGATATTTGCGTCAAGTGCCTTCAGGCCTGCCACGATCACGTGATGAGCCGCCAGATCGGCTGCCGTCACGGGTGAGTCGTCGGCCTTGGCGGTGACCGCCACATTGGCGCGCCAGAAGGGCAGGATCGCTTCGCCAGCGCGACGTGCCAGCTCGATCACGCCGGGCAACAATGGATGAACGGTGGCCAGGCTCATAGGCTGAACGCCCCACGCTGAATCAGCAGATCCCGGGCCAGGTACAGCGCCGCCAAGGCACGGCCCTCGGAGAATTGCGGATGCTGGGCCAAAGCGGCCAACTCACGCAGATTGACCCGATCTACGCGCATGGGCTCAGGCTCATCGCCTTCCAGGTGCTCCTCATACAGATCGGTGGCCAGCACCACCTGGATCTTCTGGCTCATGTAGCCGGGCGAAAGCGACAACTCGGTCAGATGCTCCAGCTGCCGTGCTCCGAAGCCGGCTTCTTCTTTCAATTCACGGTTGGCCGCCGCCAACACATCTTCGCCGGGCTCGATCAGCCCCTTGGGCAGCGACAGTTCATATTCATCAGTGCCCCCGCAATACTCTTCTACCAAGAGTGCATGCTCGGCATCGATCAGGGCCACGATCATCACCGCGCCATACCCGGCCCCTCGTCCGACGAGGCGCTCATAGGTGCGCTCGGCTCCGTTAGAGAAGCGCAATTGCACTTCTTCGACGCGAAATAGACGACTGCTGGCGACAATCTCGCGAGCAAGGACGGTAGGTTTCTGGCGCATGGGGCGGCTCCTTGGCGTGAACGGGTTACTATACCGTGGCTTACCCATGCACTGGCCACTGTTGCTCCATTACTGCTTGAGAATCTTTCGTATGCCCTCCATTGCCTGGCGCGATATCGACACCGTTCTACTGGATATGGACGGGACCTTGCTCGATCTGCACTACGACAACCATTTCTGGCTGGAGCATCTGCCCCAGCGCTACGCCGAATTGCATGGCGTCAGCCGGGCCATGGCCGAAATGGAACTGCAACCGCTGTTCGAAAGGAATGCTGGCAAACTCAGCTGGTACTGCCTGGATTTCTGGAGCACGGAACTCAAGTTGCCGGTTCGCGAGTTGAAACTTGAAACTGCTCATCTGATCGCCCTGCGCCCGGACGCCGACACCTTCCTGGCAGCAATCAAACAGGCAGGCAAGCGGGTGATCCTGATCACCAATGCCCACCGTGATTCGCTTTCGCTGAAACTGGAACGCGTCGAACTGGCGCCGTATTTCGAACGGTTGATCAGCTCGCATGACTATGGGTTCCCCAAGGAAAACCCGCAGTTCTGGAGCGCATTGAAGGACGATATCGGATTCGATCCCGCACGCAGCCTGTTTATCGACGATACCTTGCCGATTTTGCGCAGTGCCCGCGCCTTTGGTGTTGGGCATTTGCTGGCGGTGCGTGAGCCGGATAGTCGTCAGGGGCCGAAGGACACGCAGGAGTTCGAGGCGCTGGAGGATTATCGGGCGTTGCTTGAAGGGTTGTAGGATTTGATGGCCCTATCGCGGGCAAGCCCGCTCCCACAGGTAAATTATAGCGTTACCCCTGTGGGAGCTGGCTTGCCAGCGATAGGCCGAAGGCCCGCTATTCAGGAATCCGCAGAACCTGCCCCGGATAAATCTTGTCCGGATGCGAAAGCATCGGCTTGTTGGCCTCGAATATCTTGTTGTACTTGTTGGCGTCGCCGTACTCGGCCTTGGAAATGGCACTCAGGGTGTCGCCCTTTTTCACCGTGACGAAACGCGCTGCCGGTGCAGCCGGGCCAGTTACGGTGATCTGGTCATCGACCGTGCCGACGCCAGCGATATTGCCCACTGCCAACAGAATCTTCTCCTTTTCCTCCTGGCTGGCGACTTCTCCGGTTACGGTGACCTTGTCGCCGTCGACGGTAGCCTGCACATTCGGATTACCCAGCCCGACCTTGGCGATATGATCCTTGAGTTGCTCACTGGCGTTGGCATTGCCTGGCGTCAGCAAATCCAGCAATTTCTCTCCAGCTTCCTTCACAAAACTTAAAAGACTCATACCCACTCTCCTTGGTTATCAATGTCCGGAGAGAAAAGTCTAGCCAAGCCTCGAGCAATCCTCCTGCCACCCGACCAACGACGCTTTACCCGATGTGACAGCGGGCGCGCTAGAATCCGCCGCCAGCCAGCACACCCGGAGCGTAGATGGACATCAAACAACTGAAATTCCTCATCGCCCTGGACGAAACCCGTCATTTCGGCCGTGCCGCCGCTCGTTGCCATGTAACCCAGCCGACGCTGTCGATGCGCCTGCGCAACCTTGAAGAAGAACTCGAATTGCCGCTGGTCAATCGTGGGCAACGCTTCGAGGGTTTCACCGCGCCAGGGGAGCGTGTGCTGGCCTGGGCCCGTTCGGTGCTGGCGGCTTATGACGGGCTGCATGCAGAAGCTGCAGCCTGTCGCGGGCACCTGGTCGGTACTCTGCGATTGGGCGTGGTCCCTCTCTCGAGCTTCGATCCACTTCCCATGCTGCAGCGCCTGCACCAGCAGCACCCCAACCTGCGATTCGAGTTGAGCTCGCTGAGCTCGGAACAGATCCTCGAACAACTGGGGAGCAATCGCCTGGATATCGGGGTTTCATACCTGGAGCAGTTGGACAGCGAACGCTTCGAGTCTCTGACCCTGAGCGAAACCCACATGGGCCTGTTGTTTGACCAGCGCCATTTCGAATTCGGCGAGCAGGCGCTCAGCTGGGAAACCTTGACCGAACTGCCACTGGGATTGCTCACCAGCGGCATGCACTTTCGCCAGTCCATCGATCACAACTTCCATAGTCGTGGCCTGAACCCGAAACCACTGTTACAGACCGACGCCGTTCATCAATTAGTCCAGGCGGTACATGGCGGGATGTGCTGCGCGATCATGCCGCTGGAAGGCGGCCTCGACGCGCTGACCGAACATTTGCGCCTGCAACCGATCGAACAGGCCAGCACCTTGGCCCCACTGGGCCTGATCATGCGCCGCAGCGCCCCGCGATCGGCCCTGGCCGAAGCCTGTTTTGCTCTCTATCAGCAATCCATGGCAGATTCTTGATCGACGCCATCTATCAAGGCATCAGTACTACCAATTAGACGATACCGGGCAGCAAGCCTAGGCTTAAGACTGGACGTCCTGCCGGTACTACCCCATGAATCCCAAGCGCCCAACCTGCGCGGCGCCTGCATCGTCGCCCCCAGCACCCGCCGCCAGCCAGAGTTACTGCTACAGCGATCTCGACCTGCAAAGCTCGAGCAGCACTGCACTGGCCGAAGAAGTCGCCCTGGCGATTGCCTATAACGGCATCAGCCAGGCCGTGATGCTGGTCAGCCCCACGGACCTTGAAGACTTTATCGTCGGCTTCAGTATCGGCAGCGGCATCATTGCCTCGGCAGATGAAATCTATGATGTCAAATTCAGCGGCAATGGCTCGGCCCAACAGGCCGAGGTACAGATCGCCAGCCGCGCCTTCTGGAACCTCAAGACTCAGCGTCGGCAACTGGCCGGAACCAGTGGCTGTGGGTTGTGCGGCGTAGAAGCCGTAGAGCAGGCGCTGCCTGAACTGGCGGTGCTGCCCGGCGCGCCCCTGCCACCCGCGCACTGGCTTGAAGGACTGCGCCAGCGCATCGGGGAATTTCAACCGCTGGGCCAGCACTGCGGCGCCGTGCACGCAGCGCTGTTCATGAACGACCAGGGGGAACTGCTGCTGGGGCGTGAAGACATCGGCCGGCACAACGCATTGGACAAGCTGATCGGAGCCCTGATCCGCCAACACATTTCGCTGACCGGTGGCGTGGCCATCGTCACCAGCCGCTGCAGCCTGGAACTGATCCAGAAGGTTCTGCGCGCGGGCATCCAGACACTGGTCAGCCTGTCCTCGCCCACGGGCCTTGCATTGCAGTGGGCACGCCAACACAACCTCAACCTCATTCACCTGCCGCAACACAGTGCGCCGCGGGTTTACAGTCCCGCGACGGAGAGTACTGCGTGAGCACGCAACATCAAGCCGATCAGACCCCAACCCCTCGCTACAAACCCTACCGCGGTGCCGCCGGCGGCTGGGGCGCTCTACGCAGCGTGGCCCAGGCCTGGCTCGGCAGCAACAATGCCTTGAAAAACATCCGCGCCCTGCTCAAGACCAACCAGAATGGCGGGCTAGACTGCCCGGGCTGCGCCTGGGGTGACTCGCCAGAAAGCGGCATGGTCAAATTCTGCGAGAATGGGGCCAAGGCGGTGAACTGGGAGGCTACCAAGCGCCGCGTCGATCCGGCATTCTTCGCCAGGTACAGCGTCAGTGCACTGCTCGAGCAGAGTGACTACTGGCTCGAATACCAGGGCCGCCTGACCCACCCAATGGTTTATGACGCCGCCAGCGACCGCTACCAGCCCATCAGCTGGGAGGGTGCCTTCAATCTGGTCGCCAAGCACCTGTTGAAACTGAAAAGCCCCGACCAGGCCGAGTTCTATACCTCCGGCCGAGCTAGCAACGAAGCAGCCTACCTTTACCAGCTGTTCGTACGCGCCTATGGCACCAACAACTTCCCCGACTGCTCGAACATGTGCCATGAGGCCAGCGGCGTCGCCATGGCGCAAAGCGTCGGGGTCGGCAAAGGCACCGTCACCTTCGACGACTTCGAGCACGCCGATGCCATTTTCGTCTGGGGCCAGAACCCCGGCACCAATCACCCACGGATGCTCGAGCCACTACGCGAGGCGGTCAAGCGCGGCGCCCAGGTGATCTGTATCAACCCGCTCAAGGAGCGTGGCCTGGAACGCTTCCAGCATCCGCAAAACCCGATTGAGATGCTCACCAACGGCGACCGCCCGACCAACACCGCCTACCTGCGCCCGGCCCTGGGGGGCGATATGGCCCTGATGCGCGGCATGGCCAAATTCCTGTTGCAGTGGGAACGCGAAGCCCAGGCCAATGACGCCCCGTCGGTGTTCGACCATGACTTTCTCAACGAACATACCGGCGGTGTATTGGAGTACCTGGCTGCCATCGACGCGACATCCTGGGAGCACATCGTCGAACAGTCCGGGCTGAGCCTGGCCGATATCGAACGGGCCGCGCAGATGTACCGCTCGGCCGAGAATGTCATCATGTGCTGGGCCATGGGCATTACGCAGCACCGCCATTCGGTGCCGACCATCCAGGAAATCGCCAACCTTATGCTGTTGCGCGGCAACCTGGGCAAACCTGGCGCAGGTTTGTGCCCAGTGCGCGGCCACAGTAACGTTCAGGGCGACCGCACCATGGGCATCAACGAACGCCCGCCCGTGGCGCTGCTCGACGCACTGGAAAAGCGCTTCAAGTTCAAGGTACCGCGGCATAACGGCCACAACACCGTCGAAGCCATCCACGCGATGCTCAAGGGTGAGGCCAAAATCTTCATCGGCCTGGGCGGCAACTTTGCCCAGGCCACCCCCGATAGCTCGCGCACCGCCGAGGCCTTGCGCAACTGCGAACTGACCGTCCAAATCAGCACCAAGCTCAATCGCAGCCATCTGATCCATGGCAAGGAAGCGTTGATACTGCCTTGTTTCGGACGGACCGATATCGACCTGCAAGTCGAAGGCCCGCAGGCAGTGACGGTGGAAGATTCCTTCAGCATGGTCCATGAGTCCCACGGCCAGTTACAGCCGCTATCGCGCCAGATGCGCTCGGAGCCGGCCGTGATCGCCGGCATTGCCGCGGCCACTCTGGGTGCTCATCCGATGGACTGGAACTGGTTGATCGCCGACTACTCGCGTATCCGCGATCTGATTGCCGACACCATTCCAGGCTTCGAAGATTTCAATCAACGGCTGGAGAACCCGGGCGGCTTCTATCTGGGCAGCAGCGCGGGTGAGCGACGCTGGAACACCAGCAGCGGTCGAGCCAACTTCAAACCCAACGTGCTGCCTGCCGACCTGATCCATGAAAGCGTACGCGCCACCGGGCAAATACCTGACCTGATCATGCAGTCGATGCGCTCCCACGATCAGTACAACACCACCATCTATGGCCTGGATGACCGTTACCGTGGGGTCAAGGGGCAACGTGATGTCCTCTTCGTCAACGAAGCCGACATCATTCGCCTGGGCTTCAAGCCAGGCCAGAAGGCCGATATCGTGTCGATCTGGAGCGATGGGCGCGAGCGTCGAGTGAAGGGTTTCACCCTGCTGGCCTTCGATATTCCAGCGGGCCAGGCGGCGGCCTATTACCCGGAGGTGAACCCACTGGTGCCGCTGGAAAGCGTCGGCGACGGTAGCCATACCCCGACCTCGAAGTTCGTCGCCATCCGCCTTGAAGCGGCCAGTGAAACAGGTCGAATTCTTTAAACTGTGAAACGATTCGGTTGGCTGCTGCGTGCAAAGCGCGTAACGTAGCCTTCCTCCGCCAAACGCCCACAAAAAAGGCCTTTCCATCTCTGAAAAGGCCTGCCGTAATTAGCCTAAGACCGCCGAAAATCCTTTAAGTTTCACTGAAAAAACAGCAATTTAGAGAATTGTGCACAAGTCGTGTTACTCGTCGGATTTCAATTGTAAGCCCCCGTCCAGAGCCTCAGGATCGCCTCGTCATCCCTTTGAGGCTTTCATAAATGAAGTACTCCTCGATTCTCTTGTTGTCACTTGGCCTGCTAAGCGGCGTTGCGTCGGCAGGCGGCAATACCGAAGCAGGTATAGGCGGCGCATTGGGCGGGGTATTGGGCTCAGTGGTCGGCCAATCGATCGGCGGCAGCACCGGCTCGGCAATCGGCGCAGGCCTTGGCGGCGCGGCTGGTGGTGCAGTGGGTGCCAACAAGCACAGCCGTGGCGAAGCGGCCATTGGCGGTGCACTGGGCGCAGCCGGCGGTAACGTGGTTGGTCGTCAGATGGGCGGCACCACTGGCAGCCTGATCGGCGCGGCAGCCGGTGGCGGCGTGGGCGGCGCCCTGGGCAACCACATGGGCAGAGAATACGATGAGGAAAGTGGTCATCGCTACAGCGGTCGTGACTATGACGATGACGACCGCGGCTGGCGTCATCGCCACCACCACGACCGTGGCCATCACTATGGCTGGCGCAAGCATCACAAACACTGGCGCGACTAACCCCCGCGTTACAGGCCCATTGGAAGGGCTGGCCGCAGCAGTCGCGGCCAGCTAGACCAATACCTCCAGCGCTCCGCGCAACGTCGCAGGAATCGCCACAGGCTGATTGCTCGACCGATCCACGAACACATGCACGAAACGCCCTGCCGCGCAGGCATCCTCTTCGCCTGCCTTGAACACCGCCAACTCGTACTGCACCGAACTATTGCCCAGCTTGCCCACCCGAAGGCCGATCTCGATCCGCTCCGGAAAGGCTATCGACGCAAAGTAGTCACAGGCCGAACTCACGACAAAGCCCACCACTTCACCGTCATGAATATCCAGCCCACCGTGTTCGATCAGGTAGGTATTCACCGCCGTGTCGAAGAAGCTGTAGTAGGTGACATTGTTCACATGACCGTACACGTCGTTGTCGTGCCAACGCGTCAGGATCGGTTGAAAGTGGCGATAGTCGACACGTTGCGACATGCGGTCGGTCATAAGAGTTCTTCCCCGTTTTAATTGGCTACATTCAGTTCTTGAAACAATCGGAACGACTAGCGGACTTGCAATCTATAGTTGATTGCTGAACGATGACCTCATCGTAATAAAACAGATTGCCATCCATGACAACCCAAACCATTGATCACAGCAAGCTCGCCCAAATGGTGGAAGCTGGCAAGAACCTCGCGACTCACGTCGTAGGACAAAAAGGCGGTTGGGCCATTCAAATCACCTTCGACTCCCTGGAACATTTACTGACGGCTCAACGCAGCAGACAAGTACGGCTGTTCAAGAAACTGGAAACGCTGGTGACTTATCTACAAGACGTTGGTATCAAACATTTCGACGTAGACGCCTCCGGGTACGACCCCCTGACGGTCAAGACCTACAACCGCCCGGATCGTGCCACAGCCTTGAAGCACGCTCACGAAGCAGCTGCATACGAACAGTGGTTCAGGACTCAGGTACAGGCAAGCCTCGATGACCCGGCCCCTAGCATCCCTGACGATGAAGCCCGTCGCCTGTTTGCCGCCAAACGAGACGCTCTCAAGAAACGGGCGCTTTGATGCAGCTGCTGTGGCGCCCCATGGCGCTCGATGATCGCGCCAAGATCATGGAACACATAAGCCACGACAACCCGGCTGCTGCACTTGCGCTTGATGAAACCTTCGAGGCAAAAGCCCAATACGCAACCAACCGCCCAACGCTCTACAAAATAGGTCGAGTGACTGGCACCCGGGAAATTGTAGTGTTGCCAAATTACGTAATGGTTTACCGCATCAAGCCCGACGCCCTGGAAATTCTGCGAATCCTGCATGCCAGGCAGCAATGGCCCTGAATGGGGACCTTGTGCGGGATCAACTGAAATGAATACACAAAAAAAACCGCCCCAAAGGGCGGCTTCTTTTCAAACGGCTATCCGAAAATTACAGCTTCGGACCGGCGTTCTTGATGGCATCGGAAACGTCGAACTTCTTGAAGTTCTCGATGAACAGACCGGCCAGGGCCTTGGCAGCTTCATCGTAGGCAGCTTTGTCAGCCCAGGTGTTGCGTGGGTTGAGCAGGCCGCTTTCAACGCCGGGTACCGACGTCGGCACATCGAGGTTGATGGTGTCCAGGTGTTCGGTTTCTGCGCCGATCAGAGCGCCGCTCTGGATGGCTGCAATCACGCCACGAGTGGTCGGGATGTTGAAACGCTTGCCAACGCCGTAGCCACCGCCGGTCCAGCCGGTGTTGACCAGGTAGACCTTGGAGCCGAAACCGCGGATGCGCTTGATCAGCAGCTCAGCGTATTCGCCAGCCGGACGAGGGAAGAACGGTGCGCCGAAGCAGGTAGAGAAGGTCGACTTGATGCCGCTGCCTGAACCCATTTCGGTCGAGCCGACCAGTGCGGTGTAACCCGACAGGAAGTGGTAGGCCGCTTGTTCTTCGCTGAGGATCGACACTGGCGGCAGTACGCCGGTCAGGTCGCAGGTCAGGAAGATCACCGCGTTTGGCTCGCCACCGAGGTTCTTCTCGGAGCGCTTTTCGACGTGCTCCAGCGGGTAGGCGGCGCGGCTGTTCTGGGTCAGGCTGCCGTCGGCGTAGTCGGCCTTCTTGGCGTCATCCAGGACAACGTTTTCCAGGACTGCGCCGTGCTTGATGGCTTTCCAGATGACCGGCTCGTTCTTCTCGGACAGGTCGATGCACTTGGCATAGCAACCGCCTTCGATGTTGAACACCACACCCTCGCCCCAACCGTGCTCGTCGTCACCGATCAGGTAACGGCTTTCGTCGGCAGACAGGGTGGTCTTGCCGGTGCCGGACAAACCGAAGAACAGGGTCACGTCGCCGTCTTCGCCGATGTTTGCGGCGCAGTGCATTGGCAGCACGTCGGCGGCTGGCAGCAGGAAGTTCTGCACGGAGAACATGGCTTTCTTCATTTCACCGGCGTAGCGCATGCCAGCGATCAGCACTTTCTTCTGAGCGAAGTTGATGATCACGCAACCGTCGGAGTTGGTGCCGTCACGTTCTGGAACGCATTCGAAGTTGGCGACGTTGAGGATCTGCCACTCTTGACGGCCAGCCGGGTTGTACTGAGCCGGATTGATGAACAGGCAACGGCCAAACAGGTTCTGCCAGGCAGTCTGAGTGGTCATCTTCACGGCCAGGTAGTGATCGGCAGACGCACCTACATGCACGTGGGAAACGAAATGCTCTTGCGCGTTGTTGAACGCCTCGACGCGAGCCCACAGGGCGTCGAACTTGTCGGCCGGGAACTTGCGGTTGATCGGGCCCCAGGCGATGGCGTCCTGAGTGGTCGGCTCTTCAACAATGAAACGGTCGACTGGCGAACGGCCGGTACGGTGACCAGTGCGCACTACCAGAGCGCCGGTATCGGCAAGCTCGCCTTCACCGCGGTTCAGGGCTTCTTTGACCAGATCGTCGATGCTCAGGTCGGTGTACACGGCGTTATTGGCTTGCGTCATGAATGTCCCCGTCGGCCAGAGGCCGAGTGCTCCAAACGTTTTGTAGTAGAAACTTTCATACTACTACAGCAAAAAGGTGGCCCGGATTATGCCAGAAACGCCCAAAAAAAGTAGAGCCCTCCTGTCAGAACGGCGTAATTACGGCGCCAGACAGGTAATTTACCTGCGCTGAACCGTTTTAGTGGCGAGTATCTGACGGTGCCTCTACCCCACCACCGGCGAACAATTGCGCAACTTCCGTGGCATCGAACAGGTAGCGCTCATTGCAAAACTGGCAATCGATCTCGATGGTGCCGCCATGTTCGACCACCAGTTGCTGGGCATCGTCGGCACCCAGGCTGACCAGCGCCCTAGCCGAACGCTCACGCGAGCAACTGCACTGGAAGCGGATGGTCTGGATATCGAACAGGCGCACGGCCTCTTCATGATACAGGCGATGCAGGATCGTCTCGTTGTCGAGGCCCAGCAGCTCTTCGGTCTTCAGGGTGCCTGCCAGCGTCGTGAGGTGCTGCCAGCTCTGCGCGCGCTCTTCGTCATCCTTGAGTCGATCGGCCGGCAATTGTTGCAGCAGCAGGCCACGAGCGCGCTTGCCGTCAGCCTTGAGCCAGAAGCGCGAACCCAGTTGCTCGGACAAGGCGAAATAGTTGGTGAAGCATTCGGCCAGGTCGACGCCATCGAGTTCGACGATGCCTTGGTAACGTTGCCCCTGAGTCGGGTCAATGGTCATGGCCAGCACGCCTTCGGGCATCAGCTCGCGCAAGCCCGCGCCAGGTACCATCTGATCGGCTTCATAACGCGCCAGGCCACGGATCTCCCGCTCGCTGGAACATTCGACCATCAGCAACGGCACGGCCCCGCTCGAGCGCGCCTGCAGAATCAGCAGCCCGTCGAACTTCAGTGTGCCTACCAGCAGGGAAGCAGCCGCCATCAACTCGCCGAGCAATTGCGCCACGGGCTCAGGGTACGCATGCTTGGCCAGGGCTTCAGCGTAGCTGAGCTCCAGCGAAACCAGCTCACCACGAACATCACTGTCGTCGAAGATGAAGCGTTGGGTGAAGTCGGTGTCCGGAAAATCGTGCATAGGTTTGGGCATCTAAATTGGTGACAAAAGATTACAAGCGCCAGATAAAAAACACCCCGTCCACCGAGTGCGGCCGGCGCTTACGCTGGCCGTATTTTATGAACAATCCGGCGCTGTTCCAAGCAAGCTCGTCTAGCCGTTGGAATCATCGTGAAACTGAAAGAGCTGGCGACGCTGCTTCTTGGTCGGGCGCCCATCAGTGGTCACGCCCAAAGCTCCGGCCTTGCGCAAGGCCGCTGCCTGCTCCCGCCTGGCAATGCTCTGCTCGGTTTCCACATAGAGCAGCTGTGCCTCCGGCGCGCCTCGGCGAACCGCTGAAAGCGCTTTGACGACAATCGTACGCTCTTCCAGCCCGGTACGTATCTGGAACTCATCGCCCAGCCGAGGTTCCTTGCCAGGCTTGCAGCGTTCTCCCCGGCAATGCACCTTGCCACTTTCGATCGCAGCCTTCGCCAGGGCGCGGGTCTTATAGAAACGAGCCGCCCACAACCATTTATCGAGACGGACTTTGTCGTCCTCTTCCTGTTTTTGCGCCACTGTCGCACCTCTCTCAGGAATTTAATCGAACTGTACTACCGTACCTGGCGGATGCAAAAAGTCTACGGCCCGCTTACAGTCCAAACATGAGTCGAAGGAGTGTCAGGCATGTCTGATTTTGCGGCTTTTAACCGCCCTTGCAGCGATAGCTATCGCCAATTGTGCAAGATTCTGCGTGAATACCGCGCCATGGGTTTGGGGACATTTCGCGAGGCGTTGTGCACGGGCTATGCTGGGTTGAATTTGCGCTCTGGCACCCCAGTCCGAACCAGACATTGCCAAGGCCTGCGTTAGCGCGTCAACGACCCAAAGACCTCCATCGTCGGTTGAGCATTTTGAAGACATTTGACCATTTGACTGTTATTGGCCTACGCGAGTGGGTGGCGTTACCCGACCTCGGGGTGGCGGGCCTGCGAGCCAAGATCGATACCGGAGCCAGTACCTCGAGCCTGCACGCCACGGAAGTCGAAACCTTTGTGCGCGACGGTGAAAAATGGGTGCGCTTCAATGCCCATCTGGGCTCGGTGGTACAACTTCGGCATCGCCGCTGCGAAGCACCGCTGGTAGCCATGAAAACCATCAAGAGCTCCAACGGCCAGGCCCAGACTCGCTACGTGATACGCACACCCCTGGCGCTGGGTGACCGGGTCTGGGAAGTCGAATTTACCCTGGCCTGTCGCAAGGCCATGCGCTATCGCCTGCTGCTCGGTTCCAAAGCCTTGGTTCACGGCCAACTGGTCGTCAATCCGGGGCTTACCTATGTTCAAGACAAGCCGGCGTTTCCGGCCACTCTCCCCTCTCCCACAGGTGTTGCATGAAGATCGCTGTGCTGTCGCGTAATCCGCGTCTGTATTCCACTCGTCGTATGGTTGAAGCCGGCATCGCGCGGGGCCATGAAATGGTGGTGATCGATACCCTGCGCGCCTATATGAACATTGCCAGTCATAAGCCGCAGATTCACTACCGGGGCAAGCCACTGGAAGGTTTCGATGCAGTCATCCCGCGTATCGGCGCCTCGGTGACTTTCTATGGCTGCGCGGTACTGCGCCAGTTCGAAATGATGGGGGTCTTCCCGCTCAATGAATCGGTGGCCATTGCCCGTTCGCGCGACAAACTGCGCTCGCTGCAACTGCTGTCGCGTCGCGGGATCGGCTTGCCGGTAACCGGCTTCGCCCACTCGCCCGATGACATTCCCGACCTGATTCAGATGGTCAACGGTGCACCGCTGGTGATCAAGGTGCTTGAAGGTACGCAGGGCATCGGTGTGGTGCTGTGCGAAACGACCAAGGCCGCCGAGTCCGTAATCGAAGCCTTTATGGGCCTCAAGCAGAACATCATGGTTCAGGAGTACATCAAGGAAGCCGGTGGCGCCGATATCCGATGCTTCGTGGTTGGCGACAAGGTCATCGCTTCGATGAAACGCCAGGCCAAGCCGGGTGAGTTCCGTTCCAACCTGCACCGCGGCGGCACTGCCAGCCTGATCAAGATCACCCCCGAAGAACGCATGACGGCCATTCGCGCTGCCAAGGTCATGGGGCTGAGCGTGGCGGGTGTGGACATCCTGCGTTCCAATCACGGGCCGCTGGTGATGGAGGTGAATTCTTCGCCGGGCCTGGAAGGTATTGAAGTGACGACCGGCAAGGATGTGGCCGGGATGATCATTGAACATCTGGAGAAAAATGGCGGGCCGAATTTGACGCGGACACGTGGGAAGGGTTGATTGGCGGCTTAGTCAGAGATTGTTTGTAGTGCCCGCCCGGGCCTCATCGCTGGCAAGTCGGGAACATCAGACCGCATCCCGGGGCAACATCAACCCCAACGGCAGACGCACCCGCGCCTCCAGCCCGCCACCCGAGCGATTGCGCAACTCCACATTGCCGCCATGCATGGCGGCAATTCGCTTGACGATCGCCAGCCCCAACCCGGTGCCCTTGCCACTGCGAGCCCGATCGCCGCGCGTGAATGGGTTGAAGATCGCCTCCAGCTCGGCCGGATCAATGCCGGCCCCACGGTCCAACACGCTCAGGACCACGTAAGGTGCGCTGGTATCACCGGAGACGTAGGCGGCCACCTCAACGCCATCGCCGGCGTGATACAAGGCGTTGCCGATGAGGTTGTTGAGCAGGCGCTTGATTGACACACGTCGCAGAGGAAACGGCGGAATCTGCTCAATGCACAAGCGCACTCGCTCGACCGGCTGATTGAACGGCGCCACCACTTCCTGCACCAGGTCGCTCAGATCGACCTCTTCAATGGTTTCGTCGCGTCCATCGCGAATGAAGGCCAGGAACTGATCGAGTATTGCGTCCATATCTTCGATATCCCGGACCATGTCATCGGTCAGTTCGCTGTCGTTGCTCATCAGTTCCAACGACAAGCGCAGTCGCGTCAAGGGTGTGCGCAGATCATGGGAGACACCGGCAAGCATCAATTCCCGTTCGCGACCGGCCTGTTCAACGTCTTCGGCCATCTGGTTGAAGGCGCGATAGACCTCGGTCATTTCACTGGGGGTATCGCTGATCGGCAGACGCACGCTGCGCCCCTGCCCCAACTGCCGGGCAGCGAAGACCAGGCGCTTGAGCGGCTGGTTGAGCTGCCGCACGAATATCCAGGCCGAAGCCGTGGACAGCAGGCCGATGGCCAGGAACCAACCCAGTACGCTCCAGATCTTCTGGCCGCGCAATGGATGCGGATATAAAGGCACCTTCAGCCAGCCATCGCCCAGGCTCGGCGCCCGCACCCAGAGCGCAGGTGGCGCGTGCACGCGCAGACGCACTTCAGTGTCGGCACCCAACTCGGCCTGCATCTGCCGCTGATAGATTTCGCTGTAGGGCCAATGATGCTCACCTTCCGGCACCCCGCCACCCACCACCCGGATCAGACCGGCGGCATCGGCGATTTTTTCTCGGTCGGATTCATCGGCCGCCCAGTAGGCACGCAGCGTCAACGCGACGCCATGGCTGTACTGTCGGTCGACAAGCACGTCCTCGTTCATCAGTAGATAAACCAGGGTCAACGCCTTGGAAAACAGCACGACGATCAGGACCAGCCAGAGCGTGCGGGCGAAGAAGCTTTGCGGGAACCACAACGGGGTTTTCATAGACAGCAGCTACACACTTTGCAGGAACGAGACAGGCTCGCAAACATTGCGGATATCGAGTGACAACAAAGCAGGACCAACCAAACGGCTGCCCTGCTCCGGGGGAACTCGCTCCTACAAACCGACTATCACTTGCCGGCGTTGCCATCCGGCACGAACACATAACCCACGCCCCAGACAGTCTGGATATAACGTGGCTTGGACGGGTCTGGCTCGATCATGCGGCGCAGTCGAGAGATCTGCACGTCGATGGAGCGCTCCAGGGCATCCCATTCGCGGCCACGGGCCAGGTTCATCAGCTTGTCGCGAGTCAGAGGCTCGCGGGCATGCATCACCAGCGCCTTGAGCACGGCGAACTCGCCCGTGGTGAGCATGTGAACTTCATCGCCGCGCTTGAGCTCGCGGGTTGCCAGGGACAACTCGTAGTCGCCAAAGGTGACAGTCTCGTCTTCGCTGCCTGGCGCACCGGGTACCGGCGCGGACTGACGACGCAACACCGCCTTGACCCGAGCCATCAGCTCGTCGGGGTTGAACGGTTTGGCCAGATAATCGTCGGCGCCCAGTTCCAGGCCCTTGATCCGGCTCAACTCGTCGCCCTTGGCCGTCAGCATGATGATCGGTATCTGGTTGTTCGCTGCGCGCAGCCGGCGACAGGCCGTAAGCCCATCCTCGCCCGGCAGCATCAGGTCAAGAACCACCAGGTGAAAAACTTCCCGGGCCAGCAGGCGGTCCATCTGCTCGGCATTGGGAACTGCTCGCGCACGGTAGCCCTTGCTGACGAAAAAACGCTCAAGCAGGCTGCTCAAGCCTGGGTCGTCATCGACGATGAGAATTTTTTCGCCTTCGGCTGTTTGTGCAGTGCTGCTCATGGCTTGCTCCTTTAATCACGGCGCACATTATGGCTTAGCTGCCGACTGACGTGCCGTGTGCATTGTTAGCAGATTTTTCCTGCTGTGCCAGTTTAGCTGAACCGGGATAGGCACCATGCCATCACCGCAAGCCGGAAACGCTGGGTATAATGCGGCGCTTTTACGTCAGGCAGCGCCTGATGGGGATTGTTCGCCAGCCCAGGCCGGCGGCTCTGCATTCACTATTTGCCAGGTGGTCTTATGGACAGCATCAACAGCCGCATCGCCGAGGAACTCGGTGTCCGCCCCCAACAGGTCGAAGCGGCCGTGGCCCTCCTTGATGAAGGCTCCACAGTGCCCTTTATTGCTCGCTACCGGAAGGAAGTGACCGGCAGCCTTGATGACACCCAACTGCGGCATCTCGAAGAGCGCCTGCGCTACCTGCGCGAACTCGACGAACGGCGCGCCAGCATCCTGGCCAGCATCGAGGAACAGGGCAAGCTGACCCCGGAACTGGCCCGCGAAATCAAACTTGCCGATACCAAGACCCGCCTCGAAGACTTGTACTTGCCGTACAAGCAAAAGCGTCGCACCAAGGGCCAGATTGCCCTGGAAGCCGGCTTGGGCGAACTGGCCGACGGCCTGCTGGGCGATCCACAGATGACTCCGGAAACAGAAGCGGCACGCTTCGTCGATGCCGAAAAAGGCGTTGCCGACGTCAAGGCGGCCCTGGAGGGTGCCAAGTACATCCTCATGGAGCGCTTTGCCGAAGATGCGAACCTGCTCGACAAGCTGCGCGGTTTCCTCAAGCAGGAAGCCACGCTCAGCGCCCGCGTCATCGCCGGCAAGGAAGAGGAAGGCGCCAAGTTCCGTGACTACTTCGAACACGACGAACCGCTCAAGAGCATGCCGTCGCACCGCGCCCTGGCTATTTTCCGCGGCCGCAACGAAGGCATTCTCAGCGCCTCTCTGAAGGTCGGTGAAGAACTGCCCGGCACGCTGCACCCGTGCGAAATGATGATCGGCGAGCACTTCGGCCTGAAAAACCAGAACCGTCCGGCCGACAAGTGGTTGGGTGAAGTGGTGCGCTGGACCTGGAAGGTCAAGCTTTACACCCACCTGGAAACCGACCTGTTCGGTGAGCTGCGCGACAACGCCGAGACCGAGGCGATCAATGTATTCGCCCACAACCTGCACGACCTGCTGCTGGCTGCACCGGCCGGCCCGCGTGCCACACTGGGCCTGGACCCGGGCCTGCGCACCGGCTGCAAAGTGGCTGTGGTCGATGCCACCGGCAAGCTGCTCGATACCGCCACCGTCTACCCACATGTACCGAAGAACCAGTGGGATCAGACCATCGCCGTGCTGGCGGCCCTGTGCGCCAAGCACTCGGTCGACCTGATTGCCATCGGCAACGGTACCGCCAGCCGCGAAACCGACAAGCTGGCAGCCGAACTGATCAAAAAATACCCAGCCCTGAAAATGACCAAGGTCATGGTTTCCGAAGCTGGCGCATCGGTGTACTCGGCGTCGGAACTGGCGGCCAAGGAGTTCCCGGATCTGGACGTTTCGATTCGCGGCGCGGTATCGATCGCGCGGCGCTTGCAGGATCCATTGGCCGAATTGGTGAAGATCGATCCGAAGTCCATCGGCGTCGGCCAGTACCAGCACGACGTCTCCCAGCTGAAGCTGGCGCGCGGCCTTGACGCCGTGGTCGAGGATTGCGTGAACGCTGTCGGTGTTGACGTGAACACCGCATCGGTGGCCCTGCTGGCACGGATTTCGGGGCTGAACGCCACCCTGGCCCAGAATATCGTTGCGCATCGTGACGCCAATGGCGCCTTCAAGACCCGTGCAGCCTTGAAGAAGGTCAGCCGCCTGGGCGAAAAGACCTTCGAGCAAGCTGCGGGCTTCTTGCGCGTGATGAACGGCGACAATCCGCTGGACGCCTCCGCCGTGCACCCTGAAGCCTACCCGCTGGTACAGCGCATCGCCGCCGAAACCGAGCGCGATATTCGCTCGTTGATTGGCGACAGTGGCTTTCTCAAGCGCCTGGACCCGAAAAAATTCACCGACGAAACCTTCGGCCTGCCGACCGTCACCGACATTCTGCAAGAGCTGGACAAACCTGGCCGCGACCCGCGTCCGGAATTCAAGACCGCCGAATTCCAGGAAGGCGTCGAGGACTTGAAGGACCTGCAATTGGGGATGATCCTCGAGGGTGTGGTGACCAACGTGACCAATTTCGGCGCTTTCGTCGATATCGGCGTCCATCAGGACGGTCTGGTGCACATCTCCGCGCTGTCGGAGAAGTTCATCAAGGATCCACGCGAAGCGGTAAAAGCCGGCGACGTGGTCAAGGTCAAGGTCATGGAAGTCGATATCCCGCGCAAGCGCGTGGGCCTGTCGATGCGCATGAGCGATACTCCGGGCGAGAAAGTCGACGGCGCCCGTGGTGCGCGCCCTGGCGCGGCGCCACGTCAGCAAAACGCACCGGCACGTGCCAAGGAGACGCCCGCCCCGACCAATAACGCCATGGCGTCGCTGTTCGCCAACGCCAAGCAGTTGAAAAAGCGCTGATGGACATCCCGCCGGAGTTCGTCCCGAGCGCCTTCAGCGAGCTATTGGGCTGTCGCCTGCAACGCCTGGACAAAGGCGTTGCAGAAGTCACCCTGACGCTGGCTCCGCAACTGCGCAACCGGGCCGGCAAGCTGCACGGTGGGGCAATGTTCAGCCTGGTTGATACTGCCATGGGCCTGGCCTGCTCCAGCGCCCATGGTTTCGACCAGCAAAGCGTCACGCTCGAATGCAAGATCAATTACCTGCGAGCGGTCAGCGAAGGTGAGGTGCTGTGCGTCGCCAAGGTCCTGCATAACGGGCGGCGCACACTGGTTGTCGACGCTGAAGTGCTTCAGGGCGACAAATTGATCGCAAAAGCCCAGGCAACCTTCGCCGCTCTATAGCTGGAAAAACCGATCTGCGGTAATTTCGGCATTGCCAGTGCGATGCCGAAATACCCAACGAAATGACTCGGTAAGAACGACTGAAACCAGGCGACAACGCCAGTTATTTTCTTCACCCTTGTAGACCGTCAAATCTACCCCCATATTGGGGCGACTGACGCGTGAAGGAATCCATCTTGAGCGAACTTCTCAACCGCCGCCTGACCCTGCTGGGCGAGCGTGACAACCTCTCTCTGCTCGAGCAATGCCTGCACGGCATTGAGCGTGAATGCCTGCGCGTTACCGGTGAAGGCCGGTTGGCGCAAACTCCGCACCCTGAAGCCCTGGGCTCGGCGCTGACCAACGAACAGATCACTACCGACTATTCGGAGTCGCTGCTGGAGTTCATTACCCCGGCTTTGCCAGATCCTGCACAAACATTGCAAAGTCTCGACAAGATCCATCGTTTTGCCTACAGCAAGCTGGGCAACGAGTACTTGTGGAGCCCGTCGATGCCCTGTGCCCTGCCGGCCGAGGAAGACATTCCGATCGCCTATTACGGCACTTCGAATATCGGCCAGCTCAAGTACGTCTACCGCAAAGGCCTGGCGCTACGTTACGGCCGCACCATGCAGTGCATTGCCGGTATTCATTACAACTTTTCCCTGCCGGAAAAGCTCTGGCCATTGCTCAAGCAAATCGATGGGGTCGATAGCAGCGACCGCGACTACCAGTCCGCGGCCTACATCGCCCTGATTCGCAACTTCCGCCGCTACAGCTGGCTATTGATGTACCTGTTCGGTGCCTCGCCGACGCTGGATGCGGGCTTCTTGCGCGGGCGTCCGCACCAGCTGGAACAACTGGATGCCGAGACCCTGTACCTGCCGTATGCCACCAGCCTGCGCATGAGTGACCTGGGTTATCAGAGCAGTGCCCAGTCCGGGTTGACCCCTTGCTACAACGATCTGAACAGCTATACCGACAGCCTGCGCCGGGCCGTGGCCACGCCGTACCCGGCCTATGTCGAAATCGGCACGCACAAGGACGGTGAGTGGGTCCAGCTCAATACCAACATCCTGCAGATCGAGAACGAGTACTACTCCAACATCCGCCCCAAACGCGTGACCTACAGCGGCGAGCGCCCAATCCAGGCACTGATGGCGCGGGGCGTGCAGTACGTCGAAGTCCGCTGCCTCGACATCAACCCCTTCCTGCCGCTGGGTATCGACCTGACCGAAGCCCGTTTCCTGGACGCCTTCCTGTTGTACTGCGCCCTGGAGCAAAGTCCTCTGCTGGGGAGCCTGGAGTGCGGTAACTGCACCTCGAACTTCCTCAGCGTGGTCAAGGAAGGTCGCCGCCCTGGCCTGCAACTGCAGCGCCACGGTCACCCTATCGAGCTCAAGCAATGGGCCAGCGAACTGCTGGAAAAAATCGCACCGCTGGCCGAACTGCTGGATCGCAGCCATGGTGGCGAAGAGCACAGCAAGGCGCTGGCGGCTCAGCAGGCCAAGGTCAGCGACCCATCGCTCACGCCATCGGCGCAGGTGCTGGCGAGCATGGCCGAGCGCAAGGAAAGCTTCACCCAGTTCTCCATGCGCCAGAGCGAGGCCCATGCCGAGTACTTCCGCAGCGAGGCGCTGAGCGTCGAAGAGCAGGCGAAATTCGAGGAGCTGGCGCGCACTTCCCTGGCTCAGCAGGCTGAGCTGGAGCAGAACGAAGTCGGTGATTTCGATGTGTTTGTCGGGGCTTATCAGGCGAGCATTCTGGCGATTAGTAACTAGCCGTGCTCTCGTTCCCACGCGCAGCAAAGGAATGCAGTGACTGACGCTCCAGCGTCACGACGCGGAGCGTCAGCAGAGGCGTTCCCACGCAGAGCGTGGGAACGAGAGGCCGATGGTAGTGCTCAGAGTGCCTTCTCGAAGATCTTCGAATTACGCTGATAGTTGTACAACGATGCCCGCGCCGCCGGCAGGCGCTCCACACCACTGGGGATAAAGCCCCGCTCACGGAACCAGTGAGCAGTACGGGTAGTCAGCACGAACAGAGTATTGAGACCCATCTCCCGCGCTCGTGTTTCAATACGCTCGAGCAGCTCGTCCCCGCGCCCGCCATGGCGATACTCCGGATTGACCGCCAGGCACGCAAGCTCGCCGGCCTGTGAGTCGGCTATCGGGTACAACGCCGCGCAGGCGATGATCATCCCTTCACGCTCGACCACACTGAATTGCTCGATCTCACGTTCGAGCACTTCTCGCGAACGACGCACCAGAATGCCCTGCTCTTCCAGCGGGCTGATCAAGTCCAGCAGGCCACCGACATCCTCGATACCGGCCTCACGCACCTTCTCGAACTGTTCCTGGGCCACCAGCGTACCGCCACCATCACGAGTGAACAGCTCGGTGAGCAGCGCACCGTCTTCGGCGTAGCTGACGATGTGGCTGCGAGCCACCCCACCGCGAACGGCTTCGGCTGCCGCATCGAGCAGTTCGCCCTGATAGTCGCTGCCCAACCGCAGAATATGCGCGGGCACTTGCTGCGGCCGCAGCTCACGCACCAGCTTGCCGTTTTCGTCCAGCAACCCGGGATCGGCGCCGAACAGCAGCAACTTGTCGGCCCCCAGTTCGATGGCGGCACGAGTGGCCACGTCTTCGCAGGCAATGTTGAAAACTTCCCCGGTTGGCGAATAACCCAAGGGTGACAACAACACGATCGAGCGCTCGTCGAGCAGGCGATTGATGCCCTTGCAATCGACCCGGCGCACTTCACCGGTGTGGTGATAGTCGATGCCCTCGAGCACCCCGATCGGTCGTGCAGTGACCAGGTTGCCGGCAGCGACCCGCAAGCGTGAACCCTGCATTGGCGAGGACGCCATGTCCATGGACAGGCGCGCTTCGATGGCGATGCGCAGGTGACCGACCGCGTCGATCACGCACTCCAGGGTCGCGGCGTCGGTAATGCGCAGGCCGCGATGGTAGTGCGGGGTCAGGCCTCGAGCCGCCAGGCGGCTTTCGATCTGAGGCCGCGATCCATGGACCAGCACCAGGCGCACGCCCAGGCTGTGCAGCAGCACCAGGTCATGGACGATGTTGCCGAAGTTGGGGTGCTCGACCCCATCCCCCGGCAGCATGACGACGAAGGTGCAATCACGGTGGGCGTTGATATAAGGCGAAGCGTGACGGAGCCAATTGACGTATTCGGGCATAACCTTGGGAGCCTGTAAAAAATGGACAAAACGTGAAAACACACAGCGCTCGTTAAGGGTTATCGTCGGAACAGGCTTGGCGTCACGCGGGCATCTCCTTGTATTGAACGGTCAGGCTCAGCGAGCCTCAACCTGTGTCAGACAGTAATATTCGATCAGTTCACGCAGTAGACGCACCGTAGGCTGCAAGCGTGACATTTCCAGGTATTCACCTGGCTGGTGGGCACAGGCAATGTCGCCAGGGCCCAGGACCAGGGTTTCGCAACCCAGACGCTGAAGATAAGGCGCTTCGGTACCAAACGCCACCGCTTCGGCGCGATGGCCGGTCAGACGTTCGGCCACTCGGACCAGCTCGGCGTCCGCAGCTTGTTCGAAAGGCGGGACTTCAGCGAACAGAGGCGCATAATCGATTTGCACCTGATGCAGTTCGGCCAGCGGTTCGAGCTTTTGCCGGATTGCCGCACGCAGCACCTGCGGGTCCATGCCCGGCAAGGGACGCAGGTCGAATTCCAGCGAGCATTGGCCGCAAATCCGGTTGGGGTTGTCACCCCCGTGGATACAGCCAAAGTTCAACGTGGGGTGCGGTACGCTGAACTGCGGGTTGCGGTATTGCTGTTGCCACTGACCGCGCAACTCCATCAGTTGACCAATGGCGCCGTACATGGCCTCCAGCGCACTGTGGCCAAGGCTCGGATCCGAGGAGTGGCCGCTGCGACCGAGAATGTCGATGCGCTCCATCATCACGCCCTTGTGCAAGCGGATCGGCTTCAACCCGGTCGGCTCGCCGATCACGGCTGCACGCCCCAGCGGCCGTCCGGCCGCGGCCAAGGCCTTGGCACCGGACATGGAGCTTTCCTCATCGCAGGTGGCCAGGATCAGCAACGGCTGCTTGAACGTTTGGGCCAGCAACGGTTGCACCGCTTCGATGACCAAAGCGAAGAAGCCCTTCATGTCGCAACTGCCCAGCCCAACCCATCGACCATCGACTTCCGTTAGCTTGAGCGGATCGGTCTGCCACAAGGCTGCGTCGAAGGGCACGGTGTCGCTGTGGCCAGCCAGCACCAGGCCACCGGGGCCACTGCCGAACGTTGCCAGCAGGTTGAATTTGCCGGGTGAAACTTGCTGGATGTCGCAGGCGAAGCCAAGGTCTCCCAGCCAGGTAGCCAACAGGTCAATCACCTGGCGGTTCGATTGATCCAGGCTCGGTTGGGTGCAACTGACCGAGGGTGCCGCGATCAGGGCAGCGAACTGGTCTTTCATTGACGGCAACGGCATGGACGTTCTCCTGATACGAAACTCATCATAGAGCCATCGGGCACCGAGAATAAACCGCTGGGGCGTGAGTCCTGTACACTGCACGACCTAATAGTCATACCTCTCAGACGCTCCCCGTCATCAGAGCTTGGATTCTCCAGCCATGCAGAAAGAAACCGAAATCAAATTGCGCGTCAGCCGTGAAACCCTGGCTGCCCTGCGCGAACACCCGCTGCTGAAGAAGCGCAACAAAAGTGGCTGGGAACGCCGTGAATTGTTCAATCAATATTTTGACACGCCCGAGCGCGATCTGGCGGCGGCCAAGGTCGCACTGCGCCTGCGCCGCGATGGCGAGGTCATCATCCAGACCCTCAAGACCCGTGGCCAGAGCGTTGCCGGCCTGTCCGAGCGCACCGAGCACGAGTGGCACTTGCCCAAGGCCAAGCTCGATCTGAAAAAGCTCGATGGCGAATGCTGGCCGACAGAGCTGGCTGAACTGGACAAGAAAACCATCAAACCGATGTTCACCACCGACTTCGTCCGTGAATACGCCGAAATCGCCTGGGGGCGCGGCAAGGCCAAGGTGGTCATCGAAGCTGCGCTGGACCTGGGCAATGTCCTGGTCGGCAAGCAGTCCGAAGAAATCTGCGAGCTGGAGCTGGAACTGCGCGAAGGCGACCCTGCCGCCCTGCTGGAACTGGCTGCAGAGCTTGCCGAAACCCTGCCACTGATGCCTTGTGACATCAGCAAGGCCGAGCGCGGTTATCGCCTGTTCGATGCCGGCAGCTATTCGCTGAGCCTGCCAGCTCCCGAAATAACCGCGCAAATGCCAGTCGACGATGCCTTTGCCGCCCTGGCCTGGCACCTGCTGGCGAGCAGCCAGCGGCTGGCCGAACAGTACCGTTTCAACGGTCACTGGCGCCTGCTGGAAGACTGGCTCGAATGCCTGATCGAACTGCGCGGCCTGGTCGGCAGCCTCGGTCAGGTGGCTCCGCGCACCACTACTCATGATCTGCGCGCCAACCTCGACGCCTTGCTCGAAGACTGGCGTCCGCTGGTCCTGGCCGGCCACGACGACGAAGACGTGCGCAAGGCGGCGCCTGAGCAATTCGCCGAAGAGCTGCTCGATACCCGTTGGGGCCAGTTCTCGCTCAATACCTCTCGCTGGTTACTGGCGCGCTCCTGGACCGCTGACCGCAACACCCGTGGCAATCGCCAGGGCGCCGCGCAGCTGAGCAACTGGCTGGGGCACTTCCTTGCCGAGGAAGCTGCCGCGCTGCAACTGCCGCGCTACCAGCAGCAGCCCGAAGACCTGGCCGAACAGCTGCCGCGCATCGAACGCATCCAGTCCTGGCTGCACCATGCCCGCCAGGTGCTGGAGTTGCCAGACATGGACCGCCTCTACGGCGAACTGAACAAGCTGCAGCAACTGGCCAACCTGCCGCTTGGCGAAACTGTTCTGCAGGATCGTACCCATCAGGCCATGATTGTGTTCCAGAGCCGTGGCTGGAAGCACTTGCTGCGCAAGTAAGGCTCAACCCAGTACCGGCAGACTCGTGGTGGACTTGATCTCGGACAAGGCCACTATCGAGTTGACCTCCTGAATCCCCGGGACCATCGACAGCTTCTCGAAGAAAAACCGTTCGTAGGCCTCGATGTCCGGGGTGACAATCCGCAACAGAAAGTCCACCGCCCCCATCAACACATAGCACTCCAGCACTTCAGGAAAACCTCGAATCGCTTCAGTGAATTCGGTGAAGTTGGAGCGGCCGTGGGCGTTGAGTTTCACCTCGGCGAAAATCTGCGTGTTCAGGCCGATCTTCTTGCGGTCGAGCAAGGTGACCTGACCGCGAATCACCCCCTCCTCTTTCAAGCGTTGAATGCGCCGCCAACAGGGCGACTGGGATAACCCCACCTGCTCGGCAATCTGCGCACTGGAAAGCGAAGCATCTTCCTGCAGCAATGCGAGAATGCGTCGGTCGTAGGCGTCCAGCTCAGTGCGCATAATAATTCCTGAAGTTTCTTGGTTTACGACTTGATCAATTCAAATAAGTCCTACAAGACTCAATCATAGATAAGAAATACCCCGACCGGCATGCAAAAATTTTCTCCATTGAATCTGGAGCTATCCCATGACCGTCACTCCTCTGCGCGCCGATGCCTGGGCTCACGGCAATCCCCATAGCCAAGTCCGTTACCGCCTTGTGGCTGAAGCCGAAGCGAGCAGCCTCTGTTGCGTGCTCAACCTGTTCGCCATGCAATACCTGACTCCGCACAAAATCATCGTGCTGCAAGAGGACGGTCAGTTGTTGATCGACATCGAACTCGGCGACCTGAGCTGGCACCGGGCGGAGGTCATCGCGCAAAAAATGCGCAACCTCATCAATGTCTGTGAAGTGACACTCGAACTTGCAGAGCGCGAACCCATGCACGCGGTTGGCTGAACCGATAGCGAAACCCGCTGTAACTTTTGCCCTGCCCCGCGGCAACTCATGGGGCAACCTCGGGTCTACTCTTGCTCTTTCGGGTCCGGCACGCCTTGCCCGGCTCGCTCGTTGTGATAGTTGTTCGAAGGAGCCCGCATGTCTGTCGTATCCACTTCCCGGGACCGCTGGCTGGATCTCAATGATCTGCTGCGCGAGCTGGTTGTCCAGGGACTCATCGGCCAGGACGCTGCCGAACAGGCGCTGACCAATCGTCGTCATGTACACAACAATCAACTGCACCCGCTGGAATTCATCGCCAGCCAGCAACTCGATGACCTCAGCCGGCCCGGCAAGCCCCTGGACCTGGAATGCCTGACCCGCTGGCTTGCCCGGCAGGCCGGCCAGCCCTATTTGCGCATCGACCCACTGAGCATCGATGTCGCGGCAGTCACGCCGTTGATGTCCTATGCCTTCGCCCAGCGTCACAAAATCCTGGCCGTGGCCGTTGACCGCGAGGCGGTAACGGTGGCCAGCGCACAGCCCTATGTCAGCAGTTGGGAAGTGGATCTGGCGCATGTGCTGAAGCTGCCGATCAAACGCGTCATCGCCAACCCGGCCGAGATACAGCGTTTCACCATCGAGTTCTTTCGCCTGGCCAAGTCAGTCAGCGGCGCCAGCAGCACTGATCAAAAAACCAACAACATGGGCAACTTCGAACAGCTGCTCAATCTGGGCGCCAGCGATCAGGAGCCCGACGCCAATGACGCGCACATCGTCAACATCGTCGACTGGCTGTTCCAGTACGCTTTCCAGCAGCGTGCCAGCGATATCCACATCGAACCACGCCGCGAGCAAGGTAACGTGCGCTTTCGCATCGACGGCGTGCTGCACAATGTCTACCAGTTCCCCCCACAAGTGGTCCTGGCGATCGTCAGTCGCCTGAAAAGCCTCGGGCGGATGAATGTTGCTGAGAAACGCAAACCCCAGGATGGTCGAGTCAAGACCAAAGCCCCCAATGGCAGCGAGGTCGAATTGCGCCTGTCGACGCTACCTACGGCGTTCGGCGAAAAAATGGTCATGCGGATCTTCGACCCGCAAGTGCTGCTTCAGGACTTCGATTCACTCGGATTCTCCAGCGACGACCTGCGCCGCTGGCAGGACATGACAGCACAGCCCAATGGCATCATCCTGGTCACCGGCCCCACCGGTTCGGGCAAAACCACCACGCTCTATACCACCCTGAAAAAGCTGGCGACCCCGCAGGTCAACCTGTGCACCATCGAAGACCCCATCGAGATGATCGAACCGGCCTTCAATCAAATGCAGGTCCAGCACAACATCGACCTGACGTTCGCCAGCGGCTTGCGTGCGCTGATGCGCCAGGACCCGGACATCATCATGGTCGGCGAGATTCGTGACCTGGAAACTGCCGAGATGGCGATCCAGGCCGCCCTGACCGGGCACCTGGTACTCTCGACCCTGCACACCAACGATGCACCCAGTGCCGTCACCCGCCTGCTCGAACTTGGCGTACCGCACTACCTGATCAAGGCGACCGTACTCGGGGTCATGGCGCAACGCCTGGTGCGTACCCTTTGCCCGCATTGCAAGACAGCACAGGACGTGGCCAGCGAGGACTGGCAAGCGCTGACCCAGCCCTGGCAAGTCGAACCACCCATTGCCGCGCAGCGGGCAGTCGGCTGCCTGGAGTGCCGTGATACGGGTTATCGGGGCCGGGCCGGGGTCTATGAAATCCTGCAATTGAGTGACAGCCTCAAGGGCTTCATCAACGCCGACACCGACCTGCTCGCGCTCAAGCGCCAGGCCTTCAAGGAAGGCATGCGCAGCCTGAGGCTAGCCGGGGCACAGAAAGTCGCGGCCGGCCTGACCACGCTTGAAGAAGTGCTGCGCGTTACGCCAGCAAATGAAACAAAGTCCTGGTGCGCTGATTGAACTCCCGCTCGGGTTTCCGGATCAAAGCGTCCAAATACCTGTAGTTGGAGCTCCAAATGCGTTTCAAATCAGTTGTCGCGACCCTTGCGCTGATTTCCTTGCCCCTGGGTTCTGCCATGGCCGACGATTTCTGGAAAGATCTTCTCTCCACCGGCGCCACCACCGCATCGACCTACCTGACCGTCAAGGATGACAAGCTGATGGTAGCTGCGCAGGATGATGCGAGCAGCTTCGTGGCCAGCGAGGGCACGATTCGCGGGCCGTACCTGGAAGCGGCCATGACCAAGGTTCGCGCTGATAATCCGGGGCTGCAGGCCAGTGACATGGAATTGGCCAATGCGATTCTGGCCAAGAATGCGGTAGCCCAGGAGTAATCCGGCTTAGATCTTTATCGGCCGGACGGGCCTCATCGCTGGCAAGCCAGCTCCCACAGGTACGATATACATAGAACTTCTGTGGGAGCGGGCTTGCCCGCGATGAAGCCCGCACTGACTCACCGATACTCATCCAACGGCACACACGCGCAAAACAGATTTCGATCCCCATAGACATTGTCGACCCGATTCACCGCTGGCCAATACTTGTGCAGCCGCGTGTGAGTGCTGGGGGTGACGGCCTGGGCGATACTGTAAGGCCGCTCCCAGACGCCGATGATATCGGCCAGGGTATGGGGTGAGCGCTTGAGCGGGTTGTCTTCCGCAGACCAGTTGCCATTCTGAACCTCAGCGATTTCCGCCCGAATGCTCAACATGGCCTCGATAAAACGGTCCAATTCGGCCTTGGACTCGCTTTCAGTCGGCTCGACCATCAATGTTCCAGGTACCGGGAACGACATCGTCGGGGCATGGAAACCATAGTCCATCAGGCGCTTGGCAACGTCCTCCTCGCTGATGCCGGTCTGCGCCTTGAGTGGACGCAAGTCGAGAATGCACTCATGCGCCACGCGCTCGTTGCGCCCGCGATAGAGCACCGGGAAAGCCCCCGCCAACTGTTGCGCCACGTAATTCGCGGACAGGATGGCCACCTCGCTGGCATCAGCCAACTCCGGCCCCATCATGGCGATGTACATCCAGCTGATCGGCAGGATGCTCGCACTGCCCCAGGGCGCGGCACTGACGGCGCCGTTTTTTGGGTCCGGCCCCTCCAGCGAAATGACCGGGTGATTGGCAACGAACGGCGCCAGGTGAGCACGGACGCCAATCGGGCCCATGCCCGGACCACCTCCTCCATGGGGAATACAGAACGTCTTGTGCAGGTTCATGTGCGAAACATCAGCGCCAATGTCCGCTGGCCGGGTCAGGCCGACCTGGGCATTGAGGTTGGCGCCGTCCATGTACACCTGGCCGCCATGGGCATGGATCACTTCGCACATTTCGCTGATGCCTTCTTCATAGACACCATGGGTCGAAGGATACGTCGCCATCAGGCATGACAGTTTGTCTCCTGCCGCTTCGGCCTTGGCTTTGAGATCGTCAAGGTCGACGTTGCCGGCATCATCGCATTCGACGATGACCACCTGCATGCCGGCCATCTGCGCCGACGCAGGATTGGTACCGTGAGCAGACGCCGGGATCAGGCAGAGATTGCGCTGCCCCTGCTGACGGCTCTCATGGTATTTGCGAATGGCCAGAAGCCCCGCGTATTCACCCTGGGCACCGGAGTTGGGTTGCATGCAAATGGCGTCGAAACCGGTAATTGCACAGAACCAGTCCTGCAACTCGTCGATCATCGCCTTGTAGCCCTGAGCCTGATCGGTCGGAGCAAACGGATGCAGTTGGGCAAACCCGGGCCAGGTGATCGGAATCATCTCGCTGCTGGCGTTGAGCTTCATGGTGCAGGAGCCCAACGGAATCATGGACTGATTGAGCGCCAGATCCTTGTTTTCCAATTGTTTGAGGTAACGCAGCATCTCGGTTTCACTGTGATGCAGGTTGAACACTGGGTGAGTCAGAAAGGCGGAGGTTCGCAACAGCCCGGCAGGTATCCCCCCGGGCAGATCCTGAGCGTCCAGCTCGGCCACTTGCAGTCCGTGATCGGCTCCCAGGAAAACATCGAACAGACGCGCCACAGTTTCTTCGCTGCAGGTCTCATCGAGACTGACGCCCAATTCTCCCCGGCCGAGAATGCGCAGGTTGATTTGCGCTGCCTGGGCACTTTCGATAATGGCGGTCTGGCTGCCGCCGACGTCCAGGGTCAAGGTATCGAAGAACTGTCGGTTGAGCCGCTTTACCCCTTTGCTTTCCAGGCCGGCGGCGAGGATGCAGGCCAGGCGGTGGACCCGTTGGGCAATCCGCTTCAGTCCCTCGGGACCGTGATACACCGCATAGAAGCTGGCAATGTTGGCCAGCAGTACCTGGGCGGTGCAGATGTTCGAGTTGGCCTTTTCGCGGCGAATATGCTGCTCACGGGTCTGCAGGGCCATGCGCAGGGCAACGTTGCCACGAGCATCCTTGGAAACACCGATGATGCGCCCGGGTATCGCCCGCTTGAACTCATCTCGGCAGGCAAAATACGCGGCATGGGGGCCGCCGTAACCCATCGGCACACCAAAGCGCTGGGATGTTCCGAACACCACGTCCGCCCCCAACTCACCGGGCGGCGTCAGCACCAGCAAGCTCAGCAAGTCCGCCGAAACACAGGCCAATGCCTGTTGGTTGTGCAGCTGTTCTATCAGCGGCCGCAAGTCATGGATCTCGCCATGGGTATCGGGGTACTGCAGCAAGGCGCCGAATACCTTGTGCTTGCTCAAGTTATCCACAGAATCGATGACCAGCTCGAAGCCGAACCCTTCGGCCCGGGTCTGCACCACGGAAAGTGTCTGCGGGTGGCAGTTTTCATCGACGAAGAACAAATTGCTTTTTGATTTGGCCACGCGCTTGGCCAGGGCCATGGCCTCGGCAGCCGCCGTCGCCTCATCGAGCAGCGAAGCATTGGCCAGCTCAAGCCCGGTCAGGTCGATGGTCAACTGCTGGAAGTTCAGCAATGCCTCCAGTCGACCCTGGGCGATTTCCGGTTGATAAGGGGTATAGGCGGTGTACCAGCCAGGATTTTCCAGCACATTGCGCAAGATGACGGTCGGCGTGAGGGTGCCGTGATAGCCCATGCCGATCAGGCTGGTCCAGACTTGATTCTGCTCGGCATAGCCCTTGAGTTTGGCCAGCGCCGCTTCTTCATCCAGTGCCGGCGGCAAATACAACGCCCGGTTTAGGCGGATTCCCGGGGGCACCGTTTGCTCGATCAGCTCGACCCGACTGCTCAGGCCGAGGGACTGGAGCATGGCTTGCTGCTCATTGGCATCGGGGCCAAGGTGGCGGCGCAGGAAGGCATTCGGGTCTTGCAGTTGACTCAGGGACGGCAACTGGGACATGACGGCTCTCTCTTTTAAGACCAAGCCTCGACAGGTCGAGGCTTATTGAGTCTAGAAAGGGATTGCCGTTTGTGCGTTAAAACTATTCGCCGATGGCGTTTTTGTAGCCGGCAGCGTCGAGCAATTTGTCCAGGTCAGCGGCATTGCTTGGCTTCAATTTGAAGATCCAGGCACCATAAGGATCGGAGTTCAGCAGTTCCGGACTACCGCTCAGCTCTTCATTGACCGCAATCACTTCACCGGCAATCGGCGCGTAGATGTCCGAGGCAGCCTTCACCGACTCGACTACGCCCGACTGATCACCAGCGGCAAAGACCTTGCCTACTTCAGTCAATTCGACGAACACCACATCACCCAGGGCTTCCTGAGCGTGGTCGGAAATACCGACGGTCACGGTGCCATCAGCTTCCAGACGAGCCCACTCATGGCTCTCGGCAAAACGCAGGTCGGCAGGGATATCGCTCATATTTTTGTCCTCAACAGGGTCAGCGGTAGGCCGCCAGAATAATTCAGATCAGGATTTTGCCATGACGAACGAACGTGGGTTTTACCACGCGAACCGGGTACCACTTGCCGCGTATTTCCACTTCGGCTCGGTCAGCGGTTGCCATCGGCACCCGCGCCAGCGCAATCGACTTGCTTAATGTAGGTGAGAAACTACCACTAGTAATCTCTCCTTCGCCAATCTCGGCGATGCGGACCACCTGGTGAGCGCGCAGAACCCCCCGCTCTTCCAGCACCAGGCCGACCAGTTTGAGCTTCACGCCACCCGCCTGCTCGGCTTGCAGGGCGGTACGGCCGATAAAATCGCGCTCCAGGGGGGCCATGGCCAGGGTCCAGGCCATGTTCGAGACGAGGGGCGAATGATCTTCATCGATATCCTGGCCATACAGGTTCATGCCCGCTTCCAGGCGCAAGGTATCTCGCGCGCCAAGACCGCTGGGAGCAATACCCGCGCCAACCAGATCGTTGAAAAATGCAGGCGCCCGTTCGGCAGGCAGGATGATTTCCAGGCCATCTTCTCCGGTATAGCCGGTGCGGGCGATAAACCAGTCACCGTCCGTCTGGCCTTCGAAGGGTTTGAGTTGCTGAATCAGCGCGGCACGCGATTGGCTTACCAGTTCGGCAACCTTCTGCCGGGCCAGCGGGCCTTGTATGGCCAGCATCGCCAGCTCGGGCCTTTCCTGCACTTGCACATCAAAACCCGCCAGATGCGCCTGCATCCAGGCCAGGTCCTTGTCGCGGGTCGAGGCATTGACGACGAGGCGGTAACCGTCTTCGGTGAGGTAGACGAGCATGTCGTCGACCACGCCCCCCGATTCGTTGAGCATCGCACTGTACAACGCCTTTCCAGGGGCTTGCAGTCGGTCGACATCATTGGCCAGCAAATGCCTGAGCCAGGCCTTGGCCTGGTTGCCCGCAACATCGATTATCGTCATGTGCGACACATCGAAAACGCCGCAGTCGCGACGCACTTGATGGTGCTCTTCGACTTGCGAGCCGTAATGCAGGGGCATGTCCCAACCGCCAAAGTCGACCATCTTCGCGCCGAGCGCGAGGTGCAGGTCATAAAGAGGCGTACGCTGTCCCATGGGTTTCTCCTTCCGGGCGTGGCGAAGATGCGGTCGTTGCAACCTGAGCTGCAAGCGTCTGAAACAGAGGCTTGCAAGCGTCCCAGCCAGCCGATCGCAATAACCGGCCGCATCGAATGCCGCGCATTGTAGCCGCAAGCCGGAAGGCTGACACCTATGTGCTGAAGTGTCAGCGATTTTGACCGTTATGCCGGGCCGAACGTCGGATCAAACCGATGACCGGCAACAAACCGACCAGCACCAGCGTCAGGGCCGGCAACGAGGCCCGCGACCACTCGCCCTCGCTGGTCATTTCGAAAATCTTCACCGCCAGGGTGTCCCAGCCAAAGGGACGCATCAGCAAGGTGGCGGGCATTTCCTTGAGTACATCGACGAATACCAGCAAGGCTGCGCTCAGCGCGCCGGGTACCAGCAAAGGCAGGTAAACCTTGAAGAACAGGCGCGGGCCGCTGACACCCAGGCTGCGGCCCGCTTCGGGAAAAGAGGGCCTGATCCGCGCCAGACTGTTTTCCAGCGGGCCATAGGCAACGGCTATGAACCGCACCAGATAGGCCATCAACAAGGCCGCTAGACTACCCAGCAGCAACGGTTTGCCTGCCCCGCCGAGCCAGCTGGAGAGAGGAATCACCAACTCGCGATCCAGGTAGCTGAAGGCAAGCATGATCGAAACTGCCAGCACCGACCCGGGCAAGGCGTAACCGAGATTGGCGAGGCTTACTCCTGCCCTGATGGCTCGGGTCGGCGCCAGGCGGCGAGCAAAAGCCAACAGCAACGCGACGCTGACAGTGATCAATGCCGCCATCGCCCCAAGATACAGGGTATGCAGGATCAGTCCGGCATAGCGCTCATCAAGATCGAATCGGCCGCGCTGCCAGAACCACACCAGCAATTGCAGGACCGGAATCACGAAGGCACAAGCGAACACCAGCAGGCACCAACCGCTGGCAGCCAGTGCCTTGATACCCCGCAGGTGGTACAGCGCCTTACCGCGTGGCCGCTCATTGGTCGATCGCACCGCGCCGCGGGCTCGTCGCTCGCCATACAGCACCAGCATGACGGCCAACAGCAACAGGCTGGCCAGTTGCGCCGCACTTGAGAGGCTGAAAAAGCCATACCAGGTCTTGTAGATGGCCGTCGTGAAGGTGTCGAAATTGAATACCGCCACGGCACCGAAATCAGCCAGGGTTTCCATCAATGCCAGGGCAACGCCTGCGAAAATGGCCGGCCGCGCCATTGGCAAGGCGACCCGCCAGAACGCTTGCAGAGGCGTCTGGCCAAGCACACGCGCCGCCTCCATCAAACCCTTGCCCTGGGCCAGGAACGCCGTTCGGGCAAGCAAATAGACGTAAGGGTAGAACACCAGCACCAGAACAGTGATCACCCCACCCGTGGAGCGCACGCGGGGCAAGCGCATGGGCCCGAACCACTCGCGCAACGACATCTGGACGGGGCCGGCGAAGTCCAGCAGGCCGACAAAGACAAAGGCCAGCACGTAAGCGGGAATCGCAAAAGGCAGCATGAGTGCCCAGTCGAGCCAGCGCCTACCCGGGAATTCGCACAGGCTGGTGAGCCAGGCCAGGCTGACGCCGAGCAGGGTGACGCCGATACCCACGCCGAGGATCAACGTCAGCGTATTGCCCAGCAGGCGAGTCATCTGGGTGTCCCAGAGGTGCGCCCAGATCTGTTGGTCCACCGTTTGCCAGGACAACACCAGGACGCTGAGTGGGAGCAGTATGAGCGCGGCTATGATGAAGACCAGCGGGTACCAGCGGCGTTGGGCGGGGTGGGCCAATTGGGATTTCTCTGATATCGAAGGGCATTCAAAAGCGTGCGCCGCGGTAAAAATCCGGGGCGCAGTATACCCAGCGACTCAGTTCCAGCCAGCCCGATCCATCAGGCGAATCGCCTCGGCCTGGCGCTTGCCAGCCACTTCCACAGGCAAGGAATCGGCCTTGAAGCTACCCCAGCCGGCCACTTCAGCGGAAGGTTCCACTTTCGGGTTGGCTGGAAATTCCTGGTTGATCCCGGCAAACATCTTCTGGGCCTCGGCACCGGTCATCCACTCCACCAATGCCTTGGCTGCTTCAGGATGTGGAGCATATTTAGTCATGCCGATGCCGGAAAGATTGACGTGTACGCCACGGTCAGCCTGGTTTGGCCAGAACAGTTTGACCGGCAGATCCGGCTTCTGCTTGTGCAGGCGGCCATAGTAGTAGGTATTGACGATACCCACGTCGCACTGCCCGGCGTTGATCGCTTCCAGCACTGCGACATCATCGGAGAACACGTCGGTGGACAGGTTGCTGACCCAGCCCTTGAGAATCTCTTCGGTCTTTGCCTCACCATGGGTTTCGATCAGGGTGGCGGTCAGCGACTGGTTGTAGACCTTCTTCGCCGTGCGCAGGCACAGGCGGCCTTCCCATTTTTTGTCAGCCAGGGCTTCGTAAGTGCTCAACTCTTCGGGTTTGACCCGATCTGTGGAGTAGGCAATTGTTCGAGCGCGCAGGCTGAGGCCCGTCCAATCGTGTGAAGAGGCACGGTATTGCTGCGGGATATTGGCGTCGATCACGGTGGACTTGATCGGTTGCAGGATGCCCATTTGCTCGGCCTGCCAGAGGTTGCCGGCATCCACGGTAAGCAGCAGGTCCGCAGTCGCGTTCTCGCCCTCGGCCTTGATGCGCTGCATCAGCGGCGCTTCCTTGTCGGTGATGAACTTGATCTTGACCCCGGTCTGGGCGGTGTAGGCGTCGAACACCGGCTTGATCAGTTCGTCGATGCGCGAGGAATAGACCACTACCTCGTCAGCCGCCTGGACGCCAGTGCCGAACACCGTGAGAGCCAGTGCGGCCAGGAGTTGCTTGCGTGGGAACATCGGGCAGTCCTCGATATCGAATGAAAGGCGAAATGGTAGTGGTTCACATTTGCCATCTCAACCGAACTCGAAATCGAGGAGTTACCAGATGTTGCACAGCCCGTCAGGGCTTGGCCAACTCCGGCAGATCGCCACTCAAACCCAAGGCCTGGCGCACGAATACGGCCTTGGCTTCAGGCAGTTGCTCGACCCATTTCAGGCCACTGTTGCGCAACCAGCGCACGGGTAGTGGATCGGCCTGAAACAGCCGTTCGAAGCCCTCCATTGCAGCCATCAGGGCGAGGTTGTGGGGCATGCGGCGACGCTCGTAACGGCTCAACACCCGCACATCGGCCAGACGCTCACCGCGCTCGAGCGCATGCTGCAGCTCTTCTGCCAGCACCGCGGCATCGAGAAAGCCCAGGTTGACCCCCTGCCCGGCCAGCGGGTGGATGGTGTGCGCCGCATCGCCGATCAAGGCCAGGCCTTCGGCCACATAGCGCTTGGCATGCCGCTGACGCAGTGGCACGCAAACCCGAGGGTCGGCCTCGAGTACTGCGCCCAGTCGCCCTTCGAAGGCCCTTTCCAGCTCACGGCAAAATGCTTCGTTGCCCAGGGCCATCAAGCGTTCAGCCTCGCCCGGGGTCGTCGACCAGACGATCGAGCACCAGTCTTGGTGGCCATCGCGTAGCAACGGCAGAAAGGCCAGCGGGCCGTCATCGGTGAACCGCTGCCAGGCCGTACGCTGGTGAGGCCCCTCACAGCGTACGCTGGTCACCAGGGCATGATGCAAATAGTCCCACTCACGGGTCTCGCACCCCGTCAGGCGGCGCACGGCCGAATTGGCACCGTCGGCAGCAATCACCAGCGGCGCGCGCAAGGTCCGGCCATCGGCCAGGGTCAGCAGCCACTCGTCGCCGGAACGACGCATCTGCTCCAGCCGGGCGTTGGCCAGCAAGCCGATTTCACTGTCGTGGAGACGTTCCAGCAATCCATCCTGGACGACCCGGTTTTCGACGATATGCCCCAGCACATCGGCATGCACGCTGGCGGCCGAGAAGTGGATCTGCCCGGTGCCGCTGCCATCCCAGACGCGCATGTCTGCATAAGGGCTGACACGACGCTCCTGCATGCCTTCCCAGGCCCCCAGGCGCTCGAGAATACGCTGGCTGGCCGCCGACAAGGCGCTGACCCGAGGCTCGAAAGGGGCCTGCGGATCGAAGGCCTTGACGCTCAGCGGGCTACCGTCGAGCACGAGAATCTCCAGGCCACTGTGCTGCAGTGCCAGCGCCAGGGCGCTGCCAACCATTCCGGCACCGACGATCAACAAATCTGCGCGCATGTCCATGCTTAAGCCTGTCTCGCTTGCGGCTTGAGCCGCAGGTTAATGGTGTTGTCGAGCCGCGGTTTGTCCGTGGTTACCATGTTCAACCCTGTTGGTCCGGGCGGGTGCCCAGGCCCATGGCCTGGCGGGCGAACCAGCGCTTGGCCGGTGGCAGCAGATCGAGGCCGAGCAAGCCCAGGTTGCGACCGGTAGCAAGCAGTGGTTGCGATGATCCGAATAGCCGGGTCACCTGGTCGGAGAAGCCCACCGTCAGATTCTGGTCCAGCCGTTGACGCTCGCGGTAGGCCTGCAGCGTGGCAAAGTCACCCGGTGTCGGCGGCCCGGCCAGCAAGGCATCGGCCAGCGACTGCACGTCACGCAGGGACAGGTTGAACCCTTGCCCGGCGATCGGGTGCAAGCTGTGCGCGGCGTTGCCCAGCACCACCAGATGCGACCTCACCTGTTCCTGCGCCTCAATCAGTGCCAGCGGGTACAGATGCCGGGCACCAACCTGGCGCAAGGCACCAAGCCGAAAACCGAATACGCCCTGCAACTCACTGAGGAAACTGCGCTCGTCGATCTCGGCGAGGCGTTTGGCGTCCATCCCGATTCGGGTCCAGACCAGTGCGCAACGATTCTCCGGCAGCGGCAGCAGGGCCATCGGGCCGTCTTCGGTGAAGCGTTCGAAGGCTTGGCCGCAATGCGTTTCGCTCGGTGTGATGTTGGCGATCAGCGCACTCTGGTGGTAGGGCCGTTGCCGGACGTGAATACCCAATTGTTCGCGCAGGCCGGAGCGGCCCCCATCGGCCAGCACGGCCAGATCGCAATCCAGGATCGTGTCGTCATTGAGCGACAGACGGTAACCGTCCTCCAGCGCCTGCATCTGCGTGACTTCAGCCGGGCATCGCCAACTGACCACATCATGATCCAGGCCCTGCCACAGGCATTGGCCAAGCCAGGCGTTTTCCACCACATAGCCGAGCGCTGGAACGCCTTCTTCAATCGCGGTCAGGCGGGTTGCGCCAAAGCGCCCACGATCGGACACCTGGATCTGGCGGATGGGTTCGGCGCGGCGGCTGATCTGCTGCCACAACCCCAGACGCTCGTAGATTTGCCGGGTACCAAACGACAATGCCGAAGATCGGGCATCGTAACTGGGCTGAAAAGTGTCGCCGGGAGCGAAGGGCTCGATCAGGGTGATCTTCCAGCCGCGCGCCTTGGCGCCGCTTTGCAGGGCCAGGGCCAGGCTCGCGCCAACCAGGCCGCCACCGATGATTGCCAGATTGACCCGGTTCATGCCGCTTGGGTTCGCGCGGCAGCCATCAAGGCTTCGATTTCGGCGACCGTTTTCGGTACGCCATGAGTCAGGATTTCGCACCCTTGTTTGGTTACCACTACGTCATCCTCGATGCGTACACCAATGCCACGCCACTTTTTCGCGACGTTCTGGTTATCCGGTGCGATGTAAATGCCCGGTTCAACGGTCAGGGACATGCCCGGTTCAAGAACCCGCCATTCGCCACCGACCTTGTAGTCGCCCACATCGTGCACATCCATGCCCAGCCAGTGCCCGGCACGGTGCATGTAAAACGCCCGGTAGGCTTCGCTGGCGATCAGTTCCTGCACGTCGCCCTGCAGCAACCCCAGGTTCACCAGCCCTTCGGTGATGACTTGCACGGTCGCCTCGTGAGCCTGGTTCCAGTGCTTGCCGGGGGCGATGGCCGCGAAAGCCGCCTCCTGGGCTTTGAGCACAAGCTCGTAAATCGCCTTCTGTTCGGGCGAAAACTTGCCGTTGACCGGAAAAGTACGGGTGATGTCGCTGGCGTAGCAGTCGATCTCGCAACCGGCATCGATCAAAACCAGGTCGCCGTCCTTGAGCAACGCGTCGTTCTCCTGGTAGTGGAGAATGCAGGCGTTGCGGCCCGCCGCCACGATCGAGCCGTAGGCCGGCATCTTCGCTCCGCTTTTGCGAAATTCGTAATCCAGCTCCGCTTCGAGGCTGAATTCGTGCAAACCGGCACGACTGGCCTGCATGGCACGCACATGGGCACGCGCCGAGATCGCTGCCGCTTCGCGCATCACCTTCACTTCGGCTGCAGATTTGTACAGGCGCATGTCATGCAGCAGGTGACTGAGTGCAACGAACTCGTTGGGCGGCTGCGCCCCCATGCGCGCCTTGGAGCGGATCACGTTGATCCAGTCCATCAGGTGCCGGTCGAATTCGGCATTGCTGCCCATCGCTGAATAGACCCGGTCACGGCCTTCGATCAGGCCCGGCAGGATGTCGTCGATATCAGCGATCGGAAAGGCATCGTCGGCGCCAAAATCGCGGATCGCACCTTCCTGGCCGGCGCGAAGACCGTCCCACAGCTCGCGCTCCGGATTGCGCTCGCGGCAGAACAACACGTATTCGCCGTGCTCGCGGCCGGGAATCAGGGCGATCACCGCCTCCGGCTCGGGAAAGCCGCTCAGGTACTGAAAGTCACTGTCCTGGCGATAGACGTGTTCGACGTCGCGGTTGCGAATGAACACCGCGGCGGCAGGCAGGATGGCGATGCTGTTGGGCTCCATCTGTGCCATCAGTGCCTTGCGTCGACGGGCGTATTCCGACTTCGGGATGTGGGTCATGGGCAGAGGGAGTCCATTGATCAATGCAGGGAAGGTTTCGCCGGCGCGGTTTCAACACCCTTGTTCAGCTCGGTGAAGAGCAACAGTGGCGCCACGCGCAGGTATTCCATGACTTCCATATAGTCGCTTTCGCCATCATCGGACTCTTCCAGGGCATCCTGTACCTGGGAAATGGCGGCCAGATCCTGCAGCACTTCGTTGGCTTCGCTGCTCAGGGCGCTTTTGTCGGGGGTATTCAAGCCAAAGCCTGTGAGGAACCCCTGGCACCATTGGCCCAAGGCTGCAGCACGCTCGGTGAGCGGCGCGTCATCGGACGGCAACAACAGGACCACAGCCATGTCGTCACCGGTAAGCTCGCCCTTGACCATCTCTTGCAGGCCGATCAAAGCATTGCGAACGTTGTCCTTTGGCTCGTTTTCGAGCAATTCTGCGGCGTCAGCCAGCCAGCCGTCGACATCGAAGCCTGCGCCGGCGCAGCTGCGGCCGAGCAACAGCCCGTGCAGTTCGGCAGGGGTGACAGGGTGGCCACTGCTGGAAAGCAATGCGGCAAAAGCGGTGTACGGCGAGTTTTGAATAGGCATGGGCAACTAGGCGCCAAGCGGCGCAATGACTAGAATGAAGACCTTGTATCCTAGCACCGGCAGGCGCGCCAAGACTATCGACGCGGCCAACTCGGCAACTTATGGGTGCAAGAATCGCAGGTCTAGAGGGCCACCGCGGGATCGGGCCAGCAACCTCCTGTCAGATCGAATCGAGTGGGAACCAATGCAAGAGACCGAGCTGCAAGCGCTGATGGGCCGACTCGAACTGCTGATTGATCGAGTCGAGCAACTAAAACGGCAAAACGGACTCCTAATAGCTCAGGAAAAGTCCTGGCGCGAGGAGCGCGCACACCTCATAGAAAAAAACGAAATCGCCCGGCGTAAGGTCGAATCGATGATTTCGCGCCTCAAGGCCCTGGAGCAAGACTCATGAGTTCAAGCAATAGCGTCACCGTACAGATCCTCGATAAAGAATATTCGATCATCTGCCCACCGGAAGAACGCAGCAACCTGGTGAGTGCCGCCCGTTATCTCGACGGCAAGATGCGTGAAATCCGTAGCAGCGGCAAAGTCATCGGTGCCGACCGCATCGCCGTGATGGCTGCCTTGAACATTACCCACGACCTGCTGCACAAGCACGATCAGCCCGACGTCCAGGCCAGCAGTTCGACCCGTGAACAGGTGCGCGACTTGCTCGAACGCGTCGATCTGGCGCTTTCGACCGACGACCGTACAAAATCGAGCTGAGTTTCAGGTATACTTGCGCCGCTCCCTGGAGTGCTTGCCAGTCGGTCATGTCCCTGAGCCGATACGCACAACCACGGGGGTTGCACGTTGGGGCCGGTGTGCATGTCCGCTTGACGGAAAGCCTTAACGCCTCCTGCAATCTCCACCTTGAACTTTCGGGTTCAAGGGCTACACCGACAGCGGTTCGTCGGGGAGTCTGATTTTATTTGCCCATGCCTTCTGCGCACGGGTGTTTGCGAGGCCACCCAGTGCGTGGTACTCGCCCAAGGATCGATCGCGCCATGACCCAGACCGTGCCGCTCACTCGTCCACAATTGCGTCGCCTGCTTCGCGATGCGCGTCGCGCCCTTACCCCTGCCGAACAACGCCGGGCCGCTCACGGTCTCTACCGCCAGCTGGCACAGCACCCCTTGTTTCGCAAGGCGCGACATATCGCACTGTATCTGCCCAATGATTGTGAAATCGATCCACGCCTGCTGCTGCGCGAAGCCCAGCGGCGGGGCAAGGCTACCTATTTGCCGGTGCTCAATGCCTGGCCAAGAACCAGGATGGTCTTCCAGCGCGTCGCTCATGGCGAGAAACTTCGGCCCAATCGCTTTCGTATTCTCGAGCCTCATGTATCGATCGCACGGCAACGGCACATCTGGGCACTGGACCTGATCCTGCTGCCATTGGTCGGTTTCGATGAAGTTGGCGGACGCCTGGGCATGGGTGGCGGTTTCTATGACCGCAGCCTGGCTTATCAAAGCCGCCGCAAGGCCTGGAAGAAACCTGTCCTGCTGGGATTGGCACACGAATGCCAGAAAGTCGAAAGGCTTGCCCAGGCCAGTTGGGACGTACCGCTGCAAGGCACGGTATCGGACAAGGGCTGGTATCTTGCACCAGCGATGCCACTGGACTGAGTGGCATCGCCGAGGACGTTCAGCGCTGCTGGGGTGCGGTCATCTCGATTGGAGCGTCGGCCTTACGCTCCCACAACGTCTGTGCGTAGCCGGTGGTGACTACACCAAGACCAAACAAAATGGTCAAAATCCACAACAAGTCCGGTTTGCGATTCATCGATTGCCCCCCTTCAGGCAAACAAAGCACGATGTCAGCAACGGTTTTTCTTATAGGCCGTGCAGCAGCGTCAAGCTTAAAATGCGCGCATTCTCCGACAACGCGAAGCGACACGCAAACGTTGCCGAGCACCGACTGTCGGTTTCCATTTCAAACATGAAACAGGTTGTTTCATGCTCAAAAAAGGAACAATTCAGATGGCCTATTGGCTGATGAAATCCGAGCCCGACGAACTCTCGATCAAGGATCTGGAACGCTTGGGAGAGGCCCGCTGGGATGGCGTGCGCAACTATCAGGCGCGTAATTTCATTCGAACCATGGCGCCTGGCGACGCGTTTTTCTTCTATCACTCCAGCTGCCCGGAACCCGGCATTGCCGGGATCGCCCTGATCCACAGCCCGCCCTACCCGGACCCGACTGCCCTGGACCCGGAAAGCGTTTACTTCGACGCCAAGGCCAGCACCGAAAAAAATCCCTGGACCGCGGTGAACGTAACCCACGCCGAGACCTTCAAAAAAGTGCTAGGCCTCGGCTACCTGAAACAACAGACAGCCTTGGCGGAGTTGGCGCTGGTACAGAAAGGCAGCCGGCTTTCCGTGATGCCGGTCACCGCCGAACAATGGGCGGCGGTTCTGGCATTACGTTGATCACTGCACGATCAGGTTATTGAAGAGCAGGTCTTCGACGATGGGCTTGCCTTCTTCCTGGTTGAGCGCCTGCTGGGTCTGCTTCAGCGCTTCCTGGCGCAGCTTTTCCTTGGACTCGACATTGCCCATGGACTCCACGGTCTGCTGGGAAAACAGCGCTACCAGCTGATTGCGGATCAAAGGCTCGTGGAGCTGGACGGTTTTCATCGCCTCGTCGCCGGTCACTCGCAGTGACACATCGGCTTTATAGACGCGCAACTTCGCACTGCCATCCAGGGCGTAATTCCCTACAAGCGGCGGGTTCAGGGTCACATAAGAGACTTTTGCCGCCCCGTCTCCCTCTTCCTCGGCAACCACTGCCATTGGCAACGACAGGGCCAGCAACATCAAGATCCACGATTTCACAATTCTATCCTCATACAGTTGGCGCCGGCCTGACCAGCCCACGATCCACGGCGCAAACGCGACGCCAGAGCTTATATCAGGGCATCAGGCCCGGACATGCTCATTGACCCGAATTCTTGCCTACCTACACTTATCGGCCATCACCTTCAAAGGAATAGCCCGATGAAAGCAGTGTTGTGCAAAGCGTTTGGTCCGGCCGAGACCTTGGTACTAGATGAAGTCGCCAGCCCTCAAGCCAAGAAGAACGAGATTGTGCTGGATGTACATGCCGCCGGGGTCAACTTCCCGGACACCTTGATCATCGAAGGCAAATACCAGTTCAAGCCGCCCTTCCCTTTTTCTCCCGGCGGTGAAGCCGCAGGCGTGGTCAGCGCGGTGGGCGAAAAGGTCAGCCATCTGAAAGTGGGCGACCGGGTGATGGCCTTGACCGGCTGGGGCAGCTTCGCCGAGCAGGTTGCCGTACCGAGCTACAACGCCCTGCCGATCCCGCCACAAATGGATTTCACCACGGCCGCAGCCTTTAGCATGACCTATGGCACCTCCATGCATGCGCTCAAGCAGCGCGGCCAACTGCAACCGGGTGAAACCCTGCTGGTACTCGGCGCCTCCGGTGGCGTTGGCCTGGCCGCCGTGGAAATCGGCAAGGCCATGGGTGCGCGGGTGATCGCCGCCGCCAGCAGCGCCGACAAACTCGCCGTGGCCAAGGCCGCGGGTGCCGACGAGTTGATCAACTACAGCGAATCCAGCCTCAAGGACGAAATCAAGCGCCTGACGGACGGTAACGGCGCGGATGTAATCTACGACCCGGTCGGCGGCGACCTGTTCGACCAGGCTATCCGCTCCATCGCCTGGAACGGTCGCCTGCTGGTGGTCGGTTTCGCCAGTGGGCGCATTCCGGAACTGCCGGTGAATCTGGCGCTGCTCAAGGGCGCTGCGGTGATCGGCGTGTTCTGGGGCTCGTTCGCTCAACGTCAGCCGGCCGATAATGCGGCGAACTTCAAGGAGTTGTTCAGCTGGTATGGCGAAGGGAAATTGAAGCCTTTGGTATCGCAGACGTATCCACTTGAGCGCGCTGGCGCAGCGATCGACTCCCTGGGGCAACGCAAGGCCGTCGGCAAGGTTGTGGTGCAGGTGCGTTGATACGAGAAAACACGGCCCGAGCATTCGCCCAGAAATGCTCGGGCTATCTGTCGAGCTCGCAGAAAAATAATTATTTATCGCCTCTGCATCGATAAATCGCAATACCTTCCTTGTCGTGCAAACCCCAACACATATCAAGGAAGATAAAAATGCAACAAATAATTATTACCAGTAGCCAAGCAGGCAGAGAAGCAAATCCAAGATCACCACGATCTAAAAAATTCACTTTCCCCAGAGCAGAAGATGCGCTTCATGACGATTTTCTGTTTACGCTGAATGACCTGGCGCTCCTGACACCTCCTACCAAGCAAATATCCATAAACGCAGAAGGGAGGAATATGAACTCCCTCTCCGCAAACTTTGAATTTTGCGGACAAGTGCTGGACAAAATCCGGATTTACTATCAAAAAAATGGTCGCAGCGGACCAGACAGCCTCACCCTCATTCTTTTCAATGCAGGCTATGCCCTGGCGAGCGCCAGGATTGCCCTGAACATTACCAATGTCAGCAAAGTAGCAGCTCTCGAAAACTCTAAAATCTCTATAACTTTAGATAACGGATATGGCAGAAAAGGCTGCATGCTGCGCTATGAATCCTCGCTGGAGGATATCCTGGCATTGCCCATGGCGAGCGGGGACCTATATGACTCATCCATCATCGACGATTGAATAAAATCATCCGAAAATCATAAAACAAAGCCAATACGCCCTTGGCTTTGTTTTTTATCCGACGAAGATAGCGATTCGACAACAATCAATGTTTTGAATGGCAACGCTTGAACCGCGCTTCAAGATTGCGATCCGGCATCGCATGACTACGCAACGCGCTGATCGTCTGCTCGACATAGTCGCGTGTCGTGCCATAACGGCCACTGGCACTGGCCAGGATATGGCTAAGCAGGTGATCAGGCAGGTTGCCGGCATAGCTGGGCAAATGCCGCTCCAGCACGAAGCCCAGTGCCTGGACTTTGGTGCCGTCGTCAAGGCGGCAGCTCAGCCAGTGCGGGCGATAAGAGGGATAGGGCATTTCACGTTGCCAGAGCGCCAACAGGGATTCTTGCAAGGTTTCTTCCGGCAATCGGTACGCGAAGCCACTGCAAGAACCACCACGGTCCAGACCAAATACCAGGCCAGGGCATTCCGGAGTGCCACGGTGCTCGTGAGACCACAGGTAAAGCCCGCGATGGTAGCCATGCACCCGCGCGCGCCGGCGCTCAACGGCCGAACATTCCGGACGCCAGATCAGCGAGGCATAAGCAAACAGCCAGACCGGCCCACCCTTATGCAGACGCATGGTAGTTTCAACGGAATTGACCAGTTGCTCATGGGTCAATTGTGGCCCGAAGTTCAGCGATGGCGGATAGTTAACTTCTTGGGGCATAAGCAAAGACATCCGCACGCATCTGATGCGCGTCCATGCCCGCAGTGACCAAGGCATCGAGGGTGGCATAAATCATTGCCGGCGAACCGCTGGCATAGACATGCACGTTGGACAAATCCGTGAAATCCTCGCAGACCGCTTCGTGCAGCATGCCGCAACGCCCTTCCCAGCCCCACAGATCGCTGACCACCTTGTGCAGTTGAAGATTGGGCAATTGCTCCCACTGGTCCCAGTGTTCGATCGGATAGAAATCTTCCGGACGCCGGACCCCCCAATACAAATGCACCGGATACTTGAAGCCCTTGGCGCGGCAATGCTCGATCAAGCTGTGCATCTGCGCCATGCCGGTACCTGCGGCAATCAATACCAGCGGACCATCCGGCAATTCAGCCAGATGAGTATCACCAAAGGGCAGTTGCACCCTGGCCATGCGATTACGCTGCAGCTGCTCGATCAGGCTTTGCGCGCTGGCCTCGCGTACCAGCACGTGCATTTCCAGCTCGCGCCCCAAATGCGGCGCCGAGGCCAGGGAAAAGGCCGATTTCTCGCCATTCTCACGTTCGAGCATCAAGTACTGCCCGGCATGATAACGGGGAGGCTTGCCGGCAGGCGCGCGCAAGCGCACGCGCCAGACGTCACCACCAAGCTCGACGCACTCGCTCAACTGGCAGGCCATGCTGCGCACCGGCAATTCGCCCGGGGCCAACACACCATCCCAGAGCACAGTGCAGTCTTCCAGGGGCTCGGCGATACAGGTATAGAGTTCGCCATGATCGCGAACCTCACCATCCTGGCGCACCCGCCCATCGACCAGCAAAGCGGAGCAGATATGGCAATTGCCATTGCGACAACTTTGCGGGCACTCATAGCCCAGGCGCTGAGCCGCTTCCAGAATCCGTTCGCCGGGCAACATCTCCAGGACGGCACCGGACGGCTGCAAGGTTACACGCATCAATCTATTCCCAATTGGTTCCAGAGTTCATCGATCCGGCGTGTGACAGCCTCGTCCTTGACGATGACCCGACCCCACTCACGGGTGGTTTCACCCGGCCACTTGTTGGTTGCATCCAGGCCCATTTTCGAGCCCAACCCCGAGATTGGCGAGGCGAAGTCCAGGTAGTCGATCGGCGTGTTGTCGATCATCACCGTATCGCGCTTGGGGTCCATGCGCGTGGTGACTGCCCAGATAACGTCGTTCCAGTCCCGTGCGTTGATATCGTCGTCAGTGACGATAACGAACTTGGTGTACATGAATTGTCGCAGAAACGACCACACTCCGAGCATTACACGCTTGGCGTGCCCCGGATACTGCTTCTTCATGGTCACCACCGCCATACGGTAGGAACAGCCTTCAGGTGGCAGGTAGAAGTCAGTGATTTCCGGAAACTGCTTCTGCAGGATCGGAACGAACACTTCGTTCAGCGCCACGCCGAGAATCGCCGGCTCATCCGGTGGACGCCCGGTGTAGGTGCTGTGGTAAATCGGCTTGATCCGATGCGTAATGCGCTCAACGGTGAAGACCGGGAAGCTGTCGACCTCGTTGTAGTAACCGGTATGGTCGCCATAGGGCCCTTCGGGCGCCATCTCACCCGGGTGGATGACCCCTTCCAGGACGATTTCGGCACTGGACGGTACCTGCAGGTCGTTGCCGCGACATTTGACCAGCTCGGTACGGTGACCACGCAACAGCCCGGCGAAGGCGTACTCGGACAGGCTGTCCGGCACCGGCGTCACGGCCCCCAGAATGGTCGCAGGGTCGGCACCAAGCGCCACCGACACCGGGAACGGCTTGCCCGGATGTTTCTCGCACCATTCACGGAAATCCAGCGCGCCACCACGATGGCTCAACCAGCGCATGATGACCTTGTTGCGGCCGATCACCTGTTGACGATAGATCCCCAGGTTCTGCCGATCCTTGTTCGGACCCTTGGTGACGGTCAAACCCCAGGTAATGAGCGGCGCGACATCGCCGGGCCAGCAGGTCTGCACCGGCAACATGCCCAGATCGACATCGTCACCTTCGATGACCACTTCCTGGCACGGTGCATCCTTGACGACCTTGGGCGCCATGGAAATGATCTTCTTGAAGATCGGCAGTTTCGACCAGGCATCCTTGAGGCCCTTGGGTGGCTCGGGCTCTTTGAGGAAGGCCAGCAGCTTACCGATCTCACGCAATTCGCTGACCGCTTCGGCACCCATGCCCAGGGCCACGCGCTCGGGCGTGCCGAACAGGTTGCCCAACACCGGAATATCATGGCCCGTCGGCTTTTCGAAAAGCAGTGCCGGGCCTTTGGCACGCAAGGTGCGGTCGCAGACTTCGGTCATTTCCAGGACAGGGGATATCGGGATCTGGATGCGCTTGAGTTCGCCGCGCTCTTCCAGGCCGCGGATAAAGTCGCGCAAATCGCGATATTGCATGCGTGAGCCTCGTGTTGGCCGTATCGGTGGGGGGGCAAAGTGTAGCGCCGAACCCGTCTGGTCAGAAATGTACAGATAGCAAAAAGCCGGGTTTCCCCGGCTTTTGCGGCCCTTCTTCGATTTACTTGCGTTTCATCGACAGGAAGAACTCATCGTTGGTCTTGGTCTGCTTCAACTTGTCGACCAGGAACTCGATGGCAGCGACTTCGTCCATCGGGTGCAGCAGCTTGCGCAGGATCCACATGCGCTGCAGTTCGTCGTCGGCAGTCAGCAACTCTTCACGGCGGGTGCCGGAGCGGTTGATGTTGATGGCCGGGAAGACGCGCTTCTCGGCAATCTTGCGGTCCAGAGGCAGCTCCATGTTACCGGTGCCCTTGAACTCTTCGTAGATCACTTCGTCCATCTTCGAGCCGGTTTCAACCAGCGCGGTGGCGATGATGGTCAACGAACCACCTTCTTCGATGTTCCGCGCCGCGCCGAAGAAACGCTTCGGTTTTTCCAGTGCGTGAGCATCGACACCACCGGTCAGTACCTTGCCGGAGCTCGGGATCACGGTGTTGTAGGCACGGGCCAGACGGGTGATGGAGTCCAGCAGGATGACCACGTCCTTCTTGTGTTCGACCAGGCGCTTGGCCTTCTCGATCACCATCTCGGCAACCTGTACGTGACGGGTCGGTGGTTCGTCGAAGGTGGAAGCGACCACTTCGCCGCGCACGGTGCGCTGCATTTCGGTCACTTCTTCCGGGCGCTCGTCGATCAGCAGAACGATCAGGTGAACTTCCGGGTTGTTACGCGTGATGTTCGACGCAATATTCTGCAGCATGATGGTCTTGCCCGCTTTCGGCGGAGCAACGATCAGACCGCGCTGGCCTTTACCGATCGGGGCGCACAGGTCGATAACGCGACCGGTGAGGTCTTCGGTGGAACCGTTGCCGGCTTCCATCTTCATGCGCACGGTCGGGAACAGCGGCGTCAGGTTTTCGAACAGGATCTTGTTCTTCGCGTTTTCTGGACGGTCGAAGTTGATCGTGTCGACCTTCAACAGGGCGAAATACCGCTCGCCTTCTTTCGGCGGGCGAATCTTGCCGACGATGGTGTCGCCGGTACGCAGGTTGAAGCGACGGATCTGGCTGGGGGAGACGTAGATATCGTCCGGGCCGGCCAGGTAGGAAGCATCCGCCGAACGCAGGAAGCCGAAGCCGTCCTGGAGAATCTCCAGCACGCCATCACCGGAGATTTCCTCACCGCTTTTTGCATGCTTCTTCAACAGGGAGAAAATCACATCTTGCTTGCGCGAACGGGCCATATTTTCTATGCCCATCTGTTCGGCCATTTCGAGCAGATCGGTAATCGGCTTTTGCTTGAGTTCAGTCAGGTTCATATGGGAATGACGTAATCATGTTTGGAGGGAGGAATTAAGCTTTTGGCTTAATGAGGCCGCGCCGCAGAGAAGGCGACAGGATCGCGTACTTATTCGAGTAGGAGTGCGTCGGCGACGGCTTGCAGGGGGCACAGGAGAAACCAGTGCGAGGCCGAATGTATCACTTGCAATTTCTGGCGTCTAGTCATCCGCCAATGAAAAGCCCCGCCAGATGCGGGGCTATTCTTCAATCTCAGATGTTGGCGTCCAGGAAGGCTGCCAGCTGCGACTTCGACAGCGCACCGACCTTGGTGGCCTCTACGTTGCCGTTCTTGAACAGCATCAGCGTCGGGATACCACGTACGCCGTGCTTGGCCGGGGTTTCCTGGTTTTCGTCGATGTTCAGCTTGGCGACGGTCAGCTTACCCTTGTAAGTTTCGGCAATTTCGTCCAGAACAGGGGCAATCATCTTGCATGGGCCACACCATTCAGCCCAGTAGTCGACCAGCACAGCGCCTTCGGCTTTCAGTACATCGGCCTCGAAGCTGGCATCGCTGACGTGTTTGATAAGATCGCTGCTCATGGAAAATCTCCGTGGTCGTAAGCAAAAAATCGTCGCTCATCATAGCTGGCCTGACTGCGGACAGGAAGCCGAGGATGATTGAGTGTAACTATAGTTGTGCATGGTTTTACATATCGAACGGTTTGTCGGCGCGCTGCCCGCATCAGGCGCTTCCCGTTCGCAACCCTTCGACCAGAGCATCGGAGTTGCGCTACATCATGACTTGCAACGCTTCGCGTTGGCGTCAGGGGTGGATCGTGGCACGATGTTACGGTTATCGACCGAGACTTCCTGACCATGCCGCAAACCACAGCCAAGAATCTTTCCTTGATCGCTGCCATCGACCTGGGCTCCAACAGCTTCCACATGGTCCTTGCGAAGGCCATCCACAGCGAAATCCGCATTCTTGAGCGGCTCGGAGAAAAGGTTCAGCTGGCCGCCGGCATCGACGAAGAGCGCAGGCTCAGCGAAGAATCCATGCAGCGCGGGCTCGACTGCCTGAAGCGCTTCGCCCAGCTGATCAACGGCCTGCCTCTGGGGGCGGTGCGTATCGTCGGCACCAACGCCCTACGCGAGGCCCGCAACCGTGGCGAGTTCATCCGCCGCGCCGAGGAGATCCTCGGCCACCCTGTGGAAGTCATTTCCGGCCGTGAGGAAGCCCGCCTGATCTACCTCGGCGTCTCCCACACCCTGGCCGATACTCCCGGCAAACGTCTGGTAGCCGACATCGGCGGCGGCAGTACCGAGTTCATCATTGGCCAGCGCTTCGAACCACTGCTGCGTGAAAGCCTGCAGATGGGTTGCGTGAGCTATACCCAACGCTATTTCCGCGACGGCAAGATCACCCCGGCCCGCTACGCCCAGGCCTACACCGCGGCGCGCCTGGAAATCATGAGCATCGAAAACGCCTTGCACCGACTGACCTGGGATGAGGCGATCGGCTCTTCGGGGACCATTCGGGCCATTGGCCTGGCGCTCAAGGCCGGTAACCAGGGCAATGGCGAGGTCAACGCCGAAGGCATGGCGTGGCTCAAGCGCAGGCTGTTCAAGATGGGCGACGTCGAGAAAATCGATTTCGAGGGCATCAAGCCTGACCGCCGGGCCATTTTTCCGGCAGGCATGGCGATCATGGAAGCCATCTTCGACGCCCTGGAACTGCAGCGCATGGATCACTGCGAAGGCGCTCTACGCGAAGGTGTGCTTTACGACCTGCTGGGTCGGCATCACCACGAGGATGTACGAGAACGCACCCTGAATTCGCTCATGGAGCGTTATCACGTCGATATTGCACAGGCAGACCGGGTCGAGCGCAAAGCCCTGCACGCCTTCGATCAGGTCGCTACAGCCTGGGACCTGGATGACGGTATCTGGCGCGACCTGCTCGGCTGGGCGGCGAAAGTGCATGAAGTGGGTCTGGATATCGCCCACTATCAATACCACAAGCATGGCTCCTACCTGATCGAGCACTCCGATCTAGCCGGCTTTTCACGCGAAGACCAGTTGATGCTCGCGCTTCTGGTACGCGGACACCGTCGCAATATTCCCAAGGACAGGTTCGCCGATTTCGGCGAGGAAGGCGTGAAACTGATCCGCCTCTGCGTACTTCTGCGCTTTGCGATCCTGTTCCATCACATTCGCGGCACCCAGCAAATGCCCCAGGTCACCCTGCACGCCAATGGCGATAGCCTTGATGTGGAATTCCCTGCAGGCTGGCTGGAAAACAACCCGCTGACCCAGGCCGACTTCGCGCTCGAAGCGGAGTGGCTGACCCGGGTCGGTTTCGTCCTCAGCGTACGCTGAGGACCGGGTTGCTCAGGCGCTCGAGCAGAGTGGCCTGGGCACTGCGCGGGTTCTGGTTGCCGGTCGGCGTGCTGCGCACATAACGACCGTCCGGCTGCAGGATCCAGGAATGGGTGTTGTCGGTCAGATACCCCTCCAACTCCTTCTTCACTCGCAGGATCAACTTCTTGCCCTCGACCGGGAAGCAAGTCTCGACACGCTTGTCGAGGTTGCGCTCCATCCAGTCCGCACTGGAAAGGAACATCTGCTCTTCACCCCCATTGAGGAAGTAGAAGACCCGCGTGTGCTCCAGGAAGCGCCCGATGATCGAACGCACCTGGATATTGTGCGATACCCCGGCAATACCCGGGCGCAGACAGCACATGCCACGCACCACCAGATCGATGCGAACACCAGACTGACTGGCCTTGTACAGCGCGCGGATGATCTTCGGATCGGTCAGGGAGTTGAACTTGGCGATGATGTGCGCCGGCTTGCCGTCGAGGGCAAACTGGGTTTCCCGCGCAATCATGTCGAGCATGCCCTTCTTCAGGGTGAAGGGTGCATGCAACAACTTCTTCATGCGCAGGGTCTTGCCCATGCCGATCAACTGGCTGAACAGCTTGCCGACGTCTTCGCACAGGGCATCGTCGGAAGTCAGCAGGCTGTAGTCGGTGTACAGGCGGGCATTGCCGGCATGATAGTTACCCGTGCCCAAATGCGCGTAACGCACGATCTCGCCGGCCTCACGGCGCAGGATCAGCATCATCTTGGCGTGGGTCTTGAAACCGACCACGCCATAGATCACCACCGCACCGGCTGCCTGCAAGCGGCTGGCCAGTTGCAGGTTGGACTCTTCGTCGAATCGCGCACGCAACTCGATCACCGCCGTGACTTCCTTGCCGTTTCGCGCGGCATCGACCAGTGCATCGACAATTTCCGAGTTGGCGCCACTGCGGTAAAGCGTCTGGCGCACCGCCAGCACGTTCGGATCCTTGGCCGCCTGGCGCAACAGGTCGACGACCGGGGTGAAGGACTCGAACGGGTGCAGCAGCAGGATGTCCTGCTTGCTGATCACGCTGAAAATATTCTCGCTGTTCTGCAACAGCTTGGGGATTGCCGGCGTGAACGGCGTGTACTGCAACTCCGGATGACTATCCAGGCCGGTAATGCTGAACAGACGGGTCAGGTTGACCGGGCCATTGACCTGATACAGCTCGGATTCGCTCAGGCTGAACTGCTTGAGCAGGTAGTCGGACAAGTGCTTCGGGCAGGTGTCGGCCACCTCCAGGCGCACCGCATCACCATAGCGGCGTGAAAACAGCTCACCGCGCAAGGCGCGCGCCAGGTCTTCGACGTCTTCGGTGTCGACCGCAAGGTCCGCGTTTCGAGTCAAGCGGAACTGATAGCAACCCTTGACCTTCATGCCCTGGAACAGGTCGTCGGCGTGCGCATGGATCATCGACGACAAAAATACATAGTTATCGCCTGCACCGCCGACCTCTTCCGGTACCTTGATCACACGCGGCAACAAACGCGGAGCAGGAATGATCGCCAGGCCCGAATCGCGACCGAAGGCATCAATCCCTTCCAGCTCGACGATGAAGTTCAGGCTCTTGTTGACCAGCAAAGGGAATGGGTGGGTCGGGTCGAGGCCGATGGGCGTGATGATCGGTGCGATTTCGTCGCGGAAATAGCGCCGGACCCAGGTCTTGAGCTTCAGATTCCAGTGACGGCGACGGATGAAGCGGACCTGATGCTTCTCCAGTTCCGGCAACAGAATGTCGTTGAGAATGGCGTATTGGCGATCGACATGACCATGCACCAGCTCGCTGATGCGCGCCAGTGCCTGGTGCGGCTGCAGGCCGTCGGCACCGGCCTGCTCACGGGCGAAGGTAATCTGCTTCTTCAGGCCCGCTACACGAATTTCGAAGAACTCATCCAGGTTGCTGGAGAAGATCAGCAGGAACTTCAGCCGCTCCAGTAACGGATAGGACTCATCCAGCGCCTGTTCCAGCACGCGGATATTGAACTGCAGCTGCGAAAGCTCGCGGTGGATGTACAGGCTGCTGTCGTCCAGGCCTGGAATTACGGGCGCCGGCAATGCTGCCAGGGCCTCCACGACCTGTGCAGGAGCCACAACCGGCTCGGCTTCGATCTCAACGGGTGATTCAACCAGCTGTTCGAGCACGGGTTCTGCATCCTTCACGGCGACTTCCATAAGTGCTTCGTTATTCATCTAGCGTTCCTGAAGGGCGTTACTGCCCTCTCATCAGTTGAGCGGCGCGCACGGCGAAATAAGTAAGAATGCCGTCGGCGCCTGCCCGTTTAAATGCGGTGAGCGATTCCAGAATCACGCCTTCACTCAACCAGCCATTCTGGATGGCGGCCATGTGCATGGCGTATTCACCGCTGACCTGATAGACAAAAGTCGGGACCTTGAATTCATCCTTGACCCGATAAAGGATATCCAGATATGGCATTCCTGGCTTGACCATAACCATATCGGCGCCTTCGGCGAGGTCCGCAGCCACTTCGTGCAGGGCTTCGTTGCTGTTGGCCGGGTCCATCTGATAGGACGCCTTGTTCGCCTTGCCCAGGTTCAGGGCCGAGCCGACCGCATCGCGGAACGGGCCATAGTAGGCACTGGCATATTTGGCCGAGTAGGCCATGATTCGCACATTGACGTGACCAGCGAGCTCCAGGGCTTCACGAATCGCCTGGATACGACCGTCCATCATGTCCGAAGGAGCAACCACCTGGGCACCGGCCTCGGCATGGGACAGCGCCTGGCGCACCAGGGCATCGACGGTAATGTCATTCTGGACATAACCGTCTTCGTCAAGAATGCCGTCCTGGCCGTGGGTGGTGAACGGGTCAAGGGCCACATCGGTGATCACACCCAGCTCCGGGAAACGATCCCGCAGGGCACGGGTGGCGCGCTGGGCAATCCCTTCAGGGTTCCAGGCCTCGCTGCCGTCCAGCGACTTTTTCTCTGGCGGGGTTACCGGGAACAGCGCCAGCGCCGGAATGCCCAACCCCACCCACTTGGCGGTTTCCTCCAGCAACAGGTCAATGCTCAAGCGCTCGACGCCGGGCATGGATGCGATGGTTTCGCGGCGGTTTTCACCGTCCAGGACAAAAACCGGCAGGATCAGATCGTCGACCGTCAGAACATTTTCACGAACCAGACGACGGGAAAAATCATCACGACGGTTGCGACGAAGACGGGTGGCAGGAAACAAACGGTTAGCGGGGGTAAAGCTCACGGCAGACTCCTGAGCCCGCGCAGGCGGGCGTGCGCGACAGTTATAAGCGGCCATTATGACGGTTGAATGACAACCGCGGGCAACCCTGCGACTTGTGGCCGCAGTCATTGTCCGCGCAGGCCTTGTTCACGTCGAGACACATTTCCACACTTTCCTGATTGCCCTCGAAGGGTTAGGCTGCGCGTTCATTTCGCCAGCATCCAGAAAATGCTTCAACAATTCCTGCAGGATTTCGGCTACTTAGCCCTTTTTCTTGGTACCTTTTTCGAAGGCGAAACCATTCTGGTTCTTGCCGGTTTCCTTGCGTTCCGCGGATACATGGACATCAACCTGGTGGTTGTTGTCGCGTTCTTCGGCAGCTATGCCGGCGATCAGCTCTGGTATTTCATGGGGCGCAAGCACGGGCGCAGATTGCTTGCGCGCAAACCGCGCTGGCAGATGATGGGTGACCGGGCGCTGGAACACATACGCCGCAATCCGGATATCTGGGTACTGAGTTTTCGTTTCGTCTATGGCTTGCGTACGGTGATGCCGGTGGCCATTGGCCTCTCAGGCTACCCGCCAAGACGCTACCTTTTGCTCAACGGTCTTGGCGCCGCCATCTGGGCCGCGGCCCTGGGCGCTGCCGCCTATCACTTCGGCGCGCTCCTTGAGGGGGTGCTGGGCAACGTCAAGAAGTACGAGCTCTGGGTACTGGGCGGTCTTTTACTGGTGGGCGGCTGCCTGTGGTTGTGGCGTCGCCTCAAGGCTGCGCGAATCGCTCGCACGGCCCGCAAGGCCAACGGAACCGATTCAGAGATCAACTAGTCGGGGCAAGACACTCCGGCTCCAGTACAAACCGATCACGCTGAGCAGGCTGTAACTGAGTACGCCTGCCCAGCCCAGCCCTGTGGCCGGCCACAACTCGACCATTCCGGCCAGCACCATCAGCGGAATATTCAACGCCAGGCGCACCAGTTCCAGTCTTGGCGCCCAAGGGCGGTTCTCCAGCGCCGTGCCGAGCACGAACAAGCCAAACGCCATCCACGCCCAGCCCAAAAGCAACGCCGCCGTCGACAGCTGCTCCGCTGCGGCCATCAGGTAGCTGCCCAGCGCGACATAGAGCGTGAACTGCACCGCAACGTAAAGTTGCTGGCGCCAATCCAGGGGCACTTCGTATTTACGGAACTGATTCAAGTCGTGCTTTGGTGTCGGGTAGCGCTGCGCCACATCCGCCGGACGCCAGCCTGTCGGCATGAACCAGATCCGCACTTTGTCCCACAGCCGCGCGGTGCGCTGTGCATCGGCCCACAGCTGAGCGTAGAACTGCAGGTTCGCCCACAACGGGTTCCAGCTCGCCAGTGGCGTGGTCACGCCAAAAATGACCGGTTCATTGTCGTCCTCCTCCTGGAAGGTGCCGAACAAACGATCCCAGACAATGAACACCCCACCGTAATTGCGATCAATGTAAAGAGGGTTCTGAGCATGGTGGACGCGATGATTGGATGGCGTGATGAACAACCACTCGAACCAGCCCAGTTTCGGAATGTGGCGGGTGTGCACCCAGAACTGATAAAGCAGGTTCAAGGCCGCGACACTGATGAATACCAGAGGTGGAACCCCCAGGACCGCCAGTGGCAAGTAGAAAATCCAGGCAAAGATGAAGCCGGTGCTGGTCTGGCGCAACGCCGTGGAGAGGTTGTAGTCCTCGCTTTGATGGTGCACCGAATGCGCCGCCCACAGCACATTGCGCTCATGTCCCAGGCGATGCAGCCAGTAGTAGCAGAAGTCATAGGCGACAAAGGCCAACAGCCAGACCCAGGCCTTGTCACCCGGCAGATCGAACAGCGCCAGGTGCTCCCAGGCAACCGCATAGGTCACCAGCCCGACCCCTTTGGTCAACAGGCCACTGGTGGTAGACAACACACCGGCACTGAGGCTGTTGATCGCGTCGGCCAGGCGATAGGTGCTGACCCCACGCCAGCGATCGGCAAGCAACTCGAGCGCGATCAACACGAAAAAAAACGGCACGGCATACAGGATGAAATTCATGGTGCAACCATTTTTGGGCGCGGACCCGACAAGATTAGGCCTTGCTGCATTGAAACCCTATGGCAGCAAATGCCAAATTAGCCGACATTAACGCCATGACACAGGAGTAGCAGGCATGACCAAAAAAGTTGCAGTGATTCTTTCGGGCTGTGGTGTCTATGACGGCGCGGAGATCCATGAAAGCGTGATCACCTTGTTGCGCCTGGATCAGCGCGGTGCGAAGGTCCAGTGCTTCGCCCCCAATATCGCCCAGTTGCACGTGATCGATCACACCACCGGTGCCGAGATGCCGGAATCACGCAATGTGCTGGTGGAGTCGGCACGGATCGCGCGCGGCAATATCAAGGATATTCGCGATGCCAAAGTCGAGGATTTCGACGCCTTGATCGTGCCCGGCGGCTTTGGATCGGCCAAGAATCTCTCGAACTTCGCCATCGAAGGCATCCACTGCACTGTCCAGTCCGATGTGCTGGCATTGGCCGAAGCCTTCGCCGAATCTGGCAAGCCGGTTGGCTTGATCTGCATTTCACCGGCGCTGGCCGCGAAGATCTATGGGCCTGGCGTGGTCTGCACCATTGGCAACGATGCCGAGACCAGTGCTGCAATCGTCAAAATGGGCGGTACCCATCAAGAGTGCAAAGTCGACGACATCGTCGAAGACATCCCGCGCAAGCTGGTCACGACCCCGGCCTACATGACGGCCAAATCAATTGGCGAAGCCGCTTCCGGGATCAACAAGCTGGTCGACCGCGTGCTGGAACTGACCCAGGAATAATCAGGCCGGAAACTCGCGTGCCAGGCGCGTGAGGATCCGGTCCAGCGAGTTGGCGAACGCCTGCTTCTCGCGGTCGCCATAGGGCGCCTGCCCTCCTCCAACCTGCCCTTGTTCGCGCAAGTCGGTAAACAGGTTGCGTACGGCCAGGCGCTCGCCCATGTTGCGCTGATCGAACTCGCGCCCACGCGGATCGAGCGCAGCCACGCCCTTCTTCACCAAACGATCGGCCAGTGGCACATCGCTGCAGATCACCAGTTCGCCAGGCACGGCATGCTCGACCAGATAATCGTCCGCGGCATCCGGGCCACTGGGCACCACGATCAGTTTGACACAGGCAAACGCCGGCTTGATCTGGCCTTGCCCTGCCACCAGCACCACCTCGAGCTGACGCTTCAAGGCGAATTTGACCACCTGATCCTTGGCCGCCTTGGGACAGGCATCGGCATCGATCCAGACACGCATTTGAGCACTTCCCCTAAAACAAAAGCCAAAAACAAAAACGGGCGACCAGTATCCCTGCTCGCCCGCCTGGCTTCAAATCCCGGCGTCGCTCGCCTGCAGGCGCCGCTTCTCGGCCAGCCGACTGCGCCCATAGAGCGTCGCCACCGCCAGCAGCGCTACCGCTTGTGCCGCCAGCGAGTAGGCATCGGCATGAATGCCCAACCAGTCGAACTCGAAGAAGGCTACTGGATGGGTACCGAAGATGCCTGCCTCCTGCAGTGCCTTGACCCCGTGACCGGCAAACACCACCGACAAGGCGCAGAGCAGCCCGGCATTGATACTGAAGAACAGCGCCAGCGGCAGTTTTGCCGAGCCACGCAGAATCACCCAGGCCAGGCCGATCAACATGACCAGGGCGGTTGCGCCACCGGCCAGCACGGCATTGTGGCCTGCGGGCCCGGCCTGCAGCCACAGGGTTTCATAGAACAGGACCACTTCGAACAGTTCGCGGTAGACCGAAAAGAATGCCAATAGCGCAAAACCGAAGCGGCCACCGCCGCTGACCAGGCTGCTTTTGATGTAGTCCTGCCAGGCGGCGGCATGACGACGGTCGTGCATCCAGACCCCCAGCCAAAGCACCATGACACTGGCGAACAACGCCGTGCAGCCTTCCAGCAATTCACGCTGGGCGCCACTGACATCGATGACATAGGCCGCCACCGCCCAGGTCGCCAGGCCGGCAACCAGCGCCAGGCCCCAACCGATGTTGACGCTGCGCACGGCCGACTGCTGGCCGGTATTGCGCAGGAATGCCAGGACCGCTGCCAGTACCAATATGGCCTCCAGGCCTTCACGCAACAGGATCAGCAAGCCGGAAATGAAACTCAGTGACTGGCTCAGGCCATTGCCACCGAGCAACCCGGCCGACGTCTCGAGCTTGGCCTTTGCCGCCTCCAGCTGTTGTGTCACTTGTTCGACCGACAGGCCGTCGTGCAGCGATTGCCGGTAGGCCATCAGCGCCTTTTCGGTGTCCTTGCGTACGTCTGCATCGATATTGTTCAGCGAGCTTTCGACCAGTTCGAAGCCTTCCAGATAGGCCGCCACCGACAAGTCATAGGCCTGATCGTGATCGCCGGCCTTGTAGGCGGCCAGGCTCTTGTCCAGGGTCGAGACGGTATAGCCGAGCAGTTGCGCCGGGCCACGTTGCACCTGCGGTGGCTGCGCCCGCTGGGCACGGAACGTCGCTGCAGCCTCGGCACCTTGCGCTGCGAGGATTTCAGTTGGCGTCTGACGGGCCAGGTCGGCCAGGTTGAAGGTTTTCTCGCTTTTGGCTGCGGCGGGGTCCGCCGAGAAGCTGGCGATGTATGTCGCTATATCCCAGCGCTGACGCTCGTCCAGCTGGTCGGAGAAGGATGGCATGTCGGTGCCATCGATACCCAGCCCAAGCGTGTTGTAGAGGTCGTAGAGGCTTAGCCGATCGAGTCGGGCAGCGTTCTGCAAGTTCGTCGGCGGCGGCGTCAGGCCCAGGCCGGCAGGACCGTCGCCGGCCCCGGCATCGCCATGGCAGACCGAGCAGTGTTGCGCATACAGGGGCGCTCCACGGGACGGGTCGGGCGTGATGATCGGTGCCTGGCTGACCTCGTAGGCCACCGCCAGTTTTGCACCCAATTGGCGGGCCTGGCGGGCCACCGCTGCGCCTTCCTGCCGCTCGTTCATGGCGTTGCGCAGTCCCTCTACACCGGTTTCAAGCTCCTGACGCTCGGGACGAGTCGGCAAGGCAACGATCAAGCCGTGCAGCACAGCCGTGGATTCGAGCTGTTGGTGATATTGCGCGTCATCCGTGACCTTGCCCGCATCGACTGCTGCCGGGTAATCGGCGCTTATGTAGTCGAGCAAATGCAGGGCCTGGGCTGCGCCATCGACGGTGTCGGCCAGCAGATTCAGGCTGCACAGGGCCAGCACCGGCGCAAAGAGCCAGGCAAGAAAGCGGGAAGGGGGAACCATGAACCAATCTCGAATAAGAATGCGTGGGATTGCATTGTTCACTTCCAGTGCCGATCACTCAAGGTTTGCGGTCTGACTCTCGGAAAAAATTTGTTACATCGCGCCGAACTCGGCCTCGCCGGCAATAAAAAAGGCGACCTCAATGGGTCGCCTTCTCGTTCCCACGCTCTGCGTGGGAACAAGATCGGTATTAGACCGGCGCCCGGCGGATCGTCGCCAGCAGCGTAGCAGCGCCCAGGAACAACCCGGCGAAGGTGCGGTTCATGCGTCGCTGCTGCTTGGGTGTGCGCAGCAGGCGCAAGACACGAGCTGCCAGCCCGGTATAACCGGCCATGACCAGCAGATCGACCATGATCATGGTCGCACCAATGGTCAGGTATTGGGCCAGCAGCGGCGCATGCGGGTTAATGAACTGGGGCAATACGGCAAGCATGAACACCAGCGCCTTGGGGTTGCTGACGTTGACCAGGAAACCACGGAAAACCAGGCTCAACGGCTTGCCGATCGGCCGCACTGCCGATTCGTCATTGAGGTTGCTGGGCAGCGCACGCCATTGCTTGACCGCCAGATAGACCAGATAGACGACGCCGAACCATTTGATCAGCTGGAACGCCGTCGCCGACGCGGCGAGGATCGCACCAACGCCAGCGGCAATGATCGCGATCTGCAGCACCAGGCCCAGCTGCAGGCCAAGGGCATTCCAGTAGCCACGCCAGAAACCGTACTGCAGGCCACAGGACATCGACGCAATGGCGCCGGCCCCCGGAGAAAGACTGATTACCCAACAAGCGGCAAAAAATGCCAGCCACGTTTCCAGCGTCATTGCACACCTCGGTCAAGCTCGACTTAGAACGCTAAGCTAGTGTGCCAGCAAAAAAATCACCACGATTTTTTTCAGACCGGTGCCACGCCCAACGCCGGTTCAGCTCACCTTGTGCTTGTCTTCAACTGCAAGCGGCATTGCGTCGCTACCCCGCCAGCGCCGCACCGACTTCTGGAAAAACTGACTGTTGGGCACCTGGACCAGTGCGCCACCGGCCTCAGGCAACTCGACCAGCGTGGTGTACAGCAAATTGATCGCCACCACTCGCCCCTTGACGCCTGGCTTGTCGGTTGTGTCCACCAGTTCGACCACGTCACCGATGCGAAACGGCCCTACGGTAAGGATCAACACCGCGCACAACAGGTTCGAGAGCACGCTCCACATGGCGAAAAACGCCACGGCCGCAACGGCGACAAAGCCTGACAGCGCGGTCCAGAGCACCGTGGCCGAAACACCGAGGCGCTCCAGCACGACGATCAACGCACTGCCCATGATCAGCCAGCGCAGGCCACCACGCAGGGGCATGAGCAACTCCGGTGGCAACGGATAGCGCTCGCCCAGTCGGTTCAGGCAGCGTGCGACGAACCGTTGCACCACAAACGCGGCCACCAGGATCAGCAGTATCTGCAAGCCCAGCCAGAACGGTGCGATCCATTCGACCGGCAACGCCTGCTTCAGCGCGTCCATCAGGACAGCGCCTCCAACTCCGCCTGCATGCTTTCCAGCAGTTCGAGGGCCGCCATCCAGGCTTCTTCGAGCTCGGCTTCGCGGGATTTCAGCTTGGCCTGTTGCGCCAGCAGATCACGCAGTTCGTCCTTGCGTGCCGCGTCGTAAATGGCGCTATCACCCAAGGCCGTCTCGACCTTGGCCAGTTGCTCGTGCAAGGAGCCAAGGTCGCGCTCGAGCTTGTCGGCCTCACGCTTGTGCGGTGCGAGTTGCTGGCGCAACGCAGCAGCGGCCTGGCGCTGGGCCTTCTTGTCGGTCTTGTCGACATTGACCGGGGTCGTACTGACCGGCGCATTGCGCAGGCGGTACTCCACCAGCCAGCGTGCATAGTCTTCCAGATCGCCATCGAAGGTTTCGATGCGGCCATCGGCGACCAACAGAAAGTCATCGGTGGTGCTTTTGAGCAAATGCCGATCGTGAGAAACCACCACCACTGCCCCACTGAACTCCTGCAACGCCATGGTCAGCGCCAGACGCATTTCCAAATCCAGATGGTTGGTCGGTTCGTCGAGCAGCAACAGGTTCGGTCGCCCCCAGGCAATCAATGCCAGGGCTAGGCGAGCTTTCTCGCCACCGGAGAAATTCAGCACCGGCTCATCGATGCGCGCCCCGCGGAAATCGAAACCACCGAGGAAATCACGCAGCGTCTGTTCACGCTCGGTCGGAGCCAGGCGCTGCAGGTGCAGCAAGGGGCTTGCCTTGCTGTCCAGGGAGTCCAGCTGATGCTGGGCGAAGTACCCCACCACCAGGTTCTCGCCACGCACCAGGCGGCCGCTCAGGGGCTCCAGCTCGCCAGCGAGGTTTTTGATCAGGGTCGACTTGCCCGCGCCGTTGGGGCCGAGCAAACCAATACGCGCGCCAGGTGCCAGCTGCAGTTTGACCTTCTCCAGGATGGTCGTGTCGCCATAACCCAGGCGTGCATCGGACAGGTCGAGCAAGGGGCTGGAGATTTTTACCGACTCGCGGAAAACAAAGTCGAACGGAGAGTCGACATGTGCCGCCGACAACTCCTCCATCCGCTCCAGTGCCTTGATCCGGCTTTGCGCCTGACGGGCCTTGGTGGCCTGGGCCTTGAACCGCGCAATGTATTTTTCCATGTGCGCACGCTGGGCCTGCTGTTTCTCGTAGGCCTGCTGCTGTTGCGCGAGACGTTCGGCACGGGCACGCTCGAACGCTGTATAGCCGCCACGGTAAAGCGTCAGCTTGCACTGTTCGACATGGGCAATCTGATCGACCACCGCATCAAGGAAGTCGCGGTCGTGGGAAATCAGCAACAAAGTGCCCGGATAACTTTTCAGCCACTCTTCCAGCCACAGGATGGCATCGAGGTCCAGGTGGTTGGTCGGTTCGTCGAGCAGCAACAGGTCCGATGGGCACATCAGTGCCTGGGCCAGGTTCAGGCGCATCCGCCAGCCACCCGAAAAATCCCCGACCCGACGGTCCATCTGCTCGTTGCTGAAGCCAAGGCCCGCCAGCAGTTTGCGCGCTCGGGCATCGGCGGTGTAGCCATCGGCACTGTCGAGCTCGATATGCAGGCGCGCCAGGGCGGTCCCGTCATGGGCCTGCTCGGCTTCAGCCAGCGCTTGCTGGACCTGGCGCAGGCGCACATCGCCGTCGAGCACATAGTCGACCGCAATGCGCTCGAGCGTGTCGACCTCCTGGCGCATGTGGGCGATGCGCCAGTCAGCAGGCAACAAGCAGTCACCGGCGTCAGGCACCAACTCCCCGCGCAGCATCGCGAACAGGCTGGATTTACCGGCGCCATTGGCACCGATCAGACCGGCTTTCTGGCCGGCGTGCAGCGTCAACTCGGCGTCTTCTAGCAGACGTTGCGGGCCACGCTGTAAAGTGAGGTTCTGTAGTCGAATCATAATGGCGGCGGAGTCTACCAGCTTCGTCGGCAACTGGCGCGAGTAGGACTATGTACACCGACCTGTGGAGCTTTGCCGTGGCGCTGTATTCGCGCCCGGGTGTGGAAAAAGCCTGCCTCGACCTGCAAGCAAACGGTGCCGATGTCTGCCTGCTGCTGTGCGGCGCCTGGCTGGGACAACGGGGCGTGGCCCTGACGGCCGTGCGTGTGGAACAACTGCGACAATCCGCCGGACCATGGCAAACCGAAGTCGTGCAACCCCTGCGGCAATTGCGCCAGCAATGGCGCCAGGCAGCATTGCAAGACAGCGAGTTGAACAGGATGCGCGAGCAGGTCAAGGGACTGGAGCTGGAGGCCGAGCGACAACTACTGATTCGGCTCGAAGGTTTGAGCCGCGAATGGCCCGAGGCAAAGACCGATCTTGTTTTGCAGTGGCTGCAAGGGTTGCTGCCGCAGGGACAAAGCCTTCACCACGACGCGCTGCAGGTGCTGCGCGTCGCGGTGAGCAGGGCTTAGGAGGCCGTTACGTTGGCCTGGCCGCTGTTGCCAGGTGTCGCTGGCGTGGTGGGTTGGGTGGTGGTTTGTGGAGCAGGTGCAGCAACCGACGCCGCAGCGGGTGCAGGTGCAGTTACGGGTCCCGTTGCTGTTGCAAGCGCTGTCGGCATCGACGGTTTGGCCGACGCAGCTTTGGCGGCGGTAGCGGCGGGTTTTTTCACCGCAGGTTTCGCAGCTGGTCTGGCTGCAGGTTTGGCTGCGGGTTTGGTTGCCGCTGCGCTCGCTGCAGGTTTGGCTGCAGGTTTGGCTGCAGGTTTCGCGGCAGCAGGTTTGCTGGCAGGTGCCTTGGCGGGTGTAGCTTTGGCTGCGGGTTTTGCAGCAGGCTTGGTCGCAGGTTTTGCAGCCGCTGCGGTTCTCGCCGCTGGCTTGGCAGCAGGTTTTGCAGCTGCTGCGGTTTTCGCCGCTGGCTTGGCAGCAGGTTTCGCAGCTGCGCTTGCGGCTGGCTTAGCCGCGGGTTTGGCGGCAGCCTTGACTGCTGGTTTCGCAGCGGGCTTGGCGGCAGCACTGGCAGCAGACCTGGCTGCCGGTTTCGCAGCTGGCTTGGCTGCAGGTTTTGCAGCCGCTGCTCTTGCAGCAGGTTTAGCCGCAGGCTTGGCTGCAGCGCTGGCAGCAGGCTTGGCAGCCGGTTTCGCAGCTGGTTTGGCTGCAGGTTTTGCAGCCGCCGTTCTTGCAGCAGGTTTCGCGGCCGGCTTGGCCACTGGCTTGGCGGCAGTGCTCGCAGCAGCTGGTTTGGCAGCAGGTTTCGCACTACGCACAGTCAATGCCTTGATGGCCGCTTCCTTCACGCGACCAACACCTTGGGCGAGCTTCAGGCTTTCCTGGGCATCGCGTTTGAGTTGCAGAATGTAGGCGCGAGTCTCCGACTGGCGATCTTTGAGTGCGTCGAGCAGGTCCTCAAGTTCTTTCACTGCACCCTTGGCTTTTGTCTGCGCCTTGGCTTTGCCGGCCGCCGCGGCGTCCTGCAATTTGGTGCGCGATTTGTGCAGTTTTTCTTGAGCCTTTCCTCGTTGCTTCTCGAGCTTGGCGAGTAGTTTTTCAGCATCAGCCAGCGCTTGCGAACAGGCGCTTTCCAGATGCTCAAGCAAGCTACCCGAGAGCTGTTGGAGCAAATGCAACGGAGTGTTTACAGGCTTCTTATTGGCCGACATGGTTTACCTCCTGGCTGATATGTTTGCGGCTCATGTTAGACCTCTGCTGGTACCACCGCTAGGGCATGTTGACAGTATCGAATGAGCCGCGTTGCATGCCTGGGCAAATGTTGTTTTCGCTGCGGCTGCACACCATTGTAGATCCAGCTTTCACTGCTGTCGGCAATGGTTGAAATTGAGTCGCCGCCAACCACATTCACACTGGCATAATCCTGCCCCTCTGAACACGGAGCGTGCCCATGCCGCGTCACCTGTTGTTATCGTTTTTCCTGTTGCTGCCACTGGCTCACGCAGACGAAAAAACCAACACCACAAACCCTCACGACCTCGCCTACAGCCTGGGCGCGAGCCTGGGTGAACGCCTGCGTCAGGAAGTCCCCGACCTGCAGTTGCAAGCACTGATCGAAGGATTGCAACAGGCCTATCAGAACAAGCCGTTGGCCTTGAGCAACGCCCGCATTGAAGAGGTGTTGCGCCAGCACGAGGCGAACGCCAACCAGGCGGCAATCGATAGCGAAGTCGAGGCAGCCATGTTGGCCGAGCGACGCTTTCTGGCCATCGAAAAAACTCGCGCAGGTGTACGTGAATTGGCAGACGGCATTTTGCTGACTGAGTTGAACTCAGGAACCGGAGCAAAACCCAAGGCTGTGGGAAAAGTGCAGGTTCGCTACACAGGAAAACTACCCGACGGCACCGTATTCGATCAGAGCAACGAGCCCCAATGGTTTCGTCTGGACAGTGTCATCAGCGGCTGGCAATCGGCGTTGCAGCAAATGCCGGTCGGTGCGAAATGGCGCCTGGTAATTCCCTCGGCGCAAGCCTATGGCGCAGAAGGTGCCGGTGACCTGATTGCACCGTACACGCCACTGACATTCGAAATTGAGTTGTTGGGGGTCGGTGACTGAGCACCTGGGAGGGGTCGATACGGTGTTGTCGAACACCGTATCGCTATCGAATCAGGCGTTCTCGACCGCGCCTTCTTCCTTGTGCGCCGTATGCAAGACTTCGATCAGGCAGTCTTCCAGCTCGAAGCGCTCATGCAACAGCACCCCAAGTTCCTTGAGTGCCGCCGCGACTTTCTCGCCATTGGAGCAGTCACTCTTGTGATCGCAGAGGTCATTGAAGGCCAGGGCCTTCTCGGTGATGACATCGATGCGCGGGTAGATCTGTTCGGCCAGCTTCAAACCACGATCATCGCCAAAGGCCTTGGCTTCGTTGGTAAGCTGTTCATAGACTTCGAAATGTCCTGCAGAAACGTAGTCGACCAGAATCGCGCAGAACTTCAATAGTTCCTTGCGCTTGCCGGCATCGATTTCCGGCATCGCGTCGAGGCTATGGAAAGCCTCCACCAATTCGTGTCGCTCCTGCAGCCAGCGGTCAATCAGCAGATGAACTCCACCCCAGCGTTCCTGAGCATTCTGACAACTTTCGAGCATGGTCATCTCTTCCCTTTTGGGCAATGCCGCTGTCCGCCCGCTCCGCGAAATCGAGGAACAAGGCCCGTACCAGCCAAGCGGCATTGAGCAGCCTGTTTTTTCTGTAGTGCTGAAAGGAGATTATGCCCCCGCGCCTACAGCTTCAAGGTACGCAGAAGATAAAGTTCATACAAGTGTTTAAAACCCTGTCCGACGTGACGCAGGTCAATTAAACCTACATTTGCCCGGCTCAACGCGCTTGACGATGGACGCACAAAAGCTGGATGAGCGTAAAAACCGCCATCCCGGCGAACGCCAGCAAGCTCCATTCGGCAACGCTCATTTCCAGCAAGGTCCACTTGATTCGCACGCAATCCGGAGTACCCAGCAGCAGGGATTCAATCACCTGGCTGAGTGGCATTGAACGCAGCATGTGGCCAAAAGTGGGCTGGCAAATTTCAACAGGCACCTGAGAACTGCTTTGCAACCAGACCTGACGGGATGCCGCGAGCGCGCCCAGGCATGCGGATAAAGTGGCCAGCCCCCAATAAACATATTGCCCCACCCGCCCCGGAGAATGGATAGAAGCCACCAGGCAAGCGGCCCCGAAGGCAACCAGAAAAAAACGCTGCACCAGGCACAGCGGGCAGGGTTCAAGGCCGACACCGTATTCCAGGTACAACACCGCCCCCATGACCAGCAGCGATGCCGTGAAAGCCAGAAAGAACAATGAGCGCGAACGGGCCAGAAACATGGCGAATCCAGATCGGGGTAGACGAAGGTAACGGTAGAGGAAATCTTCGGCCCCTTACAAGGCAAGGTGAACCGGAGAAGTCTTCAACTATGTAGGGAAAAGCCGACAGAAAGCAGATGATTTGTAAGCATGCGGTGAAATGAAAAGGCGAATCATCTACAAGACCAGGCGGACTTTTCCATTCAGGAAAAGCCCGCCTGCCCTTCAGGTACGATTCGCTTGCGGCAGCGGCAAAGCCAATAGGCGCTTGTCGAGCATGCCAAGCCCCTCCTGAAAAAGTTGGTTGCTGCGTTCGGTATCGCCCAGCTGCGCCAACAGACGAGCCAGCTCGGCACAAGCTTCCGGGTTGCGTTGAAAGCGCAGGCTGCTTTCAAAGTAGTCCCGCGCCTTGCCCCACAAGCGATTTTGCAGGCTCAACCGACCCAGTGTCAGCAACAGGCTCGGATCTTCGGGATGCTGCTTGATCCAGCCCTCGGCTGTTTGCAGCTGACGCGCCGAATCACGCCCACGCACCAGACCATAGAGCCGAGCGAGGTGGCTGTCGTAATCGCGTTTAAGCGCATTGCGCAACACTTCTTCCGCTTCTGCCTCTGCCCCGAGCTGACGTAGCTGCTCGGCATATGCCGCTATCAATTGCGGCTCCTGGCGTTGCGCCGAAGTCAATTGCTGCCAGGCTCGCTCCAATGACTGGCGCCCTGCTTCGCCATCCTGCTCCCGCTGTCCCGCCAGGCTGAGATTCTCGCCCCAGGCACGACGCTCCAGCTCGGCGAGTTCGGCCGCTGGCAGAACCTTGTCCTTGCGCAGCTCCGGCAACAGGCGAATCAATGCCGGCCAGTCGCCCCGTTGCTGATACAGCCTCTGCAACTGGCGCAGTACCTGGGCATTTTGCGGGTGGCGCTCTTGCATGGCTTGCAGGGTAACCAGCGAGCCATCCGTATCTCCCCGGTCCATCTGCAATTGGGCATGATTCAAGGCAATCGCCAGTTCGGCCTCCGGCTGCCTCTCGAGCGCTCGCTCCAGCAAGGTGTCGCTGTCTTCGTAGCGCCCCAACTCGTTTGCCGCACGTGCCGCACCGAGGTAATACAGCAGTGGTTGCCGCTCAGCCTCTGCAGCCCGGTGCAAATGTTTTTGCGCACCGGCCCAGCGTCCCTCGGCCAGATCCAGTTGACCCTGCTCGATCGCAAGCTGTACGCGACGGCTGCGATTACGCCGGGACCAGGGGTTGACCACACCACCGGAGGTAGTCACCAAACCGATCAATGCGTTGACGACCAATACCAGCAACCAGATAAACACCACCAGCGCCAATGTCGCCCAGAGGCTCGACTCGTACCGGAAGCTCTTGTAGGCAATCAGCACGTAGCCGGTATGCTGGGCAATCGCCATGCCCAGCACCGCGGCCACTGCAATCGCGATCACGACTGCCACATAGACGCGCTTCATGGGCTGGTCTCCTCGCCGGCCTGTGCGGCGGGCTTGGCCTCATCGGCAGGCAGGTGTCGGCGCTCAAGATATGCCTGGACCGCACTCAGGGTACCCGCCAGGTCCGGCGTAACGACCGAGACCGGTTGTTTGGCCAGCTCGCCAATCTGCTCGAGCATCATTTTGCTTTGCGGGTTGTCCGGGTTGAAATTGCTCAGCAGCACACTGCGCGCCTCATCCAGCGCCTGGGTATAGACCTTCGGCTCGCCATTGAGCGCAGCCCATTGCGCCTGCTCCAGAGTCAGGCTGAGCGCCAGTCGCACCTGGTTGAGCGCCTGGCCGGCCAGTAGCGGCCGAACATTCTTGTCGGCATTGAAATCAATGCGAATGTAGCGCGAGATTTGATCCCACCATTGCGACCAGCGACTGGGACCATCGCCATCGGCCGTCAAACCGAACAACGATTCGCCCTTGTCCTGATACTCGGGTGCCAGAGCGCTGAGTTGCACAACTTGGTCGCGCAAGGCCACCAACTTCAGGTAGAGGCCCGTGCGATCCGGCTGCTGGACGCTGTGCAAGGCCGCCAGGCTTTTGGCCAGTTGTTCGCGCGCAGCGAAAGCGCCTGGGTCGTTCTGTTCGCGGAGAATTTCATCGGCACCCTGAACCAGGGCCTGGGCACTGCTGATGTCCTGCAGCGCCGACAGTCGCAGGCTGGCAAGGCGCAGCAGATGCTCGGCCTCGGCCAGGCGCCAATCCTTGCGACTGGCGCCGAGCACTGTTTCCAGGCGCTGGCTCATGCGCTGTTGATCGCCCTGCAGCTGTGCCACCAGGCGCCTGCGGTCTTCCAGCTCATCGGCTGCAGGCAACTGCGCCAGCCGTGCCGAGAGCTGCTGTTCACTTTGCTTGAGAATCTGCGTTTGTGCGCTCAAGGCCTCCAACTGCCCGGACTGCACCTGGCGCCCGGCCTCAAGGTGACGTACCTGCCAGATTCCCCAACCGCCTGCCGCAACGCCCGCTGCGCCAAGCAACAGGGCGACTACTGCCAGACCGTTGCCGCTGCGGCGTGGCGCTGGCGTGGCGGGTGTTTCTGCGGGCGCTTCGAGCGCCGACTCAAGATCATCTTTGGGCAAGGCTGTTTCGCTCACGTATCCATCCTTTGCATTGAGGCGTTCGATCGACGCCTTACAGGGCCGGTGCTGGGTATTCCCGCAGCGCTGCCAGCAACGCCGCGGCACTGGCACCACGACAATCCACTACATTCCGCGCACCGGTAGCCTTGGCCATCTCGGCGACTCGCGGACTCGGTACAAACAACGCCATCCGCGACAGTTGCGGCCAATCTTCGCCGGCCAACTGCCGCAGGTGTTCAAATCCTTGCCCGCTGCTGACCACCAGGCCATTCAAGCGATGCTCACGAATCTCGTGCGACAGCGCCCCGGCAGGATATTCCGGCAGCGAGCGGCGATACAATTCCAGATATTCGACACTAGCACCTAGCTCGGTCAACCGCTCGGACAGCAACTCTCGCCCACCCTCTCCACGCATGATCAAGACCCGTGCATCAGGCCTGTTGATTGCCGCGCGCAACTGCGGCATTTGCAGCAGTGCTTCGCTGTCGTCACCCACGGCCGGACAGGTCACGCTCAGGCCATGACTCTCGAGAATCTGCGCAGTGGCTGCGCCAACACTGAACCACCCCTGCAGCGGTGGTTGTGGCCAGAACCGACGGATCAGATCCAGGCCCAGGCGAGCTGCCGGTTTGCTGACGACAATGACGGCGCAATACTGATCCAGCCCGAGAACCTGGCTGCGCTGTGCCACGCTCACCGGCATCGCCTCGATCTCCAGCAGTGGGAAAGCACTGCTGAATATTCCAGCCTCGGCGAGGGTTGCTGTCAGCGCGGTGTTTTCGTCCGCGGGCCGGGTCAGCAACAAGCGCCAGCCATTCACTCGTGACCTGCCTCGCCGTAGACCGCCTTGAGGATCGCATCGGCGCCCTGGGCCAACAAATCTTCGGCAACCCGCACACCCAGCGCCTCGGCATCAGCCTGCGGGCCTCGTGCTTGCGCCTTCAGCAGCAGGCCGCCGCTCGGCGCGCCGACCAGGCCACGCAACCAGACCTGATCACCTTCGAGCACGGCATAACAGGCAATCGGAACCTGACAGCCACCATTGAGGTGTTTGTTCAGCGCTCGCTCGGCCGTTACCCGCACAGCCGTATCGTGATGATGCAAAGGTGCGAGCAACGCATGGATTTCGCTATCGGCAGTACGGCACTCGATGCCAACCGCGCCCTGGCCACCAGCAGGCAGACTGTCTTCGACGCTTATAGTCGAAGTGATGCGGTCTTCAAAGCCCAGGCGGATCAAACCGGCGGCCGCAAGAATGATCGCGTCGTATTCGCCCGCATCCAGCTTGGCCAGGCGGGTATTGACGTTGCCACGCAGGAAACGGATTTCCAGGTCCGGGCGCCGTGCCAGCAATTGTGTCTGACGACGCAGACTGGAAGTCCCGACGATACTGCCTTTGGGCAAGGCGTCGAGGCTTTCATAGGTATTGGAAACGAAGGCGTCGCGCGGGTCTTCGCGCTCGCAGATGCAGAACAGTCCCAGGCCTTCGGGAAAGTCCATCGGCACATCTTTCATCGAGTGCACGGCAATGTCGGCTTCCTGCTCGAGCAGTGCCGTCTCCAGCTCCTTGACGAACAGGCCCTTGCCGCCGATTTTCGACAATGGCGAGTCGAGCAGCTTGTCGCCGCGACTCACCATCGGCACCAGCGTCACGACAAGACCAGGGTGGGCCTGCTCCAGGCAAGACTTGACGTATTCGGCCTGCCACAAGGCCAGGGCACTTTTGCGGGTAGCAATGCGGATTTCGCGAGAGGACATGGATCAATCCGTATTAAATAGATTAAGACGGATAATAACAGCTCAGCGAAAGCAGCTTTGATTTCTCTATGAATGGGGGTGGCCATCCCTGGCCTACGTTGCCTCCACGCCCCGCCCTAAAGCTGTTGCATCATTTTGCGTACACCCGCCACATGACGACGGCTGACGATCAAGGCATCGCCATTGAGCCCTTTGAGATACAGCTGGAAGTGCCCAAGAGGCGTGCGCTGCAGCCGCTCGATACGGTCTCGCGCCACCAGTGCATTGCGGTGGATACGCACGAAACGGTCGCCAAACTCGTCTTCCAGCGCCTTCAATGGCTCGTCCAGCAGAACCTCGCCGCCCTCATGGCGCAAGGTGACGTATTTGTGGTCGGCGATGAAATAGATCACTTGATCCAACGGAATCAGTTCGATGCCTTTGCGGGTACGCGCACTGATATGGCTGCGTGGCCCGTTGCCGCTTTCTGCCGCCGGACGTGTCAGGGCCGCCAATTGCACGCGATTGGGGCGCTCGGCCTTTTTCAGGGCCACAAGCAGATCCTCGGGCCGCACCGGCTTGACCAGAAAGCCGACGGCACTGACCTTGAAGGCGTCCACGGCGAACTCGTCATGGGCGGTACAAAACACGATAGCTGGGGGCGCTTCGCGCTCGCACAGCTTCGCGGCTACCTGCAGGCCATCGAGGCCGGGCATGCGAATGTCGAGCAACACCACATCCGGCTTGAGGCTTTCTATCAAGGCCAGGGCCTCTTCGCCATTACTGGCACTGGGCTCCAGGACAGTGTAGCCCTCGAGGTCGCTGACCAATCGGCTCAAGCGCTCGCGGGCCAGGGGTTCGTCATCAACGATCAGGACATTCATATTGCGCTGGATTCCTGCGTGGGTCTCGCACAAGGATAGCGTAGACAGGTGAAGTGACGACCGTCACGGCGATCCACGCTCAGACTCGCACGAGGGCCAAAAAGTGCCGCAAGCCGAGCACCAATATTTAGCAGTGCCTGCTGGGTACCGCTCGAAGCCTGCAGCACCGCAGCTTCGTCGTAGGGATTGCTGAGACACAATATGAACTCTCCCTTTTTATAGTCTGCTTCGACCCTGACCACACCACCGTCGACTCGTGGCGATATTCCATGGATCAGGGCATTCTCCAATAACGGTTGTAAGGTTAGCTGTGGAATGGGTAGATCATCGGGAATTGTGTTGATCCTCAAGTCCAACTGTAGACGCTTGCCGAGACGATATTGCTCAATTGATAAATATCGTTTGGCAAGCGCAACCTCTTCCTTCCATAAAACCAGGGTATCGGACGCGCAACGCGGCCTGCGCTTGCTGTCACCACCGGCTTTGAAGATAAAAGTAGCGCAATAACGGCGCGGTGATGATCCGGCCAGGGTCAATGCAACGATCAGGATGCACCGCAAGCAACAAAAAACCACCGACCACTGTACTCCGACGTCATTGGCAACCCTGTTATCATCTGTACCAATTTCCCGTTCACGCCTTCAACGAGCGAATCCATGAGCACTGACAAGACCAACCAGTCCTGGGGCGGCCGCTTCAGTGAGCCCGTCGACGCCTTTGTCGCCCGCTTCACCGCCTCCGTCAACTTTGACCAGCGCCTGTATCGCCACGACATCATGGGGTCGATTGCCCACGCCACGATGCTGGCCAAGGTCGGCGTCCTCACCGATGCCGAGCGCGATACCATCATCGATGGCCTCAAGACCATCGAATCCGAGATCGAGGCCGGCACTTTCGACTGGCGCGTCGATCTCGAAGACGTGCACATGAATATCGAAGCGCGCCTGACCGACCGCATCGGCATCACCGGCAAGAAGCTGCACACCGGGCGTAGCCGCAACGACCAGGTCGCCACCGATATCCGCCTGTGGCTGCGCGACGAGATCGACCTGATCCTGGGCGAAATCACCCGCCTGCAGAAAGGCCTGCTGGAGCAAGCCGAGCGCGAAGCCGAAACCATCATGCCCGGCTTCACTCACCTGCAGACGGCCCAGCCGGTGACCTTCGGGCACCACTTGCTGGCCTGGTTCGAAATGCTCAGCCGTGACTACGAACGCCTGGTCGACTGCCGCAAGCGCACCAACCGCATGCCGCTGGGCAGTGCGGCGCTGGCGGGGACAACTTACCCGATCGACCGCGAGCTGACTTGCCAGCTGCTGGGCTTCGAGGCCGTGGGCGGCAACTCGCTCGACGGCGTTTCCGATCGCGATTTCGCCATCGAGTTCTGCGCTGCCGCGAGCCTGGCAATGATGCACTTGTCGCGCTTCTCCGAAGAGCTGGTGCTGTGGACCAGCGCGCAATTCCAGTTCATCGATCTGCCGGATCGTTTCTGCACCGGCAGCTCGATCATGCCGCAAAAGAAAAACCCGGACGTTCCCGAACTGGTGCGTGGCAAGAGCGGCCGCGTGTTCGGCTCGCTGATGGGCCTGCTGACCTTGATGAAGGGCCAACCGCTGGCCTACAACAAGGACAATCAGGAAGACAAGGAACCGCTGTTCGATGCCGCCGACACCCTGCGCGACTCGCTGCGGGCGTTCGCCGACATGATCCCGGCGATCAAGCCAAAACACGCCATCATGCGAGAAGCGGCGCTGCGCGGGTTCTCGACCGCCACCGACCTTGCCGATTACCTGGTACGTCGCGGCCTGCCATTCCGTGATTGCCACGAAATCGTTGGCCATGCCGTGAAGTACGGCGTGGAATCGGGCAAGGATCTGGCCGAGATGAGCCTGGACGAGTTGCGCCAGTTCAGCGATCAGATCGAGCAGGACGTGTTCGCCGTGTTGACCCTGGAAGGTTCGGTCAATGCGCGCAACCACATCGGCGGAACCGCCCCGGCCCAGGTCAAGGCAGCGGTAGCCCGCGGCCAGGCACTGCTGGCTAGCCGCTAAAAACACCAAAGCCCGATGGCAGGTTTGCCATCGGGCTTTGGTTTTTCACCTGGCGCCTACTTCTTGGCGCTGACCATCGCAAGGAAAGCCGGCATTGCCGCATCCTTGTCCGCAGCCACGCGCTGCACGTTCGGGTTCTGCTCCAGACGCGCGAACAGCGACTTGGCTGCAGGCAACTCGGCAAGGAAATCCATATCGAAGAGCTTCTTGCCGACCGCGCAAGCCAGGCCGACGCTGTAAAGGAAGTACAGGTCCGCCACGCTCAGGCTCGGGCCGGCTACATAGGGTGCGAATTTGCCGTGACGCCCCAGCGAAGCGAATCCCAGCAACAACTCTGCCTTGGCTTTTTCCTTGATCGCTTCAGGCACCGGGGTGCCGAAGAATGCCTCTGCATAGCAACTGCGAGCAGGCAATTCGATATACAACTCGATCTCTCTGGCCAGTGCCAATACCTGCGCGCGTTGAAACGGCTCGCTGGGCAATAGGGCTGGACCTGACTGGGTCTGCTCGAGGTATTCGAGGATCACGCTGGTTTCGTTGACATACCCTTGCTCGACACCCAGGACCGGAACTTTTCCACGCGGGCTGATGGCAAGCGCCTCCGGGCTAAAGCCTGCAAAAAACGGTACCTCTTCAAAGGGCAATCCCTTCTCCAGTAGCGCCAGCTTGACCATGTTGTAGTAATTGCTGACCGCAAATCCGTATAGCTTGAGCATCACATAGCCTCCAGGCCGTGCAGGGGTTGGCAGGAGCCATTTATAGAATGCCGGCCGGCATCTGACCAGCAGCATCAGTGGCCTGAATAAAGGTAAACTGGCCGCCTTTCCTTGAGGAGCCTGCCATGAGCGAGCCAACCGATATCGACAACGACGAAGAAGAATTCGCCGAAACCACGCTGATCGAAGCGATCGAAAACCAGATCGAGAGCGACAACCCGCCAGCGGCCAAGGCGACCTTCAACAAATTGACGTTGGTCGGCTATGAGCGCGAAGACATCCTGCAAATGATGGCCCATGTGCTGGCCGTCGAGATCGATGCGATCCTCGAAGAAGACCGCGCATTCAATACCGAGTGGTACGAAGCGGCGCTGCGTGCCCTGCCGGAGCTACCTCCAGAGAAGTCATAAGATCTGACGCGGCGCGGGAAACATTCTGCGGCAAATCTTCCAGGGCCTATCTACACTGGAAGCACCCCCGCTGCCGCACGCTTTACGGGGCCACACGACAAACCGCCACCCAAGACAGCAAAAGCGTTCAGAGAGCACTGGACAGGCTGACAAAGTGCGGTCACCTTAGGGGCGCTGTCGCCTAATTCCTAGAAAGTCTGGAGTCCTTATGTCGTATACCCCTGAGTTGGTTGCCGAACTGGAAATCCTTGCACTCTTCAACCTGGGGAGCTCCCAGGAAGGCCTGAAAATTCATCAGACCGCTGCCCCAACCGCCATCGCCGCTGCACAGCGCCTGTTCGAAAAAGAACTGATCACCCAACCCGATGGCGGCTATCTGACCAGCCTGGGACGCGACGCTGCCGAGTACGCCCAAGGATTGCTGACCATTCTGGCCGTCAAAGAACCCGCATAAGCACTGCCCTTTCGCTCCCGGGATCCTATGTACAGGATTCCGAGAGCACGCCGCCGCGCGATAAAAAACTGACGTCAAAAATCAAATTCAGCTTAAAGCCGTCCAATCTTCGGTTGTAGACTGCGTCCCGCACGAGAACTTGTCACTGCGGACCCGGATGGCCTGTTTGAGATGACGCGCACACACGAAATACGCCCAGACCTGGAAGAAGGCATCGACCGCAAGGTCCTCGGCCAACTGCGCGCGCGCTTCCTGAAGGTCAACCAGGGGCGCCTGGACCGCGCTCTGGAGAGGCTTTCCACCCGACAGCAACTGGTCCTCAATCTGTTGCCGCTGCTTTTCCACGTCAACCACCCATTGTTGCCCGGCTATATCTCGGGTGCGATCCCCGCCGGTGTATCTTGCTTCGAACCTGATGCCGAGGTCCTGGCCAGCGCTCAACGCCTGGCCCGCTCGTTCTCCTGCAAGTCACGCCGAGATCATGCATCGCGACCGATCCATGGGCTTTTCCTGATGGGCAGCCTGGGCACCCTGGCCCAGACCGAGCAAAGCGACATGGATGTCTGGGTTTGCCATGCCGCGGATCTGACCACTGCCGAGCTGACTGCGTTGCAGCGCAAATGCGAGCTGCTGGAAGCCTGGGCAGCCAGCCAGGGGGCCGAGGCGCATTTCTTCCTGGTTGAGCCGAGCCGCTTCGTACAAGGCGAGCGTGATGGCCAGCTCAGTTCCGAAGACTGTGGATCCAGCCAGCACTACTTGCTGCTGGATGAGTTCTACCGGACCGCAATCTGGCTCGCCGGACGCACGCCCTTGTGGTGGCTGGTGCCGGTCTACGAAGAAGCCCGATACAACGAGTACGTCCACGCATTAATTTCCAAGCGCTTCATCCGCACAGACGAAACCCTTGATCTCGGGAACCTGGCGCACATTCCGCCCGGGGAATTCATTGGCGCGGGCCTCTGGCAATTGTTCAAGGGCATCGAATCGCCTTACAAGTCCGTCATCAAACTGCTGCTGACGGAGGTCTACGCCAGTGAACACCCTCGAGTTCAATGCCTGAGCCTGCGCTTCAAGCAGGCAGTGTTTGCCAATCGGCTCGATCTGGACGAACTCGACCCCTATATGGTCGTGTACCGCCGGCTCGAGGAGTATCTGCTGGCCCGCGCCGAACCCGAGCGCCTGGAGCTGGTGCGCCGCTGCCTCTACCTGAAGGTCAACAAGAAGCTCAGCGGCCTGTCCCGCCAGCGCAACACCAACTGGCAACGCCAGTTGCTCGAGCGACTGGCACGCGAGTGGGGTTGGGATGAGCGCCAACTGGCGTTGCTCGACAGTCGCAGCCAGTGGAAAGTCCATCAGGTGGAGGCCGAACGTCGCTCACTGGTCAATGCGCTCAATTACAGCTATCGGTTCCTGAACCAGTTCGCACGCGCTCAGGATGGGGCCAGCCTCATTACCCGGCGTGACCTCAGCGTGCTGGGACGACGCCTGTATGCAGCGTTCGAACGCAAGTCCGGCAAAGTCGAGTTCATCAATCCCGGCATCGCCCCGGACTTGGCCGAAGACACGCTGACCCTGGTCCAGTCGCCCAATCGCAAGGAGCCGGGTCACGCTCACTGGAGCTTTTATAGCGGTAATCTCAACACAAATGAATGGGAGCACTTCACCCCGATCAAACGCAGCCGCGGACTGTTGGAACTGCTTGCCTGGAGCCATCGCAATGGCGTGATCGACAGCAGCACCCGACTGGCCTTGCACCCTGGCAGCAGTGACTTGAGCGAGTTTGAGCTGTTCAATCTGCTTGGCAGTTTGCAACAGGCTGTGCCGCTGCCGTTGTCCATGGTCGCCGAAGAGCAGTTGATGCGCCCCAGCGAACCGAAGGAAGTGCTGTTGCTGGTCAATGTCGGGATCGACCCACTCAAACATCATCGCGACTTGAATGTCTCGATGACAACCGAGCGCACGGATTCGCTGAGCTTCGCCGGCGTGCGGGCAAACCTGGTGCTGAGCCTCGATCAGGTGACACTCAATAGCTGGAACGAACTGCAAGTCCACCGGTATGAGAGCGAGAATGCCTTGCTCGACTGCCTGCGCGACTATCTCAACAGCCTGGCCAACCAGGTTGCACCACCACAGCTGCGGGTCCGCTGCTTCTGCCGCAGCCGTGCGCAGGCCATCACCTTGCGGGTCGAGGAAGTGATCGGCACAGCCCAGGCATTACTGGCCCAGGGGCTCGATCACCGCTACCTGATTCAAGTGCAACACGGTTATTGCGTGCTGGAGCTGGTACCGGGCCAGGTCAAGCATGCTGTCATGACCAGCCAGGCCGCGTTGCTCGACTACCTGAGCGAAGAGCGGGTGAGCTACAGCCCAGTGCATCTGGACGACAATGCATTGGAAGAGCATGACCTGGCGCTGGTTCTGCCTCTGGGGCAACCGGAGTGCGTCCAGGTGTTCTATCGCCTGAACGACGGGCAGGCTCAGGTTTATGTACTCGATGAGTTCAATGCGCTGTGGCAACAACGCCTGCCGTTTCATGACGAACAAAGCCTGCTGGCCCCGCTGCAGCGCTTCCTTGCATCGATCATCCATCGCCGCGATGCCCAGCGTCCGCTCGACTGCCTGCAGCCGCCCGAGATGTTCAAGACGCTCTACTATCAGTTGTTGCCTTCCGGCCCCGGGCGGGCTCGACGGATCGAGCCCCGCCAGGCGCCGCAGATCCCGATCGACAAGCCTTTCTATGAAGTTCAGGCCATTGTCGAAAGGACTGTCGCGCAGATGCGCGTGACCTTGTTCTGCAATCAGAAAGAATTTTCCGAGCTCGAATATGGCGACCAGCTTTATCGCGTGGTCGCCCGGGAGATCATCGGCCAGCGCCTGGAAGTTGCGCGTTATCGCTGCTACATCACCGACATCGACCTGTGCGGCCTGCCGGGCGACGGCCACGGCTCGAGCAACCTGTATCTACGTTACAAGAGCGACCTGGAAAACGCGCTTAACCGCGCCCTGGAGCTGGCCTGATCGTGACGGCTCAGCGGCTGTATACACCGGCGGCTTCAGGCTGGTACTCGACTTCAATCAAGGTCAGCTTGAGGGTCTTGCCACCCGGCGCCGGCCAATCGATCTGCTCCCCCACCGAGAGCCCGAGCAAGGCACAGCCGATCGGTGCGAGAACCGAAACCTTGCCTTCGCCACCAGCGTCCTGCGGGTAGACCAGGGTCAGGTGGTAATCCTTTCCGCTGCTTTCTTCGCGGCAGTGCACACGCGAATTCATGGTCACGACACCGGGTGGAACTTCATCGTGACCGACTACCTTTTCGGCGCGGTCCAGCTCGGCCTGCAGGGCGATGACGCCCGGCAGCGAATCATCGAGGCTGTCGATCAGGCGCTCGAGACGCTGTACGTCCAATCGGGTAAGGGTAAGTGAAGGTGCGGTGCTCATGATCCAGGCAGACTCCTTTTTTCTGGGCGGCATAAAGAAAAACCCCGCCCAGAAGGCGGGGTTTTCTACAAGCTTCGCGGTACGAAGTAATCTGGACACTAACACAGACGGATAAATACACAAGCCGCCGGTTGTTACAGCGAATCACCGCACGCTGTTACCCGCGGCCTGACGCCGTTGCCGAGCATTGCGACAAATCTCCCGACGCTGCTCGTCGTCGGCCGAGCGCCACTGGCGAATGTCCTCGACATGGCGAAAACAGCCACGGCAAATCTTTTCTTCGTCCAGTCGACACAAGCTGATGCAAGGCGACGGCACGGCCGGGCTGACGTTGCTGTACAACGGCTTGGGCGGTTTATCCACAGGAGCTGTCAAACTCAGATCTCTTCGAAGTCGAGCTCCACGCCCGCCTGTTCCTGGGTGATACGCGCCAGCATCTCGCCGAGCAGCTCATCGGTGGTGTCGCACATCCACTTTTTGCTTTCTTCGTCGTAGTCGAAGTGAAAACCGCCGGAACGTGCTGCTAGCCATAGCTGACGCAGCGGTTCCTGACGGCTGATGATCAGCTGGGTGCCATTTTCGAATTTCACGGTCAGGACGCCGGCCGAATTCTCCAGGTCCAGATCCAGGTCGCTTTCGTCGAAGATATCTTCCAATGCCTGCTGGGTGGCATCGACCAGATCGTGAAAACGGGCTTCGGTCAAACTCATTGCAAGAACCTCGAAAAATGTCTGTTCACGCTGCAGCGGGGCACCATACGAGTGTGCCATGCCGAATGCAAAGAATAACGACCACAGGCTGGGTCATGTCAGGAAATTTGATACTGCCTGTCATGGCCTCATCGCTGGCAAGCCAGCTCCCACAGGATGGATGCGGGCTCGAGATCGCAGCACTACCTGTGGGAGCGGGCTTGCCCGCGATCGAGCGCAAAGCGCTCGCAGAATACCCGTAAGCCCCGCCAGACGGGCAGCAGGCCGCATAGGCAAGCCGTCGGGGGCTGGGTATACTCGGGCGCAATTACTGCTTATTCAAAGGATTTCGCCATGAAGCGCCTGATCTCCTCCCTTGCTGCGCTCGTCGCGGTTGCCTGCCTTGTTTCAGCCTGCGGTCAAAAGGGTCCGCTGTACCTGCCTGATGACAGCAAAACCCCTGAAGAACAAGCCAAATCGCAATCGCACAAGCACTACTAAGGGAAATCCATGGACGCTTTCAACTACCGCGACGGTGAACTGTTCGCGGAAGGTGTCGCTTTGTCGACCATCGCCGAGCGTTTCGGCACCCCGACCTATGTGTACTCGCGCGCGCATATCGAAGCCCAGTACCGGTCCTATGCCGATGCCCTGGAGGGCGTTTCCAGCCTGGTCTGCTTTGCCGTCAAGGCCAACTCCAACCTGGGCGTGCTGAACGTCCTGGCACGCCTGGGCGCAGGCTTCGACATCGTTTCCGGTGGTGAGCTGGAGCGCGTTCTGGCGGCCGGCGGCCGCGCTGACAAGGTCGTTTTCTCCGGCGTCGGCAAGACCCGCGAAGACATGCGTCGTGCCCTGGAAGTCGGCGTGCACTGCTTCAACGTCGAATCCACCGATGAGCTCGAGCGCCTGCAGGTCGTCGCCGCCGAGATGGGCGTTCGCGCACCGGTCTCGCTACGAGTAAACCCGGACGTGGACGCCGGCACCCACCCGTACATTTCCACCGGGCTCAAGGAAAACAAGTTCGGTATCGCCATTGCCGATGCCGAAGATGTGTACGTGCGTGCCGCACAACTGCCCAATCTGGAACTTGTCGGCGTCGATTGCCATATCGGCTCGCAGCTGACCACCCTCGAACCCTTCCTGGACGCGCTCGATCGCCTGCTGGGCTTGATCGATCGCCTGGGCGATTGCGGCATTCACCTGCGCCACCTGGACCTGGGCGGCGGCGTTGGCGTGCGCTACCGCGATGAAGAGCCGCCGCTCGCTGCCGACTACATCAAGGCCGTGCGCGAGCGCCTGGGCGATCGAGACCTGGCACTGGTCTTCGAGCCGGGCCGTTACATCGTGGCCAACGCCGGCGTGCTGCTGACTCGGGTCGAGTACCTCAAGCACACCGAGCACAAGGACTTCGCCATCGTCGATGCGGCCATGAACGACTTGATTCGCCCGGCACTGTACCAGGCCTGGATGGACGTCAAGGCGGTCCAGCCTCGCGATGCAGCACCTCGCACCTATGATGTGGTCGGCCCGATCTGCGAAACCGGGGACTTCCTGGCCAAGGGCCGTCAACTGGCGCTGGCCGAAGGCGATCTGCTGACGGTGCACTCGTCCGGCGCTTATGGCTTTGTGATGAGTTCCAACTACAACACACGTGGCCGTTGCGCCGAAGTGCTGGTCGATGCCGGACAGGCATTCGAAGTGCGCCGTCGTGAAACCGTGGCCGAGTTGTATGCTGGCGAAAGCCTGCTGCCGGAGTAACCCCATGCTGCTGCGTTTTACCAAGATGCATGGGCTGGGCAACGACTTCATGGTCCTTGACCTGGTCAGCCAGCATGCACACATCCTGCCCAAGCACGCCAAGCAATGGGGCGATCGACACACCGGTGTCGGGTTCGATCAGCTGCTGATTGTCGAGGCACCGAGCAACCCGGACGTGGACTTCCGCTATCGGATTTTCAATGCCGACGGCTCGGAAGTGGAACAGTGCGGCAATGGTGCCCGCTGCTTCGCCCGCTTCGTGCTGGACAAGCGCCTGACGGCGAAAAAGCGTATCCGCGTCGAAACCAAAAGCGGCATCATCGAGCTCGATGTGCGCAGCGATGGTCAGATCAGCGTCGACATGGGTCCGCCACGCCTGGTTCCGGCCGATATTCCCTTCCAGGCCGAAGCCCAGGCGCTCAGCTATTCGCTGGACGTTGCCGGCCAGACGGTTGAGCTGGCGGCCGTGTCCATGGGCAACCCACATGCGGTGTTGCGTGTCGACGACATCAACAATGCACCGGTGCATGACCTGGGGCCGAAGATCGAAAACCACCCGCGCTTCCCACAGCGGGTCAACGTCGGTTTTCTGCATGTGGTGGATCGTCAGCGTGCACAGCTGCGGGTCTGGGAGCGCGGTGCCGGGGAAACCCAGGCCTGTGGTACCGGTGCCTGCGCCGCAGCCGTGTCCGCCATCAGCCAGGGTTGGATGGATTCACCGCTGTTGATCGACCTGCCAGGCGGGCGCCTGTCCATCGAATGGGCAGGCCCTGGCCAACCCGTATTGATGACCGGCCCGGCAGTGCGGGTCTACGAAGGACAAGTTCGTCTATGAGTGAGCAAAACCAATGACTGACAAGCCTCAGGCTCCAGCCGATAAGCCCAGCGAGCAACCCTCAGAAAGCTTGACGCCTGCACTTGAGGCCCAAGCGGTTGCCGAATATTTGCGCGCTCACCCCGAGTTCTTCGTCGAGCATGAAGACGTGCTCGTCGAACTGCGCATTCCACACCAGCGTGGCGACACCATCTCGCTGGTCGAACGCCAGCTGAAACTGCTGCGCGAGCGCAACATCGAGATGCGCCATCGGCTCTCGCAACTGATGGATGTGGCACGGGACAACGATCGCCTGTTCGACAAAACTCGCCGCCTGATCCTCGACCTGCTCGATGCCACCAGCCTGGATGAAGTGGTGATCGCCGTCGAAGACAGCCTGCGCCAGGAATTCCAGGTACCCTTCGTGAGCCTGATCCTGTTCAGCGAAACCGCCACCCCGGTGGGCCGCTGGGTCAACAGCAGCGAAGCCCAGCAAGCCATCGGCGGACTGCTCTCGGGCGGCAAGACCGTCAGTGGCACCCTGCGCGACCATGAACTGGACTTTCTCTTCGGCGAAGAACAGCGCAAGGAAGTCGGCTCCAGCGCCGTGGTCGCCCTGACTCATCAAGGCCTGCATGGCGTATTGGCAATCGGCAGCCGCGACCCGCAGCACTACAAGAGCTCGGTCGGCACCTTGTTCCTCACTTACATTGCCGAAGTCCTCGGGCGTATCGTGCCACGTTTCACCAATACCCTGCGCTCGGTTCGCTAGTCGTGGAGGCGCATCTGGAGGCTTTCTGCGCTCACCTGCGCAGTGAGCGTCAAGTCTCGGCGCACACTCTGGAAGCCTATCGGCGCGACCTGAACAAAGTACTCGCCTTCTGCGCCAAGGAGCGGGTGGACAGCTGGAACGCTCTGGATATCCAGCACCTGCGGCGCCTGGTCGCTCGCCTGCATCAGCAGGGCCAATCCTCGCGCAGCCTGGCCCGCCTGCTGTCGGCCGTTCGCGGCTTCTATCGTTATCTCAATCGCGAAGGCCTTTGCAGTCACGACCCAGCCAATGGCCTGAGCCCACCCAAGGGCGAGCGGCGCCTGCCGAAAACCCTGGATACCGATCGAGCGTTGCAGTTGCTCGACGGTGCTGTCGAAGATGACTTTCTGGCGCACCGCGATCAGGCCATCCTCGAACTGTTCTATTCATCCGGCCTGCGCCTGAGCGAGCTGACCGGGCTCAACCTGGAGCAACTCGACCTGGCCGACGGCCTGGTTCAAGTGCACGGCAAAGGCAGCAAGACTCGCGTATTGCCGATCGGCCGCAAGGCCCGTGAAGCCCTGGAGCTGTGGCTACCGCTGAGGGCCATGAGCAATCCCCCGGATGATGCCGTCTTCGTCAGCCAGAAGGGCCGTCGCCTCGGGCCACGTGCGATCCAGCTGCGGGTACGCGCCGCCGGCGAGCGCGAGCTGGGGCAGAACCTGCATCCGCACATGCTGCGGCACTCATTCGCCAGTCACATGCTGGAGTCGTCACAGGACCTGCGTGCAGTTCAGGAAATGCTCGGCCATGCCGACATCGCCACTACCCAGATTTATACCCACCTGGACTTCCAGCACCTGGCAACGGTATACGATAGTGCTCATCCTCGAGCCAAACGCAGCAAGGGCAGTGATACATGACCATCAAGCTGATCACCTTCGACCTCGATGACACGCTGTGGGATACCGCCCCGGTCATCGTCAGTGCCGAAGCCGTCCTGCGTGACTGGCTGGCTGAAAACGCCCCCAACCTTGGGCCGGTGCCGGTCGAGCATCTTTATGCGATTCGCGAGCGACTGGTGCAGGCCGAGCCGGGCTTGAAACACCGGATCAGTGCACTACGCCGCAAGGTGCTGTTCCATGCCCTGGAAGATGCCGGGTACGCCCAGGTCAAGGCGCAAGCGCTGGCCGACAAGGGCTTCGAGGTGTTCCTCCACGCCCGCCATCAAATCGAGATTTTCCCCGAGGTCCAGCCGATGCTGGAAATCCTGTGCCAGCACTACACCCTGGGTGTGCTCACCAATGGCAATGCCGATGTGCGCCGCCTGGGCCTGGCCGATTACTTCAAATTCACCCTTTGCGCCGAGGACCTCGGCGTCGGCAAACCCGCCCCCGAACTGTTCCATGAAGCCCTCAGCCGCGGCCAGGCGGACGCCAGCACTGCAGTACATATCGGTGATCACCCTGGCGACGATATCGCCGGCGCCCAGCAGGCGGGCATGCGGGCGATCTGGTTCAACCCGCAGGGCAAGCCCTGGCAAGCCGAGCGCGCCCCGGATGCGGAGATTCAGAGCCTGAAGCAGCTGCCCGGGATTCTTTCGCGCTGGGCTTGATACCACATTGAAACGCCCATGAAAAAGCCCGCAGCGACGGCGGGCTTTTTCATGGCATGCGGACAGTCAAATAGGGCGACTGCCGTATTTGTTGTCAGGCTTCTTGGGTGGATCGGCCACCACATTCGCCTCGACCTCCTGCACTTTGCCACCACGTGCGAGGAACTCTTCCATCGCCTTGGCCAGGGCGTCACGCTCTTTGTTCTTGGCTTCTATGCTGGGCAGTTCGTCGACCGAGACCGCAGCTTTGGCCTTGCCCTTGGCAGTAGGGACAGGTGCATCACCGCCATCATCTTCCGCGACATCTTCAGCGGCCGCTTCAAGACCTTCTTCGGTTTCGTCGTCATCACCTACTTCGAGGTCATCGTTTTCCAGATCATCGTCGCTCATGTTCTACCTCATGACTTGCGAAAAGCAGATTAGTTATAGCCCAGCTACGCCATCTGTCGAAGGCCGCCAGGGAAAATTCAACATCCACTGGTAACCAGCGGCTTGAGTACCTTCGCCTTACACAGGGCGAGGGCCTTGCGAGCACCATGATCGTGGTGCTCGCCCAAATAAACATCCTGCCAGCTACTCAACGCCAATCGTCCGCTCGTTTTCGGCAAGCTCAATTGACAGCCTAGCAAACTGGACTCCAAGTGTGCAGGCAGGTCGTCAGCAGCTGACGGGCGCATTCTAGCGCGCTGAGGGAAAAAGCAAAGGGGCTAAGTTTCTCTGTAGGCTGTAAGTGTTCGTCCCACATTTTCCTACAGAACCGACACTCCCGCGAACGGCTCGAAGAAACCGTTTGCGTAGTACACAAATGACAAACGCCAGACAAAAAAATGCCCGGCAAGCCGGGCATTTTTTTCGCCGCGATTACATGTTGTAACCACGCTCATTGTGTTGCGCCAGGTCGAGGCCAACAGCCTCCTCTTCTTCATTGATCCGCAGGCCCATGATTGCATCCAGAACCTTGAGGATGACGAAGGTAGCGATCGCCGTATAAATCACGGTGAAGCCGACACCTTTGACCTGAATCCAGACTTGTGCCGCGATGTCGGTGACGGTGCCAAATCCGCCCAAGGCAGGCGCGGCGAACACACCCGTGAGAATCGCACCCACGATACCGCCGATACCGTGTACGCCGAAGGCATCCAGGGAATCGTCATAGCCAAGCTTGCGCTTGAGGCTGGTGGCGCAGAAGTAGCAGATCACGCCGGCCAACAGACCGATCACCACAGCCCCCATCGGGCCCACGGTACCTGCTGCCGGGGTAATGGCAACCAGACCGGCGACGACACCCGAAGCGATGCCCAGGGCACTGGGTTTGCCGTGGGTCAGCCACTCGGCGAGCATCCAGCCCATGGCAGCCGCGGCAGTGGCGATCTGCGTCACCAGCATGGCCATGCCGGCAGTGCCGTTGGCAGCGGCGGCGGAACCGGCATTGAAGCCGAACCAGCCGATCCAGAGCATGGCCGCGCCCATCAGGGTGTAACCCAGGTTGTGCGGCGCCATTGGCGTGTTCGGGTAACCTTTACGCTTACCCAGTACCAGGCAGGAAACCAGGCCGGCCACACCAGCGTTGATGTGCACCACGGTGCCGCCGGCGAAGTCGAGAACGCCCCAATCCCACAGCAGGCCACCGTTGCCGGACCAGACCATATGTGCAATCGGCGCATAGACCACGGTGAACCAGATGCCCATGAAAATCAGCATCGCGGAGAACTTCATGCGTTCTGCGAAGGCACCGACGATGAGTGCCGGGGTAATGATCGCGAAGGTCATCTGGAAAGTGACGAACACCGCTTCCGGGAACAGTGCGGTTGCCGAGGTCATGCTGGCAGGGGTCACACCGTGGAGGAAGGCTTTCGAGAGACCGCCGACGAAGGAATTGAAATTGACGACACCCTGTTCCATGCCAGTGGTATCGAACGCCATGCTGTAGCCGTAGATAACCCACAGCAGGCTGATCAGACCGGTGATTGCGAAACACTGCATCATCACCGACAGCACGTTCTTGGAACGCACCATGCCGCCGTAGAACAAGGCGAGTCCGGGAATGGTCATGAACAGCACCAGGGCTGTCGAAGTCATCATCCAGGCGGTGTCGCCGGAGTTGAGAACTGGGGCTGCCGCCTCTTCTGCCATGGCCAGGCCAGGCATTATCAGGGACAAAAGGGCTCCTAGCCCTGCGAAACGACGCAGAGTCATAATTGTTTTCTCCTGGGGCGTTGGGTTTGGCGGCTTAGATTGCGTCGGTATCGGTTTCGCCGGTACGGATGCGAATAGCCTGTTCCAGATTGACTACAAAAATCTTGCCGTCACCGATCTTGCCGGTATTGGCCGCCTTGGTGATCGCCTCGATGACCCGATCCAGATCCTTGTCGTCGATGGCGACGTCGATTTTCACCTTTGGCAGGAAATCGACCACGTACTCTGCGCCACGGTACAGCTCGGTATGGCCCTTCTGCCGACCGAAGCCTTTGACTTCGGTAACGGTAATGCCCTGCACGCCGATTTCGGACAGTGACTCGCGCACGTCGTCCAGCTTGAACGGCTTGATGATGGCAGTGACTAGCTTCATGAAACTCTCTCCCGAATTGGTGGACTTGCCCCAGGAAAACAAACCCAGCCCAAGTCTAAGCGCAGCGCCTGGCTTTGTAACGCCTCGTCGATCTTGCATCCCCCGACCGACGCCAGACACTGCTCCTGTCTAATCGCTTCCCGCTCCTCCTGCACACAGTGTCAGTCGCAACGACTACAACAGTGCATGTGTCACATGAGTCTTAGCAGAAACCTTGCCATATCCAATAAATTCAGTGATTACAGAGACTTGGCTATTGATGGCTACAGGGCCGGCGCGCCAGCCGTGCCATTGCGCACAACAACGGTGCGCTACCGCTCGTCCAGATGCGCGAAAAGCGTGCAATGCAGCATAGCCTCAAGCCCCCGGAAAGCGCGTGGTACACTGGCGCCCACCTGATACTGGATACTTCATCATGCTCGCGCCCAAAGCCTTTCTCGATGCCCTGAGCGACCACGCCTCGCGCTTGTTCAGCGGCGACACCGCACAGCCTCGGGCTGAACTGGAAAGCCAGTTCAAGGCCCTCCTGCAAAGCGGTTTCAGCAAACTTGACCTGGTCAGCCGTGAAGAATTCGACAGCCAGATGGTCGTTCTGGCCCGCACACGTGCCCGCCTGGAAAGCCTGGAAGCCAAAGTCGCCGAACTTGAAGCGCGCCTGACGCCGCCCACCGAATAAACCGACTCATCGCAACATCCTCTGGACGGCGCTCCACGCGCCTTCCTAAACTGCCTTATACAAGCCACTGATGGCGTGGGGCATCTACCGATGAATCGCAATGAATTGCGCAAGGCCGACATCAACCTGATGGTGGTCTTCGAAACCCTGATGCAGGAACGCAACGTAACTCGGGCGGCGGAAAAGCTGTTTCTCGGCCAACCGACCATCAGCTCGGCACTCAATCGCCTGCGATCCATGTTCAACGACCCATTGTTGATCCGTGTCGGCCACCGCATGGAGCCCACCGCCAGGGCCGAAGAGCTGATCCGGCATCTCTCGCCGGCACTGGACGCCATGTCCGTTGCACTGAGCCTCACCCACGATTTCGACCCGAAAATCAGCACCATGACGTTTCGCATAGGCCTGTCCGATGACGTCGAATTTGGTTTATTGCCGCCCTTGCTCCGCGTCCTGCGCGAAGAAGCGCCGCACGTTGTGTTCGTGGTCCAGCATGTGGATCACTGGCGCATCCCGGATTTGCTCGCCGCCGGCGACATCACCGTCGGCATCAGCCAGACCCGTGGCCTGCCGGCCAACGCCAAGCGCAAGCTGTTGCGGCACATCTACCCTCGGGTTTTACGCGCCGACGTTTCTGACAGCCCTCTGACCCTGGATGAACTCTGTTCACGACCGCACGTACAGGTGTCGCATTCAGCCAACACCATCGGGGTGCTCGATGAATGGCTGAACGAAATGGGCCGCAAGCGCCATGTGGTGCTCTCGGTCCCGCAGTTCAGTGCCCTGCCCGCCCTGCTTGCCGGCACTGATCTGCTGGTGGCTCTGCCCGATTACACCGCCGATGCCATGGCCGCATCCGGGCATCTGTTCGCCGAGCCCTTGCCATTCGAGACCCCGACCATGGACCTGTCCATGGTCTGGCTCAGCGTCATGGATACCGACCCCGCCGAACGCTGGTTGCGCTCGCGGCTCGAAGCGCACATGAGTGACCGGACAACTTAGCTAGCAACTCAGCAAACCCTACCCGGACCTCAGCGAAGTCCAAGGTCAGCTCGCGGCCGCCGCAGGGGCGCAAAACCTGCTCATTACCAACTCAGCACTCCTAAGCAATGGACTTCATCCCGACTCAGCGAGATGCCAGAGCAGGACTGCCTTCAAAAAGTGATTTTTTGCGGGCGCTATTGAAGTGCCACTATCTCTGTGGTGAAATCAGCAAAACAGGAAGTTTTGCGGCATTTTGCCACTATCAAATCAAAGGATGAGTCTCATAGATACCCAGCCCCATGCGGCCGACCTACCCTTGTTAGATCGTAAGCATCAGACGCTATCCGACGAACACTTCCCCGTAAACGCCCCCACTTGCGCTTACGCGCAACGCCAGCTGCATGGCACCTCGGACTTAATAAAGACAAAAGCCACAACTCTTCAGCGGCGACCAATAGTTCGCGCAAGAAGATATAGCTTCAGATTTCTAGTGCTTGCTCGCCAAATCCAATTGTCGATCTAATTAAACACCCCCGCGTCAATATACAACAGTAGAAGGAAGTACTGCATGAAAGGAACAATCCTGGACTTCAATGGTGTAAGCCGCACTGGCATCATTACCGCAGATGACGGACAACGCTACACTTTTGATGTTGCGCAATGGAAGAGCAGCACCCTGCCAAAAAATGGTATAAAAGTAGACTTTTCGGCAAACAACGGAGTTGCGGAAACGATCTACCAAGAGCCCGGCACATCAGGAAGCAGTTCAAAAAAAATAACTGCCGCATTACTCGCACTATTTCTTGGCGCATTTGGGGCGCATAAGTTTTTCCTTGGTTACAACAAGCAAGGCATAATAATGTTTCTGCTGTTCATTTTCGGCTTCATACTTCTCGGTGTTCCGTCAATGATCATAGGAATTATTGCTTTTGTAGAGTTCATTATTTATTTAACAAAGTCCGACGAAGACTTTGAAAAAATCTATGTCAACTCTGCAAAGCCATGGTTCTAATCGCTTAATTCATTAAACCACACCGATAGTTACTTCGGCACGGGGGTAGGCGAACATCACCCCCGTATGACAGCTAAAAAAAAGGCAATCGCGACAATGAAATTTCGAGCACTATTAGCCATCACTGTTATTTTAGCTATATCCGGATGCGGAGACAGTAACGCCATCAAGGGCGAGTTTAAATCAGATACAATGATGATGGGTGTGAAAGTAGCCAGCGGAAAAGCTGTATTTAGCAGCAGCCATATTATAGCCAACGGAAACAAAATTGCGGTCAGCGAATGGGCCAAAGAAAATGACGTAGTTATCGCCAGAGACGAAAAAGGCATGGCGCTAGCGCAATTAAAAATAGAAGAAAATGGCGACCGCCTTGTGCAAGAAATACCAATGGGCCGAATAATCTATACCCGCATGAAATAGATAGATCCTCAATGACATTAACTGCTCTGAGTTAATGTCAAATCACTGATAGACCCGCCAGTTGACATCCAATGCTCTGCATTAGCACCCTGACAAAAATACTGAGTGCTCATAGCATCTGAGCCGTCTTTATCAAAGCACTAACAATACTATTACCACCCTGGATCTAGCCGAAAAATGAAAATCCGAAATTCAAGTTCTTTGTGCAGCATAACGCTCGCACTTACCGTGGCGTTTAGCACCGTGCTGCTTTCAGGTTGTGGCGATGAGAAAAGCGCGGCTAAGCCTGATACAAGAACTGCAGCGCAGAAAAAGGCGGATGAAGTATACAACCCGACGCCTGAGCAAAAAGCCAAGCAAGAAGCGGAGCGTCAGGCTCGAATAGATGCTAATAAACCACGCAGTGTTGAGTTTACTAATCCGGGCATCAGCGAAGATAGCAATTATACTGACATCGGCAAAATAATGGTCGCGTTCAAAATTTATAACGCCCGACGCAACTGGGAGGAAACCCCAGACGACATCGCGGACAGCAGCGCGGTGAGACTTAATTACGACGGTATCGACCGCAAACTTTTCGCCTTAGAACAAAAGAGAGATCAAACCTCTGACAGCTTTAAAAAAGCCGACATCGCTAAAGAAATGGCAGCCGTTGTGAACTCTATTTCTGAGCCTTACAAAAATGTACAGCTTGTGAAAATATCTTTTGATAGCGATACTATTAAACTTAGACCATACGACTTCACCCTAAAAGGGTTTAAGGTTAGCGAGGCATTTTTCAGTGACAAAGTTAGTTTGTCCAAGGACGACAAACAAAACACGCCTGATGACAATGACTTAAAAGGCGCGCCGTCAGACGCCGCTCTCTCTTTCACGCCGCTAGACTACTATGTTGGTTTATTCAACACCACAAATAACACTTTCATCAAGGTCGACGATGAGCAAGTCGCAAGAAAAATAGAGGCGGCGCGCAATACCGCCAAAGTGGATGTTTATGGTTTTGTCCAAAGTATTCAGCGTAAACGCGTAAACGGAGCGGACCAGAAAGACCGTTACGTTTACATCCAGCCGCAACGAATTGATATACGAGATGGGAAAACAAACGAAATTTTGTTTTCAAAAATAATTTAACCACCAAGCCCGACAAGTATCTTCTCCATGGAAAGAGCCAATATTAGTTGGTCACTTTCCATGGTTATTCTGCGTTTACGATCTTCGAGGCTGATGTACTCCACGCCTTTTGAGACACCAACCATGGACCTGTCCATGGTCTGGCTCAGCGTCATGGATACCGACCCCGCCGAACGCTGGCTGCGCTCGCGGCTCGGAGCGCATATGAGCAGCCAGTAGACCTGGCGCGCAACACCAGGACGCACAAAACCCGACTCCCCGTCATTCACGCTCCACTATGCTTGCAAGGCCGCAGGATGCGGCCCTCATGTCATCATGGAGCGATCATGTCCCTTGCCATCGTCCACAGCCGCGCCCAGGTCGGCGTGGTGGCCCCGGCCGTCACGGTCGAGGCTCACCTGGCCAATGGCTTGCCAGCGCTCACGCTGGTCGGCTTGCCCGAAGCCACGGTCAAGGAAAGCAAGGACCGGGTCCGTAGCGCGATCCTGAACTCGCGCCTGGACTTCCCCGCCCGGCGCATCACCCTCAACCTCGCCCCCGCCGACCTGCCCAAGGACGGTGGCCGCTTCGACCTGGCCATCGCCCTGGGCATACTCGCAGCCAGTGGGCAGATTCCAGCGGTGGCGCTGCAAGACGTCGAATGCCTGGGCGAACTGGCGCTCTCCGGTGCCCTGCGACCGGTCCAGGGCGTCTTGCCTGCCGCCCTTGCCGCCCGCGATGCCGGCCGCGCACTGGTGGTGCCTCGCGAGAATGCCGAAGAAGCCTGCCTGGCCTCAGGGCTGAAAGTATTTGCGGTCGAACATCTGCTGCAACTGGTCGCACATTTAAACGGTCAGGAGCCGCTCGGCCCGTACAAGTCAGAGGGCCTTATGCTGATCAGCAAACCCTACCCGGACCTCAGTGAAGTCCAGGGGCAACTCGCCGCCAAGCGAGCCTTGCTCGTCGCCGCCGCGGGGGCGCACAACCTGCTTTTCAGCGGCCCGCCGGGCACCGGCAAAACCCTCCTCGCCAGCCGCCTGCCCGGCCTGCTGCCACCATTGGACGAACGTGAAGCCCTGGAAGTCGCCGCCATTCAGTCGGTTGCCAGCCATGTGCCTTTGAACAGCTGGCCTCAGCGTCCGTTTCGCCATCCCCACCATTCCGCTTCCGGTGCCGCGCTGGTGGGTGGCGGCAGCCGTCCGCAGCCAGGCGAAATCACCCTGGCCCATCACGGCGTGCTTTTCCTCGATGAATTACCCGAGTTCGATCGCAGAGTACTGGAAGTCTTGCGCGAACCGCTGGAGTCCGGCGAGATCGTCATCGCCCGTGCCCGCGACAAGGTGCGTTTTCCGGCGCGCTTCCAATTGGTCGCAGCGATGAACCCCTGCCCCTGTGGATATCTCGGCGAACCCAGCGGTCGTTGTCGCTGCAGCAGCGACCAGATCCAACGCTATCGCAACAAACTCTCCGGCCCCTTGCTCGATCGCATCGACCTGCATTTGACCGTCGCCCGTGAAGCCACCGCATTGAATCCAGGCAAACCCGGAGGTGATAACAGCACCGATGCAGCCGCTCGCGTCGCCGAAGCACGGGAGCGACAACTCAAGCGGCAGGGTTGTGCCAATGCCTTTCTCGACCTGCCCGGCCTGCGCCAGCACTGCCGGTTATCCACAGAAGACGAGAAATGGCTCGAGATAGCCTGCGAGCGCTTGACCTTGTCACTGCGTGCAGCGCATCGCTTATTGAAAGTGGCCCGAACGCTGGCGGATCTGGAACGGGTCGAGGCGATTGGGCGGGGTCACTTGGCGGAGGCATTGCAGTATCGGCCTTCAAGCCAATAACCCTCGCGGCACGACAAAGACACCATGGAATACTTGACTTTAAAGTCAGCTTCTTTAAGGATGCACGCCGTCCAACCATTTCTGCCGCTTCTTACGCCTATCGCTATATACAAAAGTACATAGCGAAAGGTCCGCCAGCAGAAATGGGAGCCCGTCGCCAGGACAAAAAAGAAGAAACACCATGGAGTAAGACAATGAAAAAGCACCCTCTGCACTTGGCAATTGCCTTGACCGCAATCGCCCAGCAGGCCGGCGCGCAAGGCTTTATCGAAGACAGCAAGGCCAATCTGACCTTGCGCAACTTCTACATCAACACCGACAACCGTAATGGCACCGCTTCACCGAGCAAGCAAGAAGAATGGGGCCAGGGTTTCATCTTCAACTACGCCTCAGGGTTCACCCAGGGCCCCGTCGGCTTCGGTGTGGACGCGCTAGGCCTGCTCGGCGTACGCCTGGACAGCGGCGGCAAAGTCGGCAAGCCGGGCGTCGAGCGTACCCCAGGTACGGTGTTCCCGCTGGACAGCGACGGCTCTGCGGTGAATGAGTTCAGCAGCCTTGGCCTGACAGCCAAGGCCAAGGTCTCCAACACCGAATTTCGCTATGGCACCCTGCAGCCAAAATTACCCGTGGTGGTCAGCAACGACGGTCGCCTGCTGCCGGTCACGTTTCAGGGCGGCCAGGTTGCTTCCACCGACCTGAAGGATTTTTCCCTGGTTGCCGGCCAGTTGGAACATTCGAGAGGGCGTAACTCCACGGACGAGCGCAGCCTTTCCATCGCCGGAGCCAATGGCAGCAGCGCCAGTTCACGTGACAGCAACAAGTTCTACTTTGCCGGCGGCGACTACAAACTCTCCAAAGACCTGACCCTGCAGTACTACTACGGCAACCTCGACAACTTTTACCAACAGCACTTCTTCGGTCTGCTACACAACTGGGCGATCGGCCCTGGCGTCCTGAAAACCGACCTGCGCGCTTTCGACAGCAGTCCCGACGGCAAGAACGGCAACAGTGCCGGACGCGCCGAGGGCTTTGTCAGCAGTGGCTACTACGGCAACGGGGTGACCAAGGGCGAAGTCGACAACCGCGCGTACAGCGGCCTGTTCACCTATGTCGTCAGCGGTCACAGCTTCGGCGCCGGCTATCAAGTACTCAATGGCGACAGTGACTTCCCCTTCCTCAATCGCGGCGATGGCGAAGGTTCGACTGCCTATCTGATCACCGATGCGCAGATCGGCAAGTTCCAGCGTGCCGGCGAACACACCTGGCAGCTTCGCTACGGTTTTGACTTCGCCAGCATCGGCGCCCCGGGCCTGACCTTCAACACGGTCTATCTGAGCGGCGACGACATCAAGACGCCTGCCGGCGGCAAGAGTGAATGGGAGCGCGACATCTCCCTGGCCTACACCGTCCAATCGGGCACGTTCAAGGGGCTGGGCCTGGCCTGGAAGAACGCCTCGCTGCGCAGTGAATTGCCAGCCTCCGGTTCAGGCACCCCGACCCAGCGTGACCAGGACGAGAACCGTCTGATCCTGAGCTACACCTTGCCGCTGCTTTAAATCCGCACTCCTGTTCAAACCAACAATAAGGAATCAGCCCATGCGTCACTCATCCAAACTATTCGCCGCACTGCTCGCCAGTTTCGCATTGGTCACCAGCGCGCTGGCCAACGAAGTGCAAGTGGCCGTTGCCGCCAATTTCACTGCGCCGATCCAGGCCATCGCCGCAGACTTTGAAAAGGACACCGGCCACAAGCTGGTTGCCGCCTATGGTGCCACGGGGCAGTTCTATACCCAGATCAAGAACGGCGCGCCCTTCGAGGTTTTCCTCGCTGCCGATGATTCAACGCCGGCAAAATTGGAGAGCGAAGGCGACAGCGTCGTCGGCTCGCGCTTCACCTACGCCACTGGCGCCCTTGTGCTGTGGTCTGCACAGGATGGCTATGTCGATGCCAAAGGTGATGTGCTGAAGCAAAACCAGTTCAAGCACCTCGCCATCGCCAACCCGAAAGCTGCGCCCTACGGCCTGGCTGCAACTCAGGTCATGGACAAACTCAAGTTGAGCACGGCACTGGCGCCTAAATTGGTCGAAGGGCAGAGCATCACCCAAGCCTTGCAGTTCGTCTCCACAGGCAACGCCGAGCTCGGTTTCGTGGCGCTGTCACAGGTCTACAAGGACGGCAAGATCACCAGCGGCTCGGCCTGGATCGTGCCCGAGCAGCTACATGACCCGATCAAGCAGGATGCCGTGATACTAAACAAGGGCAAGGACAACCCTGCGGCCACTGCCCTGGTCGAGTATCTGCGCGGCCCGAAAGCGGCTGCGGTGATCAAGTCCTACGGCTACAAGCTGTAAGCGACAAACTCTGGAGGGATGCACTGCATCCCTCCTTGTAACCGGCTACATTTGCAGGGATTCTGAGCAGATTCGACGTCAGATCGGGACCAGAGGACGGCATGCTCACATTTATTCAAAATCACCCCTTAGTGATCGGCGCAGCCTTACTGGTGCTCGACCTGCTGGTGTGGCGGGCGATCCCGACCGAACGCAAGTCCTGGCGTATTTTTGCCAGGCTTGGCGCATTCCTGCTGTTCAGCTGGGTTTTGATCGATGCCGGCATGAGTCCACTGCAGCCCGCCCCCTGGCCCGAAGATGTCTCGAACAATCTGCTGGCCACGGTGCTGGAAATCTTCTGGTGGTTGTTTGCGGCGCGCACGCTGACGGTGGTGCTGGGGCTGATATTGATCCCGCGCACCGGGCATGCCGGGCGCTTGTTGCAGGATGTGATGGGCGCGGTGATTTTCTTGATCGCCATCGTCGCGGCGGCAGCCTATGTCATGCAGCTGCCGGTCAAGGGCCTGCTGGCGACGTCGGGGGCCATGGCGATCATTGTCGGTCTGGCCCTGCAAAGCACTCTGAGCGATGTGTTTTCCGGCATCGTGCTCAATACCACCAAGCCTTACCAGGTCGACGATGTAATCTCCATCGACGGCACCGAGGGTAAGGTGGTCGATATCGACTGGCGTTCGACGCATTTGCTGACCGGTCAGGGCAGCATGGCGGTGATTCCCAACTCGGTGGCGGCCAAGGCCAAGATTCTCAATTTCAGCCGGCCAAGCAATGTCCATGGCGTGTCGATCAGTGTTGTAGTACCGGCAAAGGTCCGGCCTCGGCGGGTCCTCGATGCCCTGGAGAAAACTCTGCAAGGCAGCACTGCCCTGCTGTCGCAACCCCAGTCCCGGGCGTCGGTGAAAAGCTCGAACGAGGAATTCGTGGAGTACGAGGCCAGCGGTTTCATTGCCTCGATGGACAGCAAGACCGAAGTGCGCAACCTGATGTTCGACCTCGCCCACCGCCACCTCGAAGCCGCTGGAGTAGTCTGGAACGCCGATGCGTCGCAAGCGCCCTGGACCCGCCCGCGTGCCCTGCTCGAAGACGTGAAAATTTTTCGTTCCCTGACTCGTGAAGAAAAAGATGCGCTTAGCCAAAGCATGACATCGGTCGAGTACCCTGCCGACCAGGTCATCCTGAAAGTCGGCGAGGTTTCGGACTACCTGCTGGTGATCGGGACGGGGGTGGTTTCCGCGAACATTCCCGACGGAACCGGGCTGATCGAGGCCGGACGCATGGGGCCGGGCGAAATTCTTGGCGTAGAAGGCATCATCGAGGGCGACAGCGCAAATGCCGAATTCCGCACCCTGACCGCCTGCATCCTCTTCCGCATCGAAAAGGATGCCGTGCGCAACTGCCTGGAGCAACGCACGGAAGTGAAAAGTGCACTGAGCAAACTACAGCACTTCCGCCAACAAGCCAGCCAGTCCCTGTTGTTGCGAAAGCCGGTCGAAATCAAGAAAGGCGGCTTTCTGAACTGGCTGCACAAGAAGAGCTAGAGAACTACCCGCAGGCACTGCCCTGCGTGATACAGGGAAAAGCCGGTTTCGTAGAGCCCGGCGCGCAACGCCGCTGCCGCCACCGGTTTCATCGGGGAGAACGGAATCGGCAGCCCATCGGGGTTGTCTTCGATCAGGTACTGGGCAAAGGCTTTGCCAATGACCGTGCCGGTCGTGTTGCCGCGCCCGTTATAGCCGGTCACGGCGACAATGCCAGGCGCCGGTTCGAACAAACGCATGAGGTGATCAGGTGTGAAGTCGATGCAACCGGTCCAGTGCATTTCCCAGTCGACTTTCCCCAGTTGCGGAAAATAGTGGCTCTGGATCCGGTCCGCCCAACTACGGATGAACCAGCTCGGCTTGTTATCCACCCGCCCCATGCTGCCCAACAGCAGACGGCCCTGGTTGTCACGACGAATGCTGCTCAAGACAGTGCGCGTGTCCCAGGAGCCCTGGCCGTGCTTGAGGACGCTATCGGCTGCGGCCCCCGTCAAGGGCGCCGATGCGACCTGGTAGTAGTAACCACGGAAGAAATGCTTCTGCAGGTCGGTCCAGTCGCCTTCGGTGTAGGCACCGGTGGAAATCACCACCTTGTCGGCACTCACCGATCCCTTGGCGGTGTTCACCCGCCAGCCACTGCCCTGGCGCTCCAGCCCTTGTACGGCAGAATGCTGATAGATTTGCCCACCCAGCCGCGTAACGGCTGCCGCAAGACCCAGGGTATAGCCCATCGGGTTGATGGTCCCGGCACGGCGGTCGAGCAAGGCTGTAGAAATTTTGTCGGTACCGCAGTACTCCTGGCAGAGTGCACCGCTGAGCATTTCGACATCGGCACCGCGCCGGGTCCATTGCTCGTGGCGCGCTTGCAGGTCGGCGACGCCCGTGGCGTTGTGCGCCATGTGCAGCGTGCCTTCGTTGCGGGCCTGACAGTCGATGTCGTACTTCTTGATCATGGCGAAGACTTCGGCAGGTGCCTCGCCCAGCACCTTGTTCAGGCGACCGCCCCGCTGCTGGCCAAGGGTAGCCTCGACATCGTCGGGGCGAATCCAGGTGCCGGCGTTGACCAGCCCGACGTTACGCCCTGAACCGCCGTGCCCCAATTGCCAGGCCTCGAGCAGGACAACGCGTTTGCCCTGTTCCAGCAGATGGATCGCGGCAGACAAACCGGTGATACCACCACCGATGACGCAGACATCCGCCTTGACATCACTGGCCAGCGCGACGGCGGTTGGCGCTTGTGGTGTCACGTATTCCCACAGACATTCTTGACGCAGTTCAGTCATGACCCAGATGGCTCCGTATGTATGCCTGCTTCGACGGTGGCGCCTTCATCGCGGGCAAGCCCGCGATGAAGCCAACCCGATCCTCAGTCGAACACAATCCCCTGCGCCAACGGCAACTCACGGGAATAGTTCACAGTGTTGGTCTGCCGACGCATGTAAGCCTTCCACGAATCGGAACCCGACTCGCGACCACCACCCGTTTCTTTTTCGCCACCGAAAGCACCACCGATTTCCGCACCGCTGGTGCCGATGTTGACGTTGGCGATGCCGCAGTCACTGCCCGCTGCACTCTGGAAGCGCTCGGCTTCGCGCAGGTCGGTGGTGAAGATGCACGAAGACAGACCTTGCGGCACTTCGTTGTTCAGGCGCAGGGCCTCCTCGAACGAATCGTAGGTCAGCACGTACAGGATCGGCGCGAAGGTTTCATGGCAAACCACAGCGCTCTGGGCAGGCATTTCCACAATGGCCGGGGCCACGTAGTAGGCATTCGGATATTTGTCCTGCAACTGGCGCTCACCGCCGAACACGCTGCCGCCTTCGTCGCGGGCACGGGCCAGGGCGTCCTGCATGGCCTGGAACGCCTGCTTGTCGATCAGCGGCCCGACCAGGTTGTCCTGACGCGGATCACCAATACGCACCTTGGCGTAAGCGGCTTTGACACGAGCGACCACTTCATCCTTGACCGAGCGATGCACGATCAAACGGCGCAGGGTGGTGCAACGCTGGCCAGCCGTACCGACGGCGCTGAACAGAATGCCGCGCACAGCCAGGTCCAGATCGGCGCTCGGGGCCAGGATCATGGCGTTGTTGCCACCCAGTTCCAGAATGCTGCGACCGAATCGCGCGGCTACCCGAGGGCCTACTTCGCGGCCCATGCGGGTGCTGCCGGTGGCGCTGATCAAGGGCACGCGCGGGTCATCAACCAGGGCCTGGCCGGCGTCACGGTCGCCGATGATCAATTGGCTCAGCCCTTGTGGCGCATCGCCAAAAGCTTGCAAGGCTTTCTCGAACAGTGCCTGGCAGGCCAGGGCGGTCAGCGGTGTTTTTTCCGAAGGCTTCCAGATCACGGCGTTGCCGCAAACGAGGGCCAGAGTCGTGTTCCAGGCCCAGACCGCGACCGGGAAGTTGAAAGCACTGATCACCCCGACGACACCCAGCGGGTGCCAGGTTTCACGCATGTGGTGGCCCGGACGTTCCGAGGCGATGGTCAAACCATAGAGCTGGCGTGACAGACCGACCGCGAAGTCGCAGATATCGATCATTTCCTGCACTTCACCCAGGCCTTCCTGGGTGATCTTGCCGGCTTCGATGGAAACCAGCTCACCCAGCTGGGCCTTGTGCTGGCGCAGGACTTCGCCAAACAAGCGAATCAACTCACCGCGACGCGGCGCCGGCACGTTGCGCCAGGCCTGAAAGGCATTCTCGGCTACGTCGATCTTGCCCAGTACTTCAGCCTTGCCTTCGAGGGTGACCGCGGCAATCGCGCTGCCATCGATGGGGGTGTGAACGGGATGGTTGCCGTGGGTATAGGCGCTGGCCGGAACACCCAGGCTTTGAAGCAGTCCATCAACCATTTTCTTCTCCTGCATCTGATGAGTGGTTGAAATCAGTGATAAGGATCAGTATTAATCCGATCACACTGGCGCAACAAACGACCTTTATTCAGCACATCATTCCGTCAGGTAATGATTTAGCCCCGCACACCGAGATCAATATGTCCAAACGCCTGGTGCCATCGATGGCCGCCCTGCAGTGCTTCGAAGCCGCCGCCCGGCATTTGAGCTTCACCCGTGCCGCCGAAGAGCTGCACCTGACACAGAGCGCGGTGAGCAAGCAGGTCGCGCAACTGGAAGAGATGCTTCGCCATCATCTGTTCTTGCGCATCCGGCGGCGCTTGCAATTGACGCCGGCGGGCTCGCTGTATCTCACCGAGGTGAACAAGATTCTCACCCAAGTGGATATGTCGAGTCGTTACATCATGTCCTATGGCGAAGAAACCGAGGTGCTCAAGGTCGCCACCCAGCCAAGCTTTGGCGTGCGCTGGCTGATTCCCCACCTCAAGGGCTTCGGCAAGAAACACCCGAATATCCACCTCGACATCCGCAATGAGCTGGAGCCGTTCGCCTTGCTGCAAGCCAAGGCAGACGTGGTGTTCTTCTTCGGCCAGGGCACGTGGCCGGGAGCAACCTGCATCGAGCTGTTCGGTGAAGATGTGATTCCCGTCTGCGCCCCTGAGCTGCTGCAAGGTCAGCCACTGAAGAGCGCGGAAGACCTGGCCGAGAAAGTATTGCTGCAAAGCACCTCCCGGCCCGAAGCCTGGCATGAATGGTTTCTCGAGCAGGGCCTGCACTCGCAACACAGCTACCACGGCCCGCGCTTCGATACCTTTTACATGTGCCTGAGCGCGGCCCAGGCCGGCTGCGGCGTGGCCCTGGTGCCGCGTTACCTGGTCGAGAACGAACTGGCCGAAGGCAAGTTGATCATTCCCTGGAATCACGCCATGCGCAGCGCGGGCTCGCACTTCCTGGCCTTTTCCGAGCACTCGGCGGAAGTCCCCAAGGTTCGCAGCCTGGTCGACTGGATACGGAAGGAAGTCGCAGATTCCTCCCAGACCCATGCGGTACATTCAGAAAATATGGAATAACCCGTCGACTTTTTTTCGCTTGCAAGCCCCCGGCATTCCTCGCTTTCATAATGGTGTTCATCCGCCAGGAGTTTCTCGATGCCCGCTCAAGAGTTCGTCAGCCCCGACAGCATTCGCGCCCAGTTCTCGGCAGCCATGTCGACGATGTACAAACTGGAAGTGCCGTTGTACGGAACCCTGCTGGAGCTGGTCGGCGAGATCAACCAGGGTGTCATGGACCAGTACCCCGCGATTGCTGAAACCCTGCACCGGACCGGCGAGATCCAGCGCCTGGACCAGGAACGCCATGGCGCCATTCGCGTAGGCACCGCCGCAGAGCTGGCCACCATCGGCCGCCTGTTTGCGGTCATGGGCATGCAACCAGTGGGCTATTACGACCTGACGCCCGCCGGTGTACCGGTGCACTCCACAGCATTTCGCGCCATCCATGAGCAGGCCCTGCAAGTCAGTCCGTTTCGCGTGTTCACCTCGTTGCTGCGCCTGGAGCTGATCGACAACCCGGCATTGCGAGAACTGGCCCGGACGATTCTGGCCAAGCGGCAGATCTTTACCCCGCGCGCCATGCAACTGATCGAACAATGCGAACAACAAGGCGGCCTGAACGAACGGGATGCCGCCGACTTCGTCGAACAAGCCCTGGAAACCTTCCGCTGGCACGGCCAGGCGACGGTCACCCGCGATGAATATCGACAACTGCATGACCAGCATCGACTGATCGCCGATGTCGTGGCCTTCAAGGGCCCCCATATCAATCACTTGACCCCGCGCACCCTGGACATCGACGCGATCCAGGCCAGCATGCCGGCCAAGGGCATCCCGCCCAAGGCCGTAATCGAAGGGCCGCCACCGCGCAAAAACCCCATACTGCTGCGCCAGACCAGCTTCAAGGCGCTTCAGGAAAAGGTCGCCTTCACCGATCAGCGCAACGACGCCGACGGCAGCCACACCGCGCGTTTCGGTGAGATCGAGCAGCGCGGCGCCGCGCTGACAGCCAAGGGCCGGGCGCTGTATGACCAACTCCTCAACGAGGCCCGCGATGCACTCGGCGGCGTACCTGCCGAGGCCAACGCTACGCGCTACATGGCACTGCTGGCGGAGCGGTTCGAAGCCTTTCCCGACGACCTTGCCCAGATGCGTGAGCAAGGCCTGGCCTACTTTCGCTATTTCGCTACCGACAAAGGCCTGGCCGCCCGCGGTGACGAAACCCGGCCTGCATCACTGCCGGCATTGATCGAGGCAGGCCATGTGCGTTTTGAGGCACTGGTTTACGAGGATTTCCTGCCGGTCAGCGCTGCCGGGATCTTCCAGTCGAACCTGGGCGATGATGCGCAAAGCCACTATGGCAACAACGCCAATCAGGCGGCGTTCCAACAGGCACTCGGGCGCCCGGTGCTGGATGAGCTGGCGCTGTATGCCGAGACGCAACGGCGCTCCTTGCAAATCTGTGCGGCCGCGCTGGGCCTGCCCGACCTGGCGTAACTCACCGGCTCAGCGTAGCGTCGTAACCTGCGGCAACTGCATGGCCTGAACCTCACCCTGCAGAAAAACACTCAATCGCCGCAGGCGCTCACCGCCCGGGCGCGTCCGCGGCCAGACCAGGTAGTAGTCCAGGCCGCTGGCCACGGCGGTGGGCCAAGGCAGGCTCAGGCGCCCACTGGCCACATCCTCGGCCACCATCAACAAATCGCCCATCGATACCCCGTAGCCTCGCGCAGCCGCGATCATGCCCAGCTCCAGCGTATCGAAAACCTGCCCGCCCTTGAGCGAGACCTGCTCCGAGAGATTCATGCGTTCCAGCCAACTGCGCCAGTCGCGCCGGTCCGGCGTCGGGTGCAACAATTCGGTGCTGGCGAGCCTTTCCACATCCCAGGGCTGGTCGTTGAGCAGATTGGGGGCGCCCACCGGTATCAGCAGCTCAGGAAACAGCAATGTCGCCTCCCAGTCCGGCGGGAAGTGGCCATCGCTGAGCAAAACCGCACAGTCGAAGGGCTCGTGATTGAAATCGACATTATCGACATCCATCCAGGCACTGGTGAGCTGCACCTCGTTGCCGGCCTGCAGATGACGAAAGCGGCTCAGGCGCGCCAACAGCCAGCGCATGGTCAGTGTCGAAGGCGCTTTCATGCGTAGGATGTCATCGTCGCTGCGCAGGGTACTGCAAGCCCGCTCCAGCGCGGCAAAGCCTTCGCGCACGCCCGGCAACAACAGGCGCGCGGCCTCGCTCAACTGCAGATTGCGGCCATTGCGCTGAAACAGTCGACAGGCAAAGTGCTCTTCGAGCGTACGGATATGCCGACTGACCGCACTTTGGGTAATCGATAGCTCTTCGGCAGCGCGGGTAAACGAGCTGTGCCTGGCAGCAGCCTCGAATGCTCTGAGGGCATACAGGGGCGGTAGTCGACGGGACATGAGGGACCTTTCCTCTTTTGATGAGGGAAATTTTACTACCATGAGTTTTACTCATGCGAGCAATCGTTTTTATCCTTTTGTGCAAATGCCCGCAAACCCCGAAAATCCACGCTCCAACAACGGTTTCCAAGCGAGCCTAAATCTCATGCACTCTGCAGCACGTAGCGAACTCTGGGCCCTTCTGCGGTTGGCCGGGCCGCTGATTGCCTCCCAGCTGGCGCACATGCTGATGGTACTGACCGACACCATGATGATGGCTCGCATCAGTCCCGAGGCCCTGGCCGGTGGCGGTTTGGGCGCGGCCAGTTACTCGTTTGTATCGATCTTTTGTCTTGGCGTGATCGCTGCGGTCGGCACGCTGGTGTCCATTCGCAAGGGCGCAGGCGATGTCGTCGGCGCCACGCGTTTGACCCAGGCAGGTTTGTGGCTGTCCTGGATCATGGCCGGGGTCGCCGCCCTGACATTGTGGAACCTCTCCCCCCTCTTGCTCATGCTGGGGCAGACACCCGGCAACGTCGAAGCTGCCGGTCAGTTCCTGTTGCTGCTGCCATTGGCCCTGCCCGGCTACCTGAGCTTCATGGCCTTGCGTGGCTTTACCAGCGCATTGGGACGTACCAGCCCGATCATGGTCATCAGCCTGGGCGGGACCGTTGCCAACTTCTTGCTCAACTATGCGCTGATCGAAGGCCTGTTCGGCCTGCCCAAACTGGGCCTGGTGGGCATCGGCCTGGTGACGGCCATTGTCGCCAACTGCATGGCGCTGCTGTTGGCCTGGCACATCCGCCGCCATCACGCCTACGCGGCCTACCCTATTCGTCGGGGCTTGTCCCGCCCCTGCATGCCGGCTTTGCGTGAACTGTGGCGCCTCGGCCTGCCCATTGGCGGCACCTATGCCGTGGAGGTCGGCCTGTTCGCCTTCGCCGCGCTGTGCATGGGCAACATGGGCAGCACCCAGCTGGGTGCGCATCAAATTGCCCTGCAGATCGTCTCGGTGGCCTTCATGATCCCTGCCGGGCTGTCCTATGCAGTGACCATGCGCATTGGCCAGCACTACGGCGGCGGTCATCTGATCGCCGCGCGACGGGCCGGACGGATAGGCATCGGCTTCGGGGCCGCGACCATGCTGGCGTTTGCCGTGTTGTTCTGGTTCGCTCCAAACGAATTGGTCGGCCTGTTCCTGAACCAGCACGATCCGAAATTCCACGACGTCATTCAACTGGCTGTAAAGCTGTTGGCAGTGGCGGCCTGGTTCGAGCTGTTCGATGGCACCCAGACCATCGCCATGGGCGCCATACGCGGGCTCAAGGATGCCAAGACCACCTTCCTGGTCGGGTTGGGCTGCTACTGGCTGATCGGCGCACCCGCGGCCTGGTTCATGGCGTTCAACCTCGAGGGCGGTGCGGTCGGGATTTGGTGGGGATTGGCACTGGGGCTGGCTTGCGCGGCGGTCGGGTTGACGCTGGCGTTTGAATGGCGGATGAGGCGGATGATTGGGGGAACGTTGGTCGGAGCTCTCCGTGTTACACCGGAGTCCGCGTAACGGCTGATCGCGGGCAAGCCCGCTCCCACAGAGAATTGGTGTGCGCCGCAACCCCCCTGTGGGAGCTGGCTTGCCAGCGATAAGGGCCAAAGGCCCTTCAAAATCAACCCGCAGTCTGCACAGCCTGCTGCGACATCCCGAGCATCAAAAAATCCACCAGCTGCGCCAACGGCAGCGGCTTGCTGATCAGATACCCCTGCACCTGATCACACCCGAAACTGCGCAACAAGGCCAACTGCTCCGGCGTTTCCACCCCTTCGGCGACCACCTCCAGGTTGAGGTTGTGCGCCAGGTTGATCATGGCATGCACCAGCTTGCGATTTTCGTCGCGTGGCTCCATGCCACCGACAAAGCTGCGGTCGACCTTGAGCAAGGTGATCGGCAGGCTGTTGAGGTGCACGAACGAAGAGAACCCGGTGCCGAAATCGTCGAGGGAAAAACGCACGCCCAGGCGCCCGAGAGCGTCCATGGTCTGTTTGACCAGGTCATTGCGGCGCATCACTGCGGTTTCGGTCAGTTCGAACTCCAGCCACTGGGCATCGACACCATGCTCGACGATCAATCGGCTCAAGGTCGTCAGCAACTGGCTGTCCTGAAACTGCCGGAACGACAGATTGACCGCCATGTGCAGCGCCGGCAGCCCCTGCTCGCGCAGCGCCTGCATATCGCGCAAGGCGCGGGAGATCACCCAATAGCCCAGCGGCACGATCAGGCCGCTCTGCTCGGCCAGCGGCACGAACTCACTTGGCGGCAGCAAGCCGCGCTCGTTGTGTCGCCAGCGCACCAACGCCTCGAGGCCGACGATCTGGCCGTCTTTCAGGTTCATCCGGGGCTGATAATGCAGCTCCAGCTCATCGCGGCGCAGGGCCCGGCGCAGCTCGCTTTCGAGGTCGGCGAGGCTGCGCGCATGACGATTGATGCGCTCATTGAAGATGTGAAAGGTGCAGCCCTGAGTGCTCTTGGCCTGTTGCATGGCGATGTGTGCGTGCCACATCAAGGGATCGGCGCCGCCCTGAGTCCGTGCATGGGCCACGCCCAGGCTGCAGCCGATCAGCAGGCTTTCGCCATCGATCCAATAGGGTTCGGCCATGGCCTCGGTAATTCGCTCGGCCAATCGCTCGGCCCGTTGCGAATCACGCAGGGTGTCGATCAGCAGGGCAAACTCGTCGCTGCCCAGGCGCGCCAACTGGTCCCCGGCCTCGAGCTCACCCTTCAAACGCCCCACCACTTGCAGAATCAGCCGATCTCCGGCCTGGTGGCCCAATGCGTCATTGGCATGGCGAAAGTTGTCCAGGTCGAGGTGACCGAGCGCCACGCCGCGCCCTTCGTGCTCGGCCAGGCGCGCGGTCAGCAAGGTCTGGAAGCCCTGCCTGTTGGCAATGCCGGTCAGAGGGTCCTGTTCGGCCAGGCGCTGCAAGGTCGTCTCCAGCACCCCACGCTCACGCACATGCCGCAGGCAGCGGCGCAAGGTATCGACGTTCAGGGATTCGCGCACCAGCCAGTCGCTGACGCCAAGCGGAACCTGGACCGGCTCCTGCTCGAGCAGCATCACCATCGGCAGATCACAACGACCTGGCGCCGGTTGCAGCTCAGGGGTGGTCAGCAGAACAGCCGAGCGGTCCGCTGCGAACAGATTGCTGACCGCTTCCCAGTTCGGGGCACTGATCAGCACCGCCGCTCCCGCCAATGGAACCAGGCACTCGCGCAATACCGCCGTCCACTCGGGCTCATCGGCCAGAAGCAGCAAACGCAAGGGTTCAACAGGCGTGGACAAGCTTGCTCCTTAGGACATCTTCATAGTCAGTGGCGGTTTGGCATCGGGATGGCCCATGAAAAATCATCGAGACGAATGATTTTCAATAATACCCATACCGCTCAAATCCCGGTCAGCAAATGCGATTTCGCTGCGCATCCTGCGTGAAAGTAACAAAACCGGCAAATTTAGATAGAGGGACACGTCACAGTGTCAGACGGTCGCGGCATATTCTTCGGACCCTGCTAAAATGCCCGGCCATTTTTCAAGCGACCCTTTTCCGTCATGTCCCGACTCAATCCCCGGCAACAAGAAGCCGTGAACTACGTCGGCGGCCCACTTTTGGTGCTCGCCGGTGCTGGCTCCGGCAAGACCAGCGTAATCACCCGTAAAATCGCCCATCTGATCCAGAACTGCGGCATTCGTGCGCAGTACATCGTCGCCATGACCTTTACCAACAAGGCGGCGCGGGAGATGAAAGAGCGGGTTGGCACGCTGCTGCGCGGTGGCGAGGGGCGCGGCCTGACGGTGTCGACTTTCCACAACCTGGGCCTGAACATCATTCGCAAGGAACACGTGCGATTGGGCTACAAGCCGGGCTTTTCGATTTTCGACGAAACCGATGTCAAAGCCCTGATGACTGACATCATGCAGAAGGAATACTCGGGCGACGACGGCGTCGACGAGATCAAGAACATGATCGGCGCCTGGAAGAATGACCTGGTCCTGCCGGCCGAAGCCCTGGAAAACGCCCGCAACCCCAAGGAACAGACCGCCGCGATCGTCTATACCCACTACCAGCGCACGCTCAAGGCGTTCAACGCGGTGGACTTCGACGACCTGATCCTGTTGCCGGTGAAGCTGTTCCAGGAACACGGCGACATCCTTGAAAAATGGCAGAACAAGGTTCGCTACCTGCTGGTGGACGAATACCAGGACACCAACGCCAGCCAGTACCTGTTGGTGAAATTGCTGATCGGCACACGCAACCAGTTCACCGTGGTAGGCGACGATGACCAGTCGATCTACGCCTGGCGGGGCGCCCGTCCGGAAAACCTGATGCTGCTCAAGGAAGACTACCCCTCCTTGAAAGTGGTGATGCTCGAGCAGAACTACCGCTCCACCAGCCGCATCCTGCGCTGCGCCAACGTGCTGATTTCGAACAACCCGCACGCATTCGAGAAGCAACTCTGGAGCGAGATGGGTCACGGCGACGAAATCCGCGTGATTCGCTGCCGCAATGAAGATGCCGAGGCCGAGCGCGTGGCGATGGAAATCCTCAGCCTGCACCTGCGTACCGACCGCCCCTACAGCGATTTTGCCATCCTCTATCGCGGCAACTACCAGGCCAAGCTGATCGAGTTGAAGCTGCAGCACCACCAGGTGCCGTACCGACTCTCCGGCGGCAACAGTTTCTTCGGCCGCCAGGAGGTCAAGGACCTGATGGCCTACTTCCGCCTGCTGGTGAACCCGGATGACGATAACGCCTTCCTGCGGGTCATCAACGTGCCGCGCCGGGAAATCGGCTCGACCACGCTGGAGAAACTGGGCAATTACGCCACCGAGCGCAAGGTCTCGATGTACGCCGCCACCGACGAGCTGGGCCTGGGCGAGCATCTGGACAGCCGCTTCACCGACCGCCTGCAGCGTTTCAAGCGCTGGATGGACGGGGTGCGCCAACAGGTCGCCCAGGACGATCCGATCGGCGCCCTGCGCAGCATGGTCATGGACATCGACTACGAGAACTGGATTCGCACCAACAGTTCCAGCGACAAGGCTGCCGATTACCGCATGGGCAACGTCTGGTTCCTGATCGAGGCGCTGAAGAACACCCTGGAAAAAGACGAAGATGGCAACATGACCATCGAAGAAGCCATCGGCAAGCTGGTATTGCGCGATATGCTTGAACGTCAGCAGGAAGAGGAAGATGGTGCCGAAGGCGTGCAAATGATGACCTTGCATGCCTCCAAGGGCCTGGAGTTCCCCTATGTGTTCATCATGGGCATGGAGGAAGAGATTCTCCCGCACCGTTCCAGTATCGAGGCCGATACCATCGAAGAGGAACGCCGGTTGGCCTATGTCGGGATCACCCGGGCGCGCCAGACCCTGGCATTCACCTTCGCCGCCAAGCGCAAGCAATACGGCGAAATCATCGAGTGCGCACCGAGCCGCTTCCTCGATGAGTTGCCGCCGGACGATCTGGCCTGGGAAGGTAACGACGACACACCGACGGAAGTTAAGGCCGTACGCGGCAACAATGCACTGGCGGACATACGCGCCATGCTCAAACGCTAATAATTCAACCCGGCCTCGACCCCTGTGTCGGGGCCCTTTGGCTACATTGAGGAACCGCCGTGGAAGCACTGCACAAGAAGATTCGCGAAGAAGGCATCGTGCTTTCCGATCAAGTCCTGAAGGTTGACGCCTTTCTCAACCACCAGATCGACCCTGCGCTGATGCAACTGATTGGTGACGAGTTCGCCCGTCTGTTCGCCGACTCTGGTGTTACCAAGATCGTCACCATCGAAGCCTCAGGAATCGCTCCGGCGATCATGACCGGTCTGAAACTGGGTGTTCCGGTGATCTTCGCCCGCAAGCACCAGTCCCTGACCCTGACTGAAAACCTGCTGACCGCGTCGGTCTACTCCTTCACCAAGCAGACCGAAAGCACCGTGGCGATTTCCCCACGGCACCTGAACAGCAGCGACCGCGTATTGGTCATCGATGACTTCCTGGCCAACGGCAAGGCGTCCCAGGCCCTGATTTCGATCATCAAGCAAGCCGGCGCCAGCGTCGCGGGCCTGGGTATCGTTATCGAGAAGTCATTCCAGGGTGGGCGTGCCGAGCTGGATTCGCAGGGGTATCGAGTTGAATCTCTGGCTCGGGTGAAGTCATTGGCCGGTGGTGTGGTTACCTTCATCGAGTAATCGGCCTCAGGACCTCATCGCTGGCAAGCCAGCTCCCACAGAGGTTCGCAGTGCCCCCTGTGGGCTTGCCAGCGATAGCCATCACGCGGTTGCTTGCAGACCTGCCAGCAACAACCGCTGATACAGCTCCTCCTTCACCCCCTGCGGCTGCTCCAGCCGCATGCGCGCCAGCTGCGCCGGGAACGCCGAAGGCTCCGGCGCATCGAGCGCCGCCTTGCCCAGCTCGAAAATCTCGCTGAGCTTGAACTTGCTCTTGATCCAGTTCAGCGCACGCAACAAGTCCTGCTCCTCGCTACTGAAATCACACCCCAGCGGGTATTCCGAGAACAATCGCGAATGCCGCGCCTGAATCGCTTGCAAGCGCTGCGGCGTATTCTCGGTAAAACGCGGATCGAGGATGAAGTCCTGGGGTAACTTGCCGACTTTTTGCGCCTGCTCGATCAGGCCCTGCTGGAAGCGCGAGTCACTGATATTGAGCAACGCCTCGATCACTTTCGCGTCGGTCTTGCCGCGCAGATCAGCGATGCCGTATTCGGTGACTACTATGTCGCGCAGGTGCCGTGGGATGGTGCAATGGCCGTATTCCCACACCACATTGGAACTGACTACGCCAGCAGACTCGCGCCAGCTACGCAGGATCAGGATCGACCGCGCGCCCTCCAGTGCATGTCCCTGTGCGACAAAGTTGTACTGCCCGCCAACACCGCTGAGCACCCTGCCATCTTCCAGCTGGTCCGCCACCCCGGCACCGAGCAACGTCACGGTGAATGCGCTGTTGATAAAGCGTGCATCGCGCCGTTGCAGGCGTTTGAGGGCTTCCTGCCCGTACAACTCGTTGATGTAGCTGATGGCGGTCATGTTGAAGGTGTCGAGCGTGCTGCTCGGCAGTTCGCGCAAGCGCTGGTAGAAGCTTTGTGGACCGAGGAAGAAACCACCGTGAACCAACACCCCATCCGTTTGTGCCGCTTCGTCGAGTAAACCGGAATTGGCAAGCCTTTGACGGGCCTCATCGGGATAAACCTTGCGCCGCACTACTCCTGCGTCGACCAAAGCCAACAAGCCGTTGACGAACATCTCGCTGCAGCCGTAAAGACCTTGGGCAAAAGGCAATTGCCCGCCTTCCCGTTCGATGAGTTGCTGCCAGGGTGTCAGGTCGAGATCGGCCAAAAGCGCGCGATAAGCAGGGTTTTCGCTTTCCCGGGCAAGCAACGCCGCAGTCAGGGCATCACCCATCGCACCAATACCGATCTGCAAAGTACCGCCATCGCGCACCAGGGTGCTGGCATGCAAGCCAATGAAGTGATCCTGGAAACTCACCGGCATGTTCGGTGTGGAAAACAGACGCCGGTGCTCCACCTCGTCGATGAGCAGGTCGAACAGGCCGCTGTCGACCTCGGCATCGCCAGGCATCACCGGCAGTTCGGCATGCACCTGACCCAGCATCAGGATGGTTTCGCCGGCGGCGCGCCGCTTGGCAATCATGGGCAGCAGGTCAAGGGTAATGTCGGGATTGCAACTCAAACTGAGGCGGTCGGCCTGCCCCGGTGCCTTCGCGACCAGTTGCGCCACCAGATTCAGGCCATTGGCATTGATATCGCGGGCAGCGTGACTGTAATTGCTGCTGACATAATCCTGCTGAGTGCACTGGCTGTTGAGCAGACTGCCCGGTTGCAGGAAAAACTGCTCGACATGGATATTCTCCGGCAGGCTGTCGCGATGCAGGTCCGCCAGATAGTCGAGCTCTTCATAGTCAGCGAAGACCCGCTCGATGAAAGGTTCGAGAAAACGCCGTTGCAAGCCGTCGCCCAGCGGCGGGCGCCCCAGGCTCAACGCTGTGTAGATGGTCAGGCGGCGCTCGGGCAGCTGTTTTATTCGCGTGTAAAGCGCATTGACGAAGCGATTCGGCTTGCCCAGGCCCAGCGGCAAACCCATGTGGATGTGTGCGGGCAAGCGCGCCAGCACCTGGTCCACGGCATGTTCGATCGAACAATATTGCGGCATCAGCCCCTCCAGGAACATCCATGAATTCCAGTTGGTTTGAGCTTGCCGCGTCTTCGCTGTATTGACCAGTCTCGAACAAAAACAAAAAAGCCGCCCGTGGGCGGCTTTTTGCGGGAAGTGTCAGTTACTTCAGACCGGACATCTTCTGGATTGCACCTTTGAGCTCGGCGTCCGAGCAATCGGCGCAGGTGCCTTTTGGTGGCATGGAGTTGATGCCGGTGATGGCCTTGGCCAGAATGCCGTCGAGACCACCCTGGTGATCGGCACGTTCTTTCCATGCAGCCGTGTCACCGATTTTCGGCGAGCCGAGCAGGCCTGTGCCGTGGCAAGCATTGCAATGTTTTGCAATAACTTCGTCCGGGGTCTTGGCGCCACCACCGCCGCCAGCCGAGGCAGCGACTTCCATTCCCTTGCACTCCTGACCCTGCACGCACACCTGGCCTACCGGCTCCAGGCGCTTGGCAATGTCATCGTTGGTCGCAGCCTGAGCGCTGACTGCCCAAAGGGCCAATACGACAGCTGGTGCGGCCAGCATTTTCTTAATTAGATTCACGCGTACACCCTCATCGTGGCTAGTCACGCCCGCGGCCACGGTTTCGCGGGCGGGCGCAAGTATAACGAGAACCCTGCCACTCTGAAACAACCCTAAAGTCGCAGGGGTATTAGCAGTGGCAGAGTGGCTCCATGGGTACCTGCAAACACAGCGTAGCTGGGCAGTTCCGTTTTAGAAGTTCGCTGGCGTCGCCGCGCTGATCAGGCGCGCCGGTACATCATAGGGATTGCGAAACCGGTGCGGCTTGGTGCTTTCGAAATAGTAGCTGTCGCCAACCTCGAGCACGAACGTTTCCAGGCCAACCACCAGTTCAAGACGACCTTCGACCAGAATGCCGGTCTCCTCGCCTTCATGGGTGAGCATTTCTTCACCGGTATCGGCACCCGGTGGGTAAATCTCGTTGAGAAAGGCAATCGCCCGACTCGGATGTGCCTTGCCCACCAGTTTCATGGTCACGGCGCCGTCCGAAATGTCGATCAGCTCATTGGCCTTGTAAACAATTTGAGTGGTGTTTTCGGGTTGCAGCTCTTCGGAAAAGAACTCGACCATGGACATCGGAATACCACCCAGCACCTTGCGCAACGAACTGATCGAGGGGCTGACGCTGTTCTTCTCGATCATCGAAATGGTGCTATTGGTGACGCCCGCACGTTTTGCGAGCTCACGCTGGGAAAGACCTTTGAGTTTGCGAATGGCTTGCAGTCGTTCACCGACGTCCAATGCGGCAGTCCTCCGAATGTTCAGGTGAAGTCGAAATTGAACGTTATCATCGCAACAGCGTTCAGTATTTACAACACTTCGACCGCAACCTGAACAATCAGGCGACTTATGGCAACCCCAGGCCGGCGTCAGGCCCCGGTGTAGAGCATTGGAACGCGACGCAGGTTGCAAAAGATCTGATAGGGAATGGTTCCGGCCTGAATCGCGACGTCGCTGGCCAGGATGTTTTTGCCCCAGAGCTCGACCGGGCTACCCAGGCCTGCCTGCGGCACATCGGTCAAGTCGATGCACAACATGTCCATCGAAACCCGCCCCAACAACTGGCTGCGCTGGCCCGCCACCAATACCGGCGTGCCGGTCGGTGCCAGACGCGGGTAACCGTCGGCATACCCCATGGCAACCACGCCGATCCGGCTCGGCCGCTGGGTAACGAACTTGGCGCCATAACCCACGGCTTCGCCGGCCGGCAGTTCGCGCACGCTGATGACTTTCGATTCAAGGGTCATCACAGGTTGCAGGCGAGCCGCCTGGCTTTGCGCCTCTTCGAATGGCGTCGCGCCATACAGCATGATGCCCGGGCGAACCCAGTCACTGGGAATGTCCGGCCAACCCAGTACAGCCGGCGAGTTGCGCAGGCTCACCTGTGCCGACAGGCCTTTGCGGGCAGCTTCGAATACCGCGACCTGATCGACGCTGGTCGAGCAACCCAGCTCGTCGGCGCGAGCGAAGTGGCTCATGAGTACGATCTTGGCGACCTTGCCGCTGGCCAGCAGACGCTGATAAGCGCCCTGGTAATCCTTGGGGTGCAGGCCGACCCGGTGCATGCCCGAGTCCAGCTTGAGCCAGACTGTAAGCGGTTTGCTCAAGCTGGCCTGCTCGATGGCCTCCAGTTGCCACAGCGAATGCACCACGCACCAGAAATCATGCTGGATGATCAGCGGCAACTCATCCGCCTCGAAGAAACCTTCGAGCAGCAACACTGGCGCCGTAATGCCGGCTGCCCGCAATTCCAGCGCTTCCTCGATACAGGCCACGGCAAAACCATCGGCCTCGGCTTCCAGCGCCTGGGCACAGCGAACCGCGCCATGGCCATAGGCATCGGCCTTGATCACGGCAAGGGCCTTGGCCCCCGAGAGTTCACGGGCGAGTTGATAGTTGTGGCGCAACGCTTGGAGGTCGATCAGGGCACGGGCAGGACGCATGACGGCAGCCTTCTGGGCAGTCTTGTGAGGAATAAAAAACCCGGCGCTGATAGACAGCTGTTCGGCCGTGAACCGCGCCGGGTGAGGGAGATTACTTAAGGCAGCGCGGCGACAACCGACAGCTCGACGAGAATTTCCGGCTCGCACAGCTTGGCTTCTACCGTGGCGCGGGCGCAGGCAGTACCCTGCGGCAGCCAGGTGTCCCAGACGCTGTTCATGCCCTGGAAATCGGCATCGATGTCCTTGAGGTAAATGGTCACAGATAGCAAACGCGTCTTGTCGGTACCGGCCTTGTCCAGCAGACGCTCGATATTGGCAAGCGTCTCGCGGGTCTGCTGTTCAATCCCGGCGCTCATGTCGTCGCCCACCTGGCCTGCAAGGTACACAGTGCCGTTGTGGACAACGATCTGACTCATCCGCTCGTTAGTGAGCTGGCGCTGGATTGACATTAGTTGCAGTCTCCTGGTGTTTACCGTAGCGATAGATATCGAGACCTTCGGCGCTGATCTGCGGCTTTTTGCGCGCGATCAGGTCGGCCAGCAAGCGACCGGAGCCACAGGCCATGGTCCAGCCGAGCGTGCCGTGACCCGTATTGAGGAACAGGTTGCGGAACGGCGTGGCCCCCACGATTGGCGTGCCATCCGGGGTGGTCGGACGCAAGCCCGTCCAGAAGCTGGCCTGGCTCAGGTCACCGCCCTGAGGATAAAGATCGCCAACGATCATCTCCAGTGTTTCGCGCCGACGCGGATTGAGCGACAGGTCGAAACCGGCGATTTCCGCCATGCCGCCGACGCGGATGCGGTTGTCGAAACGGGTGATCGCAACCTTGTAGGTTTCGTCGAGAATGGTCGAAGTCGGGGCCATGGCCGGGTTGGTGATCGGCACGGTCAAGGAATAACCCTTGAGCGGGTACACCGGGGCCTTGATGCCCAGCGGCTTGAGCAGTTGCGGCGAGTAGCTGCCGAGCGCCAGCACGTAGCGGTCCGCGGTTTCCAGCTTGCCGTTGATCCACACGCCATTGATGCGGTCGCCAGCGAAATCGATGCTGTCGATGGATTGACCGAAACGGAACTCGACACCCAGCTTGGTGGCCATTTCCGCCAGGCGAGTGGTGAACATCTGGCAGTCGCCAGTCTGGTCGTTCGGCAGGCGCAGGGCACCGGCGAGGATATCGGTGACGCGGCCCAGGGCCGGTTCGACCCGGGCGATACCGGCGCGGTCGAGCACTTCGTACGGCACGCCGGATTGCTCCAGGACCGCGATGTCCTTGGCTGCGTTGTCCAGTTGCGCCTGGGTACGGAACAGCTGCGTAGTACCCAGGGTACGGCCTTCGTAGGCGATACCGGTTTCGGCACGCAGCTCGTCGAGGCAGTCACGGCTGTACTCGGACAGGCGGACCATGCGCTCCTTGTTCACGGCATAGCGGCTGGCGGTGCAGTTACGCAGCATCTGCGCCATCCACAGGTATTGATCGATGTCGGCGGTCGCCTTGATTGCCAGCGGCGCGTGACGCTGCAGCAGCCACTTGATGGCCTTGAGCGGTACACCCGGCGCGGCCCACGGCGACGCGTAGCCTGGCGAGACCTGGCCTGCGTTGGCAAAACTGGTTTCCATGGCAACAGCTGGCTGACGGTCGACCACGACCACTTCGTACCCTTCGCGCGCCAGATAATAGGCACTGGTGGTACCAATCACACCGCTACCAAGCACCAGAACTCGCATGTTCAATCCCTCAACGCGGTTAACCGCTGAAATTTGTTGTTTATTGCAAAGATGCGCGCAGTGTAAAAAATTTTCTCCAGAGCTTTTCACTATATAAAGAGCTATTATTGGCGACAATTCTCGGCAAAAACGCCTTTCACGGAGGGGCATCCCCTATGCGCACCCAACATCAGAGCAAGCGCGAACTGGACAAGATCGATCGCAACATCCTCAGGATCCTCCAGGCGGATGGGCGCATTTCGTTCACGGAACTGGGAGAAAAGGTCGGCCTTTCGACCACGCCCTGCACCGAGCGGGTTCGCCGGCTGGAACGCGAAGGGATCATCATGGGCTACAACGCCCGGCTCAACCCGCAGCACCTCAAGGGCAGCCTGCTGGTGTTCGTCGAGATCAGCCTCGACTACAAATCCGGCGACACCTTCGAAGAATTCCGCCGTGCCGTGCTGAAACTGCCCCATGTGCTGGAGTGCCACCTGGTTTCAGGTGACTTCGACTACCTGGTGAAGGCGCGGATCTCGGAGATGGCGTCTTATCGCAAACTGCTTGGCGACATCCTGCTCAAGCTGCCCCATGTTCGCGAATCGAAGAGCTACATCGTGATGGAAGAAGTGAAGGAAAGCCTGAGCCTGCCGATTCCGGACTGAGATTCAGACCAGCACCTGGCGAGTGGTAGCGATGTAATGATGGATCTGCTTTTCGGCCAACGGATCGATCATTTCAGCCGGTCCTCGCCCGTTCGGGCATGGCAGGCTCGGGGTGGTGCCGAACAACCGGCAGATCAGCGGGCGCTCTTCATACACCGTGCAACCGTTGGGCCCCAGGTGCACGCAATTGAGTTCAGCCAACGCAGCCTCCTGCTCGGCGGCGGTCTTGCGTGGCAGGCGGGCCATCTCTTGCGACGAGGTGGTGACGGGGCCGCAGCAATCGTGGCAGCCGGGTACACATTCGAAGGACGGGATCTGCTCGCGCAGGAAGCGGATCTTGTGGCTATTGCAGCTCATGTCGGCCTGTATCGAAGTGATCTGGGTATCGATTTTGCCTCAATTGTGCCCGCCCAGACAGGACCGTCGGGCCAACGGTTGCCTGGCTGCGGAATCGCAGCCTATGCTGCGTAGGTTTTCAGACGCCCCAATCAGGATTCTGCCCATGAACGCTCGCGTTCAGAAGTCTTCGCACCCCGCATCTTATTACGCCGCCAGCAGTGCCCCGCAACCTGACTACCCGATGTTGCAAGGTGAACTGAATGCCGATGTGTGCGTGGTTGGCGGCGGCTTTTCCGGGCTCAACACCGCCATCGAACTGGCAGAACGCGGCCTGAGCGTGGTCCTGCTGGAGGCGCGCAAGATCGGCTGGGGCGCCAGCGGACGCAATGGCGGGCAGTTGATCCGCGGGGTGGGCCATGATGTCGGGCAGTTCGCCTCGGTTATCGGTGAAGAGGGCGTACGTTCGCTCAAGTTGATGGGCCTCGAAGCGGTGGAGATTGTCCGCCAACGCATCGAACGGCATGCCATCGACTGCGACCTGACCTGGGGTTATTGCGATCTGGCGAACAAACCGGCCGATCTGCAAGGGTTTGCCGAAGATGCCGAAGAGCTGCGCAGCCTGGGCTATCGTCATGAGCTGCGCCTGGTCCAGCCCGGGGATATGCACAGCGTGGTCGGTTCGGACTGCTACGTGGGCGGCTTGATCGACATGGGCTCGGGGCACCTGCACCCGCTCAATCTTGCCCTTGGCGAAGCGGCACTGGCCGCACAGCTCGGGGTGAAACTTTTCGAGCAGTCGGCCGTGACCCACATCGACTATGGCCCGCAGGTGCGCGTGCATACTGCGCTGGGGTCTGTCAGGGCCGGGACGCTGGTACTCGGATGCAATGCGTACATCAACAACCTCAATCCCGAACTCAGTGGAAAAGTCTTGCCGGCCGGCAGCTATATCATCGCCACCGAGCCGCTCGACGAAGCCCGGGCGCGGCAGCTATTGCCACAAAACATGGCTGTCTGCGATCAACGCGTAGCGCTGGACTACTATCGATTGTCAGCCGATCGACGCCTGCTGTTCGGGGGCGCCTGTCACTATTCAGGGCGCGACCCGCAGGACATCGCCGCCTACATGCGCCCCAAGATGCTCAAGGTGTTCCCGCAACTGGCGGACGTGCGCATCGATTACCAGTGGGGAGGCATGATCGGCATCGGTGCCAATCGCCTGCCGCAGATCGGTCGACTGAAGGACCAACCCAATGTTTATTACGCCCAGGCCTATTCCGGCCATGGGCTCAATGCCACGCACCTGGCCGGCCGGTTGCTGGCCGAAGCCATCAGCGGCCAGCACAGCAGCGGCTTCGACCTGTTTGCCAGTGTCGGGCATATCACCTTTCCCGGCGGCAAATATCTGCGTTCCCCGCTGCTGGCATTGGGCATGCTCTGGCATCGGCTCAAGGAACTTACTTAAGTACGCCAGAACGGCTTGAGCCCTTCCTTGCGAGCCTGCTCGGGGCTCAAGCCGATATCGCGCAGTTGATCGTCGTCGAGCTCCAGCAGCACCTTGCGTGTATGCAACCGCTGCCACATCAGGGCCCAGCGGGAAATACCAGGTGTCGGAGCGGCGACGTGGGTACGCTGCTCTTCCAGCAATTCCTCGGCATGCATTTTCAGACGCACATCGCTCAAACCGTTCATTTCTCTGCTCCTTCGAGTGAAAAACCTCGAAGAAATGATGCTCGCGCTGCCGAAGCCGTTACAGATCCAAACAATTTGAATTATTTCCATACAGAATGGCCGTTGCCGGGTCTGAATCCTGTATTTTTGGCTAATCTGTACTGGTCCCCACCCCACACTGGATCGGGAGTACGCCATGACCCTTTACGTCAATCTCGCCGAATTGCTTGGCTCTCGCATCGAGCAGGGCTTTTATCGCCCCGGCGACCGCCTCCCTTCGGTGCGCGCCCTGAGTGCCGAGCATGGGGTAAGCCTGAGCACCGTGCAGCAGGCCTATCGCGTACTTGAAGATAATGGTCTGGCAATGCCTCGGCCAAAGTCCGGGTATTTCGTCTGCAATGGCCGCACGCTCCCGGCGTTGCCAGCCGTTGGAAGACCCATGCAACGGCCGGTCGAGATTTCACAGTGGGATCAGGTGGTCGAACTGCTACGCAGCGTGCCTCGCAAGGATGTCGTGCAGCTGGGGCGCGGCATGCCCGATATCGAAAGTCCAACGCTCAAGCCCTTGCTGCGCAGCCTGGCCCGGCTTAGCCGGCACCAGGACATGCCGGGGCTGTATTACGACACCATCTATGGCACCCAGGCCCTGCGTGAACAAGTCGCCAGGCTCATGCTGGATTCCGGCTGCCAATTGAGCGCCAGCGATCTGGTGATCACCACGGGCTGTCATGAAGCCTTGTCCGCCAGTATTCGTGCGGTCTGCGAACCGGGCGATATCGTCGCAGTGGACTCGCCCAGTTTTCACGGCGCCATGCAGACCCTCAAGGGCCTGGGCATGAAGGCGCTGGAAATCCCGACCGACCCGATTACCGGTATCAGCCTGGAGGCCCTGGAGCTAGCGCTGGAGCAATGGCCGATCAAGCTCATCCAGCTGACCCCCAACTGCAACAACCCCTTGGGCTACATCATGCCTGAGGCCCGCAAGCGTGCCCTGCTGACCCTGGCGCAACGCTTCGACGTAGCAATCATCGAAGATGATGTGTATGGCGAACTGGCCTACACCTATCCAAGACCTCGCACCATCAAGTCGTTCGACGAGGATGGCCGGGTCCTGTTCTGCAGCTCCTTCTCCAAGACCATCGCCCCAGGACTGCGAGTCGGCTGGGTCGCCCCCGGTCGCTATCTGGAGCGCGTGCTGCACATGAAGTACATCAGCACCGGCTGCACCGCGACCCAGCCGCAACTGGCAATCGCCGACTTCATCAAGGGCGGCCATTACGAACCCCACCTGCGCCGCATGCGCAGCCAGTATCAACGCAGCCGCGACCTGATGATCGATTGGGTAACTCGCTACTTTCCAGCCGGCACCCGCGCCAGCCGCCCCCAGGGTGGCTTCATGCTGTGGGTCGAGCTTCCGGAAAGTTTCGACACACTGCGCCTTAACCGGGCTTTACTGGAGCAAGGCGTGCAAATCGCGGTGGGCTGCATTTTCTCGGCATCGGGCAAGTACCGTAATTGCTTGCGCATGAACTTTGCCGCCAGGGCGACGGATGAAATCGAAGCCGCTGTGCGCATTGTCGGTGCCACTGCCATTCGCTTGCTGGCCGAAGAGGAAGACTGAGCCGTAACTTTTCACCAATCGGCAAGGTCAAAACAGCTACACCCCTGGCGATTGAGGACGAGCCCTTTGAGACCTCTTCGGTTCTTCCTGCTACCTCTGTTTCTGGGGCTTACCCTGGGTGGCTGCGCCACAGCAAATCCACCGCACAAACTCAGCGAGGCATTGCCGGCCAATGAATCGGCTTTCGGCCGATCGGTGCAGGCCGAAGTGGCCCGCCATCAAGGTCTCTCGGGCTTTCGCCTGCTGGCAAGCAGCAACGAAGCCTTCAGAGCCCGCGCCGAATTGATCCGCAAGGCACAGAAAAGCCTCGATCTGCAGTACTACATCGTCCATGACGGCCTCAGCACACGCCTGCTTGTGCATGAATTGCTGCTGGCCGCCGATCGCGGGGTTCGGGTACGTATCCTGCTCGATGACACCGCCAGCGACGGCCAGGAGGACGTCATTGCCACGCTCGCCGTTCACCCGAATGTTTCTATCCGCGTCTTCAATCCCCTGCATCTGGGGCGCAGCACAGGTGTTACCCGAACCATGGGGCGATTGTTCAACCTTTCGCAGCAGCATCGGCGCATGCACAACAAGCTGTGGCTGGCCGATAACAGCATGGCCATCGTTGGCGGGCGCAACCTGGGGGACGCGTACTTCGATGCCGAACCCAATCTCAATTTCACCGACATCGATCTGCTCTGCGCAGGCCCGGTGGCAGAACAACTGGGACACAGTTTCGACCAATACTGGAACAGCGCGCTCAGCCGTCCCATCGCCGACTTTCAGTTGGACAAGCCCGGCCCTCAGGAACTGCAGGAAAGTCGACAACGTCTTGAAGCCTCGCTCAATGAAGCAAAGATCAAACGCAAGGCGCTTTACGACCATCTCCTGACCTACAAGACTCAACCTCAGCTCAATGATTGGCGCAGCGAATTGATCTGGGCCCATGGCCAGGCCCTGTGGGATGCCCCGAGCAAGGTGCTGTCCGACGGCGAACCCGACCCTTCGCTGTTGATGAGCACGCAATTGGAGCCCGAACTCAAGGGCGTGAGTAAGGAGTTGATGCTGATTTCAGCCTACTTCGTACCGCGCGATACTGGCCTGGAGTATCTCACTAGCCGCGCTGACGCTGGCGTGGCCATATTCCTGCTGACAAATTCCCTGGAGGCGACGGACGTCCCGGCAGTGCACGGCGGCTACATGCCCTACCGCAAGCCCCTGCTCGAACACGGCGTGAAACTCTATGAAATGCGGCGCCAAGCGGGCGATCCCAGTGCCGGCTCCTCCTCTGGCCCAGGTTCTGGCGCCGGCTCTGAATCCAGCCTGCACAGCAAGGCGATCATCTTCGATAAGCAGAAGGTTTTCATCGGATCGTTCAATTTCGACCCCCGCTCGCTGCTGTGGAACACCGAGGTCGGGGTGCTGGTCGACAGTCCGGAGCTGGCCGGCTACACACGCAAGCTGGCCCTGGAGGGTATGGCGCCGGCCATCAGCTACGAAGCCCGGCTGGAAAACGGTCAGATCGTCTGGGTAACCGAAGATAACGGCCACCTGCATACCGTGCGTACCGAGCCCGGCGGCCTGTGGCGTCGCTTTAATGCCTGGATGAGCCGCACGATCGGTCTGGAAAAGATGCTCTAGACCGAGGCCGGCGCTTCAAAAGCATTGCGTCGGCGCGCTAGCAATACCAGGCCCAATGCACCTGCAGCCATGAACAGCGGCAAGGCATGACCGCTGACCCATTGACTTCCCGCACCTGCAGCAAGCGGTCCGATCAGGCAACCGATCCCCCAGAGTTGAGCGACATGGGCATTGGCCCGCACCAACGCGTCATCGCGATAGCGTTCGCCAATCAGTACCAACGACAAGGTAAACAAACCACCGGCACTGGCCCCGAACAGCACCCACAATGGCCAGATCAGCAGGTTATGCACCAGCAAGGGAATCGCCAGGCTGGACAGTAACAATGTCAGTGCACAGCCAAAGAACAGCGTGCGCCGGGACATGCGATCGGCCAGCGCACCAATCGGCAGCTGCAACAAGGCATCGCCGATTACCACGGTGCTGACCATGTACAGAGCCACTTCAGTACTGAAACCCTGGCGCAGGCAATAGATCGGCAACAACGTCAGGATCATGGCCTCGAACGCGGCGAACAGGGCAATGGCCCAGGCAATCACCGGGAGCTTGCGGCAAAAGCCGACCAGGTCACCCAGTGTCACGCTAAACGCTTCAGTGCTTGGCGCCCCGTCGCGCCCAAGCAGCAGCAACGGCGAAAGCACCAACAAGCCTGCCCCCACCCAGAAACCGAAGTCATTCACAGTGCCCAGCGCGCCGAGCAACAAGGGCCCGGCCAACTGGCTCAAGGCATAAGAGCTGCCATACAGCGCCACCAGCCGCCCACGCCACTGCTCGACCACCAGTTGGTTGATCCAGCTCTCGCCAAGGATGAATACGATGGTAAGGACCACGCCAATCAGCAAGCGCAGCACCAGCCACAGGGGGTAACTGGGCAGCAACGCCAACAGACCGATGGAGAGCGCCCCGGCCCACAGGCAAAGGCGCATCAAGCCGGGCGTACCGAAATACGCGGCCAGGCGACTGGAGATATGTGCGCCAACCAATACACCAAAGGCCGGCATGGCCGCCATCACACCAATGGCAAACGACCCATAGCCCCAGCCTTCCAGCCGCAATGACACCAGCGGCATGCTCACACCCAGCGCCAGGCCGACACTCAGCACCGCCGCCAATACAGCGAAATAGGTACCCCAACGCATGTCCACACTCCAGTGGAAAACCCTGCCCAAAGCAGCACAGCCGGACATGCGCCAAGGCAGGTCCGGCTGTGCGTCAGGATCGATGCCGGACGTTGCCTTGGCGGCAACGCCCGGGTGGCTTACAGCTTGATCCAGGTAGCTTTCAGTTCAGTGTACTTGTCGAACGCATGCAGCGACTTGTCGCGACCGTTGCCCGATTGCTTGAAGCCACCGAAGGGCGCGGTCATGTCGCCGCCATCGTACTGGTTGACCCAGACGCTACCGGCGCGCAGCGCCTTGGCGGTCAGGTGCGCCTTGGAGATGTCGGCGGTCCACACCGCCGCGGCCAGGCCGTACGGGGTGTCGTTGGCGATATTGATGGCTTCTTCAACGGTGTCGAAGGTGATCACCGACAGCACCGGGCCGAAGATCTCTTCCTGGGCGATCTTCATGGCGTTGCTGACGCCGTCGAAGATGGTCGGTTCGACGTAGGTGCCACCGGTTTCCTGCAGAGTGCGCTTGCCGCCCACCAGCAGTTTGGCGCCATCGTTGTGGCCGGCTTCAATGTAGGACAGCACGGTGTTCATCTGCTGGGTATCGACCAGGGCACCGACATTGGTGGCCGGGTCCAGCGGGTTGCCCGGCTTCCAGCCCTTGAGGGCTTCGAGCACCAGTGGCAGGAACTGGTCCTTGATCGAACGCTCCACCAGCAGGCGCGAGCCGGCGGTGCAGACTTCGCCCTGGTTGAAGGCGATGGCGCCGGCAGCCGATTCGGCGGCGGCCTGCAGGTCCGCGGCATCGGCGAAGACGATGTTCGGGCTCTTGCCGCCGGCTTCCAGCCAGACGCGCTTCATGTTCGACTCGCCGGAGTAGATCATCAGCTGCTTGGCAATCTTGGTCGATCCGGTGAACACCAGGGTGTCGACGTCCATATGCAGGGCCAGGGCCTTGCCGACGGTGTGGCCGTAGCCTGGTAGCACGTTCAGCACGCCCGCCGGGATGCCGGCCTCGATGGCCAGTTGGGCGATGCGGATGGCGGTCAGTGGCGATTTTTCCGACGGCTTGAGGATCACCGAGTTGCCGGTCGACAGCGCAGGGCCCAGTTTCCAGCAGGCCATCATCAGCGGGAAGTTCCACGGCACGATGGCCGCGACCACGCCGACCGGCTCGCGGGTCACCAGACCGAGTTGGTCATGGGGGGTGGCAGCGACTTCGTCGTAGATCTTGTCGATGGCCTCGCCGCTCCAGCTCAGGGCCTGGGCGGCGCCTGGAACGTCGATGTCCAGGGAGTCAGTGATTGGCTTGCCCATGTCCAGGGTTTCCAGCAGTGCCAGTTCCTCGGCGTGCTGTTTGAGCAAGGCGGCAAAGCGGATCATGGTCGATTTGCGCTTGGTAGGTGCCAGGCGCGACCAGACGCCGGAGTTGAAGGTACTGCGGGCATTTTCCACGGCACGTTCGGCGTCGGCGGCATCGCAACTGGCGATATGCGCCAGGAGGCGTCCGTCGACCGGGCTGATGCACTCGAACGTCGCATTCGACACTGCGGCGGTGTATTCGCCGTTGATGAAGGCACGGCCTTCGATCTTCAGGTCCTGGGCACGTTGTTCCCAGTCAGCACGAGTCAGGGTGGTCATTACGAATCCTCCTCTTGTTGGTTTACAAGGCCGCACGAAGTGCTCGCGGGCATTGTCGAAAATTCTGCCGGGCGCACATGGGCCTGCGGCAATTACCACCCTAAACCACCGGCACCCGAATTTTCAATATATTTGACACAACGCCAACAAAAGCCTAGTCATGTGCGTTTTATTCAACAACAAAAACCGTGGGACCCACCTATGAGCATCAAACAGATCGTCGACTTCGCCCTGGCCACCACCAAAGCCGAGCATTACAGCCCCGCCCCGGAGCGCCTGATCGAAGGTAACCCCGAATGCACCCTCTACAACCACTACGAAAGCCCATGCAGCCAGTTTGGCGCAGGCGTGTGGGAAGGCACCAAGGGCCATTGGAAGGTGGAATACACCGAGCATGAGTACTGCGAAATCATCCACGGCGTATCGGTGCTGCGCGACAGCGAAGGCCAGGCCAAGACCTTGCGCGCCGGCGACCGCTTCGTGATCCCGGCAGGCTTCAAGGGCACCTGGGAAGTGCTGGAGCCATGCCGCAAGATCTACGTGATGTTCGAACAGAAGCGATAAATATTTACCGCCAGGGGCGAGTTGGCAGATTGCAGCATGGGGGCGTCCAAACGGACATTTCACTCAATGAAAGGAATCCCTATCATGACAAATGAAGACGTCCTCCAGAAAATCCAGCATCTGGTCTGCAGCCCCTACGTATTCAGCGTCAAAGCCTACATCACCGAATTGACCGGCCGTACCCGCGTGGTTGGCCCCAATGAGATTTCGACCAAAGAGCTGGACCTCAATCGAATTCATATCAGTGCGAATGATGAAGGCATCATAACGTCGTTCAGTTTCGGCTGAATGCGGAGGTCAGTGAGGCTATCGACTTCCCTTGAAACCTTTGCCAAACGATAGAGCTATACGCAAAAACGGCCCGCATTCTGAAATGCGGGCCTTTTTTTGCCTGCGATGGCGGCCTGCCTGTAGGCAAATTCTTTATTTCTTGAAAGACATTTCCCAAGCATAATCAACCCGCCTTGAACGCTGTTGCGCCTGTGTTTGCTGGTGGCTAGTCTTTCCCAGTCGTTGCCAATTCAACGACCGGGCCTGGAAATCCGAGCAATAGCAAAAGGCGCATAGTGTTCCGCAATGCATCATGGCGGCTGTGCGCGGGAGGGCTTCGGTCCTGCCGGGTTCCTTTTGCCCCGGTTTTCCAGCCTGCGTACAGCTGCCACCCACTCGTCTGGAAACGAACGTGGCAGCTCCACAGCAGAAGGAGCTACTCCATGATCAAAATCGTCCCCGATCCGCCTGCTTCAACTCCCTCACGTTTCACCACCGAAAAGCCCTTCGGCACCGTCGACAGCAACGGCCAGCCCATGCTCACGGTACGCGGCGGCATTCCGGTCGAAGACGCCCTGGCCCATGCCACGACCCTGATCGAATGCGCCGAAGCCACGGCCTGGGATGTGGTCGATCATCTGCACCTGAATGACAAAGCACTGGTTCTCGGACTGATTCAACAGCTCGATGCGGCGCAGGCGTTGATTGGTGCGGTGCTGGACCAGCGCTGAACCCTGCCCCTCGTTAACCCTCGTTCCCACGCTCCGCGTGGGAATGCCTCCACCGACGCTCCGCATCGCGCTCTCAGGCACATCGACGCTGGAGCGTCTTGACCTGCATTCCCACGCGGAGCGTCACTAGTGTCCGGTA
>NZ_VXCP01000015.1 GCF_011355085.1 Pseudomonas akapageensis | reverse complement strand
CGTACCCCATGTGAGAGTAGGTCATCGTCAAGATTAAATTCCGAAACCCCATCTGCGAAAGCAGATGGGGTTTTGTTTTTGCCCCGTGAAAAGCCCGGACGCCAGCACCCCCCGTAGCCGCTGCCGCATGGCTGCGCTGGAGTCCCGCAGGGGCTCCCGGGCGATCTCGGAATTTTGCGACCGCTACGCGGCCGAGCGCAGCCTGCGGCAGCGGCTACGGGTCCGGCGTTGGTTCGAGAAATTCCGGTATCGCGTCGCGGAGCGTGGGAAGGAGATTGACTTTCGCCTGTCGTCGGTTGTACCGCTCGTTCATTACCGCCGGGGTATGCTGGTTCTCACGCTCTGGTCGAGAGGATAAACCGATGCCTGACTATTACGATTTGGGCACCTACAGCCGCCCGGTGACGACCAACTCGTCCCAGGCCCAGCTCTGGTTCGATCGTGGATTGTTATGGTGCTACGGCTACAACCACGACGAGTCCATCCGTTGTTTCCGCAAGGCGATCGAACACGACCGCGATTGCGCAATGGCCTATTGGGGCATCGCCTATGCCTCGGGCCCAAATTACAACAAGCGCTGGGATGCCTTCATCGAACAGGAGTTGAAAGAGGCCGTGGTCCAGGCCCGACTGGCGACGCAAGCCGCGCTGGCGCATATCGAGGGTGCAAAACCGGTGGAGCAGGCGCTGATCCGGGCGCTGGAACAACGCTACCCGGCCGATCAGGCGTCCAGTCATGATCAACTCTTCACCTGGAACGATGCCTACGCGGCATCCATGCGGGGTGTCTACAAAGCCTTTTCCGATGATCCCGACGTCGTTGCGCTGTTTGCCGAAGCGATGATCGACCGCACACCCTGGCAGTTGTGGGACCTGAAAACCGGTGCACCGGCACCTGGCGCTGACACGCTTGAGGCGGTGGCCGTACTGGAGCAGGCGCTGCGGCGGATGGAGCAGCATGGGGATGCACCGCATCCGGGCATATTGCACATGTACGTCCACACCATGGAAATGTCGCCCTACCCGGAGCGAGCGCTGCGAGCCGGCGATCTCCTGCGTGACCTGGTGCCGGACGCCGGACATTTGCGCCATATGCCGTCGCACATCGACGTGCTCTGTGGTGATTACCGTGGGGCTATGGTCACCAATAGCCGGGCGATCCAGGCCGACAGCAAATACCTGGAGCAGGAAGGGCCACTCAACTTCTACACCCTGTATCGAAGCCACAACTACCACTTCAAACTTTACTCGGCGATGTTCCTCGGGCAATACCGACCGGCCCTGGAAGCCGCCGACCAACTGATGTCGACCATCAAGGAAGAACTGCTGCGCGTGGAGCAGCCGCCCATGGCCGACTGGTTGGAGGGCTTCATGTCGATGAAGGTGCATGTGCAGATACGCTTCGGCAAATGGCAGGACATACTGACCACCCCTCTGCCAAACGACCAGGTGCTGTACTGCGTGACCACGGCGATGCTGCATTACGCCAGAGGCCTGGCGCACGCGGCGTGTGGGCATATAGCTGCCGCAGAAGCCGAACAGCAATTCTTCCTTGATACCCTGAACCGAGTGCCGGAAACACGCTACATCTTCAACAACAAATGCGTGGATATTCTGGGGGTGGCCGACGCCATGCTGCGCGGGGAAATCGAGTATCGCAAAGGCAACTACGACAGCGCTTTTGCCCATTTGCGCCACGCGCTATCACTTGACGATAATTTGCCCTATGACGAGCCATGGGGCTGGATGCAACCGGTCAGGCATGCGCTGGGGGCACTGCTGTTGGAGCAGGGCAGGGTAGAAGAAGCCATGCAGGCTTATCAGGCTGATCTGGGCCTGGACAACACCCTCAGTCGTGCGTCCTGGCATCTGGACAATGTGTGGAGCCTCCACGGCTACGTGGAATGCCTGAAACGACTGGGCCGGGACGCCGAGGCAGCCATCGCGCAGACCCGCCTCGACCTGGCAATGGCCCGGACTGATGTAGAAATCACGGCATCCTGTTTTTGCCGTGTGGGGGCGTGTTGCTGTCAGTAGCGTCCGGAAGTGCACGCCTACGTGCTGAGGTCGAGAAGGATCTAAAAAATGTCTCTCGCTAGATAGTCACTGGAAATTCACGATAGAAATCACCTATTGAGACTGGCAGCATGGTGAACTATGCCGCCAGCTGAACCCTGTCAATCTCCTACGGTATTATCTCCAGTTTGAATCCCTCCTCTTTATTGCCAGTAACTTTTACACTGGCGACGTGTTTCGGGCTGTCATTTCCAACTGCCCCGACTGCATTTGGCAGGAAGAGTGTATACGGAAAAGCACTTAGTCCGGCTTGTACCAACACCGTGGCAATTTCCGGGCCGGAACCACTGAAGTAATTGACGCCGATGTTGTAAGTTCCTGCCTCCAGCTTCTCACAAGGAACAACATAATGCTCAGCACCGAATCCGGTAGTCACATCCCTGTCCAATGTTCCGGAGAGACCGGTACGTGCAGCATAGAAGACATGCGAACGATTTGGCTCGAAAGCATGCAGATCCACGTCAGGTTGGCTGCCCCAGGTTAATGTGGCGGTAATGATGCCCGGAATAACCAAAGGTGTTGGCTGGACCATATCTCTTCGTGTGTTCATGATATCCCTGAGCAACTTCTCCTTACTAGCAGTGTTGTCCCATAGATAAGCCAACTGGAAAGAGTGTCCAAGAATATTGTCAGGAAGCTCGAATCCTGTGGTTGGTACATTTACGATTAGGGGAGCTGGCAAACCACTTCTGACCTTGAACAATCGGATTGCCTCGATCACCTTGTCTTCAGCGATGGTAGTGTAAGGCCCGCCATTCACGACACGGGTATCCGGGTTGGCTGCGGATACAATCCCAAAGCCTCTTTGCTCTTCTGACGTCAACGCTGTGTATTCCTGGTTAACGAAGAAATTCCCCTGAGAATGGGCTACCACGATTACCTTTTTCCCCTGCAGCAGTTTGTCCTTATACGCAGAGACGTGGCGGTTTCTGTCTTGAACATCAACCAGGGCTATCTCATCGAGGAGGGCGGCGCCTTGCAAATAACCGTCTCTGAGGACGTTCGGCATGGGGACATAGTGGGCGAGCATTCGCCAAAAGTCCCCAATATCCCTCCCTAACGACTGAATCGCAGATTCCAACAAATCTCCGATCACGGTGCTTGTTGAGTTGTAAGAGAGGCCAAATTCAATTTTTTTGTATTCGTCTTCATCCATTTTGCTGCGCAGGTCAAGTTGCATGCCCACCAGATTGACCTTAGCCGATATCTCGGTTGTATCGATACCGTTGCCGAAATAGATCGCTGTGTCTTTCACAGCACAGAACGTGTCCAGATCCAGCGCAGCAGTGGCAGGCTGGGCAAGAAGCAGTGTGGCGCTGGAGAAGGCAAACATGGCTTTTTTGAAGTTTTTCATCGCGGTTCTCCCACTATTGTTCATTACAGGAGTTTGAGAATTGCGACGCGGTCTGGCCTGGAAAAACTTCGCCAGCTAACTGTTCGCCGTAGGTAACATAGGCTCGACTACGTGCAGCATTGTTGACAATCGCCCCCTCGAGTTCACTTATGATTCGTGCAGCGTCCTTCGGTGGCTGGACAAAAAACATACACTCAACCGCTCGATCCGTTGCGCCGGCTTGCTCCATAGCGATTCTTTTGTCATCAGCGTTCAGTAGGCCGGTTTGGAGCGCTCGTGAAAGTTGCCGAGCCGCAGCTTGAGTGGGAGGACTATTGGTGTATTTCTGCTGAATGAAAATATCCATGTAGTCCCAGACCCCATTTCCATCATTGTCGGCCGCCGGAACGGTATCTGGGTTCTGGATCAAAATATTGACCGGCAGTGGTTGTGTGAAACTGAAGCTTTTGCCCTTTCCCTTGGTATCGGCACTGATTTGCACAATGCCATTATAGCTGCCAAGAGGTGTCGTACTTTGTGATTTTACCCTTACGATAATTTTTACAACGTCGGAAACTCTCACGTCCTTGATATCTTTTGGCGTCACGGTAACCAGATTGAGGAGATCCTTCGTCACCGATAGTTCAACATGCCCCAAGCGCTTGGCAGAACTAAGGGTCACGGGTACGTCAATACTTTCTCCGGGAGCCAAGGTGATACTGATAGAGTCCTGACTCCAATCAACTGGCTGGGTGTCTTGTGTGTTTTGTGTGTCTTTTTTATCTCCAGCCATCACCACGGAATTAAATAGAATTATTATAAGTAAGAACTTCCTCAGCATCATGTCGAGCCCCTTGTTTATAGTTGTGCGAAAGCCACTGCCAGGACTGGCAGGGCTGCTTTTGTGTTGTGAAGAGAACTTCTCAAGTCCTGTCCGCAGCATTGCAAGAGGCCGGAATGCAGGGGCGGCCTGTGAACGGATAGCTGAACACTGACAATGCTATCCAAATGCTAGCATGCAGCATGTTGATGGCAAGTTGCCTAATAAATTTTTTAAAAAATTATTTACATTCATCAAACACATTTGGTTGTCCATTAATGCTTACTAAAGTGTTCTGTTTTAAAGCTGAAACAGGTATGCAGGTTGGTGTAACATTTTTAAGAAAAAGGGGTTTTAGAATCGCCCCGATAATGGCATGACGGCCATCCGATGGGGCTGCACTACTTGGCGGTAGCGCCGTATTTAAACTCGAGAAAAATCAGTCGAGGATGTAAGCGTGGTTTATTTGGGCTTTCCTCGACCGCATGGCTGTATCGGGTCAGCGTCATCGGCCATTCCACCTGAGGCATGCTCGCGACCCGTTGCGTCTTGCTCTACCCGGAAGGCACCGAGAAGCTGGTGCTGTTCGACTCAATCGGGCTGGAGGACTGGAAAGACCTTGGCGTGCCATGGCGTAGTATCGATCAGTGGTGTAAACGCGAGCTTAAGTGCAATGCCGTCGGCATCCGCAAGTAGGAATGGAGCATGAGGCTCGGTTCATGCTGCAGCGCTATGGTCTATGCCCATTGTGTTCCGGCACCGCTTCGCATTGACGGCACAATGCAAGTGCATTACCGTAAAGTCATTCTCCACACCGATCTGGGGCTAGATATGGCTACCACACTCGAAGTCGAATCCACTCTCACGGATCGTTACCAAACCACGATTCCGGAAACGGTGCGTCGTGCGCTTCGCTTGAGCAAGCGCGACAAGATCCATTACACCATACGCCCCGGCGGAGAAGTGGTGCTGACCCGTGCCGAAGCATTGGAAGATGATCCGGTGATCGGCCAGTTTCTGGGTTTTCTGGCACGCGACATCGCCAACCATCCCGAGCACCTGCAAGCTGTCGATGCGAATCTCGTAACGCGCATCCATTCGCTGGTCGGCAACATCGAGGTTGACCTCGATGCGCCGCTGCCGGCGGATGATGAATGAGCCAAGGCAAGCCTGTACCACTGGTCGTACACGGCTGGACGGTTTTTGCCCACCCCTTGTTTCTGGATCAGATCGAGCACCTGATCCAGAGTGTTGAGGTGTTGAAGCAGACAGACCCGGTGGGCTACATCAAGAAGAATGCAACTAAACGGCTGGCGGCTATCGCCAGGCTGGCGTTCGACGTGATTGCGCAAGATCCGACCCGCTCCGAGTACCGGCAAGGCGGCACGTTGGGCGAAGATCATAAACACTGGTTTCGGGCCAAGTTCTTTCAACAGTATCGACTGTTCTTCCGTTTCCACGGGCCGAGCAGAGTGATTGTGTTGGCTTGGGTGAACGATGAGAACACCAGGCGCGCCTATGAAAGCAGTGACGACGCCTACCTGGTGTTCAGGAAAATGCTGGCTAGCGGTCATCCGCCCGATGATTGGGATCAGTTATTGAAAGAAGCGAGGTCGGGGGCAGCGCGTTTGCATTCGGCACTGGAATCGGTCAAGTGACCGGACGCTTATTTCCCAAGCCTGAGCGACATCATTCTTCATTTGGCGCATCAGTATTCGGCTCCAGTCGGGAGCCGTCAGCAACGGCATCGCGGTGCAGCTTGATCAGCTCCTCGATTTCCTGCTTCTGGTAATGCCGGACCCACACGGCAGCCTGTTCTTCACTTACCCCCAGCGCCAGAAATGCGCGACGCGCGATCTCCAGGCTGGAATGAAAGGTTTCCCGTACCGGTCGGGCGCCTCCATCCATCAATTTCAGTGCTTCCTTGTGGTCGTGTGCCCGCGCGATAACCTTGACCGAAGGATAGAGCCGCGAGATGACCCGAGCCGTCTCCAGATTGATCTGCGGATCGTCGGTGGTGACGATGACCAGCTCCGCCGTACCCACCTTGGCGGCATGGAGAATCTCCGGCCGAGTCGGGTCTCCGTAGAAGACCGGCAGGCGCCCGGTCGCACCGCGCTGGCCGAGTGTCTTCACCGAGGTGTCGAGGGCTACGAGCGAGATCCCCCGGGCTTGCAGCAATTGCGCGATGACCCGGCCCATCCGGCCCATGCCGGCGATCACCACTTTGGGCTCGTCGTCGACCTCGGGCGGAGTTTCCGGTGCATCCGGCGTGGCAGGCCTTGCGCGCATTACGGGTGCCAGGGCGATCATCACCAGGGGCACCATCGCCATCGACAATGTGACGACGAGCACCATCAAGTCATGGACCGACTGTTCCAGCAAGCGGTGGTCTAGCGCCAGCTTGAACACCACGAAGGCGAACTCGCCACCGGAGGCCAGGACCACGCCAAGGCAGGTGGCGTCGGCTCGCGACAAGCCACCGGCCAGGCGTCCGATTCCGAACAGTAGGGGCAGCTTGAAGCCCACCAGCAGCACAGTAAGGCCCAACACGGCCAAGGGTTCGCCAAACAGCAGGCGCAAGTCCGCGCTCATGCCCACGCCGACGAAGAACAGCCCGAGCAGCATTCCCTTGAACGGTTCGATCTGCGACTCCAGCTCATGACGAAACGGCGACTCCGCCATGAGCAGTCCGGCAAGGAAGGCGCCCAACGCCATGGAAACGCCGACGTGCTCCATCAACCAGGCGGTGCCGAACACGCACAGTAAAGCCGTGGCAGTGGACAGTTCGCGCAGACCCGGGCGCAGCGCCCAGCCGAACACCGGGCCCAACAGATACCGCCCACCGACGATGACCGCACCGATGCCGGCCAGGACCGTCAGGGCCTGCCTCAGCTCGCCGCCCTGCATCTGGTCGGCTTCGCCACCCCCGAGCAGGGGTATCAGGGCGATCAGGGGAATGGCGGCGATATCCTGGAACAGCAGAATAGCCACTGCCAGACGGCCGTGGGGACGGCCCAACTCATTGCGCTCGGCCAGTATCTGTAGGCCAAAGGCGGTGGATGACAGGGCTAATGCCAGGCCGAGTACGATGGCAGCCTGGAGGGATTGGGCGAATGCGATATACGCAATCGCCGCGAAAATGGCCGCGGTGACAATCACCTGGATCGGCCCGATGCCGAACAGCGAGCGCCGCATCATCCACAGTTTGCGGGGTGAAAGCTCCAGTCCGATGATGAACAGCAGCAATACCACGCCCATTTCCGAAAGGCGGCTGACATTGTGGGGGTTGTCGATCAGCCCGAGCACCGAGGGTCCGATCAGGACTCCGGCCAGGAGATAGCCCGGTACGGCGCCCAGCTTCAAGCGCTGAGCCAGGGGCACCAGCACCACCACCGCCAATAGAAAGACAACCGTCGCCTGGAGCAGGCTTGCTTCATGTGGCATCCGCGCATCTCCTTGCTGTCGGCGCAGGGCTCTGGGCCATGACGACTGATCGCAGGTTCTGGCCAGCCAGCATGCCGTTCCCCTGAACTGGTTACAGCATAGTCCTGTGGCGCAGGCCATCAATTCAAACCGTATGCCAGGTTCAGGCGTTTTCAACCGCGCGGGGTTTGTCACGAAATGAAAAGCTGTTGTCGTCTGATGAGAAGCGTCCAACCAGCCTGCGTCATACAGTCAATCCCATCAGAACAAAACGGCGTAGTACGCCAAAATCGCAGATTGGAGAAACAGGCATGGCCAAAGCCATACGCTTCTACGAAACCGGTGGTCCCGAAGTCCTGCGTTACGAAGACGTAGCGGTTGGCGATCCCGGCCCGGGTCAGGTTCGTCTTCGTCATGTGGCTGTTGGCCTGAACTACGCCGACACCTACTTTCGCAACGGCACCTACCCGATCCCGCTGGCCAACGGCATGGGGGTCGAGGCTTCCGGTGTGGTGCAGGCCGTCGGCGAGGGTGTTACGAACGTCGCGGTTGGCGATCGCGTCACCTACACCGGCTTCCTCAACACCCTGGGTGCCTACAGCACCGAGCGTCTGATCCCGGCCGCGCCGCTGATCAAACTGCCGGAAACCATCAGTTTCGAAACTGCCGCGGCCATGACCATGCGCGGCCTGACGTCATCCTACCTGATGCGTCGCATCTACAACTTCAAGGCCGGTGACAGCATTTTGCTGCACGCGGCGGCCGGCGGCGTCGGCCTGATCGTCTCCCAGTGGGCCAAGCTGCTCGGCCTGACGGTCATCGGCACCGTGTCCACCGAAGCCAAGGGTGAAATCGCCAAGGCTCACGGTTGTGACCACGTTATCAACTACAGCCACGAAGACGTTGCAACCAGCGTTCGCGATCTGACGGACGGCGTTGGCGTCAACGTGGTGTTCGACAGCGTCGGCAAGAACACCTTCATGGGTTCCCTGGATTCCCTCAAGCGCCGCGGACTGATGGTCTGCGTGGGCACTGCGTCCGGCCCGATCCCGGCTTTCGATCCGGTACTGCTGGCGATGAAGGGCTCCCTGTACCTGACGCGTCCGGCCCTGGCTGACTACATTGCCGATCCGGCGGAGAAAGCGGCCCTGGCCGGCGAGCTGTTCGACCACGTCGGCAACGGTCGGATCAAGATCGAGATCAACCAGCACTACGCCTTGCAGGATGCCGTGCAGGCCCATCGTGACCTGGAGTCGCGCAAGACCACTGGCTCGTCGATTTTCGTCATTTAAGGAAGCTGCCTGCCATGAAAGTCGAACAATTGACCTGCAACATCGGTGCGGAACTGATCGGCGTCAACCTCGCCGACGCTATCCATGACGATGGTCTTTTCGCCGAGATTCGTGCCCAGTTGCTCAAGCATCGGGTGGTGTTCCTGCGTGACCAGGACATCAGCCGTGCCGAGCATGTTGCCTTCGCTCGCCGCTTTGGCGAGCTGGAGGACCATCCAGTGGCTGGCAGCGACCCGGAGCATCCGGGCCTGGTACGCATCTACAAGGATCCGGACCAGCCGATGGACCGCTACGAGAACGCCTGGCACACCGATGGTACCTGGCGCGAGACGCCGTCGATGGGCTGTGTACTGCGCTGCATCGAGTGCCCGCCGGTGGGTGGCGACACCATGTGGACGAACATGGCCGTGGCCTATGAGCGTCTGCCCGAAGACGTGAAGGCGAAGATCGAAGGCCTGCGTGCCCGCCACAGCATCGAGGCCAGCTTCGGTGCGGTCATGCCGATCGAGAAGCGCCTGGCGCTCAAGGCCCAATACCCCGACGCCGAGCATCCGGTGGTACGCACTCATCCGGAAACCGGTGAAAAGATATTGTTCGTCAATGCCTTCACCACCCATTTCAGCAACTACCACACCCCTGAACGGGTGCGCTTTGGCCAGGACGCCAACCCGGGCGCGCCGGAACTGCTGCGGTACCTGATCAGTCAGGCTTACATCCCCGAGTATCAAGTGCGCTGGCGCTGGAAGCCCAACAGCATTGCCATCTGGGACAACCGCAGTACCCAGCACTACGCCGTCATGGACTACCCGCCTTGCCATCGCAAGATGGAGCGCGCGGGCATCATCGGCGACAAGACCTACTGAAGAGCCCCGACTGCTCGCCTACTTCCGCCTGCTGCGGCAAACCCCGCCAGGCGGACCACGATAATAAAAGGAGTAATTCATGCAATTCTTCGACGATTCCCTGCACCCCGAAAACATGGAAAAGGTGGTCATCACCGTCGCCCCGTACGGCCCAGAGTGGGCACCAGAAGACTTCCCTGAAGACATTCCGGTCACTATGGACGAGCAGATCCAGAAGGCTGTCGAGTGCTACGATGCCGGTGCCACCGTGTTGCACCTGCACGTACGTGAGCTGGACGGTAAGGGCTCCAAGCGCCTGTCCAAGTTCAACGAGCTGATTGCCGGTGTGCGTGAAGCTGTGCCGGACATGATTATCCAGGTCGGTGGATCGATCTCCTTCGCCCCTGAAAGCGATGGCGAAGCGGCCAAGTGGCTGAGCGACGACACCCGTCACATGCTCGCCGAACTGACGCCGAAACCAGACCAGGTTACTGTCGCGATCAACACCACCCAGATGAACATCATGGAGCTGTTGTATCCGGAATACCTGGAAGGCACCTCCCTGGCCAACCCGGCCTACCAGGCTGCTTATAGCGAAATGACCGTACCGGCTGGCCCGGCCTGGGTTGAAGAGCACCTCAAGCGCCTGATGGCCAACGGTATTCAGCCGCACTTCCAGCTGACCGGCATGCACGCCCTGGAAACCCTCGAGCGTCTGGTTCGCAAGGGTGTCTACAAAGGCCCGCTGAACCTGACCTGGATCGGCATCGGTGGTGGTTTCGACGGTCCTAACCCGTTCAACTTCTTCAACTTCCTGCACCGCGCACCGGATGGCAGCACTGTGACTTCCGAGTCGCTGCTCAAGAACGTTCTGCCGTTCAACGCCATGTCGATGGCCATGGGTATGCACCCACGCGTTGGTAACGAAGACACCATCATCGACCACCAAGGCAAGCGTTTCTCTTCCGTGCAGCAGATCAAGCAGACCGTGCGCATCGCCCATGAACTGGGTCGTGAAATTGCCACCGGCAAGGAAGCGCGCGAGATCTACCGCATCGGTGTGGAGTACTCGAGCATCGAAGAAACCCTGCTGGCCAATGGCATGTCGCCAAACCGCAAGCCTGGTCAGAAAGGCGTGCCGCAGCGCGGTTGATCGGCAACGGGCGGGAGGCCGAAGGCTTCTCGCCCCGCCCGAAGTTTCAAATGTGTCACGGGCTCAATGCCCTATAAAAATAAATACAAGCAAAGCTCCGAGGAGGCACCATGGCCTTTCACCACAGCACAGCAGACGATGATGAGGATACTTCGGTTGGTATCGCACGCCGTTACGCCTGGATCGTTTTCGCGCTGACCTTCGGCCTGTTGATCTCCGACTACATGTCGCGTCAGGTGCTCAACGCAGTATTCCCGTTGCTCAAGAGCGAGTGGTCGTTGAGTGATGGTCAACTCGGCCTGCTCAGCGGCATCGTCGCCATGATGGTTGGCCTGCTGACGATTCCCTTGTCGTTGATGGCCGATCGCTTCGGCCGGGTCAAAAGCCTGGCGCTGATGGCGCTGCTGTGGAGCCTGGCCACCTTTGGCTGCGCCCTGGCGCAAGACTACCAGCACATGTTCATTGCCCGCTTCCTGGTCGGCGTCGGTGAGGCCGCCTACGGCAGCGTCGGCATTGCGGTAGTGATTTCCGTATTTCCCAAGCACATGCGCGCAACGCTCGCCAGTGCCTTCATGGCCGGTGGCATGTTCGGCTCGGTATTGGGCATGGCCCTGGGCGGTGCGATTGCTGCCAAGCTGGGCTGGCGTTGGTCGTTCGCCGGTATGGCGTTGTTCGGCCTGCTGCTGGCGGTGCTTTATCCGATTATCGTCAAGGAAGCGCGTATTGCCCCGCAGCGCGCTGCCAGGGCCGCAAGCAAGGCGACTGCCGCGGTCAAGCGGCCGCTGCGCACCTTGTTTTCCAGCCGATCGGTGATCGCGACCTATGTCGGCAGCGGCCTGCAGCTGTTCGTCGGCGGTACGGTGATTGTGTGGATGCCCAGTTACCTGAATCGCTACTACGACATGGGCGCGGACAAGGCCGGTGGCATCGCTGCGATCATCGTCCTGTGCAGCGGCGCGGGGATGATTCTCTGCGGCATGCTCAGCGATCGCCTGTGCCGTCAATCGCCTGAGCGCAAGGTGGCCCTGGCCATCGGCTATTGCCTGGGCAGTTGCCTGCTGCTGTCGCTGGCGTTTGCCTTGCCGGCCGGGCCCGCGCAACTGGTGTTGATCTGCCTGGGCATGCTGATTGCCGCAGGCACCACCGGCCCTGCCGGTGCCATGGTCGCCAACCTGACCCATTACTCCGTGCACGGCACGGCCTTCGCCACCCTGACCCTGGCCAACAACATGCTGGGGCTGGCCCCGGGGCCGTTCATCACCGGCAAGGTGTCCGATGTCATCGGCCTGCATGCTGCGTTCCAACTGGTGCCCCTGGTCAGCGTCCTGGCGGCGGCGGTGTTCTTCTATGCCATGTGTTACTACCACAAGGACATCGCTCGCCTGAAAGGCGAGGGTGTCAATGTCAATACCGGCCCGGTGTCGATCGAGGTTAAATCGTGAGTCGTCGTTTGCGTATCGATGTGTTTTTCGACTTTATCTGTCCCTGGTGCCTGATCGGCAAGCGCCAGCTGGAGCAGGCACTGGAGCAGTTGCGGCTCCTGCGGCCGGATGTCGAGGTCGAGTTGGCGTGGCAGGGTGTGCAGTTGCTGCCACACATGCCGGCCCAGGGCGAGCCTTTCGCCGCGTTCTATCTCAACCGGCTGGGCAGCGCCGATGCCGTGCGCGCGCGCCAGGCCCAGGTGCAGCAGGCCGCCGCGGCGTCGGGTGTGGCTATCGATCTGAGCAGCATCGGCACGATGCCCAATACGGCCAATGCCCATCGCTTGCTGGAGCGCTGCGCCGAACTGGGTAGTGCAGGGCAGCGCGATGCGTTGATCGAGCGCCTGTTCGCCGCCTATTTCCATCACAACGAGGACATCGGTTGTACCGAGACCTTGCTGGCTATTGCCGAGTCGTGCGGCTTCGACCACGCAGCCGTGGCCGACTGTCTGTGCGGCGACGCCAGTCCCTTCGTCGGCGCCAGCACAAGGGGCGTCAGCAGCGTGCCGTATTTCCACTTCAACCGTAACCGGACAGTGCCCGGTGCCCAACCGGCCGAGGTGCTGCTCAATGCGATGTGCGAAACGCTGGTGCACAGCGAACCCGAGCCGCAGCCGTCATGAGCGTGCGAATTCAAGTGCCGGCCGGCAAAGTCCCGCAGGACGGTGGTCGCAGCCTGTTCGAATTCGATGACAGGAGCGTCGCCCTGTTCAACGTGGGGGGCGCGTTATATGCCATCGACGACAGCTGCCCGCATCAGGGCGCCTCGCTCTGCGGCGGTCGCCTCGAAGGACGGGTGATTCAGTGTTGTGCCCATGGCCTGCGCTTCGACCTGTCCAGTGGCTACCTGCTCAACTCCACCAAGCTCAAGGTCGCCAACTACCCGGTCGAGGTAGTCGACGGCCAGGCATTTATCGTTATCGCTCCAGAGGAGTCTGCGCCATGAGCGCCATTGCGCTTACCCATATCAACAGCCGCGTGCGCGAATTGGCGCCGGGCTTTATCGTCAGCCTGATCGTCGCGGCAGCGGCCACCTTCCTCTCCGAACACTACGGCGCACCGGTGATGCTGTTCGCCCTGCTGCTCGGCATGGCGCTGAATTTTCTCACCGGCGACAGCAGTTGCAAGGCCGGCATCGAGTTCACCGCGCGCACCGTGTTGCGTATCGGTGTAGCCCTGCTGGGTATGCGCATTACCCTGGAACAGATTGTCGGGTTGGGCTGGAAACCCCTGGCCCTGGTGGTGATCCTGGTGGTGGTGACCATCAGTGTATCGGTGGTGGCGGCCAAGGCCCTGGGCTTCTCGCGCTTGTTCGGCATGCTCACCGGTGGTGCCACCGCGATCTGCGGTGCTTCGGCTGCACTGGCGCTGGCGGCGGCGTTGCCCAACCACCCACAGAAAGAACGCGCCACGCTGTTTACCGTGATCGGCGTATCGGCGCTGTCGACGGCGGCGATGATCCTTTACCCGATGATCGCCAACTGGTTCGGGCTGTCGCCGCAAACCGCAGGGGTGTTTCTTGGCGGCACGATCCACGACGTGGCCCAGGTGGTCGGTGCTGGCTACAGCATGGGCACCGAGACGGGCGACACGGCTACGGTGGTCAAGTTGATGCGGGTGGCGATGCTGCTGCCGGTGATTGTCTGCGCCACCCTGATCACCCGTATGCAAGGCGCCGACCCGACCGGCAAGCGGCCGCCGCTGTTGCCCTGGTTCGCCGTCGGTTTCCTGATTCTGGCCTGCATCAACAGTACCGGCTGGATTGCCCCGGCGGTGCAGGGTTCGATCAATGATCTGTCGCGCTGGAGTCTGGTGGTTTCCATCAGTGCACTGGGCATGAAGACCCAGCTCAAGGAGCTCGCTTCGGTCGGCATCAAGCCGATCCTGCTGATGGTGGGGGAAACGGTATTCCTCGTCGCCCTGGTGCTGCTGTTGCTGCACTGGGGGCTGTAAAACCGGGGCAGCCACAAGCTGCCCGATCTTGCGCTAGCAGAGCCGCACTACGTTGACTCCATGACGTAGCGGGGCGCTGGACCGGAGCCACGATCTCTGGTTCGTTTGCGGGCGGCTGTGACGGCAGCCGCCCGTTTTTTTATGGGCGTTGTACCTATCAATTTGTCTGTGTCACCGCGGTGACCTCATCGCTGGCTTGCCAGCGATGCAGGCGACGCGTATTTCCGGAAACCTTGTGCTGTTCAGCTATCGCGCTTGGGAGCCAGTTTTTTGTGCTCGCTGCGCCAGGCCGCCGGCGGCATGCCGAACTGGCTGATGAACCAGCGCGTAAACGAACTCGCCATGGAATAGCCCAGCATGTCGGCGACCTGCCCCAGTGAATAGGCCGGGTTCTCCAGGTAGCGCAACACCAGATCGCGACGCACGTCGTTGATCAGGTCGTTGAAGGTGCAGTCGTCTTCTTTCAGGCGACGTTGCAGGGTGCGCACGTTCATGCCCTGGGTCTGGGCGATCTGCTCGATCGTGGCGCGTCCCATGGGCAGCAGCAGGTAGATGGCCTTGCGGACATCGAACAGGGTCGACGAGCCCTCGTTGCTCAGCAGCGAGTCCAGGTAGCGTTGGGCATAGCGTGCCATCCCCGGATCGGCATGGGGGTTGGCCATGTCCAGGTTGGCGTCGGGACAGACAATGCCGTTGAACTCGCTGCCGAACTCCAGCTTGCAGCCGAACAGCCGCCGATGCAGGTGCAGGTTGTCGGGGGGCTGGTGGGTGAAGTTGACGCTGTAGGGGTGCCAGTGGGTGCCGAGCAGGGCGGCGCACAGGCGGAACATCACGCCGATGGCCAGCTCATTGGCTTGCCGGCAGACCATGGGCGCCTCGGTGACCACTTCCTCGCGGATGATCACCATCTTGCCCGCTTCCTCGACGAAGATGGCCAGCGAATCGTTCATCAGATGACGGTAATGCACGAGCACCTGCAACGCGTCGCGCAGGGTGCGCTGGTGGGTGAGCAGCAGGCTGACGACACCGAAGTCCGAGAGCTGGCGCGATTCGGCCATGCTCAAGCCGAAGTATTGGCAACCGCTGGCGATGGCCGAGTTTTCCAGCAGGCGCACCGCTGAGTCGATGGGAATACGGTGATCGGGGGTTTGCAGCAGGGTTTTGCTCAAACCGACTTCGGCCAGCAAGGCATGAGGGTTCAACCCCAGGTAGTGCGCCACTTCCAGGTAGTTGGTCAACACGGCAGCGCGAACGAGCTTTGTCATGCAGAGGCGTTTCCTGGCGTTGTTCTTATGGAATCCATCCGTTGTCGACTATATCCACCAAGTCATGAAATGAAAAGTTTTTGACGTGAACTGCGCGGTTCACTCCTCGCGGACTCCAGTATTTTCCGCCTCCGGCGTCAATGCCTATCAGCCTCCGTAAAACAACAATCGACCCCTCTTGCATGGCGCGTACCCAGCAGCCACGGCATGAAGGGCGGATAACCTGAGTGAGCCTGCATGCGAGTCAATACACCCGTCACCGATCAGGAACGCAGATTTCCGGCCGAACAGCGCCTGATTTCAGCCACCGACCCCCAAGGTCGTATCACTTACTGCAACGACGAGTTCGTCGCGGTCAGTGGTTTTACCCGGGAACAACTCATTGGCAGTGCGCACAATATCGTGCGCCATCCGGACATGCCCGCGGTCGTCTTCGCCCATATGTGGAGTCACCTCAGCGCCGGCAAGGCCTGGATGGGCATCGTCAGGAATCGTTGCAGCAACGGCGACGGCTATTGGGTCAGTGCCTATGTCACGCCGATTCATCAGGACGGCCGGGTGGTCGGCTACGAATCGGTACAGGTCAGGCCGCAGGCCGAACAGGTGCAGCGCGCCTGCGTGCTCTATGCACGGCTGCGCGGAGGCCGTTCGCCGGCCAGTGTGTGGCAGCGCCTGGGCATGTTGTCGCGCTTTCTGCTGTTGCCATTGCTGGGTGGGCTGTTGGGGACCTTCCTGTCGATCGCAGACATGCCAACAGCGGCCGTCACCAGCTTGATAGGGCTCTCGATTGCGCAAACCTGGGTGTCCCTGTGGTTCGTTCGGCGTGCACTCTCCAAGATCCAGGAAGCGGCGCCGCTGGCATTCGACAGTGAACTGGTGGCGCTGACCTACAGCAGCGAAACCGGTGCGGTCGCGCGACTGCAAATGGCACTGATCAGTGAAGGGGCGCGCATCCGCACGGCGCTCAGTCGCCTGGGCGATTTTGCCGACCAGACCGCCATTCTGGCGACCCGCAACGGCCAGTTGGTCGATCAGGCGCAAACGGCGCTGCAGGTGCAACGGCTGGAAGCGAACAGGGCGGCAGGCGCGATGCAGGAGATGGCCACCTCGATCGGGGAGGTGTCCATGCATATCCAGCAAACTGCGCAGAGCGCGCGCGAGGTCAATCACTTGTCCACCGGCGGCGCGCAACGGGTGGTGCAGACGCGCCGCGTCATTGAAAAGCTGGCCGATACCGTGGACGACATCAGCCGTTCGGTGGACAGCCTGGCCAGGCAGACCCAGTCGATCCAGCAAGCCGCCAACATGATTCAGGCCATTGCCGAGCAGACCAACCTGCTGGCCCTCAACGCTGCCATCGAGGCCGCACGGGCAGGGGAGCAGGGTCGTGGTTTCGCCGTGGTGGCGGACGAGGTGCGAGCACTGGCCTCCAAGACCGGGGAGTCGACCAAGACGATCCAGCAGATCATCAGCGCCTTGCAAGTCGAGGCCCGCCAGGCCGTGGACATTGCCGGCAAAGGCAGCGACGAAGCCCGTGCCGGCGTGACCCACGTGATCGATACCGAACGCGCCCTGGACGGCATCACGCTGGCGATCAGCGGTATCCACGAGCGGGTCGAGCAGATGGCCGCCGCGGCGGAACAACAGAGCCAGGCTGCCGGGGCGGTTTCCAGCCAGATCAGCACGATTTCCCTGGCGGCGCAGAACAATTCCGAGCTTACCAACCGTTCCCAGTTGCTGGGTCGCGATCTGGAAGCCACGGCCCATTCGCTACACGTGCTGGTTGAACGCTTTAACGCGTGAGCGAATCGTCTCAACGGACGATGTGTCATCAAAAGAAAAGCAGCTGACGTTAAATGAAAAGCACCCCTGATGGGGGGTCTTTAATGTCGGTACTACAAAAAGCTTCTGGCGAATCAGCCAGTCGAGTCATCGAGAAGGCGAAGGTGTTCAAGTGGACAAACTACAAACTAACGCGACCGTTCTGATTGTACCGGGCTTGCGCGAGCATGTTGCCGAGCATTGGCAAACGCTGCTTGAAGCCAGGTTGAGCAAAGTGCGCAGTGTGCCGCCACTTGAAACCGACAAGCTCGACTGCGCCGCGCGGGTACGCGCCATCCAGCACGAAGTGTCGCAGATCGACGGGCCGGTGATTCTGGTCGCTCACAGCGCCGGTGTACTGATGGTGGCCCACTGGGCTGCCAAGCACAGCGCTCCGATCAAGGGCGCTCTGCTGGCCGCGCCGCCGGATCTGGATGCCACCTGGCCCCAGGGCTATCCAACCCCGGAAACCCTCCGGGCCAATGGCTGGGACCCTCTGCCCACCGGCGCACTGCCGTTTCGCAGCGTAGTCGCCGGCAGCACCAACGATCACCTGGCAAGCCTGGAAGCTGTCGCCCGCATGGCTCGCGGCTGGGGTAGCGAACTGGTCAATCTCGGTCAGGTCGGCCACCTCAATCCCGCTTCGGGCTTTGGCCACTGGCCGGGCGCCGAAGCCTTCATTCAAGAACTGGATCGCTAGTCAGATAGCAGCCTGGCCCAAAAAAACGCCCGGCACATCCTAGACTCGTGACGCACGCTGGCTCTTTCACCAGGGCTTGCGCAAGGACGGCTGCGCTTAAATACAAGTACAACACGGCGGAGACAACGTAATGCATAACAATAAGAGTCACAGCCTCAAACCCTCGCATCGCAGCCTGCTGGCCCTGGCCATCCTTGCTGCTGGCATGCCGGTGGCCCATGGTTTCGAACTCGATACCGGCAACCCCGACTGGGCTGTGCGCTTTGACAATACCGTCAAGTACAACTACGGCGTGCGTACCGAAAACGCCGACAAGCGCATGCTTGGGACGCCGAACAACAACGACGGCGACTACAACTTCCGCCATGCCGGGACCAACATCACCAACCGTGTTGACCTGCTGACCGAGATGGATGTTGTCTACAAGGAAAGCATGGGTTTTCGCGTCAGTGCGGCGAGCTGGTACGACAAGGCGTATGAAAACACCGGTTCCAACTCCAATCCGTTCGTCAACGGCAATGGCGAAACCTCCGGCCTGATCGCCAATGACCCGCGACTGGCTGGCGTCACCAATGACAATGTCGGCAACGGCAGTCCGCACCTGAGCAACTACGCCCAGCGTTACTACACCGGTCCCTCGGGCGAGATTCTCGATGCCTTCGTGTTCTACAGCACCGAAGTGGGTGAAGAGTCCCTGTTCAGCATCAAGGCCGGCCAGCACAACGTGTTCTGGGGTGAAACCATCCTGAACCCGGTGCACTCGATCAGCTACGGCCAGTCCGGCCTGGACCTGGCGAAGCTGGCGGCATCGCCGGGTACCGAGGCCAAGGAGCTGTTCGTCCCGCGCGATCAGATTTCGACCACCTTCACAATCAATCCCGAGTTGACCATTGGCGCCCAGTACTTCCTGGACTGGAATGCTGCCCGCCTGCCTGAGGCCGGTACTTACTACGGCGGTTCCGACCTGGTGGGCTTCGGTGCGCAATCGTTCCTGCTCGGCAACACCAACTCCATCACGCCCGGCAGTCCGCTCGGTTGTGGCATCGCACCCTGCAACGCGCTGACCAACGTGCGCCGTGGCGATGACCTGACACCGAGCAATCACGGCGACTGGGGGCTGATGGCCAAGTGGTCGCCAGCATGGCTGGACGGCACCCTCGGTATCTATTACCGCAAAACGTCGGACATCCTGCCCCAGGCCTGGCTGGACGCCCGGGGGATCACCTCGGCCAACCCCAATGGCACGCGACCTGCGGGCCAGGTGCCGGCTGTGGTCAACACGCTGAACTCGTTGAGCACTGCCACCTATCAGTTGGCGTACTCCGACGATATCGACATCTATGGCCTGAGCCTGTCCAAGGATATCGGTGGCATCAGCGTCGGCAGCGACTTGAACATCCGCCACAACATGCCGTTGGCCAGTATCCCGGCAATTGTCAGCACCACCAGCCCCCTCGGGCTGGGGCAGGGCCTTGGCCTGTTGCCGGCACGTACGGCGGGCACTGGCGTTATCTACGACACCCCGAGCAACGGCGACAGCATGAGCGCCACCGGTGAAACGCTGCACTGGACACTCAACGGTCTGATGACCATGCCCAAGACGCCGGTGTTCGATTCGGCCGTCGTGCTCGCCGAGCTGTATTACAGCAACTTGCTCGAGCTCGATGACAAGAACGAGGCGCTCTACAAGGGCAAGAGCACTTACCGCGGCATCGACAAGCCTACCCGTGACAACTGGGGCCTGGCGGTCAACTTCACGCCGACCTGGTACCAGGTATTCCCGGGCGTGGACATGAGCCTGCCGATGTCCGTCAACGTGGGTCTCGACGGCGTTTCACCGGTGTCCGGTGGTGGTGCAGAAGACACCGGCAACTATGCGGTCGGCGTCGGTGCAGCGGTTTACAACAAGTACTTCGTCGACCTCAAGTATGTCGACGCCTTTGGCAAGGCTGACAAGTGCAATGTCAGCGGTAACAGCACCGGTGCTGCCAACGCCGGCAGTGGCGACGGCTCCACGCCGAACGCCTTCAGCGGTAACGAAAACTATGCGTGTTACGCCGGTGGCTATTCGGCCTTCTCGGGCGGCGGTGCGACCACGGAAGACCGTGGCGCCGTGTACCTGACGCTGAAAACCACCTTTTGATACACCCAATGCTTAGTTTCTAAGCAGGAGAACAATAAAATGAAATTCGTCAAAACACTGCTGGCCGCTTCCCTGGCCATGACCCTCGGCGCCCATGCACAGGCCGCCGTTACTGCACAGGACGCTGCCAAGCTGGGCAGCAGCCTGACCCTGGTAGGCGCTGAAAAAGCTGCGAATGCCGATGGCTCCATTCCCGCCTATGCCGGCGGCCTGACCACGGCTCCGGCCAATTTCAAGTCCGGCGACAGCATGCGCCCGGACCCCTTTGCCAGCGAAAAGCCGCTGCTGGTGATTGATGGCAAGAACGTCGATAAGTACAAGGGCATGCTCAGCGCCACCACGGTGGAACTGGCCAAGCGTTTCCCGACTTACCGTGTCGACGTCTACCCGACCCATCGCACCGTTGCCCTGCCGCAGACGGTGCTGGACAACAGCGTGAAAAACGCCACCGGCGCCAAGTCCCTTGAAGGTGGCCTGGCCATCGACAACGTACTGCCCGGCGTGCCGTTCCCGATCCCGCAATCGGGCGCCGAGGCGATGTGGAACTTCCTGCTGCGCTACCAGGGCGTCAACATCAACTCCAAGTACGACTCCTGGAACGTCGACTCGGCAGGCCAGGCGAGCCTGGCGACCACGGGGCAGGCGTTCATTACCTACCCGATCTACGAGAACATGGCGCAGCCGATCAGCAGTGCCGACGTGTACTACCAGATGAAGCTGTACTACACCGGTCCTGCGCGCCGTGCCGGCGAGGCGATCATGCTCAAGGACGCCGCCAACCCGCTGGCGCAACCGCGCCGCGCATGGCAATACCTGCCGGGCCAGCGTCGCGTCAAGCTGGCACCGAACCTGGCTTACGACACGCCTAACCCCGGTACCGCGGGCGCCGGCACCTACGACGATGTGTTCGTGTTCAACGGCGCGCTGGATCGCTACGACTGGAAGCTGGTCGGCAAGCAGGAAATGATCGTGCCGTACAACACCTACAAGCTGACCTACGCCGCGGATCCCAAGAGCCTGACCACTGCCAACCATCTGGCACCGGATATGGTGCGCTGGGAGAAACACCGTGTCTGGGTCGTGGAGGGCAACCTCAAGGCCGGTGCACGTCACGTCTACCAGAAGCGCCGCTTCTACCTGGATGAAGACAGCTGGGCAGCTCTGGCTTCCGACCAATACGACGCACGTGGTCAGCTCTACCGTGGCTCCTTCGCCTTCCTCAGCCAGAGCTACGACAAGCAGGTTCCGGACTCCACGCCTTTCATGATCTATGACCTGGTCGGCGGTTCCTACAACATCAACGGTGTGGTCGGTCCTTACGGCGGCATCCGCTACATCGAGTCCCTGTCCAAGGCGCAATGGTCGCCGGAGTCCCTGGCGGGCGCCGGTATTCGCTGAACACCCTGCGACAAGGCGTCCGCTCGGTCCACTGTCGGTGGGTGGTCGAGCGTCAAGGACGCCTGATATCAACGCCGGGTTGCACGCGATGTGCGCCCGGCGCAGTTTCTTCATGAGGACGCCGTATGTGTTCGTTCAAGAAGTCCGTGCTGCTGGCGCTGGGCGCCACGCTGGCACTGTTGCAGGGATTTGCTCAGGCCGCCGCCTACGTTGACGTGCTCGATCTGCCGGCCAGGCCCAGCGCCCTGGCAGTGCGCAGTCCCTTGCTGGACACGGCCCGTGCGGGTAACCGCCTGGTCGCCGTGGGGCAGCGTGGCCACATTCTGTATTCCGATGACGACGGCAAGCAATGGCAGCAGGCCGGCGTTCCGGTCAGCGCTGACCTCAATGCCGTGAATTTTCCTTCCTCCCAGCAAGGCTGGGCGGTCGGCAACGATGGCGTGGTGCTGCACAGCAGCGATGCCGGCGCGACCTGGAGCAAACAGCTCGATGGCCGTGAAATCGGTGCCTTGCTGGTCCAGCACTATGGTGCATTGGCCAGCGCCGAACCTGGCAACGAACAATGGGCCCAGCTCGCCGGCGAAGGCCAGCGTCTGGTCGAGGAGGGCGCCGACAAGCCGCTGCTCGATGTGTGGTTTGCCGACGACAAACACGGCTATGTGGTCGGTGTGTTCAACCTGATCCTGCGCACCGAAGACGGTGGCGAACACTGGACGCCTTTGCAGGACCGTACCGATAACCCGCAGGGCTTTCACCTCAACGCCATCGCCTCCACGGGTGATGGACTCTACATCGCTGGCGAACAGGGCCTGCTGCTCAAGTGGGACGACGCCCAGCAACGCTTCATGGCCCTGCAGACCCCTTACCAGGGCAGCTTTTTCGGTGTCGTCGGCAAGCCTGGCGAAGTACTGGCTTACGGCCTGCGCGGGCATGTGTTTCGCAGCACCGATGGCGGTGCCAACTGGAACCCGCTCGATACCGGCCTGCAGGTCAGCATCACCGCTGCCACGGTCGGCGCCGACGGCCGATTCCGCCTGTTTACACAGGCCGGGCACATGTTGGCCAGCCAGGCCGATGGTGCACGACTGCAGTTGGTGGCACAGCAGAACCAGTCACCGGTGTCAGGCGCCATCCAGGCAGCCGATGGCTCGCTGGTGGTGGTAGGCAGTCGTGGTGCACGTACGCTTTCCCAAGAATAAGAACAGATAATTAGAGCGAGTACCCTGACATGGGCAATATTCAGCAAGACACCATGCCGGTGATATGCGACTTGCATGACTTCGATCGAAGCTCCGGCAACCGCATGGAACGGTGGGTATTCAACCATCGCCCGTTGTTCATGCTGTTGATGGCGGCGATCACGCTGGTGCTGGGCTACATGATGGCAACCCGTCTGGAGTTGCGCCCCAGCTTCGAGAAGATGATTCCGCAGAGCCAGCCCTACATCCAGAATTTCCTGGAGAACCGCAAATCGTTGCGCGGCCTGGGGAGTTCGGTGCGCGTGGTGGTGGAAAACACCCAGGGCGACATTTTCGACCCCGAGTACCTGAGTGTGCTCAAGCAGGTCAACGATGAGCTGTTCCTCACCGAGGGTGTCGATCGCGCCTGGATGAAGTCGTTGTGGAGCCCAGCGGTACGCTGGACCGAAGCCACCGAGGAGGGTTTCCAGGGTGGCCCGGTGATGCCCGATAGCTACCAGGGCTCAGCAAAAGACATCGAGCAACTGCGCCAGAACATCAACCGCGCCGGCATCGTCGGCAGCCTGGTGGCCAGCGACTTCAAATCCACCATGCTGATCGTGCCGCTGCTGGACAAGGCATCGGCCACAGGGCAGGGCATCAACTACCATCAGTTCTCGCAGATGCTCGAAGAGCGCCTGCGCGACAAGATCGAGTTCGCCGGTGACAGCGCAGCGCGCAAGGCCGGAGAGGAAGGCGAGGGCAAGTACAAGGTCCGCGTGATCGGCTTCGCCAAGCTGGTGGGCGATCTGATCGACGGTCTGATCCAGGTGATGATGTTCTTCGGCCTGGCGGTGGTCACTTCGTTCGTCATTATCTACCTGTACACCCGATGCATCCGCAGCACCCTGTTGGTGATTTTCTGTTCGCTGACGGCGGTGGTCTGGCAGTTGGGCATCGTCGCCTGGCTGGGTTACGCCATCGATCCCTACTCGGTGCTGGTGCCTTTCCTGATCTTCGCCATCGGCGTGTCCCATGCGGCGCAGAAGATGAACGGGATCATGCAGGACATCGCCCGCGGCACGCACAAACTGATCGCGGCGCGCTACACCTTCCGCCGTCTGTTCATCGCCGGTGTCACCGCGCTGCTGGCCGATGCCGTCGGCTTCGCGGTACTGATGCTGATCGACATTCCGGTGATCCAGGACCTGGCCATCACCGCCAGTATCGGCGTGGCCGTGCTGATTTTTACCTCCCTGTTGCTGATGCCGGTGGCGCTGTCTTACATCGGTGTCGGCAGCAAGGCCGCCGCGCGTGCGCTGAAGATCGACACCCGTGCCGCCGAGCATCGCGGCTTCGGCAAGCTGTGGGACATGCTCGACCGTTTCACCACACCCAAGTGGGCCGTGGGTACTGTACTGGGTGCGTTGGTGCTGGGAACTGCCGGCTTTATGGTCAGCCAACATCTGAAGATCGGCGACCTCGACAGTGGCGCTCCGGAACTGCGTGCCGACTCGCGCTACAACCGCGACAACGCCTACATCACCAGCCACTACGCGCTGTCCAGCGACCTGTTCGCGGTGATGATCAAGACCGCGCCCGAAGGCTGCCTGAATTATCAGACGCTGATCCTGGCCGACCGCCTGGCCTGGGAGTTGCAGCAGTACCCGGGCGTGCAAGCCACTTCATCGTTGGTCAATGCGGTACGCCAGATCACCGCGGGTTCCTTCGAGGGTAACCCCAAGCTCAACAGCATCCAGCGTAACCAGAACGTGCTGAACTATGCCGCGCAACAGGCCTCGGTCAATGCGCCGGAATTGTTCAACACCGACTGTTCGGTGATGCCGGTAATCGCCTTCCTCAAGGACCACAAGGCCGAGACCCTGGATGCCGTGGTGGCCATTGCCGACAAGTTCGCCAAGGAAAACAGCAGCGACGATCGTCAATTCCTGCTGGCCGCCGGCACCGCCGGTATTGAAGCGGCGACCAACATCGTGGTGCGCGAAGCCAACCACACCATGCTGCTTTACGTGTACCTGGCCGTGACCCTGTTCTGCCTGATCACCTTCCGCAGCTGGCGGGCGACGCTGGTGGCGCTGCTGCCCCTGGTGCTCACCTCGATCCTCTGTGAAGCACTGATGGTGGCCATGGGCATCGGCGTGAAAGTCGCGACCCTGCCGGTCATCGCCCTGGGCGTCGGGATCGGCGTCGACTACGCCCTGTACCTGCTCAGCGTCCAGCTGCATTACCAGCGCCAAGGCATGTCGCTGTCCGATGCCTACCGCAATGCGGTGGCCTTCACTGGTCGGGTGGTCGGTCTGGTCGGCATCACCCTGGCTGCCGGTGTGGTGTGCTGGGCCTGGTCGCCAATCAAGTTCCAGGCCGACATGGGCATCCTGCTGACCTTCATGTTCCTGTGGAACATGCTCGGTGCGCTGATCCTCATCCCGGCACTGTCCTGGTTCCTGCTGCGCAAGGTCGGGTCCCAGCCGATCCAGGTCACCGCCTAGCCCATCGGACGTTTATTTACTGATCAGGGCATGTGCAATGCCCTGAATTTGACTGAGATAGAGAGCATGTCTGATTACAAAGCCCCCCTGCGCGACATTCGTTTCGTACTGAACGAGGTCTTTGAAGTATCCAAGCTGTGGGCCAGCCTGCCGGCCATGGCCGATGTAGTGGACGAAGACACCGCCAATGCCGTGCTCGAGGAAGCCGGCAAGGTCGCCGCAGGCCTCATTGCGCCGCTCAATCGTACTGGCGACGAAGAAGGCTGTTCCTGGACCGACGGCGCGGTGAAGACCCCGTCTGGCTTCCCCGAAGCCTACCGGGCGTTCGCCGAAGGGGGCTGGGTTGGCGTGGGTGGTGATCCGGTCTACGGCGGCATGGGCATGCCGAAGGTGATCGGCGCCCAGGTCGAGGAAATGGTCAACGGGGCCAATCTTTCCTTTGGCTTGTACCCGATGCTCACCGCCGGTGCGTGCCTGGCGATCAACGCCCATGCCAGCGAAGAACTGAAGGCCGCCTACCTGCCGAACATGTATGCCGGCGTCTGGACTGGCTCCATGTGCCTGACCGAATCCCATGCCGGTACCGACCTTGGCATCATCCGCACCCGCGCCGAACCTCAAGCCGACGGTTCCTACAAAGTCAGCGGCACCAAGATTTTCATCACCGGTGGCGAGCAGGACCTGACCGAGAACATCATCCACCTGGTGCTGGCCAAACTGCCGGACGCGCCGGCGGGGCCGAAGGGCATTTCGCTGTTCCTGGTGCCCAAGTTCCTGGTCAATGCCGACGGCAGCCTGGGCGCGCGCAACCCGGTCAACTGTGGTTCGATCGAGCACAAGATGGGCATCAAGGGCTCGTCTACCTGCGTGATGAACTTCGATGAAGCCGTTGGTTACCTCGTCGGCGAGCCGAACAAGGGCCTGGCGGCCATGTTCACCATGATGAACTACGAGCGCCTGGGTGTCGGTATCCAGGGCCTGGCCACGGGCGAGCGCTCTTACCAGAATGCCGTCGAGTATGCCCGCGACCGTCTGCAAAGCCGTGCGCCAACCGGCCCGCAAGCCAAGGACAAGGTGGCCGACCCGATCATTGCGCATCCGGACGTGCGCCGCATGCTGCTGACCATGAAAGCCAGCAACGAAGGCGGCCGGGCGTTCTCGACCTACGTGGCCATGCAACTCGATACCGCCAAATACAGCGAAGACCCGACCACGCGCAAACGCGCCGAAGACCTGGTGGCATTGTTGACCCCGGTGGCCAAGGCGTTTCTCACCGACCTGGGTCTGGAAACCACCATCCATGGTCAGCAGGTATTCGGCGGCCACGGTTACATTCGTGAGTGGGGCCAGGAGCAACTGGTGCGTGACGTGCGCATCACCCAGATCTACGAAGGCACCAACGGTATCCAGGCGCTGGACCTGGTCGGACGCAAGGTAGTCGGCAACGGCGGCGAGTCCTACAAGCTGTTCGCCGACGAGATTCGCCATTTCATCTTCACTGCGGGCGCCGAGCTGGCCGAGTTCGTCAAGCCGCTCAACGCCGCCCTGAACAACCTCGACGAGCTGACCGCCTGGGTACTGGACCGCTGCAAGACCAACCCGAACGAAATCGGCGCAGCGTCGGTGGAGTACTTGCAGGCCTTCGGTTACACCGCCTATGCCTACATGTGGGCGTTGATGGCCAGGACCGCCATGGGCAAGGAAACGCAGGACGACTTCTATGCCAGCAAGATGGGCATCGCGCGCTTCTACTTCGCGCGCCTGCTGCCGCGTGTCCATTCGTTGGCCGCGTCGGTCAAGGCCGGTAGCGAATCGCTGTACTTGCTCGATGCCGAGCAGTTCTGACCCCGAGAACTGGATGATCTCCACTAAACAGAATTAGGAAGACCACTGTGGCAACAACAAAAATAATTGCACCTGCGCAAGGCGCGTACAACTACCCCTTGTTGATCAAGAGCCTGTTGCTTTCGGGCGAGCGCTACGCACCCGAACAGGAAATCGTCTACGCCGACAAGCTGCGCTACAACTACCGGACGCTCAACGAGCGGATCAGGCAACTGGCCAACGCCCTGACCAACGCCGGCGTCAAAGCCGGTGATACGGTGGCGCTGCTTGATTGGGACAGCCACCGTTACCTGGAATGTTTCTTCGCCGTGCCGATGATTGGCGCGGTATTGCACACGGTCAATATCAGGCTGTCCCCGGAACAGGTGCTCTACACCATGAACCACGCCGAGGATGACCTGGTGCTGGTGCATGACGATTTCCTGCCCCTGGTCGAGCAGATCCAGGGTGAGCTGACGACCGTCAAAGGCTTTATCCAGCTCAGCGACAGCAACGCGAAACCGACCGAGCTGCCGGTGCTGGGCGAGTACGAAAGCCTGCTGGCGCAGGCAGCATGCCAGTTCGACTTCCCGGACTTCGATGAGAACTCGGTCGCGACCATTTTCTACACCACCGGCACCACCGGAAACCCCAAGGGCGTTTACTTCACGCACCGCCAATTGGTGCTGCATACCCTCAATGCCGTGGGTACGCTGGGTGTGTACCAGGGCTTGCCGTTGCTGCGCTCGGACGACGTGTACATGCCCATCACGCCGATGTTCCATGTGCATGCCTGGGGCGTGCCCTATGTCGCCACGCTGATGGGCATCAAACAGGTTTATCCGGGGCGCTACGAGCCTAATACCCTGGTCAGGTTGTACCGCGAAGAGAAGGTCAGCTTTTCCCATTGCGTGCCGACGATTCTGCAGATGATCCTGGGCTGCGACGAGGCGACGAACACTGACTTCGACGGCTGGAAAATGCTCCTCGGTGGCAGTGCCCTGACCCAGGGCATCGCGGCCCAGGCGACGGCCAGGGGCATGCGCGTCCATAGCGGCTACGGCATGTCCGAGACCTGCCCGTTGCTGTGCCTGACTCACCTGCGTGAAGCGGACCTGGAACAACCGGCGCAAGCACAACTGGCGGCTCGCACCAAGACCGGCGTTGCGGTGCCGATGGTCGATTTGCGCATTATCGATGCCAACGGCAACGAAGCGCCTCACGATGGCGTGGCCCAGGGTGAGATCGTGGTGCGTGCGCCCTGGTTGACCCAAGGCTACCTGAAGGAGCCGGAGCAGGGCGCGCAGCTCTGGGAGAATGGTTGGATGCACACCGGTGACATCGCTTCGATCGATGCCCTCGGTGTGGTGGAGATCAAGGACCGGATCAAAGACGTCATCAAGACGGGCGGGGAATGGATCAGTTCGCTGGATCTGGAAAACCTGATCAGCGAACACCCGGCCGTCGCTTCAGTTGCCGTGGTGGGCATTCCTGACCCGCAATGGGGCGAGCGCCCCGTTGCCCTGGTGGTTTGCGCTCCGGGACAGAGCATTGATCCGAAAATGCTGGAGGCCCATCTGCTCCAGTATGTTGAAAGTGGCCGCATCAACAAGTGGGCGATCCCCCGGCAGATCAGGATTGTGGCCGACATTCCCAAAACCAGTGTCGGGAAGATCAACAAGCGGCTGATCCGCGAACACGAACTGAGCCAACAGGCCCTGGAAACCTGCTGACGAGGGTACTTTTTTCCCCATGAACGACAAGGCCGGCATCGATGCCGGCCTTGTCGTTCATGGGGTGCGGGGTATGTCGAAACAGGCTCTCAAAACGGTTCGGCGATGTACTTGAATGGATAATCCATTGCCTTGTAACGACCGATCTTGCGTTTGGGCAGCTTGATCTTCGGTTGCTCGATCTTCTTGTAGGGGATCTGCTGCAGCAAGTGAGTGAGCAGGTTCAGCCGCACGCGCTTCTTGTCTTCGGAAGGGGCGACGTACCAGGGCGCCCATGGGGTGTCGGTGGCTTCGAACATCTCGTCACGGGCGCGGGTATAGTCGTCCCAGCGATCGTAGGAACGGATGTCCATGGGCGACAGCTTCCAGGTCTTGCGGCCGTCGGTGATGCGGTCTTCGAGGCGTCGCGTCTGCTCTTGCGGGCTGACTTCCAGCCAGTACTTGAGCAGGTAGGTACCGGAGTTGACCATCAGTTGCTCGAAACTGGGCGCCAGTTCGAGAAAACTGCGCACCTGTTTTTCGTCGCAAAACCCCATGACCCGCTCGACGCCGGCCCGGTTGTACCAACTGCGGTCGAAGATCACGACTTCACCGGCTGCCGGAAAGTGCGGCATGTAGCGCTGCAGGTACATCTGGCTTTTTTCCCGATCGGTGGGCGCCGGCAGTGCCACGACGCGGAAAATACGCGGGCTGACGCGCTCGGTCAGGGCCTTGATGGTCCCGCCTTTGCCAGCACCGTCGCGGCCTTCAAAGACGATAACGACCTTGGCCCCGGTCGCCACTACCCATTGCTGCAACTTGACCAGTTCGACGTGCAGTTTCTCGAGTTGTTTCTCGTAGTCCTTGCGGCCGAGCTTTTGCTCTTGTTTGGGGGCAGAATCGAGTTTGACGGATTTAGGTTTTTTCATCGCAATTCCTCAGCTTCCGTGTGCGTTCAAAGCGTCGGCGTTTCTTGATCCAAAACTGGCTTGTACAGCGTAGTCCAATATCGGAACGCTGAAGTCGAGGTTGGTCAGCCAGAGCAGCGTCGCCTGCATCGCTGGCAAGCCAGCGCCCACAGAGTTTTGTGTCGTTCAAAAATTTGTGGATCAAGGCTTTATCCACTGTGGGAGCTGGCTTGCCAGCGAGGCAGGCGATGCGGTTTGTCTGATTCACTATTTTTTACCGGACACCAATGATGCAGAGCGTGGGAACGAGAAGAAAGCACCCCGCTTGATGCGGCTTTTTATGCCAGCTTTAATTTTCTGTCGTGGCCGAGCTCACTGTTTTCGTCGAAGTCGATCCAGCGCAGCTACAAAACAGAAGACCAGCAAAGCGGTAATGGCTACCGAAAATACGCAGAGTCCCAGGAAGTAATATTTGTCCCAATTATCCCCTTGTATAACGCCTGTGTGCCTGGAAAAAATTTCATAAAGCGGGCCTTCTGGGAAGGTCAAAAAGGAGACTGTCAAGACAAGCGTGAATGTCGCGAATTCCGAAATCCATAGAATCGCATGCTTTATCGGTCGCATTAGTATACCTGCACTGTACCAAAGGCTTTTAATGTTGTCGTAGGGTTGAAGGTCGCAGTTTTCAATAATGCTTCCCTTAAAATCATGAAGTCAGAAGAGCGAGGTAGTGTTATGCATCCCTCGCTTACACCATTGTATCCGGCTGGATGTAATCGGAAATGCCCACGCTCTACGCTATCTATATAAGTTAAGTCATCTATGTTGGAGTCTTGTCGATACAGGGCGAACCATATACTCCGATCTGATCCGGATACGAGAGACGCGAAGGAATCTCGAATGCCGGTTATTAGACCACCACTTCCTCTCGTAACAATATAGTAGTTTCCGGGAGGAAGCGGTCCGATGCTTGGAGTTGAAACGGCATGGGGGTCATTTCGGCTGCTCTCCATTCCTGAGTAGGCAGGAAAAAAGCCCACCCCGGGACACGACAGCGTTGATAAGGCGCCTCCGTTCAAATGAAACGTGCACCTGATCATCGTTCGTTCCAGCTGTCTGAAAAAATGATATTACCGTCGCAGTGCTTCCATGTTATTTTTTCGTATCGGAGTGCCACCGCTTCGAGGTGGTTGTGCTTTTCCATTGTTGGGTTTTTACAGTCGTGCATCATGGGGTAAACAGATATAACGTTTACGTTTTCTAAAAGCATATTGAAGTATTCTTGTTCTTGCCCTGTATGATTGATGTTGTACCATTTTATTTCTGCTGATGTTAGCGTCTGCCCCTTTGCTACTGCCTTGTAGAGAAGGGGGCTGGAGCAATCGAATTCTTTTTCAAATGTCAGAGGGGCATGAATACGAGGGCCTGTGATTTTTCCTGTCATATTATCGGTCGGAAGGTATAGTCCATGCCCGAATCCGAGTATTTCTATACTTCCCTCTCGATCGGTAACATCTACAGATCCTTTAATGTCCAAACCGCCATCATCTTTCAACCATAAGTATGCTGGGATTGCCATTTTGAAAGTCCTTATCTAGAGAGGTTTTTGGTTTGTACTGCCGTTTCATAGAGAAGTGGCGGTATCATGTTTTCGACTGTGCCCGACATGCTGCATGGGGTAAGCCAGACATTTCCTTTAATGCATGCGGATAATTCTGTAGCAGCCAAGCTGTCGAACACCTTGAATTCAATGACAAGGCTCTGGCGTTTGCGATGATTCAAAGCGTGGGGTCAGCGCGGGCGCTGGTTGAGGCTCTGCTCGATAGCGTGAAGGCATAACGACTGACTCGTCGCTAAGCTCATTCCCACGCTCCGCGCCCACCGTTCTACAAAACACTCGATGAGCGCAGAGCGTGGGAACGAGAAGAGTGAGAAGAGCAGCTATGCTTTTCCTCGTTGGCAGAGGGCCACATTCTCATGAACGATTCCAATCCACTCCCGGAACCAGGTCGGATAGCGCACCGCGTGAAGGCGGGCGACCAGACCGGTTGGGCGCGCTGGATGCCGGGGCTGCAGACGCTGCGCCAATACCAATTGGCCTGGTTGCGGCACGACATCGTTGCCGGGCTGGTGCTGACCACGATGCTGGTGCCGGTCGGCATCGCCTACGCGCAAGCTTCGGGCCTCCCCGGCATCTATGGCCTCTACGCAACCATCGTCCCGCTGCTCGCCTACGCGTTGTGCGGGCCCAGTCGGATTCTCGTGCTGGGACCGGACTCTTCATTGGTGGCGGTAATCCTCGCCGTCGTCCTGCCGCTGTCCGGTGGCGACCCGCAGCGCGCGGTTGCCCTTGCCGGCATGATGGCAATCGTCTCGGGGGCGGTCTGCATCCTGGCCGGTGTAGCGCGTCTTGGCTTCGTCACCGAGCTGCTGTCCAAGCCGATCCGCTACGGGTACATGAACGGGATAGCCCTGACCGTATTGATCAGCCAACTGCCCAAGCTGTTCGGCTTTTCGATCGACAGCGACGGCCCCTTGAGAAACATATGGGCCATTGTCACGGCGGTGATGGAGGGCAAGACCAACTTGACCACCTTCATGGTCGGTGCTGCCACCCTGGCGGTGATCCTGCTGCTCAAGGGCTACAAGCGCGTGCCGGGCATTCTGATCGCCGTGGCGGGGGCGACCGTCGCGGTGGGTGTGCTGGACCTCGCCGCACGTGCCGGGGTGTCGGTCCTCGGCAAGCTTCCGCAAGGATTGCCGGCGTTCGCCATCCCCTGGATCACTACCGCCGATATCGTCCCCGTCCTGATGGGCGGTGGCGCCGTGGCCCTGATCTCGTTTGCCGACACCAGCGTCCTCTCGCGTGTCTATGCGGCGCGGACCCGTACCTATGTCGACCCCAACCAGGAGATGGTGGGGCTTGGTATCGCCAACCTGGCCGCTGGATTTTTCCAGGGCTTTCCCATATCCAGCAGTTCGTCCCGCACCCCCGTGGCCGAAGCAGCAGGGTCCAAAACCCAGCTGACCGGCGTCGTCGGCGCGTTGGCCGTGGCCTTGCTGCTGGTGGTGGCACCCAATCTGCTGCAGTACCTGCCTACCAGCGCACTGGCGGCGGTGGTGATTGCTTCGGCCATCGGTTTGTTCGAGTTCAGCGACCTGCGGCGGATTTATCGCATCCAGCGCTGGGAGTTCTGGTTGTCGATCGCCTGTACGGTGGGCGTGGCCGTGTTTGGTGCGATTCAGGGCATTGGCCTGGCGATCGTGATTGCCGTCATCGAATTCCTGTGGGATGGCTGGCGTCCGTATTCCGCGGTGCTGGGACGCGTGCAGGGTATCAAGGGCTACCATGACACCCAGCGTTATCCCGACGCGCGCCTGATTCCCGGGCTGGTGCTGTTTCGCTGGGATGCGCCCTTGTTCTTCGCCAATGCCGAGCTGTTCCAGGACCGCCTGCTGGATGCCGTGGCGGCATCGCCCACACCCGTGCGTTGTCTGGTGGTTGCGGCTGAGCCGGTCACCAGCGTGGATGTGACCAGCGCCGACATGCTGGTGGAACTGGTCGGGACCCTGCACGCCGCTGAGATTGAGTTGTGCATTGCCGAAATGAAAGACCCGGTCAAGGACAAGCTCAAGCGCTTCGGACTTTTCGCGAGGCTGGGCGAACAGGCGTTTTTCCCGACCATAGGTACCGCTGTCGACAGCTACGTGTTGACCCATGGGGTGGATTGGGACGAAGAGGATCGCTGAGCGATACGAATAAAGCGTCCGTATCCTGCAATACGGACGCCGGGTTAAACCCTCAAAATTCAAGCCTGCGCCAGCGCATCCCCATGCCCATCCGAGACCCTGTCGCGCACGGCGCGATACAGCAGGCTGGAAACCATGAAGCCGATCACCGCCAGCACGCACATCAGACTGAACACATAGTTGTAACCCTGCTGACCGGGGAAATGGTCGAGGATCGAACCATAGATCATGTAGGCGAACATGCCGGGTGCATAGCCGATCAGGCAGCCGATGCCGAAGGCTGAACCTGTGATGTGCTGGGGAATCCCGACTTCGCTCATGGGCGCCCAGAACACACCGCGCATGGTGAAGACGATGAACGCAAAGCACAGGGTGCCGGCCATGCCTGCATAGATGAAGCTTTGTCCTTTTGGCATCAGCAAGATCATCGCCATGATGGGCAGCAGCGCCAGGAACGACCACTTCAGGTAACGGGAAGGGCTCTTGAAGCGTTTGTCCGCCATGAAGCCGCCGGCAGGTCCTCCCAGAACCTTGAGGAAGTACTGATTGATGATGCCGTAGGCGCCGACCAGGGCAACCGGCAATCCATAGATATCTTTCAGGTAAGGAATGAAATAGGTCAGGCCGCAGTACACGATGTAGACCATGAACACATTCAGGCTGACCAGCCAGATGCCAGGTACCTTGATGGCTTCGAGCAGACCCGACAGGCCGGACTTCTGACTGGTTTCAGGTTGGCTCTTGCCATCCTTGAGCAGGAACCAGGTGAGAATGCCGGCGACGATGTCGATCAGCGAATAAAACAGGATGGCCGACTTCAGCCCGGTTTCGCCTGAGCCCATGGCCACGAACACACCCAGGGCAGAGAAGGCCACGAGTGTATCGACAACGCCACGACCACCTTCCAGGAAACCGAACATCCGCCCCTGCTCGCCGTCGCTTCCCAGGTTGCGGATGGCCTTGAGCAAGGCCGGCCAATAGATGCAGTCGGCACAGATCGCCAGCAGGCTGAATACGATCAGCAGCATGTTGAAGCCGGGGAAGGTGGCCAGGTAGAGCCCCAGGCTGCCGGTACCGATCAGCCCCAGGGGGATCAACTTGCGCGTGTCGAAGCGATCAGCGAGGAAGCCACCGACGACAAACAGGCAAGTGGCGATGATTGCGTTGGCACTGAGCAGCGTGCCGATCTGCGTGTGGCTCAGCCCCATGTATTCCTGCATGGGTATGTAGAAGGCGTCTTTGAGATTCGCCAGTTTGTAGATGGTTCCTCCGCCGAGAATGAGGATGAGGAATCTGAGCCATTTGGCTTTGGCCTGTGCTGTCATTTTTGTTCTCCACAGATATCAGGGTTGTGTCTGCAAATGCTGGGTGGTGTCAGCTGCTGGCCAGCGTCAGTTCGGCCAGGACTTTCAATTCGCCGAGCAGGTCGCGTACATGCCGAACCTGGTTGTTCGCCCAGCGCTGTTCCCCGCTCATCATTCGGTCTGCGGTGTAACCCGGGGGCAGCGCCGTTTCGCTCATTTCCCGGTAAGCGATGAAGGGGTCCTGTTCTTCCACCGACTGGCGGAAAGCGGGGGCGATGTAGTGGTTTTCCTGTTCCAGGATGAAGGCGATCACCTGTGGGGCTTGCTCACCGAGCATCAACAGCTCGAACAGCATGCGCGCGCCGGGCAGGTCGTCTTCGTCGCTGCCTTGCAGCACACCGTAATGGCCGAAACCGTTCTGCTCGGGGACGATGCGTACCCCTTTGAGATGAACCTGGCGGATATGCGGAGCCAGCGCCTGCAGAGCCGGCAATGGCTGTTCGCAGGCGTTGATCATGTTGCCGAAGTCGAACAGAGCGTGCAGGCGCGGGTGGTCGAGACGGTTGAGCAGCTCAGCGATTTCGAAGCTCTTCAGTTCTTCGTGCTGCTCGAAGTCGAAATACAGATCGTGCAGGTCCGCCTGCTGGGCCAGGTAATGCAGATCGGACTCGATAAGGTCCATGACCCGTGAGAGGTGGCCTTCATAACGCGAATAGACACGGATGTTACGCGTGCCTATGGCTCTGGCGATGGCGATGACCTGGTCCACATCCTCTTTGCGTGTGCTGCTGATTTCCAGATGCACATCCAGCCCCAGCGCCGAGGCTTTGCCGGCAAAGTCCCGCAGTTGCTGCGAGCCCATCTGGCTCAGGCTGTTCTGTTCGCCATCGAGTACATGCAGGCTGAGGCCTGCGAGCTCGTGACGCCAGGCGAAGTCCAGGAGGTCACCGGGTGTGAGGCGACCCTGGGTGAGGTTGGTCAGAAAGGGGTAGCCATGGGCGAACAGGCGAAGGCTCTCCAGCCTGTCGATCAGTTTGCGGGCAAGTTGCGGGGTCAGCGCGGGAGGCGGATGGTCGCCACGGACTTTGTTGCTTAGCAGGGCATTGAAGCGTGCCTGGATACAGTTCATTAGAGTTATTCCTGATGCAGGCCTCTGACGGGCCGGTGACGCCTTTATCGCACCAGGCTGGAGCTATCGATATATCCATTATTTTTTAGTTTTTATGACCACTTTGCCGCCTGAGGCTGCGGTGCGAGTGGCGCGTTCGACGAAGTCCTTTGGAAAATCCATCGGGCTCAGAGTGTGTAACCCATCTTCAGCAGCGCCTGGGCCAGGGCTTCGACCTTGTCCCCGGCCTGATCCTCAGGCGTGCCGGCAAAGCCGATCAGCAGGCCGGGTGGCAGGTAGCGCTCCATGCAGTAGTCGCTCAGTGCATAGGTGTGGGTCTGATATCGGGCCAGCTCCTGGGCGATGAATTGATCATCCAGTTCGGGTGCCAGCCAGCCAATCAGATGCATGCCAGCATCCACCGGCTTGAGTTGCATGAAATTGCCCACGCGCTGTTGCAGCTTGTCCAACAGACAAGCCTGTCGAGCCTGGTAGAGGCTGCGCATGCGGCGGATATGACCGAGGAAATGGCCTTCGCTCATGAAGTCGGCGGTGGCTGCCTGGAGCAGGGTGGAAGGGCTGCGATCCATGACCGCGCGCATGGCGCAGAAGGGCCCGACCAGCGCCTCCGGGAGTATCACGTAGCCCAGGCGCAAGGAGGGGTAGAGGACCTTGCTGAACGTGCCGACGTGGATGACCCGTGCCCACTGGTCCATTGCATAGAGCGATGGTTGCGGACGACTCTGGTAGCGGAACTCGCTGTCGCAGTCATCTTCGATGATCCAGCTGTGGTTGCGACTGGCCCACTCGATCAGCTCCAGTCGCCGCGCGTAACTCATGCTGATGCCCAGGGGGTGTTGCCGTGAAGGGGTGGTGAACGCCAGGCGCGCCTCGGGGCATTCACGCAAGCCTTGTTGCACGTCGATGCCCTGTGCGTCGATGCGCAACGGGACGATCCGGCAACCCTGGGCCTGGAGAGCGATGCGTGCGGCAATATGGCCGGGATCCTCCATCCAGATGCTGTCTTGTGGATCGAGCAGCAGCATGCCCAGCAGATTGAAGGCCTGCTGGGCCCCGGAGACGATGACCACCTGTTCGGCGCTGCAGTCGATGCCGCGTGCGTCATAGACGTATTTGGCAATTTCCTCGCGCAGCCGAAGCAGTCCCTTCACTTCGCCATAGCCAAGCATGGCCTTGGTCGACTGGCGCAGATGACGGTTGATCAGGCGCCTCCAGACATGCAGCGGAAAGGCATCGAACGCAGGGTGGCTGGGCAGGAACGAGGTCGGGCAGTCGGGTTCCCAGGCGGCGTATGAAATACCACTGAAGTGGTCGCTGCGCAGGGACAGCACGGACTGGCTCAGGGTCGACAGCCGAGGGGGCTTGCGCGGTTCGTCGACGGCTGTGCCGCGACCTTCCCATTCGGCGCAGACAAAGGTGCCCGAGCCGGTGCGCGTTGTCAGGAAGCCTTCGGCGGTCAACAGGTCGAAGGCATTGAGGATGGTAATCCGGGACAAGTCCTGTTCTTTGCACAGGGTGCGCGTCGAGGGCAGGCGAGTGCCTCCCGGCAGCCTGCCTGCGAGAATCTGCTGGCGGATTTGCAAGTAGAGCTGGCGATACAGGGGGACCGAACCCGTGCGGTCCAACTCGATACCTGTCAGCAGTCTGCCACCGGATAACTTCACCCTGTCATTACCTCTATTGTTTTTCGCTTGCCTTGGCACTGGCAGTGCGCATTATGTAGCCTCTGCTGCATAGAGGAAAACGAGCAGGACATGAAGACTCAGAGTCTCTTCGATACGCCGGATGACACCTTGTTCCCAGTCGGCCAGCGCCCTGACCTGCGTGTCGGTTTCGTACTGATCGAACAATTCACCCTGACCCCCGTTGCCGGTTTCGTCGATTCCTTGCGTTTCGCCGCTGACAAGTCCTTCGACAGTCGGCAGATCTTCTGCCAATGGGACTGGATGACCGTGAGCGGTCAGCCGGTTACTGCCAGTTGCGGGTTGCCGATCGCGCCGACCCGTCTGCTCGATCCGGAAGTCGAGTACGACTACGTGGTACTGGCCGGTGGGCTGCTATCGGGCGTACTCAATCCCGCGCCGCAACTGCTCGACTATATTCACCGCCTGCATGAGCGCAAGGTTCCGATCATCGCGCTGTGCGCGTCCTATTTCACCCTTGGCCTGGCCGGTTTGCTCAAGGGGCGGCGTTGTGCGGTGCACTTCACTGTGCGCGACAAATTTGCCGCCATGTTTCCCGACACGCGCATCGTGGTCGACAAAAGCTATGTCGAGGACGACGGCTTGTTCACCTGCCCCGGTGGCACCGCGTTCGACCTGGCGGCGGAAATCATCAGTCGCCATTGTGGCAAGCGGCGGGCGCAAAAAGGGTTGGAGTATTTACTGGTGGATGACGAAGAGGTCGAGCACCGCGTCGGTAACAGCGAAACCGCGGCTGTGCATGTCTATGAGGATCCACTGGTGCAACGGGCAATCGACCATATGAAGGTCAACCTCGAACGCCATTGCACGCTCAAGGACCTGGCCAGCCAACTGGGCAGCAATGAACGCCAACTGCATCGCGCCTTCATGCTCAACGCCGATCTGCCCCCTGCGCAGTACTGGCGCAAGCTGCGTCTGCAACACGCACGCAAGCTGCTCAGCGATACCAGTTTGCACGTGACGCAGATTGCCTATGCGACGGGCTTCTCCGACGCTTCGCATTTCATTCAGCAATTTCGCAAGCAATATGGCGAAACGCCCAGCCTGTTCCGAAAACTTCGGCACAAGGCTGAGCGGTTGATGTAGCAGGGCAGGGGATCAGGTTTAGCGGGCGTAGCGCGGGTTGGTTTCCGGCGCCCACAACTGGCAGACCACGGCACCGATGACCAGTGCCGCCACACAGGCGCCGATGGCGACCGGAGCACCGAATCGGTCCATCGCCACCGGTAGCAGGAAGGTGCAGGACGCGGCGCCGATACGGCTGGCGGCAACCGAGAGGCCAACACCCGAAGCTCGCAGCTCCGTGGGGAACAGTTCACTGGTGTAAGCGAACTCCAGCACGCCCGAGGCTGCCATGACGAACGCGAACACGGCAAATACGCCAATCACATAGTGGGCCGGCATGCCACTCCAGGTCGCCAGGACGAACAGTGCAATGGCATTGATGGTGAAGGTGCCGATCAGAAACGCCCGGCGCGTCAGGAAGTTGATCAGCAGCAGGCCGATGACCGAGCCGGCCAGCAGAAAGATGTTGTAGACCAGGCCGCCGGTGTAGCTGTCCTCCACTTTTAGTGCCGTGAAAATGCGCGGGATAAAGGTGCTCATGGCAAAGTACGGGATCACCTGGCAGGTGTAGAACACTGCGCCGACCAGGGTGTTGCGCCGCCATTTGCGACTGAACAGCTGGCTCCACGATGCCTTGACTTCGTCCTTGGCAACCTCCGGCAACTCAAGGCCGCCCAGTCGTTCGATCACTGCCTGCGCTTCTTTATTGCGACCCTTCTTCATCAGCCAGAGTGGTGACTCCGGCGTGCCCTGGCGAATCAGCAAGACCAATAGAGAAGGCACTGCGCTACTGAACAGGATCCAGCGCCAGGCGTCATCACCCAGGGACTGCAACATGTAACCGACGACATAGGCGATGGTGAAACCGAGCGTCCAGGCCACTGCCATCAATGCCAACAATGGCCCGCGTACTCTGCGCGGTACCAGTTCGGCCACCAGCGACACTCCGACGACGAAGTCGGAGCCCAGCGCCAGACCCAGCAGTAGTCGCAAGACCAGAAGTTGCGAAGCGTCCTGGGCGAAGAACTGGGCAACCGATACCAGGCAGAACAGCGCCATGTTCCAGCGGTAAATGTTTTTCCGGCCGTAGCGGTCTGCCAGTGGTCCGGTCAGCAGGCTGCCGAGGAACAGTCCGATCAGTGCGGCGCCGCCGAGCAGGCCGAGCCAGAAGGCATCCAGGCCCAGAGGCGTGGTGGCAAGGCTGATGGCAATGCCGATGATGCCGAGCACGTAGCCATCGCAGAACTGACCGCCGACGCCACCGGCGGCGGCTTTGATATGTAGAGCGCGTAGGGGGGAGCGATCGAAGGAACTGGCATTCGATGCAGCGACGTTTTCCATGGTAATGACCCTGGTTGTTTTTATTGGTTGGATAACGAGCTTGTTTGAGGTTTAGCGTCCGCAGACGAACGCCGAGACATTGTTCAGTGCGGCATCGAGCAGGCCTTGCATGGCCTCGACGCTGCTCCAGGCAACATGGGGGTTGAGGATCAGGTTGTGGGTGCTGGCGAGCTGCAAGAGCGGTTCGTCCAGACGAATCGGTTCATGGGTCACGACATCCAGCGCCGCCCCGGCGATCTCGCCGCTTTGCAGTGCCCAGATCAGGTCAGGTTCGTGAATGATGGCGCCCCGTGCTGTATTGATCAGCACGGCATTGGCTTTCATCCACTGGAATTGTTCGCGGCCGATCAGGTGGCGAGTCTGGGGCGTGAGCGGGCAGTTGATCGAGACCACGTCACTGGATGCCAACAATTGTTGGAGGGGTAGGTACTGTTCACCCTGGTAGTGGCCGTCGCGATCATGAAAGCGCACGACCATCTCCAGTCGTGTGGCCAGTTCCGCCAGACGCAGGGCGATCGGACCATGGCCGATGATGCCGAGCACTTTGCCGCGCAGATCAAAGATCGGAAAATCGAAATAGGCACTGCGCATGGGGCCGCCGCGTTCGCGCTCGCTCAGCAGCAACTGATGATAACGAGCGACGTTGCGCATCAGGGCGAAGATCATCGCCAGTGCGTGCTCGGCCACCGCATGGGTGCCGTAGCCGGGAACACTGGCAACCTGGATACCTCGTTGGCGGCAATACTCCATATCCACCGCGTCAGTGCCGGTCATTGCCAACGAGATCATTTGCAAGGAGGTTAGTTGCTCAAGCTGCTGCACTGTAATCGGCACTCCGCTGGAGATGGCGATCGTGGCATTCTTCAAATGCGCGACCATGTCCTGGGGCGCTGTATAGCCATGGGTGGTCCAGCGGTGCGGGAATGGCAGCTCTTTAATGGTCACGCTCTCGGCGAAACCGTCACGGTCCAGGAATACGACGTCATGCAACATGAACACCTCGCGAGGCTATAGAGAGAAGAACCGGGTCGAGCGGTCGGCATGGACTCAGATAACGGCCCAGGCCTGGATTTCCAGCTTGTAGCGAGCATCGGCGAGTTCGGCGCCGACGCAGGCCCGGGCCGGTGGATTGAGCGGATCGATCCAGGCGTCGTAGATTTCGTTCATCGCCGCGAAGTCGTGCATGCTGGCGAGCCAGATCTGTATGCGGGTGAGGTGGGACTTGTTCGCCTGTGCCAGGGCCAGGACGTCCTCCAGTTGCTGCAGGACGTCGCGGGTCTGTTCGGCAATGCCCTGGCTCGGATCGCGAGCGACGAAGCCGGCTGTCTCGATCCGGCCATCGTGGATCACGCATTGGCTATAACGTGCATTCACACCCAGTCGCTCTATTTTCACGCTGGCACCTCTTGTTGTGATTGTTATGAAGTGTGCAGCCACTGAGGGGTGGCAACGGCGCAGAGTGTGCTGCTGGCCGTGCAAGGCGAGCTAGGAAGAAAATGACGATTAGCAGTAGAAATCGGCATTGCCCAAAAGAGAGGAGGAGTTGAGCGTTTTTTGAGCAATAACAGCTGATTTCAATAACTCGCAAATTAACCCTTGACGCCC
>NZ_VXCP01000014.1 GCF_011355085.1 Pseudomonas akapageensis | reverse complement strand
CACACCGTTTGCCTATCCCTTATCGTAAGGGGGAAACGGTGTCCTGTCTTTCATGGGGCTCGTTCACGCTCCAGCGCCCGTCAATTGAAGTATCGACGCTTCCAAGGAGTCGCCAGCATCTTCTCGCATTAAAAATCTCAAGCGAGGATCAGTTCTGAGAACGGAAAGCTTGTCCAGAATCGACTCAATGGATTTTCTATCGGAAGGAGAGAACTTCTGATTGCTGCCAGGTTTTCTCCCTTGTACTTGGTCTATATGCTTTACAAACTCATCCAGACCAAAGCGGTAAGGTCTATCACGGTCGAACCCGTTCACGTCTTCGTCGGTTCGCCCATTAACAAAGGGTGGGACGAAATCTCCTACGGGATCTTCAGGTAGTGCTTCAACAATACCTGCCGTTACCATGCGGGCATGTTTGAGGGCTTTGTAAACGATGTTATTTTGTGAAGTGGCTTCGGCCTCTGTCTTGCCGATGATCAAGCCGCGAAGCTCGTCACCGGTCATTAGCCAGTATGGGAGGCGTAGCGGCTCGACAGGGGCCAGTTCCTGCTCCTGCCCAGCAGCTGCCGCATATGCGCGGAGAACAGTCGCTTGATTTCTGAAAGCCGCCGCATACTCATTATGCGGATCGATGAGAACTATTCTTGGTCGTATGACTTCACCGTTTGCGGTTGTGTGTTCGAGAACGGATCGAATAATTGCAGCCACAGTTCCCGACTTACCTGAACCAGTTGAACCTAAAACAGCGCAGTGTTGGCCAAATAGCTTGTCCAAGTTCGCACGACATACCGCTCCGTTTCCTCCCACATACTCACCGATGGGTACGAGTGGCGAGACGGCAGCATCTTCTGCGGCGTGCTCTGCCGCTGAGAAGATTAGCTCTAGCTCACTCGGAGCCGTCAGATAAACCCCTTGTAGTGGCAACGGATAGCTTTCGACGCCGCGCGAAAATGCCAGAGTTTTACTGATAGGGTTCCAAACGCCCTCAGCGAAAAGATCCGCCTCTAAGACGCGCGAATCATCCCCTGGGGCTATCGTCGTCTGCCCAAGTTCAGCAGCGATCTCGGAGCGCATGCGCAGCATGCGTACGTACGCGAAAAGCAGACGTCTTCCATAGTGAATTTTCACAATACTAGCGAGCTGCCCAATAGGGCACACGCGCCCGTCAACTACGCGTGACAGCTCTGAAAGACCTCGGTCGAGCTCCACGCGGATGGAGGTGCCGCTAACTTCTATGACTTTGCCAATGAGAAGGTCGGATGTTTCCAAAAAAGGGCTCATGCCACCACCCCACTTTCCAGGAAATTTGTCATGCCACTGAATGTCCACCATTTAAGGTCGCCCTCGGCGGAGGGGTCGTCGACTCTTGATCGACCGTGATACAGCGCCTTGTCAGTGGCTACGTAGATCCGCGAACCGAAGTCATCATTTTCTAGCCAGCTCTTTAATGTGTCGCATACACCAGTACCATTTTCAACAGGAATTTCACGTGAGAACGCCACTATCACCGTTTTATTGCTTTTGCTTGCCAATGCTTGTTCAATTTCGCCGTTTATGTGGTTGTCCCCAAAGCTATATCCCACAATTGCGAGAAGGTGACTTTCAGGAGATTGCAGTAGTCGGCGAAAACAATCGAATATTTTTGCAAAAGGATCCTTCTGGGTCTCTAAGTATTTAGTGGCTTGCGGATAAATAAGAGTTCCAGATAATTCAGCCAGATATTTAACTCCATATCTAACTCGCAGCAAGCCTGCATAACTATCTCTGAACCAGTCGACTGAGCCATGGAGCTTCAAAACGCGGTGTTCGCGATTATTCACACTAATGGAAGGGTCAATGCTTTTTCCATCCCAATATGCAATAGCGCCTCCTGCAAATCCATCGAGCGCTACTCGACGTTCAATAGCAAGTGCATCCTCAAGTAGGGTGTCGTAATTGGTGGTGATGAATCCGACTTGAGAGCGTGGCTCCAAATTGATGCGCCCACCGAAGACCTGCCTTACAAACTCAACATGAGCTGCTACATCTACTATGGGGGAGTCGTGTCTGCCTATTTCCTCTTCGGCGCCCCTGAAAGCCGAGCGATAGCCATATCGTACGGTCACTGCGATTGCTCCTACGATTGCACGGTACGTCGCTTCCAACTGCTCGAGCGGAACATCCTTCCCGACGAGATGAGCAGTTCTTCCTTTGGAGCGCTCAGCGAGTGCGATCAGGTCACCAAGATGGCTCAACGTGTGCTCTACATGAGCATCGTCAGGCAAGTCAGACATCGTCGCATCGAAAATTTCAAGATCTCCTCCTTCCAAGAGGTGCTTGACGCGGTCAGTCAGCGCATACATAAGTGGTATGCCTGATTCGAAGCTCGCGCCTGCCCCCAGTAGCCAATGTTGACGTCCTAAATCCAAAACGCGTCGCAGCTCTTCCACACCATGGCTAAAAGATTTCACTCGTATCCTCCTTGACCAATCAATCGTGGCATCCAAGCTAGCTATACAAAGGAGTTTTGTCCACGAAACAAAAAATAGCCTTACGTTACGACCTAACAACATTCGTAGTGAAGGTATTCCTGGTTACTTATAGTACGATGCACTATTTGAAATATACGGTTAGTCACCTCACCAGGCCTGACTAAGTTAAGAGCTGCAGTGTTAGGTTCAGGTGGGCGGAAAGGCAGGTAGATTTTAATAATCCCAGCATTCTTCAGCCAACAACGACCTATTCAACTCATCGCGATACGCCCGCCATTGCGGCAAGTGCTGATCCATCAGGCCGCGAAAGCGGTCGTTGTGGTGGCGTTCGATTAGGTGCAGCAGTTCGTGAACGAGAATGTATTCCAGGCACTGGATCGGCTTTTTGGCCAGTTCCAGGTTGAGCCAGACGCGGCGGGCGGCGATGTTGCAGGTGCCCCACTTGGTTTTCATCTTCTTGATGCCCCAAGCGTTCGCCTCAACCCCCAAGATCGGCTGCCATTTATCTAACAGCGTGGGGATTAGATTTTTCAGCTCGGCACGGTAGAAGGCTTGCAGCAGTTCTTCGCGTCGCTCCGTACTGGTTTCCGGGCGCACAAACAGATCTAGCGAGGCCTTGCCCCTCAGCGCGACCCTCATAGGTGTGCTGCCTTCGACTACACGTAGACGATAACGCTGGCCCATAAAGTAATGGCTCTCGCCGCTGACCATGCGCCGCTGGGATTGTCGTGGCTGGGCTTGAAACTTGGCGCGCTGGCGTTTGATCCAGCCGAGTTTGCCAACCACCGCCAAGCGCACAGCATCGTCGCTGACGGCCAATGGCGCCGCCACGCGCACCCGACCCAAGGGCGGATAAACGCCCAGGTGCAGGTTTTTGATGTTCTTGCGCACCACTTCAACACTCAGGCCGCTGACCGTGATGTTGTGGTTGTCAGTAGTCACGTTGGCTCGTTACCAGTTCTAGCAATTTATCCAAGGCCTTTTGGGCAGAGCCTGAGTGGTACTCGCCGGCAAGTTCTGCCGCATCGTGGCCGGCTGCATCAAGCACCTCTTTAAGCGCTAGGCGCACCTTGCGTACCTTGAAAGCGTTGTTGCGCCAATCATCCTGACGGCTGGCCAATACTGCATTATCGACTGCCAGTGCCAATCCAGCGTTTTTATCCAGATTGTCATACAGCGCCTGGCGTGCCCCGGTGTTCATGGTCGGTGGATAGCTATTTGTACTGCTGGGGTTCTTGACTTGTTTGGCCAGTTCAACAACCTCCTGCAAATACTCTTGATAGCTGATGGCGTCTTCTTTGCGCTTGGCGATCAAGGCATCCAGCAAGGACGACATGGTCTCGTAATACTTCGGATTGATCGGCGACTCATCGATGATCAGCTTGCGCACGTTGTTCTCAATGGTTTCTGCCACAGCCTCCTGGCTGCCACGAATGCCCTTGGGCAACGCTTCTACCGCATCAGCGCCGCGCTCGACGATAAGCTGAATCAGCGACATATCATCGAACGCCGAGATTTTTTCGCTCTCTTCAGCACGGATGTAGGTGTCGATCAAAAAGCGCATGTCAGGCTCATAGGCCTTGAGGTCGATATAGTCGCCGCTTGCAACCTTCACCTCGTCACGCACTTTGTTGTAGTGATCGACTTCGTCTTTGATCTCGGCAATTTGCTTGGCGCTGTAGCCTGCCTCTTCCAACTCGTTGGCCATGCTGGCAAAGCAGCGAATCAAGGCAGAGGTCATCTTGTACAGGTTTAGCCGGCGCGGCTCGTTGGCCTTTAGCTGTTCGGCATTGCCCGATTCAGATCCGCAGAAATAGCGCAGATAAGCCGGCGTATCTCGCGGCCGATCAACTGGCTCGCACAGCGCCTTGATGGTCTCCCGCGCATCCTCAAGGTCATCGCGGGCGTTACTGAGACGATCTTCCAGCAGGCCGGCGACATCGGCTTTATCGAAGCCATCCAGCGCGTTGCTGGTGTAGTCGTCGATGGAGTTTTCTAGCTGTTTGAACAAATCTTTGTAGTCGACGATATAGCCGTATTGCTTGTCTTCACCATCGAGGCGGTTGACCCGGCAGATGGCCTGAAACAGGCCGTGGTCGCGCATCTGTTTGTCGATGTACAGGTAGGTGGCTGAAGGCGCATCAAAGCCAGTCAGCAGCTTATCGACCACAATGAGCAGGCGCATCTGGCCTGGTTCCTTGATGAACTTCTTCTTGACATCCGTCTCGAATACTTCCGGGTCTTTGCCATTCAGCATCTGGTTGTAGATGTTGTATTTACGCAGTTTCTCGGTCAGCCCTTCGCCGGTAGCCTCGCCCTTAATGTCGGCTGGCGATGGCTTGTAGCTGGTGACTATGGCGCAGGTATCGGCCATACCGGCCTTGGCGAATAGTTCGTAGCATTTGCAGGCCTCGAAGATGCTGCTGGTTACCAGCATGGCGTTGCCCCGGCCATTGGCCAGGCGGTCACGGGTGGCTAAGTCGAGCATGATGTCGGCGACAATTTTTTCCAGACGTGACTGGCTCGACAGCACTTTTTGCATGCTACCCCAGCGCTGCTTCAGCTGGGCCTTTGCCAAGTCATTCAGACCCTTGGTTTTGGCCTCAAACCACTGATCGATCTTTTTCTGCGAGGTGATGTTCTGGTCGATGTCGCGGGCTTCGTAGCGCAAGTCCAGCACCACGCCATCTTTAACGGCCTCATCAAACTTGTAGGTGTGGATGTAGCCTCCAAACACCTCGATGCTCTTTTGCTTGTCCGCCTTGAGCAGCGGTGTGCCAGTGAAGCCGACAAACAGTGCATTGGGCAGAATAGCCTTCATGGCCTTGTGCAGTTCGCCGGACTGGGTGCGGTGGCACTCATCGACGAACACATAGATATCGCCCTTGGCGCGAAAATCAGCCGGTAAGTTCTTACGCAGCTCCTCAAGGAAACCTTTGATATCCGGGTTATCCGAATCGTCTCCTTCGCGGCTGCCGAACTTATGCACCAACGAACACAACAGCCAGGGCGCCGGCTGGTTCAGCTTAGTAATCAGGTCAGCGCCGCTCTGGCTGCGGTAAATTTGCTCATTGACCCCGGTAAAGACCTTCTCGATCTGTTCATCCAGTTCGGTACGGTCGGTGATGATCAGTACCCGAGAGTCCTGGATGTTTTCACGAATCCACTTGGCCAACCAGACCATGGTCAGTGACTTGCCACTACCTTGCGTGTGCCAGATGATCCCGCCCTCACGGCGGCGTAAGTGATCCTGCGCGGCACGCACACCGAAATACTGATTCTGTCGGCAGAGCTTTTTCACCCCGCTGTCGTACACCACATAGTCATGCATCAGCTCCAGCAAGCGGCGCTTGCTGCACACCTGTTGCAGGTGGCGATCAAGCAGATTCTCGACTGGGCTGTCTTCCTTCCAAGTCAGAAAATACTTCTCACCAGTCTGGATGGTGCCGTAGCGCATGCCCTGAGTATCGTTGCCCGCCATCACCAACTGCATGGTGGAAAAGAATGGCTGGATGAACTCAGGTTTCTGGTTATCCAGGTTCTGACGAATGCCTTGATTGACTGCCGTTCGGGAGCGTTTCAACTCCAGCACAGCTAAGGCGATCCCGTTGATGTAAAGCACAATATCCGGGCGTTTGGTGCTGGCCTTGGCGCCTGCGCCCATAACTGTTACTTCCTCGGCCAGTGCGAAGTGATTGTTCTCGGCGTTTTTCCAGTCGATTAACCAAACCGTTTGGGTATTCTCGCCCACTTCAGGCTTTACCCGCACGCCGTAGCGCAGCAGCTCATATACCATCTTGTTGCGGTCATATAGACTTTTGCTGGCATCGGCGGCCACCTTGGTCAGCTCGAATAAGGCGCGGGTGATCAGCGTAGCGTCTACACCCTGCTTGGTTAGCCAGCTACGCAGCAGTTCTTGCTCAATGTTGGCGTTGCCGGCGCGATCCGCCCAGTCGCCCAGATACTCATAGTCGAGAGTGTCCTGGAACAGCGCCACTACTCGGTCTTGGGTCTTACGTTCGATCTGGCCAACCGGGATCAACATTAATCTGCCTCCTGTGTGCGTTGTAATAACCGAATCCTGCCGGTTAGGAGCTCCTGCATCATGCCTTGCTTGAGTTGTCGGGCTTTGTCGCGGCGTGTTTCGAGGGTGGTAAGTTCGCTTTCCATATCAGAGAGGATGGTGGCGATAGCGGTTTGCTCAGATTGTTGAGCAGGTAACGGAATGGAAAATTTAGCCAAGTCTCTTGCGCCAAGATTTGGCTGTGCAGCGCCCCCAGACCATGTGTCGATCATTCGCGAGCACAACTCTGAACTAAAGTAACAGCCAAGATATTCAAGATTGATCGAGGAAGCTTTAGGCCGAATAATCACTAGGGAGCTTGCAATAGCACCATCGGCAAGAAAATCGCCTACGATGCCAAACTTTCCTATTGAGCCCCTAAGACAGAATAATATGTCTCCTCTACGAATCTTGCCGCTGCCAAGTCGCTTAAAGCTTTCTGGCGTGATATAGTTCATTTCGCTTAAATCAATTTTTCCGTTAGCGATATGCCCCGCATTAATAAATGGAACTCCGCTTGTGACGAATGAGTTGGGGGAAGGATAGTCTCTGCCTCTATCACCATTTTCAAACGTACATATCTCGCCAAGGGTCGCGATGCACCACTCCCCATTAAACCCCGGCAGGCGTTGTTGGCCGGTGAGGAGTTGTTGCATGGCTGCTTGTTTGATGTCGCGCTTTTTGGCGATCAGTTGATCTAGGCCGCTGATCAGGTAGTCCATATCAAATAAGGCAGTGGCTATTGCTTGCTGCTCATCTAACGGGGGAGATGGCACCAAAAGACGCACCATGTCGCCAACATTCAGATGTTTCATTGTTGTGCCAGTTTCGATAACTTTGAAAGCAGCACGACCTTCGTCAGAATTGAAATATTGACAATAAAATTCCGGTGAGGAATGCCTCAAGTCAAGTCTAGATATGACTAGGGCATGGCAATTCGCACCAGCCAAAGAGGGAGGGACAAGTGTTGTTGTGCCAATATCACCTGTTTGGATTGTCAGTAGATCGCCAGTACGCAAACATGATTTTTGATTCTGGGTATGAAACGTAGCTGAGACCCGCTTGATTCCTCGAAAATTAAACGAGTTCGGTTCAACATTGAATCCTTGCACGTAAAGGATTCCATCATCGCTTTTAACGTAAGCGCTTGTTGCCGTACCTACAAACCCATTAGTCATAAGTATTGTTATTTCACCAAGCTTTTTAACACTCCACTCGATTGGAAAAACACCAATATCCGTCAGTTTGTACCCTGGCCTAACCTGCGCGTTCATAACGCATACCCCATCTTGGCCAGATGCTCGCTCACCCTTGCGGCCAGAGCCTCGACCTCAACAGTCAGTTGCGGCAACGGCGTGGCGTAGCGTTCGGCAAGTTGGCGGATGCGCGAGGTCAAGGCCTGGGACACACGATCCAGTTCGGTCTGTACATCCACGGCCAAGGTCGCCAGCCATTTGTCTTCAATCACCAGGGTTTGAATATCCGCTTCACTGAGCAGGGCATATTGCTTGGCGACTTTCAAATCGAGGGCCTTTTGCGCATCTTTGATCATTTTACCAGCGACGGATTCTTGCTCCAGTACCGCGAGGTAGTGCTCAAGGGCGGTGCGTTCATCGGCGGCGGCCAGGTCGTTTTTAATCGCCTTGATGCGGTCTTTCACGCTTTTGGCCGTGAGTTTGCCTTTATCGGTTTTGCCCTCGGCTAACAGCCCGTCTTCGCCACCTTGCTCTTCGTCTAGTTCTTCCAGCTGGCGGCTAAAAGCGTCACGGGCTGCTTCCAGCTGCTCGATAGCAGCGGCCTCAGCGGCGAAGTAGTGCTTGATCAGCAGCTCGGGTGGCAGCAAATCTGTGTTCGGTTGGCCTTGGTTGGGGCCATCAATAATTAGCGCCTGCCAGCCGTCGCTGACCAGCTGATACATATCGTCCTGCATAGCTGTGGCCCAGTAATCGAGCAGGTGCTGGTACACGTCGTAGGTATCCAGCAACGGGGCTTGGGCAAAGCTGGCGAGTAGGTCTTCGGCCAGGCTGTCGATCAAAGCCTTGGGTTTGTCACCAATCGAGATGGCGTACAGATGCGGACGATTGCGGGTTTTCCAGCCTTCGAACAACTCGGTGATGGTCTGGTTGAAAGTGGTGAATTCTGAGTGGGCAAAGATGGTCGGTTTGATCTCGCCAATGGCCACTTGCAGCTGGCTGTAGCCGGCTCGTGCAGAGGCAAACAGGCTGGCGCGTACCGCTGGGATAACCTGCCAATAGGCGGCCAACGCATCGATGTCGCGGTTGGGAATGCCTCCTTGCAGATGTCCTGCGATGTCTTGCAAGTCTTCGGCAGCGCTGGCGTCGATGTAGCGCGGGATATTGAGGTTGTAGTCGTTGTCAGCAATCTCGGCCAGTGGCACCAAGCGAGCGTATTTGGCTACCTCGTGCTGCTGCGTAAAGGTGTCGACGATTTTGTGAATGTCTTGCTCGCGCAGGCGATTTTTATTGCCATCTTTAATGAAGCCTTTGCTGGCATCGAGCATAAAGATGCCTTTGCGGCTGTGGGCGTGTTCTTTATCCAGCACGATGATGCAGGCCGGGATGCCGGTGCCGTAAAACAGGTTGGCCGGTAGGCCGATGATGCCCTTGATAAAGCCCTGTTCCAGGATGCGCTGGCGAATAGCGCCCTCGGCACCGCCACGGAACAGTACGCCGTGGGGCAGAATCACCGCGCCTTTGCCGGAGTGCTTGAGTGAGGTAAGGATGTGCAGCAAGAAGGCGTAGTCACCATTCTTCTCGGGCGGAATACCAAAGCCGAAGCGCTCAAACTCATCTTCACCCGGATTGAAGCCGTTGCTCCAGGCTTTGGTTGAGAACGGTGGGTTGGCGACGACGAAGTCAAAACGCTTGAGCTTGCCTTTGAACGGGCCGTGGGCCTCGGTGAAGTAAGGCGCAGAGAGGCTGTTGTCCTTCCAGATAGTAGCCGTCTCGCAGCTGTGCAAAATCATGTTCATCTTGGCCAAGGCGCTGGTGGCGTTGTCCATTTCCTGGCCGTAGATGCTCAGGTCGAGATTGGTGGCGTGCTTGGCCTCGTCATGGGCTTTCAACAACAGCGAGCCAGAGCCACAGGCCGGGTCATAAATAGTCTGGGTGCTATCGGTGGCGGCGCTTATGCCGATGACCTTAGCCATAATCCGCGAGACTTCTGCCGGGGTGTAGAACTGCCCCTTGCTCTTGCCCGACTCGGTGGCGAAGTGGCGCATCAGGTATTCGTAAGCATCGCCGAGGATGTCATCACCCTGGGCGCGGTTACCTTTGAAATTGAGGCCGGGTGAATCGAAAATGCTGACCAGGTTGGACAGTCGATCCACCATCTCTTTGCCTTTGCCAAGCTTCTCGGCATCGTTGAAGTCGGCCACATCAATCACGCCGGTCAGGCCGTTGGCCTCGGCAAGGGTACGAATGATGATGTTGAGCTTGTCGCCAATCTCCTTGTCGCCTTTGAGTGCGATCATATCGGCAAAACCACCGCCGACCGGCACCTCAAGCATGGCGCTGTGGTTGCCGGCGTACTTGTCGGATACGTACTTCACGAACAACAGCACTAGGACGTAATCTTTGTACTGCGAAGCATCCATGCCGCCACGCAATTCGTCGCAGGACTTCCACAGGGAGGAATAAAGTTCTGATTTTTTGATGGCCATGGGAGTGACTTACTGCCTTAGCAAAAGGGGTGAGAATGAGGTGACCAAAGTGACCAGGTATTGCGCCTAATCGGTGGCGCGAATGGTCTGTAAAGGCTGCGTGTCGATTGAGGGTTGGCTGCAATACTGGGTTGTTGAGTGTGGCAAAGAGCAAAACGCCGCTCTGCGACGTGCATGCAGACGTCATAAAACCCATGAGTGCGTTGCTCTAGTGACCTAGGTAGCCCATGCCCCAGTTGATCCTGCTGCTTCATGCTGCCTTCCGCGCGCTCGGTGAGATCTAGCATTGTCGTGATGTGGGGGATCTGGCGCAACCATCGTAAGGTATCCGCTTGCTCCTTCAAGAGTTGAGAGCAGAGCTTCTACCCTCGCTACCATAATCGTAGGTTTTGAGGTCAGCTGCGACCCTGTCTACATTGCTGACCTTCTGTTAGGTGGAGGTCGCTATGCCCCATGCAGCCCAGCAGAAATCCAAAGCTCGACGAGGCCGCCCAAGTCTCGAAACGCAACGGGCCCTGTATCAAATTAAGCTGTCCGGGTGGGATTTTACGTGGTCGTTCAGTCTAGCCCTGCCCAATAACTCGAGGACTGATGAAGGTCATTATCATGAACATATGATCCTGACGCTGAAGGGCGAAGTGCTCTATCCAGAGGGTTTCAAATACCCTGAGGTCGAGTGCCAGCTCTACACAGATCCCCGATTGACGCAAGATATAGTCCCCCCAAAAGGAATAGGCTCAATGACAGCAAGCGGGACACGTTTGACTGCGTATATAGCGGTTCCCCGCGAGAGGGTGGGCGTCCTGATTGGTGCTGCCGACCGACTCCTGTCCCTAGAGTTAAACGCCACTCCTTTGCACTACCGGCGTGCGCTGGTTATGTCCATTCATTTGGGTACAGAGCCAGAGCCCGATTGGTCATAATACTAACTCGATTGGGATGCCTTCTATCTGTATTGGAACGCCATGCCGGTCTCCCACGGTCAAGCCGAAGCCCCTTAATTGGGGCTTTTTTTTGCCTGTGTTAAAGAGATCGATTATGGATGTGGCTGCGTATCAAGCGTTGGTGCAGATCCGGAAGGATATTTTCCGCAAACCAGACTGGTATGCCTACCTCCAGCGTACAGGCGTTAGATGACGGGCTTACCACCAGGCCAATGTTGATCAACCTAGCGACCTGATCGTGTGCTTCTTCAGGCTGAAGTCCGGTAAAGACCTCGAACTCAGCGCGAGGTAGCGCGCCTTGGATCAGAAGCGCGAGGAAAGCTGGCGCAGCTTCTGGCCTGACTCCCGTTTTTTGTAACCGCGAGTTTGTTCTGAGCGCATGCAAGACCGCTTCACGAAGCTTGTGACGAGTCATAGCAGCTGTCATGTAATCCACTTCTTCATGGCAGACATCAAGCATGAACTCAATGAAGGTGAGAGAGGTTTTTCCTGACAGCTGGATACCATGATCGAATTCCCTCTCTCGGGTGCGATCAGTCATGGCGAAGGCAGCGTGATATTCCTCGTGTCTACGGGCCAAGCCGCGAGCAAGCGACCACAGTTGCGGATGCAAACCGAGTTGAGCGAAATGCAAACGCACGATCCTCCTAGCCACAACCCCATCCCCATCGGGAGGTGGTTGAACTTGCAGAAGGCGATGGTGGTGGTCTAACGCTGCAACGATACGTCGACGAAGCTCTGTGATGGAGCCTCGTGTGGATTGCTGGCTCTCAAAGTTACGTGAATCTTTCAGCACCTCCGGCACAGTGTGGTGCCCGTCGATGATTCTTGAGTAACCAGCGTCAGAGGCCATCAGCAGTCTGCTCAAGCACGCAGCGGTTTCGGGTGCGACCATGCCGGCGAGAAATGCTGTCTTCGCCACCAGCGCATCTGTACTCGCCAGAATCAGCGGAGGAATCGAATCGGGGGCCGGGAGGAGGCAATGCTTAATGGTCATCTGCGCGAATATCTGTAATAGGGCATTGCTTCATTCACGGCACTGACACTATCTGTGCTTGAAGCGCTTGTCATGCGCCAAGTATAGATTTTAAAAGTGGTAGCACGGCGCATACCATTTCGTGGGAGTCACGAAGGCTCAGAGACCAGGATGATTTCGTTACCCATCCATATCACGTCTTCCCGTGCCTGATAGACCTCCACAGCGGGTAATGCAGATGTCGCTAGTTCGGGCCCACTGGCCCGGCTTAGCCTTAGGTTTTTCAGATGGAGGTGAAAGTGCTGTCGTCAGTAGCGGAGTACCAACCTAGCCCATCAATCTCTGGGAACATTTGGGTAACCTTAGGATTGCCTTCGCGCGGCACAAGGCTTTATGACCTCATACACTTAGGCCTACCATTCGAGCACCTCAATCAGATAGCGACCCTTCTGCGGATGGAGCGAGACGTCGTATCTACGGTGATTGGCGTATCGTCCACAATTTTGGCACGTAGGGCGAAAGCAGGACGTTTCAACACCGTCGAAAGCGACCGCTTGGTTGCATTGATAGCTCTCTATGAGGGAGCCCTTTCCCTGTTTGAAGACGACTTCGCTGCTGCGACGGAATGGATGAACTCGCCGGCTCGAGGGCTTGGTTCAAGGCGTCCGCAGGACATGTTGAGGACGAGGGTGGAGACGAATGCTGTCCTTGACCTTATCGGTCGACTGGAGAGAGGAGTGCTTGTTTGAGATACACCAAGGGCTCCATCGAAAAGCGGGAGCCAAGCTTATTTTTGCTATCGCTCCTTCGGGCCTCGAGGCCCGGCTTACTTATTCAGCCGAGCATCTCTCTAATGATTGAAGCAACATTTCTAACGTCGTCTATTCCTCGGTGATAGACATTGGGTAGGAAGGGAGGAGAGCCGTCCTCATCCACCAGTACGGCCATATGTAGGCCATCAGTGGCGGTGAAGGCATTTGGTCGGGAGGTTGGGCTCGGCGAGATGTTAATTGCCGGAAAATAAAAAACCCCAGCGGCTCACGCCGGCTGGGAGCTGGGAGTAGTACAACCAATAGTACATGTACCAAAAATCAGATTCGGCCAGAGGCCACGCACTCACTCACTCATAGAGAATTAGTATAGTTTTGTGCTGTTAAGAGGTCCGTGATCGCCTTTTTTTTGTTACTTAACCACTTTCAGACTTGGCCGACCACTTGGACGCGGTGGCTGCCCACCTGACGGCGGACCATCGTCATCCGGCTCAGACCCCGAGCCGAAGTCCTCTTCGCCCTCGTCATCGTCGACTACAGGGGGTTCCAGGTCAAAGACCATACCCTGACCATTCTCCCGGGCATAAATACCCAGGATCGCACCTGTAGGCACGTACAAGGTATGCGCCACACCACCAAAGCGACCTTCGAAGCTCACCGCTTCATTATCCATATGCAGATGACGGACGGCGCTGGGCGAAATGTTCAGGACGATCTGGCCATCACTGGCAAAACCCTGCGGAATCTGTACCGCCGGGTATTCGGCATTGACCAGCATATGCGGGGTGCAATCGTTGTCCACGATCCATTCGTAGAGTGCGCGCACCAAATAGGGACGACTGGAATTCATCTACAGCTCCTTACAACCTAGCGCATTTCACGTTCAGCGGCGGAGAGACTGGCCTGGAAGGCCTCCCGCGCAAACTGACGCTCCATATAGTCGAGCAACGGCTTGGCTGGCCGCGGCAATTCGATACCCAGAATCGGCAATCGCCAAAGTATTGGCAATAGACAACAATCGACCAGGCTTTGCTCCTCACTCAGAAAATAAGGCTTGTCGGCGAACAACGGCGACACGCCCGTGAGACTTTCACGCAACTCCTTGCGCGCTTGCACGCGGGCCGCTTCCTTGCTGCGCGGGTCGAGAATCAGATCGACCAGGCCGCACCAGTCGCGCTGAATGCGATGGATCAGCAGGCGACTGTTGGCGCGCGCCACGGGATAGACGGGCAGTAGCGGCGGATGCGGATAACGCTCATCCAGGTATTCCATCACCACCGTGGACTCATACAACGCCAGGTCACGATCGACCAGCGTCGGCACACTGCCATAAGGATTCACTTCGATCAGTTTAGGCGGATGACGACCTGCCTCAACGTTAATGATCTCGGCGCTGACACCCTTCTCGGCGAGAACGATGCGCACCCGATGAGAATAGTGGTCGGCGGGGTCGGAGTAACAGGCCAACCGGTTGGTCACGCCCATGGCGGTCCTCCTCGCGTGTTGAAATTATCAAAGATACAAATACAAACGCGCCCTGGGAACGTCTCTGTAACAAGTATGCCTGAACAGACCTCCAGGGACATCGACCCGGATCGCTCCGGATCGATTACCTTGCCTGCTCCACATCCGCTACTTCAGAGACGCCTCAGGGCGCGCAATCAACAGCAAAACCTACAACGTGATCAATGCACGTCTTTCCAGTATTCGCGTTTCAGCAGATAGGCGAATACGAAGAAGAACGCCAGGTACAGCAGCACATAGGTACCGATGCGATGGCTCTGCAGCTTGACCGGGTTGGCCGAGTAGGCCAGGAAGGTCACCAGGTTCTTGACCTTCTCGTCGAACTGCTCTGCGTTCAGGGTACCGGATTTCGGCACGATGGTCAGCTGATCACAGGCTTCGTGGGTCAGCGGCGTACCGGTCAACGGGTCGAACTGCTTCTTGCCCTCGGCCACTGTCTGAACCTGCTTGCAACCTACGACCTGACGACCCTGCAGTCCCGCCAGAACGTTCGGCATACCCACGTTCGGGAATACCTTGTTGTTCACACCCCAAGGGCGAGCCGGATCTTCGTAGAACGAACGCAGGTAGGTGTACAGCCAGTCAGTACCGCGAACCCGGGCCACCAGGGTCAGGTCGGGCGGTGCAGCGCCGAACCAGGTCTTGGCATCCGCCGGTTGCATGCCGATGCTCATGTGGTCGCCGATCTTGGCGCCGGTGAACACCAGTTTTTCCAGCATCAGCTCGTGCGGGATGCTCAGGTCATCGGCCACGCGCTCGTAACGCTGGAACTTGGCACTGTGGCAGCCCATGCAGTAGTTCGCAAAGGTGCGTGCACCGTCTTGCAGGGCAGCCTTGTCAGTAAGGTCGATGTCGACCTTGTCCAGTTCAACGCCATGCTCGGCCGCGAAGGTCAGGGCTGGCATCACTGCAAGAATCAATACCGCAAATAGTTTTTTCATCAGCCAGTCACCCTTTCCGGAACCGGTTTGGTCTTCTCGAGCCTGGTGTAGAAAGGCATCAGAATGAAGTAGGCGAAGTACAGGAAGGTACATACCTGCGACAGCAACGTACGACCCGGAGTCGGCGCCAGGACACCCAACACGCCCAGGATCACGAAGCAGATGCAGAACACCACCAGCCAGATCTTGCTCATCCAGCCCTTGTAGCGCATGGACTTGACCGGACTGCGGTCCAGCCATGGCAACACGAACAGGACGGCGATCGCAGCACCCATGGCGATTACACCCAGGAGCTTGTCCGGAACGGCACGCAAGATGGCGTAGAACGGGGTGAAGTACCAGACCGGAGCAATGTGCTCAGGGGTCTTGAAGGCGTTTGCCACTTCGAAGTTCGGCTTCTCGAGGAAATAGCCGCCCATCTCCGGAAAGAAGAACACGACTGCGCAGAACACGAACAGGAACACGACGACGCCGACGATGTCCTTGACGGTGTAGTAAGGGTGGAACGCGATGCCGTCGAGCGGTACGCCGTTCTCATCCTTGAACTTCTTGATGTCCACGCCTTGCGGGTTGTTCGAACCCACTTCGTGCAGCGCCAGGATGTGCAGGACAACCAGGCCCAGGATCACGATCGGCAGGGCAACCACGTGCAGTGCGAAGAAGCGATTCAGGGTGATCCCGGAAATCAGGTAGTCACCACGGATCCACTGGGTCAGGTCACCGCCGATGACCGGAATGGCACCGAACAGCGAGATGATCACCTGGGCACCCCAGTACGACATCTGACCCCACGGCAGCAGGTAACCCATGAAGGCTTCAGCCATCAGGGCCAGGTAGATCAGCATGCCAAACACCCAGACCAGCTCGCGCGGCTTCTGGTACGAACCGTAGAGCAGGCCACGGAACATGTGCAGGTAAACCACGATGAAGAACGCCGAAGCGCCGGTGGAGTGCAGGTAACGCAGGATCCAGCCGTACTCGACGTCACGCATGATGTATTCGACGGAGGCAAACGCCTCTTCCGCCGAAGGGGTGTAGCTCATGGTCAGCCATACGCCGGTGACGATCTGGTTGACCAGCACCAACAAGGCCAGGGAGCCAAAGAAATAGAAGAAGTTGAAGTTCTTCGGGGCGTAATACTTGCTGAGATGGTCTTCCCACATTTTGGTTGCGGGAAAGCGCGCATCGACCCAATCCATGAACTTGCTCATCACGCTTTCTCCGTATCGACGCCGACGACAATGATGTCATCCGACTCATAGGAATGCGGGGGTACTGGCAGGTTCAAAGGCGCAGGTTGCGACTTGTAGACGCGGCCAGCCAGATCGTAGTGGGAACCGTGGCAGGGGCAGAAATAACCGCCGACCCAGTCTTTGCCCAGATCCGCAGGCGCCACTTCGGGACGGAAGGTCGGAGAGCAGCCCAGGTGAGTGCAGATACCGATCAGCAGCAGGATTTCCGGCTTGATCGAACGCACTTCCGGGTCGACGTAGGTTGGTTGAACCGAATTCTTGGAGTCCGGGTCAGACAACTGGCCCTCAATCTTTTTCAGATTGGACAGGATCTCCTCTGTACGGCGGACGATGAATACCGGTTGACCGCGCCATTCAGCAATCATTTGCTGGCCCGGTTCAATCTTGCTGATATTCACTTTCACCGCGGCACCAGCGGCTTTCGCCTTGGCACTGGGAAACCATGACCCCACGAACGGGACCGCAGCCCCCACCGCTCCTGCAGCACCCACCACGGACGTGGCGGCTACAAGGAAGCGACGCCGGCCTGCATTCACGCCGTCATTGCTCATTCAGTCCTCTCCCATCAGCTTTGTGGCCTGTTTGATCAGGCGTCTACTAAGTAAATTCTGAACTGCGTAAAAATTTGCCGCATGGTAAAGAAAAGCCCCTTTTCTGACAAGGTAATTACCTATGGCAAAAGGCTGCATCCCTTGTAGCCCTTGACTTGCGTCTATGCGGCAAGTTGTCACACCAAATACACACTCTAGTTCATCAGGCATAAAAAAAGCCCAGTTCCATAAAAGGAACTGGGCTTTTTTGAACGCAAAAGCGAATTAACGCTTGGAGTATTGCGGACGCTTACGCGCTTTACGCAGACCCACTTTCTTACGTTCTACTTCACGAGCGTCACGAGTGACGTAGCCTGCTTTACGCAGAGCGCTGCGCAGAGTCTCGTCGTATTGCATCAGAGCGCGGGTGATACCGTGGCGGATTGCACCGGCTTGACCGCTGACACCACCACCGATAACGGTGACGTAGATGTCGAACTTTTCAACGGTTTCGGTCAGTTCCAGCGGCTGACGAACTACCATGCGGGCAGTTTCGCGGCCGAAGAACACGTCCAGAGAACGGTTGTTGATGGAGATGTTGCCAGTACCCGGACGCAGGAAAACGCGTGCGGTTGCAGTCTTACGACGGCCAGTGCCGTAGTTTTGAGTCGCCGACATAATGAACTATTCCGTTAAATCTTCAGTTCTTGGGGCTGCTGAGCAGTATGAGGGTGAGCAGCGCCCGCATAGACTTTCAGCTTACGGTACATGTCGCGACCCAGCGGGTTCTTAGGCAGCATGCCTTTGACCGCGGTCTCGATCACGCGCTCAGGGGCCTTGGCGATCAGCTTTTCAAAGTTGATCGACTTGATGCCGCCCGGGAAACCGGAGTGGGAGTAGTACATTTTGTCAGTGGTCTTGGCGCCAGTGACACGAACCTGCTCAGCATTGATCACGACGATGTAGTCGCCGGTATCCACGTGCGGAGTGTACTCAGGCTTATGCTTGCCACGCAGACGGCTCGCGATCTCAGTGGCCAGACGACCCAGGGTCTGACCAGCAGCGTCAACGACGAACCAGTCGCGCTTTACTGTTTCCGGTTTAGCAGTAAAAGTTTTCATTCTTTATAGCCTCAGAGGCCGCCCAGCAAAATTAAGACGGCAGATCTTACTGAATAGTGCGTACTTTGACAAGTCAAAGGCAGCCGGATACAGACGCTATCGGGGGCTCGGGTCAGCGCGTCCAATATACGGCAAGATTCTTCGGCAAGCGGCGCATCACTTCCACTGCAGAGAGAGGTGCCGAATTATCCAGATTGCAGAAAAAATATCAACCTGCTTTTATGATTCCTTTGCCTTTGGGAGATGCAAATGGACTATCGCAAGCTGGGCCGCACCGATCTGAATGTCAGCGCCTTGTGCCTTGGAACCATGACCTGGGGCGAACAGAACAGCCAGGATGAGGCCTTTTCCCAGATCGCCCGAGCCAAAAAGGCCGGCATCAATTTCATCGACACTGCGGAAATGTACCCGGTACCACCCCGCCCGGAGACCTACGCCAGTACCGAACGCTATATCGGCAACTGGTTCCAGGCCCAGGGCGATCGCGCGGACTGGATCCTCGCCAGCAAGGTCGCCGGCCCCGGCAACGGTATCAGTCACATCCGTGACGGACAGCTCAAGCACAACCACGAACACATCGTTGCGGCCCTGGATGCCAGCCTCAAGCGCTTGCAGACCGACTGGATCGACCTCTACCAGCTGCACTGGCCGGAACGCAGCACCAATTTCTTCGGCAAGCTGGGTTACCAGCATCAGGAAGAAAGCTTCACACCGCTCGAGGAAACCCTCGAGGTACTCGACGAACAGGTCAAGGCGGGCAAGATCCGTCACATCGGCCTGTCCAACGAAACGCCATGGGGCACCATGAGATTCCTGCAACTGGCCGAAAGCCGCGGCTGGCCGCGCGCGGTGTCGATCCAGAACCCCTACAACCTGCTCAACCGCAGCTTCGAGGTCGGCCTGGCCGAGGTTTCCATTCGCGAGCAGTGTGGCTTGCTCGCCTATTCACCGCTGGCGTTCGGCATGCTTTCGGGCAAGTACGAAAATGGCGCCCGCCCAAGCAATGGTCGCCTGACCCTGTTCAGCCGCTTTACCCGCTACTCCAACCCACAAACGATCGCCGCCTGCAGCCGCTACGTGGCCCTGGCTCGGGAGCATGGACTGGACCCGGCACAGATGGCCCTGGCGTTCGTCACCCAGCAGCCGTTCGTGACCAGCAACATCATCGGAGCCACGTCGCTTGAGCAGCTGGAGAGCAATCTGGGGAGCTTCGAGCTGAAGCTTTCGGAGGAAGTGCTGGCGGGGATCGAGGCGATTCACAAGGATCAGCCTAATCCGGCGCCGTAGGGATTGTTGCTGAAGGTCCTTCGGCCCTTAATCGCTGGCAAGCCAGCTCCCACAGGGTATTGCGGTGAACTCTGTGGGAGCTGCGGTGCGACGACTCGACTTGCCAGCGATCGGCCGCAACGCGGCCGCCCTCTCACAACGACCTGGCAATAATCTCCTTCATGATCTCATTGGTCCCCGCATAAATCCGCTGCACCCGCGCGTCCGCCCAGGCCCGCGCAATCGGGTATTCCCACATGAATCCATAGCCACCATGCAACTGCACGCATTCGTCGAGCACCTTGCATTGCAAGTCCGTACCCCAGTACTTGGCCATGGCCGCCGTCGGCACATCGAGCTTGCCTTGCAGATGCAGCTCCAGACAGCGATCGACGAACACTCGGCCGATTTGCACCTCGGTGGCGATTTCCGCCAGCTTGAAACGCGTGTTCTGGAAATCGGCGATGGCCTGGCCGAAAGCCTTGCGGTCGCGCGTGTACTCCAGGGTCCACTGCAGAGCCGCCTCGGCCGACGCCAGGCCGCCTATGGCGACCGTCAGGCGCTCCTGGGGCAATTCCTGCATCAGGTAGGCAAACCCCTGCCCGGCCTGCCCCAACAGGTTCTCCCTGGGCACACGGACGTCCTGGAAGAACAACTCGGAGGTGTCCTGCGCTTTCATGCCGACTTTTTCCAGCCGCTTGCCCTTTTCGAAGCCCGGCATGCCGGCCTCCACCAGAAACAGGCTGGTACCCTTGGCGCCGGCCTTCGGATCGGTCTTGGCCACAACTATCACCAGGTCCGCCAGGAACCCATTGGTGATGAAGGTCTTGGAGCCATTGATCACGTATTCATCACCGTCCAGCACCGCCGTGGTCTTGACCCCTTGCAGGTCTGACCCCGCTCCCGGCTCGGTCATGGCAATGGCACTGACCATCTCGCCGGACACCAGTCTGGGCAGGTATTTGAGCTTCAGCGCTTCGCTGCCGTAGTGAAGGATGTAGGGCGCGACGATATCGGAATGCAGGGAAAATCCGATGCCGGTCAAACCCAGGCGCCCGATTTCCTCAATGACCACCGCACTGTAGAGAAAATCGGCAGCCATCCCGCCATAGGCTTCCGGCAGGTGCGAACAGAGCATCCCCGCCTCCCCTGCCTTGCTCCAGAGACTGCGGTCGATGTACCCCTGCTTCTCCCACTGGGCGTGAAAAGGCACGGCCTCTTTCTCGAGAAACCTGCGCACGCTTTCGCGAAACAATTCGTGCTCGGAGCTGAATATCGTTCTGGGAATCATGCTGACACCTTCGCAATCCATGGAGGTTGGAAAGAGACTATGCCGCGAATCTGACGTGGAACACTGGACACAAGCGCCAAAAAATAAGACGATCCAGCCGTTTGCTGACCACTATCCCATATAAGAATAAAGAAATGATGTTTACCCCGCACACCGCGTCCTTGCGACGCGTCAGTATCCTGGCCACCGATAAAGTGTTCGCTTCGACACTTACGCAAGCCAAGGATTTTTTCTACCTCGCCAGCCTGCGCTACGGCAAGCAGATGGGCCTTGGCCTGAAGCCGATTTTCGAAACGCGCCTGGTCAGCCCCGATGGCCAACCGGTTTGCAGTTTCAGCGAAGTCGTGTTGCCGGTGGATGGCGGCCTGGAAGACACCGACGTGATCGTTCTCCCGGCATTCTGGGAAGACTTCGACGTCCTGTGCAATCGCTACCCGCAAGTCCTGCCCTGGCTGCGCGAGCAACACGCCAAGGGCGCGGTGCTATGCGGCGAGGCCAGTGGCGTGTTCTGGCTGGCCGAAGCAGGCCTGCTCGAGGGCAAGGAAGCGACCACTTACTGGCGCTTCTTCAGTGAGTTCGGCGAGCGCTATCCGAATGTCAGCCTCAACCCGGACAAGCACCTGACCGACGCCGACAACCTGTATTGCGCCGGCGGCACGACCTCGGCCTGCGACTTGTATATCTACTTGATCGAGCGTTTCTGCGGCGCCAATGTCGCCCAGGCCGTGGCCCGCGACACGCTCTATGAAGTCCAGCGCAACTACGCGCCGGGCCGGATCGGCTTTGGCGGGCAGAAGTTGCACCAGGACCTGGTCATCCTGCAGATCCAGCAATGGCTGGAAGTGCATTTCGCCGACAAGTTCCGCTTCGAGGACGTCGCCCGCGAACACGGCATGAGCATCCGCAACTTCATGCGCCGCTTCCAGACTGCTACCGGCGACAAGCCCCTGCACTACCTGCAACGACTGCGCATTGAAACAGCCAAGGGCCTGCTCTCGAGTAGTCGCAAGAGCATCAAGACAATCAGCTATGAAGTGGGTTATGACGACGCCAGCTTCTTTGCGCGACTGTTTCGTCAGCATACCGAGCTGTCACCAAACCAGTATCGGCAGCAGTTTGTGCAGGAAGTGGAAGCGTAGGTGCAAGAGACACACCTCGTTCCCACGCTCTGCGTGGGAACGCCGGAGCGTCAGGGGATGCATTCCCACGCGGAGCGTGGGAACGAGGGTCAGCCTTAAGGCTTATGCGCCCGCGAAAGGAATTCGTGGGACTGCATCTCCAGCAACCGGCTGAGCGTACGCTGGAACTCGAAGTTCAAGCGACCACCGGTGTACAGGTCCTTGAGCTCGACTTCAGCCGAGATGATCAGCTTGACGTTACGGTCATAGAATTCGTCGACCATGTTGATGAAGCGCCGGGCGATGTCATCGGTGGCCACCCCCATCTGCTCCACACCACCTAGCAGCACGGCATGGAAAATCTTGCCCAGTTCGATGTAGTCGTTCTGGCTGCGCGGGCCGTCGCACAATTCGCGGAAGTCGAACCAGGCCACGTCGTCGCAGGTGCGCAACGCCTTGATTTCGCGGTTCTCGATGATCAATACATCGTTTTCCACGGCCGCCGTGCATTCCGGCGTCAGGGCACGGAAACTCTTGCGCAGGCTTTCGTGGGCCGCTTCATCGAGCGGGAAGTGGTACAGCTCGGCCTGCTCCAGATGGCGCAGGCGGTAATCCACGCCGCTGTCGACGTTGACGATATCCGTGTTCTGCTTGATCAGGGCGATCGCCGGCAGGAATCGCGCACGCTGCAGGCCATCCTTGTACAGACCGTCGGGCACGATGTTCGAGGTGGCGACCAGGGTCACGCCGTTCTTGAACAGCTCTTCCATCAACGTACCGAGAATCATGGCATCGGTGATATCGGAAACGAAGAATTCGTCGAAGCAGATGACCCGCGCCTCATCGGAGAAGCGCTTGGCGATGATCGTCAGCGGGTTCTTCTCGCCCTTGAGGGTTTTCATCTCTTCGTGCACGCGCTTCATGAAGCGGTGGAAGTGCGTACGCGCCTTCTGCTTGAACGGCAGGGCCTCGAAGAAGGTATCGACCAGGTAGGTCTTGCCCCGGCCCACGCCACCCCAGAAGTACAAGCCCTTGACCGGCGCCTGTTCCTTCTTGCCGAACAGCTTGCCGAACACGCCCGGCTTGTTGTGCTGCGCCGCCACCAGATCGTCGTACAGGCGCTGCAGATGGCGCACGGCGGTTTCCTGCGCGGCGTCATGGAAGAATTCAGGGCGTTTCAGATCTGCTTGGTATCGTTCTAGGGGCGTCATAATTCGTTAGCAAGGCAACAAAAACGGGCCGACACTGTAGCGACGGCCCTGGAATATGGCAATCGGACTTCCGATTAACCGTGGTTCATTCCTGCGGCTGCAGGGCCACACGCAAGGCGGCAATCGCGGCATCCCGGGCAGCATCGTCGGCGAACGTCGGGCTGTCGGCGACACAGGCGCCTTCCAGCCACAGGCTGAAACTGCCCGCTTCGCTGCGAACGTCAAGCTCCTGTCCTTGCTGCAACTGCTTGGTCACGGCACCAGCCGTCTTGCCGTCGGCAAAACCGCGGGAAAGCAGCAATTGCTCGCCATCGGCCGCCAGCAGGCGGAAACGGAAACTGCCGTCGTCTTCACGGAAGCTGACGAAGCGCGCAGTTTTCGCGGCCTTCTTCCTGGCGCCGGCAGTGCTTTGCACTTCGCTGCGGAAAGAACGCAGGCCAACCGCCTCACGCAACTGCTCGAGGAACGGCGTTGCCAGCTTGCGAGCTTTCTGCGCGCCAGCCAGGAGGATGTCTTCCAGGTCGGCCGGGCGCTCGATGAATTGGTGATAACGCTCGCGAGCCTCGCTCAGCTCGCCGTCCAGCAGCTGGAACAGACGCTGCTTGGCCTCGCCCCAACCCAGCCCCTGCAGCAGCTCGGAACGGAACTCAGCGGCTTGTGCCGGGTTGGCGAAGGCCTGGAACAGGGTGAACAGGTGCGAGTTGTCCGGATCCTTGGCTTCACCCGGGGCACGGGAGTCGGTGACGATGCGCGAGATCGCGTCTTTCATGTCCTTGGCGCTGCTGAACAACGGAATGGTGTTGTCATAGCTCTTGGACATCTTGCGTCCGTCCAGCCCCGGCAGCGTTGCCACGCTTTCCTCGATCAGGGCTTCGGGCATGACGAAGAATTCCTTGCCCTGGCCGAACAGATGATTGAAGCGCTGGCCGATGTCGCGGGCCATCTCGACGTGCTGGATCTGGTCGCGACCGACCGGCACCTTGTGCGCGTTGAACATCAGGATGTCCGCCGCCATCAGTACCGGGTAGCTGTACAAGCCCATGGTAATGCCGGCATCCGGGTCTTCACCGGTTTCGACGTTCTTGTCCACCGAAGCCTTGTAGGCATGGGCGCGATTGAGCAGGCCCTTGGCCGCAACGCAGGTCAGCAACCAGGTCAGCTCGGGGATCTCGGGAATATCGGATTGGCGATAGAAGGTCACACGATCGACATCCAGACCGGCCGCCAGCCAGGTCGCAGCGATTTCCAGGCGCGAGCGCTGGATGCGCAACGGGTCGTCACACTTGATCAGCGCATGGTAGTCGGCCAGGAAATAGAACGAATCGACATCGTTCTGGCGACTGGCGACGATCGCCGGACGAATGGCACCGGCATAGTTGCCGAGGTGCGGCGTGCCGGTGGTGGTGATACCGGTAAGGATACGAGTGGTCATGGTTAATCGCTTATCAGGCTTCAATCAGTTCGAAAGACGCGGCAGCACCAGATCCTTGAGGTCGGTCAGCTTGCCGTGGAAAAAGTGTCCGCATTCTGCCACTTTCAGCAGCTCATGGGGGCGTTCGAGGGTGTCGGACCAATCGTAAACCAGCTGCGGCTCGACGACCTCATCGACGTCAGGCTGGATCACCGTCAACGGGCAGCGCTGTGGCAACGGGTTTTCGGCGCCCAGGCGCATCACGGCAGGTGCCACCATGAACAGATGCGCCAACGACGCACCAGCGGCCTCCAGGCGGCCTCCGAGGCTGGCCGCGACAAAACCGCCAAAAGAAAAACCGAACAGGGTCAACGGCAGATCGGGGTGTTGCTCGATCAACCATTTGGCAGCAGCCTGGGCGTCATCGACCTCGCCGGTGCCCATGTCATGGCTGCCGGCACTGGCACCCACGCCACGATAATTGAAACGCAGGGTGATCAAACCGGCATCGCGTGCGGTACGCTGTAGCGTAGAGACCACCTTGTTGAGCATGGTGCCGCCCTGGACCGGGTTCGGATGGCAGATGAGCGCCATGCCACGAGCGTCTGGCACATCGAGGTAAAGGGCTTCCAGTTGGCCTACCGGCCCGTTGATAAATATGGGGGTTTCGCGGATAAGCAAGAAGGTACTCCGTGACCTCTGGTAGGGTCGACTCGTCTAGCTGAATGATTCTGTCTGACATATTTGCGAGCGTATCGCGGTATACAGCGCAGGTCCGAGCCGTTAACGTAAAGCAAAGCCGTTTATAGAGGAAGGACTCGTGGAACTATCGCTCTTGGTCTGGTTATTGCCGACCCTCGCCCTGGTGGCCGGTGTCGTCATTGGTTTCCTGGTCGCTCGCCTGCTGCCCAACGCCGCCCCGAGCAGCACTCAACGGCAGCTGGACGACATTCAGGAACGTTTCGACAGTTACCAGAATGAAGTGGTGACCCACTTCAACAGCACCGCCGCACTGGTGACCAAACTCACCCAGAGCTACCAGGAGGTCCAGGACCATCTGGCCGAAGGCGCCAACCGCCTGGCGCTGGACGAAGTGACCCGCCAACGCCTGCTGGCCTCCCTGCACGCCGACGCAGGCCCTGCGCCTCGCGAACGCCTGACCCCGCCACGGGATTCGGAGCCACCGCGCGACTACGCCCCCAAGGCACCGAACGCGCCGGGGATGCTGGATGAGCATTATGGGTTGAAGCGCTAGGCGACTGCCCGCCTCGCAATAAAAAAGCCCGCCATTCATTCGAATGGCGGGCTTTTTTATTTATTTCGCGAAGTCAGTTTTTCAATGGTGCTTGCTGCTTCATTTTCGCTGCAGATCGTCAACAGAACAGAGCCTGCTTCCTACCCGTAGTAATAACATATCGGACGTATCCCACACACATATCGGATACAAGTGATTTATGACCATCCGAGTCATATCTAAATTACCCTGACACTTCAGGAGCACAATATGAAACCAACAATTTTAATTAGCATAATTCTTCTCTCGGGCTGCACCGCTTGGGACAGATGCAGCAAATGCCAAAGCACAGACAATAATTACAAATGCTGGATGGATCCATATGCTCCAGGCTGCGCCTCAGGCAACAATCAAAATCGACCCGTTTTTGAAGTCATTAAGCCATGATGACCACCCAACCCTTCATCAAATATCAAAATCCCACGTCCAAGACGCTTGGTAAATCTTCTTTGGCTTTGGAAAGCGCCCGGGAACAAAGCCAAATCGAGCCCAGCCGAGCCTGCCATCGCGCTGGTCATATATCACTAGATTTCCGTCATCCTGCAGCACCATACAGCTGTTATACTAAAGTGACTTATCAGTAGACTGCGTCGCTTCCGCGATCCAGAGCCTCTTCCTTCCTGGATCATAAAGAAAGCCATTATTACTGACTACGAATTGCAAAGGCTCACGCATGCGTTTCTGATAAACAGTTCTGCTATAAATCTGAGACCCATCCGCAACCCAGACAATAGCCGCACCATCACTCAGCACAAGATTGCCATCCCCCTGTAACGTCAACCGAAAGCGCCCATTTCCTGAAAGCAAATACTGCCCAGGCGACATGGTTTGGTTCGGTGGAAGCACTGGCGTGCCACTCGCCAGGAATGGAGTATACGTAATAGCCATATTTACACCTCGAATTCATGAGTTGTTGAGAGCTCATTTAAACAAGGTGAATCGCCGAAACTTCCATATATATCGCTGGACACAAAAAAAAACCGCCATAGCCGAAGCCATGGCGGTTTTTTGCATTACCAGAGCCAGCGCTTAGATCGCGCCACGCCCCCGCAACAGATCCAGCACCTGCTTGACGCCCTCTTCCAGCGACACGCTCTGGGTATCGATCACCAGATCGGCATCCAGCGGCACGTCATACGGGAAGGACTCACCCGGGATGTTGTCGCCAGCGGCGGCATACAGCCCTTGTGGGTCACGCGCGCGGCACGCCTGCGGCGAGGCCTGCACGTACACGGTCAGCAAGCGTTCCTTGCCGATCAGCGCCTTGGCCTGTTCGCGCCCTTCGTAGTCTGGGGCGACGAAGGCGGCCAGGGTCAGCAGGCCAGCTTCGTTGAACTGACGGGCTACATGGGCGGCACGGCGCCAGTTCTCGGTACGTCCGGCGCGGTCCTGTGGCAGGCCCTTGTTCAGGTCGTGGCGCAGGTTCTGGCCGTCGAGCACGTAGACCGCACGGCCCATGTCGAACAGCTTGCGTTCCACGGCATAGGCCAGGGTGCTCTTGCCGGCCCCGGACAGGCCGCTGAACAGCACGGTGGCAGGCTGCTGGCCGAAGCGCGCTGCGCGCTCTTCGGTGGCCACGTGGGCCAGTTTGCCGTGGTGACCGACGCTGCCGTGTGGGACCACCGGCGGGGCGATGATCATGCCGGCGCCGACGGTGCCGTTGGTCAGGCGGTCGATGACGATGAACGCACCGGTGGTGCGGTTGCTGTCGTAACCGTCCAGGGCGATTGGTGCGTCCAGGCTGATCTTGACCTTGCCGATTTCATTGAGCTGCAAGGCGCTGCCCGGGCCTTCGGCCAGGGTGTTGACGTCGACCTTGTGCACGATATTGGCGATCGAGCCCGGCACGTAGCTGGTGGCGCGCTTGATGTCGTATTTCTTGCCCGGCAGCATGGGTTCTTCGGCCATCCATACCAGCATGGCTTCGAACTGATCGGTCACCGGCGGCACGTTGTCGGCATGGACCAACAGATCGCCACGGGAGATGTCGATCTCGTCTTCCATGGTCAGGGTCACGGCCTGGCCGGGGCCGGCCTGTTCCAGTTCACCTTCGAAGGTGACGATGGACTTGACCCGGCTGCTCTTGCCCGACGGCAGCACGACGACTTCGTCGCCCTTGTGCACGACGCCGCTGGCCAGGGTGCCAGCGAAGCCACGGAAGTTCAGGTTCGGACGGTTGACGTACTGCACCGGGAAACGCAGGTCGGTGAAGTTGCGATCACCCGCCACTTCCACGGTCTCGAGGATTTCCATCAGCGACTGGCCGGTGTACCACGGCGAACGCTCGCTGCGGTTGACCACGTTGTCGCCCTTGAGCGCAGACATCGGCACGAAGTGCAGGCTGCTTGGCTTGAGCTTGATGCCTTCGGCAAATTGCAGGTAGTCGGCCTTGATCGACTCGAACACCTGCTCATCGAAGCCCTTGAGGTCCATCTTGTTGATGGCGACGACGATATGCTTGATGCCCAGCAGGGACGCGATGAAGCTGTGGCGACGGGTCTGGGTCTGCACACCATAACGGGCGTCGACCAGGATGATCGCCAGGTCACAGGTCGAAGCACCGGTGGCCATGTTGCGGGTGTACTGCTCGTGGCCCGGGGTATCGGCAATGATGAACTTGCGCTTGGCCGTGGAGAAGTAACGGTAGGCCACATCGATGGTGATGCCTTGCTCGCGCTCGGCCTGCAGGCCATCGACCAGCAGTGCCAGGTCGATATCGTCACCGGTGGTGCCGACTTTCTTCGAGTCGCGGGTAATGGCTTCCAGATGGTCTTCGTAGATCATCTTGGAGTCGTGCAGCAGGCGCCCGATCAGGGTGCTCTTGCCGTCGTCGACGTTGCCACAAGTCAAAAAGCGCAGCAGTTCCTTGCGTTCATGCTGGGCCAGGTAGGCGAGGATATCCTCGCTAATCAATTCGGATTGGTGCGACATGAGTTGACCCTAACTTAGAAATAACCCTGACGTTTCTTGTCTTCCATCGAGCCTGCGCCATCGTGGTCGATGACCCGGCCCTGGCGCTCGGAAGTGCGCGTCAGGAGCATTTCCTGAATGATGTCCGTCAGGCTGGTCGCCTCGGACTCCACCGCGCCCGTCAACGGGTAGCAGCCAAGGGTACGGAAACGCACCTTCTTCTTGACGATACGAGCCTTTTCCTCGTCGGATAGGTGCTCGAGGATGCGCTCGTCGTCGATCATGATCAGGGTGCCATTCTTCTCGATGACATCACGCTCGGCGGCGAAGTACAGCGGCACGATCGGGATGCCTTCAAGGTAGATGTATTGCCAGATGTCCAGCTCGGTCCAGTTCGACAGCGGGAATACCCGGATCGACTCGCCCTTGTTGACCTTGCCGTTGTAGACGTTCCACAGCTCCGGACGCTGGTTCTTCGGATCCCAGCGGTGCTTGCTGTCGCGGAAGGAGTACACGCGCTCCTTGGCGCGGGATTTCTCTTCGTCGCGGCGCGCGCCACCGAAGGCTGCATCGAAGCCGTACTTGTCCAGGGCCTGTTTCAGGCCTTCGGTCTTCATGATGTCGGTGTGCTTGGCGCTGCCGTGGGTGAAGGGGTTGATCCCTTGTGCCACGCCCTCGGGGTTCACGTGAGTGATCAGGTCCAGGCCCAGCTCCTCGACCATCTTGTCGCGGAAGCTGTACATCTCCTGGAATTTCCACTGGGTGTCGACGTGCATCACCGGAAACGGCAGCTTGCCCGGGAAGAACGCCTTGCGCGCCAGGTGCAGCATCACGGCGGAGTCCTTGCCGATGGAGTACAGCATCACCGGGTTATCGAACTCGGCGGCCACCTCACGAATGATGTGGATGCTCTCCGCCTCCAACTGTTTCAAATGCGTCAGTTTGTCGACCATGGCTACTCACGGAAAATCGATCTTATGGACGGCCAGCGGGCCGTGTTCGCGCTGGCCACTCTAGCACAGCGTCCTATTCTATTGAGCGCGCCAACTAGATCGAAACAGTATAAGAATATGCCTGGGCGTTTTACCGGTCAGATCGGGTTGGGACAATCGATGAACAAGTGCTCCAGGGCAAAGCGTCGCGCCAGGTAATCGCCCAGCGCCTGCACGCCGTAGCGCTCCGTGGCGTGGTGACCGGCAGCAATGAAGCTGATGTTGTTCTCGCGGGTACTGTGGAACGTCTGCTCAGACGCTTCACCACTGATGAACAGGTCGACACCGGCGGCAATGGCCTGATCGATGTAACCCTGGCCACCACCGGTGCACCAGCCGACGCGGCGAATCATTTCGCTGCCTTCGATCAGCAACGGCTCGCGCCCCATTACTTCCCGTACCCGGCGGGCAAAGTCACGGGCAGTGGTCGGTTCGGCCAGAGAGCCGACCAGGCCAACCACGCGCGCGTTATCAGGGTCCAGTGGCCCTTCGACGGTGATGTCCAGTTGCCGGGCCAATTGCACGTTGTTGCCGACTTCCGGGTGCAGATCCAGTGGCAGGTGATAGGCGAGCAGGCTGATGTCGTTACTCAACAGGGTTTTCAGGCGCCGCTGCTTCATGCCGGTCACGCAAGGGTCTTCACCCTTCCAGAAGTAACCGTGATGCACCAGCACCAGGTCGGCGCCGGCTTCGACGGCGGCGTCGAGCAACGCCTGGCTGGCGGTGACACCGCTGACGATACGCATGACCTGCGGGCGCCCCTCGACTTGCAGACCATTGGGGCAATAGTCCTGGACCCGGGCACTGTTCAAATAGCGGTCAGCTTCTTCAACCAGGGTTCTTAATGCGACTGCCATAAAAAAGACTCCAGAAAGACCGTTCAGAGCGGCGCAAGCCCTCTTATAATGGCCGTCATTATGAGCCGTCGCAGGGAATAGGGGAAACCGACGGCAACTTCCGGGAAAACTTGCCTGATTTCGTAGCCGCCAGGGCCAATTGCATATTCCTGCACGAGCCTTGCCGAAGTATGATCGCGCGCTCTTTTTCCCTTACAGTCTTCAGGCCTCCTGCCAAATCCGGGATTCGTTCAATGTTCAAGGCTCTGCGTTACCTTGGCTGGCCGCTGCTCACCGGCCTGCTCGTCGCCCTGTTGGTGATCCAGCGATTTCCACAATGGGTCGGCCTGCCCAGCCAGGATGTCAACTTGCAACAAGCGCCGCAAACCACCAGCGCCATGCAGGGACCGGTTTCCTATGCCGATGCCGTCACCACTGCCGCACCTGCGGTAGCCAACCTGTACACCACCAAGGTGGTGAACAAGACCAGCCATCCACTGTTCGAAGACCCGCAGTTCCGCCGTTTCTTCGGCGACAACCTGCCCAAGCAGCGTCGCTGGGAATCGAGCCTGGGTTCAGCCGTGATCATGAGCCCGGAAGGCTACCTGCTGACCAACAACCACGTGACCTCCGGCGCCGACCAGATCGTGGTAGCCCTCAAGGATGGTCGCGAAACGCTGGCACGGGTAATCGGCAGCGACCCGGAAACCGATCTGGCGGTCCTGAAGATCGACCTCAAGAACCTGCCCTCGATCACCGTCGGCCGTTCCGACAACATTCATATCGGTGACGTTGCCCTGGCCATCGGCAACCCGTTCGGTGTCGGCCAGACGGTGACCATGGGTATTATCAGCGCAACCGGGCGCAATCAGCTGGGGCTCAATACCTACGAAGACTTCATTCAGACCGATGCGGCGATCAACCCCGGCAACTCCGGTGGCGCGCTGGTCGATGCCAACGGTAACCTGACCGGTATCAACACTGCGATTTTCTCCAAGTCCGGCGGCTCCCAGGGGATCGGCTTTGCCATACCGATCAAGCTGGCGCTGGAAGTGATGAAGTCCATCATCGAACACGGCCAGGTCATACGCGGCTGGCTGGGGATCGAAGTGCAGCCGCTGTCGCAGGAGCTGGCGGAGTCCTACGGCCTGCAGAATCGCCCTGGCATCGTCGTGGCGGGCGTCTTTCGCGACGGCCCGGCGCAGAAGGCCGGCCTGCAATTGGGTGACGTGATTCTCAGCATCAACGGCGAGCCCGCTGGCGATGGCCGCCGCTCGATGAACCAGGTGGCGCGGACCAAGCCCAACGACAAGGTCGCCATCGAGGTCGTGCGTAACGGCAAGGAACTCAAGTTCACCGCCGAAGTGGGCCTGCGCCCGCCTCCGGCGCCTGCGCCGGCTACTGCTCAGGATTGATCAAAAGCCCGCTCGCGCGGGCTTTTGTTTGTCGCGAACTCAAACCTGCGACCGCTGCACGGTCGATCGCTGGCAAGCCAGCTCCCAAAATAGACATCTGCGTTCACAAAATCTCTATTCGGCACAGAACCTGTGGGAGCTGGCTTGCCAGCGATGAGGCCCTCAAGACGGCCGCTAATGGTGTTGCACCAAACACATCATGCCAGTACCCTTTGACCGTCGCTGCCAATTCAGCGGCCGGTTTTGACAGACCGAATCTCCAGACGCATAGCGTCCCGCCCCTCGAACAGCAGACGCTTTTTTTGCGCCCGCAGCTCGTGCAATGGCGGCTGTGCGTGGGGCACCCTCGGGTGCGCCGGGATCCTGGAGACCGGTCTGTCAACCCGCGTACAGCTGCCACCCAACCTGTTTGACAGCGGGTCGTGGCAGTTCCATTTCTCCAGGAGCTGAACCATGGTTAAAATCACCCCCGATCCGCCCCAGGACCGCACTATCACCCATACCGTCGAAAAACTCTTCGGTCCTCTCGACTGCAACAACCGCCCAGTCTTCACCGTCCGCAAAGGCATCGCCATCGAAGATGCACTCGTCACTGCGGTCATGTTGCTCAACTGCGCGGAAGCCACCGGATGGGATGCTGCCGAACATCTCGAACTCAACGACAAGGCCCTGGCGTTTGCGATGATTCAAAGCGTCGGGTCAGCGCGGGCGCTGGTTGAGGCTTTGCTCGAAAGCGTGAAAACCTGACGCAACCTCAACCATTCGTTCCCACGCACGGCAACGGAATACCGCATCCAGCGCCACCGGACCTAGCAGATCTGATAGCTAGTAACGCCTATCTACGTCTCATATGGTGCTTTGGCGCTGGCAGTTGTTGCTCCTGAAATGCCTGCGCATTGCGCTGCATTCATATTGAGGAGGAACACGAATGAAAAATGGAAAAGCGGTCGAGACGGATAACCTGATCAAAAATGGTGATTTCTCGACTCCCAACGGTGCTCATTGGTGGACAGAAAGGCCAAATGACGGTGCTGTCGTTTCGTTTGATAATCAGGAATGCATGACATCCAACAATGGGAATGCCTGGCAGCATCCCGAAGTTGTCCCCTCAGCAACCTACCTGCTCACTTGCAGGGCCAAGCAATCCTACAGCGGGAGGGGCAGCCTTCAAGTCAGCTCAACCGGCCTGAGCAAATTCGTCAATGTCACAAGCAATAACTGGGAAAATCTGGCGCTGAGCTTTGAAACGCCACCCGAGGCCCGCAAAGTAGTTGTCAAACTGTTCGGAGCCAATGGCGAGATTCGCTTTGACGATGTAGAGCTAAGAGCCGTAGATGTACAACCTGAGGAGCTGATCAAGAATGGCGATTTTTCAATCCCCGGCGGCGCTCACTGGACAGCAGAGAGACCCAATACCGGCGCTGTCGTTTCATTTGATAATCAGGAATGCATGACATCCAACAATGGATATGCCTGGCAGGATGTAAAGGTCTCCCCTTCATCAACTTATGTCCTCACCTGCAAGGCCAAGCAAACCTATAGCGGAAGGGGAAGTCTTCAAGTTGGCTCAAGGAGTGCTGCGGTCACAAGCTCTACTTGGGAAAACTTGGAGTTGGTGTTTGAAACATCCCCCAGTACCCACAGTGTCACTGTAAAACTGTTCGGCGCCAGCGGCGAAATTCGCTTCGACAACGTCTCGATGAAGCAACTCCTAGCGAAAAAGCCTCACTAAGAAAAGCTGCAATAGATATCACAGCGCTCCTTGCTCATGCATGACATGAGCAAGGAGGTCGCTCGCAGCACCCTTACAGAGCGTCCAGCAGCGCCTGGTTTTGCTCCGGCGTTCCGATGCTGATCCGCAGGAACTGCGCAATCCGCTCCTGCTTGAAGTGCCGTACGATCACGCCCTGCTCACGCAAACGCGCTGCCAGCACTGCCGCATCCTGTTGCGGATGACGGGCGAAGATGAAGTTGGCTGCCGATGGCAGGACTTCAAAACCACGCTGCTTCAGTTCTGCAACCAGACTTTCTCGACTATCGATGACCGCCTTGCAGGTCTGCTCGAAGTAAGCACGATCTTCAAATGCCACCGCCGCGCCTACGTTCGCCATCCGGTCGATCGGATAGGAGTTGAAGCTGTTCTTGATACGCTCCAGCGCCTCGATCAGGTCCGGATGACCGACGGCCAGGCCAACCCGCAAGCCGGCCAGCGAACGCGACTTGGACAAGGTTTGGGTAACCAGCAGGTTCGGATAGCGATCCACCAGGCCGATCGCCGTCTGCCCGCCGAAATCGATATAGGCCTCATCGACCACCACGACCGTGTCGGGGCTGCCCTTGAGAATCTGCTCGATCGCGTCCAGCGCCAGCAGGCAACCGGTCGGTGCGTTCGGGTTGGGGAAGATGATCCCGCCATTGGCGCGCGCGTAATCCTCGACGCGGATCTGGAACTGATCGTCGAGCGGCACAGCCTCGAAGGGAATGCCATACAAGCCGCAGTAAACCGGATAGAAGCTGTAGCTGATATCCGGGAACAGCAGCGGCTTGCCATGCTGGAACAAACCGTGGAAAGCGTGGGCCAGCACTTCGTCGGAACCGTTGCCGACGAATACCTGGCTGGTTTTCACCCCGTAGTAATCGGCTACCGCCTGCTTGAGGCGATCGCTGTTGGGGTCCGGGTACAGGCGCAGGTTATCGCTCAGCTCGGCGCGCATGGCCTCCAGGGCCTTGGGCGAAGGACCGTAGGGATTTTCGTTGGTATTGAGCTTGACCAATTTGGCCATTTTCGGCTGCTCGCCCGGCACGTAGGGCACCAGATTCTTGACGAAAGGGCTCCAGAACTTGCTCATGCTTACTCCCCCTTCTCGTCGGCAATGATTCGATATTCGGCGCTGCGGGCGTGCGCGCTCAGCGATTCGCCACGCGCCAGCACCGAAGCGGTCTTGCCCAGTTCGGACGCGCCCTGCTCGGAGCAGAAAATGATCGACGACCGCTTCTGGAAGTCATAAACCCCCAACGGCGATGAAAAACGCGCGGTGCCGGAGGTCGGCAGGACGTGGTTGGGGCCTGCGCAGTAGTCGCCCAGCGCTTCGGAGGTGTGACGCCCCATGAAGATTGCGCCGGCGTGGCGAATGTGCGGCAGCCAGGCTTGCGGGTCGGCGACCGACAACTCCAGGTGCTCGGGCGCAATCCGGTTGGCCACTTCCATCGCCTGCTGCATGTCACGCACCTGGATCAGGGCACCACGGCCGTTGATCGAGGTATTGATGATCTCGGCGCGGTCCATGGTCGGCAGCAACTTGGCAATGCTCGCCGCAACCTTGTCGAGGAAGGCGGCATCAGGGCTGACCAGAATGGCCTGGGCATCTTCATCGTGTTCGGCCTGGGAGAACAGGTCCATGGCGATCCAGTCCGGATCGGTCAGACCGTCGCACACCACGAGAATCTCGGAGGGTCCGGCGATCATGTCGATACCGACCTGGCCGAACACGTGGCGCTTGGCCGTGGCCACGTAGATGTTGCCCGGACCGACCACCTTGTCCACCTGCGGCACGCTCTCGGTGCCATAGGCCAACGCCGCAACGGCCTGGGCGCCGCCGATGGTGAATACCCGATCGACACCGGCGATGCAGGCAGCAGCCAGGACCAGTTCATTGATTTCGCCGCGCGGGGTCGGCACGACCATGACCACTTCGGCCACGCCGGCAACCTTGGCCGGGATGGCGTTCATCAACACCGACGACGGATAGGAAGCCTTGCCGCCCGGCACATAGAGGCCGGCACGGTCCAGTGGCGTGACTTTCTGGCCCAGTACCGTGCCGTCGGCCTCGGTATAGCTCCAGGAGTCCTGTTTCTGTTTCTCGTGATAGCTGCGCACCCGCGCCGCAGCCTTTTCCAGAGCCTCGCGCTGGGCCGGGGTGATCCGGGTGAGTGCTTGTTCCAGACGCTCGCGTGGCAGGATCAGGTCAGCCATGGAGGCAACCTCCAGCCCGTCGAAACGCTGGGTGAACTCCACCAGCGCCGCATCGCCGCGCTCGCGCACAGCCTTGATGATATCGAGCACCCGCTGGTTGACCGAATCGTCGGACACACTTTCCCAGCTCAGCAGATGATCCAGATGATGTGCGAAATCCGGGTCAGCAGCATTGAGTCGGCGAATTGCGGTGGACGTTGTCATAGCGAGGGCCTCAATAATTGGCGGAAACTCAGGTACCCAGGGCGCTTCGTCATCTGTTTCCTGGCTTGCGTTGTGCTTGAGCGCAGGCCAGGCAAGGCGCAGTCCGCAGCCAATGGTCATCCCATTGGCAAGGGCTGCAACGCCGCATGGCCTGCGGTCAGGCGCAACCCGAAGGGCTCGCGCGAGCCAGTAAACAGATGTCGAGGCGCCCTACACTAACAGTCGATCCGCGCGGGCACCTGAGAAATTTGGCTATGACACGGATAGACGGGCGCGACTCAAGGTCGCGCATTGAAGTCAGCCGCGGTGTCGTGACTCCACTGCCTTGCGCAGGGTGTCGATCAACGACTGGATGCGGGCGTGTTGCATTTTCATCGAAGCCTTGTTGACCACCAGGCGAGAGCTGATGGTCGCGATCATTTCCTGGGGTTCCAGGCCATTGGCGCGCAAGGTGTTGCCGGTGTCGACCACGTCGATGATCTTGTCGGCCAGGCCAATCAGCGGGGCCAGTTCCATCGAGCCGTACAGCTTGATGATATCGACCTGACGCCCCTGCTCGGCATAGTAGCGCTTGGCGACATTGACGAATTTGGTCGCAACCCGCAGACGCCCCTTGGGCTCGGGAACACCGATAGCACCAGCTGTCATCAGCTTGCACTTGGCAATCTGCAGATCCAGTGGCTCATACAGTCCCTGGCCACCATATTCCATCAGCACGTCTTTACCGGCGACGCCAAGGTCGGCAGCGCCATGCTCGACATAGGTCGGCACGTCTGTAGCACGCACGATGAGCAGGCGCACATCGGCCTGTGTGGTGGGGATGATCAGCTTGCGGCTTTTATCCGGGTTCTCGGTCGGTACGATGCCCGCTTCCGCCAGTAACGGCAGGGTATCGTCGAGAATACGGCCCTTGGACAGTGCGATGGTCAACATGGGAAACGTCGGTCCTTATCAGGATACTGCTCATCGAACCCAGCCAGCAGGTTCGAGGCGAATCAAATCAGTCCAGCTAGTAGCGCGTCCCTGCGCCCACCACGGAAAAACTAGCCCGGAACGCGGCGAATCCTGGCGCCCAGCATCTGCAGTTTTTCTTCAATGCATTCATAACCACGGTCGATGTGGTAGATGCGATCGATCAACGTGTCGCCTTCGGCGACCAGCGCAGAAATCACCAGGCTGGCCGAAGCCCGCAGGTCGGTCGCCATCACTGGCGCGCCCTTGAGCTTCAGGGTACCAGTGACGATCGCGGTGTTGCCTTCGACCTGGATATGCGCGCCCATGCGGTGCATTTCATACACGTGCATGAAGCGGTTTTCGAAGATGGTCTCGATGACCGCACCGGTCCCTTCGGCAATTGCGTTGAGGGAGATGAACTGCGCCTGCATATCGGTCGGGAACGCCGGGTACGGCGCCGTACGAATGTTCACGGCCTTCGGACGCTTGCCGTGCATGTTCAGTTCGATCCAGTCTTCACCGGTGGTGATCTCGGCACCGGCTTCCTTGAGTTTTTCCAGCACGGCTTCAAGGATGGTCGGATCGGTGTCCTTGACCTTTACGCGGCCACCGGTGGCAGCAGCGGCCACCAGGTAGGTACCGGTTTCGATGCGGTCGGGCATGACCTTGTAGGTTGCCGAGTGCAGACGCTCGACGCCATCGATGGTGATGGTATCGGTACCGGCGCCCTGGACCTTGCCGCCCATGGCGTTGATGAAGTTGGCCAGGTCGACCACTTCAGGCTCGCGAGCGGCGTTCTGCAGCACGCTGCGGCCTTTGGCCAGGGCAGCTGCCATCATGATGTTCTCGGTACCGGTCACACTGACGGTATCGAAGAAGAAATGCGCACCGCGCAGGCCGCCTTCCGGCGCCTTGGCCTTGATGTAGCCACCTTCGACTTCGATCATGGCGCCCATGGCTTCAAGGCCGCGGATGTGCAGGTCGACTGGACGCGAACCAATGGCGCAACCACCCGGCAGTGCCACTTCGGCCTCGCCGAAACGGGCGACCATCGGGCCCAGCACCAGGATCGAGGCGCGCATGGTTTTCACCAGCTCGTACGGCGCGACCAGGGTCTTGATGGTACGGGGGTCGATTTCCACGGCGAGCTTTTCGTCGATCACAGGCTCGATGCCCATGCGACCGAACAGCTCGATCATGGTGGTGATGTCGTGCAGGTGCGGCAGGTTGGCGACCGTTACCGGGCCATCGGCCAGCAAGGTAGCAGCGAGAATCGGCAGGGCAGAGTTCTTTGCCCCGGAAATGCGGATTTCGCCATCAAGACGAACGCCGCCAGTAATAATCAGTTTGTCCATAAGAATCTCGACGCCAAAAGGGCTCAGGTGCGCTCGGCCCAGGCCGCGCTGCTGAAAAATTTCATGGTGACCGCATGGATGCTGCCATCGGCGATCCATGGGTTCAAATGGGCATAAATGCTCTGCTGACGCTTGACCGGGCTCAAAGCCACCAGTTCGTCGCTAATCACATTGAGCTGGAAGTTGCAGCCTTCGCCTTCAACTTCTACCTGCACTGATGGGAGAGTCTCGGACAGCTTCGCTTCGAGGAAGCTCTTAACTTCGTTGGCCTGCATGCTTAACCTCAATCGGCGCCCTACGCGCGCGGGTCGGCCATCATACAAAAAAAGCCCCCCGCCTGCGAACCCCGGATTTGAGGACTCTGACGGAGGGGGCTTTCTTCACCTTAGCAACTCAACCTGCCTCAAGCAGCTCGACAACGCCGTAGACTTCGGCGATTTCGCGCATGTCGTCGGTCAAGGCTCTGATTTTCAATGACTTGCCTGCGGCTTTCGCATCGCGCATAAAAGCCAGCAGCAACGACAGACCAACGCTGCTGGACTTCCCTACCGCCGAGCAGTCGACCACCAGGCTCGGACCACTCCAACCCTTGATCAGGGCCTGACCCTCCTTGCGCAGGGCTGGCCCGGAACGAAAGTCGAGTACTCCAGACAGGTTCAGCTCACCCGCAGAGCCGAGGCTGACAGCAGCCTCACTCATTGCTGGGTTTCCTCTTTTTTGGCGGCTTCCTTGGCCTTGGCCACTTCACCCGCCCAGCCATTGATGGTCTTGTCCAGATCGTTGCCATTACGCTGCATGGCGTCAGCGAACTGATCACGGAACAGCTTGCCGATGTTGATGCCGTTGATGATCACGTTACGCACCTTCCACTCGCCGTTCAGCTTCTCCATGGTGTAGGTGACCGGATAGATGGAGCCGCTGCTGCCCTTGACCTGCATGTCGACGCTGGTGCGAGTGCCGCTTTCATCCTTGGCCGGGCCGACGGTGATGCCCTGGTTGTTGTATTCGAGCAAGGCATTGCCGTAGAACTGCATCAGGCTGCGCTTGAAGTTCTCCTGGAAGCGCGTCATTTGCTCCGGGGTGGCTTTTTTCGAGTACTTCACAGTCATGATGCTGCGCGAAATACCGTCGGCATCGATGACCGGGCCGACAATACCGTTCAACGCATTGTAAAAGTCATTCGGACTCTGCTTGTACTTTTCCTTGTTGGCTGCCAAATCAGCCAGCAAGCGATTGGTGGTGTCCTGGACTATATCGTGTGCCGAAGGCGCGGCGACAGCATTGGCCAGCATCGGTAGGCACGCCAGCAGCACCAACAGGCCACGTCGCAGAATAGACATCATGAAAAAACTCCTCATTTAGCTTCTTTGCTAACGGTATTGAGCAGGAATTTACCGATCAGGTCCTCGAGCACGAGCGACGACTGGGTGTCATGGATGGTTCCACCATCCTTGAGCAGGGCTTCCTCGCCCCCCACGCTGATGCCGATGTACTTCTCGCCCAGCAGCCCAGCGGTGAGGATAGACGCGGTGGAGTCCACAGGGAGATTATCCACGCGTTTTTCCAGTTGCAGGGTCACTCTGCCTGTGAACGTGTCGCGGTCCAGATCGATTGCCGTGACCTTGCCGATGGTCACACCGGCCATGGTCACTTTAGCTCTGACCGTCAAACCGGCGATATTGTCGAAATAAGCATAAAGTTTATAGGTATCGCTGCTCGGGCTGGCAGACAGGCCACTGACGCGCAGGGCCAGCAGGATCAACGCCAGTATCCCGGCCAGGAGGAACAGGCCGACACCGATTTCCAGGGTGCGGTTTTGCATCAGAAATCTCCAAACATCAAGGCGGTCAGAATAAAGTCCAGACCCAGCACTGCCAATGAGGCATATACCACGGTCTTGGTAGTAGCACGACTGATCCCTTCCGAAGTCGGTTCGCAGTCATACCCTTGGAATACGGCAATCCACGTGACGACAAAAGCAAATACCACACTCTTGACCACGCCATTGAGCACATCATCGACAAACGAAACACTGTTCTGCATGTTCGACCAGAATGAGCCCTCGTAGACACCCAGCCAGTCGACTGCGACCCAGGATCCGCCCCAGATACCGACCACGCTGAAAATCATCGCCAGCAACGGCAGGGAAATGAATCCAGCCCACAGGCGCGGGGCGACAATGTACTTGAGCGGATCGACGCCGATCATTTCCAGGCTCGACAATTGCTCGGTGGATTTCATGTTACCGATTTCGGCGGTCAGCGCAGAACCTGCACGGCCGGCGAACAGCAGCGCCGTCACAACCGGCCCCAGTTCGCGCAACAGGGTCAGGGCAATCATCTGCCCGACGGCCTGTTCGGAACCGTACTTAGCGAGAATATTGAACCCTTGCAGCGACAACACCATGCCGATAAAGATACCGGACACGATGATAATGGCCAGGGACATCACCCCGATCGAATACAGTTGCTTGACCAGCAATTGAAAGCCGCCACCAATACCCCCGCGCCCAACCATTGCATGGACAAGGAACAGGCTGGAGCGACCAAGCACCGCCAATACGTCAATGGCCGAGCGGCCAAACAGGCGAATACGTTCCAGTAAAGATTTTCTGCGCATCAGCGCTTCCCCAGAAGATCGGCGCGGTAATCAGGCGCTGGAAAGTGGAACGGCACCGGACCGTCCGGATCACCTTTCATGAATTGACGAATTCGCGGGTTGTCGGAGTCCATCAGTTCATCCGGCGTACCCTGCCCCAATACCTGACCATCACCAACGACATAGATGTAGTCGGCAATGCTGGCGGTTTCGGCCAGATCATGGGAAACCACGATACTGGTGATGCCCAGGGCATCGTTGAGCAAGCGGATCAGGCGCACCAACACGCCCATGGCGATCGGGTCCTGCCCCACGAAGGGCTCGTCGTACATCAGGATTTGTGGATCCAGGGCGATAGCGCGCGCCAGGGCCACCCTCCGCTTCATGCCACCGGACAATTCGTCGGGCATCAGCTCGATGGCACCGCGCAACCCTACGGCCTGCAGTTTCATGAGGACGATGTCGCGGATCATTTCTTCCGGCAACTGGGTATGCACCCGCAGCGGAAACGCGACGTTTTCGAAGACGTCCAGGTCGGTGAACAACGCACCACTCTGGAACAGCACGCCCATCTGCTTGCGGGCGTCGAAAAGATCGCTGCGCGACAGTTGGGGCAGGTTTTGCCCGGCCACCCAGACTTCGCCACTGCTGGGGCGCAACTGTGCGCCCATCAGGCGCAGCAGCGTAGTCTTGCCGCAACCGGAAGGCCCCATGATGCCGGTGACCTTGCCGCGTGGGATACGTATATCGACATTATTGAAGATGCTGCGCGTACCGCGTTTGAAGGACACACCCTTCAACTCGACCGCGTAGGCGTTTTCGGCACTCATCTAAACTCCTTGCGATGCAGCCTTTCAATCTGACGTCTGCCTCCTTCGTGGAGACACGCGTTCTGGACGGGCCGAACTGGCGGCGAACTATATCACTGCTGACACTGGCGCCCCAAGGGCATTGGCATGCTTGTTCAGCGTCAGTACAGGTTCGAACGACAATCGCGCGTGAGGCTTTCCATCAATGCGGCTATAATCCCCGGCTTTTCATCAGGCAATCCGATTCCCGACATGAGCCAATCCAGCGACCTGATCCAATCCGCACAGCGCACCATTCGCTTCGAAATCGAGGCTGTAGAAGGTTTGCTGGCCCATATCGACGCCGATTTCGTCCGCGCCTGCGAGATGATCCTGGCCTGCAAGGGCCGCGTCGTCGTGGTCGGCATGGGCAAGTCAGGGCACATCGGCAACAAGATTGCCGCAACTCTGGCCAGCACCGGCACCACGGCTTTTTTCGTGCATCCGGCCGAAGCCAGCCATGGCGACATGGGCATGATCACCCGCGATGACATCATCCTGGCCCTGTCCAATTCCGGCTCGACCTCGGAAATCGTCACCCTGCTGCCGCTGATCAAGCGCCTGGGCATCAAGCTCATCAGCATGACCGGCAACCCGGATTCCCCGCTGGCCAAGGCGGCCGAAGTCAACCTCGACGCACGCGTCGCCCAGGAAGCCTGCCCACTCAACCTGGCCCCGACTTCTTCGACCACCGCAGCCCTGGTACTGGGCGATGCCCTGGCCATTGCCCTGCTCGAAGCGCGGGGCTTCACCGCCGAAGACTTTGCCTTTTCCCACCCCGGCGGAGCACTGGGTCGCCGACTGTTGCTGAAAGTGGAAAACGTCATGCACGCCGGCGACGAGCTGCCCCGCGTGCAGCGCGGCACCCTGCTCAAGGAAGCACTGATGGAAATGACCCGCAAGGGCCTTGGCATGACGGTTATCGTCGAAGCCGATGGTCGCCTGGCCGGGATCTTTACCGACGGTGATCTGCGCCGCACCCTGGATCGCAGCATCGACCTTCACACGGCAAAAATCGAAGACGTCATGACACCCCACGGCAAGACCGCACGCGCCGACATGCTTGCCGCCGAAGCCCTGAAAATCATGGAAGACCACAAGATCAACGCGCTGGTGGTGGTCGACAAGCAAGACCACCCGGTCGGTGCCCTGAACATGCACGACCTGCTGCGTGCGGGAGTCATGTAATGAGTAACGATCTGTTGCAACGTGGCAAGAACATCAAGCTGGCTGTTTTCGATGTCGATGGCGTCCTGACCGACGGCCGCCTGTACTTCCTTGAAGATGGCAGCGAATTCAAGACCTTCAACACCCTGGACGGCCAAGGCATCAAGATGCTGATGGCCAGCGGCGTGACCACTGCGATCATCAGCGGGCGCAAGACCCCCGTGGTCGAGCGGCGGGCAAAGAACCTGGGCATCCCGCACCTTTATCAGGGCCGTGAAGATAAATTGGTCGTACTGGACGAGCTTCTCGGCCAACTCAACCTAAGCTATGAACAAGTTGCCTATCTGGGCGACGACCTGCCCGACCTGCCGGTGATCCGCCGCGTCGGCCTGGGCATGGCCGTAGCCAATGCCGCCAGCTTCGTGCGCGAGCACGCCCATGGCGTTACCCTGGCACGCGGAGGCGAAGGCGCCGCCAGAGAGTTCTGCGAACTCATCCTGCAAGCCCAGGGCAACCTCGACGCGGCCAATGCCCATTATTTGTAGAGCGATACATGTTCAGTAAAAAGATCCGTAACATTGCCCTGTTCAGCGTGATTGCCACGCTGCTGGCAGCCGTCGGCTACTGGAACATCAGCCCGGAGCGCTTTCTCGAGCAGCCGGTGGCCAGCGTCGACGAAAACGCAATCGATTACTATGCAATCAACGCCCATAGCGTTCAGTTCCTGCCTGACGGCAAGCTTCAGTACGAGATGACCGCCGACAAGGTCGAGCACTTGATGGCCAGCCAGGTCACCCTGCTGACCAAGCCCGACCTGCAGATGTACCGCGGCACGGCCTATCCCTGGCACGTGCAGAGCGAACGCGGCGAGGTCAACCCGGACGGTACCGAGGTCGAGCTGATCGATTCGGTACGCGTTGCCCGTACCGACCAGAAGAACCGTGCGACCATTATCACCAGTTCACGCATGACCGTATTCCCGCAGCAGGAATTTGCTCAGACCCAGCAAGCCGTTAGAATCGAAGGCGGTGGCGGATGGTCGACGGGCGTAGGCATGAAAGCATATTTGAAAGACAGCAAGATCAACTTGCTGTCCAACGTAAGAGGACAGTATGAGGCTCGTTAAAACCCTCCCTTTTTTGCTCGGCCTGAGCGCAGCACTGGGAAGCGTGAGCGCCTGGGCCCTGCCGACTGACCGCGACCAGCCAATCCGCGTCCAGGCTGATGACGCCCAACTGGACGACAAACAAGGCATTGCCACCTACAAGGGCGATGTGATCATCACCCAGGGCTCGATGATGATCAAAGGCAGCACCGTGACCATCACCCGCGCCCCCGGTGGCGACATCGATGTCGTCACTTCGGTGGGCAACCTCGCGTACTTCGAGCAACAGCAGAGCGCTGAAAAGCCGGAAAAAATGCAGGGCTACGGCAAGCAGATCCAGTACCAGGCCCAGAAAGACCTGGTGATCCTGACCGACCAGGCGAAAGTGATCAACGGCGGCAACACCACCGAAGGTGAGAAAATCGTCTACAACACCAAGACCCAGGTGGCCAGCGCCGGTAAGGGCGGATCGGGGATTTCCACCCCGCGCCCACGGATCGACATGGTGATCCAGCCGAAGAAGAAGGCCGAGTAAATGGCGACTCTCAAGGCCCAGCACCTGGCCAAAAGCTACAAGAGCCGGCAAGTCGTGCGCGACGTCAGCCTGTCCATCGACAGCGGGCAAATCGTCGGACTGCTCGGCCCCAACGGCGCCGGCAAGACCACCTGCTTCTACATGATCGTAGGCCTGGTCCAGGCCGATCAGGGGCGGGTTCTGATCGACGACCTGGACGTCAGCCATCAGCCGATGCATGGCCGCGCCCGCTCCGGCATCGGTTATCTGCCGCAGGAAGCCTCGATCTTTCGCAAACTGACCGTGGCCGACAACATCATGGCCATCCTCGAGACCCGCAAGGAGCTCGACAGCGCGGGTCGGCGCAAGGAGCTCGAAAGCCTGCTGCAGGAGTTCCACATCAGTCACATCCGCGATAGCCTCGGCATGAGCCTGTCCGGTGGCGAACGCCGCCGTGTCGAGATTGCCCGAGCCCTGGCCACCGCACCGAAGTTCATCCTTCTCGATGAACCGTTCGCCGGCGTGGATCCGATTTCGGTTGGCGACATCAAGCAGATCATCCATCACCTCAAGGCCAAGGGCATCGGTGTGTTGATCACCGACCACAACGTCCGCGAGACCCTGGACATCTGCGAGACCGCTTATATCGTCAACGATGGTCAACTGATTGCCGAAGGCGACGCAGAAACCATCCTGGCCAATCAACTGGTAAAAGAGGTGTACCTCGGCCACGAGTTCCGCCTGTAAAGACCGTGGTGTTTGGCACGTCGTCGGGGCACTGCTACCAATTGGCATTTTTCCCTGCTTAATTGTTACAGCGCCCTAGGCAAACACTCTAATTTCAGGCATATAATTTGCTTATGTTTGGCGCTTCGGTGCCCTGTAGTGGATGGCGCATGTGCGCCGGCGAATAAGGTGTTTAGCCCCTGCCATGAAACCATCGCTCGTCCTAAGAATGGGCCAGCAACTGACGATGACACCGCAGTTGCAACAGGCCATCCGACTGCTCCAGTTGTCGACCCTGGACCTCCAGCAGGAAATCCAGGAGGCCCTGGAATCCAATCCCATGCTCGAACGCCAGGAAGATGGCGACGATTTCGACAACAGCGATCCGCTGGCCGACAACGTCGAGCAAAAAGCCACACCTGAAATCCAGGAACCCAGTTACCAGGAGTCCACCCCCACGGTAGACAACCTTGAAGAGGGCGAGTGGAACGAACGCATTCCCAACGAATTGCCCGTCGACACGGCCTGGGAAGACATCTACCAGACCAGCGCCAGCAGCCTGCCCAGCAACGATGACGACGAGTGGGACTTCACCACCCGCACGTCGGCGGGCGAGAGCCTGCAAAGCCATCTGCTCTGGCAATTGAACCTGGCGCCGATGTCCGATACCGATCGGCTCATCGCCGTGACCCTGATCGACTGCATCAACAATCAGGGCTACCTCGACGAAACCCTCGAAGAGATCTGCGAAGCCTTCGATCCGGAACTGGACGTGGAGCTCGACGAAGTCGAAGCCGTCCTGCACCGCATCCAGCAATTCGAACCGGCCGGCGTCGGCGCCCGCAACCTGGGTGAATGCCTGCTGCTGCAACTGCGCCAGATGCACGCCAAGACCCCTTGGCTGGCCGAGGCCCAGCGCCTGGTCACCGACTTCATCGACTTGCTCGGCAGCCGCGACTACAGCCAGCTGATGCGCCGCATGAAGCTCAAGGAAGACGAACTGCGCCAGGTCATCGAACTGGTCCAGAGTCTGAATCCTCGTCCCGGCTCGCAAATCGAGTCCACCGAAGCCGAATACGTCGTGCCGGACGTGATCGTGCGCAAGGACAACGAACGCTGGCTGGTCGAGCTCAATCAGGAATCGGTTCCGCGTTTGCGCGTCAATCCGCAATACGCAGGTTTCGTGCGCCGCGCCGACACCAGTGCGGACAACACCTTCATGCGCAACCAGTTGCAGGAAGCCCGCTGGTTCATCAAGAGCCTGCAGAGCCGCAACGAAACACTGATGAAGGTGGCCACCCAGATCGTCGAACACCAGCGCGGGTTCCTCGACTTCGGTGACGAGGCCATGAAGCCGTTGGTGCTGCATGACATCGCCGAAGCAGTGGGCATGCATGAGTCGACCATTTCCCGGGTCACCACGCAGAAATACATGCACACCCCGCGTGGCATCTACGAGCTGAAGTACTTTTTTTCGAGCCACGTCAGCACCTCCGAGGGCGGCGAATGCTCGTCCACGGCCATCCGCGCAATCATCAAAAAACTGGTTGCAGCGGAAAATCAGAAAAAGCCATTGAGTGACAGCAAGATCGCTGGTTTACTGGAGGCACAAGGCATCCAGGTAGCACGTCGAACCGTCGCCAAGTACCGCGAGTCACTTGGCATCGCACCGTCGAGTGAGCGCAAGCGATTGATGTAATCGACCGGCAGTCACCTGCAATGCGCCGCAGCGTTCCAGCGGCAGGCTACAAGGCCTGCCTCTTTATGCAATGGCAATAAGGAGAAGCGGTATGCAAGTCAACATCAGTGGACATCAACTGGTTGTGACCGACGCCATGCGCACTTACATCGGCGAGAAACTCGATCGATTGGAGCGCCATTTCGACAAGATCACCAATGTGCAGGTCATCATGGAGGTCGAGAAGCTGAAACAGAAAATCGAGGCCACCCTGCGCATTCCCGGCGGCGAGGTCGTCGCCAATGCGGAACATGACGACATGTACGCTGCGATCGACCTGCTCACCGACAAGCTCGACCGCCAACTGAAAAAACACAAGGAAAAGCAGCAGAGCCTCCTGCAAGGTGCGACGGCTCGCTGATACCCCCCCCCATGATTCGACTTGAAAACATCCTGACCCCCGGCCGTTCACTCGTGAACGTGCCGGGAGGCAGTAAAAAACGCGTACTCGAACAAATTGCAAACCTCATCAGCCAGGATCTTCCGGGCCTGGCGATGCAAGATGTATTCGAAAGCCTGGTCGCCCGTGAAAAACTCGGGTCTACAGGTTTTGGCAATGGCATTGCCATTCCCCACTGCCGATTAAAGAACTGTGAGTCACCGGTCAGCGCCCTGCTGCATCTGGACGCCCCGGTAGACTTCGACGCCATCGATGGTGCGCCGGTCGACCTGCTGTTCGTGCTGCTGGTCCCGCAGGCCGCCACCGATGCTCACCTGGAACTGCTGCGCCAGATCGCCAGCATGCTCGATCGCAAGGAAGTGCGGGAGAAGCTGCGCTCGGCATCGAGCAACGCAGCCCTGTATCAGGTCGTCCTGGACGAGCAGAACGGTAACTAAACATGCGCTTGATCATCGTCAGCGGTCGTTCCGGCTCAGGCAAGAGCACTGCCCTCGCAGTACTGGAGGACAGCGGCTTCTATTGCATCGACAACCTGCCGGCCGGCCTGCTGCCCCAGCTTGCCGAAAGCGCGCTGATCAATACCGAGCTGATGCAGCCGATGGTGGCGGTGTCCATCGATGCGCGCAACCTGCCAAGCCATCTGTCGCGCTTCCCCCAGTTGCTCGAAGAAGCCCGCAGCCGGCATATCCAGTGCGATGTCGTGTATCTGGATGCCGATGAAGAGACGCTGCTCAAACGCTTCTCCGAAACCCGTCGCCGCCATCCGCTGAGCAGCGCCAATCGTTCGCTGGCCGAAGCCATCCGCGTGGAAAGCGAGCTGCTGGGCCCCATTGCGGACCTGGCCGACCTCAAGATCAACACGACCAGCCTGAACCTGTATCAGCTGCGCGATACCATCAAGCTGCGCCTGCTCAATGCCCCTGAACCCGGCACGGCATTTCTGGTCGAATCCTTCGGCTTCAAGCGCGGGATGCCGGTCGATGCCGATCTGGTCTTCGATGTCCGCTGCCTACCCAACCCGTATTGGAAACCGGAGCTGCGAGAGCTGTCCGGCCTCGACCAGCCGGTTGCCGATTACCTGGCAGCCCAACCTGATGTCGAAGAAATGTATCAGGACATCTCCAGCTACCTGCTCAAATGGCTCCCGCGCTTCGCCGCAAGCAACCGCGCCTATGTCACAATTGCCATTGGCTGCACCGGAGGCCACCACCGCTCGGTCTACCTGACCGAACGCCTGGGCCAGGCACTGCAGTCATCGCTCAAGAATGTTCAGGTCCGCCACCGCGACCTTTAGCCCAAAGGACTCCACCCGCGATGCCCGCTCTTGAAATCGAAATCATCAACAAGCTCGGCTTGCATGCACGAGCGTCGGCTAAATTCGTTGGCGTCGCAGGCCAGTTTCCCTGCCAGATAAAAGCCGGGCGCACCCCCGAATCCATGGTCGATGGTAAAAGCATCATGGCCATGATGATGCTGGCTGCCGGCAAAGGCACCAAGATCCATTTGAAAACCGAAGGCGAGAAAGAGCAGGAAGCGCTGGAAGCGCTGGTTGCATTGATCAACAACTTCTTCGACGAAGGCGAGTAAGCGCCGGTAAAACCCGCCTACAAAAAAGGCGTGTCGTTCAAGGGCGACACGCCTTTTTTGTGGGCCGAATTCCTGTAGCCGCTGCCGCAGGCTGCGCTGGAGTCCCGCAGGGGTTCCCCGGCGATCTTGAGATCTTGCGCCCGCTTCGCGCGCGAGCGCAGCCATGCGGCAGCGGCTACATGGGCCGCCGCATGCCCCCAAAATCAGGGGTTAGCTACCCGCCACCATCATCCGCTCGATCAGCACCGAACCCGTGTGAATATTGCTCCGCGTCTCCAGATCGTTACCGATCGCGACAATTTGCTGGAACATATCCTTCATGTTGCCGGCGATGGTCACTTCCTGAACCGCGAACTGAATCTCCCCGTTCTCGACCCAGAAACCTGCGGCACCGCGCGAATAGTCGCCGGTCACCATGTTCAAACCCTGCCCCATCAACTCGGTCACCAGCAAGCCCCGACCCATTCTGCGCAGCAGCGCCGCCTGGTCTTCGATGCCGTGGGTAACGAACAGATTGTGCACGCCGCCGGCATTGGCGGTACTCGGCAAGCCCAGCTTGCGTCCCGAATAGGTGCCCAGCACATAGGACACCAACTGACCATTTTCGACGAACGGCTTGGCGTAAGTCGCCAGACCATCACCATCGAACGCCGAACTGCCCAGTGCGCGCTGCAGATGAGGACGCTCATCGAGGGTCAGCCACCCGGGAAACAAGCGCTGCCCCATGGCCCCCTCGAGGAACGACGACTTGCGATACAGGTTGCCGCCGGAAATCGCCGAAAGGAAACTGCCGAACAGGCCGCCGGCCAACTCCGCCGAGAACAGCACCGGCACTTCGCAGGTTGGCACCGGGCGCGCGCCCAGACGGCTTGCGGCACGTTGCGCAGCACGAACGCCGATGCTGACCGGGTCGGCCAGCAGCTCACCCTGGCGGTTCACGTCATACCAGTAGTCGCGCTGCATCTGCCCGTCGCCTTCGGCGATCATCACGCAGCTCAGGCTATGCCGGGTTGACGCATATCCCCCGATAAAACCGTGGCTGTTGCCATAAACACGGCAACCCTGATGAGTATTCAAGGTAGTGCCGTCGGCGTTCTTGATCCGCGCATCGGCCGCGAACGCCGCCGCTTCGCAGGCCAGGGCCTTCTCGATGGCCTGTTCGGGACTGATGTTCCAGGCGTGATAGAGATCGAAATCCGGCAGGTCGCGCGCCATCAGGGCCGGATCAGCCAACCCCGAACACTCATCCTCGGAAGTATGCTTGGCGATTGCCAATGCAGCAGCGACCGTTTCGCGAATGGCATCGCTGCCGCTGGCCGAGGTGCTGGCCGAGCCTTTGCGCTGCCCTACATACAGGGTAATGCCGAAACCCTGGTCACGATTGAACTCAACGGTTTCCACTTCGCGTTGGCGAACCGTCGTCGACAAGCCTTGCTCCAGCGAAACAGCCACTTCGCAGGCGCTGGCCCCCTGACGCCTGGCCTCGGCGATAATCTGCTCGACCTGCTCTTGCAGTGCCGGCAAGGCCTGCGGACCGACGCTTTGGACTGCGCTCATAGTTTTCTCCACTCAAAATCTGCTTTGTGCAGGGGTCAACCTACGACTGGGCCGGACAAGCGGCCCCTGACTGGTTATCATGGCGGCGTTTATTAGCGGACTGCCCCCATGGTTGATTCTTACGACGACTCCCTCGACGAGGGCGAAAAAAGCAAATCCCAGGTCAAACGCGAGCTGCATGCTCTGGTAGACCTTGGCGAGCGCCTTACAACACTCAAGCCGGACCTGGTCGCAAAGCTGCCATTGACCGACGCCTTGCGCCGGGCCCTGGCCGATGCGCCCAAGCACACCGCGCACATCGCGCGTAAACGGCATATCCAGTTCATCGGCAAATTGATGCGCGATCAGGACACTGACGCCATTCTGGTTCTGCTCGATCAACTCGATGCCTCCACGCGGCAGTACAACGAACGCTTCCACGGCCTCGAACGCTGGCGTGATCGCCTGATCAGCGGCGCCGACGACGTGTTGGAAAAGTTTGTCGGCGAATACCCGCAAGCGGATCGCCAACAACTGCGCTCCCTGATCCGTCAGGCCCAGCATGAGCTTGCGCATAACAAGCCACCGGCTTCGAGCCGCAAAATCTTCAAGTACATCCGCGAGCTGGACGAGACACAACGCGGTCTGCGTTAGTCTTCGAACCGGGTGGGCCGCCCTGCAGCCCACCCAGGCTCGCGTGCATCACGCGCCCGTGCCACCCACGGTCATCGCATCGATCTTCAAGGTCGGCTGGCCAACCCCCACCGGAACCGACTGACCATCCTTGCCGCAAGTGCCGACGCCACTGTCCAGGGACAGGTCGTTGCCGACCATCGACACCCTGCCCATGGCTTCAGGCCCGTTTCCGATCAGGGTTGCCCCCTTGACCGGCGCGGTAATCTTGCCGTCTTCGATCAAATAAGCCTCGCTGGTGGAGAACACGAACTTGCCGCTGGTGATGTCGACCTGACCACCACCGAGGTTGGCGCAGTAGATACCCTTCTTCACCGATGCAATGATTTCTGCCGGATCGCTCTGACCTGCCAGCATGTAGGTGTTGGTCATGCGCGGCATCGGCAAGTGCGCATAGGACTCACGCCGCCCGTTACCGGTACAGGCCTGGCCCATCAGCCGGGCGTTCAGCTTGTCCTGCATATAGCCCTTGAGCACACCGTTCTCGATCAGCGTCGTGCACTCGGTCGGCGTACCCTCGTCATCGACGCTCAGCGAACCACGCCGGCCAGCCAAGGTGCCATCATCGACGATGGTGCACAGCTTCGACGCCACCAGCTCGCCCATGCGCCCGCTGAAGGCCGAAGCGCCCTTGCGATTGAAATCGCCTTCCAGCCCGTGGCCGACCGCTTCGTGCAGCAACACGCCGGACCAGCCGGAGCCCAGCACCACCGGTAGAGTGCCCGCCGGTGCCGCAACGGCCTCAAGATTGACCAAGGCCTGGCGCAATGCTTCGCGAGCGTAGCCCATGGCCCGGTCTTCATTGAGGAAATAACGGTAATCGGTCCGGCCGCCGCCACCATGACCACCACGTTCGCGGCGACCATTCTGCTCGACGATTACGCTGACATTGAATCGCACCAGGGGACGCACATCAGCCGCCAGGCTACCATCGGCCGCGGCGATCAGGATGCGCTCCCAGACCCCGGCCATGCTCACCGTGACCTGCTGGATGCGCGGATCCAGGGCCCGGGTAGCCGCATCGATGCGTTTCAACAGTTCGACCTTTTCCGCACGACCGATGACTTCAAGCGGATTGTCCGAACCATACAGGCGTGTCACATCGGAGTGTGAGAACACCTGCACCTTGCCGTTCTGGCCAGCACGGGAAATCGAGCGCGCCGCGCGCGCAGCCTGTTGCAGTGCATCCAGGGTGATGGCGTTGCTGTAGGCGAAACCGGTCTTCTCGCCGGACTGGGCACGTACGCCCACGCCTTGGTCGAGATTGAAGCTGCCTTCTTTGACGATGCCGTCTTCCAGCGCCCAGGACTCGGAAATCTGCCCCTGGAAGTACAAGTCGGCTGCATCGATGCCCGGGCCGGCCAGTTCACCCAGCACCGACTGCAGGCTTTCGATCGTCAGGCCACCCGGCGCTAGCAGATGGTCGCTGACAGTGGATAACAACTCGCTCATAGTCACTCCGAGGTATGCGCAGGCCGCAAGGCGCCCTGCGAGAAAAAGCGCCGGTGAGTGGACACCGGCATCCGCGCCCGAATGGACGCCTGTTCGCTGCTGTCACGTTCGGCCAGCAGCACGGCCGGGCCTCGATCCTGTTCGGCAAGGATACGCCCCCAGGGATCGACAATGGCCGCATGCCCGAATGTTTCACGCGGCCCGGGATGAATGCCGCCCTGGGCAGCTGCCAGGATATAACACTGAGTCTCGATGGCCCTGGCGCGGATCAGCACCTCCCAATGCGCAGCGCCGGTGACCGCGGTAAAGGCTGCCGGTGCCGTAATCAGTTCCGCTCCGGCCTCGCGCAGTGCACTGTAGAGCTCCGGGAAGCGCAAGTCATAACACACCGTCAGGCCCAGTCGGCCGACTGGCGTGTCGGCCACCACGACATTATGACCATGGGCATAGTCATCGGACTCACGGTAACGCCCACGATTATCGGCCACGTCCACATCGAACAGGTGCAGCTTGTCGTAGCGCGCAACCTGTTCGCCGCGATCATCGACCAGCAGCGAGCACGCATGTGCCTTGGCATCGGCCTGGCCACTGGGTGGCAAGGGCAGGGTTCCGGCCACTATCCATAACTTGAGGTCGCGGGCAGTCTGTTTCAACCAGGGCAGGATCGGCCCCTGGCCCAGAGCTTCGGCGCGGCCGATGGCAGCACTGTCGCTACGCCCCATCGCCGCGAAGTTTTCCGGCAGCACCGCCAGCTGCGCACCACCCTCGGCCGCCTGTTCGAGCAAGTTGCGCGCCTGGGCAAGATTGGCCAGCACATCGCTCTGGCTGACCATTTGAATCACCGCTAACGACATGCTGGGCTCCGGCCTGTCAGTTCTTTTCAAAAGGTTTGATAAAGGTAATCTTAGGCTCTTTCAAGGGCCCGACGATGCGGTATTGCACGCTGGCGAAGCGAGCGATCCGGTCGCCCAACAGGCGATCGACCAGGAACAGCGCCCCGCCGACTGCCGGCGCACCCACAATCAATGCGGCGAGTGGCAGGTTATTGGTCACGGGCAAGGTCAACAGCAACTTCGCATCGATCCTGTCGCGGAGCATGTCCAGGGTCCCGTCCAGCTCAAGGTTGCTCGATGGGCCGGTAAGGGTAATCGGCTCGCGGGTCACGTAGACACCGTTGCTGGCCACCAGCAAGCCTTTGACCCGATCATAGCTCAAGCCCTTGTCGAAGAGGTCGGAGAAGTCCAGGCGCAACCTGCGACCGATCGAGTTGAAGTTGAGCAGACCGAACACCCGCAACGCCTGGGCGCCGCCTTCCACCCCGACGAACTGGCCTTCGCGCAGGCTTGCATCGAGGGTGCCCGAAAAACGCTTGAGCCCGAGCCAGGCCGGCGAGCCAGGCCAGCGGCCATCCACGTCCATGCGAAAATTCTTGCTGGTGACCGAAGGTGCAAAATTCCAGGCCTTGAGTACGTCCGCCAGGTTCTTGCCCTGCAACCGCCCCTTGAACCAGCTGCTGCTGGCCCCTGGAGCCCCCTCCCAGACTGCACTGCCCTGCAGGAGCATGCCCTTGAGGCCCAGGTCCAGACTATTGAAGGCAACCCCCTTGTCGGTCGGACGCATCTTCACCGACCATGCACCCACCAGGTCATTGCCCTGGTACAGCTTGCTGATCTTGACGTCCATGGCCGGGATTTTTCTTGGATCGACCTTGGCCAGTGGATCGGGTGGATTTTCCACCACCACGGCGCCAGGATCACCCGGCGGCAGACGCACTGTCTGCAAATTGATCGCTATGGGCACGCCCTTGGCATCGGACTGACGAACATCGCCAGTGACCTGCTGGCTATCGACCCGCAGCAGCCAGCCATCGCCATTGCGGCGCAGTTGCAAGGCTGCCTGGTCCAGAGTCATGCCCATGCCCTTGAGCTTCCCGACCTTGAGGTCGAGACTGCGCAACATCTGCCTGGCGCTGTCGCCCGTACCTTCGCTGGCATAGCGCCCGGCCTGCTGCTGCCAGTCATCCAGGTCCAACGCCGCGAGCTCGCCGCGAACCCGCACGCCTTGCCCCGGCAGCAATTGCGCATTGCCCTGGCCCAACACCAGCTCGCCACGACCTTGTCCGGGCTTGCCGACAGGCGCCGCATAGGCGAGATTGGCAAGGCCTGCATAACTCGCATCGTAACGGCGTTCGTCGCCCTGCAAGGTCATGCGAAAGCTGGTGTCACGCGAATCGCCCGCCAGCTTGCCGAAAGGGGCCGGCACGTCGATGGCCAGTCCTTTGAGGCTTGAGTCGACATTCAAATAGCTGTCGGCACCACCCAGGACCAGTTGCAGTTGATACGGCAGCTCGCCCGACAACGGCAGCGTCTGATTCACATGCAACCAGTCGGTAAGCTTCTTCACCGCTACCTGGCCTTTGGCAGTCACTCGTGTACGCGGCTCGCCAGGCTTGCCTTCGGCGAAAATCTGCGCAGTGATCGGCTTGTCGAATGCCTGTGCAGTAATGCCCTGCCCGCTCAGGCCCTTGTCGAAATCGAAACGGAAGTTGCCCTTGAGCCGGGTCAACTCGAGTTCCGGCTCAGGGATTTTCAGGCGCGCGCGATCCGTGTTGAAATCCACCAGCACTTTCGGCCGTTCGCCTTTGGCCAATGGAATATCCAGCTTCAACTTGCCATTGAGACTGCCTTCGCCTTCCCAACCGGCAAAGGTGGGGCCGGTGCCTATCGGTGCCTCCTGCAGGATCTTCAGACCGTCACCCAGCCCGCCATCGAATTCGCCGTCCAGGAACAGGTGGGTTTGCTCGCCCGCCGGCACATGGGGAATATTGACGTTGACATTGCGCACCTGGGTGTCGAGCAACTGGCCCTTGCTGGCGTTGATCCGCACGCCGCCATCTTCGATAAAGACATCGCCATCGACCTTCTGCACCGGCGGCCAGCCGGGCTGGAAGTCCAGGGTGACGTCGTGGACCTTGAAGAACAGGCTGATACTGCGGGCATGATCCGGCGCGCCGTGATTCAGCGAGCCCTGGTACTGGAAGTAGCCTTCATCGACAGCGCCCTTGAGGATGGCCTTGCGCAGCCATTCGTCCACCGCCGGACTCAACATCTGCGGAAGGTACTTGGGGGTATAGGTCCCGTCGCCATCGACCAGGCCGACGCGCAGGTCCATGTAGTCTTCGCGGCTTTCATCGAACAGCAGGCGGATCAGGAAGTCGCCGGCGATCTTGCCTTCTTCGCCCAGGACCTTGAGGTAGGGTGCAATCAGGGTGAAGCTTTCGTCGTCCAGGCGCCAGGTCAGGCGGGCGTTGGCCTTGAGGTAGTGCCAGGGTTTGGCGAATATCGGGTCCAGGTGCAGCATGAATTTATCGGTATCCAGGCGCAGCTCGCCCTGACCTAGATCACCGCTGATGCTGCCACTGACGTTTCCTGCAGCCGGAGCCCCGTGGTAGGCGTTGAAGCCGACCCTTTCCAGGTTGGCAGCGAAGCTCAGGCGCTGGTCGCCCGTTGCCTTGGGCCGGTAGTCGAGCAAGACATTGCGCAAACCGCCGGTGACCTTCAGGCCATCGACGACCGCCGCGACTTTTTCCGGCAGCGGCACCAGGGCATCGAGCAAGGGCGTCACAGGCGTCAGGTCCAGCCGGTCGGCCTGCACATGCCAGGTTTCCTCGGCCTTGTCGGTCGCAGCCAGCTGCTTGAGCTGCAGATGCGACTCCCAGCGGGTCTCGCCCAGGCTCATGGCGAGCGAGTCGACCGACACATCGAAGCCTTGCTCGTTGCGCTGGAACCAGGCACTGAGCGCCAGGTCCTTGATATCAGTTGCCTTGCGATCGGCATAGGCACCGCGAAACTGCGGTGCATTCAATCGCGCCACTGCGCTCTGAACGGTGCCATTGCCCCACTCCAGCCAGAATTCTCCGCCGGCCTGTAACTGCTCGATCTTCCATTCACGGGTCAGGCGCGAGGGCAGCCAACGCGCCCAATCGCTCTGGGGCAGGCTCAGGTAAGCCTGGACCTCGGCCTCGCGCCATTTCGTGGCGCGAATCCGGCTGCGCACACTCATGGCCAACGGCTGCCCATCGGGCAAGGTCAGGCGTACGTCCAACCGTTGCCGCACGCTGCCCGTCTGCAAGCCGAGGCCAACGTAGGTCAGCGTCATGGGGTCGCGGTCAAAAGGCTCCAGTGTGACCTGGCTGTTAAGCACCGACAGGCGTGTAACAGCGCGCATTCGGGTCAGTAACTGTTCGGGATCGATGGGCCCTTCCTGAACCGGCAGCCCCTTGAGCGCCCAATTCCCGTCCCGGTCTTCCTTCAGGCTCACCTGCAGCCCATTGACTTCCAGGTGGGCAATACGCAGTTCACGCTCGGTGAGGCTGGCCCACAGGTCCGGCACCAGCCGCACCTGGTCAAGACGCAGCGCACTGGCACCTTCGCCGACCATCACGTCGTGGACCAGCAGTATGGGCGCCAGGCCACTCCAGCGCCCCTCCAGGCTGCCGATGCTCAAAGGTATGCCCAAGGCCTTCTCAGCCTTGCTCTGGACTTCGTCACGGTATTCGGCGACCAACGGTACCAATTCACGGCCGAGACTGACGTATAGCGCCACCAGCACCACCAGTAGCGCACACAATTCCAGGCCCCATCGGGTCGTAGCGGCCAGAATGCGAGTCAGACGCTCCATGTCAGAGGTCCCCGAGTTGTGCTGGAATAACTATGGCCCGACACCGGACATTTGCCAGAGTCGATGCAGCGGTCCCGGCGACCTTGTGCTGTCCAATGCAATGATTCAGAGCAACACCACGTCGTATTGTTCCTGGGAGTACATGGATTCGACCTGAAAGCGGATGGTTCGTCCGATAAAGGCTTCGAGTTCGGCGACGTTGCCCGACTCTTCGTCCAGCAGACGGTCGACCACCTTTTGATTGGCCAACACTCTATAGCCTTCGGCCTGATAAGCACGGGCCTCGCGCAGAATTTCCCGGAAAATCTCGTAACAGATCGTCTCGGGGGTCTTCAATTTGCCGCGCCCCTGACAGCTGTTGCAGGGTTCGCACAGCACTTGCTCGAGACTTTCACGGGTGCGCTTGCGGGTCATCTGCACCAGTCCCAACTCGGTGATACCGATGATGTTGGTCTTGGCGTGATCGCGTTCCAGTTGCTTTTCCAGGGTACGCAGCACCTGGCGCTGGTGCTCTTCATCTTCCATGTCGATGAAGTCGATGATGATGATCCCACCGATATTGCGCAGGCGCAGTTGCCGGGCAATCGCGGTTGCGGCTTCCAGGTTGGTCTTGAAGATGGTCTCTTCGAGGTTGCGATGGCCGACAAACGCTCCGGTATTGACGTCGATGGTGGTCATCGCTTCCGCCGGATCGACCACCAGGTAGCCACCGGACTTGAGCGGCACCTTGCGATCCAGGGCGCGCTGGATTTCGTCTTCGACACCATACAGGTCGAAAATCGGCCGCTCACCTGGATAATGTTCCAGACGATCGGCAATCTCCGGCATCAATTCGGCGACGAACTGCGTGGTCTTCTGGAAGGTTTCCCGCGAATCGATACGAATTTTCTCGATCTTCGGACTGACCAGGTCGCGCAAGGTACGCAGGGCCAGGCCCAGATCTTCGTAGATTTCGCTGGGCGCGCCGACGGTCTTGATTTGCGCGCCAATCTGGTCCCATAGGCGACGCAGATAGCGGATATCCATGAGGATTTCATCGGCACCCGCCCCTTCCGCCGCCGTACGCAGGATAAAACCGCCGGCTTCGACGATGCCCTCCTGGGCCACGCAATCGCTGACCACCTGCTTGAGACGGTCGCGTTCGGCTTCATCTTCGATTTTCAGGGAAATGCCGACATGACTGGTCCGCGGCATGTACACCAGGTAGCGCGACGGAATCGAAAGCTGGGTGGTCAGTCGGGCGCCCTTGGAGCCGATCGGGTCCTTGGTGACCTGGACCACCAGGCTTTGCCCTTCATGCACAAGGGCGCTGATGGTTTCGACCGCCGGCCCCTCGCGCATGGAAATTTCCGAGGCATGGATGAATGCCGCGCGCTCCAGGCCGATGTCGATGAAGGCCGCCTGCATGCCCGGCAGCACCCGCACCACCTTGCCCTTGTAGATATTGCCGACGATCCCGCGACGCTGGGTCCGTTCGACATGCACCTCTTGCAGAACACCGTTTTCTACCACTGCCACGCGCGATTCCATCGGCGTGATATTGATCAGGATCTCTTCACTCATGGCTCGGTCTCGTCAAAGGTGTTCACGATAATCTTGGATCGCGTATTGGCTGCCGTCGAAGACTTCGATCGAGGGACAGCCGACGTAACCGTTCAGCCTTGCTGCGCGATTCCCTGCCAACAGGGTATGCCGAAACTGCCCAGCAGTTCTGCGGTTTCGCTCAGGGGCAGGCCGACCACCGCCGAATAACTGCCCTGCAGGCCTTCCACGAAGATAGCCGCCAGCCCCTGGATGGCATAACTGCCGGCCTTGTCCCGGGGTTCGCCAGTATCCCAATAGGCCTGAGCCTCTTGCGTGCTGACTGGACGGAAACGGACCCGGCTGCTGACACTGCGCGTTTCGCAACGTTGGCCATCGAGCACGGCCACCGCCGTGAGCACTTCATGTTCACGGCCGGACAGTGCGGCAAGCATGGCCAGAGCGTCGGCTGCATCAAGCGGTTTGCCGAGGATACGGCCATCGAGGATCACCGCCGTGTCAGCGCCTAATACCACCAGGGGGGCCTGGGCCTGAGTCGCGGCAAGCACGGCAAAGCCGGCCTCGGCCTTGCCGCGTGCAAGACGCTCGACATAGGCCTCGGGGCTTTCATCAGGCAGAGGGGTTTCATCGATATCGGCGATGACGACCGTGAACGGTACACCGATCTGGGTCAGCAGTTCACGCCGCCGTGGCGAACCAGAGGCCAGGTAGAGCGGATTGTTCATGACATCTCCCTGTCGGAGCCGAGCACTTGGCAAGCGGCTCAGCTCCGGTCAATTGATTCTCAGACGGCGTCGCAAGCCCCGCAGGCCGTAATTGACCCAGGGCCAGAGCAAAGCGCTGACCAATGCCGGCAAGACCAGGGCGAGGGTTGGCTGACGATTGCCGGTCAAGGCACTGAGCCAGAGCTGGACCAATTGCGCCAGCCCGAAAATGACCAGGATCACCAGGCATTGCTGCCACATGGGGAACATACGCATGCGCTGTTGCAACGACAACACCAGGAAGGTGATCAGCGTGAGGATCAGGGCATTCTGCCCCAGCAATGTGCCATACAGTACATCTTCGGCCAGACCCAGGACCCAGGCAGTGGTCATGCCGATCTTGTGTGGCAGCGCCAACGCCCAGAAGGCCAGCAGCAGAGCCAGCCAGAGCGGACGCAGGATTTCCATGAACTGGGGCAGTGGCGATACGCTGAGCAGCAATCCGATCGCGAATGTCAGCCAGACAACCCAGCCATTCTTGGCGCGAGTACCGACCATCAGTGCCTCTCCCTATGGGTGGTCGATGCAGCACCACGACCGCCGGCCTGGGCCGCCGGTACGGATGCCGCAGGTGCAGAAGGTGCAGAAGGTGCAGGTGCTGCAGCGGGCGCGGGAGCTGCGGGGGGCTTCGGTGCGTGCACCGGCGCCGATGGTGTACCGGTAACCGGTGCGCCAATCGGGAAAGTTGCAGTCGGGATCGGGCTGACCACGGCGGCCGGGTTGGCCGGTGCAGCGGCATCGATGGCAGGTGTCAGCCCCTGGCGATCCGCCGCTTCCTGCGCCTGGGCGGCATCGCTGGCACGCTGTTCGGGCGAGCGGCTGTCGGTAAACACCAGCAACAGGTAACGGCTACGGTTCAACGCCGCCGTGGGGACGGCGCGAACAATGGCAAAGGGTTGGCCCGAGTCATGAATCACTTCCTTGACCGTCGCCACCGGGTAGCCTGCCGGGAAGCGCTGCCCCAGGCCGGAGCTGACCAGCAAATCGCCTTCCTTGATGTCAGCGGTATCGGCCACGTGCCGCAGTTCCAGGCGCTCCGGATTACCGGTGCCACTGGCGATCGCGCGCAGGCCGTTGCGGTTGACCTGCACCGGAATGCTGTGGGTGGTATCGGTGAGCAACAGGACCCGCGAGGTGTAAGGCATCAGCTCGACCACCTGGCCCATCAGGCCACGGGCATCGAGCACGGGCTGGCCCAGCACGACACCATCACGCTCGCCCTTGTTGATCAGGATGCGATGGGTGAAGGGGTTCGGGTCCATGCCGATCAGCTCGGCCACCTCGACCTTCTCGTTGACCAGCGCCGAGGAGTTGAGCAACTCGCGCAGCCGTACGTTCTGCTCGGTCAGGGCCGCCAGTTTTTGCAGGCGACCTTGCAGCAGCAAGGCTTCGGTCTTGAGTTTCTCGTTCTCGGCCACAAGCTCGGTGCGGCTGCCAAACTGACTGGCCACGCCCTGCCACAAGCGCTGCGGCAGATCGGTGATCCAGTAGGATTGCATCAACACCAGCGACATCTGGCTGCGCACGGGTTTGAGCACCGTGAACTGGGAGTCGACCACCATCAGGGCAACCGACAGCACGACCAGCACCAGCAGGCGCACGCCCAATGAGGGGCCTTTTGCGAAAAGCGGTTTAATAAGCCGCTCCTCTGAGGCTATGGATCAATTGGTCATTCATACGGCAACCGGCCTGGATGCAGATAGACAGTAAACAACGCCCGGCAGGCGTCAACCCGACGCATACAGGTAGCACCGTTGGCGCAACCTGTAAACGGGGCGGCAGGGTATCGACTCGGCAACGATTACTCGCTGGAGAGCAGATCCATGGTGTGCTTGTCCATCATTTCCAGCGCACGGCCACCGCCACGCGCCACGCAGGTCAGCGGGTCTTCGGCGACGATCACCGGCAGCCCGGTTTCCTGGGCCAGCAGCTTGTCCAGGTCGCGCAGCAAGGCGCCACCACCGGTCAAGACCAGGCCACGCTCGGCGATGTCGGAAGCCAGTTCCGGCGGCGACTGCTCCAGCGCGCTTTTCACGGCCTGGACGATAGTCGCCAGGGACTCCTGCAGTGCTTCAAGCACTTCGTTGGAGTTCAGGGTGAAAGCACGTGGTACGCCTTCGGCCAGGTTGCGACCGCGCACATCGACTTCGCGGACTTCGCCACCCGGATAGGCGGTGCCGATTTCCTGCTTGATGCGCTCGGCGGTGGACTCACCGATGAGGCTGCCGTAGTTGCGGCGAACGTAGGTCACGATCGCTTCGTCGAAACGGTCGCCACCGACACGTACGGACTCGGCGTAGACGACACCATTCAAGGAGATCAGTGCGATTTCGGTGGTACCACCACCGATATCGACGACCATCGAACCGCGCGCTTCTTCAACCGGCAGACCGGCGCCGATCGCAGCAGCCATCGGCTCTTCGATCAGGAACACTTCACGCGCACCGGCACCGAGGGCCGATTCACGAATGGCCCGACGCTCCACCTGGGTGGACTTGCACGGCACGCAGATCAGCACACGAGGGCTGGGCTGCAGGAAGCTGTTCTCGTGAACCTTGTTGATAAAGTATTGCAACATTTTTTCGCAGACGCTGAAGTCGGCGATCACGCCGTCCTTCATCGGACGAATGGCAGCAATATTGCCAGGAGTACGGCCAAGCATGCGCTTCGCTTCGGTACCGACAGCGACGACACTTTTCTGATTGCCGTGGGTGCGAATGGCCACAACCGATGGCTCATTCAGGACGATACCGCGCTCACGCACGTAAATAAGGGTGTTGGCAGTGCCCAGGTCGATAGACAGATCGCTGGAAAACATGCCACGCAGTTTCTTGAACATGGGAAAGTGACCCTAGGCAACGCGTGGGTAAAAAAGTGCGGCAAACTCTAACAACGGCGGGGATTTTGGGCAAGGCGCCAATATGTTAAATTGGCAGTTTTTCCGAGCACGCCTCCGCACAATCGCGGCCTTATGACCGTAGAATTGCATTTGTGTTCCGACAATTTAACACACGGATTTGATTCCGTTTTGTTTCCACTGGAGATCCCCCCATGGCGCTAGAACGCTCCGACGTGGAAAAAATCGCTCATTTGGCCCGACTGGGCCTCAATGAAGCCGATCTCCCACGCACCACCGATGCCCTGAACAGCATTCTCGGGCTGGTCGACCTGATGCAGGCGGTCGACACCACCGGCATCGAGCCGCTCGCTCACCCGCTGGAAGCCAGCCAGCGCCTTCGCGCTGACATTGTAACCGAGCGCAACAATCGTGAAGCCTATCAGGCCATCGCCCCTGCGGTGGAAAACGGCCTGTATCTGGTACCGAAAGTCATCGAGTAAGGGAATAGAGCCTGCCATGCATCAACTGACTCTGGCCGAGATCGCCCGCGGACTCGCCGACAAGAAGTTTTCCTCCGAGGAGCTGACTCGCGTCCTGCTGGCGCGTATTGCCCAGCTCGACCCTCAGCTCAACAGCTTCATCAGCGTGACCGAGGAGCTGGCCATCGCCCAGGCCCGGGCTGCCGATGCCCGCCGCGCCGCCGGCGAAACCGGCGCCCTGCTCGGCGCACCGCTGGCCCACAAGGACCTGTTCTGCACCCAGGGCGTGCGCACCAGCTGCGGCTCGAAGATGCTCGACAACTTCAAGGCTCCCTATGATGCCACGGTCGTCGCCCGCCTCGCCGCCGCTGGCGCCGTGAGCCTGGGCAAGACCAACATGGACGAATTCGCCATGGGCTCGGCCAACGAATCGAGCTACTACGGCGCCGTGAAGAACCCGTGGAACCTCGAACACGTCCCCGGCGGCTCGTCCGGTGGTTCGGCCGCGGCGGTTGCCGCTCGTCTGTTGCCGGCCGCGACCGGTACCGACACCGGTGGCTCGATTCGCCAGCCAGCCGCACTGACCAACCTGACCGGCCTGAAACCGACGTACGGTCGTGTTTCGCGCTGGGGCATGATCGCCTACGCCTCGAGCCTGGACCAGGGTGGCCCGCTGGCCCGCACCGCCGAAGACTGCGCCCTGCTGCTGCAAGGCATGGCCGGCTTCGACCCGCAGGATTCGACCAGCATCGATGAGCCGGTGCCCGACTACAGCGCCTTGCTCAACGGTTCGATCGAAGGCCTGCGCATCGGCCTGCCGAAGGAGTACTTCGGTGCTGGCCTGGACCCACGCATCGCCGAGCTGATTCACCAGAGCGTCAAGGAACTGGAAAAGCTCGGCGCGGTGATCAAGGAAATCAGCCTGCCGAACATGCAGCACGCCATCCCTGCGTACTACGTGATCGCACCGGCCGAAGCCTCCTCCAACCTGTCGCGTTTCGACGGTGTACGCTTTGGCTATCGCTGCGAGAACCCGAAAGACCTGACCGACCTGTACGAACGTTCCCGCGCCGAAGGCTTCGGTGCCGAAGTGCAGCGCCGGATCATGGTCGGGGCCTACGCCCTGTCGGCCGGTTACTACGATGCCTACTACCTGCAGGCACAGAAAATCCGTCGCCTGATCAAGAACGACTTCATGGCAGCCTTCAACGATGTCGACGTGATCCTCGGCCCGACCACGCCGAACCCGGCTTGGAAAATCGGCGCCAAGAACAACGACCCGGTCGCCGCCTACCTGGAAGACGTCTACACCATCACCGCCAACCTCGCGGGCCTGCCTGGCTTGTCCATGCCGGCCGGTTTCGTCGAAGGCCTGCCGGTTGGCGTGCAACTGCTCGCCCCGTACTTCCAGGAAGGCCGCCTGCTCAACGTCGCGCACCGCTATCAGCAAGTGACTGATTGGCATACCCGCGCCCCTGCAGGCTTCTAAGGAGAAAACACATGCAATGGGAAGTTGTCATCGGGCTGGAGATTCATACCCAGCTTGCCACCCAGTCGAAGATTTTCTCCGGCAGCGCCACCACGTTCGGCTCCGAGCCGAACACGCAGGCCAGCCTGGTCGACCTGGGCATGCCCGGCGTGTTGCCGGTGCTGAACCAGGAAGCGGTGCGCATGGCGGTCATGTTCGGCCTGGCGATCGATGCCGAGATCGGCCAGCACAACGTGTTCGCGCGCAAGAACTACTTCTACCCCGACCTGCCCAAGGGCTACCAGATCAGCCAGATGGAGCTGCCGATCGTCGGCAAGGGCCACCTGGACATCACCCTGGAAGACGGCACGGTCAAACGCATCGGCGTGACCCGCGCGCACCTGGAAGAAGATGCCGGCAAGAGCCTGCATGAAGACTTCAGCGGCTCGACCGGGATCGACCTGAACCGCGCTGGTACCCCGCTGCTGGAAATCGTGTCCGAACCGGACATGCGCAGTGCCAAGGAAGCCGTGGCCTACGTCAAGGCGATCCATGCGCTGGTGCGTTACCTGGGCATCTGCGACGGCAACATGGCCGAAGGCTCGCTGCGCTGCGACTGCAACGTTTCGGTCCGCCCGAAAGGCCAGGCCGAGTTCGGCACCCGCTGCGAGATCAAGAACGTCAACTCGTTCCGCTTCATCGAGCGCGCGATCAACAGCGAAGTCCAGCGTCAGATCGAACTGATCGAAGACGGCGGCAAAGTCATCCAGCAGACGCGCCTGTACGACCCGAACAAGGACGAAACCCGCGCCATGCGCAGCAAGGAGGAAGCCAACGACTACCGTTACTTCCCCGACCCGGACCTGCTGCCAGTGGTCATCGAGAATTCGTTCCTGGATGCCACTCGCGCCACCCTGCCGGAACTGCCACCGCAGAAGCGCGAGCGCTTCCAGGCGCAGTTCGGCCTGTCGGCCTACGACGCCAGCGTGCTGGCTTCGAGCCGTGAACAGGCCGATTACTTCGAGAAGGTCGTGAGCATCAGCGGCGACGCCAAGCTGGCGGCCAACTGGGTCATGGTCGAACTGGGCAGCCTGCTCAACAAGCTGGGCCTGGAAATCGACCAGGCACCGGTCAGCGCCGAGCTGCTCGGCGGCATGCTGCTGCGCATTCGTGACAACACTATCAGCGGCAAGATCGCCAAGATGGTCTTCGAAGCGATGGCCGCAGGCGAAGGCACTGCCGACCAGATCATCGAGACCCGCGGCCTGAAGCAAGTAACCGACAGCGGCGCAATCGAGAAGGTACTCGATGAAGTGCTGGCGGCCAACGCCGAGCAGGTCGAGCAGTACCGTGCGGCAGACGAAGCCAAGCGCGGCAAGATGTTCGGCTTCTTCGTCGGCCAGGCGATGAAAGCGTCAAAAGGCAAAGCCAACCCGCAGCAAGTGAACGAATTGCTCAAAAGCAAACTCGAAGGCTGAGGTGCTGGCGTCATAGAGGGTCCCTGATCAGGGACCCTTTCGCGGGCAAGTCGAGGCGTCGAACCGCCGCTCCCACAGGGGATCTTCAGTGTTCACAAAATGGTGGAATTACTGAATTCCTGTGGGAGCTGGCTTGCCAGCGATCGGGCGCGTAGCGGTCGCAAACTTGGAGATTCACCGTTATGTTGCGTCAAACTTGCGCTCTCGCGCTTTTCACTTTCCTGGCCGGCTGCGCCAGCCACGACATCGACCCCCACGGTTATGACGAAAAAGGCACGGCTTCCTATTACGGCTCCAGGCACCACGGCAAACGCACTGCCAGCGGTGAACGCTTCAACAAGAATGCCCTGACCGCCGCCCACCGCCAGCTCCCCTTCGGCACCCGGGTGAAAGTCACCAACCTCAAGAATGACAAATCCGTCGTGGTCCGCATCAACGATCGCGGCCCGCATACCCGTGGCCGGTTGATCGACCTGTCCCACGCGGCTGCCGCACAATTGGGCATGCTCGGTAGCGGAACGGCGCGAGTCCGGGTACAAAGTCTCAGCGACTGATCTCTTGCGGAGCCCGAACCATTTTCGACCTCGCCACATTACCCACCTTCAGCCTGCTGCAATTGGCAGTCGGCTTGCTGCTGCTCATCTGCGGTGCCGAGTTGCTGGTGCGTGCCTCGCTACGCCTGGCTGCCAGTCTGAAAGTCCGCCCGCTGATCATCGGCCTGACCGTGGTCGCGTTCGGCAGCAGCGCCCCACAACTGGCGGTGAGTGTTCAAGCCGCTATCAACGGCGCACCGGACATCGCTGTCAGTAGCGTCATTGGCAGCAATATTTTCAACGTACTGGTCACGCTCGGCCTGTGCGCACTGATTATCCCCCTGCGCGTATCGAGTCAGGTGGTGCGCCTGGACATTCCGCTGATGATCGGCGCCAGCCTCCTGGTGTTCGTCCTGGCATTCAACGAAGAACTGGGGCGCCTGGAAGGGGTGCTGCTGCTGGTCATGCTGGCCGTCTACCTCAGCCTGGTACTGCACCAGTCGCGCCACCATGGCCGCACCTACCCGGCGGTCATAGAAGGCGTCAGGCATGGTCCAGCCCCCTGGCTGAGCAGCCTGGTATTGATGCTCTGCGGTCTCGGACTGCTGATTCTGGCCGGCCACTTGCTGCTGGACGCAGCCGTCGAAGTCGCTGTCGACCTGGGCCTGTCCGAACGGGTAATCGGCTTGACCGTCGTCGCGGTCTGCACCTCTCTTCCGGAGCTGGCCACCTCGCTGATCGCCGCGATCAGGGGCGAGCGCGACATCGCCGTGGGCAACGTGATCGGCAGCAACCTGTTCAACTTGCTGGGCGTGCTCGGCCTGACCGCCGTCATCGCACCGCAGCCGTTATCGGTTTCACCCAATGCCCTGGATTTCGATTTGCCGGTGATGCTCGGCGTGGCCTTCCTGACCCTGCCGGTGTTCTATTCCGGTTATCGAGTGACACGCTCCGAAGGCTTTCTGTTGCTGTGCCTGTATCTGGCCTACGGCCTGCACGTGGTGTCCTTCACCACCGGCATGCCGCTGGCCACCAGGCTCGAACACTTGATGATGTTTTATATCCTGCCGGTGCTCGCCGCGGTATTGCTGTACACCACGCTGAGCGCCTGGCGCCGCCAACACTAGGAAAATGCAGATGAGCGATAACAAGAGCAAATCGGGTGAAAGCGTACGTCGTCAGGTCATGGGCGACGCCTTTGTCGACCGCGCCCTGGGCAATGCCACCGAGTTCACCCAACCGCTGCAGGACTTCGTCAACGAACACGCCTGGGGCGGCGTCTGGAACCGCGAAGGGCTGCCGCTCAAGACCCGCAGCCTGATCACCCTCGCCGCGCTGACCGCACTCAAGTGCCCACAGGAGCTCAAGGGCCACGTACGCGGCGCCTTGAACAACGGTTGCACGGTCGAGGAAATTCGCGAGGCCTTGTTGCATTGCGCCGTGTACGCCGGCGTACCTGCGGCGATCGATGCCTTTCGCGCCGCCCAGGAGGTGATCGACAGCTACCAGAACAGCTGATCGATCACCTTCGTGCAAGCCTCAGTCAGCAATGGCCGGGGCTTTGCCAGCCTTCCGGTTGCGCTTCTTGACCCAATAGGCAGCGCCCAGCACCAGCAACCAGACCGGAATCAACAGCACCGAAATACGGATGCCCGGGGTCAGGTACATGATCACCAGAATCACCGCCAGGAACGCCAGGCACAGGTAATTGGTGAACGGGTAGCCCAGGCTCTGGTAGAAGGTCGTCTCCCCTTCCAGCTGCTTGGCCCGGCGGAATTTCAGGTGGGTGATGCTGATGATGCCCCAGTTGATTACCAGCGACGAAACCACCAGCGCCATTAACAAAGCGAAAGCTTCACCCGGCATCAGGTAGTTGATCAGCACGCACAAGCCGGTCGCCGTGGCCGAGACGCCCAGTGCCGCCAGCGGCACGCCGCGACGATTGACCCGCAGCAAGCGCCGTGGCGCATCGCCCTGCTCGGCCAGGCCGAAGAGCATGCGGCTGTTGCAGTACACGCAGCTGTTGTAGACCGACAGTGCAGCAGTCAGCACCACCAGGTTCAGTACCGTCGCCACCACATTGCTATCGAGGGCATGGAAGATCATCACGAACGGACTGCCGCCCAGGGCGACTTTCTGCCATGGGTACAGCGACAGCAAAATCGCCAGCGCACCCACGTAGAACAGCAGGATGCGGTAGATCACCTGATTGGTGGCGCGCGGGATGCTGTGCCTGGGATCGTCCGCTTCGGCCGCGGTGATGCCCACCAGCTCCAGCCCGCCGAAAGAAAACATGATCACGGCCATGGCCATCATCAGACCGCTGACCCCATTGGGGAAAAAGCCGCCGTGTTGCCACAGGTTGGCCACGCTCGCATCCGGGCCGCCGGTACCTGTCACCAGCATCCAGGTGCCGAAGGCAATCATGCTGACAATCGCGACCACCTTGATCAGGGCGAACCAGAACTCCATCTCGCCGAACACCTTCACCTGAGTGAGGTTGATCAGGTTGATGATCACGAAAAACACCGCCGCCGAAGCCCAGGTCGGGAAACCCGGCCACCAGTACTGGATGTAGATACCTACCGCGGTCAGTTCGGCCATCCCCACCAGGACGTATAGCACCCAGTAGTTCCAGCCGGACATGAAGCCGGCGAACTCGCTCCAGTAACGGTGGGCGAAATGGCTGAAGGTGCCCGATACCGGCTCTTCGACCACCATTTCGCCAAGCTGGCGCATGATGAAGAAGGCGATCACACCGGCAATGGCATAGCCCAGCAGCACCGAAGGTCCGGCCAGTTGTATGGTCTGGGCGATCCCGAGGAAAAGCCCGGTACCGATGGCGCCGCCCAAGGCGATCAACTGGATGTGGCGGTTTTTAAGGCCCCGGCGCAAGCGCTCGGGTGCGGGTTGTTCTGACATTGGAATTCCTCAGGTTCTGCGGACCGCAGTATTCGTTCTTTGTGACAAGGATCTAGATCCAGCCGCCCCACTGCAAGAGGAAGATCCCGATGTTTGTCGTCACTGCCGCTGCCAGGGTGGTGATCACGATAATCGCGGCGGCCAGTTCATGGTTGCCATTGGCCGCCCGGGCCATGACATAACTGGCGGCGGCCGTCGGACTGCCGATATAGAGAAACAGGATGCCCAGCTCGGCACCGCGAAATCCCCACAACCAGGCACCCAGCGTACCCAGCAGCGGCAGCCAGATCACTTTCATCAGGCTGGCGCTGATTGCAAGCTTGCCGCTGGCACGCAGGGACGCCAGAGACAAGGTCCCGCCGATGCAGATCAAGGCCAGCGGCAAGGTCATTTGCGCCAGGTAATCCGCCGAGGTCAGCAACCAGTTCGGCAGGCCGATCTGCCAGTAGGCCAAGGGCGCTGCCGACAGCACACTGATAATCAACGGGTTGCATAAAATGCTCTTGAAGATGCTCCAGGGGTCGGACTTGATGCTCGGGCTGTAAATCGCCAGCACCACCGCCGCCAATGAGTTGTAGAGCAGGATGACCAGCCCCGCCAGGATTGCCCCGATGGAAATGCCCTGGTCGCCGTACATGCTCGCGGCCAGCGCCAGGCCGATCACGCCGTTATTACCGCGAAACGCCCCCTGGGTATAGATACCCCGGTCTTCACGCGGACAACGCCAGATAGCAACAAGCCAGCAGCCGGCAAAACCGATGAGCGTGGCCAGAGTAAAGTAGATCAGCACTTGCGGCTTGGCCGCCGTGCTCAGGTCAGCATGGTAGATCCCGAGAAACAATAACGCGGGCATGCAGACATTGAACACCAGCGAAGAGGCGGTCTGGATGAAGCCGTCGTTGATCCAGTGAATACGCTTGAGAAACACCCCCATGAACAGCATCGCAAAGACGGGGGCGGTGATGTTGAGGGTTTGTATGAAGAGTGCGAGCATGCCGAGGAACCGTCGTTAGGTCCCTAATGATAAGCCACGGCGGGCTGGAATACACAGCGCGACCTCGTTCCCACGCTCCGCGTGGGAATGCATCAGGCGACGCTCCGCGTCGTGGCGGGTCGACGCGGGAGCGTCTTGCACGGCATTCCCACGCGGAGCGTGGGAACGAGGTGGTTATACGGCCGAAGGCTCACTCGCCGGCTGCGCCACCAGATGCCCACCCTCGATGCGCACATGCCTTGGATGGAACCGCTTGAGGCTGCTGCGATGGCCGACACTGACAATACTCACCCCCGGCAGCTCATCGATCAGCGCCTGATACATCGACGCTTCGTCTTCTTCATCCATGGCCGCAGTGGCTTCATCCAGGTACAGCCATTGCGGCGCGAACAGCAAGGCGCGGGCGAAGCTCAGGCGTTGCTGCTCACCCGGCGAAAGCATGCGCTGCCAGTGATTGCTTTCATCCAGTCGCGGAATCAAGTGCGGTAGACGACAGGTCTCCAGCACCTCGGCGTAGCGCTGCGCGGTATATGCCTGTGCCGGCTGTGGATAACTCAAGGCTTCGCGCAGAGTGCCGATTGGCAGGTAGGGTTTTTGCGGCAGAAACAGCGAGCGGCCGGCGGGCATGTCGATGCGCCCCTTGCCATTGGGCCAGAGGTTACCCATGGCTCGCAGCAGCGAACTCTTGCCACTGCCCGAACGCCCGCTGAGCATCAGTCGCTCGCCCGGCGCCACGACCAGGTTGGCACCGTTCAACAATTGCCGGCCATTGGCCAGATCCAGGTTCAAGCCTTCTATCTTCAGCGCCTGACCCTGATGACGGACATTGACCGCGCTGACCCGCTCTTCGTTATCGCTCATGGCCTGGCGGAAGCTGAGCAACCGGTCACAGGTCGCCCGCCAACTGGCCAGGGTGACGTAGGCATCGATGAACCAGCTGAAGCTCTCCTGAACGTTGCCAAACGCCGAGTTGATCTGCATCAGCTCACCCAGCTCGATCTTGCCGGAAAAATACCGCGGTGCCGCGACGACAAAGGGAAAGATGATCGCGATCTGCCCATAGCCCGTGGTGAAGAACTTCAGGCGCTTCTGCACGCCCATGATGCTCCAGAAATTGCTCCACACCTTGCCGAAACGGGCACTGAGCCGTTGGTTTTCGACCGACTCGCCGTCATACAACGCAATGCTTTCGGCGTTTTCGCGAACGCGCACCATGGCGAAACGCAGGTCGGCTTCAAAGCGCTGTTGGTTATTGTTCAGACCGATCAAGCGCCGGCCGATCAAGTGCGCCAGCCAACTGCCGACACCGGCGTACACCAGTGCGCACCAGAACATATAGCCGGGAATCGTCAGGCCAAAAACTTCCAGGCTGCCCGACACGCCCCAGAGAATGATCGAGAATGACACCAGGCTGACGATATTGCTCAGCAGCCCCAGCGTCAGGCTAAGGGTATCGGTGGTAAAGGCGTGGAGGTCTTCGCTCAGGCGCTGGTCCGGGTTGTCGGTGTAGCCGCCCTGCTCCAGCTGGTAGTAGTTCTTGTGGTGCAGCCAGCGCGCGAAGTGCTGCTCGGTCAACCAGCGCCGCCAGCGGATGGTCAGCATCTGGGTCAGATAAAGTCGATAGACCGCCGCCAGAATCGCCACCGCAGCAATGCCGCAGAAAAACAGCATCAAGTGGGTAAAGGCCGCGAGGTCCTTGTTTTGCAGGGCGTTGTAGAAGTCTTTGTACCAGCTGTTGATGACCACCGAGATGGCGACATCGAACAGCGACAGGGCAATCACCACAATCAGCAGCAGCCAGGCCTTGCCCTTCTCTTCACTACGCCAGTAGGGCGTGACCAGACTCCAGACACGGCGCCAGAAATGTCCGCGCACCTCATCGTTGACCGCAGAGTATTCAGCGTTCAGTTCCATGGTTCAAACTCGACAGAGTGGACGCGGCTCCGGGTGGATCGATGCCGATCCCCCGGAATTCAGGAACCCTTTTTAGCGCCGTACGGGGCGTTTCTGCAACTTTCGCTGCAATGTCCGTCGGTGCATCCCCAATGCCCTTGCGGTGGCAGAGATATTGCCTTCGTGTTCAGTCAGCACGCGCTGGATATGCTCCCATTGCAGGCGGTCCACCGACATGGGGTTTTCCGGCACCAGCGTATCCAGGTCGGCGTGCTCGGAGAGCAAGGCGGCCAGCACGTCATCGGCGTCCGCCGGTTTGCACAGGTAATTGCAAGCGCCGCGCTTGATGGCTTCGACCGCCGTGGCGATGCTCGAGTAGCCGGTCAGGATCAATACGCGCATCTCCGGGTCCAGTTCGAGCAGCTTGGGCAGCAACACCAGGCCTGAATCACCGTCCATTTTCAGGTCCAGCGCCGCGTAATCCGGCAGGTCCTGTTGCGCCAGGATCAGACCTTCTTCGGCTGAACTTGCGGTGCTGACCCGGAAACCGCGACGGCTCATGGCCCTGGCCATGACCCGGGTAAAGGTGGCGTCATCGTCCACCAGCAACAGATGCGGCAGCTCTTCGCCTTCGATCTGGGTTTCGTCACTCATGTTGGTCTCCTCGGGCGTCGCGAGGCAGGCGCAGCTCGGTGAGCGTGCCACCTTCCTCATGACTATAGAGTTTCACCGAGCCGCCGGCGCGTGTCACGCTGGCCTTGCTCAGAAACAGGCCCAGGCCGAAACCTTTGCCCTTGGTGGTAAAGAATGGCTTGCCGATCTGCTCGGCAATCGCCAGCGGAACGCCGGGGCCATGGTCGCGAATGCTGATGACAATGTCCTGGAAATCCCAGTTCAGGTGAACTTCCAGGCCTTCCGCGCAGGCATCGGCGGCATTGTTGAGCAAATTGAGCAGGGCCTGGGTCAAGTCCGGCGGTGGTGCCAGGCGAGGAACACTGCCCTGGCCCAGTTGCTGGAAGCGGTAACTGGCTTCGGGGCGCATCAGGTGCCAGCGATTGAGCGCCGCGTCGATCCAGAAGGTCACATCCTGTTCCTCGACTGCCAGCCGACGATTGGCCTCGGCTGCCCGGACCAACTGCTGCAAGGTGTCCTTGCACAACTTGACCTGGTCCTGAAGCACTGAAAGGTCGTCCTGCAGGGCCGGATCGGAGTGGTCCTGGCGCATTTCCTTGATCAGCACGCTCATGGTCGCCAATGGCGTGCCCAGCTCATGGGCAGCCCCGGCCGCTTCGGTCGCTACCGCCAGCAATTGCTGGTCGCGCAGGCCTTCTTCGCGCCGTTCTGCGCGCAATTGCTCCTGACGGCGCAACTCTTCGGCCATTTTCGCGGCGAAGAAGGTGATGACCGCCGCGGCCAGGGCAAAACTCAGCCACATGCCGTAGATCTGCATCTTCTCCCGCGACATCGGAAAGGTTTCCAACGGGTAGAACTGCACCAGCAGCAAGGTATAGGCGGTCAGGGCAATGCCGGTGAGGATCAGCGAGTACAGCCACGGCAAGGTCACCGCGGCGATCGTCAGGGGCACCAGGTAATACGAGACGAAGGGGTTGGTCGAGCCCCCGGAAAAATACAGCAAGGCACTGTGGATAAGCAGGTCGCAGGCCAGCTGCACCGCGTATTCCAGTTCGGTCACGGGCCACGAGGTGCGCAAGCGCACGGCGGTCAGCAGGCACAGCACCATGGAGCAACCCAGGGTGATGCACAGCGCCAGCCACGGCAGCGGCAGCAGTTCGGTCCAGTAGGCGACGCCCACCGAGCCCGCTTGAGCGGCCAGCACCAGGATGCGGATGAAGGTCAGGCGCCAGAGGTTCTGACGCGTAGCGGACAGCATTTGTACGGGGGCGAGCATGAGCTCTCCTGATGAGCGCTCCAGGCGGATCGCGCTGAGTATAACCAAGGCATGGCCATGACTGGGAAACTGCGGCAAACGGCCACACTTTGTCATACATGGCCTCGACCTCGTTGTGAACCCTCTCTCAGGAGCTAGAGTCTGAAGAGACCGCGCGCAGTGCATGAGACATTGGGCGCCCTCGTTCTCAAGGAGCTTTACATGCAAAACCTCAGTCGCAGCGCCGCCCTTGTCATGGCTGCCGGCCTGCTCACCAGCCTGCCCGCCCTGGCCGATGAGCCACGCTTCAACCAGGTTTCCCTGCGTGCCGAAGTCAGCCAGGAAGTGCCGCGCGACCTGATGCTGGTCACCCTCTATACCGAAGCGCAAAACACCGACCCGGCCAAACTCGCCGCTGAAATCACCACGACCATGAACAAGGCGCTGGAGCAGGCGCGCCAGGTCAAGGACATAAAGCTCAGCCAGGGCAGTCGCAACAGCTACCCTGTTTACGAAGAAAAGGGCCGCAAGATCATTGGCTGGCGTGAACGCGCCGAACTGCGGATGGAAAGCAGCGATTTCGCCGCCTTGTCCAAGCTGACCGGAGAGATGCTGCAGAACCTGACGCTGGGCGGCATGGACTTCACCATCGCCACGCCGACCCGCAAGGCCAGCGAGGATGCCTTGCTCAAGGAAGCCGTGGCGGCATTCAAGGAGCGTGCGCAAATGGCCACCGAAGCGCTCGGTGGCAAAGGCTACAAGGTGGTCAGCCTGAACCTGAACAGCAGCGGGTACCCACAACCTTACGTGCGTGCGCCTATGATGATGAAAGCTGCCATGGATACCGAAGCGGTCACGCCCCAGGTCGAGGCGGGTACCAGCGAGGTCCGCGTCAATGTCGATGGCACCATCGAAGTCTTGATGCCTTGACGGCCTGACGGACATCAGCCCCATTTTGGTGCGACACATATTGACGTCGCACCGTTCCAACGCAGGGAAAACACAGGAGCAAACGTTCAACTTCTTGAAAATTATACCTATGCGACAAAAGTGTACGAACGTCCCACTCTTTTGGTGCTCGCCCCTCCGAAAGAGTTGCATTGGGTATGGGGCCTGCATAAGTATCGTCAGGTCGGCCCACAAGGCTGCCCTCACTTAAAAAATGACAACAATGAGGCCACCATGCTCAAAAACGCGGTCATTCCGTTTCTAGTTGGCGCCAGCCTGCTTGCCAGCGCCCCCTTCGCCTCTGCGGCGACCAACCTGGTGTTTTGCTCCGAAGGCAGCCCTGCAGGCTTCGACCCAGGCCAGTACACAACCGGAACCGACTTCGACGCCTCCGCCGAAACCATGTTCAATCGGCTCAGCCAGTTCGAGCGTGGCGGCACCGCCGTGATTCCGGGCCTGGCCACCAGCTGGGACATTTCCGAAGACGGCAAGACCTACACCTTCCATCTGCGTGACGGGGTCAAGTTCCACACCACCGATTACTTCAAGCCGACGCGCGACTTCAACGCCGACGACGTGGTGTTCACCTTCACCCGCATGCTCGACAAGGACATGCCGTTCCGCAAGGCGTATCCAACCGAATTCCCGTACTTCACCGACATGGGGATGGACGCCAACATCACCAAGGTCGAGAAGGTTGACGACAAGACCGTCAAGTTCACCCTCAAGGATGTCGACGCCGCGTTCATCCAGAACATGGCCATGAGCTTCGCCTCGATCCAGTCGGCCGAATACGCCGACAAGCTGCTCAAGGAAGGCAAGCCTCAGGACATCAACCAGAAGCCGATCGGCACCGGTCCTTTCGTCTTCAAGAGCTACCAGAAAGACTCCAACATCCGCTACACCGGCAACAAGGACTACTGGAAGCCCGAAGACGTCAAGATCGACAACCTGATCTTCGCCATCACCACCGACGCCTCGGTGCGCATGCAGAAGCTCAAGAAGAACGAATGCCAGATCACCCTCTTCCCGCGCCCGGCCGACATCAAGCCGCTGAAGGAAGACACCACCCTGAAGATGCCTGACCAGGCCGGCTTCAACCTCGGCTACATCGCCTACAACGTGATGGACAAGATCAAGGACAGCGACCAGCCTAACCCTCTGTCCCAGTTGAAGGTGCGCGAAGCACTGGACATGGCGATCAACAAGCAGCAGATCATCGACTCCGTGTACCAGGGCGCCGGCCAGCTGGCCGTCAATGGCATGCCGCCGACCGAGTGGTCCTATGACACGTCCATCAAGGATCCGGCCTACGACCCCGAGAAAGCCAAGGCGCTGCTCAAGGAAGCCGGCATCAAGGAAGGCACCGAGATCACCCTCTGGGCCATGCCGGTGCAACGCCCGTACAACCCCAACGCCAAGCTGATGGCAGAAATGCTGCAGTCCGACTGGGCCAAAATCGGCATCAAGGCCAAGATCGTCAGCTACGAATGGGGTGAGTACATCAAGCGCTCCAAGGGTGGCGAGCAACAGGCCATGCTGATTGGCTGGAGCGGCGACAACGGTGACCCGGACAACTGGCTGGGCACCCTGTACGGTTGCGACGCCATGAATGGCAACAACTTCTCCAAGTGGTGCTACAAGCCCTACGACGACCTGATCCAGCAAGCCAAGCGCACCCCGGACCAGGCCAAGCGCACCGAGCTGTACAAACAGGCGCAACACATCCTCAAGGAACAGGTGCCGATCACCCCGATCGCCCACTCGACGGTGTTCCAGCCGATGCGTAAAAACGTGGAAGACTTCAAGATCAGCCCTTTCGGCTTGAACTCCTTCTACGGCGTCAGCATCAGCAAGTAAGGGTCCTGGCCCCCGGTTGTGCCTGACGGCGCAACCGGGGGCTTTGCCTTTTTGTACGGACAAAAAAACAACTGCTTCGGAAAAATCCTCAATCCTGTCGGAAATTTCCTTTAGACCCTAAAGCCTTTGCGCCTGTATCCAATCCTTTCACGGCCTTACCGTCGAAGGGTTGCTCGCGCTCAACATTCTGTGAGCCATGCCGCTGAAGGTGATTCGACGAATCAGCCGCAGAAGCTAATCTGGCTATTGACCGCAGAGGGTTACATGAACCTGCTATCGCTACAGGCTGTCCTGACAGCCGCACTGCTGAGCGTCGCCGCTGGCATCTCGGCCAAACCGCTGGTGGTCTGCACCGAGGCCAGCCCAGAAGGCTTCGATATCGTCCAGTACACAGCGGCGACGACTGCCGACGCCTCTTCTGAAACCCTGTTCAATCGGCTGGTGGACTTCAAGCCCGGCACCACCGACATCCAGCCAGGCCTGGCCGAGCGCTGGGACATCAGCCCCGATGGCCTGACCTACACCTTTCACCTGCGCCCCGGGGTCAAGTTCCAGACCACCGACTACTTCAAGCCCAGCCGTGAATTCAATGCCGACGATGTGCTCTGGAGCTTCGAGCGCCAGTTCGACCCCAAGCATCCCTGGCATGACAAAACCTCCGTGGGCTTCCCCTATTTCGAAGCCATGGGCTTCAAGGATTTGCTCAAGCGCATCGACAAAGTCGATGACATGACGGTCAGCTTCACCCTGACCCGGCCTGAGTCGCCCTTCCTGCGCGACATGGCCATGGGCTTCGCTTCCATCTACTCGGCCGAGTATGGCGACCAGCTGCTCAAGGCCGGCAAGACCGCCGACATCAACAGCAAGCCGATCGGCACCGGCCCGTTCATCCTGACCCGCTACAACAAGGACGCTCAGGTCCGCTACAAGGCCAACCCGGATTACTACAAGGGCAAGCCGCCAAGCGATGTGCTGGTCTTCGCCATCACCACCGACAGCAACGTGCGCCTGCAGAAGCTCAAGGCGGACGAATGCCAGATCGCGCTGTATCCGAAACCCGACGATATCGAAAGCATCCAGGCCGATCCGAACCTGCGGGTCGATGAAATGGAAGCCCTGATGACCAGTTATGTGGCCATGAACACCACGCACCAATACCTCGGCGACGTGCGCGTACGCCAGGCAATCAACATGGCGTTCGACAAGCAGGCCTATATCAAGGCGCTATTTGGCGCAGGCAAGGCGACACCCGGGATCAATCCCTATCCGCCGACCCTGCTGGGCTTCAACAGCGCCATCAAGGACTTGCCCTACGACCCGGCCAAGGCCCGCAGCCTGATCAAGGCAGCCGGTGTACCGGACGGCCAGGTGTTGACCCTGTTCGTGCGCAACGGCGGCGGCCCGACCAATCCCAACCCGCTGCTCGGCGCCCAGATGCTGCAGGCCGATCTGGCGAAGGTGGGTATCAAGCTGGACATCCGCGTGCTCGAATGGGGCGAATTGCTCAAGCGCGCCAAGCGCGGCGAACACGACATGGTCTTTGCCGGTTGGGCCGGCGACAACGGCGACCCGGACAACTTCCTCGGCCCGAACCTGAGCTGCGACGCGACCATCAGCGGCGAAAATTATGCCCGCTGGTGCAATAAGGCCTTCAATGAAGCAATAACCGAGGCCCGCGCCAGGACAGATCCGGCCGAACGTGCTGCACTCTATGAGCAAGCCCAACAGGTCTTCCATGACGAACAACCCTGGATCAGCCTGGCGCATCCGAAACTGTTTACCGCTGTAAGCAAGAATGTCGAGGGCTATCACATTAGTCCCCTGACCAATAATAACTTCGCGACCACCCGAGCGAAGTAGATCGAGACGCCTTACCGGCTGATGAGGTACCACAGAAGATGTTTAGTTTTATTGCCCGACGCCTGGGATTATTAATCCCGACCTTCTTCGGCATCACCTTGCTGACCTTCGCGCTGATACGCCTGATCCCTGGCGACCCAGTGGAAGTCATGATGGGCGAACGCCGGGTCGACCCCGAAATGCACGCCCAGGCCATGGAACGGCTGGGCCTGAACAAACCCCTGTACGCCCAGTACCTCGACTATGTCGGCAAGCTGGCTCACGGCGACCTGGGTGAATCGCTGCGCACACGGGAAAGCGTCTGGCACGAATTTACGTCGCTGTTCCCCGCCACATTGGAACTGGCCATCTGCGCGCTGATCTTCGCCGGCATACTGGGCCTGCTGGCCGGAGTGATCGCGGCGCTCAAGCGAGGGTCGCTGTTCGACCACGGGGTGATGGGCATCTCCCTGGCGGGGTACTCGATGCCGATCTTCTGGTGGGGCCTGATCCTGATCATGTTCTTCTCGGTTCACCTGGGCTGGACCCCGGTGTCCGGACGGGTCGACCTGCTCTATGACATCCAGCCGAAAACCGGCTTCATGCTCATCGACACGCTGCTCAGCGATGAAGAAGGCGCATTCAAGGACGCCCTCATGCACCTGATTCTGCCGTCCATCGTCCTGGGCACCATTCCGCTGGCGGTGATCGCCCGGATGACCCGCTCCTCGATGCTCGAAGTGCTGCGCGAAGACTACATCCGCACTGCCCGGGCCAAAGGCCTGTCGCCGTCGCGCGTGGTGTTCGTCCACGGCCTGCGCAACGCACTGATCCCGGTACTGACCGTGTTCGGCCTGCAAGTCGGCACCCTGCTCTCCGGCGCGGTACTGACCGAGACCATCTTCTCCTGGCCCGGCATCGGCAAATGGCTGATCGAAGCCATCGGTGCCCGCGACTACCCGGTGGTACAGAACGGCATCCTGCTAATTGCGTGCCTGGTGATCATGGTCAACTTCGCTGTGGATATCCTCTACGGCCTGGTCAACCCACGCATCCGTCATCAGCGCTGAGAGACTCCCATGACTACGAATACTCCAGCGGTAGCAGTCGACCAAAGCCTGCTTTACCCGTCCCCGTACAAAGAATTCTGGCAAGCCTTTTCCAGGAACAAGGGCGCCGTCGCCGGCCTATTGTTCATGCTCCTGATCATTTTCTGCGCAATTTTTGCGCCCTGGGTTGCCCCCCATGACCCCAGCGAGCAATTTCGCGACGCCCTGCTGACCCCACCGGTCTGGCTCGAAGGCGGCCAGAGCCGGTTCATCCTGGGTACCGACGAACTGGGCCGCGACCTGCTCTCGCGCTTGATCACAGGTTCGCGCCTGTCGCTGATGATCGGCTTGTCCTCGGTGGTGATGTCGCTGATCCCGGGCATCCTGCTGGGTCTGCTGGGCGGGTTCTTCCCGCGCGTGCTCGGGCCTTCGATCATGCGCCTGATGGACATCATGCTGGCTCTGCCCTCGCTGCTGCTGGCCGTGGCGATCGTCGCCATCCTCGGCCCAGGCCTGATCAACACCGTGATCGCCATTGCCGTGGTCTCGTTGCCGTCCTACGTGCGTCTGACCCGTGCCGCGGTGATGGGCGAATTGAACCGCGACTACGTGACCGCCGCGCGCCTGGCCGGAGCCGGCCTGCCACGCCTGATGTTCATCACTGTGCTGCCCAACTGCATGGCGCCGCTGATCGTGCAGGCAACCCTGAGCTTCTCCTCGGCCATCCTTGATGCCGCCGCCCTGGGCTTCCTCGGCCTGGGCGTACAACCGCCGACGCCTGAGTGGGGCACCATGCTGGCCTCGGCCCGCGACTACATCGAACGCGCCTGGTGGGTAGTGAGCCTGCCTGGCTTGACCATTTTGCTCAGCGTGCTGGCAATCAACCTGATGGGCGACGGGCTGCGCGATGCGCTCGACCCGAAACTCAAGAACGCCGCCTGAGGAGATTCCCATGTCACTGCTGCAAATCAAGAATCTCAACGTCCGCTTTGGCGACCCCAAGGCTGTCCCGGTGGTCGATGGCCTCGACCTCTCGGTGGAAAAAGGCGAAGTGCTGGCAATCGTCGGCGAGTCCGGCTCGGGCAAATCGGTGACCATGATGGCGCTGATGGGCCTGATCGATGCGCCCGGCATCATCACCGCCGACTCGCTCAACTTCGATGGCAAGGACATGCTCAAGCTCAGCGCGAGCCAGCGCCGCAAGATCGTCGGCAAGGACCTGGCCATGGTCTTTCAGGACCCGATGACCGCGTTGAACCCGAGCTACACCGTCGGCTTTCAGATCGAGGAAGTGCTGCGCCAGCACCTAGGCCTGTCCGGCAAGGCGGCGCGCCAGCGCGCACTTGAACTGCTGAAAAAGGTCGAGATTCCCGCACCGGAAAGCCGCCTCAACGCTTATCCGCACCAATTGTCCGGCGGCATGAGCCAGCGGGTGGCGATTGCCATGGCCATTGCCGGCGAACCCAAACTGCTGATCGCCGACGAACCGACCACCGCCCTGGACGTGACCATCCAGGCGCAGATCATGGAGCTGCTGCTGCACCTGCAAAAAGAACAGAACATGGCGCTGATCCTGATCACCCACGACCTGGCCGTGGTCGCCGAAACCGCCCAGCGCGTCTGCGTGATGTACGCCGGGCAAGCGGTGGAAGTCGGTCACGTGCCGCAACTGTTCGACATTCCTGCGCATCCGTATACCGAAGCGCTGCTGGCGGCGATCCCCGAGCACAGTGAAGGCGCAGAGCGTCTGGCCACCCTGCCGGGCATCGTTCCCGGCCGCTATGACCGGCCGCAAGGCTGCCTGTTGTCGCCACGCTGCCCTTACGTGCAGGAAAGCTGCCGGCAACAACGCCCCGGCCTCGATCCCAAAGCCCACAGCCTTGCGCGCTGTTTCTACCCGTTGAATCAGGAGGTGGCGTGATGGCCGTCGTTCTTACCGCCCGCGACCTTACCCGTCACTACGAAGTGTCCCGTGGCATGTTCAAGGGCCATGCACTGGTGCGCGCCCTCAATGGCGTTTCGTTCGAACTGGAAGCCGGCAAGACCCTGGCCGTGGTCGGCGAATCGGGCTGCGGCAAGTCCACCCTGGCCCGTGCCCTGACGCTGATCGAAGAACCGTCTTCCGGCTCGCTGAAAATCGCCGGCCATGAAGTCACCGGCGCCAGCAAGAGCCAGCGCAAGCAAATGCGCCAGGACGTGCAAATGGTGTTCCAGAGCCCTTACGCCTCGCTCAACCCTCGGCAGAAGATCGGCGACCAACTGGGCGAACCCTTGCTGATCAACACCAACCTTTCCCGCGCCGAACGTCGCGAGAAAGTCCAGGCGATGATGCAGCAAGTCGGCCTGCGCCCCGAGCACTACCAGCGTTATCCGCACATGTTCTCCGGCGGTCAGCGCCAGCGTATCGCCCTGGCCCGGGCCATGATGCTGCAACCGAAAGTGCTGGTGGCGGACGAACCGACCTCGGCGCTGGACGTGTCGATCCAGGCCCAGGTACTGAACCTGTTCATGGACCTGCAGCAGCAGTACCACACCGCCTACGTATTCATCTCGCACAACCTGGCGGTGGTGCGGCACGTGGCCGACGATGTGTTGGTGATGTACCTGGGCCGCCCGGCAGAAATGGGCCCCAAGGAGGACATCTACACCCGTCCGCTGCACCCTTACACCCGCGCACTGCTGTCGGCGACCCCGACCATCCACCAGGATCCGCTCAAGCCGAAGATCAAGATCGTCGGCGAGCTGCCCAACCCGCTCAACCCGCCAAGCGGCTGCGCGTTTCACAAGCGCTGCCCGTATGCGACCGAGCGCTGTGCGGCTGAAGTGCCGGAGTTTCGCAAGGTGGATACGCGGTTGGTGGCTTGCCATTACGCGGAGCAGTTTCTCTAACTCGCCCGCCTTCCCCCTCGTTCCCACGCTCCGCGTGGGAATGCCTCCCCAGACGCTCCGCGTCACATCGCGGACTGCTCGACGCAGAGCGTCTACCACTGCGTTCCCACGCAGAGCGTGGGAACGAGGTCGTTGAAGGCGGAACCGGCTTACGGCACTCTCTACTCTCCACCCGCCCCCGAGCACCACCATGGCTTCACTCCCCGACGATGACGGCCCGGCCCAGACCCCGGCAACCGCCGCCACCGTAATGCGCTACCACCTGTGCTGGAAACACCGCGACCTGGACGGGGTCATGGCGCTCTACCACCCGGACATCCAGTACAACGACTTCTTCCAGAACCGCGTGCTGCACCTCGATGAGTTGCGTGAGTACGTGCGCGTCAGCATGCCCCGCGATCCCGATGAAGCCCTGGAACACAGCGACCGCATCCGCATCGACGGCAACACCGCCTTTATCCAGTACCAGGTCACCCTGCGCGGCGGCCAGGGGCTGGTTTCGTTTCGCGCAAGCGAGGCGATCACGGTCCGTGACGGCTTGATCTGGCGCGTCAATGAATATGCCTCGCTGGTGCGCGAGAACGCTGACAACAAGGCCAGCGCCAACCTGCGTCCGACAGTCAGCCGGCTGGGTCTGTCGCCCCGCCAGCTCAGTTTCATGGCCGAGGACCTGCAACAGTACTTCCAGCGCCAACAGCCCTACTTGAATGCCGATCTGGACCTGCAACAAGTGGCCCGAGAATGTGGTTACAGCCGCAACCAGATTTCCTACCTGCTCAATCAAGTGCTCGGCCAGAGCTTCTACCGTTATGTGAACCAGGCCCGCCTGCAGCACCTGCTCAACGCCCTGGAACACGCCGGCCCCGCCGTGCGCATCGACGACATGGCCTTTGCCGCCGGCTTCAACTCGTTGTCGGCCTTCTACAAATGTTTCCGTCAGCACACCGGCCTCTCGCCCAGTGCTTACCTGAAACAGATTTCTCTGCGGACACGCACGTAAGACAGGCCACGCCCGCTGCCTCTAGGATCACCACAGACCTTTTGTGGATGTGGAGTCAGCAATGTCGGCATGGCGCAATATCAGCCTGTGGATGGATCAGCTCGAAGAGCCGCTGACCGCCCGTGCACCGCTGCGCGAGGACCTGGATGTCGATGTCGCGATCATCGGCGCCGGCTATACCGGGCTCTGGACCGCCTATTACCTCAAGCTGCTGAAGCCCGCCCTGAACATCGCCATTGTCGAAGCCCAGACCGCAGGCTTCGGAGCGTCCGGGCGCAATGGCGGCTGGCTGATGGGCAACCTGCTCGGCGAAGACCGCTTGCTGGCTGGGCTCTCGCCGCAGCAACGGCGCGCTTCCTTCGACCTGTTGCATGGCATTCCCGATGAAGTAAAAAGCGTGCTGGATCGCGAAGGTATCGCCTGCGATTACCGCAAGGGCGGTGTGCTGTACTGTGCCGCACGCTATCGCGAGCAGGAAGTCACCCTGCGCAATTACCTCAAGAAGCTGTATAGCCAAGGACTGGATGAGAGCGACTATCGCTGGTTGAGCCCCGCCGAGCTGAACGAACAACTGCGCGTTGCCACGCCCTTTGGCGGTATCCACACACCCCATTGCGCAACGATCCAACCGGCCAGGCTGGTGCGAGGGCTGGCCCGGGCCGTCGAGCGCCTGGGCGTCAGATTGTATGAAAACAGTCCGGTCACCGCTTGGCAGCCAGGCTATGTGCGCACCGCGGAGGCGCAGGTCAATGCGCGCTGGGTCGTCCCGGCCGTGGAAGGCTATTCCGTCACCTTGCCACCGCTGGGCCGTTATCAAATGCCGGTGCAGAGTCTGCTGGTCGCCACCGAGCCACTGCCAGAGCAGGTCTGGGAACAGATCGGCCTGAATCAGGGCCAGGCGTTCAGTGAGAACAGCCGCCAGGTTACCTACGGCCAGCGCAGTGCCGACAACCGCCTGGTCTTCGGTGCACGCGGCGGCTATCGCTTTGCCGGTCGCCTGCGCGAGGACTTCAACCTCACCGACAGTGAAATCGAGCTGCGTCGCTACCTGTTCGGCGAACTGTTCCCGCAACTCAAGGATGTGCGCATCACGCACTCCTGGGGCGGCAACCTGGGCATGTCCCGCCATTTCCGGCCGCACATGCTCTGCGATCCGTCCAATGGCATCGCCCTGTCCGGCGGCTATGGCGGCGAAGGCGTCGGCGCCAGCAACCTTGGCGGGCGCACCCTGGCCGACCTGATCCTGGGCCGCGACAGCGAACTGACTCGTCAGCCCTGGGTGCTGCAACCCGGCCGCATTCAAGCCTTGCGCCGCTGGGAACCGGAGCCGTGCCGCTGGCTGGGCTACAACGCGATCATCCGCAGCTTCGTCCATGAAGACCAGACCCTGGCCAACCCTGCCAGCCCGCCGTGGCGTCGCCAATTGGCCAGCCGCCTGGCCGACTTCATGGAAGGCTTCATGCACTGAACTCTCTCTCAACGAACAGGTATACCCGGCATGACCATTTCCCATTTCAAGAACACCGCGAGCATAGCGCTGGAAGAATCGAACCCGGTCGCCGTGCCGCTGGGCGAACCCGTGGCCATCGCTTCGACAACCTCGGTGGAACGCAACGACGGCGTCGAAACCGGCATCTGGGAATGCACCCCCGGGCGCTGGCGGCGGCAGATCGTCTCCCAGGAGTTCTGTCATTTCATCCAGGGCCGCTGCACCTTCACCCCCGATGGCGGTGAACCGCTGGAAATCAACGCTGGCGATGCCCTGATGTTGCCGGCCAACAGCACCGGCATCTGGGACATCCAGGAAACGGTGCGCAAGACCTACGTTCTGATCCTCTGATCGCCTGCCAAAGATCCTTCAACAAAAAAGCCAAGACAAGGAATCCAGACATGCTCCGATTGACCATTGCCCCGCTGATGTTGGTCGCCTCCATCGCCCAGGCTGCCGAGACGGTGAAAATCTACAACTGGTCGGACTACATCGCACCGGACACGCTCAAGGCCTTCCAGGGCGCCAGCGGTATCCTGCCGGTGTATGACGTCTATGACAGCAACGAAACCCTCGACGGCAAGTTGATGACCGGCAACTCCGGCTATGACGTGGTGTTCCCCTCCAACCACTTCATGGCCCGGCAGATTCAGGGCAAGGCACTCAAGCAACTGGACAAGTCCCAACTGCCGAACTGGAAGAACCTCAACCCAGTGCTGCTCAAGGCCCTGGAAGGCAACGACCCGGGCAACCAGCACGGCTTCCCCTATCTGTGGGGCAGCACCGGCATCGGCTACAACGTGGACAAGGTCAAGGCGGTGCTGGGCGACAATGCCCCCGTGGACTCCTGGGACCTGATCTTCAAGCCCGAGAACATGAGCAAGCTCAAACAGTGCGGCGTGGCGATCCTCGACAATGGGCCGGAGTTATTGCCCGCTGCGCTGAACTACCTCGGGCTGCCCCATCACAGCAAGAACCCCGAGGACTACAAGAAAGCCGAAGCCCTGCTGATGAAAGTGCAGCCGTATGTGAGCTACTTCCACTCCTCGAAGTACACCAGCGATCTGGCCAACGGCAACATCTGCGTGGCCGTCGGTTTTTCCGGCGATATCCTGCAAGCCGAAAACCGCGCCAGGGAAGCCAACAACGGGGTGAACATCGGTTACTCGATCCCCAAGGAAGGCGCGGCGATCTGGTTCGACATGGTGGCGATGCCGGCCGATGCACCGGATGAAAAGGCCGGGTATGCCTTCATGAACTACCTGCTGGAACCGCAGGTAATGGCCGGCATCACCAATTACGTGCATTACGCCAATGGCAACGAGGCGGCCGACAAATTGATCGACCCGGCGATCAAGGCCGATACCAAGGTGTATCCGAGCGAGGCGATGATGGGCAAGTTGTTTGCCCTGGAGGCGATGCCGCTGAATATCGACCGTATTCGGACGCGGCTGTGGACGAAGATCAAGACGGGGAGTTGATATAGACCACCTCGTTCCCACGCGGAGCGTGGGAACGAGGACTGAGGCGGGCGGTTAGTGGTGCTCGCGAGTAGCGCGGAATTTCACATCCGGCCAACGCTCTTCCATCAACGCCAGGTTGACCCGCGTCGGCGCCAGGTAGGTCAGGTGACCACCGCCGTCGAGCGCCAGGTTCTCCACCGCCTTGACCTTGAATTCCTCGAACTTCTTCTTGTCGTCGCAGGATATCCAGCGAGCCGACCACACGGTGATCGGCTCGTAGGCACACTCCACCTTGTATTCTTCCTTCAGGCGGCTGGCGACCACATCGAACTGCAGCACACCCACGGCGCCGAGAATGATGTCGTTGCTGCGCTCGGGGAAGAACACCTGGGTCGCGCCTTCTTCGGCCAGTTGTTGCAACCCCTGCCGCAACTGCTTGGACTTGAGCGGATCCTTCAGGCGCACGCGACGGAACAGTTCCGGGGCGAAGTGCGGAATACCGGTAAAGCCCAGCACTTCGCCTTCACTGAAGGTATCGCCGATCTGGATCGTGCCGTGGTTGTGCAAGCCGATGATGTCGCCGGCGTACGCCTCTTCCAGCTGCTCACGTTCGGAGGAGAAGAACGTCAGTGCATCGCCGATCCGCACGTCCTTGCCGGTACGTACGTGGCGCATCTTCATGCCTTTCTCGTACTTGCCCGAGCAGATCCGCATGAACGCGATACGGTCGCGGTGTTTCGGGTCCATGTTCGCCTGGATCTTGAACACGAAGCCGCTGAACTTCTCTTCGACCGGTTCCACGGTACGCTCGTTGGCCACCCGTGCCAGCGGCTTGGGCGCCCAGTCGACCACCGCGTCGAGCACGTGATCGACACCGAAGTTGCCCAGTGCAGTACCGAAGAACACCGGCGTCAGCTGGCCGTCCATGAATTCCTGCTGGTTGAATTCGTGGCAGGCGCCCTGCACCAGCTCCAGTTGATCGAGGAAACGATCGTACTCGTCACCCAGGTGCGCGCGCGCTTCAGGGGAGTCGAGCTTCTCGATGATTTTCACTTCGGTACGTTCGTGGCCGTGGCCGGCGGTGTAGACGATGATGTAGTCGTCGGCCAGGTGGTACACGCCCTTGAAGTCGCGATAGCAACCGATCGGCCAGGTGATCGGCGCAGCCTTGATCTTCAGGACCGCTTCGATTTCGTCCAGCAACTCGATCGGGTCGCGGATATCGCGGTCGAGTTTGTTGATGAAGCTGACGATCGGCGTATCGCGCAGGCGGCAGACATCCATCAGGGCAATGGTACGTGGCTCTACACCCTTACCGCCGTCGAGGACCATCAGTGCCGAGTCCACCGCTGTCAGGGTGCGGTAGGTATCTTCGGAGAAGTCTTCGTGGCCCGGGGTGTCGAGCAGGTTGATCATGTGCTCGCGATAGGGGAACTGCATCACCGAGGTGGTGATGGAGATACCACGCTGCTTCTCCATTTCCATCCAGTCGGACGTGGCATGGCGGTCGGACTTTCGCGATTTCACCGTACCGGCGACGGCAATGGCCTTGCCCATCAGCAGGAGCTTTTCGGTGATGGTGGTTTTACCCGCATCCGGGTGGGAAATAATGGCGAAGGTGCGGCGTTTCGCGACTTCGGCGGCCTGGTTGGTCATGGGAAATCGCCTGGCAGGTGATTCAAAAAGGGCCAGTATCATACCCGAAGTCGTGAGTGGACCAAAGTCCAGGGGTCTGGACGGTCGTTTGATCGTTTTTCTAGTCGTGTTGCGTTTTCAGATCGCGAAAGCCTTCAAGCTTCACCGGGCCGCGGTCGGGAAGTCGAGCTATCAATTCCAGGGTCCCGCCCATGGCCTCGACATAACTGCGCAGTGTGGAAATCAGCATATCGTCACGCTTCTCTACTTTGGAAACATTAGCCTGTTTGATATCGAGAAGATCGGCCATCGCCTCTTGCGTGAGTTTCAGATCCTTGCGCAATTGTTGCAACGTCATATGCTCCTGAATCAACTCATGGCCGCGCTGCTCGATCCTCTCCCTGCGCGAAGCCGGGAGCGCATTCATTACTTGGTCAAGTGACTTGGCCATTGACCTGCTCCTCCTTCAATGCCGCTAGATGCCGATCAAAACGCACATCTGCACGCTTGATCAACGCTCTGTAAAACCTGTGCTCGCCGACGCCTGCCTTGTCAGCCGCCACCAGCACGATTGCCTTGCGATGCGGGTCAAAAGCGAAAGCTACACGCCAGACGCCACCGTCCGCCTTGAAACGCAGTTCTTTCATATTGCTATGTCTTGAACCGTTGAGCGTGTCTGCATGCGGGCGCCCGAGATCCGGCCCGAACCTCTCCAGTACCTTGAGCTGCGCCAGCAGCTCGTCCTGCACAGCTTCGACCATTACCTCGAAGTCAGGTACGAACTCATCGCACAATTCGACAAGCCATCTCACCAAACAATACCCTTAAAGGACTATTCCATCAAGCGACTAACTTGAGGCTACCGGTCAATCCTAACCACGCACCACGGCCCTCGTAATGAGAGCACATCGCTACGCTGCGCCTGAATCAACCGGTAGTGCCGTCAGGAAATTCAGCCTTCTGGGCTACCACACCTCCTTGAACTCAGAACCCGACGCTGGCCTGCACGAAGAACGTCCGTGGCTCCCCAACGTAGATCCCCGAGTTGTTGTCGCTCGAGCGAGTGAAGTACTGCTTGTCGAAGATATTCTTGACCCCTGCGCCCAGCTTCAGGTTGGACAGCTGCGGGCCGAAGTCATAGCCGCTGCGGGCGGTCCAGGTGACGTAGCCCGGGATATCGCCGAACTGGCCATCGGCGCTCGGTTCGGTGATGTAGTTGCCGTTGAAGCTGCCGTCGGCGTTCATGCCGGTACCTGGCGCGCGCTGTTTTGATTGGGCGAAGGCGTCGAGGTTCCAGGTCCAGCGGTTGACCTGGTAGCGCAGCCCGGCGTTGAGCACCTGGCGCGAATAGAACGGCAGGTCACGCCCCTTGAACCCGGGGATGTCACCCTCGTAGGTGGCGCGGGTGTAGGTGTAACCGGCGTTGGCGGTCAAGCCCTCCAGCATTGGATTCAGTGCCGCCAGGTCGTAGTGCGCCGACGCTTCGATACCCTGGTGCTTGGTCGCGCCCAGGTTGGTCCAACCGATGTCGTTGCTGATGAACTGAAGCTCATCGTCGAAGTCGATGTAGAACGCCGTCAGCTCGCCACCCCAGGTGCCATTGTCGTAGCGCGTCCCCAGCTCATAGGTCTTGGCCTTTTCCGGTTGCAGGCCATTGGCTGTCTCATTACCGACCCCGCCCTGGCCCAGCTGGAAGTACTGCAGGCTGCCAAACGAAGTTTCGTAGTTGGCAAACAGTTTCCAGGCCTCAGAGACGTGGTACATCACGCTCAGCGCCGGCAGCGGCTCATTGCTGTCGATGCTGCGATTTTTCTCCTGGACCGGCACGCCATTGGTCCCGCGCACGGGGCGATCATGCCAGTCGGTGTTGATCCGCTCGAAGCGGATGCCCGGGGTAACGGTCCAGTTGCCGATATCGATCTTGTCATCGATGTAGAAAGCACTGGCTTCGGTACCGCCGGTGCGGTCCTGGAACACATGGCCATCGGAGGACGGCGTGACCGTCGGCGTGTTGTTGATCAGGGCCAGGCGGCTGCTCTGTTCATGCATGGCCTCTTTGAGGTAGCGATAACCGACGCTGGCCTCCTGGGTGGCTGGGCCGGTAAAGAAGATATGCGAGACCCGGGGCTCGATGCCGAAGGTGTGATAGTTGCGCGGGTACGACACCAGGGTTTTCTGATCGCGCGCGGCGATGGTGCTGCCACGGAAGCTATCTGTGTAGTAGGTCAGGACCTCGAACTGGGTCGCATCGTCGATCTGGCGCAGGTACTTGAGGGACACATCCTTGCGCCGGCCACTGAAGTTGTCGTAGTCCCGGTCGGATTGAAACGGATCGGCGTCGTACTGCGCCTGGGTCAGGCCGCCGGGCATATCGGCCGTGGCGTCGTAATAGTGGAAATTCAGCGAAAGATCGTCGCTCTCAGTCAGCGCCCAATGGGTCTTGAGCAAGACATCGTCGATGTCATTGCCATTGTTGCTGCTGCGGTAGCCGCTGCCATTGACGCCGGAATACAACAGGGCAACGCCCAGGCCGTTGTCGGCCGTGCCGCCGGCAAATACCGAATTCAGATACTTCCAGCCGCCGTGCTGGGAGGTTTCCAGCGTCGTGCCGATCTCAGCGGTGGCCTTTTCGGGAATTGCCCGGGTGACGAAGTTGATCACCCCGCCGACGTTCTGCGGCCCGTAACGAACGGAGCTGGCCCCACGCACCACATCGATGCTGTCCAGGTTGCCCGAGGAAATCGGCGCCATCGACAATTGCGGCTGGCCATAAGGCGCAACCGCTGCCGGCACGCCATCGATCAACACAGTGGAGCGTGGCGACAAACGTGAGGTCAACCCGCGCACGCCAACGTTCAGGGAAATATCACTGCCACCGGTGCCGTTGGATTCCTGCACCTGGACACCCGGAACCGTGCGCAACGCATCGCGCACGTTCATCGCGCCTTCTTCGATCATGGCTTCACGCCGGACCACCGTACGGGCACCCGGATGGTTCTGCACCAGACTCTCTTCGGCATTGTCCAGCCAGTCGCCAACCACCTTGATGTCCATCGGTGCGATCTCCATGGTGCCGCCGGAGTTCAGCCCCGAGGTTTGCGCCTGGGAATGCAGCACCACGGTGCCTTCGGACATTTCATAAACCAACCCGCTGCCCACCAACAGCGCCTGCAGGGCCTGCTCCGGCGAGAGATTGCCCGATACCGCCGGTGCCTGCTTGCCAGCGACCAGCTCAGGGCTGAAGAAAAGTTGCAGCGACGTTTGTCGACCGAGCTGACTCAGGGCCGTGCTCAGCGATTGAGCCGGAATCTCGATCGGTGCAGGCGTTTGATCGGCGTGACCGACAGCCGCGCCGCCGCTCATGGCCAATGCCAACACCCAGGGTAGCCAACGTGATTGAGTCGATGAACGCGAGACTGCGCGGACGGCTGAAGATAACGCAGCGGGTTTATGGTTTTTCACTTCGAAGAATTGTCCTGATGATTCAGTGGTCTCAAATGCAACTGGAAATGCCAAGCAATTGCAGTTGCGAAAGAAGACGAACAACTGAAAAAAAACCTGAATCTATCGGGCAATAATTTCTGTCGAGCCGTCGGCGAGCGTCTGTACCTTCACCGGCAGGATGCTTGGCAAGACCCGTAACAGGGCATCGGTATCGTCGGCCTTGAAGACACTGCTCAGGCGCAGATTGGCGGCCTTGCCGGCGGCCACCGAGACCGGCTTGTCACGGTAGCGCGACACTTCCAGCACCACTTCACTGAGCGGCGCATCGTTGAAGACCAGCTTGCCGGAGCGCCACGCCGTGAGGTCATCGGTGTTCACCGCATAGGCCGCAGCCACATCGCCCCCGGTGCTGATGCGCGAACCGAGACCGGCAGTGAGTGTCACCGGCGCCCCCTGCCCGCCTTCGCGACCTTGCACGCGCACCGTGCCGGATTCGACCGCGACGCGGGTTTGCTCAGGGTCACGGCGCACGTCGAAGCGGGTCCCGGTCACAGTCACCGAGCCCCCGCCGGCCTGCACCACAAAGGGCCGGGCACTGTCGTGCTCGACACTGAACATGACCTCGCCCTGCTGCAACTCGATCGAGCGCCGACGTGCCTCGAAGTGCACGTCGATTCGGGTGCGGCCGTTGAGATCCAGTTTCGAGCCATCGGGCAGGACCACTTGCCGCCGCTCGCCCATCGCCGTCTGGAAACTGGCCTGGTAGTCACTGGCACCCTGCTGCCAACTCCACAGCCCCGCACCTATCGCCACTACCATGAAGCTCGCGGCCACTGCATAGCGGCGCCAGGCACGGACAGGCAACTGCGGCACCGGGTCCGGCTCGCACAAGGCTTGCAGACGCGCACGCGACAGCAGGTCCGTGGCATTCCAGACATGCTGCAGCAGTGCGTATTCGTGGCGATGTTGCGGGTGCTCGGCCAGCCAGGCGTCCAATGCCGTACGCTGCTCAGGCTCGAGCGCACCGTCCTGCTCGCGGGCGAACCACCAGGCTGCGCGCTCGCTGACAGCTTGTGTCCCGCAGGGGCATTGAGCATTTTCCTTCATGGAATCTTCTGCCTGACTCATTTCGTGGGCACATCCATTTGCTCACGCAAATGCCGGAGCGTGCGGATCATATACTTTTCGACCATGTTCTTGGTCAGCCCCATGCGTTCGGCGATTTCCGCCTGGGTCAAACCTTCCAGCTTCTGCCAGATGAACACTTTGCGGCAATTGAGCGGCAACTGGGCCAAGGCGCGCTCAATGGTATCGGCAAGTTCGATGGCGTGCACGAAAGCCTCCGGGTCACCGCTGTCGGGTTCGCAAAATTCGACCGTCTCCTGCTCCAGCAGTGCGCGGCGATCTTCGCGGCGATAGCTGTCCACGGCGATATTGCGAGCGGTTCGATGCAAATAGGCACGCGGCTGCTCGACGGCCACCGGGGCGGATTCCAGCACCCGCACAAAAGCGTCATGGGCCAGGTCCTCGGCCTGCTGACGGTTGCTCAGCCTGCGAGTCCAGGTTCCGATCAGCTCTTGATAGTGATCAAGGAAGCCTTTGTCGCGAGGCGATTTGCAGGTCATCGGCGTGCGCTATGGGGGAATGGTGCGAATAGTAATGTTTCTTATTAGCGTGCGCAATCGACCGTACGTCGCCTGAGGCCCTCAGCTCTTGGGTTCACTGAAGGCGCTTCGATCAAGAATTTTATCCAGTACGCTCTGTGGGCTGCCGCGTCCTTCAGCCGAGTGTGTCCAATAGTTGAAGTCCAAGTCTATCCATCCTTGCAACTGGGCTCTGTAACTGCTGGGGTACTGCACCTGCTCGATACCGGGCAACGATTCATAATGATCAAGTACAGCAGAAAAAAAGTTGGTGAGTTTTCCTGTGGCATTAATTTCATCCCACGCCCTGGCTACGACCTTTTGACGCCATGTTGACTCTTGGTCAAACGCCTCACTCCACGCGGCTCTTCGTTCATTGACTGTGAAGGCTCCGCTCGTATCATAGGTAATCAATGCAAGTTGATGTCGTGACAGACCTGCAAAAGGGTTCGCCCCGTTGCCGCTAACGTGCTCCGTTGCTTCTCTGGCGCGAGCCAGAAGCTCAGGATCATCTGTATTCGGAACTTCAGCATCATGATGGGCTTTTTTGGCAAAGTAGTCGTCCCCCGTAATTTGGCCAAGCAATCCCACAGCCTTCATGCCAAGTTCTTTCCTACTCAAAGAAGCATCACGCACTTCGGCCCGCGCGGCACTTTCACTTAATTGCTGGGCAAGCGAAGAAATAGTGCTAGAGCCTTCGGTTTTTTTTGCACCTTGATCTACCGCACCAGCGCTGGACCTCGCAATTGCTTGAGTTGAAGATGCAGAAACATTGGCAGCTTGGCGATTAACGAGCATAGACAAACTTGCTAAAGTTATCATGATGACACCTCTTTTTATTAAAGCTTCCCGGGAGTGCGTCAGGCCACCTAGCCAATCATCCATGGCAAATTGTGGCCTGAAGCGAACGCACCATGAGGCACGCCTTGCGTATTACTTCATCGTATATTCGACTGACCAATCGTACGTTGTTGCGTTCCGTGCAGTAGTCTTCGCCGTACAGGTTGCTCCACCGCTAGGGGTAGCGGTGTTTTTCCACTTCGGCACTTTCGAGCCCAGCGCTCCTGGCGCAGCAACAAAAGTTGTATGAAAAATGCAGGTCTTACCACCTATCGTGTAGCGCAAACTAGCGTAGTTGGCATCCGGGGAAATATTGCTCTGCACAGTATAACTATCAACACCTCCACTCTTGACTGAAGCATGAGGCTTCGATTTCGCATTGAGCTGAGTAGAGAGCTCATTTTTCGTGACGGGTTTGTAAAGCGCGTCAGCAGCCCCAAAATTCTTGAATGTCACTGAGACTGACGGGCCAGCCTGAGCCGAACCCGCAGCAGTGACCGCAGTGATTGCCAGCGTTATTAATTGTGACCTTGATACATCCATGAATGTTAACTCCCTTATCGCAAATATTATTATCGAGCCAAAAGCCCCTGAACTGAACGCAGCGTCAAAAAACCTGTCATTGGATCTATTGTTGTTGGTGCATTTGCTTGGCGTGGTTTTGTTCAGGACGATTTAATGGTAAATGATGGCCTTTACACATGCATCCGAGACCACTGCAAGTTGCTTCCGCTTACAACGAAAGATATTTCTGACAACCTCAGTAAAAGGCAAACGCTTAACCCATTCGCGCAACGAGTTTGCTCATCCAACCGGTCTCTGGTTTCTTCCAAACACTGCCTGGTGCAAGCAGTTGTCTGATCCGAGGGACGACCCCCGGTCGTCGAATTTCCATCCAGCAACCCCCGGCTGCGGGGAACGTCAGCCTGTCATCAAGGTCAGTTAAACCAGTACCTGACCCTGCTCCCGCGACGAGCGCGTGTAGAAATGCGACATTTTTTGTTGATCTCAACGCTCTCAGGTCCTAAAGTTCGCGCCGAACGTCCATGCTGGAAACGATCCATCCGGCTCAAGTACTGACGACGAGACAGCAAGGTCACCCGTAACGCCCGGTTCAGAGGGCACGGATGACCTTTTTGCTTTCGGCGACATGCCTTGGGAAGTAGGCGAACCAAAGTGGGGATACGGAGGGCGTTCATTTGCAGCCACTTATTTTTTCAGTTTGCCCATGGAGTCCCTAGCATGTCGATTCAGGTCGAAGACTATTTCGCGCGTGATACCTTCAAGAAAATGAAGGCGTTCGCCGACAAGCAAGAAACCCCGTTCGTACTCATCGATACCCAGATGATCAGCCAGGCCTATGACGACCTGCGCGCCGGTTTCGAATTCGCCAAGGTCTACTATGCGGTCAAGGCCAACCCGGCCGTCGAGATCATCGACCTGCTCAAGGAAAAAGGCTCGAGCTTCGACATCGCCTCGATCTACGAGCTGGACAAGGTCCTGGACCGCGGCGTCAGCGCCGATCGCATCAGCTACGGCAACACCATCAAGAAATCCAAGGACATCCGCTACTTCTACGAGAAGGGCGTGCGCCTGTACGCGACCGATTCCGAAGCCGACCTGCGCAACATCGCCAAGGCCGCCCCGGGTTCGAAAGTCTACGTACGTATCCTCACCGAAGGCTCGACCACGGCCGACTGGCCGCTGTCGCGCAAGTTCGGCTGCCAGACCGACATGGCCATGGACCTGCTGATCCTGGCTCGCGACCTGGGCCTGGTGCCTTACGGCGTGTCGTTCCACGTGGGATCCCAGCAGCGCGACATCAGCGTCTGGGACGCGGCCATCGCCAAGGTCAAGGTGATCTTCGAGCGCCTGAAAGAAGAAGACGGCATCGAACTCAAGCTGATCAACATGGGTGGCGGCTTCCCGGCCAACTACATCACCCGTACCAACAGCCTGGAAACCTACGCCGAAGAGATCATCCGCTTCCTCAAGGAAGACTTCGGCGACGACCTGCCGGAAATCATCCTGGAGCCGGGCCGTTCGCTGATTGCCAACTCCGGCATTCTGGTCAGTGAAGTCGTGCTGGTTGCGCGTAAATCGCGTACCGCCGTCGAACGTTGGGTCTACACCGACGTGGGCAAGTTCAGCGGCCTGATCGAAACCATGGACGAAGCCATCAAATTCCCGATCTGGACCGAGAAGAACGGTGAAGTGGAAGAAGTGGTCATCGCCGGCCCTACCTGCGACAGCGCCGACATCATGTACGAGAACTACAAGTACGGCCTGCCGCTGAACCTGGCCATCGGTGACCGCCTGTACTGGCTGTCGACCGGCGCCTACACCACCAGCTACAGCGCTGTGGAATTCAACGGCTTCCCACCGCTGAAATCCTTCTACATCTAAGCGTTTACTTTACGCAGGATGGAAAAAGCCCGGGCACTGACCCGGGCTTTTTTATGCCTGCCGCAATCAACTGTAGCAGCTGCCGTCAGGCTGCGTCCGCGCGCGTAGCGGGCGCTGGATTTCGAGATTGTTGGAGGTCCTGCGGACCTCGACGCAGCCTTACGGCAGCTGCTACAGGGTCCGCCGTTTGCCACGAAGACCCCGCAATTTCGCAAAGGACCTGTCTATGCCTGGCGTTCGAGCTCCAGCAAGCGCGTCCTATAATCCTCGGCAAGGGCGCGAATTTGCGCGTGGCCGGCCTGTAACAGTGCCTGGCTGCTGACCCGCAGGAAATTCACGTTGCCCTCTGCCAGCGCCTTGCGCAGCCAAACGATGGCCTGCTCGATATGTCCCTGGTCGACCAGCACGGCCGCATGGCTGAACTGCCCACGAAAATCCCCGGCTTCGGCCGAACGCCGGTACCAGTCGGCGGCGGCGGCCCGGTCAACGGCACAATGCAGTCCCTCTTCCAGATAACGCCCCAACAGGTTCATGGACTTGGCATGGCCCATTTCGGCTGCCCGGCGATAGCAGGTCAGTGCCAAGCCATTGTCCTGGGCAATACCACGGCCCGTCGCCAGGAGATTGGCAAAGTTGTACAGGCCCCAATCCAACCCGGCTTCGGCCGCAATACGGTAGTGCTGCGCCGCCGCAGAGGCGTTCGCCGCCCCACCCCAGCCATGTTCCAGACAGCGCCCGAACATGTTGCGGGCCATCGCATCGCCCTGGTTGGCCGCGATCTCGAACCAGCGCCGGGCCAATGCTTCATCCCGTTCGATGCCATGCCCGTCGAGCAGAATTTGTCCCAGCAGGGTCTGGGCCTGAACGACATTCTGCGCAGCAGCGGCAAGAATCCCCTGCGCGGCATGGGCCGGACTTTTCCCGAGCATCGCGGCAAATTGCTCGCCGTCGAGCATTTCCTTGTGTCGCAGACGGATTCCCACGACCTAGACCTCTGCCCAGCGACGCAACAGATTATGGTAGGTGCCAGTCAACTGAATCAGCGCCGGATGATCCGGCACGTCCCGGGTCAGGTTCTGAATCGCCCCATCCATCTCGAACAGCAGGGTACGCTGGCTGTCTTCGCGCACCAGGCTCTGCGTCCAGAAGAACGAGGCATAGCGCGCGCCCCGGGTGACGGCATTGACCTTGTGCAGGCTGGTACCGGGGTACAGGACCATGTCCCCGGCCGGCAATTTGACCCTTTGCAAACCGAACGTGTCCTGGATTTCCAGTTCACCGCCGTCGTAGTCATCCGGATCGCTGAAGAAAACGGTCGACGACAGGTCAGTGCGCACCCGTTCGTGGCTGCCCTTGGGCTGGCGAATGGCGTTGTCGATATGGAAATCGAAATTGCCCCCTTCCCGGTAGCAATTGAGCAGTGGAGGGAACACCTTGTGCGGCAAAGCTGCGGACATGAATCGCGGGTTGGCCCACAACCGCTCGAGCATGGCCGCGCCGATTTCCTTGGCCAGGGGATGCCCTTCGGGCAGCTGCAGGTTGTGCTTGGCCTTGGCCGATTGGTGACCGGCAGTAATCTTGCCATCGGCCCAATCGGCCTGTTCCAGAGCTTCGCGGATGCGCAGCACTTCCTCGCGAGAAAACAGGCCGGGAATGTGTAACAGCATGGCGCGGCACCTGAGAACAAAAAAGATGCCAATGATATTGATTCTCAGTGACTACGCACAAGCCCTTGCGCCATTTGTAGCAGACGAAAAAGAAAAATCACTCAACCGAATGTGTAAAGAATGTAAATAGAACGCAAATAGCAATGCATCTCAATTGATAGGGATACACATTTACCCTATATTCCGCGGCCTTCAAACCTTGGGGAGAGGTCCTACAATGTCGCGCCAACTTGTCTCACCTGCTACTTCACCACGCCTGCTTGCCTCTGCAATCGGCATGGCGATTACAGCCACGTCTGCACCACACCTGGCCTACGCAGCAGATGCTTCGAGCAAAGACAAGGCCATCGCCCTGGATGCCACCAGCATCACCGGCGAAGCGCAGCAGGAAAGCACCGATTACAAGGTCGACAAGGCTTCTTCGCAGAAATACACCGAGCCGCTGGTAGACACCCCTCGTTCAGTGACCGTGATCCCGCAGCAAGTGATCAAGGACACCGGTGCCCTGACCATGCAGGACGCGCTGCGCACCATCCCAGGCATCACCTTCGGCGCCGGTGAAGGCGGCAACCCGCAAGGCGACCGTCCGTTCATCCGTGGTTTCGACGCCCAGGGCGACACTTACCTGGACAACGTGCGCGACACCGGCTCCCAGACCCGCGAAATCTTCGCCATTGAATCGATCGAAGTGAGCAAAGGCCCGAACTCCGCCATCGGCGGCCGTGGCGCAGCCGGCGGCACCATCAACATGGTGAGCAAGAAGGCGCACCTGGGCGACTCGTTCGACGGTGGCTTCACATGGGGCTCCGACCAGACCCAACGCTACACCATCGACGGCAACTATCAGTTCACTGACAACGCCGCTGGCCGTCTGAACCTGCTGAGCCACCAGAGCAACGTCGCCGGCCGCGACAGCGTGAATTACGATCGCTGGGGTGTCGCCCCATCCCTGGCGTTTGGCCTGGGTACCGAAACCCGCCTCAACCTCGATTTCTACCACCTGGAAAGCGACGACCTGCCGGATTCGGGCATTCCTTACTCCATCCCTACCGGCCTTGCGCCGGCTCGCACCAAGGCCAATCCGGACAAGCCTGACGACGGCGGCGACAGCAGCAACTTCTATGGCCTGACCGATCGCGACTTCCGCAAGACCCGCGCCGATATCGCGACCATCGCCATCGAGCACGACCTGAGCGAAGCGCTGACCGTCAAGAACACCCTGCGTCACGGCAGCACCATGCAGGACTACATCCTGACCCAGCCAGACGACAGCAAGGGCAACGTCAATAACGGTAGCGTCTGGCGCCGGGCCAACACCCGTGTCAGCAACACCAGCACCACCACCAACCAGACCGATCTGTTTGGTGACGTCTACATCGCTGGCTTCAAGAACAGCTTCTCCACCGGTATCGAGTTCACCCGTGAAGAAGGCGAGCGGTCCTCGTACAACGTCAACACTGACACCACACCGGCAACCCCGGGCGGAACGCCTAGCACCAACTGCACACCGGCAATGATCGGCGCGCCGAGCGGTTTCAACTGCACCTCGCTGTCCAACCCGACGCCGAGCGATCCGTGGAACGGTGCAATCTCGCGCAACTATGCCAGCATCGACACCGATGCCAACACACGTGCCATCTACGTGTTCGACACCCTGGAACTGTCGTCGCAATGGCTGGTGAACATGGGCCTGCGTTATGACCATTTCGAAACCAAGTACCGCTCCCGTGCAGCTTCCGGCGCGACTGTCGTGACCAACGGAGTACCCGTCAAAGGCGAAGACACCAGCGAGTTCGTCACCGGTCAGTTCGGCGTCGTCTACAAGCCAGCCGAAAACGGCAGCATCTACGCGTCCTACGCCACCTCTGCCACGCCACCAGGCAACTCCCTGGGTGAAGGCTCGGAGATCAATCCGCTGGGCGGCACACCGGACCGTAACGGCAACCTGCTCAAGAGCGACATGGAGCCGGAAACCACCAAGAACTACGAAATCGGTACCAAGTGGGACCTGCTGAACGAGCGCCTGTCGCTGACCGCCGATATCTTCCGCACCGAGAAAGACAACGCCCGCGTTCAAGTCGATAGCACCTCGTTCGAAAACGCCGGCAAAACCCGCGTTCAAGGTATCGAGCTTTCGGCCAGCGGCAAGCTCACTGACAAATGGCAGGTCTTCGCCGGCTACGCCTATATGGACAGCGAGCAAGTCGATGGCGGTCCGCTCAGCGTTACCAATGGCAACGAACTGCCTAACACGCCGAAAAACAGCGGCACCCTCTGGACGACCTATCAGGTCACGCCGAGGCTGACCATCGGTGGTGGCGCGTTCTACGTCGATGATGTGTTCGGCAGCGTAGCCAACACCACCATGGTTGATTCCTATGTTCGTTACGACGCCATGGCCGCCTACAAGCTAAGCAAAAACGTCGACCTGCAGCTGAACGTGCAGAACCTGACCGACGAAACCTACTACGACAAGGCCTTCTCCACCCACTTCGCCAACCAGGCGCCGGGTCGTACGGCATTGCTGAGCACCAACTTCCACTTCTGATGGAAGCGTAAAACCGAGCCCCGTTCATTTACATGAGCGGGGCTTTTGTGTGTAAAAACGAATGCTTCTCGACAACTCACGGCATAATGCGCGCCGTGACGATTTTTTTCCCAAGAGCAAGGCGGTCGACGTGTTGAAGAAATCCCTCTTTCAGCTGCACTGGTTCTTCGGCATCAGCGCTGGGCTGGTACTGGCACTGATGGGGATCACCGGCGCGACCGTGTCCTTCCAGGACGAACTGCTGCGCCTGCTCAACCCCGATGCCCTTCACGTCCAGGTGCAGGACAGCGGCGTCTTGCCGCCGGCCGAACTGGTGCGCAAGATCGAAGCCGAAGCCGACAACACGGTTTCAGCGCTCTGGGTCGAAACCACCAGCGACGTTGCCTCGCGGGTTTTCTTCACCCCGCCCCCCGGCGAACGCCGCGGGCCGATGCGCTATTTCGACCCTTACACCGGCACGCTCAAGGGCGATGTCAGCGGCCAGGACTTTTTCGGCTTGATGCTGCGGTTGCACAGGTTTCTGGCCATGGGTGACACCGGGCGTCAAATCACCGGTGCCTGCACGCTGATTCTGGTTTTCTTCTGCCTCTCCGGCCTGTACCTCCGCTGGCCGCGCAAGGCGTTGAACTGGCGCGTCTGGCTGACGCTGGACTGGGCCAGGAAAGGGCGCAGCTTCAACTGGGACCTGCATGCGGTGGCCGGTACCTGGTGTCTGCTGTTCTATCTCCTGTTCGCCTTGACCGGTCTGTTCTGGTCTTATGACTGGTTCCGCCAGGGGGCAACCCAACTGCTGGGCGACGGCCCCGCTGCCGGTCAGCATCGCAAGGGCAGCGAAGGTCGCGGCCGACCACCGAAACCTGCGGCCGATGCACCGCCGCTGATCGTCGACTATGACGCCGTGTGGAACAGCATCCAGAGCACCGCCGGCCCCGGCCTGACGGCCTATAACCTGCGCCTGCCGCCGGTGGGTAAACAGCCGGCTACGGTCTTCTACCTGCTGGAAAACTCTGAACACGAACGCGCGCTGAACCAGATCAGCCTGGACCCGGCCACCGGCAAGGTCGGCAAAGTCGAACGCTACGCCGACAAGTCGTTCAAGGCGCAGTTGCTGACCAGTGTCTACGCCTTGCATGTGGGCAGTTACTTCGGCCTGACCGGGCGGATCCTGGTGACCATTGCCAGCCTGAGCATGCCGCTGTTCTTTGTCACCGGCTGGTTGCTGTACCTCGACCGTCGGCGCAAGAAACGCCAGGTGCGTGAAGCGCGCAACGGTCTGAGCGCGAACAACGGCGATGCCGACGGTTGGCTGATCGGCTTTGCCAGCCAGAGTGGCTTTGCCGAACAACTGGCCTGGCAGACGGCCGGCCAGTTGCAGTCGGCGGGACTACCGGTGCGAGTCCAGCCGCTGGCGCAACTGACCGAAGACGACTTGCAGCAGTCGCAACAAGCCTTGTTCGTGGTCAGCACCTTTGGCGACGGCGAAGCACCGGACAGCGCTCGCGGGTTCGAGCGCAAGGTGCTTGGCCAACCCTGGACGCTGGACAAACTGAACTACGGTCTGCTGGCACTCGGTGATCGGCAATACCCGCAGTTCTGCGGCTTTGCCCATCGGTTGCAGCGCTGGCTGAGCGAACGCGGTGCCAGCGCGGCCTTCACCCCGATCGAAGTCGACAGCGCCGACCCGGCGGCATTGCAGCACTGGCAGCAGGAACTTGCCCGACTGACCGGCAGCCAGCCGGCCAACACATGGCAAGCGTCAAGTTTCCGCAACTGGTCGCTGGTCCGTCGCGAACACCTGAACCCGGGCAGCCAGGGTTCGGCGGTTTATCTGCTGGGTCTCCAACCTGACCAGGCGCAAACCTGGGAGGCCGGTGACCTGGTCGAGATCCTGCCACGCAACAGCGATGCCGCGGTCGAACACTTTCTCGCCGGGCTGGGTATTGCCGCGCAAACCCCCATTGTCCTCGACGGCCTGCAGGAAACCCTGGCCCAGGCACTGGCCAACCGGCAATTGCCGCGAAGCCGTGAACACCTGGTCGGCCTGCACGCCCAGGCCCTGGTCGATGCGCTGATCCCCATCACTGCCCGGGAATACTCGATCGCCTCGATTGCCGGCGACGGCGTACTGGAACTGATCGTGCGTCAGGAGCGCCATGCCGATGGCAGCCTCGGGCTGGGGTCGGGCTGGCTCACTGAACACGCACAGCCGGGCTCGGCGATCAGCCTGCGGCTGCGGCGCAACAGCGGCTTCCATTTGCCGCAGTCGCCGGTACCCATGATCCTGTTGGGTAACGGTACCGGCCTTGCCGGGCTGCGCAGCTTGCTCAAGGCGCGCATCTCCAAAGGGCAACAGCGTAACTGGCTGCTGTTCGGCGAACGCAATGGCGCCCATGACTTCCATTGCCGCGCCGAGCTGCAAGGGTGGTTGGCGAGCGGTGAATTAAGCCGACTCGACCTGGCGTTCTCCCGTGACCAGGCACAGAAGATCTATGTGCAGGATCGCTTGCGCGAACAGGCCGAGGAACTGCGGCGCTGGTTGGCGGACGGCGCCGCGATTTATATCTGCGGCAGTTTGCAGGGGATGGCTTCGGGGGTTGATGAGGTGCTTTGTGAGGTGCTGGGGGCTGAAGAGGTTGAGCGGTTGATCGAGGCTGGGCGGTATCGGCGGGATGTCTATTGAGGTGCCCGCAAGGCTTGGGATTTATATTGTCTGACCTGGCCTCATCGCTGGCAAGCCAGCTCCCACAGAGGTGCATGCGCCTCCGAACTCTGTAGGAGCTGGCTTGCCAGCGATAGAGCCGTCAGGCCCTCAAGCCTTCACCGGCTCCACCGCCATCTCCACCACCTCACTTCGCTTGAGCACCGAATACATCACAGCCGTCAGCAAGCTGCCCGCCACGATCGCGAGCAGATAGAGCAGCGCATGGTTGATCGCATTCGGGATCAGCATGACGAACAGCCCGCCATGGGGCGCCATCAGCTTGCAGCCGAAGTACATGGACAAGGCCCCCGTCAGCGCGCCTCCGGCGATGCTGGCCGGGATCACCCGCAGCGGGTCCTTGGCCGCGAACGGGATCGCCCCTTCCGAGATAAAGCACAACCCCAGCACCAGCGCTGCCTTGCCGGCCTCGCGCTCGCTTTGGGCGAACTTGCGTCGGGCGATGAAACTGGCGATACCCAGGCCAATCGGCGGCACCATACCGGCCGCCATGGTTGCGGCCATCGGTGCGTAGCTTTGCGATGCGAGCAAGCCGACCGAAAAAGCATAAGCGGCCTTGTTGATCGGCCCGCCGAGATCCACACACATCATGCCGCCCAGCAGCACACCCAGCAGAATCGCGTTGGTGGTGCCCATGCTGTCGAGAAAATGCGTCAGGCCTTCGAGCAATCCGGCCACCGGTTTGCCGACCACATAGATCATCACCAGGCCAGTGAACAGACTCGCCAGCAACGGGATGATCAGGATCGGCTTGAGCGCTTCCAGGCTGGTCGGCAGCCGCGCCCAGCGATTGATGGCCTTGGCGCTGTAGCCGGCCAGAAAGCCGGCGATGATCCCGCCGATAAACCCGGCGCCCAGGGTGCCGGCCAGCAGGCCGCCGATCATTCCCGGCGCAAGCCCCGGGCGGTCGGCAATGGAGTACGCGATATAGCCAGCCAGCAGCGGCACCATCAGTTTGAACGCGGCCTCGCCACCGATCTGCATCAGGGCAGCTGGCAAGGTACCCGGCTCCTTGAATGCTTCGATGCCGAATACAAAGGACAAGGCGATCATCAAGCCGCCGGCTACCACCATCGGCAACATGAATGACACACCGGTCAGCAGGTGTTTATACACCCCGGTCTTTTCCCCGCGAGCTCCCCCTGCACTCGGGCTGGTCGCGGCCCCGGCGGTTTCTTCCTTGCCCTCGGCCAGTGCCTTGTTCAACGTTGCCTGAGCCTGCTTGAGCGCAATGCCGGTACCGCACCGATAGATGCGCTTGCCGGCAAAGCGCTCGGTCGGCACCTCGATATCGGCCGCCAGCAACACCACATCGGCATCGGCAATAGCACTGGCAGCCAACGGGTTACGCGCACCCACCGAGCCCTGAGTCTCGACCTGCAAACTGTAGCCCAGTTGCCCGGCAGCCTGTTGCAGCGCCTCGGCGGCCATGAAGGTATGGGCGACACCCGTAGGGCAGGCGGTCACCGCGACGATGCGGGGCGAGCGCACCGCGGCGGCCGGTGCAGCCGCGGGCGCTTCATACACTTGGGCTTCTTCGGCAGCCTTGCGCAGAAACGCCTCGACGTCCTGCAGGGCCTGGGCCGGGCTGCTCTGGTACAGGCGCTTGCCGACGAACCGGGACAGGTCCAGGGCGCCAGTGCTGACCACCAGCACCCACTCGGCCGCATCGATGGTCGCTTGCGACAGTTGTCGCTCGGGGTGCTGCCGATCATGAATTTCGACGCTGGTGCTCCAACCCTGGCGCTGGGCGGCCGCATCCAGCAAGCGGGCACTGAGAACGCTGGAGACCATGCCGTTGGGGCAGGCGGTGACAATGGCAAGTTTCATCTCAAACCCTCTTATTGTTCTGTCAGGGCGCGTACGCTGACTTCGTTCTCAAGCTGAGCAAGCTGCAGGGTGTCGCTGATCCCGAAGCCGATCTGGGTCACGGCCATCGCCGCGATGGCGGTGGCCGTGCGCAGGGTCTGCTCGGCGCTGTGATCGCTCAGCAGCCCATGCACCATGCCCGCCACCAGCGAGTCACCCGCCCCTACCGTGCTGGCCACCCGGACCTTGGGCGGCAGCGCCTGCAGCGCCGGCTGGCGGCTGAACCAGCTCACCCCCTCGGCACCTTGGGAAACCACCACGTGCTCGATCCCCTGGTCACGCAGTTGTTGCGCAGCTGCCACGGGATCGACCGCCGTGCCCATGACTTCGGCCAGTTCTTCAGCGTTCGGTTTGACCAGCCATGGCACCGCCGCGAGCCCGGCACGCAAGGCGGCGCCGCTGGTATCCAGGGCAACTTTCAGGCCCATGTCCTTGAGCCATTCAATCAGGGCCTGCAGCCATTGTGCGCTCACTCCGCGCGGCAGGCTGCCGGCCACCACCACCGCATCATGACCGGGCGCAATCTGTTCCAGGCGCGCCAGCAACGCTTGCTGGGCCTGTTCATCGACCCACGGGCCAACGCCGTTGAGGTCGGTGATGCGCCCTGAGCGTTCGGCCAGCTTGATATTGCTGCGGGTCTCGCCGGGTACGCGGATAAAGGCGTCGACGAAGCCGCGCCGGGCAAACAGCGCGTCGAACGGCTGCTGATTGTCCTCTCCGAGAAATCCGCTCACGGTCAACGTGTGGCCAAGATCGGCCAGCACCTGCGCTACGTTCAAGCCCTTGCCCGCCGCATGACTGTGCAGGACCTCACTGCGATTGACCTCGCCCAGACGCAACTCGGGCAATTCGACGGTCAGGTCCAGCGCCGGGTTGAGGGTAATTGTCAGAATCCTGGCCATCATGGTTTCTCCACCAGGGCCCGCACTTGTGCGGCGGTCCCCTGTAACAGCGCCTGTTGCGCCAGGGCCTGGGCGTCGGCCAGGGTCAGTTCGCGGACCCCGGCCTTGACCTCGGCAATGCTGCGCGCCGCCACGCTCAGCTCATCGACACCCAGCCCGACCAACACCGGCACGGCGACGGGATCGGCGGCCAGTTCGCCGCAGATGCCGACCCACTTGCCATGGGCATGGGCGGCGCGCACGGTGATATCGATCAATTGCAGCACGGCCGGGTGCAGGCCGTCGGCCTGGGCCGACAGTGTCGGATGGCCACGGTCGATGGCCAGGGTGTATTGGGTCAGGTCATTGGTACCGACACTGAAAAAGTCCACTTCACGGGCAAGTACCGGAGCCAGCAAGGCCGCTGACGGGACTTCGATCATGATCCCCAGTTGCAGGTCGGCCACGGGGATTTCCCGGCGCAGGCGTTCGGTCATGTCGCGCGCCTGGCGCCACTCTTCGACACCGCCGACCATGGGAAACATGATCCGCAGGGGCCGGTTGTCGGCGGCTCGCAGCAGCGCCCGCAACTGAGTTTCCATGACCTGCGGGCGTTGCAGTGTGAGACGAACGCCACGCACACCGAGGAAGGGGTTTTCTTCCTTGGGGATCGGCCAATAAGGCAACGGCTTGTCGCCACCGACATCCAGGGTCCGCACGACCAGCGGCCGTCCGGCCAGGCCATCGAGCACACGGCGGTACTCGGCTTCTTGCGTCGCTTCATCCGGGGCCTGCTGGTGGGCCATGAAGATCAGTTCGGTACGCAGCAAGCCAACGCCTTCGGCGCCCTGATCGACCACGGCGGCAATACCGCTGCTTTCACCGATATTGGCGAACACTTCGACCGCATGACCATCGCGGGTCAAGGCCGGCTCCAGGCGCCGGGCAGCGGCGGCCTGCAAACGCTGGGCGCGGCTGTCGCGATCGGCCAGGGCATTGCGCAGCACGTCAGCCGCGGGTGCAACCACCAGACGGCCACGCTGGCCATCGATCAGCAAGGGGCAGCCCGACGCCAGCAACAGCACCGTATCACCGGCCCCGACCACTGCCGGAATGCCCAGTGCACGCGCGACGATGGCACTGTGCGCCGTCGCGCCACCGCGTGCGGTGAGAATGCCGGCGACCCGGGCCGGATCGAGGCGGGCAACGTCGGACGGGCCGACTTCGTCCATGACCAGAATATAGGGCTCCTCAGGCTCCTCGAGGGTGGCGACGCCGCACAGCTGGGCCAGCACACGACGCCCCACGTCACGCAGATCCGCCGCGCGTTCGGCCAGCAGGGCATCGTGCAGAGACTCCTGCTGCCTGGCGGCCGCTTCGATCACCGACATCCATGCCGCGGCCGCGCTCTCGCCCTGCTTGAGGCGATTGTCGACGTCGTCGGTCAGTTCCGGATCGTCGAGCATTTCCAGGTGGGTGATGAAAATCTCGCGGATGGCCTTGGCCTTGCTGCGCTGGACCAGACCCTGGATATCCTCGCGCACCTCGATCAGGGCCTGCTGCAAGCGCTCACGCTCAAGCGCTGGCGATTCACCGCGCAAGGGGTAGTCGATCTCGCGCAGCACATGCATGTGCGCCGGGCCTGCGGCAATCCCCGGTGCCGCCGCGATGCCCTGGATCACCGCACCGGCAATCGGCGCCAGCAATGGCGGCAGCTCCGGGACGGTCTCTTCAACCCCGGCAGCAACCACGGGCAGCGGCTCGACTTCTTCGCCCAGCCCCTGCTCGACCGCTTCGACCAATGCCGGCAAGGCATCGCCGGCAATGGCGGGTTCGGCGATGAACTCCAGTACCTGGCCGCGTCGCGCGCCCAGCCCCAACAGTTTGCTCAAGCTCTTGGCCGATACCGGATTCTCCGGGCTGTCGACAATGCGCAGACGAATTTCGCCTTCGAACTGCTTGGCCAGTTGCGCGAGGATTTTCGCCGGGCGGGCATGCAAGCCATGGGCATTGGCCAGGCCGATGCGAGCGCTCGGCCAGTCGGCCGGTACTTCGCCGCCCAGCACTTCCAGCACGGCCCGGGTATTGGTGGCCCGGCACAATTCATTTCCCCGGCCTTCGATCAGCAACGCGCACAGCCGCTCGAGCAAGGCCTGGTGGGCCTCGCCCAGGCTGGCCAGGCAAAACAGCCCGTTGAGCGGCTGGCCGAGATAACGCAAGGGCTTGTGCGGTGTAACAAAGGCCAACCCTGGCCGCTTGACCGCCTGCTCACTGTGCAGCCACCACAACCCATCCCCCAGAGGCAGCGCCTCGACCTGCTGCAACACCGCCGCAAAGCCGCTGCCGACGCAGTCGGCCTGGCGCAACAGGCGAGCACCTCGCCAAGCCAACTCTTCGAAATCGTCGGCGACCACGCCCAGGCCAATCATCTGGGCATCCAGGGCGAGTTCTTGCGCGGCGCCTTGCAGCAGCTTCAGCAAGGCCTCGGCCGAACTGGCCCGGCGCAATGCCTGGCCCAGATCGGTTTCACCCAAGGCCCGGGTCAGCAGCTGGAGCAGGCGCAGATGCTCGTCGGACTTGGCGGCAATGCCGATGGCCAGGTAAACGATCTGGCCATCGCCCCAGTCCACGCCTTCGGGGAACTGCATCAGGCGTACGCCAGTGGTGAACACCAGATCGCGCGTTTGTGGAGTGCCATGTGGGATCGCAATACCCTGGCCGAGAAAGGTCGATCCCTGCGCTTCGCGTGCCTGCAAGCCGGCGAGATATCCCTCGGCAACCAGCCCGTCGGACACCAGGTGGTCGGCCAGCAACTGCAGGGCGGCAGACTTGTCCACTGCCGTCTGGCCCATGGATATCTGCTCTAAAGTGAGCTCGAGCATGCCTTTCTCCTTTGCAGCGCACGGTCGGCGCTGAGGTATTGTTGTGGATAATTCAGCATAGGGTGATTCACCCTGGGGGGATCGACCCACGCTTCGAAGCACCATCAGCCTGCGAGATACGAGATTTCAGGGCAGTAAATTCGCTTGCTGAATCGTTTAATCTATCCTTGTATGCACGTTACTCGATAATCTGGAAACTATGAAGCCCCAGTTCGTCGCTACGTCGCGACAATGGTCGGCTGCCCGAAGTCAAAAAGATCAGCGAGAATGCTCAGGCATGCCTTTGCCGTAACAAAAGGAATCTTCGGTTGAAACTCAGCGATATCGCCCGCCTGGCCGGGGTGTCGGTCACCACGGCCAGCTATGTCATCAATGGCAAGGCCGAACAGCAGCGCATCAGCAACAGCACCGTCGAACGGGTGCGGGCTGTGGTCGAGCAACACGGCTTCACGCCCAACCCCCAGGCGGCGGGCTTGCGCAGCCGGCACACGCGCACGCTGGGTTTCATCCTGCCGGACCTGGAAAACCCCAGTTATGCGCGCATTGCCAAGCAGCTGGAACAAGGTGCCCGGGCCCAGGGCTATCAACTGCTGATCGCCAGCAGCGACGACAACCCCGAAAGCGAACGGCAACTGCAGCAGTTGTTCCGCGCCCGCCGCTGCGATGCCCTGTTCGTCGCCAGTTGCCTGCCAGCCAGCGACGACAGCTACCTTGAACTGCAAGCCAAGGGCTTGCCGGTCATTGGTATCGACCGGACCATGGACCCTGCCCGCTTCTGCTCGGTGGTCAGCGACGACCGCCATGCCAGCCTGCAGCTCACCCGCAGCCTGCTGGTACCGATGCCGCGGCATATCGCCCTGATCGGCGGGCGCCCCGAACTGAGCGTCAGCCAGGAACGTACCGGCGGTTTTGAACAGGCACTGAGCGACTTCGGCGGCGAGATCCTGATCCAGCAGGGCGAAGCCTTCAGCCGCGACTGCGGTCGGCAACTGATGAACGACCTGGTCGATCGTCTCGGCCACCTGCCCGATGCGCTGGTGACCACCTCCTACGTGCTGCTGCAGGGTGTCTTCGATGTGCTGCAAGCCAGGGCGGCTGACTCCAGGTCGCTGCACCTGGGCACCTTTGGCGATACGCAATTGCTGGATTTCCTGCCGCTGCCGGTCAACGCCATGGCCCAGCAACACGGCCTGATGGCAGAAACCGCCTTGCGCCTGGCGGTCGCCGCCATCGAACAGAAGCAATACGAGCCCGGCGTCCACGCCATCGCCAGGACCTTCAAGCAGCGCATTTTCGAGGCCTGAACATGAGGCTGATTGACACCCACACGCACCTGGATTTTCCGGACTTCGACGCCGATCGGCCCGAGGTTCTGGCCAACGCCCGGGCCCTGGGTGTCGAACGCATGGTGGTACTGGGGGTCTATCAACGCAATTGGCAGCGGGTCTGGGACCTGGTGCTGGGCGACCCGCACCTCTACGCCGCCTTCGGCTTGCACCCGGTCTATCTCGATGAGCATCGCCCCGAGGATTTGACTGAACTGGGGGATTGGCTGACGCGCCTCAAGGGGCATCGGCAACTGTGTGCCGTGGGCGAGTTCGGCCTGGATTATTTCCTGCCAGAACTGGACCGGGAGCGTCAGCAAGCGTTATTCGATGCTCAATTGCAGTTGGCCGCCGATTTCGACCTGCCTGCCCTGCTGCATGTGCGGCGCAGCCATGCCCCGGTGATCGCCAGCCTCAAGCGTTTTCGCCTGCAGCGTGCCGGCATCATTCATGCGTTTTCCGGCAGCTACGAAGAAGCCCGCGAATACATCAAGCTTGGCTTCAAGCTCGGCCTGGGTGGCGCTGCCACCTGGCCCCAGGCATTACGCCTGCGCAAGGTGATTGCGGCGCTGCCGCTGGGCAGCGTAGTCCTGGAGACCGACTCGCCGGACATGGCCCCGGCCATGTTCCCCGGTGTGCGCAATAGCCCCGAGCACCTCACCCAAATAGCCCAGGCCCATGCCGAACTGATGGGTATCAGCGTCGACGAACTGGCCTCAGCCAGCAGCCGCAATGCCTGCGAAGTGTTTCACTGGGCTTGAGACTTCTTGCCGCCGGCCTGCAGGGTCAAGGTGAGCCGATGCTTCTCCCGGGTGCGGCGCAAGGTGTACAGATACAAGTAGAACATGATCAATGAAAAGTTGAGCTGCGCCAGCACGCTGATCAGGCCTATCCATTCCAGTACCAACGCCACCAGCATGCTGCTGGCGGTGAAGATCAGCATACTGACCCGAAGCGTCGTCAGATGGTCCAGGTTCTTCAGCGCCTTGCGCTGGCGTGAGCACTTCAAACCCAAGGGTTGATTGCAATGCGGGCAGACGATATCTACCCGTATTGCGATGGCATTGATCTGCCAACTGGCCAGCTCCAGTTTGTTCCGGCAATGAGTGCAAATGCCGGAAATGCCTAACTTCCTGTTATTCATGGCATATATTCTTATTTTCCGAAGCAGCTATTCTTACCTTCATTCGAAGATAGGGACATACCTGTTACGAAAAAAAGACAAATCCTACAGCTGGCCACGCATAGTTGGGTCAGACGCGAAACGCCCCGATCAACCCCTTCAACACCACGACCTGCGACGACAACTGCCGGCTGGCATCCTCGGTCTGATTGGCACCCTGGGCCGTGCGCTCGCCGGCGCGGTTGATCTCGACAATATTCTGGTCGATGTCATGGGCCACCGCGGTCTGCTGCTCGACAGCAGCGGCAATCTGCTGGTTCTGATCGACGATCATGCCGACCGCACCAAGGATGTTTTCCAACGCCTTCTGGACTTTCTCCGACTGGCTGACGGTACCTGCCGCCATCTCATGGCTGGTGCCCATGGCCTTGACTGCCGCGCCGACGCCCGTCTGCAACCGGGAAATCATCTGTTCGATTTCCTCGGTCGATTGCTGGGTGCGCTTGGCCAGGGTTCGTACCTCATCGGCGACAACGGCAAAACCACGGCCCTGCTCACCGGCACGCGCCGCCTCGATCGCGGCATTGAGCGCGAGCAGGTTGGTCTGTTCGGCAATGCTTTTGATCACTTCCAGTACGCGACTGATGGCCTGGCTGTCGGTTGCCAGCTGGTTGATCACCAGTACCGACTGATCGATCTCGCCGGCCAGCTGCACGATACTGCCCTGCTGCGACTCGACCAGGCCGCGCCCACTGGCGGTTTCCTGGTTGACGCTGTGGGCACTGCTCACGGCCGCCGCGGCGCTGCGTGCCACTTCCAGGGCAGTGGCCGACATCTGGTTCATCGCCGTGGCCACCTGCTCGATCTGGCTGCGTTGTCCGGAAACCGCCTGGTTGCTTTGAGCCGAGACGGTATGGACCTGGCTGGCCTGACGCTCGACCTCGACCACGGTGAGCCCGACCTGCTCGATCAAATCATGAATACGTTGCACGGTGCTGTTGAACACCTGCCCCAGCTCACCCAGCTCATCACGGCTTTGCGCCTTGAAGCTGACGGTCATGTCGCCGGCCGCGACCTTGTCCATGACCGCGCCCAGATTGCTCAACGTGGTACGGGTCGAGGCATAGAAACCGCCGTACAGGTAGACAATCGTCAGGAAAACCAGGGCCAGCGCCACAACCAGCAGCACCATCTGCAGGCGTTTTTCCTCAAGCCGGTGTTGCAGCTGCTCATTGATAAAACCTGAGGTGGCCCCGTTCAGCTGATAGGTCTTGTCCATCAACCCGCTGACCTGGTCGTAGAAGCCTTGCCATGGCGCATCGAGGGAATCGGCCATGACCACCTGACTCTCGAACAGCTCGCTGCCTTGCTTGAGGGTGGCCCGGCTGCTCTCGGCGAGCCCGCCCAGTTCAGCCTGTGCCTTGGGACTTGAGCCCAGTGCATCCTGAAGTTTCAGGGCGTAGTCGGCCTGCAGCTTGTCCAGGCTTTGCTGCAACTCTTCGAAACGGTTGCTGACGACAGAGTTGAGAAACCCCTGTCCCAGGGAGTACGAGCCCATCGCCCGGCCATCGCCGAGGGTCTGGGTCACCTGCGGCGTGACGTTGGTGATCAATTCAATGAGCTGGCGCACGACATTGTCGCTGTCCTGGTTCAAACCCGCCTGGCTGACGATGATCTTGCTCAGGACTTGCGCATGGGCGAGCACTTTTTCGGTCATGGCATTTTTGGTTTGCAGGGAGCTCTCGCTTTGCGCGGCCTTGAAGGCTGCGAGCATTTCATCACGCTTGGTATTGAAGGCAATGATCTGCGCTTCGTCCTTGCTGACGGCAACCAGGCCCTGCATCTGGCCAGCAATCGTCTGCTCGAGGTGGGTGATTTTCGGTTCCAGATCACCAGCCTTGGACGATTGCCCCATCACGACGTTGATGCTGACCAGGTTGGACAGTGCTTCCAGATCACGCCGCAATGTCATGCTGCTGCCCAGCAAATCCAGGCTTTGCAACTCGACGCGGGTGCCCTGGAACTCGCGCCAGGAATCCCGTACCAGATAAAAGTTGGTGACCGACATGGGCAGGAAAAACATGACGCTGATCAGGCTGAACTTCATGCCGAAACTCAGGCGATTCATCAACGCGACAGCCGGATACAACACGCTCTTCACAAGTCGTCCCCTCTTTTATCTTATTTTTATACGTGCGCGGTTGCAGAAGGCCACTCGCGAAAACGCTGCCCCTGTATAACCCATATCGGTCGGAAGGTTTGTAACTAAAGGTTAAGACAGTGGAGATCCGGAGAATGGCCGAATCCCCACCAAGACGCGAAACCGCCCTACCCCAGCACGGTCCAGACGGCAAAACCCGCATACCAGAGCACTGCCGCGCGCAGCAGCAACTCCCAGAGGGTATTGAGGCTGACCAGCCCTTCTTCACCGGGAACCGGCGCGGGCAGTTCGCCGGCAACGCGACCGACATTTTCGATCAACCTGGCCGCGCTGATGTGCCAATTGAGCAGTTCATGGAGCAAGACCCGACTGACCGCCAGGAAGTTGCCGACCAGGGCAAAGCTGACCGCGAGCAGGCGCACCGGTATCCAGTCGAAAGCATGTCGAAGCTGCTCGGCGCGTTCCACCACGGCCCGGTTGTGGCCCTGTTCGGCGACCAGCGCCAACAACCGATAGCACAGCGCTGCCGCCGGCCCGAGCAGGAAGTACCAGAAAATCACTGCAAAGAAGCTTTGGTAGGCCTGCCACAACAGATGCCCCTGAACCCGCTCGAGCAATTGCCCGGCATCGTCGGCGCCAAGCTTCAGGTCACGCTCGGCGACATGAATTGCGGCCTGTTCATCGCCGCGCCGCCAGGCATCGCGAAACGGCCCCAGGGCTGCCATGAAGTCACCCCGGCCCAGGCTGTAGATCACCACCACGAAATGCAGTGGAAACGCCAGCCAGCCATAAGCGACCGGCTTTAGCACCAGCAGCAGCAGGGCCAGCACCGCAACCGGAAGAAAAACCATGATCGCCAGCACCCACCAGGGGTGCCCTGCCATCTGCCGGCTCCGTTCGACCCTGGCCAGCTCGCGCAGGAAGAAACCATCGTGCTGGATACGGTGGCGCAGGGCTGAAAACTTCTCTATCCATAACACCAGCAGCAACACCAGAAAACTCATCGTGCGTCCTCTTTGTCCAGCAGCCCGGCACGGTACCGTGCCCAATCGAATGCCGGCCCGGGGTCGGTCTTGCGACCCGGGGCGATATCGCTGTGACCGCAGATACGGTCCAGCGTGATGGCCGGGTAAGCGGCCTGCAACTGTCGCGTCAGGGCCTGTAACGTCCGGTACTGTGCGTCAGTGAAGGGCAGATCGTCAGTGCCTTCAAGTTCTATCCCCAAGGAAAAGTCATTGCAGCCTTCGCGCCCGTCGAAACGCGACACGCCGGCATGCCATGCCCTCTCCAGACAGGAGACAAACTGGGTCAGCGTACCGTCACGTTCGATCAGAAAATGCGCAGACACCCGCAACTCGGCGATGCCTTCAAAATAGGGGTGTTCGGTGACATCCAGGCGATTCTGGAAAAATTCCTGGACCTTGCCCGTGGCGAATTGCGCCGGCGGCAGACTGATGTTGTGAATCACCAGCAGCGAGATTTCACCCTCGGGGCGCGCATTGAAATTTGGGGAGGGACAATGCTGCACACCACGGCACCAGCCGCTTGCGGAGTCCAACTGCATACGGGTTCCTTGAACAGTAGAATCGACAGGCCCAGTATGCCGCGATGCTCGCCCGCTGGGCAGCACCCATTGATGCGGTGTTACAAGTCCTTTGGCTCAATCCTTTAGAGCACGCAAACGTCTGACCATCGATGTCAGCGCCCGATCGAACAGCAGGGCGTCATCGAGCAGGCGGATCTGTCCTTGATGAAAGAGCAAGGCCAGCTCCCCGCGGGTTTTCTCGAGGACCTTGAAGCCGTTGCGGTTGACGAAGATGTACTGCCCGGAGATGTCGATGATGGTCGCCAACTTGCAACGCAGGCTGGGTGCCCCGTTTTGCTGGACTTCGACCCAGACGCCTGGACGCAGCGCATCAACCCGAGCCCTTGCCTGCGCATCGCCGACCTGCTGCTCGTGGAGCGGTGACGGGCGTGCCGGTGCGGCGCCACCCAGGGTGATTTCATCGACCACCACCAGTTGCTGAATGTCGCTGTCGCTCACGGACGTCGTTTCAAACGCCAGCACATGCAGGGCCTGCAGATGGCTGAAAAACTCACCGGTGGCGAACGGATCGAAGGCCGAACTGACCAGGCCCTCGCGCAGGGACTTGAGCAGACCCGGCATGATCTCGAGCAGACGCAAACGTGATTCGACATCAGTGTGGGGCTCGACGCTCCAGATCAGGTCGTCCAGGGTACTCAAGCCATGCTGCCATTGTGCAGAGTCTTCACCCTGCTTGAGCCAGGCGAGCAACAGCACCTGGCTCCAGGCCTCCTGGATAAACCCGATGACCCGCTGCGGCAGTATCCGCGCATGCAGGCGCCGATTGAGCTCGTGCTCCACCCGCTGCAACGCCTGCTCGGTGTTGGCGCGCCCGAGCTCTGCATCGCGGGTGCGCTGTTCGAGCAGTTCGCTGCGGCGACGCTCGTCGTGGAGAAACAGCAGGAAATCGGCCAACAGCTCGGAAAAAATCGCCGGGTCGTCGACAAACTCATCCGTGAGCCGCTGCACAATATGCTCGATACGCAGATAGAGACTGTCGCACGGCCCCGCTTCACGGCCATCGAGGCCAAGGGCTGCGCCGGCAATCTCGTTCAGCAGGCGCCGGGCCGGATGATTGCCCCGGCTGAAAATGCTCTTGTCGAGCAGCGCAACCTTGAGCAGCGGAATCTGCAGGCGACCGATCAGACGCCTGGGCGACTCGGCCAGATTGCTGTCAGCGGCAATCGCTGCGAACAACAGCGAGACCAGACTGATCACGTCGTCCTCGACCGCACCCACGCGGTGCCCCACGCCACTTCTCATGCTCAGGCGCGTGAGCAGCCGCTCGAGCTCATAGCGCAGGTCGTAATCCTGCAGGGAGCTCGACAGTGGCAGGCAATGTTGCAGATGCGTCAGCAACCGCATCAGATCGCGGGTGGTGAGCAGCGACGCCCGCTTGCCAACTTTCAAGCCACCCCGCACGGGAGGCAACAACGCCTGGAACGAGGCGAAGACCGCCTGCACGCCCGCTTCATACTGGCAGCTGGACGCCTTGGCCGAGGCCTCGTTGGCCGAGCGACGCGGCGTCCCGATAGTTTGATCCGAGGCTCGCCGGTTTGGCAGGGCCTGCAGTTCGGGTAGCACGCCAAGGTTGCCGAGCAGCTGATTGGCCAGTGCATACAGCTGCCCGGTTTCATTGAGCACTGCAGTCTCGAACAGTTTGAGGATGATCAACTTGATCTTGAGATCCACCCCATAACTGCGCCCGGCACGCAGAAAACAGTCACACAACTGCGCCGGGCCCAAGGGATTGTCATGATCATCGAGTGGCTTGCCGAGCACTGTATTGAAGCGCCGGGTGAGCTGCCCCAGGGCCACGCCGTCACGGGCCAGGACCTTGGCGACCATGGCATCCAGGGCCACGGTACGCTGCAGCTCATCATTGGCGACCAGGGTAAGCCTGTCGAAGGTGGCAAGCTCGGCAACATCGGACTGGCCGATGCGCATGAAGGCTGCATTGAAGTGTTCGATGAATCCGCGCTCGACGCCTTGGCGCTCCCGGCGTACGTCACGCGCGGCTTGCAGGAAGAAGGCCTGGTCGGCGTTGTTGGGCGCCTTGTCGGCCAGCTCGTACAAGGTGTCGGCGGCGTTGTCGAACAAGACCTGCAGCCCATGCTTGAGCTCCGCCACGGCGCTGTCGCGCACCTGCAACAGTGCCACGGGCAGGCGCGCGAGCGGTGCATGCGGCGCCGGGGCGGTGGTTGCCTTCAAGGGCACCACCTTTGCGTCGTTGAACATCACGGCCTCCTGACGGATCTGGTCAAAACCGATACGGCGGCCCGCACCGCAGAGGGGCCATCTGTGGTGGACAGCAAAAAACCGAAAAAGCTCAATCCACCAGACAAAAGGCTGTTCAACGGGCCAATACACGGCAAGGGTCGCCCGCGTCGATTCGCTGCCCTATAATCCGGCCACTTGTTTTGTGGAGCCTTCCATGCCGAATCTACGCCTCGCCGACCTGACTGCCGAAATCGAAGCCAACGTGCGCCGTGCGTTACTGGAAGACATCGGCAGCGGGGATATCACCGCGCAACTCATCCCGGCCGAACGCCTGGCCAAGGCCACCATCATCACCCGCGACGACTGCGTCATCAGCGGCACGGCCTGGGTCGACAGCGTGTTTCGCCAGCTCGACCCACGGGTGGCGGTGCACTGGCAGGTCAGCGACGGCGACCGCGCCAGGGCCAACCAGGTGCTGTTCAACCTAGAAGGCCCGGCCCGATCGCTGCTCAGTGGCGAACGCAGCGCCCTGAATTTCCTGCAAATGCTGTCGGGGGTTGCCACCCGCTCGCAGTTCTACGCCGACATGGTCGCGGACACCCAGGTGAAACTGCTCGATACCCGCAAGACCATCCCCGGGCTGCGCCTGGCGCAGAAGTACGCAGTGACCTGCGGCGGTTGCCACAACCACCGCATCGGCCTGTACGACGCGTTCCTGATCAAGGAAAACCACATTGCTGCCTGTGGCGGCATCCCTGAGGCGATCAGCGCCGCGCACCGCATCGCCCCGGGCAAGCCCGTGGAAATCGAAGTCGAAAGCCTGGGAGAACTCAAAGAGGCCCTGGACGGTGGCGCCGACATCATCATGCTCGACGAACTGAGCCTGGACGACATGCGCGAAGCCGTACGCCTCAACGCCGGCCGCGCCAAGCTCGAAGCCAGCGGTGGCGTCAACGAAAGCACACTGCGGGTCATCGCCGAAACGGGTGTCGACTACATCTCGATCGGTACGCTGACCAAGGACATCAAGGCAGTAGACCTGTCGATGCGCCTGAGCCTCTGAACCTGTGGGAGCGGGTCTTGCCGGATCGCCGGACCGCCGCGATGGAAGGCGCAGCCTTCCCCTGCGATGTCCGGCCTGATGCAGCAGGGGCCGCTGCGCAGCCCATCGCGGGCAAGACCCGCTCCCACAGAGTCCATGTCAGCCCTTCCCGATTTGGTCACGCAGCTTTCACCCTGCGCTGAACCAAATAATTGGAACCCTCACGAAACCCCGTCATCGAAACCTATGTACCGCTTCATTTGCACGCCCGTGGTTATACGCGGGCGAAACCTGGGTTCTAAACGAGCCAAGGAGTAGTTTTCATGACGCGTATCCACTCATCAGCCCTTTCGGGGGCTGTCCTGGGCATGCTGGTGACACTCTCGCCCGCGATATCCCAGGCCGCCCAACCGGTCGACTCCTCGGCCGTTCAAACCCAACCCCAGCCGGTCGACCCAACGGCCGTGCAACTGCAACCGCTGCAACAGAACGGCATCACCTACCTGTCCGGCGGTATCGGCCTGGATGAATCCACCGCCATGAAACAGATACGTGGTGGCTACAACCTGCGAATGACTTTCGCCACCGGCCCGCAGGACCAATACCTCCCGGTCGACAAAGTGATGATTCAACAACCCAACGGCCAATCGGTACTGACGCTCAACGATGTCGGCCCCTACCTCTATGTGCAGTTGCCGCCAGGTCAGTACACGGTCGTCAGCACCAGTAACGGCCAGGAAAAACGCCAGAACGTTGCAGTGGACAGCAGCGGAGCAAAATCCGTGGTCTTCCATTGGGCGCAAGCGCCTGGGCTGGAGCCAGTCGCGCCCGTGGCAGCCCAGACCACCAAACCGGTCGAAGCGTCGGCCGTCAAACTCCAACCCCAGCAGGTCGACCCGACGGCCGTGCAACTGCAACCGCAGCAACAGAACGGCATTGCCTACCTGTCCGGCGGTATCGGCCTGGATGAATCCACCGCCATGAAACAGATACACGGCGGCTACAACCTGCGCATGACCTTCGCCACCGGCCCTGAAGGCCAATACCTGCCGGTCGACAATGTGGCGATTCAAAAAACCAACGGCCAATCGGTACTGTCGCTGAGCGATGTTGGCCCCTACCTCTATGTGAGGTTGCCGGCAGACCAGTACACGGTGGTCAGCACCAGTAATGGCCATGAGAAACGCCAGAACGTTGCGGTCAATGACAATGGCGCCAAGTCCGTGGTTTTCCATTGGCCGCAAGAGCCATAAGGTCCGCGTTACATTCCCCTTCGAGCAGCGCCATGCGCTGCTTATTTTTTATTCAAGAGGAATTTTCTTCTTGAATTCAAATTAAGGAATTATCCTACGGCTCGTGTCGCCCTCCTGAAGGTTGCGTCTGTTTGGTATGCGCTCTAGTCTCGTTTGGTCGCTGCAAAATCAGCGACCGAGCGTGCAAGCTCGTAACTTGAGAACAAACAGCGTCATAGCCTTCTTCGGAGTTCTTCCTTCGCGAAGTGTTTTATGGCGGCTGTGCGTGGGAGGTCTTCGGGCCTGCCGGGTTTCTCAAGTTCCTCGGTCTTGCACACCCGCGTACAGCTGCCACCTCATTCGTGTGCAAGCGAACAGTGGCAGCTCCCATGTACAAACTTGAGAGCTCCATCATGATCAAAATCGTTCCCGATCCACCTTCTGCAGATGACCTCTACAAAACCGTAATGACCGCCTTCGGCACCTGTGATGCAGGGCATGGACCCTTGTTTTCCGTGTGCGGCGGCATCAACGCCGAAGATGCGTTGGTGCATGCTTCCCTGTCGCTCAGATGCGCGCGGGAAACCACCTACCAGATCTGTATCAGCGAGACCGACGCTAATACGGGGTTGCTCTGGTCGACACTTCACTCCATCGAAATGGCCAAGGCACTGGTGGATGCGGTGATTGATGGGATTGAGGCTAAAGAGAAAGCGCGTGCGGCCAAAGCCAAGAGCTAAGTTGCCTGTTGTATGCTCGTAAATGATGAATGCCAGCAACACTCGGGTTTGAGTTTCGCTGGCATTCCTCCAGCCCCACAAACGGATGACCATGAACGAACGTCACCTGATCCGCCCGGCAGTTGCAGACGACGAGGTCGCGGTACGCGCTTGTGCCGAGCAAGCGTATGACCAATATGTTGCCGTGATAGGACGAAAGCCTGCGCCGATGTTGGCGGATTACAGGGCGCAGATTGCAGCGGGCCATGTGTACCTATGCACGGGAGAGCAGGACGGATTGCTGGGCTTCATCGTGTTCTTTCCGGTGGATCAGCATTTGTTTCTTGAGAACGTGGCGGTGACAGAAGTCGCGCGAGGGAAAGGAGTCGGCAAGGCACTCATTCAATTTTGCGAGACAGAGGCGGTGCGCTTGGGACTTGGCAGTGTTCATCTCTACACGAATGAGAAGATGACCGAGAATCTGTCGATCTATCCTCGGCTTGGTTACGTCGAAGTGCAGCGGCGCTCGGAGGATGGGTTTAATCGCGTCTACTTTGAAAAGCGCTTGGGTTAAGAGCGCAAAGGGAATGACCATGAACCACGATCAAGTTCTGAAACAGCTGCGCGAAGAGATGGCCCAACTGGCCGCCGACATGCGCCGCCCGGCCCGCCCTACACTGCTGCCGTTTCTTCTGGGCGCCGCCACCGCTTTGGTCGCGGCCATGGTCGGGTTCAAACTCTTTTTCTAATCCCGGATCAATAAGCGAACGCTTCCAAATCCGAGTGCCTGCCCAACACCCGTTGATGTTCTTTGGCAACATTGACGCGCATCGCAATGCGAGCCACATCCAATACATCCTGAGCCAAGGCATAGGTACCCCGTGCCTGCATCCAGCTCAAAACATCCGCAAGATGCCAGATCGAAGCACTGCCCTCATGCACCGGCGCCGGGAAATTATTGGCATGTGCAAGCATGAGCTTGCGCATATTCTGGCGAGACACCCCAACAATCTCCGCAACGTCGGTAAGACCTACCAGGTCCGGAGTTGCCTCGATCAACCGAGCACCAGGAACAGCCTTGCAAACATCGGCCAGTGCACTCTTCACCGCCTCCTCCGCCGACGCGGCTTCGCGAACGAACTCCAATGCCAACCGGCCAGGCTGACCAATACCCACCAACGCATCATCGCAACCCGCTTCGCCCAAGCGTTCAACGAGTGTGTCCATGTCCTGGTCTTCAGTCGCCAGTTGGTACTTCAAGGTAAAGATATATTCCATCGCTATTCCTCCGCTTCGGCCGGCGTCTCCCTGACCTCTTCCTGTGCACGGTGAGTGGTGCAGTTATCCACCACTCGCCGCAACTGTTTCGCAAAATTGCCCGGGTTCTTCGGAGTGCTCCAGACGCTGGCAATGCAAAACTCTCCACAGCGGCATTCACTGTCGTTGTATGGGCAAAAAATCTTGCCCCAGCAGTGCCCTCCGCCCACCTCGACTCTCCAGCCCTGCGCCTCAGCGTGCCTCAGGGCTTGTTCGACCTCCTTTCTGGGATGAGAGGATCGGGTCATTGGCTTTTCTCCATTCTGGGTACGAGACAGCGAGTTGTCAACTGACAACCTGCATTCCTTTGCGGGCATCCTTGCTCGCCGGAGTGACCCGGCCTAGGGTAGTCGGTAGCGCCCTGTTCACGTGGAAACGAGACAGTTAGAAACAACAAAGCCCGCACTGGGCGGGCTTTGTTGAATGTTCTGACTGGAGGGGAGATAGGAATCGAACACAATGCCTACAAACCATAGGTTTACTTGAAGAACCTTCACCACAATCCAGAGCGTATGACCGACTCCACAAAAATATGGGGACGTCGCCAGCTCCACAGTGTGGCGTTCTTACCCATCTTCCGGGGTAGTGGCTAGTCAGCATTTCGAGATGATCTCTTACAACACCACGCACATCGGTTGATGCGTCAGGATACGACTTATGTCAAGGCGCGGGTGCTCCTCGTTTGGAGTGCTAGTCTGGTTTAACGCCGCCTCATCTGGTGCGGCGGCGACCTGTAGGAGGTCTCATGTCCCTAACCAAGCCCAATCGAATCCCTGCGGCATTCACCGCGCTATTCTTCGCCGCGCTAACTGCTGGCTGTACTACGCAACTGACAGACAAAAGAGCCCAAGTGGATCTGATCACCACCGCCACGGATGGTTGTAGTGTGATTAATCACATTATTGCTCGTGGATCTTCTTCTACCGATGCTTTGAATATTGCCTTCAATCAAACTGCATCGCAGGGAGGCGATAGCTTTTGTCTTGCGTCTATAAATGAGGTCGACAGTAGCTACGAGATCGACGGAACTTCCCTAAAGTGCCGGCAAAAGAAGTAGCGTAAGAGGAATGACCAAATCAAACCAGGATCTACGAGTGAAAGACCGAAAAGGGTACGTGAAAAGGGGACAGATTTATTTTTTAATCTTACGTGAAAAGGGGACAGATTTATTTTTTAATCTAATTTCCAGGGCTGGTGTGCCATGAGCATAGGAAAAACGAATGGTCCTTTTTAACGCCAAGGCCCAAAAATTAGAACACCAAAAAAATCTGTCCCCCGCTCACGTCACCGGAACCGCTCGATAAACTCAACAGGGTTCAGCATGTCCCAGTTTGCGATCTGCGGCGCATCTGATACACAAATTGCGATGCGCTGTTCGGGCCAGGCGACCTTAACATCTGCCACGACCACACCTTTGTCGTTAATGAATTCGTATTCGATTATGGGCACGCCAAATCCCTTTTGTTGAGCATGCAACAAGGCGCCATGAACCGCCAGGTCAGCCAAACCCATGACGCCTTTCCAATCAGCGGCGACAATGCTCTGTTCGCGCCGCAAGCGAATGAGCATTTTCATATCGCCAGCGGAGATAAATAGATGCCCATGCATGGGCTGCTTGCGGTGGCAATCAGCACAAAGTGGGCGCAGGTTGGCGCTGGAGTTGTCCGACTTGACGCCGTTGAGATGGTGGACATGCAGCAGGCGCCGATGCTCGGACAGATTCACACAGCATTCATCGCAATTGAATCGACAGCGACGCCGTACTTCGGCAGAGATCTTCGGCCAGTCCTCCGAATAGTCGGTGTTACCCAGACTCTGAGATAGACGCTGGGGCAGATGGCGGAAGATCGTACTGTAGGTTTCGAAAAACTCTGCGATAGCAAATCGCGTCCATATGTGAGGTCGAGTGCTGTCATGGCAGTAGTTCTGATAATTCAGTTTTTCCAGGCAGTTCTTGCATACCAGTAGGCTGGAGTCGAGCACTTCATGACTGCCGCAACTGTTTTTTCCGGTGATTTTGAACACACCACTCAAATTGTTGGTTACAACATACCGCTCGAATCGCCCCTTCGAACGCATTTCGCTGAGCGTCTTGCAATCGGCCACATGAAAGCGCTTTCCCTTTTCCGGTGCCCCTTGCACCACATCTACGGGGGAGAATTGATCCGGGATATAAAGCAGCACCTGGCGGCCATGGACGCTGAGCAGTCCATTGAGGACGTTGAGATCTTTTAAAGCGATCTCTTTGCCGTCTTGCAACTCGACATCGATCGGATCCAACTGCGCTGCTGCAGTCCAGTCAAATTCGATCACTTGCGTGCCCAGCCGATTGACCTGCCCCCACAGCTCGGATAAATCAACCCTGATTTCCATTGAGCCTCTCAATGATGTTGCGGATCTGGAGCTCGGAGTTGGTAATTACCCTGAAATTGACCCGTCGAGACAAGGTCGCATTCTCAGTTTGCGTACTGGAATCCAAAATGCGTCGCGACGAGGAATACCCGACTGCCGCAAAATTCGAGCGCACCCATTCCTTGTCTGCCCCGGTGGTCAGCAGTGACAGTACGTTTTCCAGCACGGAACGCGTCCGGTCCTGAGACAGTGCCATATTCGGAAAATAAGCCTGTTCGCCGTGCAAGGTGCCCCAGTCGCTGCTGGTATGCCCTTCGATGCGGATCTCCTCAATGGCATTGCGGTAGTGGGTCAATACCGCCACGTAGCGAGGAAAAAAGTCCGACAAGATGAGTTTGAACTGATTGGTCAGCTGGGGTGAACCGGTGCTGAAAAGCACCTCGGGATTATTAAAGGTCACTTCCAACGTTTCTAGCTCGATCTCGGCATTCCAGCGTTTCAGATCACCCTCGAATTCCTTCATCAGATCATTGTAGATGTCGACCTGTGTATTCTTGTAAGCGACAGCAATCTCTTTGATGTTCTCGCGCTCGACCTGCACGTAATACATGTACGCCACGGCCATAAACAGGAACAGCATCATCAGGCCTGACATCATGTCCGAGATGCCAATCCAGTGTTCGGCATCTTCCTTGTTTGTTCGGCTGGACCGGAACAGCCTGTTCAGCGTACTCATTGCATGCTCACCCGCTGGGTCAGCTCCGAGTGGTCATCAGCAATCCGGCGAGAAATGGTCGCTAAAGCCGATCCCATTTCCCTGAACACCATCTCAAGTTCGCGCCCGATGGCTTGATCCATCGCATTGAGCTGCGCTTGCAGGGATGCATTGGCCCGCTCGGTTGCTTCCCTGACCTGAGCCTCGACAGCCCCAAGGGTGCGATTGGCAGTCCCTTGGATCTGCGATTCGGTGTGGCTGAGGGTTCCTTCAACCGAAGTGCGCAGCGTCGTCATGGTGGAATCAATGGCCGAGGACAGGCTGCCTTGCATCTGCTCTGTTACTCGTCTGAACTCATCGGCCAAGGAACGGGTAATCTGCTCCACCGCTTGCCCCATCTGCTGCTCGAGAGACTGCGAATTTCGCAACATGGTCTCCAGCGTTTCGCGCACGGAGGAGCCAAACTCCTCAGTCGCATCCTTCATATTCAGGCTGATCTGCTCGGTTTGGGAACTGATAACATGCGACGCGTCCGTCAGCGCAGTGTTGGTACGCTCCACCGAGCGGCCAAACTCAAGCGCACCTTCGTGCATGGTGGACATCACCGTGCCCATCTTCTCGGAGAGCTGCTGCGAGAGCATTTCCATATGCTGCTGAAGTTCAGGTACCGCTCGAGTGGCCTGGTCGCGCATGGCAACGAATGCCTCCAGATGCTGATGCAGATTCTGAATTTGACGCTGGTTGCTGCTCAATACTGGCTCAAGTTGGCCAATGGCTACCGGAATGCTTTGGCAATGTGTCTCAATCGAGCCAATCGACTCCTCGGATGCAGCCAGCGCACGGCTGATGGCCTCATTTGCCGTGGCGGTTCTCTGCAACTCCTGTACGGCCAGCTCGATACGCCCCTCTAGCGTTTCCACATGTGATTTGTACAGTTCTTGCCAGTCGATCATCTTGACCACCGACTCATTCAGCGCCTTGAAGTTGTCCCCGAACTGTTCCACCAGATGTCGGTTGAAGTCTTGGATCACTTGGCGCAATGCATCAATCACCACTTCGGTCGCGGATCGCGACAGCATCTCGGAAAATTGGGCGAGCTGAATGAACAAAGCCTCTTTGAATTCCTTGTGATCCCGCGCCAGACCATTGCGGAAGTCACTCATATCGGCACGCAACAGCTTGAGCTGCCCGGCTACAGAGCCTTCCTCATTACCGGCGAGCGAACGGTTTAGCCCTTCCAGCAGCTGCACCTGCTCGTTCATCGCGTGATAGATATGCTCGGGCGTAACCTCGTCGGGCTCCTCCGCACGGTTGCGGGCGGGGGCAAACCAGCAGGCATCCAGGGCCTTGAGCACAATGGAAAGCGACATGCCCACCAGGCTGGTGATAAAGGCCGTTTTGAGACCGTCAAGCAACCCCTCGATGCTGTTCTTGATGTCATGGGCATCGAAGGCCAGCAGACCGATTACGATGCCAATGAAGGTGCCCAGAATGCCCAGCGAAACCAGAACCGCCGGCGCGTGCTCGAGAAATTTGCCGTGTTTGCCACGTAGGCCCTCAACAAACGCCAGCAGCGTAATGACCAACATGGCAACTATGAACCACTCGGTTACCGTGTTCGCTGACGCTGTCTTCAGGAAGCCTTCGAGGTATTGACTGATCACTTAGGTACTCCAGGATGAATCGTTCAAACGGCAGGTGAGACCTTCTGTCCGCAAAATGTGGTTGGCCACACGGCAGCTGACATCAAAGGTAAGGACGTCAGTCCAACTGAAAAAAACCAGGCGTGATAAATCTCGCCTATCACAGCGGCAACTCAGGCAGGGCACCCGCATTCAGCGAATTGTTAATTCACCGCTATCCCCGGTAGGTCATACGGGCAGCCATTGGGTCGATGGAGCGAGCACGGAAAGTAGCGCTTGCTGCGCAGATCGTGAGGAAGAGTTTATAGATGGGAGGGCTGCCAACATTTCATTTTGCGACAGTCCTTTAACATTTCATGACAACCCATGATGGAATTGAAGAAGCCCTAGGACCAGAACGAGTCAGAGCCGGAGGAGTACGTGATGGAGCCGATGGCGCGCAAGATTCTGACCGAGGATCCGGCGCTAAAGGTCGAGTTCGAGGAGAAGCTCAAGGATGACAAAACCTTCGCCAAAGCCCCCCCAAGGCGCGCCTGCAATGGTTCTACCAGCGCAGGCCGTTCTACGATGTGAATGCTTTTGACTGAAAGGGGAATGACTATAAGGACTATAAGGGGACAGATTTATTTTCCTTACTCTAAATGACCCGAGCGGATTCACTATAAACTCTAGGAAGCGAAGGGCCCTTTTTAAGGGCCAGAGCAAAAAATTTAGAGTAGAAAAAAATCTGTCCCCTTTCCTTCTTTTTTCACTTTCCTTCTTGTCCCCTTTCCTTGTCCCCTTGTGAAATGAAGGCGACAGCATCCTTTTTGATGCGGATCAACCGCATGGGTACGTCGCGGTGGGCGACAGCGCTCAAATTCTGATGATGAACAGTGTGTCCGCCATGGATAACGTGACGTGAGTGGAAAGGGCAGCGAAAAGAGACAGATTTGATTTCCCTACTCTAATGTACCCAGTAAGAGCAAATCTGGCCCTTTTGGGTCCCACCTCCATTTTGGTCTTAGCGACGCTGAAAATCAGGCCCTCCAAGTTTTCGCAGCTGCATTCAGATGCGTCTCGAGCTCTGCACATGCCACCATCAGGGCATCGAAAGTTGGAGGGGGACTTTCGAACATCCCGCCCTCGAGCATCTTGGCATAGTCATCCGCCAAGTTGGCGCGCGCTTCACCTATCGGCACCAACCGAAGATTGCCGCCTACTGCATGCCGGTAATCCACGACGCTACCGTCTGCAGCCTTCTCACTGAAAAACCAGGACTTGTGATCTGCGACCAGCGCTGCGATGTCACGGCGCGCAACAACACCCGCGAACGCTTCGTTCTGCACAATCGCAGTGAGATCGTGCCAGTGCCGAGCAAACCGCTCGCTCCTCAAGCGCTCTTGAACACAGTACACATGCGCAGCTGTAGCTTTTTCCCAGAATGTTCGCGCAACATCCATCACAATGGGTTCAGCCTCGGGAAAAACAACACCCTCCAACTGGGCCGCAGCCATATCGCAAGTCACGTGTTTCCGACCGTGTGGCTCACCGCTTGAGCGCGCGCCAAATTCAAGCATCACCCTGGGAGCAACATAATCGTCAGCTGGGGTTCGCGGAGGATAGTGCAAATACAGCTTGTCCCCCTCCTGAACCAGATCTGCCCCCATCCCCTCATTCGCGAGTGCATCAGTCAGCAATGGCACAACCGTCTGTTGAATCCAGCCAGGAAGCCAATCACGAACTTTGCTCGACCACTTTCTTGCCTGGCTGCCACTTGGGGGAATCTCGCTTTGAGCTTCTGGCAGGATCTGGCGAATATCGTAGGTGAGGTCGATGTCCTCAGAGAATCGATCGATCAGCCGGTAGACCTTGGAGAGAGAAGTCCCACCCTTGAAAGTAAGGTGATCCCCAGCTGTGGAGGAAAAAATTTTCCCCAAGGTCCACACCACCCAAAGATCCTTCTCCAGCAGGAATGCAGGACGGCCAAGGTTAGAGGATGCCTGCAGCAGAGCCTCGCTTTGATCTGTCGGGCTCAGGCTGAAGAAATTCTCAGGCATGCAAAGCCTCAGTTCCGATCATACGGGCCATCCAGGATGGCAGCGCTGCACGAAGGCTCATCAGTCGCACCCACTCACTTTCGGGCAGTCGACGATGCAACTGATGGATCATGCTGCTCGAATGCTTCTCCCCCAACCAGGCCAGTGCGCGTACGGCCTCACCGGCGGCAGAAGCTGCGAGCATCCAACGCGGCGCATGGTTGATCTGGACCTCAGCCTTGCCAATCCTCAAGGTACGGGCACGACCACTCGTGAGAAACACCTGACGGACCGGAACCTGCTGCGTCAACCCCAGACTGTTGGCGGCCCGCGCACCACTCGATGTCACCGCCTCACCTGTTTTCTCTGCCAACGCCTGGATCACCTTTTCGGGCTCCGGCGCTCGGGTGCCAAAACGACTCTTAACCGGCGCGACGTACATTCCGCGGCAGATGCGCATCAACTGCCCTGCCCTGGCCAGGCGCGAGAACGCCTGGTCAATCGCTGCGCGACTGCCCACGCTCAGAAACTCTTTCGGCGACAGCACTTCGCCTTCTGGCAAAGACTGGCTGCGCTGGAGGATCAGTTCGGGAAGCTTCTTCATGACGACACCACTGCGGTTTGATGCAATGTCAGAAATCTATCATGATTTCTGACATTTGTTCAAATAATCACCAAACTGGCTCCGGCAAAAATTGCTTTTGATCGCGCTTTTTGCCCTCAGATCAAGCTTGTCCGGAGTGGCTTTTCGAACGGCCTTGCGGTGTCACCGCCACCATAGATGAATGGAGTCGCGTTGGCTCGAAGCCAGCGCACGTACTATGTTTCGAAAAACATCCAGGGACGCGAATGGCGGGCTTTGTTGGATGTTCTGAATACTGCTGAGATAGGAATTGAACACAATGCCTGTAGACCATGGGTTTACTTGAAAAACCTTCGCCACAATCCAGAGCGTATGACCGACTCCACAAAAATATGGGGACGTCGCCAGCGCCACAGTGTGGCGTTCTCACCCATCTTCCGGGGTAGTGGCTATTCAGCAGTTCGAGATGATCTCTGATCAACACCACGCACATCGCTTGATGCGCCAGGATACGACCTATGTCCAGGCGCGGGTGCTCCTCGTTTGGAGTGCTAGTCTGGTTTAACGCCGCCTCATCTGGTGCGGCGGCGACCTGTAGGAGGTCTCATGCCCCCAATCAAGCCCAACCGAATCCCTGCGGCATTCACCGCGCTATTCTTCACCGCGCTATCTGCTGGCTGTACTACGCAACTGACAGACAAAGGAGCGCAAGTGGATCTGATCACCACCGCTACGGATGGTTGTAGTGTGATTAATCACATTATTGCTCGTGGATCTTCTTCTACTGATGCTTTGAATATTGCCTTCAATCAAACCGCAATACAGGGAGGCGATAGCTTTTGTCTTGCTTCTATAAATGAGGTCGGCAGTAACTACGAGGTCGACGGAACATCCCTAAAGTGTCGACCACAGAAGTAGGAAAAACAAAGGTGACAGATGTATTTTCTCTACTCTAATTGTCCAGAGCTGGTACGCCATGAGCGTAGGAAAATAGAAGGGTTCTTTTTAACGCCAAGACCCAAAAATTAGAGTACCAAAAATAAATCTGTCCCCTTTCTAGTCCGTCCCCTTTCTAGTCAAAAATAAATCTGTCCCCTTTCTAGTCCCTTTCTAGTCCCCTTTCTACACTCCCCTTTCTAGTCAAAGTTTTGGACCTGTATCGTCGAATGCCTGCAGGCAAAGCGTCGACGACGTATCTCGCTTCGCCTATTCGAGAGATCTTTGACCGAACATGCGCGAGCTTTTAACAACTGGTCGGCTGTTGACCATACAGTACAGCCCCCCGGCCAACACCAACCCCATCGCCCAACTAATGTCGGCGCCTAGCCAGTTCGCTACAAAGCCTGTGTAGAACGAGAGTTTCATGAAGGGAATCGTGCCGATGATCGAAACGGCATAGACCATAAGGGTTCGCCAGTTGAAGCGGGCGTAGCGGCCTTTAGGGTCGTACAGGTCACCTACTTCATAATGGCCGCGACACACCCAATAATAATCAACCAAGTTGATCGCGCTCCAGGGAATCAGCAAATACAACTGGCCGATCAGAATATCCGCAAAAAACGTGTCAAAACGGTACTGGGTGGCTACGGCGATCAGGGTCGCAGCAACGGTCAACACGGCCATCACCAACGCTTTTGCTGGAGCCGTGACGTATTTGAGCCCTCCAAAGGCTCCGAATATCGTGACCGAAGACATATAGGCGCTGTACAAGCAGAGTACGTTGTACTGGATGACGCCAAGCGCGATAACGCCCAGTGCCAAAGGTGCCCACGGGCCGAACAAAGTGGCAATGGCGGTTGCAGGGTCGTGTTCAAGCGCTGCAGGTATCGCTACTGCCAGTAAAGCACCTAATGCCATCATGGCAAAAGAGCCCAGTGCGCAACCACAATAGGTTGTCCAGAACGTGGCGCGGGTGCTCACGTTCGCGGGGAGGTATCGCGAGTAGTCTGCCACGTAGGGGCCGTAACCTAACGTCCAGGAGGCAGCCTGCGCTATGACCAGGTTAAAGGCCGCCAACGTGAAGCCCGTCCCTGAGACGGTTGCTGATGCCGCGTCGCTGGGGTGCAGCAGGATCAAGGCCAAGGCGCTTGCAAACACCAGGGTAGATAACAGGCTCATCCACGCCCCCAGACGGTGGATCAGCTCGTAGCCTATAAAACCAATGATGAAAGTCAGAACGCCGACCACCACAATAGCCTGGTCGTCGCTCATTGGCACCAGCGCCTTTAAGGCATCGCGCATCAAGACGCCGCTGGCGGCAAGAAATAGCACCGCCGCCGTGACCATTACCAGCAAGGGGATCGCGGCTCCGTAAACACCGAACTGTGCCCGGCTCTGGATCATTTGTGGAACCCCCAAGTGAGGGCCCTGGGCGGAGTGCGCGGCCATGAACACGGTGCCGACCAGATTGCCAATCAGCAGGCCCAGCAATGTCCAGCCGAAGCTCAACCCCGAGGCGATACCCAGCGTACCGACCATCAAAGCGGTCACTTGGAAATTGGAACTGAACCAGATGGTGAACAACCGCCGTGGCGTTCCGTAACGTTCACTGTGAGGGACAAACTCGATACTACGCTTTTCCAGCTTCACGACCGCCTCCTGATTCATTTTCGTGATTATCAGATAGGTATCGATAGCTTTTCGGCCCAGCTACGAACGCCTCATAGCTAGTAGCGCCATACCCTCGCGTAAATTGCAGATGCTTTCACACAGCCTGGGCCGAAAAGGCGCCAGATCAATTTTTACTACTCTAAATTCGATCCAAGTCTTGATCGATCGCGGTGAGGTTCAAAGCGTAAATTTCCACTGAAATCAGGACTAGTAACCCTCAAAACCGTCACCTCAAGCAACACTCACTTTCTGCAAGACGAAAAAAAACCGGCCAACGACCGGTTTTTTTGATCTTGGTGCGGAGATAGGAACCAAACATAGCACCCACAGACCACGGTTTATTAGGGATATTCAAAAATCAAAAGCAAATCATATCCCTAAACGTATCCCTAAACAGAAATCCACCACTGCGGCCAAGGAGGATGTAGAACTCACGGCCGATTTAGACTTTTATATCCCCAGCTGAACATTTTTTTCTATAGATCGTCCTTGTCGAAGCAACGCCACCTTGACTAGTCGTCCTTTTCTGGAATCAACCGCACGGGTGAAGCCTTCCTGATTGGAAATCCTCTCGCCATCAATAGATACGATGATGTCGCCGGGAAGCACGTCAGCTAAGTATGCCGGTGAGTCATCCACAATCGTGAGAACAACTACACCCTGGTTGGTTTGCAGCGCTTGTCGCTCATCATCGTTGAGGTTGCGTACAAACGCCCCAAATTGAATCCGCAACTTCACAAAGTAAATGGCGCCATAGTCAGAGTGATTGACCGTTACAGGAATGTAGGTGGTCTTGCTACCGTAGGTGGTTGTTAATGCATTGCCGTACGCGGAGACCGGACCGCCAGGCCCGTAGGCGGTTGCCGATCCGGTTGTATACGACGTATTCGTTGTCGGCGTAGTGATTGGCACGCTCGAGGTCACGGAGCTAGTAAGACGCGGAGTAAATATCAGGACGAGGTCCGCGCCTACAGCACTGCCTTGGTCAATTGCTGCCGTCTCAGAAACGCTCTCACCGCTGTTGAACATGGAGCTCCCAATTGCGACGTAGCCCCTTTTTAAGTATGGAAGGAGGATTTGCTCCAAATCGCCAAATTGAGATCGCTCAACCATCGGGGTCACTGGAGCAGGTGAAATGCGACTGGCAGCAATGGCTTCAGGGGTGGCTTGGGGAACAGCTGTATAGAAATCCTTGTAGCCATTTGCACAGCCTGCAACGGTGAGCGATATGGCTATCGCCATCAAGATCTGTATAAATTTCCTTTCCATACGAGCCTTCTCATTTGGCAGCAGCTATTACGACAGTTATGGGAAGAGTATGGCGGAAAAACAATACGATACCCACACTGACGCCTTTGACTTAAGGCGTACTGCCTCTATGTATCGTGTTGACTCGCTGCTTTGGCGAGGCGGGGCTCAATGCCATGCTGTACGCTCGAAATGCTATCGCTGATCCAAATATTCGCCGGGGACCCTGAGCTATTTTCGAAATCACGGGGTCGGAAACCCGCGCCTTCGAGCTAGTGGTAGCCCTGCCAGCTTACTGAAATTTCAATCGTTGAAATCTGCAGCCGCCTTCTCCCTCAGAGCTATCCTTACCAGTACGGTAAGGATAGCGATCACAGTTCAAAGAAGTTGCACAGTTCACTCGGGTTCACCGTGTTCACCTGTTCACTAAGCTGGGCACCCAGCCGCTAGCAAAGTCCCGCGGGTTTCCGACCCCGCACTTGGTCCAAATCGACAGGGTCCCCCAAAGCTATCGAGTCGTGCCATTGAGAGCTTCACTCGCGCTCAGCGCTGATGGCTTTTCCAAGCAATGGGGCATGGGTCAGTCAAGAGTGTCCTGCTTTCTGGGTTACAGGTGTTACGAGTGTTTCAGCCAAAGCTAACGTATTGTTTTACAAGGACTTATTGACTTGAAACACGTATTGATTCCCTTGGTGTAACAGCGGGAAAAGTGCCTATGCGGTGTTACATCCATGAGCGGCAGCTTTCGAATGTCGATACAACCGGTAGATGCAACACACTAGAGTACAAGGGCATGACCTGCGTGGTATAAGCCCCGTTTTACGTGGAGAGAAAGTAGTGGAAGGGGAAGCAGTCGAAACTCAAAGGGAAAAGGGGACGGGAAAAGGGGACAGATTTATTTTCCTTACTCTAATTTACCCGAGCAGGCGCGCTATAAATTCGAGGAAAGCGAAGGACCCTCTTTCAGGGCCAGATCGAAAATTAGAGTAGTAAAAATAAATCTGTCCCCTTTTGGCATTTTAACGCCAAGGCCCAAAAATTAGAGTCCCAAAAATAAATTTGTCCCCTTTCCTTCGCTATTGGTACCGAAAGGGTCATTTACCAACGAGGCGAAGCTTTGGCGGCAACTCCGGCCCGAACACTTCACCAGGTGCGAACGGATCGACTCCAAGCGCGCAGCAATCCACGGCGTACATCACCCAGCCGTGAAAACATGCCCGGAACAGGGGGCTGCCGTCGCCCCACGCGTCGCCATGCCGCTCGGAGCTATCCTCCAGGCGCTGGTAAAAGGCCAGGCTGTAGATACTCGCCTTGCCTTCCTGTCGTGCCTGGTCGCGGTGTATCGGGTTGATGCTCAGCACGTCGCACAGCCGGTCAAACCCAAGACTGTCCACCAGCCCCTCCAAGTCCGCCATCAGCTGAGCTCCGATCAAGCCCAGCAACTGACAAAGCTCCTGTGATTCCCGACCGTATTCGGCGGTCAGCCGCTCCATGCTGGCGATGGCGTGCCTGGTGAATGGAAGGGACTGTTTCAGCTTGGTCGCCTTGCGCTTCAGGATGCGGCTTTCGGTTTGCAAAGAGTCGATCCGCTGAACAAGTGCGCGGCAGATGCGCCGATCAGTGATGAGTTGAGTGGTCGCGCTGGTGTTCGGCTTGCTGGCAATATTGTTCAGCCTGGAAATAAGGTTGGTGCGAAAAGGGGACATTTATTTTTACCACTCTAATTTTTTGCCATGGCCTCAAATAGAGCCCTCTGTTTTCCCCCATACTCGTAACACGCCTTGCTTCCGGAAAATTAGAGTAAGAAAAATAGGTCTGCCCCTTTTTTTGTCCCTTTTTTGTCCCCTTTTTTCCCTTTTTTCGGGCAGCCATTGGGTCGATGGAGCGAGCACGGAAAGTAGCGCTTACTGCGCAGATCGTGAGGAAGAGTTTATAGATGGGAGGGCTGCCAACATTTCATTTTGCGACAGTTCTTTAACATTTCATGACAACCCATGATGGAATTGAAGAAGCCCTAGCACCAGAACGAATCAGAGCCGAAGGAGTACGTGATGGAGCCGATGGCGCGCAAGACGCTGACCGAAGATCCGGTGAACGAACGGGGACAGATTTATTTTTACTGCTCTAATTTCGACCCTAGCCATAATCGATCGAAGGTGGTGAGGATCGAAGCGTATCTACCCTCTGGAATCAGCACCAATAACCCTCAAATTCGCCACCTCACAGCAACACTCACTTTTTTCAAGACGAAAAAAAACCGGCCAAAACGACCGGTTTTCTAGATCCTGGTGCCGGAGATAGGAATCGAACCTACGACCTTCGCGTTACGAGTGCGCTGCTCTACCGACTGAGCTACACCGGCTTGCGAGTAAACCTACCACTGCCAAAGGCGTTTCGCAAATCACTGTTTATTAACGCCAATTGCAGCCCCCTGCCCAGCCGCTGGATTACTGCCCAGTGCACCCTTTAGGCACCAGATCAGCATCAACCGTGGTATTGCACACCCACCCATTAGCCATCGTACGATTCAGCGCAATGGTCTTGCCCAACACCAGCCCCGAGGCATTGGCGATGGTGCAGGTGATATTGCCCGCCCCTGTCGCCGCCGTGCCGGTAGCCTCGATCGCGCAGTTGGCAGTAGTCGCCTGGCCACCGAGCGCTGCGGTGTTGGCGACGTTGGTGCCCTGGTTCATCAGGTCTTCGAAAGGCACTTTCAGTGCGGTGATCTCGGCAAGGCCGGCGGTGACTTTGGCGCGGGCCTGGTATTTGGTGTACATCGGCAGTGCGATGGTTGCCAGGATGCCGATGATGGCGACGACGATCATCAGCTCGATCAGCGTGAAGCCTTTTTGACCTTTCATTGAACAACTCCCTGCATGCGGTAAAAGCCCTTTGACCGGCAAAGGATCGAATAAGTGGCAAACGCCGCGCAGAGTAGCTGACATTTTTGCTCATCCCAAATCGTTCAAGCCGTTCCGCGCCTCGTCTAAGCTACAGATTCACAGGGCACGATTACCCTCAGGCCAAGGCACAAGCGGGCTGGACGAACGGATTGGTATGGGCGGGGTCTACGAAGCCACGGGTTGCGATCATTGCAACAAAACCATGCAAGGCAGCACCGGCCTTGCGTCAGTCAAGCGCATCACCAGGGATTCACCCATGGCGTCAAAAGCGGCAAAGGTCAGCATCTATGTCTGGGAAGGCATAGATCGAAAGGGCGAAAAGGTCAGTGGGGAAATGGCCGGACAGAATCCTGCCTTGATCAAGATTCACCTGCGTCGCCAGGGCATCACGCCCGGCAAGGTCAGGAAGAAAAGCGTGTCGCTGTTCAGCAGTGGCAAGCGCATCAGGCCACTGGATATCGCCATGTTCACCCGGCAGCTGGCGACCATGCTGAAAGCCGGCGTGCCCATGCTGCAGGCTTTCGATGTCATTGGCGAAGGCTTCGACAACCCGAAGATGCGCAAGCTGGTGGCTGAGATCAAGCAGGACATCGCGGCCGGCAGCAGCCTGACCAATGCACTGCGCAACAAGCCCCACCACTTCGATGAGTTGTATTGCAATCTGGTCGATGCCGGCGAGCAGGCCGGCGCTCTGGATACGCTGCTCGACAGAGTGGCGACCTATACGGAAAAGACCGAAGTGCTCAAGGCCAGGATCAAGAAAGCCATGACCTACCCGGTGCTGGTGCTGCTGGTGGCGACCCTGGTGTCGGGGATTCTGCTGGTCAATGTGGTGCCGCAATTCCAGAGCCTGTTTGCAGGTCTTGGCGCCGAGCTGCCGGTGTTTACCCAATGGGTTATCGGCCTGTCGCAGTTCATGCAATTCGCCTGGTGGATGATACTCGGCGTCCTGATCCTGGCCGTCTGGGCACTGCGCCATGGCTATACGCACAATCCGCGGTTGCATGATGCAATCGACCGGGCCTTGCTCAAACTGCCAATTGTCGGCACGCTGCTGACCAGGTCGGCCATTGCCCGCTATGCCCGCACCCTGTCCACCACCTTCGCCGCCGGTGTTCCGCTGATCGAAGCACTTGGCTCGGTTGCCGGCGCCACCGGCAATGTGGTGTTCAAGCAGGCGGTCAATCGCGTTGGCCAGGATGTCGCCAGCGGCATGCAGCTGAGCGTGGCCATGCGCAGCAGTGGTGTCTTTCCCAATCTGGCCGTGCAGATGACGGCCATCGGCGAAGAGTCCGGTGCGTTGGATGACATGCTCGACAAGGTTGCCGGTTATTACGAAAGCGAGGTCGATAACATGGTCGATAGCCTGACCAGCTTGATGGAGCCGTTGATCATGGTCGTACTCGGTGTGCTGGTCGGGGGTCTGGTGATTGCCATGTACTTGCCGATTTTCAAGCTTGGCGAAGTGGTTTGAACATGACGTCATACCAGTGGCTGGCCGACTATCCTCCGGCATTTATCCTCTGCGCCGTGGTCTTCGGGCTGATCATCGGCAGCTTCCTCAACGTGGTCATCCATCGGTTGCCGAAGATGCTGGTGCGCGACTGGCAGGACCAGGCCCGGGACATTCTCGACCTGCCGGGCGTGCCACCCGGCCCTACCTACAACCTGATGCTGCCCCACTCCGAATGCCCGCACTGCGCCCATCGCATTCGCGCCTGGGAGAACATACCGGTGCTCAGTTATCTGTGCCTGCGCGGCCGCTGCTCGAGCTGCAAGGCGCCCATCAGCATTCGCTACCCGTTGGTCGAGATCGCCTGCGCCGGGCTGGGTGCCTATGCGGCCTGGCATTTCGGTTTCGGTGGCCAGGCCATTGCCTTCATGGTGCTCAGTTGGGGGCTGCTGGCCATGAGTCTGATCGATATCGATCACCAGGTGATTCCCGATGTGCTGGTGCTGCCGCTGCTATGGCTGGGGTTGATCGTCAATGCCTTCGGTGTGTTCGTGCCGTTGGCCGATGCGGTCTGGGGTGCAGTGGCCGGTTACCTGTGCCTGTGGACGGTGTATTGGCTGTTCAAATTGATCACCGGCAAGGACGGCATGGGCCATGGCGATTTCAAGCTGCTGGGCATGCTCGGGGCCTGGGGCGGCTGGCAGGTCGTGCCTTTGACGGTGCTGTTGTCGTCCCTGGTGGGTGCCGTGCTGGGCCTGATTCTGCTGCGCTTGCGCAATCAACAGGGCAGCACACCCATTCCTTTTGGTCCTTATCTGGCCATTGCAGGCTGGATCGCGCTGCTCTGGGGTGGTCAAATAACCACTTCCTATCTGCAGTTCACTGGTTTGAGATGACGAAGCCTGCTTTCACACCCTGGATCCTTGGCCTTACCGGTGGCATCGGCAGTGGCAAGAGTGCCGCTGCCCAGCGTTTTATCGAACTGGGCGTGCATCTGGTGGATGCCGATCAGGCCGCCCGCTGGGTGGTCGAACCCGGCCGGCCGGCGCTGGCCAGCATCGTCGAGCACTTTGGCCCCGGCGTGCTGCAGGGCGACGGTCAGCTTGACCGGGCCGCCTTGCGTCAATTGATTTTCCAGGACGCCGAACAACGGCGCTGGCTCGAGGCACTGCTGCACCCGTTGATCGGCCAGGAGATCTTCAGTTACCTGGCCAAGGCAGAATCGCCTTATGCGGTGTTGGTGTCGCCCTTGATGATCGAGTCCGGGCAGTATCGCCAGGTGCAGCGCATCCTCGTGGTCGATGCGCCGGAACAGCTGCAGGTGCAACGCACCCTGCAGCGTGACCAGACCTCGCCCGAGCAGGTCGAGGCCATCCTCAAGGTCCAGGCCAGCCGCGAAGAACGCCTGCGCCACGCCGATGATGTGCTGGTCAATGACCGCGATCTGGCCTGGCTGCATGCCGAAGTCGACCGCCTGCATCATTTTTACCTTACTTTGCGTGGAGGCCAGTCATGAGCCAACCCCTGACCGTTGAATGCCCAACCTGTGGGGCCCCGGTGGAATGGAACGCGGCCAACCCGAACCGGCCGTTCTGTTCCGATCGCTGCAAACTGATCGATCTTGGCGCCTGGGCCGCTGAAGAGCACAAGATTCCAGTCAGCCCTGATGCCGAGGACGACCTGTTCTCGGAAGATTTCAATCAACCCCAGCACTGACCCTGTTACGAACCGCCGCGAGGCGGTTCGTCGTCTTTCCAGGGTGCCTGCAGGTAGCGGGTACGGTTGAAGGTCTCCAGCCACTCCGGGCTGAACACCACCAAGGCACTGACGATCATGCCGTTGATGAAGGCCTCGGGGAAAATGATCAGCCACAGATAGCCGATGAAGTCCTCCAGCCAGTACGGCATTTCGAACCGCTCATCCCACCAGAGCAAGCCGAGCCCGGCCAGCAGGATCAGCAGTGCCGATACGGCGGCGGCGAGGAATCCCGAACAGAAGATGTAAACGAATGGATTTCGCGGCTGCGCCCGTTCGACCAGAATTGCGCAGACTTCGGTGACCAGCACCGGCAGAGCGATCACCAATAAGCCGTTGACCCCCACCGCTGCCAGATCCTGGCGCCCCAGCAGCACCAGTCCGACCTGCGCCACCAGGCCACCGACGATTGCCAGCGGCCAGTCCAGTAGCAGGGTGACGGCCGTCATGCCGATAAAGTGGTAGGACACGCCCGTCTCGAAATCACGCCGTATCAGCCAGAGCACGAACAGGGCGAAAACGGTGCCGAACATCAGGTGCTGACGCCGGCTGTCACTGAACAGCTCGACCCAGGGTGCCTTGGCGATGGCCCAGGCCAGCACCGGCACGTAGGCCAGCCAGCCGAACGTCAGGCTTTCGTCGGACAACAGTTCGGCACCGATCATGACCACTCCTTCGACAAGATATAGCTACCCGCAGTTTACTCTGTCAGCCCACGCGCCTCAGGCCCATGGCTGGAAGGTACTCAGTAGTCTCCCCTACACTCCCGTGATAGCGCTTATGAAACTAAATATTTCACCGCATAATAACTGCCACGCCGACACTGCTCGGGTTCGATCAATAGACAGAGTCTCTCCATGTCCCTAGCGGTTTTGCGTCTTGTCGGCTTCATCCTGGGGATTTTTCTGATCACCCTGGCCGTGAGCATGACCCTCCCCATGCTGACGTTAATGATTTATGACCGCAACGACGGACTTTCCGCCTTTCTCTGGTCGAGCCTGATTACCTTCACATGTGGCTTGGCGCTGGTCGTCAAGGGCCAGCCGAAGGACACGCATCTGCGACCCCGGCACATGTACTTTCTGACAACGGCCAGCTGGGTGGTCGTCTGCGCCTTTGGTGCCCTGCCAATGGTGCTATTGCAGCACATCAGCTACACGGATGCGTTCTTCGAAACGATGTCGGGTATCACCACCACCGGCTCTACTGTACTCACCGGCCTCGATACGGCTTCGCCCGGCCTGCTGATCTGGCGCTCGATGCTGCACTGGCTGGGGGGCATCGGCTTCATCGGCATGGCCGTGGCCATCTTGCCGCTGTTGCGGGTCGGTGGCATGCGCCTGTTCCAGAGCGAGTCCTCCGACTGGTCGGACAAAGTCACCGCTCGTTCACACATGACTGCGCAATACATTTTCGCGATCTATATCGGCTTCACGGGCATCGGCTGGCTGGCATTCTGGCTGGCCGGGATGAACTCATTCGAGGCCATCAATCATTCCATGTCATTGATTTCAACCGGCGGCTTTTCCACCTCCGATGCCTCGCTGGCGCACTGGTCGCAACCCGCGATCCATTGGGTGGCCGTGGTGGTCATGATGCTTGGCAGCTTGCCCTTTACGTTGTATGTCGCCACGTTGCGTGGCCGCAAGGAAGCCTTGTTCAAGGACCATCAAGTCCAGGGCTTTGTCGGCTTTCTGGTCATCACCTGGCTGGTGTTTGGAACCTGGCTGCACTTGCACAGCGACTTTGGCTGGTGGGACGCCATACGCATCGTGGCGGTCAATGTGACCTCGGTGGTCACCACCACGGGCGTCGCAGTGGGCGACTACACCTTGTGGGGCAGCTTCTCCGTCATGTTGTTTTTCTATCTGACATTCGTTGGAGGTTGCTCGGGGTCCACCGCGGGCGGCTTGAAGATCTTCCGTTTCCAGGTGGCCTTCTCACTGCTGCTCAGCAACCTTGAACAACTGATACATCCGCGTGCAGTCATTCGAAAAAAGTACAACGGTCATCCGCTGGACGAAGACATTGTTCGCTCGCTGCTGACGTTTTCCTTCTTTTTCACCATCACCATCGGTGTCATCGCGGCGGGCCTGGCGTTGCTCGGCCTGGACTGGACCACTGCGCTGACCGGTGCCGCCACAGCCGTGTGCAATGTGGGTCCGGGATTGGGGCCGATCATTGGCCCGGTAGGTAATTTCTCGACCTTGCCCGACGCGGCAAAATGGTTGCTGACCATCGGCATGCTGCTGGGCAGGCTGGAAATCCTCACCGTACTGGTGCTGCTGACCCCAGCGTTCTGGAAATTCTGATGCCAATGAAAAAGAGCAGGCATCCCTGCCTGCTCTTTACTTCGACCTGTGCTCCCAATTGATCTGCCTGTTCGCCTGGGAGCCTTTACACCTTATTTCCTGTGCAATTTCCATGCATCGCCAAACGGCGCCGTGCCTTTGTCGTAAGGCTTGAACACAGCCATGTAGAACAAGCCGATGCCAATGACCACGGCGGCGGTGAGCAGGATGCCGTAGTTGCTGTACCAAGGGGCATCCGGGGTACGCGGCCAGGACATGTTGGCGACTGCCAGCAAGCCGTAGACCAGCGCCAGGATGTTCACGATCCAGCCCCAGCGACCCAGAGTGAACTGGCCGGCCGGTTTCCAGCCGCGCAGACGAGCGAACAGCGCCCCGCCCACGATCATCTGGAACGACAGGTAGATACCGATGGCCGCGAAGCTCACGATGATCGCAATGGCGTTTTCCAGGAAGAAGCCGGCACACACGATGGCTGCCGGGATCACGCCGCAGGTGATCAAGGCTGCAGTGGGAACACGGGTGGTGGGTGAAAGACGCTTGAGCACGCCGCTGCCCATGACCATTTCATCCCGGGCAAAGGAGTACAGCAAACGGCTGGCCGCCGCCTGCAGGCTGAGCACGCAGGACACGAAGGAAACGGTGATCACCGCCGTCACGATCTGCCAGCCGGTCGGCCCGAAAGCGTTGACCATGATGGTGTACATCGGGTCCTTGTCTTCACCGGAAATCACCTTGGCGATATCCGGTACCGCCAGGATCAATGCCAAGGCGGCGAAGATCGCGGCGCCACCACCGATGTAGATGGTCATGCGCATGGCCTTGGGAATGCGCTTGCTCGGATTGGGCGTTTCTTCGGCCACGTCGCCGCAGGCTTCGAAGCCGTAGTAGAGGAACATGCCAGCCAGCGACGCGGTCAGGAACGCCGGCCAGTAGCTGCCATCGATGCTGATGTCGAAGGTATTGAACAGCACCGACAACGGCTGGTGACGCTCGAACATCAGCAGATAACCACCAATCACGATCGCGCCCAGCAGCTCGCAGATAAAGCCGAACATTGCGACCTTGGCCAGCAGCTTGGTCCCGCTCAGGTTAAGCACGGTGGCCATGACGGTCAGGGCCAGCGCGACCATCGTGTTGGTCACTGGACTCGGTTCGAAGCCCAGCATGGCGGCGATGTAAGGACCGGCGCCGAGCGCTACCGCGGCAATGGTCACGCACAGCGACACGGAGTAGATCCAGCCCACCATCCAGGCCCAGCGTTTGCCCACCAGGCGACGCGCCCACGGATAAACGCCCCCGGAAATCGGGAATTGCGAAACCACTTCGCAGAAGATCAGGCAGACCAGCATCTGCCCCAGCCCCACCAGCAGGTAGGACCAGAACATGGGCGGCCCGCCCGCCGCCAGGCACAGGCCGAAGAGCGTATAAACGCCCACGACCGGCGAAAGGTAGGTGAAGCCCAACGCAAAGTTTTCCCAGAGGCTCATGCTTCTTTCGAAGTTCGACGTATAGCCAAGCGCCCTGAGCTGAGCGGCGTCGCTATCGGCCGCAGAGAATTCGGAACTGTTCATGTTGTTATCCTGAGGACATTGTCCTGTCGGCTGTTATTGTTTTTGCTTTGCTGACTTACAACTTGATCCAGGTAGCTTTCAGCTCGGTGTACTTGTCGAACGCATGTAGCGACTTGTCGCGGCCGTTGCCCGATTGCTTGAAGCCACCGAAGGGCGCGGTCATGTCGCCGCCATCGTACTGGTTGACCCAGACGCTACCGGCGCGCAGCGCCCTGGCGGTCAGGTGCGCCTTGGAGATGTCGGCGGTCCACACCGCCGCGGCCAGGCCGTACGGGGTGTCGTTGGCGATGTTGATGGCTTCTTCGACGGTATCGAAAGTGATCACCGACAGCACCGGGCCGAAGATCTCTTCCTGGGCGATCTTCATGGCGTTGCTGACGCCGTCGAAGATGGTCGGTTCGACGTAGGTGCCACCGGTTTCCTGCAGGGTGCGCTTGCCGCCCACCAGCAGTTTGGCGCCTTCGTTGTGGCCGGACTCGATGTACGAGAGCACGGTGTTCATCTGCTGGGTATCGACCAGGGCACCGACGTTGGTGGCCGGGTCCAGCGGGTTGCCCGGCTTCCAGCCCTTGAGGGCCTCGACCACCAGGGGCAGGAACTTGTCCTTGATCGAACGCTCCACCAGCAGACGCGAGCCGGCGGTGCAGACTTCACCCTGGTTGAAGGCGATGGCGCCGGCAGCCGATTCGGCGGCGGCTTGCAGGTCCGCGGCATCGGCGAAGACGATGTTCGGGCTCTTGCCGCCGGCTTCCAGCCAGACGCGCTTCATGTTCGACTCGCCGGAGTAGATCAGCAACTGCTTGGCGATCTTGGTCGAACCGGTGAACACCAGGGTGTCGACGTCCATGTGCAGGGCCAGGGCCTTGCCGACGGTGTGGCCGTAGCCTGGTAGCACGTTCAGCACGCCCGCCGGGATGCCGGCCTCGATGGCCAGTTGGGCGATGCGGATGGCGGTCAGTGGCGATTTTTCCGACGGCTTGAGGATCACCGAGTTGCCGGTCGACAGCGCAGGGCCCAGTTTCCAGCAGGCCATCATCAGCGGGAAGTTCCACGGCACGATGGCCGCGACCACGCCGACCGGCTCGCGGGTCACCAGACCGAGTTGGTCATGGGGGGTGGCAGCGACTTCGTCGTAGATCTTGTCGATGGCCTCACCGCTCCAGCTCAGGGCTTGTGCGGCTTGCGGCACGTCGACAGCCAGCGAGTCGCTGATCGGCTTGCCCATGTCGAGGGTTTCCAGCAGCGCCAGTTCCTCGGCATTGGCTTCCAGCAGCTCGGCGAAACAGATCATCACCTGCTTTCTGTCCGCCGGCGCCATGCGCGACCAGACGCCGGATTCGAATGTGGCGCGGGCCACTTCAACCGCGCGATCGGCGTCGGCGGCCGAGCAGCTGGTGACCTTGGTCAGCAGGCGACCATCGATCGGGCTCAGACAATCGAAGGTCTCCCCTTCGATGGCGTGGGTGTAGTCCCCACCGATGAACGCGCGCCCTTCTATCTTCAGTTCTCGAGCGCGAGCTTCCCAAGTGCTTAGGGTTGGATTCGTCATGACCTGCCATTCCTCTGTGTCGGGGCCAGTACCGCTCCCGGTGGATCCTGGAGCCTGGCTTTTTATTAAACATATGAAACCATATCTTATGAATTTCAAGCTGCCAATCGGCATGTCGCTTTTATCTAAAAACGACATATCGGCGTCTTAAATTGGGCTTTTCTGTTGCGTGAAAGGCTGGATATGACTAAAAGAAACCTAGTTTCATATTTTTTATGGCGAGTAGATGACTCAACTGAATAAAGTGAACCGCCTTTCCCTGCTGCAGGTCAGCCAGGAAGGCAAGCCCGAGGAAGTGGCTCGCCGGCTGATCGAGGTCATCGAACTGGGCCTGATTGGCGTGGGCGAACAATTGCCCAGCGAAAGCGAACTGGCGACCCGTTTTGGCGTGGCCACCGTGACCCTGCGCGATGCCTTGGCCATTCTTCGTCAGCGCGGCGTTGTCGCGACAAAACGCGGCAGGAACGGCGGCAGTTTTGTCTGCGCCCCTGTGGAAGTTTCCGATGAGTTTCTCAAGGCCAGGTTGAGCGCCATGAGCTCGCTGGAACTTCGCGACCTCTGCGACGAACAGATCGCCATTTCAGCGACTGCCGCCGGCCTGGCCGCCAGCCGATCCTCCAGCGCCCAGCATCAACGACTAGAACATTTCGTCACTGCGTTGCAGGACGCCACGACCCGAAGCGAGCTGCGTCGGGCGGACGCTCGCTTCCATATCGAAATTGCCGTGGCCGCCCAATCGGTGCGGCTGACCCACGCGGAAATGCGCCTGCAGGCCGAAATGGGCGAGCTGCAATGGATCTCCACCACCGATGTTCAGAAAAGCACGGCCATTGCTGAACACCGGGCCATCCTGCAGGCCGTGGTAGCCGGCGAATCCAATCTGGCCAGGGCCCTGACAGAGGCCCATATCAAGGAAGGCATCAAGCGCCTGATGGACCTGCGCTTCGCCCTGCTTGAGCAGCAAGAGAGCACATTGCAATGATCACGACACCAATGAATGACGAGCTTGGCCAGTGCGCCCAGCGCCTGGAGGACATCTTGTGCAAGGTGTTCGAGCAACTCGATACGCTGGCCGCAGAGGTAGTGACGGTCTGGAACGCGCTTGACGCCGAAGGCAAAAAACCGACGTCGAAGGATCTGGCTTTCTTACAACCGACAATCGAAGAGCGCCTGTCAGGAAACGACAACTATATTCATGGGACCGGTGTCGTGCTGGAACCGGGGGAACTCGCCGATCAAGAGATGTTCCTCGAATGGTTCTACCGCCCCTCGAGCGGAAAAGTCATCCCCATGATGCTGAACTTCAACCGCCAGAGCGAAAGCTTCTACAACTACCAGGGCATGCCCTGGTTCACGCGCCCGAAGCTCACGGGTGAAGCTTCGATCGAAGGGCCGTTCGTGGACCTCTATGGCACCGAACTCTACATACTGGCCTTCTCCGTGCCGATTTTCGCCGGCGGGCATTTCGTCGGCGTCGCCGCGGCGGATATTGCCCTGCACGAATTCGATCAACTGCTCACCCGCTGCCTGCTGCGCATGAAAAACGAGGCATTCATCATCAATGGCGAAGGCCGGATCGTCGCGGCCAATTCGGCGAACTGGTTCGTCGGCAACATGGCCAGCCGCCCTGCTGCCGCCAAAGTACACAAGCTCAAACCGCTATCGATCGAGTGGTCGCTGGTCGAGCTGCCGGTGCCGCGATAGGTCGCTGCACCACTTGGGCAAAACTGTTTCCGACTCTCCCACAACAGCAATAATCGAAGAGGAAATACCATGCACCGGATATCGATTCGACTAGTCAGCATCCTGGCCTTTCTTCTGTTTGCCCAGTTTTCGGTTGCTGCGGACAAACAGAACACCCTGGACGTGATCAACGCCTACATGGGCGCATGGAATAAACACGACCCCGATGCAGCAGCCCAGTATTTCGCTGAGAACGGAGAGTTTCTGGACGCCTCGGTAGGGGTTCCCAAAGTCGGCCGGGAAACCGCCAGGGTCGAAGTCATCAAGCTGTTTATCGATGCGGTGCCGGATTTGAAATGGCAGATGGTTGGCCAGCCGATCGTCGACGGCGACAACATTGCCTTCGAATGGCAGTTCGACGGCAAAAACACCGGCGCCTGGGCACCCGAGACACCTGCAACCAACAAGCCGTTGTCCTTCAAGGGTGTCAGTTTCATCAAGTTGAAGGACGGCAAGATTGCGTCACAGCATGATTACTATGATGCGTTGTCGTTCAACAAGCAGTTGGGTTGGTAATGGTGCAATGCAGGGTGAGCTGTCAGCTCACCGGAAGTCGAAGAACAACGCATTGGGTGGCTGACTAAGCCTCCCAATGCGACACAATAAGCACTACCTGAATTTCAATCGTTCAGCACAGATTGTTGACGCAGACGACCTTTGGCTGCGTCATTTCCTCGTAAGCGAAACGAACACCTTCTCGGCCGAGGCTGCCATATTTCGAGCCACCGAAAGGCATGGCGTCAAAACGGTAGTCGGACGAATCGTTGATCATCACCCCACCCGCATCGATCCGCCGCGCAGCGCTCAAGGCCTTGCCCAGATCGTTGGTGAAAATCCCGGCGTGCAAGCTGTACTCCGGCTCGTTAGCCAGGGCGATGGCTTCATCGAAGGTGTCAAAGGGTTCAAGCACCACCACCGGTGCAAACACTTCATTGCGCCACAAGCGGCTGGCGTGATCGACCTTCTCCAATACCGTCGCGGTGTAGCACGCGCCTTCCCGTTGGTGCCCGCAAAGTAGCCTGGCACCCTGTTGCAGCGCTTCGGACACGACCGCCTCGGCGTTCTGTGCAGCCTGCACAGTTATCATCGGGCCAATGTCCGTGCTGGACGCGGCCGGGTTACCGGCAATCAATGTCTTCGACAGCGCAACGAATTTGTCGCGAAACACCTCATAAATCGAGGCCTGGATCAACAAGCGTTGGGTGCCGATGCAGTTCTGCCCGGCAGCCCAGAATGCACCCGAGACACAGGACTCGACAGTGCTCTGGAGGTCGCAATCGTCCAGGACGATCACCGGTGCATTGCCGCCCAGGTCCATGGCCAGTTTCTTCAAGCCAGCGCCGCGGGCAATGTGTTCGCCAGTCACGAAACCGCCAGTAAACGAGATCATCCGCACTTCACGGGCAGCAACCAGTGCCTTGCCCAGTTCCGCGCCTCCGGTAGCAACGGTGACTACCGATGCTGGCAGGCCCGCATCGACCAGACAGGCAACCAGCTTGATCGCCGACAACGGCGCCAACTCGGAGGGTTTCAGGATGACGGCGTTGCCACCGGCAATGGCCGGGCCGAGCTTGTGTGCCACCAGGTTCAACGGATCGTTGTACGGTGTGATCGCCACAATCAGGCCCAGCGGCTCTCTGGAGAACCATCCCTGCCGAGACTCGGAACCTTCATAGGCATCGAACGGCACGACTTCACCGGCATTGCGTTTGGCTTCTTCGGCAGACAGCTTGAGGGTGTTGATGCACCGTTTGACTTCCTTTTCCGCCTGCCTGATGGTTTTGCCGGCTTCATCGACGATCAGCCGGGCAAACGAGCCCGCATCGCGCTCGATGTTGCGTGCGGCCTGTTCGAGTATCTGTGCCCTGCGATAACGCGGCAGTCCGGCGCAGACTTGCGCCCCGCTGCGCCCCTGAGCCAGCAAGTGCGGGACATGAGCCGCACACATTTCAGGTACTGTCCCGACGACGCTTCCGTCGAACGGGTTCAGCACATCGATTTGATTTCCCACAACGGCCATGGCCAAGCGCGATAGGCTCATAACGTCTACTCCTGCTTAATGGGTCGAAACAGACTTATGAATGGCGATGATGTCCGACAGCAGAGCGAACGCCGTTTCGATACGGCCTGCACCTGGACCTGAGACGGTGACCGGTCCCAGCAGCTCAGTGTTGAACGACACCGCATTGATCGCGCCCGAAATGCCCGCCAGCGGGTGATCGTTGTTCAGCAGCTTCGGTTCGACACTGGCGCTGACCGAACCATCGGCGTTGCGCCTGGCGGCACCGATAAGCTTCCAGCGAGCACCCTTTTGCACAGCACTTTCAATATCACTGAGGCCAAGTGCCGAGATACCCCGGCAGCTGACATCACTGACACTCAGCTTGGCATCGAGCAATTCATTGGCCAGAATGACCACTTTCAGGCGCACGTCATGCCCTTCGACATCGGCGGTCGGATCGGCCTCGGCATACCCCAGTTCCTGGGCCTTGCTGACGGCCTCGGCGAAACCCAGGCCGCCTTCCATGCTGGTGAGGACGAAGTTGGACGTGCCGTTGAGGATCCCCTCGAAGCCGGTGATGGAGACGCCGGCCAGCGACTGTTTAGCCAGGCGGATAACCGGGGTCCCGCTCATCACCGAGCCCTCATATTCAAAGGCGACGTTGTTGCGTTTGGCCAGGTCTTTCAATTCAGCGGCATGCAGGGCAATCGGCCCCTTGTTGGTGGTGACCACATGTTTGCCGCCTTCCAGGGCCCAACGGCAGAACGAAGTGGCCGGCTCGCCGTCCACCGGGTTGGTGAAGGTCGCCTCGGCAATGATGTCGGCGCCGGATTGCTTGATTACGTTTTCATTGAAGGCTTCGGCAGTACCACCCGGCAACTGCGCCAGAGCACCCTTGACCGCTGGAAGGCTTGCCAGCAGCCCCGCATCCAGCCCGTCGCGGCCAACGATGGAACCCAGAAAGAGGTCGGTGACACCGACGATTTTCAACGTGAAGCCGAGTTCGGTTTTCCAGGCTTCGTTACGCTCGGCAATCAGTTGGGCCAACCCGCGATTGACACCACCGAAGCCTACCAATGCGATCTTGTATTCAGTCATTTCTGTTGCCTTCCATCCGGGTCATTAATCAATGAGCACTAGGTTAGGACGGCGGCCCTGGCAGTAAAATATGGCTGTTTGCTCTATTTCATGGTCGTTTTAACCAGCACCCGGCCAAAGTGCACAGGCATAAAAAAAGCCAACAATCGTTGGCTTACTCCTCGTTCCCGGCAAGACGCCATCGCTGGCATGCTGAATGCCGCTCGATTGCAGGCAGAGAAAGGGATTTTAAACAACAGCGGACAACACAAACGAAGTCACGGTGTTTTCCACCCCCGCCATGGCGGATATTTCATTCCAGACTTTATGCACCCGCTCGGGGCTGGAAGCACCGACACGAACCATCAGATCGAATTCCCCGCTCATCACATCGCACTGGATGATCTCCGGTATTTTCTTGAGTGCCTGCAAAACATCCGCGCCGCGCATGCGGTCATAGCGATAGACGAAAATCACCGCATTGATATTTGCCGACGGTTGGCGACCGTCGCCTGTACGTATCGTATAGCCCTGGATGGCGCCATCACGTTCGAGTCGTTCGATTCGCTGGCGCACGGCATTACGTGACAGGTTCACCTTGGTGGCGAGCTCGGCATGGGCCGCCCGGGCATTCACGGTGAGCTCGGCGATGATGCGCTCATCGAGAGGATCCAGAATTCGCTTCATTGAGCCCCCTGCTGCGTCCTCACAGGCCGCTCAGCACCTGGTGAATGGTTGCAAGATCGTCGCGCTCAATGCGCCAGGCCTGCTGCTGTGGTTGCGCCACCGGGATGCTTCGCGTCGACGCCGGCATGATCCCCAGTTCCCCCAGCAGTGCCGCCGATTTGACCGGCGAAATCTCGCCCAGGGTCACCATGGGCGCGACCATGCTCCGTCGGTAGAGCCGCGCGGCCAGTACACCGGTGGCGGTGTGCGGGTCGATGACATAACCGGTGTCCCGGTGCAGCGTGGTGATTTCATTCAGGGTCTCGTCATCGCTGACCGAGTAGGAATCGATGATCATCCGTGCCTGCAACCAGAACTCATTGGCGATCGTCATCTCGCCACTGGACTCGAATTCTTTCATCAGCCCGCTCACCGCCTGGTCATCGTGCCCATAGAGCTCCCACACAAAGCGCTCGAGGTTGGCGAATATCGACAGGTCCATGGCTGGCGACAGGGTCTTGTTCGCCCGCAACCTGGAGTAGTGATTCTTCAGAAACAGCTGATGCAACGCATCGTTCTGGTTGGTGGCGACGATGATCTGATTGATCGGCAAGCCCATTTTTTGCGCAATATAACCGGCATAGACTTCCGCGAAGCTGGCCGCCGGCACGCTGAATCCTATGGGTCGCTGGCCGCCACCCAGTTGCAGGGCAGCGTGAAAATAAAACGCCAACTGAGCCATCACACTGACCCAGTTGTTCGAGTTGAAACTGATCGCCTGGCATTGTGTTAATGGCCAGTGTTGGAACAGTTGCGCGACGATCGTCTGGCAATCGTCGAAGCTGCCGTTCACGGCGAACTTGAACAACCGTGGGTGAGTGGCCGCCTGCAAATGCTGCAGCTGATCCTCAGGCACACCGGTTTGCGGGTAGAACACCACGACGGCTGTTTCATTGCAGTCCTTGAACGCCTCGATCGCGGCAAGGCCGGTATCACCGTTGGTCGCACCCAACATCACCGCCCGCTGCTTGCGCTTGCCGAGAAAATACTCGACCAGACGCCCCTGTAGTTGCGCCGCGAAATCTTTCGAAGCGCGGGTGGGCCCATGGAACAGTTCCAGCACCCACTCATTGCGGTCGACCTGATGCAACGGCGCGATGGAGCGATGGCTGAAGGTGCTGTAGGCATCCTTGAGCAGGTGTTTGAAGTCTGCCTCCGGTATCGACTCGCCAACAAAAGGGCTCATGACGCGGTAGGCCAGTTCGTCGTAGGGCAACCAGGACCAGTTGGCGATCTCCTGCGCACTGAACACCGGCAGGCTGACCGGCACATAGAGCCCGCCGTCCTCGGCAATCCCGGACAATACAATCTTCTCGAAGTCGGCCTGAACAGCCGAGCTTCGTGTGCTTACATAGTGCATAGGTTTACTCCGGCCACTCATTTGTAACGATGTGCCTGCTCGACCAGCCAGGTGGAAAACATGACCGCGTCGGGATGCTGATCGGCGCCTGAATCACGGACCAGGTAAAACGATTCGCTGGCCTCGATCCTCCGCGCAAAAGGTTCGATCAGCCGGCCGTCCTTGAGCATCTCATCGACCATGGACGAGCGAGCCAACGCGATGCCCTGCCCCAGTTCGGCCATGCGCAGCGTCGAAATGAGGGTGTCGAATTGCATCCCTGTGGAAAAGTCGACGGCGTCCGCGCCCACCCTTTTCAACCAGTAGCCCCAGCCTTCCTCGTAGCCCAACACGTGGAGCAAAGGGTGCTGCGCGACATCGCCGGGTACCAGCAACGGTGAGCGCGCCATCAACTCAGGCGAGCAAACCGGAAACAGGGTGTCCCAGGTCAGGCGCTGGGACACCAGACCCGGCCATTGACCATGCCCCCAGCGGATTTCCATGTCGTCCTCGCCGTCGAGTTCCTTGACCCAGATATTGCTGATGTAGCGGATGTCCACATGGGGATGAGCCTGGCTGAAGTCGACCAGCTTCGGCGCCAGCCAGTGCACGAAAAAAGACAGGCTGCCACGCACCTTGATTGGTCGCCGTTTGTGCTGGCCGAAGATCTCATTAGTACCGACTGCCAGCCGAGTGATCGCATCCTGCACGACCGGCAAGTAAGACTGGCCTTCTTCGGTCAAACTCAATCCACGCGGCAGGCGCTTGAAAAGTGCCACACCCAGGTGGCTTTCCAGTTGGCGGATTTGTTGGCTGATCGCCCCCTGGGTCAAACACAACTCTTCGGCCGCATGGGTGAAGTTCAGACAACGGGCGGATACTTCAAACGCACGAAGCCAATTGAGTGGGGGTAACGTCTTTTGATTCATTGCCTGCACCTCATTGACGACCCCCGATTCTAGCGCCGCTCAAGTCACTTCGCAGGGTGCGCCAATGGGGCAATGGTCGAGAGGCGACGCTCGCGGCCTTTGCGGGTGATGAAGTACACGAAGTAACACCAGGCAATGAACGGCACACCGAAGTACAGGGCCACGCGCTGCTCGGGGTCAAAGGCAATCCCCACGCAGGACAGCAGGCAACACGCCAACGCCCCCAACGGCACCCACGGATAGCCCCGTACACGGCACGCCAGATCCTTGATATTGCCGCCGTTGGCCACATAGTGGCGACGGAAGGCGATCTGACTGGCGGCAATACTCATCCACACCACCACCACGGCCAGGCCGGAAATGGAAACCAGCGCCAGGTAAATGGTATCCGGAGCAAACACACTGCTCAGCAGCGATGCCGCACCACCGACCATACTCAAGACGATTGCGTTGAAAGGCGTCCCCATGCGGGTCAAGGCAGAGAATTGCTTGGGCAAATGCCCTTGGTCACTCAAGGTCCAGATCATCCTCGAAGCGGCGTACAACCCGGAGTTGGCGGCGGACAACAGCGCAGTGATGATCACGAAGTTCATGATATCGGCGGAGTACGGGATGCCGATGTAAGTGAACACGGTCACGAACGGGCTTTCGACCAGCCCGGCCTGTTCGCGCGGCAGCAAGGTCGCCAGGACGAAAATGGTCCCCACGAAGAAAATCGCCAGGCGCAGTACCGTTGTGCGAATAGCCCGCGGCACATTGCGTTGAGGATCCTTGGTTTCCCCAGCGGCAATACCGATCAACTCAGTGCCGGAGAAGGCAAAGGACACCGCCAGCAGGGTCATGGCAATCGACATGAAACCGGTGGGAAACAAGCCCTCGCGGGTAAAGTTGCTCAACCCGATGCTGTGTGCCTGATCGATGTGAAAGACACCGATGATCGCCCCGCCACCGACCACCAGAAACGCCAGTACCGTCAGCACCTTGACCAGCGACAGCCAGAACTCGGTTTCGGCAAACAGCCTGACGGAAACGACGTTACTGATGAACACCACGCCAGCAAACAGCGCGCTCCAGATCCACACCGGTGTATCCGGGAACCACCGCACCATCAGGATACCGGCGGCGGTAAATTCGGAGCCGATCGCCACCGTCCAGGTCAGCCAATAGAGCCACGCTACCGTGTAGCCGGTGCCCGGGCCTAGAAAGCGTGTTGCGTAGGTACTGAACGAACCGGTTTCCGGCATCTGCACCGCCAATTCGCCCAGGCACATCATGACCATGTAGACCATCACCGCGCCGATGATGTAAGCGATAACCGCGCCCAATGGCCCTGCCTGATTGACGGTATACCCGGAGGTCAGGAACAGGCCGGTGCCAATCACCCCGCCGAGGGCCAACATGACAATGTGGCGAGTTTGCATTTCCTGTTTGAAACCGACGCGCGCACTTGATTGTTCTTCTTTTATGGACATATCTGAATCTCATGAAAGTTGTTAGGGCAAAATAAATTTCTGCAGTAGATGACTCGGCAGAGCACCATCGAATTGCCGCTAAATCTTGTTATTATTCCTCTTCATGAATACCCCATGCGCAGCCCTGCCATGGGGTTTAACGTTCTAACGTCAGCTGGCCACCTCTGTGCAACACTCACTCGATGTGTGTGCGATGTTCGACAGGTTGTTTTCATCCCGCGTACTTCTGACAAACTTGAATGCCTGTTTCAGATCGTCGATAAGATCATCGGTCTCTTCAATACCGACCGATACGCGTACCAGGCCTTCGGAAATCCCCAGGGCCAAACGTTCTTCCAGGGTATTTTCCACATGGCTGGTGGTCCTGGCCGGGCCATAAATGGTTTCGACCGCACCGAGGTTCCCGGCACAGTGGGCGTAGCGCAATTGCGGCAACAACACTTTGACCGTGTCCATACCGCCGACCAGGACAAAACTGACAATGGCGCCGAACCCGCGCATTTGCGCACAGGCCACCTCATGGTTCGGGTGCTGGGGCAATCCGGGATAGTTCACCGATTCGACCAGGGGCTCATTGCACAAGAACTCTGCCAGGGCCTGGGCGCTTTGTTGTTGTTGGCGCACGCGCAATGCCAGGGTTTTCATGCCACGAATGATCAAGTACGCCGAGAAAGGATCGAGCGCAGCACCATTGATTTCGCGGTAATGACGCACTTTGTCCATCAACGGTTCAACACCGCAGACCAGACCGCCCAGTACATCACCATGGCCGCTGAGAAACTTGGTGGCACTGTGCACAACCACATCCACACCGAGCGCCAGGGGGTTCTGATTCAAGGGCGTGGCAAAGGTGTTGTCGGCAACTACCAGCGCGCCGACACGCTTGGCCGCTGCAACCAGTCGTTTGATATCGACAATTTTCAGCGTCGGATTGGTGGGTGTTTCCAGGTAAAGCAGGTCACAGCCCTTGGCGATTTCCCGTTCGATTTCGTCATGGTCGAAGGTTTCGCACAAGGTGACACTGACGCCCATCCGCGGCAGGAACTCTTCGAAAATCTTGTTGGTGCCACCGTAACTGTCTTTGGTGGAAACCACCCGATTGCCATGGGCCAGAAAGGTGTACAACACACTGCTGATCGCGGCCATGCCAGTGCTGAACGCCACCGCCGATTCAGCGTTTTCCAACGCACAGATCTTTGCCTCGAGTGTCGCGACGGTCGGGTTGCTCATGCGGCTATAAATAAAACCTGGCGTCTTGCCCAACGCAACGTCATACCAGACATCGATATCGTCGTAACCGTATGCAGCGCTGACAACAATGGGTGTTTGCGTAGCGTTATAAGGATGCCGAACTTGCTCCCCGCCCCAGACAACTTTCGTCCCCGTTCCGACGTTATCACGCCTCGTGTTTTCCACGATGCCAGGTTGATTTTTCATTATTAACACCCGCAATGAATGATGGCGATTATTTGCCACTTCGCTTGTTCTGGGCGCCAATATAGTCAAAAGCCTCACCGCGGAGAAACGATGATATCGGGGTCAAAGGGTCGGTTTTATTAATGGCTGATGATGCGCGAGGGGGGTGTTCGAAATAGCGGGGTGCCGGATTTGGCAGTGCAGTTTTGAAATGCTGGAAGCAAACGAACCCACTCCTGTGGGTTCGTTTTGTTGTTCTCACCGTTGCAAGCAGATCATGCCCGCTGCCAAAGCAACCTGGCGGTGCGCGCCTCGCTGGTGCCCTCTTCAAGTCGAGCAGTCAAAGCCAGTACATCGCCCTCCAGGATCGCCACACGTTTTTGTGACCCGCCTTCCCAATTCGGGAACAGGCTGTGTTTCACGTGGTGAAGGATCACATCGCCTTTTACCTCGTAATCGCCCGCATAGGTCAGGTAGCTGCCATAGGCTCCGGCCTTTTCGGCGTCGTCGGCCGACCACTGGCCACCGCTTTGGAAGTGCTGGCGATCTTTCTTTGCAATCACACAAAACATGCCGAAGGGGCCGTACTCGATGAAACCCTCCAGCGCCTCGCCCATGGGGTGCAGCACGCGGCCGTCGTCGTAGACCTGTTCCCACGACAGGATGTTCCAGCGTCCACGAATGATGTCTTGATTCATGCTGCGTCCTCTTTTGGCTCATGACATAGAAAGTCTTCGAGCAAGCGGGTGAAAGCCTCGGCTTGCTCGATCTGCACCCAATGGCCGCACTCACCGAACACATGCAGTTGCGCATGGGGGATCAGGCGCACCATGCGTTCCGAAACCTCCAGCGGGATGACCTGGTCGTCGCGACCATGGATGATCAGCGTGCGTTGGGGCAGTGCACGCAATGCCGACTCAGGCAGTGCGAGCATTTCCACGCCTTGTTGGCGCGGTGCCGGAAACAGCCGGGCAAAGCGTGTTTGCACGTCGTCGCGCACGCTGGCCTCGAAGCGCATGCGCACCAGGTCATCGGTGATCAGGCCACGGTCATGGGCGAACACCCCCATCAGTTCACGCATGGCCTGGAGCGAAGGCTGATAACCCCAGACTTTTTCCAGGCCGTCAGTGATCGGGAAGCTCAGGCCGACCGCGCCCATCAATACCAGGCGCTTGACCCGCTGCGGGTAGCGATGGGCCAACGCCAGGGCGATGGCACCACCAAAGGAGTTACCCACTACCGAGACCGAAGGCAGGTCCAGGGCATCGAGCAATCCGATCAGTTGGGCGACCCAGGCATCGGGGTCGAGCGTCAACGTGGAGGGGCACTGGCTGTAGCCGAAGCCGAGCATGTCCGGGGCAATCACTCGCGCGCGCCGCGACAGCACCGGAATCACTCCGCGCCAGTTGGCCCAGGCGGTGACACCGGGGCCGGAACCGTGGATCAGCAGGATGGGCTCGCCGCTGCCCTGGTCGTGATAGTTGAGGGTGCAATCGCCGATCCGCAGGTTGCAGCCTATTTCCGGCAATGCGGGGGTGTACTGAACAGGATTCATCGGTTTTTCTCTGCTGGGTTGGGCATCGCCACCGGTGCGCGCACGCCGCGTGCGGCAAGTTGCTTGAGAATTTGCCGGGCCGCCTCGCGCTTTTGCGGCGCCAGCCAGGTGCGGTCATGGCCCCACAGGCTCATGCCCGGCAGCTCCTCGATCTGCCAGTCCGGGCCGATGGTGCGCGCGGCCCAACCGAGTTCGAACATCCAGCCATCCGGGTTTTTCAGGTAGAACGAGGTGACGTGATCATTGATATGGCGGCCCAGGGTCACGCCGATGGAGTCGGGGTTTTCCAGGGCCATGTCGTAGGCACGACCGACATCATCGAAGTCGTTGTACTCGAGCATCAGGTGATAGACCCCTGCACCGGTGCCCGTGTCGGCCAGGCCGAGGGTGTGGTGCCGCGGGTTGACGTGGAGGAACTCCACCTTGAATGGCGCGCTGGCCCGGTCACTGACCTTGAAGCCCAGCACCTCCTTGTACAGGTGGCACATCCTTTCGAATTCGCCGGTCATCAGGGCAACATGGCCGATGCCCAGCTCGCCGGTGCGAAAACCGCCGATCGGCCGTCCCGGATGCAGCGGCTCGGCAGTGTCGGCCAGGCCCCAGACCACTTCGATACGGTTGGCGTCCGGGTCACGGAAATGGAACATTGCCTTGACGCCGCGCAGGGCAATTTCCGCCGCCGTGCCGTCCACCACCGGATAGCCCGCCGCCTCGAGGGCTTGCCTGACCCTTTGCAGAGCGGCCGCGTCGGGCACCTCGAAGCCCATTGCCAAAGATGCCGGGCCGGACGTGGCGAGCAGCAGCAGGCGCTGGACCTTGGCGTCCATGCGCAGGCGCACGGCAACATCGGGCTCGACCACATCGACGTGCAAGCCGATATGGTTGCTGGCCAGCGGCAGCCATTGCTCCAGATAGGGAGTGTGGACAACCACATAGCTCATCGCATTGATCATGCTTGTTCTCCTTTGAGGAAGCGGGCGACGGCAACGCGACCGGCAATTACGCCGCCGACATCCCGCCATCGATCGACAGCGTGGCGCCGGTCACATAGGACGATTGCTCGGACAGCAGCCACAGCACTGCCGCGCTGATCTCATGCGGCTGACCGATGCGGTGCATGGGCACGCCGTCGTCATACATATGCTCGTCACCGCTGGTCACGCGGTCGAAACTCGGGGTCTTGATCGGCCCCGGGCAGATTGCGTTGATACGAATGCCGCGCGTGGCATAGTCGAGTGCGGCGGCGCGGGTGGCACCGACGATGCCGTGCTTGGCGGCAACGTAATAGGCCGCCTGGGCCATGGCCTTGAGGCCGAAGATCGAAGCGTTGTTGACGATCGCTCCACCCCCGCTCTGCAGCATCGCGGCGGTCTCGTACTTCATCATGTACAACATGCCCTTGAGGTTGATATCGATGACCTCGCTGAAGTCCTCGACCGGGGTCTGGTGCACATCGGTAAAGGCTCGCTGCAAGCCGGCGTTGTTGAACGCGCCGTCGAGGCGGCCGTAATACTTCAGGGCCAGCGCCACCAGCGCTTCGCAGTCGGCGGCGTTGGCAACGTCCGTCACCCGGAATAATGCCTGGCCACCACTGGCGACGATCTCTTCGACCAAGGCCGCACCGGCCCGGGCATTGCGGTTGCCCACGACCACCCGGGCACCGGCGCTGGCCAGGGCCAGGCTGGTGTCGCGGCCCATGCCGCTGCCACCGCCGGTGACGATGATGACCTTGTCCTGCAAGTCGTATTGAGGGCTCATGGTGGCTCCTTTACTCAATTGTGGTGATCAAGCGCTGGCCGACGGGATACGCCCCAACACGCCTTCCAGGGCGATGCCGATGGCCAGCAGGCGACGATCACTGCCGGCCGGGCCATCGAGCTCCAGCCCGATCGGCATGCCGCTGGTTGCACCCAGGCCAACCGGCAGCTGGATGCACGGCAGGCCGGCACTGGCCGCAGGCTCGGTGTTCTGGATCAACCGTTCGAAATTGCCCGGCTCGCTGACCTGCGCCTCGGCAAACGGGGCAATGACGGGTGATGTGGGAAACAGCAGGCCATCGAGCTCATCCTCACTGAACAGCGCCTGGTAATGGGCTTGCAACGCAGCCTTGCCCCCCTGCATGGCCGCCCGATAAAGCGGCTCGGCAGCAACCAGGCCGTCAGCCGTCGCGACCTTGCCCGGCAGTACCATCTGCTCATAGACCGCGCGCACATCAGGGCTGGCGATCTGCGCCACCAGCGCCTCGATGGAGATACCCGGCCCCTGCTCGCGCAGGTAGGCAACCATCGCCGCGTGGGCTTCATGGATCACCACCGGGAAACCGATAGGGTGGTTGAGGGCTTGCAGGCGGCTGTCGTCGATCCTCACCAGACTCACGCCAGCGCCGCGCAGCTTCTCCAGCGCAGCCATTGAAGCAGCCAGGGTGTCGGCATCCAGCTCACGCCAGAACTCGTCGGCGATGCCTAGCCGCAGCTCGCCCAAATGGACTGGCGGCAACGACAGGTCATCACAGATCAAGCCATCGAGCAGCGCAACGTCAGCCATGCACAAGGCCATTGGGCCTGCGGTGTCGCGACTCGGGGCAATCGGCGCGATGCCCCGATCCGGGTAGCGACCGGCGCTCGGGCGCAGCGAGGCGCATCCGTTCAGTGCGCAGGGAATGCGCATCGAACCGCCGGTGTCGGTGCCCAGGGCGGCCAACGCCATGCGTGCGCCAAGCGCGACAGCGCTGCCCGACGACGAACCGCCGGCGATACGCCGGGCATCGTAGGGGTTGCGCACGCCCACCAGGCTGCCGGTATTGAAGGCCGGGTTGTAGCCAGTGGCGCCGAATGCCAGCTCATGCAGGTTGGTCTTGCCCAGCACAATGGCACCGGCTTCGCGCAAACGCTGCAAGACCGGTGCATCCTCACGGGGGATGAAACCTGCCAGCGCCGGGGTACCTGCGGTTGAAGGCAGCCCAGCGGCGTGAATGTTGTCCTTGACCACGATCGGAATGCCGCTCAGTGGCTTGAGCGGTTTACCGGCCCGCCGTGCCGAGTCGGCCGCATCGGCCGCAGTCAGTGCGTCGGCGGCATCCAGGGTGACAAACGCATTGAGCTGGGCGCCAGACTCGGCACGATCAAGGCAAGCCTGAACCAGCATGCGGCTGCTCAAACTGCCGTCTCGGAAGGCTGCCTGCGCCTGGCTGATGGTCAGATCGAAATGACTGGGCGTCATGACATCGATTCCCGCGAGATGATGAAGGGGTGCAGCTGGCGCGACAGCATTACAGGCCCAGCTCGTGACGAGGTCGGGTCAGGGTATCGATCAGCGCGTACATGATTTTCCTGGCACACGGCAGCAGGTCGGGGATGTAGGTCGCGCCCATGCCGCCGAGGCCCTCGGCAACCGGCAATGGCGCACCTTGCGCCGGCCATGGCCAGCCGATGCGTGCGGTGGGAATGCCGAGGCGGCGCAAGGCGGCACCGTCGGTCTGCCCGCCGAGCAGGTCGGCCTCGCCATGGGCACGTCGCTCGATATGCTCCCAGCCACGTCGGCAGGACTGCACGATCCAGTTCTGCGCATCGGTACTGCCGCCGGCCACGGAGCCGTACATTTCCCAGTCGAGGGTCAGCTCCGGGCGTCGTGCCTGCAGGTCGCGGACGAACTCGGCGAACTGCGCCTTGACCTCGGCCGGACTGGTGCGCGGGTTGATCCGCACATCGAAGAAAATTTCGGTGACCGCCGACGGAAAGGCCGGGCGTTCCGGATTGCCACCGCGCACCCCGGAGATCCAGCCATGGGGCTTGATCTGCCCGGAGGTATTGCGTTCGGCATACTCGATGAGCCACTGCTCGAGGTCCTGGATCACGGTCGCCGCCGGTACCACCGAGCTGCGGAAGCCCGGCGTGCCTCGGGGCACGCCGGCATAGCCGAGGGTGCCGTACACGCGCAGCTTGAACCAGCCCATGCCGGGCTCTTCGTGATAGACCCAGTTCCACGGTTTCATGACGATGGCAAAGTCCGGGGCGCCGCCACGGTTGATCAGGTGGGTCACGCCGTTGGACATGCCGGCATGCTGGCGGGCCGAAACGTCCACCGGCATGCCACCATCGGCCAGGCCGACCAGCAGGTCGCCCACCAGCGGTACTTCGGCCTCGATCAGCGCGGTGGCCACTTCGGTCAGGGTGGCGATCATGCCCTTGGGGTTGGAAGCGCCAAGGCCGAACACCCAGTCGTCGACCTGCTGCGCCGAGGTCTGCATATCGGCTTCGTCAGCCGGGCCAGTGAGGATCTTCTCGGCCTCGTCCAACTCCAGGTGGGTATCGATCGGCGAATACAGGAGCACGCTGGCGCCGCCCCCACTGCCGCGCATTTCGGCCAACACATTGCCACTGGTGAAACTCATCGACTGGTAACGTGCGGCCATGCCGATGCTTTCGAGGTAGCCCCTCATGTGCTCGCTGGCCGCACGCGCCGCACCGGTTGGGCTATGAATGTTGGTGATGTTGTACAGCAGGCGCTGCAGGCGCTTGGGGTCGATCCTGGCGCAGGCCTGTTCGTACCACTTCATTTGTTCGGCAGTGAAGCTGACGGGCGTGGTCGATTGCATGACGGGTTCCTTAGTGGCTGGCCACAAACTGTTCGGCAAAGATGTTCGCGGGGTCGGCGCCCAACTCGATCAACCGCGCAGTGGCGGCATCGATCATCGGTTGCGGGCCGCACAGATAGGCGACTGTGTCGGCACTGACATCGCCCTCACGCAGCGCACTGACCGGGCTGCCGTGGTGCAGGCCGTCGCGCGGTTCGCGGTCGACGCAGATGCGTGCTTCCAGGCTGGGCAACCACTGTTGGCGCAGCTCGATGTCGTCGAGGCAGAACAAGGCGTCCGGCACCGCACAACCGAAGCTGAGCAGCATCGGCGGCTTGCGCCCGCTGCCTTGGCGCAAGGCATCGATCATCGACAGGATCGGCGCCAGGCCCGTGCCGCCAGCGACGAAGATGTGCGGCGCGCGGCGCTTTTCCTCGCGCAGGAAGAACGCACCATAAGGGCCGCTCAAGGTCAGCACGTCCTCGTTCGCAGCCTTCTCTTCCAGGTAGCCGGACATGGCACCACCCGGTAGCAGCCGAACCAGGAACTCAAGTTGCGGCAACTGCGCCACCGTGCTCGATGGCGAGTAGCTGCGCACCACGCCGTAACCCGGCACTTCAATCTGCATGAACTGGCCGGGGCGAAACTCCAGCCAGTCGCCATCGGCCAATTCCAGGGTCACGCGCATCACGTTGCTGGCAATGCGCTCCACTGCGTTGACGAACGCGTGCACTTGCTGCGCCATGCTCGAGCCGACTTCACTGCTGTAGGCGAGGTCGAAACTGCAGTCGGACTCGGCCTGGCAGAGACACAGCAGGCGCTGGCCGGCGGCGTATTCGCTGGGCATCAGCGTGGAACTGGCGCCCGGGCGAGTACGGGCGTCGCCCTCGGCGAGCTGGGCGATGCAGCTTGAGCAGCTGCCGGAACGGCATTGATAGAGCAACGGAATGTCCGCGGCGAGCGCGGCATCGAGAATGCTGGTTTGCTCGGCGACGTTGAAACTGCGGCTGACGCCATCGCTGAAGTTGACGGTGACTTGGTGCTGTTTGTCATTCATGAGAGGTCGGCTCCCTGGCAGGCATGGGGCTACGGCCGTGAGCGGCCGGATTCTTGAGATGGACCGATCATAGGAAGCCTTGGCCGGGGCGGCGCTCCCATGGGCTACGGGCTTATCCCGACAGCGCAGAATCCTGCGAGAAGTGCGATGGCGTCGGACCTGACACACCGCGGTGTCTGCATCGCTGGCAAGTCGAGTCGTCGCACCGCAGCTCCCACAGTGTTTCAAACCAAATATCTGTGGGTTGCAGTGGTCCCTGTGGGAGCTGGCTTGCCAGCGATTGGAAGGCACAGCCTTCCCCTGCGGTGCCAGACCAAGGTTCGGCGTTGGCCGATGGAATAAAAAAAGCCCGTGCCATAGGGCACGGGCTAACAAAGGAGCCATTAAAGAGCCGCTGGACGCACCCGGTGCCAGTCCGTCACTTTCTGCACCGCCATACCGGCGCGGCACAACACTGCCTCGCCATTGCGCTTGGCAATGAACTGGCAACCGATCGGCAGGCCGTCGTCGGTGAAACCGCAAGGCAGGCTGATGCAGGGGTGGCCGCTGACATTGAACGGCGCGGTGAACTGGATCAGGCGGCGATTGGCCTCCGGGTCCTGGGCCAGGTTGGCCAGTTGTTCGTGGGTCGGCGCGGCATAGGGCTGCACCGGCGACAGCAGCAGGTCGACATCGTTGAGCACGAGGTCCAGCTCACCGCTGAAACGCTGCGCCTCGAGCAGCACGCGCTGGTAATCCATGCCGCTGAGGGCACGTCCGGTATCGATCAGCCGGCTCAGGGCCGGGCCGTATTCACTTGCCCGTTGCGGGTAGGTGGCAGCATGGGCAACGGCCGTCTGCACGCCGCAATGAAGCTCCCAGTTACCGCTCACCGCACGTGTGTCGGGCATGTTGACGCGCTGCAGGATGCCGCCGCTGTCACGGACGATGGCCATGATCCGCTCCAATGCCTGTTGTATCACCGGGTCGACGCCATCGCTCAACCAGGCTTCGTCGATGCCAACGCGCAGGCCGCGGAACGAGTCCTCGATGCTGGGCACCTCCAGGCAAACGCTGGGCAGCGAGGTCGGGTCCTTGGGATCGTGGCCGGCAATGGTCGAGAGCAGGAACAGGGCGTCACGAGCGCTTCGGGTCATCGGCCCGATGTGGTCGAGGCTGGCGGCCAGCTCGAAGCAGCCATGGCGACTGACCCGGCCCCAGGTCGGCTTGAGCCCGGTGAGGCCGTTGGCTGCACAGGGAAAACGAATCGAACCGCCCGTGTCGCTGCCGATCGCGGCGTAACAGAGGCCGGCGGCAGTGGCCACGCCGCTGCCGCTGGAGGAGGCACCGGCCCAGTGCCCAGGGTGCCAGGGGTTGAGCGGCGTGGGCAGGTCCGGGTGGTGGATGGCGAAGGCGCCCTCGGTCATCCTCAGCTTGCCGAGCAGCACGCTCCCGGCTTCGCGCAAGCGGGCCACGACAGTGGCATCTTCGCTGGGCACGAATGCCTGGTGAATCGGCATGCCTGCCGAGGTGGGCACGCCGGCCGTGTGCAGCAAGTCCTTCACCGCGAGCGGGATGCCATGCAAGGGGCTGCGGCATTCGCCGCGCGCCAGTTCGCGCTCGGCCTCGCGGGCCTGCTGGAGCGCCAGTTCCGGCGTGACCGTGGCGTAGGCATTCAAGCGGCCATCCAGCCGCTCGATACGCGCCAACTGCGCCTCGGTGACTTCCACCGGCGACAGCTTGCCCGTGCGGATCAGCAGCGACAGTTCATGCAGTTCCAGGTAGTGCAGTTCATCTTGGCTGTTCATGGGTAGCCTCCGAGGAAATTCAGTGCCAATGCGTTGAATTCGGCCGGTTGTTCACTCTGTAGATGGTGCGCGGCGTTACCCAGCACATGCAGGCGCGCGTCGGCAAACTGGTTGACCATCAGCATCGGTACATCGATGCCGCCGAACCAGTCATGCAGGCCCCAGAGGATCAAGGTCGGCGCCTTTACCCGGTTGAACAGCGGCATGAGGTCTTCCGGCTGACCAAAGGCTCCGGGTTGTTCGAACAGTGCGTGCAAGCCCGGGTTGCAGCTCGCTTGAAAACGCAGCTGCAGGCTTTGCTCATCGATTGCACCGTCGTCGTGCAGCTCGTAACGCTGGATCAATGTGCGCATCTTAGCCAGGCTCGGCCCGCCATCGGCGAAGTAGTAATCGCTCATCAGCGTTGCGGCATGCTTGCTGAACAGCGGCAGCGGTTGCATCACGCCACGCGCCACCGGTTGCGAGCCGATAAGCACCAGGCGAGCGACCCGCTCGGGGTGTTCGGCAGCGAAGCGGATCGCCACGCAGCCGCCGAACGACTGGTTGACCAGATGCGCCCGGGCGATGCCCAGAGCGTCCATGAACGCCAGCAGCTTGCGCGCGTGCCAGCTGAACACGGGCCCCTCGACGGGCACCATGTCCGAGTCACCGAACTGGGCAAAGTCGAGAAAGTAACAGCGATGACGCGCCGCGAACGGCAGTGCACTGCGGTGAAAATTGCTCCAGGCAGTACTGCCCGGGCCGCCACCATGGGTAAAGATCACCGGCAGGCCGTCATCCGGCCCGTCGACCTGGCGGTAGTGCAGACGCACGCCGTCGGCTGTGACCCAGTGACGGGTAGAAGGGAATTCGTTGTCCATTGCAAATGCCTCGCCTGAGGCTGCCCGGCGATGTGCGCCGGGCAGCCGAGTCAATCACTCTTCGACAATCTGCCGGACCTTGTAGCTCGGGCGATGACCGTCGGCGGTTTCCTTGAAGATCAGGCTGGTGTCCTTCAACGCGCCCTTCACACCACGCCCCGGCTTGGCGATACCGCGGTTCCAGCGCGAGGCCAGCTTGCGCCAGCTGATCGGCGAAATGTCGGTGGCCACCAGTTGCTCGTCATCCCAACCGGTGCCGTCGGCATAGAAGTTCTGCATCGCTTCGCGGGCATAGATGTCGCAATCGTTGAAGCCGTGCAGGCACAGTGGCTTGTACACGTGGTCAAAACGATATTGATGCTTCTGGCGCTCCTCCGGGGTGTTGCACACGCGCACGATGATTTCCCAGTACTCGTGGGTATCATCGGTGATCGGCACGTACCACTCGTACTGGGTCAAGTGCTCGCCAGGCCAGTTTTCCACCATCAGCACGCCAGGCAATACCACCGAGGTTCGGTATTGGCGACCGTTGAGGCCATCCACCTTCAGGCCCAGTTCCTTGTTCTCCAGCACTGGCGCCCACTTGTCGGTGAACAGCCATTGCATCAAGCCTTTGGGGCCCTTCTCATCTTCGATTACGGCAATGCAGTCATCGCTGGTCGGCAGCAGGCCCAGTGGCAGTACCCAGTCCATGGCGTGGACGATGGTGTTGTCCTTGTGCACCAGGATGTGGGCGTTGTCGAAGCCGTTCTCACAGGCGATTCGCCAGTTGCCGAAACCGGTACGGTGCATGCCGAGCACCACCGCGTTTTCATCGAGCACGCCCGGCGAAGCCGGCCACTGCGGATGCGGGAACTGTTCACTGCGCTCCGGGAAACGGAATGGCAGGTCGTCGGCCAGTGGCGGTACGTCTTCATCGGGGAAGCTGTCTTCGCGCACGAAGACGAAAATCATGCCATTGACCTCATGCACCGGGTAGGTGGTGATGCCGGTGGTGCCGATCAGCTTGTCGTCCGGGTTGGCAACGATGGTCACCAGCTTGCCGCTTTCCAGGTCGAAGGTGAAACCGTGGTACCAGCACGAGATGGTGCTCTTTGTGAAGCAGGTTGGTTTCTCCGACAACCGCACGCCACGGTGCAGGCACTGGTCCTTGAGGGCATACACCTGACCGTTGACCCGGCGCAGCACAATCGGGATACCACAGATCTGGATGCCCTCGACCTGGTCTTCGGCCAGCTCGTTGCTGAACAGCGCCGGGTACCAGTGGTTGACGAAGCCCCAGGCGGCATCCTTGTACGGTTGATATTGGCTCTGGGTTTTCGCGTTGTTGGCACGGGCATCGCTGATACCGGTCTTGACCACGCGACGACGAATGATGGGTTGCTCGGACATGTGGTGACTCCCAAAAGGCTGACAGGACATTGGCGTCGCACTACGGCACGCTTGACCGTCATCCTAGGAAGTGGGGGCTGAGCTGACGCTCCCGGGACTGAGCTGCTTATCCCGGCAGCGCATAAAATGCGCGGGGGGTGGACATCCCTGTCCAGTTGAAATCAACGCGAGAGCGTCTCCGACGGGCTCTCGCCAAAGCGACGCTTGTAATCGGTCGTGAAGTGGCCAAGGTGGCTGAAGCCCCAACGGAAGGCCACGGAGGTGACGGTGACGGCGCCCAGGCTCTGACGCTGCAGTTCCTCATGGACGTAGCGCAAACGCACTTCCTTGAGGTAGAGCATCGGCGAGGTATTGCGGTAACGGCGAAAGCCGGTGAACAACGAACGGCTGCTGACACCGGCGTGCTCGGCCATGTCCACGATGGAGATCGGCTCGTGGGCATGTTCCTCGATATAGCGCTCCACGCGTTTGACGAACGATGGGGCGATGGTGCGCGAGTCCTCGCACAGTTCAGCGCTGTAGGTGTGCGGCTGACACGCCAGCAAGGTGTCGACCAGGGTGCTCTCGAACTGCGCAACAAGCAGCGCTGGCACTTCCTCGTCAACGGACAGGCTGTCGTAGAGCCAGCCGATCATGCGCATCCAGCGCCGCCCCTCGACGGTATCCAGCGGCATGGCCGGCTGAAACTCGATGGCCTTGCGCAAGGTGCGCCCCAGGTGCTGCTGACAGTGGCGTTCGAGCAGGCTGCGATCGACGCGGATGATCAGCTTTTCGGTGCCGGGACAGTGATGAATCTTGAACGGCGCATGGGTATTGAGAATCGACCCGAGCTGGGGTGTTGAATGCACCCGCTGGTTGGCGTACTCGATCAATTCCTGGCCACGTATCGGCATCTGGATCAGGGCGAAGGAATCGAGGACGCCAGGTTCGATGGTGATGTCACCGCCGTAACTCATGCGACCGATGCCGACGCCTCCCAGCCGCCGATAGTAGATGCTGGTATTGACCGCCCCCTTGATATCCAGGCTGCGCAGGCGGTTCGCACAGAATATGCGCTCCCCCCATTTGCTGGCCTCCTCGATATCCTGGGTGCGACAGACCTCGAATCGGGACAGTACTGTTTCCGGTGGCGTTGCCGCGGCAAAAACCAGATTTTGCATTGTTGATATCCTCCGCCCAGGGTCGTGGGGCAGATTGCATTTCCACTACAAGGCACACGCGCTTAATTATTGTTTTGGTGGCTAATCTCGGGCGCGCATATGGGTGTATCTCCCGCTATTGATCGCTTGTCTGGGGTCCGGACAACGCCTTGCAAAGCGCGCGATGCTTCCCAGTAGAGGCAAGAACCATACCCTGCCTGCAGCCACTGCCTGTTCTTCGCGACGAACGTAGCAAAACGGCCTAAATCCCATGCTTTATGGCGTTTACGCCTGCCCAGGCGGTCTTTTACGAGCGCTGTGCGCCGACCAGCACGAACAGCAGGCGTGCCGGAGTGTTACCGGGGTTACGCCACGCATGGCGGGTGCCCATCTGCACCACAAAATCCCCCTGGCGCAACCGACTGGTGCGCCCGCCGTCGAGCTCCAGTTCGACCTCCCCTTCCAGGACCACGCCGTAGTCGATGGTGTCGGTACGATGGAACCCCGGATGCTCGGCCTCGAATCGCTCGCCCAGGCCGGGTAGCCGTGCGCAGAGCTCCCGGCCTGCGGCCTCTGGATCGAAATCGCCCGCACCGGCCAGGCTGTCCGGCGGGAAGGTGACCAGCAGCGCACTGCTGCCTCCCGGCGCCGGCACTACCGACACCAGCCGCTGCGCCGGATCGGTCGGTTGGTCGACGATGCGGGCCTGGGGTTCGGTTTGCCAGACCAGCGCGGCGCTGAAGCCTGGGGAATGGATGAAGGATTCGACGCCGGCAAGCGGGCCATTTTCGATAAAGACAGCACTGCCGGAGCTGTCATGACCTGTCACGATGCGCTTTATTGTCATGTTCTGAACGCTTCCGATTGAGGGTAAAGGCACGCGCCGCTGCAGGCGACGCGCGCAGGTTTTTTCAGGCGTGCACGATATGGAAATTGGTGAAACCGTTGGCCAGCACCTGGATGTCTTCGAGCGCCTCGTTGAGCTGCTCGAGCCCGTAACGACGCTCTTCGAGCAGCGACAGATCAACAGTACCGGCCTCGATCATGCTGACCATCTCGTCGCCCTCGGCCGTGGTGAACCACAGCGAGCCGATGTACTGCAGCTGGGCGCACATGAACGGGTGCGGGTCGATCGGGATGGGCCCGGCCACGCCGCCGATCTGGATGATCCGGCCGCCGCGTGCGACGGCCTGCATGGCCGCCACCGAAAGCGCCGCCGGTGCCTTGGCGCCCAAGGTATCGAGCATCACATCGACGCCTCCCGGCACCTGGTCACGCACCTGCTGGTCGATATCGCCAGCACCGATCAGCACCGGGACAATACGCTCCGGCGCCAATTGCTGGAGCCTGGCCAGGGCGCCCTCGTCGCGCGCCGCCACCACGATACGTGCCGCGCCGAATGCCAGGGCGAGCAACGTCGCGCCCACACCGAGCGTGCCCGATGCGCCGAGAATCAAGACGCTCTGCCCCGGACGCAATGCCGATTTGCGAATGGCCGAATAGGCCGTGCCGAGGTAACCCAAGCGCGTCGCCTGGGCGAAGCTCAAGCATTGCGGCAGGCGCACCAGGTTGGTCGACGGCGCGGTCATGTACTGGCTGTAGCCAGCATGGGCGTAGTCCTTGAAGATGGCTTGCGAGCCGGGCCCGAAGCCGAAGTAACCGAGAAAGGTATAAGCGTCGCAACGCGGCGTCTCACCCTGACGGCAGTAGCGACACTCACCGCAACCGACACCCGGATTGACGTACACACGGTCACCGGGCTTGAACCCGGTGACCTTGGTGCCCACCGCGGCGACAGTGCCGGCGCTGTCCAGCCCGAAAACCGCTGGCAGCGCCGGCAATGGCAGGAAGGGGTACCACTCGGGAAAGTGGGTGGTGACGTTTTTCAGGTTGGGAATGACCCCGCTGGCCTCGACCTTGACCAACACGTCGTGCTCGCCGGGTGTCGGCACGGGAACTTCGTCAAAGGTGAAACGACCACCGATCTCGTGCAGACGCGCGGCTTTCATCATCGACATTTGTGCAACTCCTCCGATCGGGCGAACCACACAGGTTCACCCGATCGCTTCGTTTAGTGTTGTTGTTTGCGCTGGATCAACGAGCCGCTTTCTGCAGGGACTGCAGGGAGAAGTCCGTGGACTTGGCGTCGAAGTTGGTCTTCCAGGTCTTGGTGTCAATCAGCGACAGCGTGGCGTGATTGCGCTGGAAGTCGATCACCGCACTGCCAGTGGTGCGCATGTCGCCGTTGGCAGCGTTGTAAGCCGTGTGCCATTCCATGAACTTCCAGAATTCGCCCTTGCGGTTGTAGGCCTCGGCGTAATGGACGCGGGGGAATTTGGTTTCCATGTACAGTATTTTCTTGCTGTACGGGTGGGTCGACGGTGTGGTGGCCTCGACCACATACACCTCGCGCGGCTCGTACAGGTCATTGTTCATGTTCCAGTACGGTGGCTGCTGTTCCAGCACGGAATATTTCTCCGCCGGCGTGGTGCCCTGGGTGTTCCACAACCCCTCCTTGCCGTTTGCCACCGCCAGCACCCAACGCTTGCCGAGCAGCTTGTACTGCGAATACCAGCAAGGCCGTGCGTTGAAACCCTCCAAGTCATCCTGCAGCTGGTCGGAAGAGCCAACCGGGTCCATCCAGGCACCGCCGGACAGGCGCCGAACCCGACGTACCGCCGGAATATAAGCCCAGACATCGTTGACCTTCTCGGTGTCATACATGACGGTGTAGGTGCCCAGGCCCTTCATGTCGGACGGCGACTTGAAATACAGCAACTGACGGCCACGTTCGCTGCCGTCGCCCTCCACTGCGTTGTCCCCGGTCAAGCGGCCTTTCATGGTGTAGCGGGAGAACTCGGCAACCGGCTCGGCGTGAATGCCACGCGTGCCATCGACCAGCAGTTGGGTGAAGTTCTGCACCTGGGACACATCGCCGATCATCTGGCCGAGGTGGAAGTTCCAGACAATCTTCTCGGCTGCCTGCGGGTCTTTCTCATCGATGTTCGGGAAGGGAGCGCCCGCACTCCAGCCATCGATCCGGCAGGATTCCTTGTTGATCGAAGTCTTGCCGGCGTTGGCCGCCGTCGCCGCGACCCAGCGCGGGTCGAGGGTGACATTCTTCGACTTGGCCAGTGGCAGCTTCCAGCCACTGTTGCGGATACGCCACTCCATCTTCTCGGTCAGCAGGCTGGCGATGGTGTGGCCTTCGAAGGTGTCGTTCTTGACCTTGTCGAGGTTGCTGGCGGAAATCACCGTACCGGCTGGCAGTTCGGCAGCGCTGGCGAGGCACGGCAGGCTGCCGGCTGCTGCGATGAGGCCCAGAGCCAGTGAGTGGCGCATAGCAAAGCGGGATAGGTTCATGGCATTGTCTCCGGTGTGGCTCAGAAGAGATAAGTCAGGCTGGTGTACACCTGATCGCGGTTGTGGAAATAACCGAACATGGTGGTGCTGTCGCAGGTTGCGGCATTGGGTGCGGTGCACTTGTCAGCGTTGCGCGATTCGTCGTCCCAGAAGGCGTCGTACTCAACCTTCCAGCGCCATTTGCTGGTCAACTCGAACGTCATCGACGGCACAGCGAAGCCGCCGCCATTGCTCAGGTCGGCGCCCAGTACCAGGTTCGGGCGAATACGGCCGCTGTCGTAGCTGAGGTCGAAGATGGTGGTGGCCAGGACCGAATGCTCCTTGACCTTGCCGCCCCAGCCGACGCTGTAGAGCAGTTGGTCATCCTTGTCGAAGTCCTGCACCCATTTGTCGAACAGCTGCACCGAGAAGAACATCGGTTTTTCGGTGCCCAGCAGGGTCTGGGTAGCCGCGATGTTCTTGTCCATGCGCAGCATCATCGCGACCACGTCCTTGCGGGTGAAACCGTCGAAGCCGGGGGCGACGATCTGGCTGATAAGGGTCGGCGTGGAAAGCTCGATCTGGTAAGGCGCATCCTTGATGTAGGCCACCTCGGTACTGAACACCGCATCGGCCAGATCCGAGTAGCGACTGGCAGTGAAGCCGAAGATGTCGACGATCGGGTAGATCACTTCACCGGCGACGCCGCGAGTCTGGTCGGTGCCATGGGTGACTGCGCCGGACGGCGTGTTCGGCTGGCCGATGATCGCGAGGTTGTCCGAAGCGTTGAGGATCGGCGAGTTGTAGAAGGTTCTCAGGTACGACAGCGAGTAGTTGGAGTCGCCGTACATGCCGCTCCAGCGCAGGCCACCGGTGACATCGCGGTAGTCGCCCTCGTCGTTCTCGAAGTTGTAGGGGTCGATGTTGCGGAAATCGACACCGGCGTAAGGCTGGCTGGACCAGCGTCCGCCATAGATATCGATCTCGGTGCCGATGTCGTCCTTGTTGTCGAGGCCCGGCCGCACAAAGACCTCAAGGCCACCGTCGAGCTCGGGTACATCGACGTTCATCTTGATGATGTTGTTGGTCTTGCGCAGTTCTTCGTTGGCCGGCTCGAGGAAGCTGCGCCAGGTATAGTCGAAGCCATGTACCAGGTCGTTGGCAGCGAAGAAGTCGGTCTCGCCCCAGGCGATCTGTTGCTTGCCGATGCGAAACGAGGTGCGATCGCCGACTGGAAAGTCTACGTACAGCTCGCGGATTGCGGCCTTGTTGTAGAGATCCATGATGTCGCCGCGACCATCATCGGAGTGGTAATTGTTGGCGCCCATGTCTTCCAGGTGTTGCAGGAAGTCGGTCTGGACCTCGTGCGAGGCGCGCAGCTTGGCGACAACCGAGACTTTATCGCTGGCCTGCCAATCGAGGTTGAGACGCGCAGTACTGCGCGCCATCGACAACTTGCCCCTGTCGTTGTAATTCGGGGTGTCTTCCCAGTTCTTGGCGTTCCACGAAAGCTCTTCGCGCAGGTAGCCGTCGTACTTGAAGCTGTCTTCGGCCAGCAGCGGCGTGGCCAGGGCACTCAACGCCATGGCCAATGCCAGTTTGTCGAGTGGCGCGCGCATGCGCACGGTGTGTTTGCGGTGTTCGTTCATGTTATCTCCCCAGGAGGTGATGGCAGCGAGGAACCATTGGTTGTTGTTTTTGTTGTAGGGAACGGGGCTCAAGTCGGCTGGCACACAGCCGCTGGTATCGCGACCGGGGCGATCGAGCGTTCACCGAAAATGAAGCGCGGGCGGCACACGTAGATCAGTGAAGGCATGACGAACAAGGCGGAGAACGCCGAGACGCTCAACCAGATAGCCATCAGCAGGCCCATTTCCGCCTGGAAGCGCAGCGACGACGCCCACCACAGCAACGTGCTGAGGATCAGCACGCTGGCCGTGACGATCACACCCATGCCGGCCGAGTGCAGGGCATTGCTGATCGCCTGCTCGGGGCTGGCGCCCGCGTGGATTTCTTCCTTGACCCGGTCGGCGATGTAGAACGCGTAGTCAACGCCCAGGCCAATGCCGAGCGCAGCCACCGGCACGGTGTTGATGTTCATGCCGATGCCCTTCCAGGTCATGAAGGCGAAGGTCAGCATGTTGGAGATGATCACCGGGACCATGAACAGCATGCCGGCCACGCTGGAGCGGTAGACCAGGGTGCAGAGCACGGCGAGCACCAGCAGCGCCAGGGCGATCGCTTCGATCTGGCTGGACAGGATGATCTCGTTGATCGCCGCCATCACACCGACCAGCCCCCCGGCCAGTTGCCAGTGCCCCTCGGCGAGCGGATGACTGGAGATGAACTCCTTGACCCGCTCCACGGCAGTACGAATGGTCTCGCCCTGACGGTCGCGGAACATCAGCGTCACCGAACCGTTGGCATATTGGTCATCGGCGAAACGCGAGGTGTCACCCGGCTCGGAAATCGAATCGAGCATGGCCATCAGGCTGCCGTTGACGCCCTCGCTGTCTGCCAGTTCGAGGTAGCGTGGGTTGCCTTCGCGCAGGCTGCTATTGACCTGCGGCAGCACGTCGGCAATCGAGACCGAGCTGCCAATCTCCGGTTGCGCCTCCATGAAACGCTGGAAGCTGTTCATCGCCTTCAGTGCTTCGTTGCTTTTGACCAGGCCGACATGACCGTCCTCGCCCAGCACCACGAACATCCGGTCGACCCCTTCGAAGCGGGCATTGATCGCAGCGGAGTCGAGGTTGTATGGCGAGTTCGGCCAGAGAATCGGCGAGCCGGGGTTGGCGTCGCCAATTTTCAGATTCAATGAGTACAGGCCCGCACCGAGCACCACCAGAAAGCTGCCACCCAGTACCCAGTAGCGGGTTTTCGACAGGCTGACCCAGACGCTGAGGTCGAGCACTTTGCGCAACACCGGCAGGCAGTTGATCGGGTGCGCCGTGCCGTGCGGCTTGCGAATGCAAGACAGCAGCACCGGCGTGAGGATGACCGCGCTGACGGTCAGGGTCGAAACCCAGACCACCGACAGCACAGTGAGTTTCTGCAGCATGGGGATCGGGCTCAGCGCGACCACGGCCATGCACGCGGCATCGGCGATCACCCCGAGCATGCCCGGGCGAAACAGATCCTGCAGAGCAACCCGCGCGGCGATGCTCGAAGTATCCGCACCGGGTGGCAGCAGGTCGATTTCATCGTCGAAACGATTGACGATCTGCACCGAGTGCGAAACCGCACGCGAGGTGATGAGCATTGCCACGACGATGACCAGGGGTTCGAAGTTGATCCCCAGCAGCCGGCAGATGCCCAGCGCCCACAATGCACTGACTGCGCCGGCAAGCAGCGGCAGGGTGACGCCGCGCCAGGTGCGCAGCAGGACAAAGAGCATGCTCAGCGTCAGTAACAGAGCGCCAATCACCAGTTGCACGGTTTCCGGAAGGTAATGCCCTACCCAACCGTAGAGAATCGGGTCACCAACCACGCGGATTTTCACGCTGCCGTCATCGACCTTGGCGATAAGGCCGCGGATCTCGCTGAACACCTTGGCATAGTCGACCTGCTGGTCGATGAAGTCGACGGTGATCAGGGTCGCCTGCAGGTCCTTGGATACGTAAGGGCCGTATACCAACGGGTTGCGCAGCACCGCCTGCTTGAGCTCGGTCATTGCCTCGGCATTGGCCGGCAGGTTCGGCCACATCAGCGGGCGACTCTCGATGCCGGCCGTGGAGGCGCGTACTTCCTTGAGTTTCTTCGAAGCCAGCGAGGTGATCTGGTACGGGTTGACCGCAGACACTTCACGCAGCCCGAGCGTGACGTTGCGCACCTTGTCCAGTACATCGGTGCGGAAGATGTCACCCTCCTCGACCTCGAACATGATGGTCACCATGTTCGAACCACCGAAGGTGTCCTTGAACTTTTCATGGGTCTGCACGTATTCATGGCGCGAAGGCAGCATGTCTTCGAATACCGTGCGGACTTCAATGTGCAGGGCAAACCAGCCCAGTGTCAGGGTCATTGCGAGCAACACGCCAACCACCCAGGTGCGTCGGCGGATACAGAATTGGGCAATATGTTCGATCATGCTGATTTCTCGAATGAAGGGGGCCAGGGCGGGGTCAGGGTTTCAGCGGCGACCAGCGCTCGCCGTTCCAGTGGCCAAGGTCTGCGCCGGCCAGCCAGAGGTCGTTGCCGACGGCCAGGGCACGGGTGTGCCAGGACAGGTTGCGGTCATCCAGGATGCCGACCTTCCAGCCATCGTCCTGGCCACTGCCGCTCACCCAGCGCCCCAGTGAGCCAGTGGCGAACCAGCGCGCTTGCGCCGGGCTCCACAGCACATCGAACAAGTGATCGCCGATGCCCAGGTCGATGTTCTGCCACTGCCGCCCGCCATCACGGGTGACCAGCAGCGCACCTTCCAGGCCGACCGCCACACCGTTGCGGGCATCGCGAAACTGCACCGACATCAGCGAGCTGGGCAGCGGCGCTTCGATTTCTTCCCAGTGCTGACCGAGGTCCTCGCTGCGCAGGATGCGGCCGAATTCGCCGACCACGACCAGTTGGCCGTCATCGAGAATGGCCACGTCGTTCCAGGCCACGTCCTCTTCATCGCGCAGGCGCTGCCAGTTCTGGCCATAGTCGTGGCTGATCAACAACGCGCCCATCTCGCCCGTGGCGATTGCCAGACCGCCTGCGGCGATGCGTACGCGGTTGAGCTTGTTGGCGACTTCAGAACGCGGCACATGGGCTGCGGCCTGCCAGAAGCGACCGCCGTCCTGGCTGAACAGCACGACGCCGTCATTGCCGACCGCCACGGCGTGGCTGTCGTCCCAGATGGCGATGTCCTGCAAGGTGCGCTCGGTCGGGGTGACCAGCCGATGCAGGCGACCATCGGTGGCAAGGGCGAGGATCTTGCCGTTCGAGCCGCTGGCCCAGACTTCACCGTCCGGGCTCAGGGCCAGGCCGTAGAACTGGTCGCGCCGCTCGAGCAGTGGCGGCGTCACCGTAGCGCCCACCGGCTGCGGCTTGATGAACAGACCGGCCCACAGCAGGCCGGCGATGATCACCCACGGCAACACCGCCATCAGGACACGCATGACGCGCTGCCCCAGGGCTGCACGTGACACCGGCAAGGCCGTGGATTGATCGATTTTTATAAGTTTTGACATGGGTCGATTCCGCCGGGTTAGCGTCGTCTTTGGCTGACGACTGAGGCAGTTCGACTCTAAAGTCATGGCCGAATGGGGGACTATCCCGGCACTGCCGGGCTTGTCCCTTGGGCGCCGATTAATGCCGACAGGTGCATTTTCGGGAGCAACGAGTGGGCCATGAGTCCACTGGCACTCGCCGCTTGCCGTCCATGTGGCTTACAACCGAAAGCGGCTCACCAGGCCATTGAGGCTTCCAGCCAGGGCCCGCAGGTGCTGGCTGCGCTGCTGGACCTGGTGGGTGCCCTGCGAAGCGCTTTGCGCGGAACTGGCGATGCTCACCAGGCTGTGCGACAGCTGCTCGCTGGTAGCGGCCTGCTGCTCGGTGGCCGTGGCGATCTGCTGACTCATGTCGCGTACCTGGCCGATCATCTCGGTGATGCGGTGCAACGCCAGTCCGGCTTCATGTGCGTTCGCGACATTGGCCGCCGAGGTGTCGCGGCTCTTCTGCACCATCGCCACCACACTGCGTGTCGTGTCCTGGATCATGCCGATGCTTTTCCCCACCTCCTCGGTCGAGCTGTGGGTACGTCGCGCCAGGGCGCGCACTTCGTCGGCCACCACAGCGAAACCTCGGCCCTGCTCGCCGGCACGCGCCGACTCGATGGCGGCATTGAGGGCCAGCAGGTTGGTTTGCTCGGCAATATCACGGATCACCGCCACCACCACGCCGATCGCCTGGCTGGCCTGATCCAATTGGCCGGTCAGCTGGGAAATCTGCCCGAGCAGCTGCGCATCCTCGGCGATGGCGCTGCCGAGCCGGGTCACGGTGGCCTGCCCCTGCGCCACCGCCCGGTCGCCCTCACGGGTGGCCTGGGCCGCCAGTTCGGCATTGGCGGCCACTTCCTCTACCGTGGCGGCCATCTGTTGCATGGCCGTCGCCAGCTGGCCGATTTCGTCGCGCTGGGAATCGACCACGGCGCCAGCCGCCTGGCTGTCCTGCTGCAGGTCTGCCGAGGTCTGTTGCAGGGACTGGCTGGTGCCGTTGATCTCTGCGACCAACTCGCCCATGGTCCCCAGGAAACGGTTGAGTTCCCGGGCCAGGGTTGCCAGCTCATCGCGCCCCTTGACCACAAGCCGCGATCCCAGGTCCGCCTCGCCCGAGGCCAATTGTCCGATGGCCTGCACCACGGCGCTCAGCGGACGGCTCATGGCCTGCCCGAGCGACAGGATCAGGCCACCGACCAGCAGCACGGCGACGCTGCCGAGCACGAGCATCTTGATCGCCAGGCTGTTGACCCCGCCGAGTACCGCTGCACTGGGCAGGGCGACGCCGAACGACCAGGGCGTGGCGGTATTGCCAATCACCACCGGCACCGCGAGCATGAATACTTCTTCGCCTATCGCCGGTGAGACGAAACGGGTGGTCAGGGAAGTGCCATTGCGCACCGCATCAACCATCGCCTGCAGGTGGTCGCCGAGAAAGTCCGCCTCGGTGTCGACCGAACGGCGCCCCACCCGCGACGGATCGGGATGGGCAACCAATGTCGTGTCATGCGCGGTCAACGCCGCAAGGCCTACACCCAGTGGCCGCAATTGAGCGACTCGCCGTTGCAGTTGCCCCGCATCCAGGCCCAGGCCCAGCGTGCCGAGCAACTGCCCGTTCGCGCGCACCGGCACTTGCACCAGGATGACCGGCCGCGCCCTGTCGAGACCCGGCAACGCCCGCGGCGGTGCGACGCTTTCGCGTTCGCCGGCACTCGCGCCCAACGCATTGCGCAGCGCCGCGCGATGCTCATTCGGGGCCGGCTGGACGTTCTGCCCGTCACGCAGCCAGTACAGTGCATCGCCGGTTTGCGCGGGCAACCACCAGGCGGCGCTGGCCTGCGGGCTGTTGTGCAGCAGGGATTCGAGCAGTTGATCGGCGCTGCGGCTACCCGTCAGCCTGTTGTCGACCATGTTCCGCGACAACAGGTCGGCACTGGTCCGCACGCCTTGCAGCGCACTGTCGAAGTAGGCGGTGATTTCAGCGGCTTGTTGATGGACGATGGCGTCTACCGCCACTTCCGCCAAGGCTTCGGTGGAAGCACGACTCGATTGGTAGACCAGCAGTATCGTGGCCAGGTAGACCAGTAGCGTCAGAGGCAGGATGGTGAACAGCAGTTTGTTTTTCAGCGAGAGGTTGGCCAGCATGACGAACTCCTGTAAGGGGTGGCCAGGCCTCGATTCCCTGGCCTCCACACGTGCGATGGCCCATCGGCAGACGCGTATCCGCCGAGTGAGCCGCTACTCGGATCACGACCTGTTGGCAGCCAGCAGGTCCAGCGCGACGTCGACGATCATGTCTTCCTGACCGCCAACCATGCGCCGCTTGCCCAGCTCGACGAGGATGTCGAGGGTCTTCAGGCCGTACTTGGCAGCAGCGATTTCGGCGTGGCGCAGGAAGCTCGAATAGACCCCGGCATACCCCAGCGCCAGGGTCTCGCGATCGACCCGCACCGGGCGGTCCTGCAATGGACGAACGATGTCATCGGCGGCGTCGAGCAAGGTGTAGAGGTCGGTGCCATGGTTCCAGCCCAGGCGCTCGGCGGCGGCGATGAACACCTCCAGCGGCGCGTTGCCGGCGCCGGCGCCCATGCCGGCCAGGCTCGCATCGATGCGGTCGCAGCCCTCTTCCACCGCGGCGATGGAGTTGGCCACGCCCAGGCTGAGGTTGTGGTGGGCGTGCATGCCGGTCTGGGTTTGCGGCTGGAGCACGGCCTTGAAGGCGCGCATGCGCTCGCGGATGTCCTGCATGTTCATGGCACCACCGGAGTCGGCCATGTAGATGCAGGTGGCGCCATAGCTTTCCATCAGCTTGCCCTGGGCCGCCAACTGCTCGGCCGGGATCATGTGGCTCATCATCAGGAAGCCGACGGTATCCATGCCCAGTTCGCGGGCGTATTCGATGTGCTGTTTCGAGACATCCGCCTCGGTGCAGTGGGTGGCCACACGGACCACACGGGCACCAGCGTCGTAGGCGGCCTTGAGGTCGTGCACGGTGCCGATGCCGGGCAGCAGCAAGGTGGCGATTTTGGCGTGGCTGATCACGTCGGCCACCGCCTCGATGTACTCAAGGTCAGTGTGCTTGCCGAAGCCGTAGTTGAAGCTCGAGCCCTGCAGGCCGTCGCCGTGGGCGACTTCGATCGAATCGACTTTGGCCTTGTCCAAAGCGCGGGCGATGTCCTGCACGTTCTGCAGGGAGTACTGATGGCGGATGGCGTGGCTGCCGTCACGCAGGGTGACGTCAGAGATATAGAGTTTCTTGCCGTTCATAGGCGTGCTCCTCAACCGTTGATCATGGAAAGGGCCATGCGCTCGGCGGTGGCCAGCGCCGCCGAGGTCATGATGTCGAGGTTGCCGGCGTAGGCCGGCAGGTAATGGGCGGCGCCTTCGACTTCGAGAAACACCGAGGTCTTCAGTCCGGAGAACTTGCCCAGTCCGGGAATGTTCAGCGGTGCGTCCTCAGGGATGACGTCGAACTGCACCTTCTGCTTCAGCCGATAGCCCGGCACATAGGCCTGCACCGCGGCAGTCATTTCCTCGATGGAGGCTTCCACGTGATCCTGGTCGACGGCCTCGGACAGGACGAACACGGTGTCGCGCATGATCAGCGGCGGCTCGGCCGGGTTCATGATGATGATCGCCTTGCCCTTGGCCGCCCCGCCGATCACTTCGATAGCCTTGGAGGTGGTCTCGGTGAACTCGTCGATGTTGGCGCGGGTGCCGGGGCCGGCGGATTTGCTCGCGATCGAGGCGACGATCTCGGCGTAGTGCACCTTGGCCACGCGCGACACGGCGGCGACCATGGGGATGGTCGCCTGGCCACCGCAGGTGACCATGTTGACGTTGAGTTGATTGAGGTTCTGCTCCAGGTTGACCACCGGCACGCAGTACGGGCCGATGGCCGCCGGGGTCAGGTCAATCAGGCGGATGCCCGGTTTGATCGAACGCAGGAAGGCATCGTTGTTCACGTGGGCGCCGGCCGAGGTGGCATCGAAGACGAAGTCGATGTCCTGGAACACCTCCAGGCGGGTCAGGCCTTCAACGCCTTCATGGGTGGTGGCCACGCCCATGCGCTGGGCGCGGGCCAAGCCATCGGAGGCCGGGTCGATGCCGACCATGGCGGCCATTTCCAGGTGCTGGCCGTGGCGCAGGACCTTGATCATCAGGTCGGTGCCGATGTTGCCGGAGCCGATGATGGCGACTTTGAGTTTTTTCATGGGTAGAGCCTCTTATGCGAAGTCGACAGCGACACGGCCAATGCCGTTGATCTCGGCTTCGAAACGATCACCGGCGGCCACCGCGACCATCGGCCCCAGCGCGCCGGTGAGAATGATGTCGCCAGCCTTGAGTGGCTCGCCCAGGGTGGCCATGGTCCGCGCCAGCCACACTGCGGCATTGAGCGGGTGGCCCAGGCATTCGGCACCGCTGCCGCTGGAGACTTCTTCGCCGTTGCGGGTCATGCGCATGCTGGCCTGGCGCAGGTCCAGGCCATCGAGACGGCGAACCGGCCCACCGAGCACGAAGCAGCCGCTGGAGGCGTTGTCGGCCACGGTGTCGACGAAGCGGATGTTCCAGCCCTGGACGCGGCTGCCGACGATTTCCAGTGCCGGCAGCACCCAGCCGGTGGCGGCCATGACGTCGGCAAAACTGCTGTCGGCACGGGGCAGGTCACGCTCCAGGATCAACGCGATCTCGGCCTCGATCTTCGGTTGCAGCACGCTGCTGGCGGCCACCACCTGGTTGTCGCCGTAGCACATGTCGGCGAACAGGGTGCCGAAGTCCGGTTGGTCCACGCCCAGCTGGGCCTGCACCTTGGGGTTGGTCAGGCCGATCTTGCGCCCGACCACGCGGCGGCCGTTGGCCACGCCATGGGCGACATTGAGGCGCTGGATGGCGTAGGCCGCCGCGCCATTGTCTTCACCGATCACGCCGCGCAGCGGCTCGATCGCTTCACCGCTGGCTTCAGCTTGGCGCAAGGCGCTAGCCAGTTGATCCAGAGTCTGTTGGGTAACACTCATAACTCACCTCAAAGATTGCGCGCTGTTCAAGCCCCGCCCGATACCCTGCCAGGAAGGTATCGAGCATGCCTGGCGCTGGAGTGGGAGGAACCGAAGTCCGCCAGCACCAGGTGCCCGATCAGTGGGTCAGGAAGTCCAGCACCATGCGGTTGAACTTGTCGGCGTGTTCCCACTGCGCCCAGTGGCCACAGCTGTTGAACACGTGCAGTTCGGAATTGGGGATGCCGGCGATCAGGCGCAGGCCGGTGTCCATCGGTACGAAGCGGTCATTGCGACCCCAGATGACCAGGGTCTGTGCCTTGATCTCGCCCAGGCGCGCACTGAAGTCGGGGAACTGCTTGGGATTGATGGCCAGGCTTTCGACGAAGTTGGCCAGGTGATCGCGGCGGGTGAGCATGTTGTCCAGGCGGGTCTGGAACAGCTCTTCGGTGAGGTCGCTGGTGTCGTAGACGAAGACACTCATCATCTTCTTCAGGTTCTCCACGGTCGGCTCGCGGTACAGCCCCTGCAGCAGCTTGATGCCTTCGGTCGGCATCGGCACGAAGGGACTGGCCCCGCCCGTACCGCCGCCCATCAGCACCAGCTTGCCGACGCGCTGCGGATTGGCCAGGGCGAAGGCGACGGCGCTGTGCCCGCCCATGGAGTTGCCGAGGATGTGCACGCGCTCAAGCCCCAACGTATCGAGCAGGCCTGCCAATACACGCGCATTGAGGTCCGAACGCGAGCCGGTGCATACCACCGAATCGCTTTTGCTCCAGCCCGGGCAGTCCATCAGGATGACGCGGTAACCAGCCGCGACCAGCGGCTCGATGTTGCGATTGAAGTTCGCCCAACCGCTGGCCCCAGGGCCGGAGCCGTGCAGCATCAACACGGTTTCGGCCCCCTGGCCGCAATCGTTGTAATGGATCTGCAGGTCGAGGTCGCCCTCGTTGATGCGGGCAAATCGACTGCTGGACGCTTCGGTCAGCATTTGAGGTGTTGCACTCATGCGCACACTCCTTGAATTTCGGAAAAGGCGTTACAAAGTCGCGTCAGGCCACGGGCTGGGCACTGAGTGCGCCGAAGCCTGCGATCCACTCGGGAATCGGCCGGTAATAACGGCTGTTGGCTTGATAGGGGCCGAACGCCGACAACGCGGCGCAGGCAGCGACCCAGGTTTTCACTTCATGGGTGGACTTGCCGGCCAGCGCAGACAATTGCTGATTGCTCAGGCCATCGAGTTCGCTCATTCGGCCTTCGCCCAGAATGTCGAGAAACTGCCGATCCCACTCAGGGTTGAGTGGGTGCAGCGAACTCTGGTCTTCAGTAAAACGCTGGGCAGCGAGGATGACCCGCTGCTGGCGCGCTTCGCGCTCATCGGCCGGAAGATTGCGGCCGCTGCCCAGCAGCCGGTCGGCCATGCGCGCATCGACCTTGGCCAGCTCCGGCACCGGTGGCTGGTGCGAAAGACCGCCTGATGCCAGGAACAGGACCCGTTTGTTCAACGTGCGAGCGAAAGCCCCGATGGCCTCGCCCAGCAGGCGCGCACGCTGGAAGCCGGGCAACGGAACGGCCACCGCATTAATGAACACCGGAATCACCGGGCATTGCTCGAGGCCACCGAGCAGCAACTGAAGCGGTTGGGCGAAGCCGTGGTCGACCTGCATGCGATAAGACACCGCCGCATCCACACCGGCCTCGAGTACCGCTGTGGCGCAGGCTTCGGCCAGCGCCTGGGGAACGCTGAGTGGGCCGGCCGCCGTGCCGAAATCGCCAATCGCATGGGCGGCCATGCCAATGCAGAACGACGGCATCACGTCATAGAAAAAGCCGTTGTAGTGATCCGGCGCAAACAGGATCACCAACTCCGGATCGAACTGCTCGATGCATTGGCGGGCCTCGGCCACCACCACGGCGACCTCATCCAGCACCGCCGGCAGCGGGTCCACATGCCCGACCAGGGGGGTATGCGACAGGCATTGCAAATAGGCACTCATTTCCAGCCACCTTGCTCACGAAAGGGTTTATCCGGCGTGATACTTGGTCGCCGGTTCCTGCCATCGGCGGACACAGTGCATCGCCACTGATACGGGCCGATCATAGGAAACCCTTCGAGTCGCGGCGCTCCCATGGGCTACGCCGTTATCCCGGTAGCGCAAGAAATGCGTGCGCTTTGAAACTGTGTAGCGGTTATTTACCTGGAGATTCAGGCGTCACGGGAACTGCTGACCGATCAATCGTCTTGAGCCCCATGGCGAGCCAACAACCCCTGATTGATCGCCGTCTGCTCCCGTCCGCGAGCCACCAGCCAGCGGTGGAAGTCGCGGCAGTGGGTCTTGTCGAAAACGTCCTTGGCACCCACCAGAAAATACGACGACGGCAAAGGCAACGCCTGGGCAAACGGCATGATCAAGCGCCCGTCCGCCAGCGCATCGCCGATCATCGAGCATTGCGCCAACACCACGCCCTGCCCTGCTATCGCCGCCTGAATGGCCATCGATGACAACGAGTAAACCCGATAGCCATCGCGTAATTGCGAACAGTCCACCTGTTGCGCGGCGAGCCAGTCGCGCCACGAAGGCGGCGAAGCGAATTTCGGCAGCCAGTCAATGGACAGCAATGGGTACGCCAGCAAATCTGCCGGGGTTCGCAGCGGTGCATCGCCTCGCAACAGATGTGGGCTACAGACCGGTACCACGCAATCACGGAACAGTTCGATGGCGCCTTCAGAGGACACGTGATCGCCGTAGGTGACCCGGAAATCGAATTCGTAACCGTCGGGTGCGGGCTCCCCATGGCTGCCATCGAGAAACAGGTTGAGTTGCGGGTGATCGCTTTGCCAGCTGTAGATCAGCGGTGCCAGCCATTCCGATAACAGCGATGGCAAGGCACTGATACGCAAGTTGCTGGCGTTCTTCGAACGTTCGACTTCGACCTGGGCAATGCGCAGGCTTTCGAACGCTGCCGCGCAGCTTTCGTGGTAACGCTGCCCGGCGGCGGTCAAGCGGATGCGCTTGCCCACCTTGAACGTCAGGCTCAACCCCAGGCTGTCTTCCAGCAGTTTCATTTGCTGGCTGACCGCCCCCGCAGAAATCCCCAGGCGCCTGGCCGCTTCGGCGATCCCACCAAAGCGCCCCACGGCTTCGAAGACCTGCAAGGCACGCAGCGAAGGCAAGCTGTTCATCAGCATCTCCAGTCAGCAACTGGCTGATTGATACGTTAGCTGAGCTAAACAAAGCAACAGTTTTTGGCATCTTTTCGAATATCGAGAGTCTCGTATGCTGGTCATGGCAGCAGTCAGCCCCACGACAGACAAAGGAAAACAAGAATGAAGAAATTTGTCCTCGCCACGGTACTTGCACTGGCATCGGCCGGAGCCCTTGCCAAAGACTTGAGCGTGATACGTTTCGGTGTAGACCCGACCTTCGCCCCCTTCGAATCGAAAAATCCGGATGGCCAACTGGTCGGCTTCGACATCGACCTGGGCAATGCCATCTGTGCCCAGCTCAAGGTCAAGTGCGTGTGGTACGAAACTGCGTTCGACAGCATCATCCCGGCCCTGCGGGCGAAGAAATTCGATGCGGTCCTGTCGGCCATGACCGTCAACGAAAAGCGCAAGGAGAACGTCGCCTTCTCGGACCGGCTCTACAACTCGCCCAACCGCCTGATCGCGAAAAAGGACAGTGGCCTGCTGCCGACCGTCGAGTCGCTCAAGGGCAAGCGTGTCGGCGTCGCCCAGGGCAGTACGCAGGAAGCTTACGTCAAGGCCGCCTGGGTACCACATGGGGTCAACATGGTGTCCTACACCAACCAGGACCTGGTGTACCCGGACCTGATCAGTGGCCGCATCGATGCCAGCCTGACGGACGCCGCCGTGGCCGACATCGGCTTCCTGCAGACGCCCCAGAACACCGGGTTCGCCTTCGTCGGCGATACCGTCAAGGACGACAAGCTGCTGGGTGAAGGGATCGCCATCGGCCTGCGCAAGGACGACCCGGAACTGGCCCAGGCAATCAACGGAGCGCTGGCCGAGATGCACCGCAACGGCACCTACAAGGCGATCGCATCGAAGTACTTCAGCTTCGATATCTACGACTGAACCCGCACCGGCTGATCAGCTCCCGGCACCAGGTGATGTCTGCACGCCCGGTGCCGGTTCATCGACATGAGGTAACCATGAACACAGGTTTTCCAGAGCACCCGAGTTTCCGCGGCCAGCGCGAGCAGTTTCTGGCGGCTGCCAGGCAAGCAGGTGCCAGATTGACCGAGTACCCTCACCCATTGCGCGGGCCGTTTGGCGAGGCCCTGAGTACCGATGTGGCGTGGCTCGGTGATCCTCAGGCCAAGCGAGTGCTGGTAGCCCTCAGCGGCACCCATGGCGTCGAAGGCTTCTATGGTTCGGACTGCCAGACACGATGGCTGCAAGCACTCAGCGACAGGGCCCTGCCCGACGATGTCGCGGTGCTGATGATCCACCTGATCAATCCGTGGGGCACGGCCTGGATGCGCCGCGTCAACGAAGACAATATCGACCTCAACCGCAATTATCTGGACTTCACGCAAGCACTGCCGGACAACCCGGGGTACGAAGCGCTGCATGAGATCTATACCTGCACCGAGCTGCAGGGACCTCAGCGGAACCGAGCCGATGCCCGGCTCGACGAGCGTGTGCGCGCAGAGGGTTGGGCTGCGGTGATGTCGATTGTCGAGGCCGGCCAGTACAGCCATCCCGACGGTCTTTTCTACAGCGGCCGGGGCCCGACCTGGTCGAACAACACCCTGCGCACAATCCTGCGAGAACATCTGGCCCATGCCCGGGAGGTCATGTGTTTCGACCTGCACACCGGCGCGGGCGCCTACGGTCACCCGATGCTGATGACCATTGCCCAGTCCGCCTACCCGGCGCTGCACGATGCCCAGACCGTGTATGGCCCGTGGCTGTACACCCTGATCACCGGCGCCGACAGCCGAAGTGACACCGGGGTGGCCGCGACCGCAACCGGCTATACCTCGCAGGCCATTATCGAGGCCTTGCCCCACGTACACCTGATGCCCTTCGTGATCGAATGCGGCACTTATCCGGGCGAACAGATCCACACCATTTTGCGCAACGACCAGTGGCTGCATTTGCATGGGGACCTGACCCATGAGGTTGCCAGGCAGATCAAGCTGGATCTGCTCGAGCAGTTTTATCCGGCCGACCCTGACTGGCGCGAGATGGTGTGGCTGCGCACCCGCCAGATCTGGGAGCGGGCCCTGACGGCACTGTCACGGTTTGAGCCTGCAGCACATCGGTAAACGCCCCCAAAAACAATAACAAGGAGAGACCTCATGTTCCTGCGAAACGCATGGTACGTAGCCGCCACTGAAGCCGAGCTGGGCGATGACCTGTACCCCGTCACCCTGCTCAGCGAACCCGTGTTGCTGTACCGCAAGAGTGACGGTACGCCAGTCGCGCTCGAGGATGCCTGCCCGCACCGCAAGTTGCCGTTGTCGCTGGGGCGTCGCCAGGGCGATGACATCGAGTGCGGTTACCATGGCCTGACGTTCGACTGTTCCGGTAGTTGTGTCCGCGCACCGGGTAGCCGGGTCATTCCGCAGGGCGCCAGGGTTCGCAGTTACCCCCTGGCCGTGCGCTACGGCTTGATCTGGATCTGGATGGGCGATGCCGAGCTGGCTGACGCAAGCAGGATCTGCGAAGTGCCGGAATGGGACGACCCGGCGTGGGGACTCAACCGTGGCGACAGCATGGTGGTGCCCTGCAACTACCTGTACATGACCGACAACCTGCTCGATCCCTCCCATGTGGCATGGGTGCATCAATCGTCCTTCGGTAACGCAGCATGCGCCCAGGAGCCACTGCAAACCACGGTCACTGATGCCGGCGTGATCGTTTCCCGCTGGATGCGCGATGTCGAAGTCGCGCCCTTCTACGCCAAGTTCGTCAAGTTCACCGGTAACTGCGACCGCAAGCAGCACTACGAAGTGCACTACCCCTCGCAAGCCATCATCAAGGCGCTGTTCACTCCGGCCGGAACCGGCAGCGACGAAGGCGAACTGCACGAACAGGTGTTCCTGATGAACTCCTACAACTTCATGACCCCGATCGATGAAGCCAACACCCGCTACTTCTGGTTCCAGGTACGCAATTTCGACCCTGATAACCAGGAGGTTTCCCGTCAGTTCGACGAAGATGTACGCCACGCCTTCGCCGAAGACCGGGTCGTGCTCAGTGCCGTGCACCAGGGCATGGCCAACAAGCGCACGCCCAATATCGACCTGGCGTCCGACTCCGGGCCACTGCGCTTTCGCCGCAACCTGGAGAAATTGATTGCCGAGGAACAGCGCAGCCAACTGATTCCACTCAAGCAAAAGGCGGAGGCATGAGATGGAAGCTCAAGGCTTCAACAACTTCCGGGTGATCGAGAAAAAACAGGAAAGTGCTGTCATCACCTCATTCGTCCTGACGGCTGCCGACGGCGTCTCGCGCCTGCCGTTTCGGCCGGGACAATTTCTTGTCGTGCGCCTCGCACTGGGCGGCGGCGTTACCGCGCTGCGCAACTACAGCTTTTCGGGAGACGCCGGCGACTCTTCGCGGCTGCGTATTTCGGTCAAGCGCGAACCAGCACCTTTCGACCGACCGGAGCTGCCGCCCGGGCAAGGGTCCAATTACCTGCACGACAGTGTGCAGGTCGGCGACCTGCTCGAAATCGCCGGGCCAGCCGGCACTTTCATTCTGGATGAACAGAGCCCCAGGCCCGTGGTGCTGTTCAGCGGCGGCGTGGGGCTGACGCCAATGGTGAGCATGCTGCATCGACTGAGCCGCAGCTCGGCGCGGCCAGTGTATTTCATCCATGCCTGTGAAAACGGTGCCGTGCACGCACTACGCGACGAGATCCTAACCCTGGCCAGCCTGCGTCCCGGGATTGCTGTGCACTTCTGCTACCGCAACCCGGACGCCGACGATCATGCCAACGCGGCCTTCCACAGTCAGGGCCTGATCAGCCGGGAGACCCTGCAAGGGCTGCTGCCGCTGGACGACTATGACATCTACCTGTGCGGCCCGCGCCCCTTCATGCAAGCGAACTGGCGTCTGCTACGCAGCCTCGGGATCGCCCGCGAACGCATTCATTACGAGTTCTTCGGCCCCGCGACCATCCTCGAAGAAGACGACGTCATGCCCGAGCCGCCAGCCGTTGCGCCAACGACTGTAACCAGCCCGACAGACAGTGCCCTGACCGTGCACTTTCTGCCCTCAGGCACCCGTGTGGCCTGGGATCGGAATTGCCATTCGCTGCTCGATCTCGCCGAACAGGCCGGCCTGAGCCCGTCCTTCAATTGCCGCGCCGGCCTGTGCAACACCTGTCAGGTGAGCCTGCGCGAAGGTTCGGTCGAATATTTCGAAGAGCCGCTGGATACCCCGGCAGGCGGCGCCATCCTGCTTTGTTGCACGCGTCCGACCACTGCCCTGACGGTGGACTTGAGTGGCTGCTAGTGTTAGTTGCGCAAAGTCGCCTCCCAACCCAGGACATCAATCATGGCAAAAGTACTGGTTCTCTATTACTCGATGTACGGCCATATCGAAACAATGGCCAATGCCGTCGTCGAAGGCGCAAAGTCCGTCCCAGGCACCGATGTGACGCTCAAGCGTGTCGCCGAAACCATCCCGGCCGATCAATTGGCGGCCATCGGCGTCAAGGTCGACCAAAAGGCACCCGTGGCAACGCCTGCCGAACTGGCCGATTACGATGCCATCATCTTTGGCACGCCGACGCGCTTTGGCAACATGGCCGGACAGATGCGCACCTTTCTCGACCAGACGGGCGGACTGTGGATGAAAGGCGCGCTCGTCGGGAAAATCGGCAGCGTTTTTTCTTCGACCGGAACCCAGCACGGTGGCCAGGAAACCACCATTACGTCATTCCACAGCACACTGCTGCATCAAGGAATGGTCATCGTGGGTGTGCCGTACACCTGCGCAGGGTTGACCAACATGACTGAAATCACCGGCGGTACGCCCTATGGCGCAACGACCCTGGCAGGTGCCGACGGCAAACGGCAACCTTCACAGAATGAACTGGATATCGCGCGCTTCCAGGGCAAACACGTCGCTGAGCTTGCAATAAAACTGGCGGGTTGATCCCCACTGGCGTTCAAGAGCCGCGGCGGTACTGCAAGGCAATGGGTATCAACGCGGCGACTGCCAGGGCGGCGCATAGCCACAGGGCCAGGGTATAGGTGTGGGTGGCGTCGACAAGATAGCCGACGGCTGCCGGACTGAACGCGGAGCCCAGGCCCGCGATCAGATTGCCGATGCCGAGCAGGCTGCCGAAATTGCGCTGCCCCATCGCCTCCACCAGCAGCAAGGGCGAGAATTGGTTGACCAGGTTGAAGGTACTGCCCCAGCTCAGGGCAAAGAGCGTGATTGCTGCCAACCCCAACGCTGGATCAGCCGCCGCCAGGAGGCAAAGAATACCCGCGACACCGATGATCGTACCGATCAGCAAGATCGACTTGGCGCCCCAGTGGTCACTCAACATACCGAAGAGAAAATTGCCGACCAGCGCCGCAGTGGCGGTGCCGGCGAGAAAGGCCGCAGCGTGCTGTGCCGAGTAACCGGCCGACACCAGACAGGGCACCAGGGCGATGAAGATACCGACGCTGCTCAGCGTCAGGAGCATCTGCATGGCAATCCACAACCAGTAACGCGGCATGCGCAATGCCTGGGCAATGCCGTGGCCATCGGGCAGGTCCGCCGGGAGGTGGTTCGCGATCGATGGGACTGCGGGCATGCGCGCGGCCCACAACAGCAATGGCACGCAGACCAGGAAAATCATGCCGGCGATAGCCTGCATGGCGCTTCGCCAACCGACGGCCGCGATGATGTCGGTCAGGAGCATGGGGAAGATGATGGCGCCCGTGGAAGCTCCGGCAAGCAGGATGCCGAAGGCCAGCCCCTGCCGCTCAAGCGCGATCCAGCGCGTGGCGATGGTGATGGCCGGCACATAGGTCGAGGCGCCAACGCCAATGCCACTCAGGGCAATGGCCCAGCCCTGGCGCTGGTGCTGGCTGGCCGATGCACAGATTGTCCGAGCGGAAAAGTTCGCCGATGCAGCGTCGATTTCCAGCTCCTCGCCCATCTTTTGTAATCGCGACATATCAAAACTCTGATCCGGAATTGTTATCGGCCGAGACTCTTCACCCGCAGTCGGGCGAGAGCCTGGCCGTCGTTTATCGTCGCTACGGGTCAACCGGCGCGAAGCTCCAGGGGAATCGCCGAACAATCGGTGCCGAGCCGTCGAGGCGCTGCACCCACGCCCAGCCAGACAGCCAGTGCAGGCAACAGGAAGATCGCCCCGAGCACGTTGACCAGAAACATGAACGCCAGCAGCACGCCCATGTCCGCCTGGAACTTGAGTGCGGAAAAAGCCCAGGTGCCGACGCCGATGGACATGGTCAGGGCGGTGAATACCGCGGCAGTGCCTCGCTGGCGCATGGCCTGGTAGAACGCCTCGCGCAGGGCCAGGCCGTGGCGTATCTCGTGCTGCATGTGCTCGTAGAGGTACACCCCGTAATCCACGCCGACGCCCACGCCCAGTGCGATCACCGGCAGGGTGGCGACCTTCAGGCCGATGCCGAGCAGGGCCATTAGTGCGTTACAAAGAATGGTCACCAGCACCAGTGGCACGATCACGCACAGCACCCCACGCCAGGAGCGAAAGGTCAGCCATCCAGTGCTCCTAAAGAGATCGTCGGTGCACTGTTTGACCTCACACCAGCTGAAACCAACCTGGCGATGCTATTGGCCAATGGACTTACCCTGGATGAAGCCTCGGAAGAATTGGATATCAGCCGAAACACCGCCCGAGCACACTTGCGATCGATCTTCTCCAAGACCGGGGTGACGCGCCAGACCGTGCTGGTGCGGTTGATCCTGCGCAGCGTAGCGACCCTCGGGTAGTCAGGGGTAGACCGACCTTTCACCGGCAGCTAGTGGATTGCGCACTGCACCAAAGCGCCACCGCCACCGTCCCCGCCCCTAGTCCTGTTGGACGATGTGGCTACCGGGAAGGACGGAGAACAATCCTGCCATTTCCTGGGCACGCCAGGCTGCTGGCGTTGTTGGTTTTCGACCTGGGCAGTAACCGCTGCACTGACAATTAGAACAACAAAGGGTTAGCCATGCAGAACAACAACGTTCAGGCCATTGCGCCGTCCCCCTTCAGCCCGCTGACCATCGGCCCGCTGACACTGCGTAACCGTTTCATCAAGTCCGCCACCAACGAGGGCATGTCCCCAAGCGGCATTCCGAGCAAACAGCTGGCCAAGTTCCATGGCGACATCGCTGCGGGTGGCGTGGGCATGACCACGCTGGCCTACTGTGCCGTCAGCCCGGATGGCCGCACGCTGCCGAACCAGATCGTCCTCGACCGGGATAACCTTGCGCACCTGCGCGTGCTCACCGATGCCGTGCATCGCCATGGCGCCGCAGCGTCGGCACAGATCACCCACGGCGGCTGCTTCACCTTCCTGCCGCCACAGCAGACCGCGCGCCCGCTGTCCGCCAGCGGCGGCTTCAACAAGGTCGGCATCCTCAGCGGCATGTTCCGCAAACAGGCGATGACCGAGGTCGACATGCTGCGGGTCGCCGATGAGTTCGTGCGCGGTGCACGACTGGCTCGCGAGGCCGGCTTCGATGCGGTTGAACTGCACATGGGCCACGGCTATCTGCTCAGCCAGTTCATCTCGCCGTTGTACAACAAGCGCCGCGACCAGTATGGCGGCAGTCTGGACAATCGCCTGCGCTTCCCCAGCCTGGTGTTGCGCAAGGTACTCGATGCGGTGGGCAAGGACCTGGCGGTGGTGTGCAAGTTCAGCATCACCGAAGGCGTGCGGTCCGGCAATACCGCCGAGGACGGCGCCGCCATCGCCCGTATCCTGGAACGTGAGGGCGCGCACCTGCTGGTGTTGAGCGCGGGGATGAACGTCGAGTCGACGAGCACTATATTCGGCTCCACCTTTCCCAAGGAAAACCGCGTCACCGTCCGCAACCCGATCGTCGCCGCCGGCATGTTCATCCAGAGCCTCATCGAACCCAAGGTAGACTTCCGCGAGCTGTACCTGCTCGAGCATGCCCGCAAGGTCCGAGAGGCAGTGAAGATGCCGCTGGCCTACCTGGGCGGGGCCAAGAGCCTGGCCGGGATCGAGCGGGTGATGGCCGAGGGCTTTGAAGCCGTGACCATGGGGCGCGTGCTGATTGCCGAACACGACTATGTCAACAAGCTGCAGTCGGGCATCAGCCGCGACTCGATCTGCACCGCCTGCAATCGCTGCGTGGCGATGATGTATACCCCGGGCGGCACCTCCTGCGTGCTGGGACAACCCGGTGATCCGCAGCTCAACAGCCAGGGTGCCGCGTCCTGATTCCCGGCGCATCCGGCACTGGACGGGCGCGCACTTTCCCCAAGCCTGGAGTAAAACAATGCCTACCACTTTGATAACCGGTTCCGCGTCGGGAATCGGCGCCGCCACCCGTCAGTTGCTCCAGTGCGCCGGCCATGAGGTGGTGGGTGTGGATCTGCGCAATGCCGACATCAATGGCGATCTTTCCAGCCCCGAGGGGCGCCAGCAAGTGTTGGAGGCGTTGCATGAGCGCCTGGGGGGGCGCCTCGACAGCATGGTGCTGTGCGCCGGTCTGGGACCGCAGGTGAAACCGGAGAGCCTGATCAGCTCGGTCAACTATTTCGGTGCCGTGGAACTGCTCGACGGCCTGCTGCCGCTGCTGCGCGGCGGCCAGTCGCCGGCGGTCGTGGTGATCTCCTCCACCGCCTCGGTGGGTATCGACTGGGAGACCAATCCGCTGGCAGCGGCCTTCGAGGCCGGCGATGAGGTGAAGGTCGGCGAGGGCGTGATGGCCGCTGGCGACCAGGCTGGCTACCTTGCCTATTCGGCCTCGAAGAATGCCCTCACCGTGGCAGTGCGCCGCCGTGCGCGGGAGTGGGGCCAAATGGGCGTGCGCCTCAATAGCATCGCCCCGGGGGCCACCCAAACGCCGCTGCTGCAGGCCGGTATGCAGGATGCGCGCTTCGGCCAGGCGATCCGCGACTACGTCTCGCCGCTGGGGCGCAACGCCGAGCCGAGTGAAATAGCGGCAGTGGTGGCGTTCCTGCTCAGCCCGCAAGCCAGCTTCATCCATGGAGCCCAACTCTTTGTCGATGGTGGCATCGACGCCCAGATCCGGCCGACGCAGTTCTGAGCCCAGGCGGATGCTGCTCCGGTTCGCTGACCGGGGCTGCAATTTTCGGTTCGGTGGCGACAGAGGGTGTCGATACGGATCACCGAGTGAGCCCACGTAAAAAACGCGTCCCCCTTCAGGATCGGAGACCCTAAGATGCCTTGCTACAGTCTTGATGGCCTGACCCCGGTGGTCGATCCGACCGCCTATGTGCACCCCACCGCGGTGCTGATTGGTGACGTCATCGTTGGTCCCGGCTGCTACGTCGGCCCGCTCGCGGCGCTGCGCGGAGACTTCGGGCGGATCATCCTGGAAGAGGGAGTCAACCTGCAGGACACTTGCGTCATGCACGGCTTCCCGGGCAGCGACACTGTGGTCGAACGCCACGGCCATATCGGGCACGGCGCAGTGCTGCACGGCTGCCGTATCGGCGCTGATGCACTGGTGGGGATGAACGCGGTGGTAATGGACAATGCGCGCATCGGGGAGCGCTGTATTGTCGCCGCTACGGCCTTCGTCAAGGCCGGCTTCGAGTGCCCGCCGCAGAGCCTGGTGATGGGGTCACCGGCCAAGGTGAAGCGAGCGCTTGGCGAACAGGAGATCGCCTGGAAACAGCGCGGCACTGCCGAATATCAAGCGTTGGCCAGGCGCTGCCTGACCGGCCTGCTGGAGTGCGAGCCGCTGGCAGCGATGGAAACGGACCGCCCGCGTGTGTACGATTCGGGGATACGGCCCAAGCGACCTGGCGGATGAGCTTCATTGGGGCTCGCGTCAATGATCAGGCGACCCGGACGGCAAGTATCCTAGGCCATTCTGTGGGAGCGGCGGTGCGGCGATCCGACTTGCCCGCGATTCAGACGCCACGGTCTGTCTGAACCACCACGGTGATGTCATCGCTGGCAAGCCAGCTCCCACAGGGCAGGTGTCGAGTCGCCCTCTCACCGGCCTCTTCGGACGGCGACTGCCAACCGTCGCCAGAATGGTTAACTTTACGGTCTTTTTCCCATAACCTGTGGCGAGCTCCTTATAACAATAAGACGGAAGATGTCCTGCATATGGCGCACTCCCTTACATTCGACCAGTTCAGCGAAATGCTCGACACCCTCTACCAGGGCCCGCTGGAGAACGTTCCCTGGACGACCTTCCTCGACCAGCTCAAGATTGCCTTGGCGTCCAAATACGCCACGTTCATTCTGCGCCCGCCAAGCCAGCAGGTGGATGGCCTGAGCATCACGACCTCGGGCTCCTCCGAGGAAGTGACGGCCTCTTATAACCAGCATTTCTATTCCCTGGACCCCTTTGTCGGATTGCCTGAGCGCCAGGTCGTCAGCCTGATCGAGTTCGTCTCGATGCCCGACTGGCTGAACTCGGAGTTCTACAAGAACTTCCTGGAGCCGGCCGATGTGTTCCATGTGCTCGGCGCTGACATCAACACCCAGGACGGTGCCCAGTGCCGCATCCGCATCAGCCGTGGACGCAGCGATCCGCCCTTCAACCAGGACGACAAGGACCTGCTGACCCTGTTCCTGCCCCATCTGGAACGCGCGGTGGTGCTGCACACCCACCTCAACCGCGTGGAAAGCGAGCGCAACCTGTACGCCGGCGCGGTGGATCAACTGGCGGTGGGTACCATCATCCTCGATCAGGATGGCAAGGTGCTGCAGAAGAACCGCCTGGCCGAGCGCCTGCTGGAGCAAAAGGACGGCATCAAGCTGGTCAACGACGGCTTGCAGGTCGGCACAGCCCGGGACAGCCAACAGTTTCGCAACCTGGTGAAGCAGGCCCTGCTGTCGCAGAAAAGCAGCAACCCTTCGGTGGTCGAGGCCATGCGCGTGCAGCGCCCGTCTGGGCTCGCCGACCTGGGCATCGTGGTGCGCTCGGTGCCGCCAAGCGAATGGAGCGAGGGCAAGCAAAGCCCGGCAGTCGCCATCTTCATCAGCGATCCTGAGCAGGAATCCAGTGCACCACAGGAGATCGTCCGGGCACTTTTCGACCTGACCCCGGCGGAAACCCAAATGACCCTGCTGTTGGCCAATGGCTTGACCCTCGACGAAGCCTCGGAAGAGCTCGGCATCAGTCGCAACACGGCGCGCGCGCACCTGCGCTCCACCTTCTCGAAAACCGGCGTCACCCGCCAGACCATGCTTGTTCGCCTGATCCTGCGCAGCGTCGCTACCCTTGGCTGAGGGCTGCGTCGTACACCAGATACCGGCCCTGGGGACAGACTTTATTCTTTAGCTTCACAATTGAACGCTAAGCTTGTTCCCATGGACGACTCAGATTTTTTGCGCCTGCTCACGATTCAGGCCGAACAAGCCAATGCGTTCCTCTCCAATGCTCGAAAATGGGAACGCGAGCGTTGGGTCTGCGAGCGCCTGCTGCAAGGCTTGAACATTCCCTATCGCGCCGAGGACTTCACCGCGGCCGGCCAGGAGCCGCCGGACGTCCTGTTTCGCGATGCCTGCTTCGAGGTGTTTTTCGTCCTCGACGAAGGCCGACGCCTGAATGATGAATGGCGCGAGGAACTGCAGCGCCGCCGCAGCGCCTTCTCCCTCAGCCAGTTGGTGCGGCGCGAAGCCAAGCCTCGACGTATCAATGCGCAAGAACTTCTGCAGCGATTGGCCCCGACCCTGCGCAAAAAGTCGCATAACTACAAGGAACGTGGGCTTGATCTGACCGAACTGGACATCATTGCCTTCGCCAGCCTCAAGCGTGAGGTGCTGGATCTCAACAGCCACTTTCCGCCCCCGACCGAATACCTGCGCCAGGGTTGGCGCTCTCTGTCGCTGGTCGGACCGACCTTTGCCCGGGTGTTGTTCGCCCACCCCGATGCCCCGGATTTTTTGCGTAACAATTTGGGACGCAGCATTGTTTTCGATGTCGGCATCAGCCTCTGAGCGGTCCCAGTTGTGCGACTACAGTGAACGCTGTAGCTTTCCCACAGTCTGAAGCGTCTATCAACGAGGCCACCATGACCAGCCGCCTGAATCCCGACGACCAGCGTCGCGTCGATGAGTACCTGCGAGCCCCCCAGCATCAAGTTGAGCGCAAGCCGTTCCGGCCTTTGCTGCTCCTTGTTCTGGTGGTAGCCGTTACGATCGGTCTGGGCCTGTTGAGCCGCCTCTTGAGTCACCTGGTGCTATGAGCTGCCTTGCGCTCGCCCGATCCGGCCTGTTCACGCGGCCGGCCACTCAATTCCCGGATTCCGTAAACCTTATGAGATATCTCCATGACTCACCGTATTGTCATCGTTGGCGGGGGCGCTGGCGGCCTCGAATTGGCGACCCGCCTGGGCAAGACCCTGGGCAAGCGCGGCACGGCCAGTGTGGTACTGGTCGACGCTAACCTGACCCATATCTGGAAACCGCTGCTGCACGAAGTGGCTGCCGGCTCGCTGAACTCCTCCGAAGACGAACTGAACTATGTGGCCCAGGCCAAATGGAATCATTTCGAGTTTCAGCTCGGCCGCATGAGTGGGCTCGACCGCGCTTCCAAACAGATCTTCCTCGCCGCGACCCTGGATGAAAATGGCCAGGAGCTGGTGCCTGCGCGCGCCCTGGGCTATGACAGCCTGGTGATTGCCGTTGGCAGTACCACCAACGATTTCGGCACCCGTGGCGCTGCGGAACACTGCCTGTTCCTCGACACCCGCAAGCAGGCCGAACGTTTCCACCAACAATTGCTCAACCATTACCTGCGCGCCCACGCCGCCCACACCGAAGGCAGCGAGCAGATCAGCGTGGCCATCGTCGGCGCCGGTGCTACCGGGGTCGAGCTGGCCGCCGAACTGCACCACGCCGCCCACGAACTGGCCGCCTATGGTTTGGGCCGGATCAAGCCGGAGAACATGCGCATCACCCTGATCGAAGCCGGTCCACGCGTGCTCCCTGCCCTGCCCGAACGCATTGGCGGGCCTGTGCACAAGACCCTGGAAAAGCTCGGCGTGACCGTGTTGACCAACGCTGCGGTCAGCGAAGTGACCGCTGATGCGCTGATGACCGCCAGTGGTCAGGTGATCCCGGCCAGTTTGAAGGTCTGGGCCGCCGGTATTCGCGCGCCGGGCTTTCTGGCCGAGATCGATGGGCTGGAGAGCAACCGTATCAATCAGCTGCAGGTGTTGCCGACGCTGCAGACCACCCGCGATGAAAATATCTTTGCCTTCGGCGACTGCGCCGCCTGCCCGCAACCGGGCAGCGACCGAAATGTGCCACCTCGTGCGCAAGCAGCGCACCAGCAAGCGTCCCTGTTGGCCAAGTCGCTGAAACTGCGGATCGAGGGCAAGCCGCTGCCTGAGTACCGTTATCGCGATTATGGCTCGTTGATTTCCCTGTCGAGTTTTTCGGCGGTGGGGAATCTGATGGGCAACCTGACCGGTAGCGTGATGCTGGAAGGCTGGTTGGCGCGGATGTTTTATGTGTCGCTGTACCGGATGCACCAGATGGCGCTGTATGGGACTTTCCGGACGGCGATGTTGATGCTGGGGAGTCGGATCGGGCGGGGGACTGAGCCGCGTTTGAAGCTGCATTGAGGCCCTGAGGGCCTCATCGCGGGCAAGCCCGCTCCCACAGGGTTAGATGTCGTTCACAAAATTGTGAGCCAACGGAGATCCACTGTGGGAGATTCTATGGTTG